>NZ_JAMXSF010000031.1 GCF_024124545.1 Pseudoalteromonas sp. XMcav2-N
ACTTTGCCGTATACAGAGCCACCAGCGCCATTGATTGCGTTCATTTGGATTGCATTTAGTTCTTTCATGATCTTTGTCCTTTCAGGGTCGATTAAAATTCGTACTTGAAGCCGATTTCCCAGCCGTCTTTGGTTACTTTGCCGTATACAGAGCCACCAGCGCCATTGATTGCGTTCATTTGGATTGCATTTAGTTCTTTCATGATCTTTGTCCTTTAGTGTTTATTAAAACTTGATTTCGAAGCCGATTTCCCAGCCGTCTTTGGTTACTTTGCCGTATACAGAGCCACCAGCGCCATTGATTGCGTTCATTTGGATTGCATTTAGTTCTTTCATGATCTTTGTCCTTTAGTGTTTATTAAAACTTGATTTCGAAGCCGATTTCCCAGCCGTCTTTGGTTACTTTGCCGTATACAGAGCCACCAGCGCCATTGATTGCGTTCATTTGGATTGCGTTTAGTTCTTTCATGATCTTTATCCTTTCAGGGTCGATTAAAATTCGTACTTGAAGCCGATTTCCCAGCCGTCTTTGGTTACTTTGCCGTATACAGAGCCACCAGCGCCATTGATTGCGTTCATTTGGGTTGCGTTTAGTTCTTTCATCATTTAATCCTTATATAAATATTTAATTAATTAGATTTACAATCTTGGTGTTCGATAACATCACAGCTCATATCGATAAAAGGGTCACCTGCACCAGAAACCAAGCTTGGATTATTAATAACTTTCATTTTATTTCCTTAAACTCTTATTTCAGACTTTCAAGTTCACGTAATTCTTCAGCGCAATGCTCGCATAAGCTTCCACCAAAAACAGCTGTCAGTTCTTTTATTTCTTTCATTTTTAACTTCCTATTTTTTGAAAAAAAGTTCAGGGTCACACGGGTCATCATATTCGCGGCCCGCACCAGTTACATTTTCCACTTCATACTTATTTAATTCGTTCATGTTTATTTCCTCTATTAGTTGATATATTGATCGATATCAGGGCACATAGGTACTTCTTCTTCACCACCTGCGATCAGAACCAGGTCTTTAGCATTTAGATTTTTCATAATTTTTCCTATTTTCATGTAACGGCCACAGTCGTTAATATCAGATTTTTATCTGCCTTCTTAAAGGCTTAACAACTAAAACGATAAAGCCAGAGAGCAGAAAGAGGTTTGCAACATCCCAAAGCAACTTTAACTTAACAGTAAAATATTCTCTGGCTGTATTTAACAAACTCTATTTTTAAATTTTCATGGAGAACTCAAAGAATTTAAAAATCCAAATTAAAAATAGAACTTTCAAATTAAAGAGAGCATTAATCTCGCAAACCTTATTACACTTTTTGATTTAAGCTTATCTCCGCCAAGATTTAAGCTTGATTTATAAGTTAACACCAAAAAACAAAATGTCAACACACCATATTAAAAAAATAAAAACCAATTAAATAAAAACAAAAAACAATTAAAAGCAAGTTGAGTGCGCACCACAATCAAGAACATAAGCCACTAAAAATTAATAATGGTGCACTCAAATATAAACCACATACTTATTATATTGACTTATACTAAGCCATATTAAACTCACTCGTCGCACCTGTTTCAGTATATGGCGTGCTATCTATACACAAGGATACATCTGCAGACTTAGGCCGCCTCAGACTAATATCCGGCTTATCTACCGCAACAGCCTGCCCATATCTCAACTCAATGACACGATCTGCACTGGCAATGGTTTCAGGCCTGTGCGCTATGATTATTCGGGTAATATCCAGATTCTTAACCGCTTCATTGACTGAAAACTCGAGCTTGGTATCTAAATTACTGGTTGCTTCATCCATAAACAGAATCTTAGGTTTTCGATACAATGCCCTGGCCAACAGCAGCCGCTGGATCTGCCCTCCGGACAGGGCTGCTCCCATATCTCCCACCAGAGTGTTATACCCCATGGTCATCGACATAATATCCTTATCAATGGCAGCAACCTGAGCCGCCCACTCGACTTTTCGCATATCCAGGTCAGGGTCAAAAAACGAGATGTTATCGGCGATGGAGCCTGACAATAACTGATCATCCTGCATCACAGCCGCGATCTGGGAGCGATATTTTGATAATCCTATCTGCTTGATGTCGATCCCATCAACGAGTACCTTGCCCGCTTCGGGTTCAAATAAGCCCAGCATGATTTTGGCAAGCGTCGTTTTGCCACAGCCGGACGGGCCGACTATCGCGATGGATTCACCAGCCTCAATGGTCAGGTCCAGGTTTTTAAACACCGGTGCTTCTTTGCTGTTGTAGCGATAAGTGACATCCTGAAGTGTAAGCGCTCCGGTCAATTCCCCACTACTGGCTTTACCCTGCATATGATCTTCTTTATCGGTCAGTGAAATATCAGCAAGCCGGTTAAAGTGCAGACTTAGCATCTTAAACTCGATAAGCTTTTCGATAAGAGACGCCATTTTCTCTACAAACTGACGCTTATATGCCATGAAAGCGAATAACATCCCGACAGTCAGATCGCCTTCCATAACCAGCATTGCGGCAAAATAGACCACCAGCACATTTTCAAATCCAAAGATCACCTTATTGATTGCTTCATAACCGATGTTCAAATGACCTACCCGGATCCCGGCATTCAAACTGTCCGCGTATTTGTTATGCCAGACACTCTGCCTTTGCACTTCGCGGCCAAACAACTTGATAGTTTGGATACCACGTACCGTTTCCATGAAGTTTGACTGCTCTTTGGCCTGATTTACGATGACTTCTTCCGACATGCGTCGTAACGGTCTGTACATGGCAATGCGTATGACGGCATACACTGCGGTAGCAACAAGTACCACGGCACTCAATTTGGGGCTGTACACAAAAATCATGATCAAGGTAGCAATGGCCATAACCCCATCGATTAAGGCTTCGATCACGCCTTTGGTCAGCAGTTCTTTTACCTGTTGTAATGAGCCAAAGCGTGACACCACATCACCAATATGACGTTTTTCAAAATACTGCAGTGGCAAGCGGATAAGGTGATGAAACAAGTTTGCACCAAGCTGAATACTCATGAGGTTACCGAAGTGTAGCAATAACACGCTCCGTACCGCGCCGGTCACCATTTCTATGAGCATCAATAAGCCGAATCCCACGGCTAAAATAGCCAATAAGTTTTGGTCAAAGCTCAGAATGACTTCATCAACAACCAGTTGCATATAGTATGGACTGGCGATGGCGAAAGCCTGCAAGAGTAAGGACAAAACAAACACTTTACCCAATGTGGATTTAAGGCCGGTCACTTTGCTCCAAAAATCGGATAACTTAAGGTTTACCCGGGTATCTTCAGACTTAAACTCTTCCGTTGGACTCAGCTCCAGTGCCACACCAGTGAAGTGTTTCGAAAAATCATCCATGGTATATTTACGATGGCCTAAACCCGGGTCGTGTATTTCAACACTGTGTTTAGTCACTTTTTTAAGTACAACAAAGTGATTCATATCCCAGTGTAAAATACAGGGGGTTTTTAATTGCGGCAGATGTTCTAAATCTAACCGCAGTGCCCGAGAACTGAGCTTGAGCTTGTCTGCAATTTGCATTAGCTCTTCTAAGTTCGCCCCTTTCAATGAGATTTCATGGGTCTGACGCAATGTCGTCAGATCTGTTTTGTATCCGTGATAAGCAGCAACCATTGCCAGACTGGCAAGCCCGCATTCCGCCGCCTCGGTTTGTAGAATAACAGGCAGCCTTTTGGCAGCGCTAAACCGGAGTAAGTGCATTGGATTTTCCATCAGATTGCTCCTTTAATGCTGTAAAGAGGTTCAAATAACCATTCAAACAAGGTGCGTTTATCAACCATGATATCGGCTTCCAGTAACATCCCAGCCTGCAGAGGAACAGACGCACCATAGGCGTGGGCATGCTGTGCTTTGAGTGAGACAACCACCTGATAAGCCGGCTCTCGGAGTGTCACAGGCAAACTTGTCTCATTAGGGAGTAAAATTGATTTTGAGACGCTCGAAATCGTACCCTCATAGATGCCAAACCGGGCATAGGGGAAGGCCTGATAACGGATCCGCGTATTTTGCCCTTCCTGTACAAAACCAAATGCGCGGGATGGGACTAACAGCACAGCTTCCAGCGCCGCATTTTCAGGCAGTACCGTCATTAAAGGGCTGGTACTGTGCGCAATCATGCCTGGTTTAACCATCAGACTGCTGATCCGACCACCTCTATGACTACGCACATCGTAACTTTGCTGTGCACTGGCCTGAGTGATCTGCTGATTAATATCGGCAAGCTGAGTTCTCAGCTGTGCTTCTGTTTTCTGTAAAGTCAGCGGCAATTGCTGACGCTCCAGACGCAGCTGGCTAAGGGACTCTTGCTGGCTCAATACTCGCCCTTCCAGATCTTCCGCTTGCTGTTGCAAAACCAACATGGCATCGCGGACACTTTCAACATCAGATTGAGAGACAAAGTCTTTTTCAATCAATGCCAGCGTATCCCGATAGCGTTTTTCGCTGAGCTCGACACGCTGAGTTAGCAATTCATGTTGCTTTTTAGTCTGTGCAAGCTGAAATGCCGTGTTATTGATCTGAGAGTCCAGCTTCTCCTGACTGACTTTCGCCAGCTGCGTCTGATTCTCTATATTTTTCTTTACCAAATCCTTTTGCTTAATGAGCTCCGCTAAAATCGCTTCATTCATATCGCTGCCAGAGGTCAGGATCCGTTCCATTCTTACCCGCACCAGCACTTGGCCTTTTTCGACCTTTTGTCCTTCTTCGACATAAACTTCATCAATGACACCCTGACCCAAGGGATACACCTTACTCAGACCATCTGTTGGCCTCAGATAGCCTGAAACGATCTCTTTCCTGTGATACTCACCAACCACCAGGTAAGTGATACCAATCAATACCGTCACCAGAATTACCAGTAGGATCCAGTTAAATGACATGTGCGTCGCAATCGATACCTCGCCATCTAATTTCTGCCCCTGGTGTTCAATGGCTTCTTTTCTGAATAACCCCGACATAATTACTCTGCCTCATCTGGAAACGTTGACGTCGAGAAAATTCGCCACTGACCGGCTTCTTTCGCCAATGAATGTATATTTTCAGAACGCTTATCAAGAGCCTGTCCCTCTTTTTCTCCCTCAATGGTCATCACGTCCCGTACTATTAGCAAATCGTCACGCTTAGCCAATAGCTCTACATTACGCAGTGTCATTTTAAAGCTCAGTTGCTTACGCATACTTTCAAACTGGGACTTAGCACCGGCCATTACACCCGCACCGGTATGATAGAATGGCTCCAGATCGTCGAGGTTGCCCGAACAAATGATTTCGTAATAACGCTCAAAGAACTCTTTTAATGTCATCGGGTATCGCTCCATTTCATTCAATTCTGATGTCAGTACCGCCAAACTCTTAAGGTGGCGCTGCTTGTGTTGAGCTCATAGTGCGATACAGAAAGGTAGAATTCAAATTCACTAAAAAAAGAATTTATCCATAAATTACAAAAACTTAAATACAATTATTACTACCGTATAAGTGACTACTTCGAGTAACATTGTATTTTTAGCATGTCATTGAAAGGTCGATTTACAAACCCTTTTGCTCTTCACCCACCACACAACCCAGCCTTGCACCTTATACCTACTTTGAACTTGCCTCGTGTCGCTTCATACACCAGAAAACCAGTACATGCTCCCATTCACCATCGTTTACGGCATGCGAAGGGCCGGGCATATTAATCGGCCACCTGTGATCGAGTGCAGCCCCCGCCTGTGCCAATTTAATAGAGCATTAGACGCACTGAGAATAACGAAACGTGAAATTCGATGATAAGTGGATAAGAGATACAAAAAGAGTCTGTGCCGGAGCATGCAACAAAGTGACAAGGCTGTGCTATGCACGATAGGCGAGCAGGTATCATAGAAGCATTGCCAACAGTATGCTCGTATACCATGGTCGCTGATGTAAAAAGCATCACACAGTGTTATACGCCATGAGAATAGCGGAATATAAAATTCGGTGATAAACGAATACGGTACCAAAGAGTACAGCAGAATAAGACAGCTGTGCTTATGCGCTATAGGCGAGCAGATCAGCCTAACTTGGCAAGCGGCGACTGAGGGGCTGACCACACACAGAAAAAAGTGTAGCTCCGTACACTTGTAAACGTATTGATGAGAATTGTTCAGGCCTATCTGAAGGTATGTTAACTACGAACCTCATGCAGGACCAACGCCCGCCAACACAAAAGGCGCTTTTGTGTGAGTCGCAAAGAGAAAAGAGGTGCAGTGCCGGAGAACATGAGCCGATAATTGAAATCAGCTATTGTTTTTTTAAATTTTGCGCTGTAGTATGAAATTTCCTTATTACATCTGCATTTCTCGCATATGTATGCCCGACGCACCGCCATGCTTAGGGCAATTCCCTTATTTCTTTATTCGAACTCACCTGTTCTACACACTCTGCTTTGTCCGCAAATAAGGTCGTTGGTTTTGCACTTTTGAACGATTCACTTACCTTAGTAACGTATTCATTCAGGTGCAGCGTGACAAACATTTTTTCGCGGCTCTCGTAACTTACTTTCACTTTAAATGCATTGCCGACATGGCAGAACCAGAGCTCTCTTGGCGTATTGGTTTGCTCATGAGCTGGTTCAAATATGCCAAGCAACGTTGGAGTAAGCAGCTTGGCAAGCAACTCTCCTTTTGAAACAGACGAATCGGCATTCAGCTCAGTCACCACCCCCTGAGAGCCAGCAAGTATAAGCTTGACTCTATCCTTAATAGCCTCTTTGTAACTCAATAAAGGTTCTCCCTCAGAGACAACCTGATCAAGCGTAACGAGGTGGTTTAACGCAGCTCCACTTGACGTAGCAAAGTGATATTGGTAACTGGGTGCCCCTACGGTTAGATTACCTGCAAAGCTAAGAGGCGATGCCTCAGTCGATACGAGCGCTAGCCCACCTATTAAACATACTAAAAATTTCATCCATGCCCTTTTTACATTCTTAAGTTGACGATTAGCCGTCAAGTGATGGGAAAGTTGTGTTAGTTCGCGGACCAGGCGCATTGTAGTGACCTGCACCACCAATCTTTCGTGTCTGCTGAGCATTTAGTGTATTTTTATCTTGAAGATTCTTAAGTTCTTTTTTATTCACTTTAAATTTCATCTTTGTTTTCTCACACTTTTTTTATTATCAGTCAATACGAGCGCTAGCCCACCTGTTAAGCATACTAAAAATTTTATCCATGCCCTTTTTACATTCTTAAGTGACAATTAGTCATTGTTTGAAAAGTGACTTGTGTTGGTCCTTGGATTAGGCGCCATGTAGTCACCTGCACCACCAATCATTCGTGTCTGCTGTGCATTTAGTGACTTTTCACTCTGCAGGTTTTTTAGCTCTTTTTTGTTCACTTTAAATTTCATCTTTGTTTCCTCACATTTTTTTATTATCAAAGGATGTCATTCAGTTGTCAGCACGTCTTGCAGCCGAGCATATATAGATAACCACACACTTTTGCCGTGTTGATGTTAAAACAGTACCGCATGGAACAGAATATGGGAAGTTATCAAAGCTTATATGGCGAATATAACCTTTGAAAATAAACCATTGATTAATATGGTTTTATAATCAAGAATCGCAAGTGATAATGTCTTCATCAGCTAAAATTTAAGTGTCTGCGTTAGCAACAACTTTACAAGTTTGTCATATCGCCATTGTTGTAAGGTTCGGCAACATAAAAAAGCGTTTTACAAAGATAAAAACAGGAGTGATATAAGAAACGTAAGATGGATGGGAAGTGTTACAGGAGAAAGTTGCGCGAATCAACTGCCAGTCAGTGGTATAACAATCGATATACCACTGACAGACAAAAACTACAGAGATGGGGCTTGTCGTGATGCTTCCAACTGGATCAAGTGATTGTTTGCTCCTTCCAGCGTCGTCATAATGAGTGAATCGCGCTCCGTTGAATACCGCAAAGAGTAAACCGTTTTATCACCTAAATCGCTCAGCAGATGCCATCCTCCTTCTTTCATTTGATAGACTTGCTTACCATTAGAGTAATAAACACCTCCTCTGTCATTTGTTACCAGCCGGGAGTTGGCGCTATGTGGTAGCGATATTTCGTCGCTTATAGCGCCTGTAGACAGATCAAAATAATGCAACGTATTCTTACGCGACTGGTAAATTAACTGACTGTCGTTGAACTGAGCAAACCAAACTGCATCTTTTATCGGTAATCTTTTTGACTGCTTGCTCTGCTTTGAGTAAATATAAAACTGGTTATTTTTTTGGTTTTCATCGATAACAATATATCCAATATCTCCGTCAGGCAGAATATCCGCAGCTAAGACCGTATTCTCCACCTCAACGATATGCTGTGTATTAAACTGGTTGTCAAATACAATTAACTGCTCGCCAAACCCTAGTAATGTTTGTTCCGTCCGGGCATCATAGTTAAGCAAAGGAAAACTATCTTGCGGGTTGCCTATGGTATAAATGGTGTTGAGTTGATCAGGTTCAATGCCTTGCTTCAAGATCCACTTTTCGTGCTCAAGAGCCAGATAATGGGCCAGCCCATTTTTCACAAACCCCGAAAACTTAATCTCGTCATTGATGAATAACGGTGACAATGTGGACTGTGACAAACTAAGCTCATAAATATTATGCTTGTAGGGATAGTTAATCGCGATCACTTTGTCCTTAGACAATGGGTATCCGTTAGCGTAATTTCCTTTATTGGTAAGCTGAGTCTTACTTTTAAGCATGTTCGCTTCTAACGAAAATTCAAACAGCCTGTTGGTTGCATTACAGAACCACATTAATGTGTCTGATTCAGCCTCATACATGACTTCCCAGATAGGGGTTTTTGACTCGTACAGTTTTATTTGCTTACTGCCTTCCATATCAGTCATGTAGAGTTCATAGGTGTCGTACTGTCGGCGAGAAAAAAAGACGCTGTCTAGCGACGATTCATACAACAAAAACATATCGCCAAAGGAGTTTAAATTGGGAGAGGTGAGCTGAAACTCCTCCCCCGTTTCATAGTCATAGTTCATCAGAACAGATAACTGATCTCGTCCGCGATAATTTGCTTTAGAGTATACAAATGAGCTACCTCCCACACCAGCACCATGCTGAATGGGACTATTACAGTTGAATAAAAAGCGACTATTGCCTGCCAAGTCTCTGTCAGTCTGCCAAACCTCGCACTTTTCACCTTCCTCAAGGCGATAAAAAAGCTTGCCCGAATCAGCCGTCCAGCCCAGTGGGGAAAAATTGATATTCACCTCACTGATCTTTTTCTCAAGGCCGGTTTTAAGCTCCTTGATGATCAAGCTTTGATTAGTTGTACCTTCAGGTACAAAAGAAAACGCGACAAACTCATTGCTTGGGGAGACTTTAGTGCCCATGTAGCGGCCAGGCATCCAGGACAACAGCTGTTCTTTATAGGTCACATCCTCGACCAAAGCAGAGGGCACAGGTGATGCTTCTGGAGCATTCTCTGCTGAGGACATCATCAGGCCCAGTACACCACCGCCCACAGCTAATACAACCGCCATAAGGGCTGGACGCAATTTAAAGACGTTAACCGGTTTCTTCTTTGCTACTGGCTCAGGCTTTTGTTCTGGTGATTTAGTGTTAGGCCGCGTGACAGGCGTAATACTGGCCTGAGGAATTAGGTCTTGATAAACAATTTCAGGTTCAAGGAAAAAGCTGTACCCTTTACGATAGTGTGTCTTAACAACCAGTCCTTTTTGCTTGTCTGATTTGAGCACTTTACGCAGCTCAGACATTGCCCGGTTGATGGCGTTATTATCAACGTAATTTTGGCACCACACATCATTGACCAGATCGTCCCTGGTGATGATCTGATCATTGTTCAAAATTAAGTAGCAGAGGATTTTAAATAACAGAGGTTCAAGTTCTCTGGTTACTTCACCGTCTGTGATGGTTTGCCGTTTTGGATCTAGTGTCCAGGATCCAAATTTTACCGCTTTCACAGTCCTTGAAAAGTTAACTTCATTCATATCGTAACTGCTTATTATCAGGCCCTTATACTATTGGAATAAACTAAATTGTAGAGTTTATGAGTAGGGCTGGCTTCTTATTAAAGCTGCTGAGTAGATAGGCGGTTTTTTCATAGGTGATAAGACCTAATCACCGCCTCGGATACTTAGCTACACCAAGTCGTCTTTGGCAATATTAAAGCAAAAAATTAAAGAGTTAAACACTCTGTTTCATTAAGGTTAGTAAACGAATGTACAGATTATTATTTCCCGACTTCCATGACTCCAGTCAGCACTTTTTCATGGGTCATCCCGCGAACCGGATTGCTTTAGTGTATATACACAGATAACTCAATGAATTAGTTCGATTATTCATAGGCTTGTTATAACAAAATGGCCTAAAATCAGCGCCAAGCCTCGCCAAATATATCAACTTACGATTGAAAATCAGGTCCGCTGTCATGGCAACCTTTGTCTGACTGAGTCGATGTTACCATATCTTAGATTGTTCCGTTCTATACCACCTCAAGCGCTACCACATACACAACCACACTAAGCCTTGGGCGCCTCCTTAGTGATAACAGACAATCGCTGTACCAAACACTCTTCATTTTCAAACCACCTACATGCAGGGAAATTCAGGCATAAAAAAACCCACGCAATGCGTGGGTTTTTTAAACCAGATAGGTGGCTGCTTATTTGCGCAGCTGGCGTAGAAGACGCAGCTGAGCAAGGGCTTCTTCAAGCTGCATGGCTGCTTGCTGGTAATCCAGCTCGCCTGCGGTGCCTGAAGCCAGTTGCGCCTGCGCTTCACGTTTAGCTTCTTCAGCAGCTTGCTCGTCAAGCTCTTCCGCACGGATCGCAACGTCAGCAAGGACAGTTACGGTCTGTGGTTGAACTTCCAGCGTACCACCTGCAACATAGATAAACTCTTCAGTTTTGTCTTCTGTTACTAAACGTACCATACCAGGTTTTAGGCCAGTCAGCAGTGGCGCGTGACCCGGGTGAATACCCAGCTCACCTTCACTACCTGTCACTTGGATCGCAGTTACGTCACCAGAGTACAAACTCTTTTCAGCGCTTACTACGTCAAGGCGTACTGTCATTGCCATAACAACCCCCTAATTACATGTTTTTGGCTTTTTCGATCGCTTCGTCGATTGAGCCAACCATGTAGAAAGCCTGCTCTGGCATGTCATCGTATTCACCGTTTAAGATGCCTTTGAAGCCAGAGATAGTGTCTTTCAGTGAAACGTATTTACCAGGTGCACCTGTGAATACCTCAGCAACGAAGAACGGCTGAGACAGGAAACGCTGGATTTTACGTGCACGAGATACAACTTGCTTATCTTCGTCAGATAGCTCGTCCATACCTAGAATAGCGATGATGTCTTTCAGCTCTTTATAACGCTGAAGTACAGTCTGAACGCCACGTGCAGTCTCGTAGTGCTCGTTACCGATTACTAGCGGGTCAAGCTGACGAGAAGTTGAATCCAGTGGGTCTACCGCAGGGTAGATACCAAGAGATGCGATGTCACGTGAAAGTACAACGGTTGCGTCAAGGTGCGCGAACGTAGTTGCTGGTGACGGGTCAGTCAAGTCATCCGCAGGTACGTATACGGCCTGGATTGACGTGATTGAACCAGTCTTAGTAGATGCGATACGCTCCTGTAGTACACCCATCTCTTCTGCAAGAGTTGGCTGGTAACCTACCGCTGAAGGCATACGGCCTAGTAGTGCAGATACCTCAGTACCCGCCAGCGTGTAACGGTAGATGTTATCTACGAAGAACAGTACGTCACGACCTTCGTCACGGAACTTCTCTGCCATAGTCAGACCAGTCAGAGCAACACGCAGACGGTTACCCGGTGGCTCGTTCATCTGACCGTATACTAGCGATACTTTGTCTAGTACGTTTGAGTCGTTCATCTCATGGTAGAAGTCATTACCCTCACGAGTACGCTCACCAACACCGGCGAATACTGAGTAACCGCTGTGCTCGATTGCGATGTTACGGATAAGTTCCATCATGTTTACGGTTTTACCTACACCGGCACCACCGAACAGACCAACTTTACCACCCTTAGCGAACGGACATACAAGGTCGATTACCTTGATACCTGTTTCAAGTAGCTCAACTGAGCTGCTTTGCTCTTCGTATGAAGGCGCAGCGCGGTGGATTGACCAACGCTCTTCTTCACCGATTGGGCCGGCTTCATCAATTGCGTCACCCAGTACGTTCATGATACGACCAAGTGTTGCTGTACCAACTGGAACCTTAATTGGCTCAGCTGTACCTTCTACTGAAGTACCACGGCGCAGACCGTCAGTACTACCTAGTGCGATACCACGTACCACACCGCCACCTAGCTGCTGTTGCACTTCTAGTGTCAAACCAGCCAGGTCGCCTTCTGTAACTTTTAGTGCGTCATATACGGCTGGCACGTTGTCTTGTGGGAACTCGATGTCCACAACGGCGCCGATAATTTGGACGACCTTACCTAAACTCATGTCTATTCCTCTCGTTAAACTTTGCCGAAGCGTTACACGGCAGCTGAACCAGATACAATCTCACTGATTTCTTGTGTGATTGCAGCCTGACGCGCCTTGTTGTATACCAGCTGTAACTCATCAATCAGGCCACCTGCGTTATCTGTTGCGGCTTTCATCGCAACCATACGGGCAGCTTGTTCAGAGGCAGCATTCTCAACTACACCTTGGTAAACCTGAGACTCAATAAAGCGCACTAGTAGTGTCTCTAGAATCGCCTCTGGGTTTGGCTCATATAAGTAATCCCAAGCGTGAGCTGATACTTCTTCTTCAGCTTTTGGCAAAGGTAATAACTGATCGATAACAGGCTCTTGCTTCATTGTGTTGACAAAGTTGTTGTACACAACGAATAAGCGATCAATTTTGCCTTCTTCGTATGCTTTTAGCATCACAGATACAGGACCGATTACGTCCTGAACAGAAGGCGCATCTCCTAACCCGGCTTTTTTGGCTTCAAGCTCACCGCCAAAACGTTTAAAGAAACCGGCAGCTTTGCCACCCAGGGTGGCAAATGTTGCATCAACACCCTTTTCTTTCCACGCTTTAACGTCTTTCGCTACACGCTTAAACTCGTTTGAGTTCAAGCCGCCACAAAGACCACGGTCAGTAGAGATAACAATGTAACCTACTCGCTTCACCTCACGTTCGATTAAGAACGGGTGTTGGAAGTCAAGGTTAGCCTGAGCAATACGACCGATCACTTTGCGTAAGTTTTCAGCGTATGGGCGGCTGGACGCGACGCGTTCCTGTGCCTTCTTCATTTTAGAAGCGGCAACCATCTCCATTGCGCTGGTGATCTTTTGAGTATTCTTGATACTCCCGATCTTGCTTTTTATCTCTTTTCCGCTGGCCATGACTCTTTCTCCGAATCTGGGTGAGTAGCTAACTACTCACCTTCATAACACATTACCAAGTTTGCGTAGACTTGAACTTCTCAAGAAGTTCTTTCAGCTGCGCTTCGATCTCGGCGTTGTAGTTACCAGTTTCATTGATTTGAGTCATTAGCGCTGCGTATTCGCTTTTCGCGAATGCGATAAGGCTTGCTTCAAAATCAAGTACTTTGTTGATTTCGATGTCTTTCAGGTAGCCTTTCTCAACAGCGAATAGAGACAGAGACATGTCAGCAACAGACATTGGTGCGTACTGTTTCTGCTTCATTAGCTCTGTTACGCGCTCACCGTGCTCAAGCTGGGCACGTGTTGCATCGTCAAGGTCAGAAGCGAACTGAGAGAACGCCGCTAGTTCACGGTACTGAGCTAGCGCTAGACGGATACCACCACCTAGTTTCTTAACGATTTTAGTTTGCGCTGCACCACCTACACGAGATACCGAGATACCAGCGTTAACCGCTGGACGGATACCGGCGTTGAACAAGTCAGTTTCTAGGAAGATCTGACCGTCGGTGATTGAGATAACGTTGGTAGGTACGAATGCAGAAACGTCACCACCTTGAGTTTCAATGATTGGCAATGCCGTCAATGAACCTGTTTGACCTTTCACTTCACCGTTAGTGTATTTCTCAACGTAATCAGCGTTAACGCGTGATGCACGCTCTAGCAGACGTGAGTGAAGGTAGAATACGTCACCTGGGTAAGCTTCACGGCCCGGCGGACGCTTAAGTAGTAGTGAGATCTGACGGTAAGCAACAGCTTGCTTAGACAGGTCATCATATACGATTAGCGCGTCTTCACCACGGTCACGGAAGTATTCACCCATAGTACAACCAGAGAACGGAGCCAGGAATTGTAGTGCAGCAGACTCAGATGCTGATGCAACAACAACAATGGTGTTCTCAAGAGCGCCGTGCTCTTCCAGTTTACGTACTACGTTAGCAATGGTCGAAGCTTTTTGACCAACCGCAACGTACACACACTTAACGCCTGTGTCTTTTTGGTTGATGATAGCATCGATAGCCAGTGCTGTTTTACCAGTCTGACGGTCACCGATCACTAGCTCACGCTGACCACGACCAACTGGGATCATAGAGTCGATAGACTTATAACCAGTTTGTACTGGCTCGTCTACTGATTGACGCTCGATTACGCCCGGTGCGATTTTTTCAACTGGCTCAAAACCATCGTTGTCTACCGCGCCTTTACCGTCAATCGGCTCACCTAGTGTGTTTACAACACGACCTAGCAGACCACGGCCTACTGGTACTTCAAGGATACGACCTGTTGATTTAACTTTTACGCCTTCTTTAAGGTCAGCGTATGGACCCATTACTACCGCACCTACTGAGTCGCGCTCAAGGTTCAATGCGATAGCATAACGGTTGCCAGGAAGCTCGATCATCTCACCCTGCATACAGTCAGCAAGACCGTGGATGCGGATGATACCGTCGGTAACAGATACGATAGTACCTTCGTTACGCGCTTCACTTACAACTTCAAACTGCTCAATGCGTTGCTTGATCAGTGCAGAAATTTCTGTGGAATTAAGTTGCATGCTCTTTTTCCCAATTACGATTGTAGCGTCGTCACAAGACGATCTAACTTGCCGCGAATAGACCCGTCGATAACGGTGTCGCCGGCTTTAATGACCAGACCACTTACGATGGTTTCGTCGATGCTACAATTCAGCTTAACTTTGCGTGCGAAACGTTTCTCAAGTGCCGCGACCAATTTTGCTTGCGCATCTTCGGCAAGCGCTGCTGCTGAAACGACGTTAACGTCAATTTCTTTGTCATAGTCTGCTTTTAATTCAGCAAACAAATCTGCAACAGCTGGCATGGCGGCTAAACGCTCATTTTCGGCCATCAGCTTGATAAGATTTTGGCCTTGTTCGTTGAGTTGCTCAGCGCATAACTTGATGAATACATCAGACTGCTCTGCTTCGGTGGCAATGCCACCTAACAGTGCCTGAACCTGTTCATCGCGGGCCACCTGGCCTGCGAAGAACAGCATTTCATTCCAAGCTTCAACTGTGCCTTTCTCAACGGCAAGTTCAAAAGCCGCTTTAGCGTATGGGCGAGCGATAGTAGTCAATTCAGACATGCTCATACCCCTACTTAAAGCTCAGCGACAAGTTTTTCAACGATGTCACTGTGTGCGGCTTGATCGATTTCACGCTCTAAAATCTTCTCTGCACCAACCACAGCCAGAGTCGCTACTTGTTGACGTAGCTCTTCTTTCACGCGGTTGCGCTCAGATTCGATCTCAGAGTGTCCCTGAGCAATGATTTTCTCACGCTCTTGCTGACCACGAGTTGTCTCTTCGTCAACAATCAGCGTTGCACGCTTTTTAGCTTGTTCGATGATTTCAGCAGCCTGAGTTTTCGCTTCCTTAAGCTGTTCAGCGGCTTTTTCGCGCGCTAGCTCAAGGTCTTTTTCAGCTTTGTCAGAGGCAGCTAATCCATCTTCGATTTTCTTCTGGCGAGCTTCAATCGCACCATTTAGTGGTGGCCATACGAACTTCATACAGAACCATACGAAGACCACAAATGCGATTAATTCACCTATTAGAGTGGCGTTTAAGTTCACGACCGCTCCTCCTTACTTGACAGTTGTTCGTTTCAGGTATTTTGCAATATTAAAGAGCGAACAACATGTACATAGCGATACCTACACCGATCATTGCTACGGCATCGATAAGACCAGCTAGGATGAACATTTTAACTTGTAGTTGAGGCGCAAGCTCAGGCTGACGAGCACATGCTTCTAGGAACTTACCACCCATGTTACCGAAGCCTAGTGCAGTACCGATTGCACCAAAACCGATTAGTAGAGCAACAGCGATAAGTTTAATAGCAACTGCGATTTCCATTTTTATCTCCAAAGTTTCAATAGTAAATTAAAGTTAAAGTTTAAAAAATTCTTTTCTTTCAGCTAATTAGTGGCTTTTTGTGCTAGCCATGCTGAGGTAAACGATCGTCAGCATCATAAATACGAATGCTTGCAGTACGATTACCATGATGTGGAACACAGCCCATACAAAGTGCAGTGGAAGCTGCATCAGGCCGATTGCACCGATCAGGATGAAGATCATCTCACCTGCATACAAGTTACCGAACAAACGCAGTGCCAGCGAGAAAGGCTTAGCAACCAACGCGATTGTTTCAAGTAGCAAGTTACATGGGATCAGGATAACCATCACTAATTTGTTCTTAGAGCTGAACGGGTGAAGCGTAAGCTCACCAATGAAGCCGCCCAGACCTTTGATACGGATTGAATACCCGATCATCAGAATAAATACGCCCAATGCCAGAGCAGCAGTCATATTCACGTCTGTGGTCGGTACAATCTTCATGTAAACATCATGTGGGTCCATACCAAATGCTTGCTCACCAACGAAGCCGGCGAAAGCAGGTAGGAAATCAACTGGAACCAAATCCATCAAGTTCATTAAGAACACCCAGACAAAGATAGTCAGGGCCAAAGGCGCGATCAGTTTGCTGTTGCCATGGTAAGTGTCTCGCACGTTATCACCAACGAGCTCAACAACCATTTCAATAAAGCACTGGAATTTACCAGGAACGCCTGTGGTGGATTTTTTAGCGGCACTTCGGAAGATCCATAAGAATATAAGACCTAAACCGATGGACCATGCGAGGGTATCTATATGCCATGTCCAGAAACCACTGTCCGCACATGCTTTATTGAAGGCCAGACCGGCATCGGTCGAACACATCTTGGCATTGGTCAAGTGGTGCTGAATATGGCTCGATAGAGTCACTTCTTCTGCAGCCATTGTTTTATCCTAAAAGTTAATGATTAAAAAAAATCAGAACCAACCATTGTGTCAGCATTACCAGCATGTAGGTGCCGAAAAACGGCCACATAACGACTGAAAAATGCTTAAAAATCAGCGCAAAAAGCACAACAGTTAGCAAAAATTTTAATCCGTTTCCTCGTTTCAAAGAGGAATACACTTGATTTGCCTTGCTCGCACCCATAAATCGGAATGCATAGGCGGCAAATACAAAATTAGGGAGTACCAGCACCGCACCGCCAGCCAACGCCGACAGGCCTGCTTCCACTCCCCAACCAATAAAAACTATTACTGCAGCAATGATAGCTACGAGACCCTGATACAAAACACCTTTTAATGCGGCACGCCGATATGGGCTTGCTAACGAATGAGTCACTTATAATTAACCTTAATGACGCTAAATTTTATCAGGGCTAGAAAACTGGCGAAATTATACTTATTTCTGCTCAATTTGCAACTTGACGAGACGAAATGTAACGCTTTTCGAGCGCCCATTTCGCCTTAAAAGGTAAGATTAGGAGGGTTGTTGAAAATCGGGCTGGATACGCCCCAAAATTCCGTCTAATTCATCTAAATTTGCATAAGAAATCACCAGCTTACCTTTGCCTTTTTGGTTATAATTTATCTCCACTTTGGCCCCCAGGTTCTCTGCCAGTTGTTGCTCAAGCAGTTTAACGTCCGGATCTTTCTCTTTTGCTGGTTTTTTCTCCACTGGCTCCAGCATCGCACGCACCAATTTCTCGGTCTCGCGTACGGTCAGCCCTTTAGCGACCGCAGTTCTGGCAGCTTCAGATTGCTGCTCACCAGTCAGTGCCAGCAGACAACGGGCATGACCCATCTCAATATCACCATGTTCCAACAATATTTTTACATCATCATTGAGATTATTGAGACGAAGTAAATTGGTCACTGTAGTGCGCGACTTACCGACCGCATCCGCAACCTGCTGGTGCGTCAGTTCAAACTCATTGAGTAATCTGTCGAGTGCAACCGCTTCTTCCATCGCATTGAGATCTTCACGCTGAATGTTTTCAATCAGGGCGATGGCCACCGCGGCTTCATCAGCAACATCTTTAATAATGCAGGGCACCACGTCCAGCTCAGCAAGCTGGGCGGCACGCCAGCGTCGTTCACCGGCAATGATCTCAAACTGGTTTTCTGCAACCGGGCGTACCACTATCGGTTGCAATACCCCTTGCGCCCGAATAGAACTGGCAAGCTCTTCCAGTGCCTGCTCAGACATATCTTTACGCGGCTGATATTTGCCCCGACATAAATATTCGATAGGCAACCTCTGTAATTCCTGATCGGTCACCTCATTGCTCATCGGGGCCTGCTCGGGTTCAACGGCACGCTCAGTCCCCTGGGTTTGCGTGACTTCAGGCTGGACAGGCTGAGGGGCAGCAGGTTTTGCTGAACTCAACAAGGCATCCAGACCTCGACCCAAACCACGTTTTTTCACCGACATTGTTTTTCTTCCTCTTAGGCAACAGCTGCTGCTTGTTTTTCCTGACGGCGGAGCATTTCTCCGGCCAGTGCCAGATAGGCTTTAGCACCACTGGAGGCCCTGTCATAATACATCGCCGGTGCGCCAAAACTGGGCGCTTCAGCAAGACGTACGTTACGTGGGATCACAGTGCGGTAGACTTTTTCACCAAAATGCTGTTTTAGCTGTTCAGAAACATCGTTCGCCAGGCGGTTACGCGGATCGTACATAGTACGCAGGATACCTTCAATCTGTAAGTTTGGATTCACCAACTTAGACAGCTGCGTTATAGTATCCATCAGTGCGGTTAATCCTTCCAGTGCATAATACTCGCACTGCATCGGCACCATCACAGAATCTGCCGCCGCCATCGCATTGACCGTCAGCATATTCAATGAAGGCGGACAGTCTATAAAAATAAAATCATACTGATCCAGCACCGATTCCAGTGCATTACGCAAACGCACTTCGCGGGCAAACAATTCCATCAGTTTGACTTCAGCCGCCGTCACATCACCATTGGCGGCAATTAAGTGGTATTCACCGGACGTTTCTTTGCTGATCACGTCCTGAATGGGGGTCTCTTCTATTAAGAGATCGTAAATGGTTGCCACTTCGCCATATTTGTCAACACCGCTGCCCATGGTCGCATTGCCTTGTGGATCCAGATCTATCAGCAGGACCTTACGTTTGGTAGCTGCCATGGAGGCTGCCAGGTTGACCGCAGTGGTGGTTTTTCCCACACCGCCTTTTTGGTTTGCAATCGCAATGACTCTAGCCACTATGTCCTCGAATACTAGTCTTTTTTCAGAATGATTAAATGACGTTCACCATCCAGCTCGGGCACCTGTAAACTTATATCACGTTCCAGGGTGACACCGGCGGGCAGGCTATCCAGTTCCTGCTGCGGAAATTGGCCTTTTAATGCCAAAAAACGGCCTTCGTCATCGACCAGATGTCCACACCACTGAACCATGTCCTGCAATGAGGCAAAGGCACGGCTCAGTACACCGTCTAATTTAACACTTGGTTGATATTCTTCAACACGAGACTGAACCGGTGTGACGTTTTCCAGTCCAAGCGCATGTTTTACCTGAGTTAAAAAACGTACACGTTTGCCAAGACTATCGAGCAGGACAAAGTGTGTATCGGGCAGGGCAATGGCCAGTACGATCCCAGGCAATCCTGGTCCGGTACCCACATCAATGTAGTGTTTCCCGCTCAGGTGAGGTGCAACGACTAACGAGTCCATGATGTGCTTGACCATCATTTCGTTCGGATCACGCACTGAGGTCAGGTTATAGGCTTTATTCCATTTATCGAGCAGCCCGACATAGTCGACGAGCTGCTGCTTTTGCTGTTCAGTTAGCGCGATGTCCGTGTGGGCTAACAGGGCTGTAAGTTGTTCTAATAACACAGTCTTCCGTTTGTTGTTACGCAGACTTGCGTAACAACCCTTGCTTCTTCAGATACACTAATAATAGCGAAATAGCAGCAGGGGTGATACCAGAAATACGAGACGCCTGGCCGATTGTTTGTGGTCTGGCTTCTGACAGCTTGGCCACCACCTCGTTAGACAGGCCACTGACCTGAGCGTAATCGAATTCAGCCGGTAACAGGGTTTCTTCGTGACGCAGTTGTTTGTTGATCTCATCCTGTTGACGGGCAATGTAACCCGCATACTTGGTTTGGATCTCAACCTGCTCCAACGCCTGGGTATTGTCCTGCTCACTGGCCAGGCCTTCAATCTGCATCAGATCTTTGTAGCTGACTTCCGGACGGCGGATCAGATCTTCCAAACTGGCTTCGCGGGTCAGCGGCGACTTCAGCAATTCATTCACCTGCGCCAGTGCAGGATGATCTTTGTGGATCCAGGTGTTACGCAGTCGCTGCGTTTCCTGTTCCATGACTTCCAGCTTATTGTTGTAAGCAGCCCAGCGCTCATCATCAACCAGACCCAACTCGCGGCCTTTTTCTGTCAGGCGCAGGTCGGCATTATCTTCACGCAGCAAAAGGCGGTATTCAGCACGGCTGGTAAACATACGGTAAGGTTCTTTGGTCCCTAACGTCGCCAGGTCGTCGATCAACACACCCGTGTACGCCTGGTCGCGGCGCGGTGTCCAGGCTTCCAGACCTTTTACTTGCAAAGCGGCATTCATACCGGCGATTAAACCTTGTGCCCCCGCTTCTTCGTATCCGGTTGTACCATTGATCTGACCCGCAAAGAACAGACCATTGATGAATTTAGTTTCCAGAGATTGTTTCAGATCGCGAGGATCAAAGAAATCATACTCAATGGCGTAGCCGGGGCGACAAATATGCGCATTTTCAAAACCCTGAATTGACTGCACAATATCCAGCTGAATATCGAATGGCAGGCTGGTGGAAATGCCGTTTGGATACAACTCGTAGGAGGTCAATCCTTCTGGCTCAACAAAAATCTGATGCTTTTCTTTGTCGGCAAAGCGCACGATCTTATCTTCAATCGACGGGCAGTAACGCGGTCCGATCCCTTCAATGACACCCGCATACATCGGCGAGCGATGCAAGTTCTCACGGATCACATCATGGGTTTTCTCATTGGTGTACGTGATGTAGCAGGGGATCTGTTGTGGGTGATCCGACGTTTTACCCAAAAACGAGAATACTGGCGTAGGGGTATCACCGGGTTGGGCCTGCATCACTGAAAAGTCAACAGTGCGTGCATCAATACGTGGCGGTGTACCGGTTTTCAATCGATCTACGCGGAAAGGCAATTCACGTAAACGCTGTGCCAGTACAATAGAAGGCGGATCGCCTGCACGGCCGCCTTTGAAGTTCTCCAGACCTATGTGGATCTGGCCACCCAGGAAAGTACCGACCGTCAAAACGACTGTTTCTGCACTGAAGCGCAGTCCCATCTGAGTCACAACACCTTTAACCTGATCTTGTTCGACGATCAGATCATCACACGATTGCTGGAAGATCTTCAGATTATCCTGGTTTTGCAAGATCTCCTGGATCGCTGCTTTATACAAAGCGCGATCCGCCTGAGCACGTGTTGCCCGTACTGCTGGACCTTTTGATGAGTTCAGAGTACGAAACTGGATCCCACCTTTGTCGATCGCTTTGGCCATTGCACCACCCAGAGCATCAATCTCTTTAACCAGGTGGCCTTTTCCGATCCCGCCGATCGCTGGGTTACAGGACATCTGTCCCAGGGTGTCCATATTGTGTGTTAACAATAAGGTATTCATACCCATACGTGCTGCAGCCAATGCTGCCTCAGTACCGGCATGACCACCACCAACAACGATAACGTCAAAATGCTCGTGATAAATCATTTACGGGATCCTACTTAAAAACAACCAGCAAATTTCGAAAGGGTGCGTATTCTACCCAGAAAAACGCAGAAGTGAAACGTTTAAATTTTAATCAGAGAAAAAGGATCACTTAATTATATATAAGGATCTTTTTAAAGATCTTTTATTAGATCTTACTATTAGATCAGTCCGGATCTGTGAATAACAACGTATTCCTTACTAGATCCAAAGGGTTAGTTCAGATCATATGATGTGAATTAGATCGGATCATCACGATGAAAAGCTTTGATCAAAGCGCCTGTTTATTCACAGGGCAAGATCCGATGAAAACTATCCAATGGATAAGTATGCGTAGATCCGCAGTTAGATCAAAGGTTATCCACAGTGCGATCTAAAAACGAGCTATTTTGTGAATAACTTCTGTGTAAAAGATCTATCACCTGATCCGTAAGCCGGGCTAGCAGGCCTGATCCAGTTGCTGCTTTAATGCTGGCAACCAGGCAATGGCCGCATCTTCCGGTAGTGCTTCATCTTGTACATCTATCTTTAATACTGGTAAAAGCTGCTGTGCGCCTTTGTTTGTCAGTAGCTGCGCACAGTTACTGGCAGCCAGATTAAAGGTGTCATAGCTAGAATCCCCAATACCCACCACAGCAAACTGAATATGGCTCAGATCTTCATGATCAGACAGTTGCTCTATAAAAGGCAACAGGTTATCTGGGTAGTCGCCGGCACCATAAGTCGATGTGACCACCAGCCACAGAGGATGCTGACAGGCGCTCAGATCCGGTTGTTCATGCAGATGTGTGCTGAATTCGTTGGCATCGAGTTGCTCGGCAAGCTGTTCTGCGACGTATTCTGCGGAGCCCATTTGGCTACCTATGATGATCTCTATGTTGCGCATGAAGCGGTGGATCCTGATTACTGACTCTAGACGTATTCGCGACATCTTAATGACCTCCACACAGAAGTAAAGACTTGATCCGAGTTTGGGATAAAAAAATCTAGTTCAATAAGTGTGCAAAATAGAATGTTTTTTAATAAACATAATAAAAACAATGTTTTAATAAATTATTCCAATGCTAAATCCCGTGTGATTGTTGTGGATAAGCCGCGTATATCCTGATGTTTTTTGGGGTTATATCGCGTTGTTTAATGGGGGGATGATTTGACAAACCCGTTGCATTTTTAAGCTTGTGGATAGCTTCGAGAGGATAAGTCGATCCTGTTGCGATATTGCGTGTCTCTATAGGATCTATAAACTTTGATCCATATAATAAAATAATCTAAAAAATGGCGATCTTTTTTCGGATCACAACCTGGATCAGGCTGGTTTTGCCCATCTTCGGCACCAAAAAGCCCGCTTTACGGGTGGTGTATACTGCAACCGAATGCTTTTTTATGGGCTTGTCGGAGTAAATTGCTACCATAGTAGGCGTGTTTATGGTCGTTATTCTTGACTACAATGGTGAAATTGAATCGGCCAGACAGTGTATGTCAGCTTTCAGGTTGGTGGGTATGGCTCCTGATCAGCAAAAACCAAACAGAACCGAGTGTATGAATCAGGAGAAGTGAATAGTCGGGAGCGCGCAGGTCAGAGCGACGCTGCGCTGATAGAGGGTTATTTACCGATACAGAAGGAGCTGAAGATCTTACCGAGCAGATCGTCGGAGGTAAATTCGCCGGTGATCTCATTGAGATGCTGCTGGGTCAGGCGCAGTTCTTCAGCCAGGATCTCGCCGGCAATGTGCATTTCTAACTGAGTCTGACCAATCTCCAGGTGCTCTGCGGCACGCTCCAACGCGTCGAGGTGACGGCGACGCGCCATAAAGCCGCCTTCGGTTGCACCGGTAAAGCCAATACAGGCTTTAAGGTGTTCACGCAGCAGATCTATGCCATTACTGTCTTTGGCGCTAAGACGGATCAGGGCATGGCCATGGTCGTGACTGGTACCTGTGGTTTCACCACTGAGATCGACCTTGTTGCGGATCACTGTGATGTCCATGCCTTGTGGCAGCTGTTCGATGAATTCTGGCCAGATCCGGGCTGGATCGGTTTCATCGGTTTCGGTGCCGTCGACCATAAATAGCACGTGATCGGCTGCGCGGATCTCATCCCAGGCGCGTTCAATGCCAATTTGCTCGACCTTATCCGGACTGTCGCGCAGACCTGCGGTATCTATAATGTGCAGCGGCATGCCATCAATATGGATATGCTCTCTGAGGACATCCCGGGTGGTGCCGGCAATATCAGTCACAATGGCGGCTTCCCGGCCTGCCAGCGCATTGAGTAATGAAGACTTACCTGCATTCGGGCGACCCGCGATCACCACTTTCATGCCTTCACGCATGATGCTGCCTTGTTTAGCTTGTTGGCGAACCACGCCTAGCTGCTCTATGATGGCGCTCAGATCGCCGGCCACTTTGCCATCGGAAAGAAAGTCGATTTCTTCATCCGGAAAGTCGATTGCGGCCTCAACATACATGCGCAGATGGATCACTTGTTCCACCAGCGCATTGATGTGCTTTGAAAAGTCTCCCTGCAGAGAGTGCAGAGCGCTTTTGGCTGCCTGTTCACTCGTGGCATTGATCAAATCGGCAATGGCTTCGGCCTGGGTTAGATCCAGCTTGTCATTCATAAAGGCACGCTCGGAGAATTCACCAGGCTTTGCCAGCCGTACACCGTCAATCTGACTGATCTCTTTAAGCAGCATATCCAATACCACCGGGCCGCCATGGCCTTGCAGTTCCAGCACATCTTCGCCGGTAAAGGAATTCGGGCCTTTAAAGAACAAGGCGATCCCCTGATCGAGTTGTTCTCCCTGAAGTGTCTGGAATGGCAGATATTCTGCATAGCGGGTTTTCGGGCATCTGCCGAGAATTGTGTGGGCAACTTGTTCGGCCAGAGTACCCGAAATTCGGATTATGCCGACGCCGCCCCGACCAGGAGCGGTTGCCTGTGCTGCAATGGTGTCTTGTGCGATCATGATGACCTTTGAAAGCAAACTCTAATTAGCGCTAAGTGTACAGCAAACGCACGCTGTGAGGTATAGTAGAGGCGGTTCAGAGATAAGGATATAGCTTGTGGTGGTATTTGCTCAGTATCGCTTTGACAGCGACAGCTTGGTATTAAAAAAGGATCAGCAAGTGGTGGTGCTGCGTCCTAAAGTTGCTCAGTTATTGCAGTATTTATTGGCCCGACCACAGCAAGTGATATCCCGCGAGGCATTGCTGGAGGCCCTGTGGCAACAAGGTGAGTTTCGCGATGCGGCGCTGACGCAAAGTATGGCGGAGCTGCGCCAGGCGCTGGATGATGATGCGCAGCAGCCCAGCTTTATCCGCACCGTACCGCAGCGGGGCTATCAATGGATCTGCCCGCTGACACAGCCAAAGCACAACAAGCACAGGGTGTTATTGATTGCGCTGATAAGTGCCACCTTGTTAATCGGCGGCGGTATTATTGCCCAGTTCACTCATACAGATCCTGCGCCTGTGACGGCGCAGCTTGCGTATCCTGCCTTGACGATTTTACCTTTGGACAACCAAACCGGGGTTGCCGCCAATGCCTGGTGGGGCTATGCACTGCACGCGGCATTAACAACACGATTGCAATCCGAATACCGTTTGATCCCGGCTGCTCAGTCGACACAAGAGGATAACAGCAGGCAGGTTGAACTCACCTTGTCACGCCAGCAACAGCGTTACGTACTGACCGTTAATACTGCCCGGCAGCAGCAGAAGATAGTGGTTGAGCAATTAGATATGGGGTTTGATGACGTCGCTGAGCAGATCATTGCGGCACTGGCTTTATTGCCCGATGGGCAAAATGCGCGTAAGCCGGAGCAGGTCGCGTCGCAGGACTATTATCGCGGGCTACAGGCGCTGGATGAGCAGGGCAACAGACTGGCTAAATCGTATTTTGAGGCAACCCTTATTCAATATCCGCAGCATCTGGCTACACAACTTGAACTGGCGCGCATTGCCTGGCAACAAGGTGAGCCGGTGAAGGCGCGGGCCTTATTTGCAGCTATGGACCTGAATGCTGCAGAGCCTGCCATACGGGTGCGTCATTATCTGTATCAGGCGGAGTTTAATAAAGCTCTGGGCGACTATGCGCAGGCGCAGACTGCCTTGCAGTTAGGATTGACACTTGCGCAGCGTCACCAGTTACTGGAGCAGCTGGCTACAGCGTATCAGTTACAGGCCGATCTGTTCTGGCTCACCCAGCAGTGGGATGCCTACGCCAGGACGCTGAATTCAGCACATGCGTTGATCGGCAGTCGTGCTCTGGCATATCGCGATGCGCAACAGGATTTTTATCTGGCAAATCCGCCTGCCGCCGGGCCCGAAACCAAGCGTTTACTGGATCTGGAACGCAGTAAGCAGGTGTTAGCGCAGTCGATAGCTTTTTACCGTCAGTCGCCTCGGCGCAATTTACTGGCACGGGCCCTATTTGCCTATGGGCAGAATTATCTGGTGCCGGTCACTGAGAGTGAGCCGAGCTTGCTCGAAGCGCTGGAGATTGCATCGGAGCTGCGTGACGACTATTTAAAAAAGCAAATACTTACTTACCTTGGGTTTTACTATATTCAGCTACACCAGTGGGAAAAGGCACAAGCTTATCTGGCACAGGTCGAGCCTGATCCCCGGTTTATTCCCCAGTATGAACTACATTGGCTGCTACGCGGTATGGCGATTATGGATGGCGCGCTGAATCAGGATGGCACACCGGAGTTAACCACTGCCATAGAGACCTTTGAGCAGTTACTGGTCTGGGAGAAGGTATCCACACTTACCGCTGCGCATGCCCAGTTGATGTTGGGGTGGAGTCTGATAAGGCAAGGTGAGCTGGCGCGGGCCGATGTGCTGGTGAGCCGTGCACAAGCGGTATATCAGCAGCTCAATCTGGTTGAGACTGCAAGCTATGCCCGTTATACACGCATGTATATCCATTTACGCCGTGGTGAGGCGAAACAGGCACTGACATTATTGTCTGAGCCTGAGCAAGCCAGTCATTTAGAACTATTATACGGTGCAACAGCGGCCTGGCTAGTGCGTGATCAGGCGTTGTTACAGCAGCTCAGTGAGCAGCTGGCCGCACGTCCTAACAGTGCAGCACTGGTCAATCAGTTGAACGAGCTAAGCGCTGTGCCTGAATCGTCATTTGATCTGATCAGTACCATTATCGACAAACCCTACAGCGTGTATTGTCAGAGCAACTGGGCGCTATAAAGGAAAAGGCGGCACCTGATTTGCGCGGTAAATCACTTTGCCTTGCCTGTTTTGCACTACCCAGTAGGGTAAGTCTGTCACCTCAAAGCGCCTGAACAGCTGATTATGGCTGTCAAAAACGATCTCATGATTAACGTTAAAGCGTTGTTGATAGGCGCTGACCTGAGTTTGATCCACATAAAACGGTTTGATCACAGTGACCACCGGGTAGTCGATATTGGCTGACAGGCGGTTATTATGTGCGATCCTGCGCTCGCAATCCGGGATATGCTGAAACGGACACAGGCTGTCGCTGAAGAATAATACCCGAAAGCCCGCACCCGGTCGGATGGGATCAAAGGGGTGACCGGACAAGGTTTGAAGCGTTTTATCCTGAGCAGACAGGTCTGCGTGTGCCACTGTGAGGATCTTGCTTAGCGCCTCCCGTTGGCGCACTTGGTTGCCCTCAACCACCAGCCGATAGGGAGTTTGTCTCACGCCATAGCGGATCGCCAGCTGATTGTGGGTGTCTATTTTCAGGCCGTCATAGACCGGAAACCGGGCGGTAAACTGATCCACACTGGGTGTATCTATGTTGATGTCCGGATGAAGGAAGCGGCGCTCGATATCGGGGTGTGGCTTGGGTAAGGGGGTTTGCTGCGCGTACTCATCCCAGAGGGTAATAAAGATATACTCAACCGGGGCGGCGATTGACTGTTGGCTGAGCAAAAGCACAGACAGGCTCAGTAATAGGGTGATCGGGTTTTGTAACTTCATAGTTTGTCTCCTGTCAGTGTCGCCAGGTGTTGTCTGAGCTCATCGGTGAACAGGGCGCTGCGGTAAATCTCTGTACCACTGGCATCAAGCAAAATATGCTGAGGTGTGCCGGTTATTAGGTACTGGCGGGTAATGCTACCTGTTGCATCAAACACCGTGGGAAACTGATAGCCATAGCGGTTTAAATAGGTTTTTACGCCCTCTACGGTCTGATTAAAGCCCACATTGACGGCGATGACCTGATAACTTTCTTTGCTGTGTTCAAAAGCCTGCTGGAGCAGGGGCATCTCTTCTACACAATAGGCGCACCAGGTGGCCCAGAATTTAAGGTAAGTGACTTTGCCACTGCTTGAGATTGGCTGATCGGCCAATGTCCTGGCCTGCAAAGGGGGGTAAGGTTTTGCCGAGGCCGTGGCCGATATTGCCAGTAGCACGATGCCTGTGAGGTATGTCTTCATAATCGTCTCCATAATGGTCTCCTTGCGTTATAGCCAGCTTTTGCCGGCCTGAATAAGAAAATATTGCGCCATGATGAGCAGTAACAGCGCACTGATAGTGGGCACGTGATTGAGCCAGGCGCCAGCGCGAGGCAAACGTGTCACAAATTGACTGCTCAGTCCGGCCAGCAACAGTAGGGTGCTCATACCCAGCGCAAAGCTGAATAACAGCAGCGCACCAAATATCGGCTGCCCGCTGGTGGCCACAAACAGCAGCAAGCCGCCGAGCACTGGAGAAGTGCAAGGTGCTGCCACCAGTGCACTGGTCATGCCCATCAGCAGCGCCCCCTGCGAGCCGTGAAATGCGGGGCCCGGTAAACGGGGTAGAGTCAGCCAGCCTTTATTAACCAGGGCCAGATACATGAGCAGATTGGCAAAACCAACTTGTACCCAGGGGTTGGAGGCCACCACCCCAAACAGATTGCCACTGTAGGCGGCAACGCCACCCAGCAGGGCATAGACAGCAGCAAAGCCCAGACAATATTGCAGCGGTGCCAGTGCCTGGGTGCGGTATCTGGTCAGTGAAGCCAGGGTAATGGGTAGCAGAGGATATACGCAGGGCGTAAAGCTGGTCAGTACACCGCTGAATAAGGCCATAGGTAATAGCCACCAGCTGAGGTGCGATGTGTTTAATGCGTCTAACAGAGGGGGTTCAAACATACTGTGCTCGCTAAGTCGTTAAGTTGCTGATCAGCGTGCTACATGGACCTCAATCTGCCTATCAAAGTGGCATAAAATCCACCTCAAATTTTATCAAAGCGTTGATTTTAATGATTAAGCTTAGCTGTGAGACTGTGAGACTGTGAGACTGTGAGACTGTGAGACTGTGAGACTGTGAGACTGTGAGACTGTGAGACTGTGAGACTGTGAGACTGTGAGACTGTGAGACTGTGAGACTGTGAGACTGTGAG
>NZ_JAMXSF010000032.1 GCF_024124545.1 Pseudoalteromonas sp. XMcav2-N
GCAGCCGGCAAAGACAGTGCAGAAATCCAAGAGTGGAGCACTATTTCTAACCACTGTGGCGGCTCAGCGCTTAAATAAGCCTGACAACTATCAATTTATATCGGAGATAAAAAATGAACAACGTATTAAAACTACAAAGCATCACATCAGGTAACGATAACGCAGAGATCCAGGAGTGGAGCACCATTTCCAATCACTGTGGAAGCAGACTGGAAAAAGCACTTTAAGTGCTTTATGGCTGGGCTGAGAGAAAAACAGTGACTGAGTCTGAAAGGAGATAATTTCTTTTCAGATGCCTCTGGGTCAGGTTAATAATGGAATGCTTGACCAAGAGTACACACCACCTGTTTGCTCAGCTCCTTGCTATTCAAAAAAACTTTAAATAACAACAGGTGTCGGTATGTATAATAACTCTTATATGTTGGGTGATAATGAGTACTTTACTCAACCCTCAATCATGAAGCCAGACGAAACCATTGCGCAGGCAGTCTCGTCAATAGTCCCTGAATCTTGGTCAACCAAGCATCATAGTATTTGGCTCTCAGCAACACCCAGCTATCACCAACTGCCAGAGCAGGGCTTTAAAATTCACGTTTCAGCTTCCACCGAAGATGCGCTGTCTATCATTCGGGCAACCCTGCAACAATGTATAGAGTTCGACACATCATTTAAAGTTATTTGCCGCCAGGACATCGCCAACCAAATGGCCTCCAAAGCCACCGGCAGAGGTAGCTCTGGAAAACTCATCACCATTTACCCACGCAGTGTGTCCATATTTAAACAACTGATCCAAGCCATTTATGAAGTAACAAAAGCATTTAATGGCCCTTATATCCTGTCAGATAAGCGTTATAAAGACAGTAAAGTCGTGTACTACCGTTATGGTGGCTTTAAATTATTGCCACAACAAAAAGCGGATGGCAGCCAGATTGCCTGTATCAAAAAGCCAGATGGCACGCTTATCAAAGATGAACGTGAAGCCTTTTATACATTGCCAGAGTGGGTACAGGAACCCTTTGATCTGACAAACAGCACGGATGAAAGCATCGCGCCCCTCAATGATAGATATGAAGTACTTGAAGCCCTGTCTTTTTCTAATAGTGGCGGTGTATACAAAGCAAAAGATCTGAAAACTGCACAGACTGTTGTAGTCAAAGAAGCACGGCCTTACGTGCACTTCTCAAGCGTAGCAGATCAGGGCGCGATTTACGCCGATCAAGTACTGCAGAACGAATTTAACGTGATCAAAACCCTCAGCAGTAGCCGCTACTTTCCAACTGCCATAGACTGGTTTACCGAGTGGGAACATTCATTCTTAGTTGAGGAATACATTGACGGCACGCCGCTACGCAATTATCGCGGTAAAAAAGAAGTCACTTTGGTGCCATTTGTCGCAGACGTTGCCAGTGCTGAGCGATTCCAACAGCATTTCATCTGGATCGCCCGCGAAACCATCGCAGCAGTGACAGAAGCGCACCAACGCGGTGTGGTCTTGGGCGATGTATCGCCAAACAATATTTTGGTTGACGAACAGGCCAAAACAATCCGATTTATTGATTTCGAAGGCGCCTATCACTCGGAGCAAAATGCGCAGATGCAACGCGCTTTACTGACAACCCCAGGGTTTAGCAACGAAGACTTTATGGACACCGGTGCAACCTATAAAGGCGACTGGTTTGCTCTGGCAATGGCGTTGTACAGCATGATTTTTCCGGCCCTGCATATTTTCTCCCTGGCCCCGGAAAAACGGTGGCAACTGCTGCACAAACTACAAAACGATTGCGCCCTGAACCCCTACCTGATCGAAGTCATTCAGAAGCTGGCCGACGGTGCACCTGAACAGGCACAAAGCGCGTTAATTAAGCTTGCCGAAACCGCCAATCCACAGATTGCGAACGCCAGCGCGCACTTTATTACGGCCTTACCCAATTACGACCAACACCCGGTTGCAAATGCGGAGGACTTTTCGCGCCGGGTGAATAAAATCGCCGCCTTTATTTCACAGGGAATCAAGACGACTATCGATCCTCATTTCATGCCCATCGATTATACGGCATTTGATGTCCACCCTCTGGCACTGACCTATGGTTACTATGGACCCGCCGTGTTTATGGCCAAAACAGGCCATAACATTCCGTCACATTTGCTGGAAAAAATCGCCGATTTTGAAACTAAAACCTCAACCGCAGGCCTGTTTGTCGGCTACGCCGGGATGGCACTGGCAGAACTCGAGCTCGACCGAGAAGTGCAGGCAAAACGCTGGGCCAACTATGCCATTGACTCAATAGCAAAATTTGATGCAGTTAGCTTTGCACATGGTCTGGCAGGTGTCGGCTATATGTGTCTGAAGCTGTATACCCGCTATCACGACGCGGTATACCTTGAGCATGCCGAGTCCATTGCACAGCAACTTCGGCTGCGCGCTTGTGATATCGAACACGGTTGCTACTTCCCCGTTGCTGAGGACGAGGAAACACCGGTTGGCTTTGCACACGGCAGCGCCGGGGTCGCCCTGTTTCTGCTCTACCTGGCCAAACTGACGCATAACACAACCACACTGGAGTTTGCCAAAGCGGCTCTGGCACATGATATCCAGGCCGGTCTCACCGCAGAGGGCGAGTATCAATGGGGTAAAACGGTAGACAGCAAAACCGTTCTGCCTTACTGGGAGCATGGCGCAGCCGGAATTGGTGCCGTAGTGATCCGCTTTTATCGGGAAACAGGTGATACCAGCTATCTTGAACTCGCTCAGTCAATTGCATTGTCTGCGTACTCTCGCTACTCAGTTGACCAGGGCCAGTTTATTGGCGTCTCAGGCATCGTTGAGTTTTTCATCGACCTTTATCAAATCACCGAGAATACACACTATCGTCAGGTTGCCTGCGAGATCAGTGAACGATTGACGCTGTTCTCCATCGACCGTCAGCAAGGTGAAATATACCCAAGCCGTCACTCTGTACGTTTATCTGTGGATTATGCGTTTGGCTCTTCAGGCATCGGTATGATGCTGCACAGGCTTGCTACTGGTGGTCATCGCTTCATGCATGATTTGTAAGAAATAAGGGAGGCAGTCAGGCAATATCAGACTGCCCACACAGTCCCCGGTGAACCGGGGCTATATAGGAAGTGTTTTTATGCCTATCAGTAAATCGAACTTAAAAACCGCCGGGCAATTACTGGCCCCGCAAAAGTCTCGCCTGGCATTGTTGCTGGTACTGACTGCAATTCAGGCTGTATTTTTTACTGTTGTCGATCCGCTCGCCTTAAAATGGCTGATTGATGCCATTAATGAGGGCAATCAGTCTTTCTTTATGTGGTTAGCCATCATTGTGACGTCAGTTGCCACCGGTGGTCGTCTGCTTATCTACTGGACCACACTGACAAGACAGAAAATTAAAAATACCTTACAGGAACAATTGTCGGTCGACCTGGCCAACAGCTATTATCAGCATGACTGTCAGGAGATCACCCATCATGGTCGTGGTTACTATATTTCACGCCTCTATGATGAACCGAAAAAGCTCTCAGAAATGATAGATACTCTGGTTGCATTTACGACCTGCGTCTTTATCTGTATTTCGGGCATTTCGGTGGCCATCTGGATCAGCTGGGAGATCACCCTCGCCCTGGCCATCATCTTGCCTTGCTTGTATTTTCTTGCGAATCGCTTCAGTGGCAAAATCAGTGACAGCACCAAACAACTTCAGGAGTCCGAAGCCCAGTTTAAGTCGATTTTGGCGACCGTTGTCGACAGTTATAAGCATGTACGCCTGTTTTCACTGAATGAAACAGCGCAAAGCACCATTAAATCAGGTTTGCAGGCCTCACTAGATGCCCAGTATAAGAATACCCGTTACAGTGCCCTGTATCAGTCAATCAGTGCCGTTTTTCTCTCTTATACTGAGTTAGCCGTTATCATAGTCGCGGGATTTCAGGTCATTCTGGGTGTGATCACCATAGGTTCCTTATTTGCCCTGACACGCGCCTTCAGCCTGATCATCAATGCGGTTGAGCAACTCTCAGCCTTGGTGCCTCGCCTGGCAACCTTAGATGCATTACTGGACCGTTATAACGAATTTAAATCGCTGGCCACAGATGCCGATGCGCACACTGAGCTAACCGACAGCGACACGATCAGCTTTAACAATGTTGACTTCGATTTTCAGGCGAAGCCCATTTTAAAGAGTACCAGCCTGACGGTTGATAAATGCGACCGCGTGTTGATCAGTGGTCCTAACGGGGCTGGCAAAAGTACTCTGGCACATTTGTTGACAGGCTTTTACACACCGAACCAGGGTGAGATATCAAAACCGGCGATGTCACACATCAGCGCCTCGTTATACCCCTTTGGTCTGCTACCTGGCACCGTGGGGGACAATATTGACCGCATTATCGCACAAGGCGGAGAGCGCCAAAAAGCAGACGAGCTCATTGCAAAACTTGGCATACTGGAGTGTTTAGATAAACCCTTTGAACGTCTGTCTGAAGGACAGAAGAAAAAGTGTCAGATAGCGATTTGCCTGCTAAAAACAGCCAGTGTTTACTTGCTTGATGAGCCATTAGCCAACATCGATGATGCCAGCAAAGGCGATATTCTGCAGATCATTAATGACTACACACAAAATGCGGCTTTATTGATGATAATGCACGAAGGAAACCGCTTCAGCCATATGTTTAACCGCTTTTTAAATATAGAGGGGCAAGGAAACGTTAAGCTCGTCTAACGCCTTACCTCACAGACCAAACACCGACACGGGCCGCCCATGGATGGGTAGCCCTTTTTGCGTGCACCATCATGATCCTGTTGTATTTTACAGCTAACTAAGCCCCCTTCCGACAAGTATATTTAATCTACAAAGTTCACTTTAGGTTCCAAAGGGGAAAGCCCATGACCATGGATAAGAAAATCACTACTTCACGCAACACTAAACTAAAGAAGTCATTAATCTGGGCGGGCCTGTGTGGCAGTTTACTGTCAATTAGCTACGCCTATCAGGACAGCCGCTCACAGGGGCAGACACAGACCATAGATCAAAGCACCCTGGTTCACTCAGAAGTGATCCGAGGCACCTTTACCGAGCAAATCAGACTCAGAGCCAGTATTGCCCCTAAACGCGCCATTTTGCTCGATACCCTATCGGGTGGTCGCGTTGAGGAAAAACATGTGGAGCCCGGCGACTACGTCACCAAAGGCCAGCCTCTGGTGCGTCTGTCTAACATGTCTTTGCAACTCGATGTGATCAGCAGAGAAGCCCAGGTTACAGAACAACTTAACTTTTTACGTAATACTCAGATGACAATGGAAAACAACAAACTGAACCTGCGTCGTGATCTGTTGGAAATTGAACATCAAATCCAGCATCTGAAGCGTAAACTGGACCAAGCGCTGGCACTACAAACACACCGCGCAATCACCAAAGATCAGATTGCCACATTAGAGCAAGACCTGACCTACTACGAGCAGCGCCGAGAGCTCACCCTGCAACGCCAAAAAGCGGAAAATGAGATCCGCAATATCCAGATTGAGCAGCTTGAAGACAGCGCCCAGATGCTGCAGAAAAACCTGGCTTTTGCACGTAAAAACCTCGAAGACCTGCTCGTTCGTGCGCCGGCAGATGGCTATGTGAGTGAACTGGCAGCGGAAATTGGCGAATCGAAAGCACGAGGCGATCGCCTGGGCCAAATTGATATTCCTGATATGTACAAGCTGGTTGCGGAAGTTGACGAGTACTACCTCAACCAGGTCGCCGTCGATATGAATGCCATTGCTTTGTTTGATGGTCAGCCTGTTGCACTGACTGTGACCAAGATAGACAGCCGGGTGAAAGACGCTAAGTTTCAGGTCGAACTCGACTTACCCACGGAGCTGACCCAGCTCAAGCGCGGCCAGAGCGTTGATCTGGAGTTGCACTTAGGTGATGCGCAAGCCAGCACTTTGATGTTACGCCGTGGCGCATTCTTCTCTTCAAGCGGCGGAAACTGGGTATTTGTGCTTGATAAAGAAAGCAATAGAGCCGTCAGAAAGTCGATCCGCCTGGGTAAAAAGAACAACGACTATTTCGAAGTATTAAATGGCCTGAACGCAGGGGATGTGGTCATCACGTCCAGCTACAGCGCGTTCAATAACGCCGACACTTTAATGCTGAACTAACACCTCAAAAAAACCGAGAACAATCATGATAAAACTAGAACAAATTAACCGGGTATTTCGCACCTCAGAGGTCGAAACCACGGCGCTACACAACATCGACCTGCATGTGGAGCAAGGCGATTTTCTTGCCATCATGGGACCTTCGGGTTGCGGAAAATCAACCTTACTCTCTATTTTAGGTATGCTAGACAGCCCCACCAGCGGCTCCTATCGATTTGCTGATCAGGCCATTGAGCACTACAGCGAACAACAGCTGGCAGAGCTAAGAAAGCGTCAGCTGGGCTTTATATTTCAGAGCTTCAACTTAATTGATGACCTGACCGTGGCGCAAAATGTTGAGCTGCCTTTGATCTATCAAAAAGTGGCTAAAAAACAACGCCAGGAAAAAGTACAGGCCATGTTGACCCGCGTCAACCTGGCCCACCGTGCCGGTCACCTTCCTCAACAACTGTCGGGTGGTCAGCAGCAACGTGTCGCCATCGCACGCGCTTTAGTGTGTAACCCAAGCCTGATCCTCGCCGATGAACCGACAGGTAATCTCGATTCACAAAATGGCGAAGAAGTGATGCAGCTTTTGCAGCAGCTTAATCGAGACGGCACCACCATAGTAATGGTCACACACTCGGAACAAGATGCCTTGTACGGCAACAAAACCGTCCGGCTGCTGGATGGTGAAATAATCTCGCATGAGCGCCCGGCGGCTCAACAAAGCGTGCCGGAGGCAGCGTATGCTTGAACTCTATCTGATGGGCGCACTGAGGGCCTTCTTACGGCAGAAGTTTCATCTGCTGCTTAACGTCACCGGGCTGGCCATCGGACTGGGCGCGGCGTTATTAATCGCACTCTATAGCCAGTTTGAACTCAGCTATGATGACCACCAGCCTAATGCCAGTCATGTTTTCAGACTAGAGCAAAGCTGGCCCTCTATGGGCCTTGATGCGCCTGTGTCTAGCCCGCTAATGGCTGAGGAATTTACCAAACTTAATGATATTGAAGCCGCATTCTACTTGCTTAATCTGAGCCAGCGGCATGGCAGTGATATTCTGATCCGCGGCCAACAGCAGAAACTAGACAAGGTGTTTGCTGCCACAGACAACCTGACTCAGTTTATCTCTTTGCATATACTGCATGGCGAACTCGCACCGGCGTTGACACAACCGGCCAAGCTCGCCCTGTCGCGAAGCCAAGCGATCCGCCTGTTTGGCCAGAGCGATGTGGTTGGTCAGACACTCGTGCAAGGTGATATTACCTGGAGTGTGGTTGCTGTCTTTGCTGACTTGCCAGACAATACTCACTTTGATTTTAATGGCCTTGCCGCCATGACCCCATCTCAGGCTGGGCAGCCTGCATTGCAAAGCAATGATGCCTATGTCTATCTGCGCACCCGGTTTGATGACTCTGCACAGCTGCCGCGTACACAACTCGAACAAGTGCTCACTGAGCAATACAACGAGATGGTATACAAGGGTAAAAACATGGTGCAGGTGACACTGTTGCCACTGCTGGATATCCACCTGTATGGCCACTCCCGGTTTGAATTCAAAGCCAATGGCTCTGCCGATAATGTCCATATCAGCATTGGCCTGAGTATCTTGCTGATCCTGGTTGCCAGCTTTAACTTTATTAATATGAGCACAGCGAAGGCGGCACAACGCGCCAAAGAAGTGGGTGTCAAAAAAGCACTGGGTGCCTCGCGTTTTCAGCTGATGCTGCAATTCTTGCTGGAATCGGTGCTGATCACCTTGATCGCCGGTTTACTGGCCCTGGTATTTGTCGAACTCGCACTGCCCTGGTTTAATCAGCTGGTTGATAAGTCTTTGTCACTGACCTTTACCCTCCCCTTTATTGCGCTGTTTAGCGCAACCATAGTGACGGTGGGTGTTATTGCGGGTTTATACCCGGCCCTGTTTATCGCCTCGTTTGACGCAAAACGCGTGCTTAGTGGCGATCTGCAACGTGGCGCCACAGCCATTTGGGTGCGTAAGTCCTTACTGGTTGCACAAGCCGCACTATCTATTACCCTGATCATCGCAACCTATGTGCTTTATCAGCAACTGGTCTTTCTCACCACACTCGACACTGGCTATGCCAAAGAAAACCGTCTTGAGATCCGCGACCTGAATGCTGCCGAGGTATTTAGCCGTCGCTCAGCATTGACCGATGCACTGCAACGCCTGGACGGTGTCACCAGTGTTGGCATCAGTGATACTGCACTGACCAGCAGCACCAATACCTCGGCGCGATTAATCTGGCCAGGTGCCGATCCCGCTAATATGCCGATCCCTTTTATTGGCACCGGCTATCAGACGGTCGAAAATCAGGGCCTCACCTTGTTACACGGTCGGGACTTCAGTCGCCAGTTTAGTAGTGACTGGTATCAACAAGGCGATGAATCACAGCCCAGTGCCAGTATCATTATCAGTCGTGAGATTGCTATGCAGGCCAATCAGGTCGACATGGACAGCATCATCGGCCAGACCTGGCGCGTGGTGATAGGCAATCAAGAGGGTCAGAGTATCCGTGCTAAAGTCGTCGGGATTGTGGAAGACATTAAAATTGGCTCCTCTCGCGATGCATCGTCTGCGCTGTTCTTTATATGTGGCTACAGCCGCATGTCGCAGGCTAACCTTTTGCTGGCGCATACCCGAACCGACCTGGCCCCATTGCGTCAGGAAGTTCAGCAGGTACTGCAAAAGCATCTCGGTGTAGTCGGTGCAGATGTTGAGTCAATCTCCAAGCGCTATCAGCTGCTTTATCAGGGAGATCAGCAGGCTTCTAAGGTGATCTTCACCTTCACCGCGCTGGCCATTGTCCTGACTGTCATAGGCATTTTTGGTTTATCTTCTTTCAGTGCCCAGCGTCGCAGTAAAGAGGTGGCCATCCGCAAGGTATTAGGCGCTACACGTCCTCAGCTGATCAACTTATTGGCTATGGAGTATATTAAGTTAGTGCTAGGCAGTGCGGTCATCGCGTTTCCTGTGGCTTATTGGCTGGTCAGTGACTGGCTCACGAACTTTAATGAACGTGTTGCACATCCCTATGCCATTTATCTGGTCGCAGCCGCCCTGGTCGGCACTATCACCTGGCTGACCGTTGCCACACAGGTCTTTAAAACAGCCAGTACCAAACCCTCTGCAGCGCTGCGGTACGAATAAAGCGCTCAGCCAACCAAATCATGATTGTAAAGGGGTTCACAGCAATGTGGCCCCTTTTTTCATGCACCGGTCAAGATCTCTGCGTATCGGCGTAAGAAAGTACTCAGCCTTATGGTGAAGCATGCTCGATAACAACAGCGCCTGTGCGTGCAGCGAGGCTGCCTATATCTGCACAGGTGATAAACAACATGGTGTGAGCTTCAGCCTAACACACAGGGATAGAGTAAACAGTGTTTAGCCCCATTGAGCTGGCCGAGTTCTTCGAGCTGACCAGATATTGATGCAAACAGATTTAGCGGCCTTTCACACCATATCCCACTCAAATAGGGGCAAATGCCGTATCGAAACATAAAACGCAGTCAACGCCAGCCAGATTGACACGACAGCCGTTTAAACAAATGTCCTTCAGGTCTGTGACCCGTGATTTGATCGTCGCTTGCACAGGAGCAGCCTCGTTACTATCGCACAGCGTATCACTCACGCTTTAATAGGTGTCAAAAGCATGATAAACCATACCGATGCAGCCAGTACGGAAGGGGTTATATCTGAACATGATTGAGTACCGATGGCTTATGATACTGCTGAGGTTAGTCGCTTAGCACAGAATGCACATGCAGGTGATATGGAGCTGACCTTTGGGCGCCAGACATTAATAGCGGGAAAGTGAGGAGTGAAGGTGAAGCTCCCCGTGTTTAAAATAGGAGATCGCGCTGTCTCGTCATCGTATACAAATGGCAATGCAGATCCGCAGATGGTTTGTCAATGGGGGATCAGTACACCACCCCCTGCGACCATGCGCTAAAAGCACATATCCACGGCAGTGCATACTTACAGATCAAACAAATCCCGTTTGGTCTCTGTAGGGAGCAGGCCACCTGATTGGTGTTCTGAAGATCCTACCCCCCAAATGATTTCTTTACTTAATTTTTTATTTCCAAACCCGAACATGGTTATCTCCATCGTCTTTGTCGTTTTCAGCACCAGGCTTGCATTCGCAAAACTTATGCGCAAAACTAGATTAAGTTATTGATAATACACTTAACAATTGCTTGTTGGCGATTGGCACTTTGGGTTTTTTCTATACAGTTCGTCAGATGGAAATTCACCGTGCGCTCTGTAATACCCAGGATTTGGCTGATCTCCCAGGACGTTTTGCCTTCTGAAGCCCACAACAGACAGTCTCGCTCTCGCTTGGTGATTGAGAGTCTGACAGTACGGCAGCGCAAAGCAGCGTTGAGCAGGTAAGGTGACAACAGCGTCCAATACCAGTCTATGGATTCAATGCTGTTTTGCTGCGCAACGTCTTCAGGAATATTAAACACCAGCCCCCCCACGATCCCCGATACCCCCCGCAAAGGCAATGCGTAAAGATGATCAAGTTCATCCGCATGAGTCAGTAAATTCGACATAGCAGCAATACGTATACCCGACTTAAAATGGTTATACATCTGAGGCGTGTCCAGATGACTTTCTAGTGTATTGTGGTAATGGCCATATAAGTTCATATCGTACACAGTGGTAGACATAGGCATAAAATCAACAAAAGCCAGGCATTCATACCCTGACTGTGAGGCTATTTCCTGCAATGCACCAGACAATTGTTCACCTTGTTCTATCGCCTCAAACTGCTCAATAGACGACTTCAGTACATGGTTGCTGGCAAACAGGTCATGCGCATAATGTTCGAGTTGTGCTTTCATTGGCTGCTCCTTACGGATCAAGTAATTGCTAGTTGGTGTTGTCAAATCAATCTAGTCTCTATACTGCGCCACTCAACGGACTTGGTCAAAATCACAAAAACGACAACATTAATTTTAATTTCAACCACTTATAAATTTTTATTATGAATAAAACGAACTCTGTATGTATTGATAAGAGTCTATATTGAAGTCTCTTTCACCCCGTATTTCTCAGCCATTTTATACTCCCCAGATGTTCTGACTGAGTGACGCATAACATAGGCATGGAGGCACATACAAGGTGTCTGCGTTGCTGACAGCTACTCCACAATACCGGTCCAAATTTAGTCTGGCCGACAAACAATGTGTCTACTAACCACGCTCGTCATAGCAAGCCCTTACAGATCCTGACAATGGCAGCTAAACAGGCTTATTGGTTCTGGATTCGCATTATCCGGATATACGCTTTTGCCGCCCTAATGGCGATATGATTGATATAAATCGGTTAGACACCCGCAATGTAGAACCGGATGATAGGATGAAGCGTTAACGCCAATGCACGTATCGAGACGACGCCCACCACTTAATAGCGTTATCACTTGCAAATCTTAGTTTGGACAAGGCTAAACAGCATTGAATGTGCGCACTATGTCGCAGTAATGGGAAGACAGTGCAATTACACCTGTGTTTAGTGCCTATGCTTTGCACCTGATATGGGGTAGGAGACCATGCCTGTCAGCTGAGGCTGAGTGGTAAACCGGCTTGTCGTCAGCCGAAAAAAGAATCGTGGCAAATTAAGCCGCCAGGTGAAGCAGGCGAGAACAATGAAGAGACTGGGCTGCCACTTTGCTAGCCAACTCAGTCAACAGAATGTATGTCTGACGCCAGTTTTATACTATCAGCCAAACAGGCATGGCGTTCTTTGTATAAAGAGAGTTGCGGCTTCTGACTGATTGATTTTAGGTCTGCATAGTCACCGGCTCGCACGTGCGTTGAAACCAGCAGACTACTTTGTGTCACTTCATCAACACGCATAGGCCATACCTTAGCCTGATCGCACAACCACACGGTCTGTTGCTGGTTGATCTCCTGTACGGAGATTTGCCCGGTCAACTCATGTTTGGCCAATATACGCGCTGAGCGAATAATGAATAACATTTCACCGGCAGTCACTCGATAACCGGGTGACAATTTATCACTGACATAATCGACATACCCATCCGATTTAGATACCAGAGAATGGCGTTCATCACCGTGTTCTGGTTGGATGGTCAGTAGTACCGAGCCCTTGTCTATCCAGGTTCCATTCGTCACCAACGGTGCAGCCAGCACAGTGACAGTATCTCTGGAGTAGTAAAACTCACTACTGGGCTCTTGCAGTGTTAACTGTCCTGCAAGCGCACCCGCAGCCAGCATGGGAAAAGTTATGTTCAGCAATGTTTTTTCCTTGAGTTCAGGCATCACGACAGCAGAGTATGGCGACTTTAGTGACTGTTTACGGCTAGGTGGACAGCAGCGGATCGCTCAAAGTGATGCAAAGGTTTTACGTATTAAGCGTCCAGCTTAGGATCGACTGATCCGGTAAAAGTTTCAGTGTTAGTACCACCTGCAATGACGCGTGTTTCTTTACTGCCCAAGATTTCTTTTTTTGACAATGTTTTTAGTTTTTTTGTTTTTAATGTAATCATCCTGACGCTCCTGCTAATTGGGTTAGTTGTGCGATTGAAACCATGTTGTTTCGTTACTAACTACCTTAGCCAAGCCATCACAAATTCGGTAATTATCAAATCTTATCTTACCTCCAGCGAAAGCTCGTAGGTCAATGTTATATATACGAATAATGCCGTGTAAGAATTGCTGCGATTGCCGAATAATTCCATTTTCGACAAAAAAAGCCAAAAAACGGTGTACACAGGCAGTGCCTCAGCCTGTTTAAAGTGCAAAGCGGGAAATATCCAAACCACAGCAACATCGCCACAAGCCCATAAAGTGATGAATCATTTCACACCTTTTGCGTTTTACTGGATGCGATGCAGAGACAGCGAAGATCGCACGATGAAAGTGGCGGGCTGATCGTGAAGAAAAAGCGCAATATACATTTATTACTGTAGTGAGTGGCAGGTTTACTCTCACAAACTGGCGTGAATTCATGTGGGCAGATAGCATTTGACAGCAGAACAACATGCGACGCCGCTCCAACCGGAGACTTACCCCCAGCTACGCCTGAGTTCATTCGTTATGCCAAGGATCACACCTGTTGGTGCTGAGTCACTCTGTTAGAGTGACTCAGTTTCTTTTAACGTGACTTTTATCAGCTGGTTTTCCACGACTTCAACCAGGTCTAAAATTAACCCTCCGCGTTTTTGAGAGTACTTCATATTGCTGATCACATATTTCGACGTATCTATGTGATAGAACTCAGAAATCACTGACGGCGCACTAAAGTCAAGTTTGTAGATGGTTTCACCATCAGAATGGTAGATATTCCCTTCGCCGATGGCGAGCGTATGCTTATATTTCACCTGGGGTAAATCAATGGTTCGGGTTATCTCGCCCGACTGAATGTTGTATAGCACGACTTTATCACTGGAAGACAAAGATACCAGGTGCTCGTCATCGAGGCGCCCTATCCACAACGAATCCGACGTGGGCAGTGGCGTCACCTTTTTATCTGTCAGAGAATAGCTAAATACCCGGCTTTTCACTTTGTGGTCATCCACAACCACATAGCCTAGCTCATGGGGTCCGATAAACTCGGCTGCTACCACAACCCCCTGTGCATTGATACTGTCAGCCAGCGTCATATCCGAGCGCTTATATATGTCAATTTTGTCTTTGTACTGGAGTAATAGATGGTCACTGGCAGCGTTATAACGCAACGCAGTGTAGCTGTCTTGTGGCAACGTCAGCGGCACAATTTGACCATCTGCGAGCTGCTTTCTCACAATGCGCTGATTGCCCTGACGCGTTAGGAATAAAAACTCGTCACCCACTTCAGTGGCGGATGTGTCCTCCAAAGGGCTCGCAATGAGTTCTGTCAGCCCGAGCGTCTGCTGATCTAACAAGAATACGTCCGCCTGAAAGGGATAACTCACCATCAATAACGTATTGCTATCCAGTATCTGAGAGCTTGCATATTGTTGTTCAGTTTGAAGTTGCTTAACACTATGCAGCCGTTGCTGCGCCAAAGAAAAGCGATATAGCTGATTTGCAGTATTATCAAACCAGCTTACCAGATCATGTTCCGCATCATAGTTCACAGCCCAAATCCGGTTCGCCGACTCAAACAACTTGACCTGATTGCCACCGTCCAGATCGGTCATATACAGCTCATTGGATTCATATTGCCTGCGTTCAAACAGGATCACCTGCTTCTGAGCCACGTAAGTTAAAAAGCGATCGCCATAAGAGTTCAGATTGGGTGAGGTAATTTGGAATTCATCACCCGTGCTCAGATCGCGGCTTGTTAATACAGATAACTCATCGCGGTTACGATAGCCACTTTTTGAATACACAAAGCGGCCTGCCGCCACGCCACCACCCGTTGTATAGTGCAGCGTACAATCAAAAACATGTCGATTGCTGGTAATAAAATCTGCACTGAGTTGCCAAACCTGACACTGATCTTCACTCACAGCCCGATAATAAATAAAGCTGGAATCAACCGACCATCCCACTGGAAAATAATTCACACCAGGGTTACCAATGCGTTTCTCATGTCCGTTTTCTAGCGACTTAACCACCAGTGCATAGTTTTTGTTCTCATTTTGGATGAAGGAAAATGCAACGTGCTGCTTATTTGGTGACAGGTTGAGTGTGGCATAACGACCCGGTAGCCAGGAAAGAACACTTTCTTCTATGTCGCTGCGGGTGAGTGAATGGGTCTCTTGATCTCCTGAAAACAGCCCTGTTGGCATGATAAACCAAGTCACCGGAAGCAAAATTAGAAGCACAGGCAGCAACACATAACGCCACCGTAGCGCGCTTTTGCGATGATTATCGGCTGTTACATGAGCCTGGGTAACAAGCTCAGCCTCCCCAGGCAAAGCCGGCTTTTCTGAGTCAGTGTTGCCATGAACGTAGGACGACGGCGGTTTTTCAACATGCTCATAGTAAACGATTTCTGGTTCAAGAAAGAAGCTATACCCTTTACGATAGTGGGTCTTTACGATTGTTCCTTTCTGCCTTTCCGATTTCAGGATCTTTCTCAGTTCTGACATCGCGCGATTGATCGCGTTGTCATCAACATAATGCTGCGACCAGACATCCTCTACCAGATTTTGCCGAGTGATGATCTGCTCATTGTTGATGATAAGGTAGCAAAGCAGTCGAAATAACAGGGGTTCAAGCTCTCGCTCAACCTCTCCATCACATATACTCTGGCGCTTTGGATCTAGTATCCAGGCTCCAAACCTCACCTCCTTGACCTGCCTTGAAAATCTTACTTCATTCATGGTGACTCATGATCCCATATCCTTTCACGTCATCCCCGGGCTTCATTCGGATTGGGGCAATAGCGAATGGCAAGTTAATAAATCAGAACAAGTCACAATTTTTCAACCCAAGTGACTCTTTCGTATCATCTTGAACGATAATATATAGTAAATCACAAAAACAAAACAATTTAGTAATATTAAAGGTAAAGAATTTTCCCCATCGCCCCTTGGCATAAGGTTCAAACCACTGATTAATAATAACATAGCTAAAAATTTCTCAGATGGCAAATGACCCCAAATAAGGTTCAGCGCTGACTTGATGTAAATAATCAACACAGCATAATTAACAATAGAAGCGCATTTCAGGCAATAATTCATTAGGCATTACTTTGCTTAAACCATGCCCTTACTAGCAATATAAAAACCCGAATTTCAAACTGATAAACCGTTATGGTTTAGCGCAGAAAAGAAAAAGGGCTGAATGCACATTCAGCCATGAACAACAAGTAAAACTAAGAGACACAACTCGTTAGCAAATAGTACGAGTCGGGTCATTAGGATCGCCCAGGCCAATGCCCATAACAAAACCACCAGTGGCTGACGCTAACTCTTCAGATGTATTTAATTCTTTCATACTGATTTCCTTTAATATTCTTCTGATTTACAGCACTAGATTTATGACACCTAGTGCTGTGGAGCATATAAATGCCCTTCGCAATTCAGCTTGAATTACATTTCAAGCGACGGTAACGGATCGTTACCATCTTCCGGAATGGCCATAGTCACGTAAATCGGACCACCGTCTTCATAAATCGCCTGAGTAATATCAATTGGGCGATTGATTAGCCCGCCAGTTACTGCTTGCTCTTGTTCTTTCTTTAATGAAAATGGATGCATAATAGTTTCCTTATTTATTTCTCGTTAAGTAACGACTTGCGCAATTGGCTCCGCCAAGCCTGATACGGCTGTCGATCATGTTAGTATCAGGTGCCTGAGGGCACCTGGCATGGGAAGTCTATGTCAGTAAATAGCGTTGCACGCCCGACAGCTTTCAACTCTCCAAACAATTAGAAAAGTTCTAGTGGTAATGGATCATCGCCATCTTCAGGAATGGCCATGGTCACGTAAATCGGGCCACCGTCTTCATGAGTCGCCTGAGTGATGTAAATTGGACGCTTGTTCAGCCCACCGGTTACTGCTTGTTCCTGCTCTTTTTTCAATGAAAATGGATGCATAATGTTCACTCCTTCTTACATGATGTCTTTTACAGGGTAAATAGGTGGTAAAGGGTCGTTGCCATCTTCAGGGATCGCCATAGTGACTCGGATAGGTCCACCGTTTTCGCACATGAATTCAGTCATCGGATCTTCTTTCAGACCACCTGTCACATTTTCTTGCTGTGCTTTATTGAGTGAAAAAGGGTGCATATGTTTTTTCCTTATTAATCTTCTAACATGGTTAAAGCGAGAGTAAGGCATATTTTCCCGATAACTCCGCCAAGTGCTTCGGGACAACTTCACTCTCTATAAACGTCTTGCCGTTAAGGCGTATTACAAAGTGATAAGCGTTGGGTCGTAGCCGTCTTCCGGGATGGCCTGAGTCACATAAATTGGACCGCCATTTTCTACAAGCAGATCTGAAATAAAAGCATTTCCGCCAGTGACATTTTGTTTTTGTGCTTTATCTAGTGAAAAAGGGTGCATATGTTTTTTCCTTATTAATCTTCTAACATGGTTAAAAAGCGAGAGTAAGGCTTATGTTTCCGATAACTCCGCCAAGTGTTTCGGGACAGCTCCACTCTCTGTAAACGTCTTGCCGTTAAGGCGTATTATATAGTGATAAGCGTTGGATCGTAGCCGTCTTCAGGGATAGCCTGAGTCACATAAATTGGACCGCCGTTTTCTTCAAGCAGATCTGAAATAAAAGCATTTCCGCCAGTGACATTTTGTTTTTGTGCTTTATCTAATGAAAAAGGGTGCATATTTTTTCCTTATTACTGTTACATAGTGAGTTAAATTGTATTATTACAGGCTCGGTTACTCCGCCAAGAAAACCAAAGCCCGGTATTCAGCCTGATCGCGCTAGCATTATAGAAAGATAGGCGCAGGGTCTAGTCCGTCTTCAGGAATAGCCTGAGTGATATCAATTGGCCCGCCATCTTCTTCCAGCAGATCAGAGATGGGAGTATGTCCGCCCGCTACGCGTTGTTTGTGTGATTTATCTAATGAAAAAGGGTGCATAACGCTTCCTTATTTAATTGCTTGCAACATGCATGGTTTCCTTCACTGTCTCTGCCAAGATGACTGATGAAGGTACCTATATAAATTTATTCAAAAAATTCAAGAATCGCATCAATGACGTCAACCCAAGGTTGGTCAGGAGACGTCGTATTCACACCGCCAACCACGGCGCTGAATTCTATCTGAGTTAGTTCTTTCATTGCTTATTCCTCTGTTAAGTGTCAATTACTCAGCCTTTTCCTAACATGTAGTCGACTAAGTGGTCTGTAATAGAGATCCCTGAGCGTTTCTCAAACCCAATAAACATCGGAGAAGGGTTTGCTTCTAAAAAGTAGTACTCTCCACGCTCATTTCTTCGCCAGTCAATGGCCGTCCAGTTCAAATGCAGGGTTCGCGCAATCTGCCTCGATTGCTCAATGATCTCTGCCGGTGTTTCTATCGCGAGGAGCGTCATGTTGTCATCTTCTCGGAAGTCTGCCCGATCACTTTTCAGCTCGACCGAGATCACTTTATCCCCTATGACGTAACTGCGGATATTGGTGCCGGCAATAAACTCCTGAACGGTGATAGGCGACTTGGCCAACGCCGCAGTCACACGTTCCGACTCCAGGTGTGCCTCCGTCAGCAACTCAGTATGTGCGCCCCCAAACACCGGCTTAAAAATAGATTGCTTAAGCACACTGAACGCGGTTTTTATGTCCGCCAAATTGTTACCGACATAGGTCTGAGGAATGCGTACACCCAGACGTTTTACTTTAGTTAACTGAAACGGCTTCTCTTTATGATGCTGAAATGCTTCCCAGCTGTTTAACCAGATGGTGTCGTTATCAAGAAAAAACCAGGTTCTCAAACACGCCATCGCATCTTGAGCAGCAATACTCTCCGCACTCATGTAATTTTCTCGGGTCGACTCATCCGATACACCTGAAAAGCCACGCCAAAACACCGCTTGTATTTCATCTAAAGTCAGTTTTTTACCGCATGCAAGGGTTAAGCTTCCGAGCTCCTCATTGGGTTCATAACTAAACTGAACCTTGCGCGGGAAGTCGTGCGTAGACAGTAGATAAGCATCAAGGCCACGCATTTTCAGCTTCTCAAGCATATACTGCGCGTGTTCATCCTGCTGTTGTCCAAGTACGATAAATGCCATCTCAGGTGCTCTCCAAATTTACATACGATAAAAATTAATAGGTTGCTCATCACCGATATTTAGTTCGGCGTCTGCAACATTGATCAGTGAACAATCCAGACCATCAGGCTGAAAATAATCATCCAGGCAATCACCAATGAGTTGTTGGTTTAGTAAGTAAGCTAACTCTTTGTCTGTATAAAATTTTGTTTTCGCCATTTTGTGCCTCCAAATAATCAGGCATCTGCGAAATCGTGTTCGTATGAATGCCTGGCTAATTTTTTAAATTGTTCAATTTTCAATTCCGATTACTGTTTAGTGTCGTGCGTTGCATCGCTTTGACGGTGAGCATCATGGCATCGAGAATTTAATAAATCAAAATTATAAAAACACAAACATAAATATAAAATACAAAGACTTAAGCAGAACCATTATCCTCAGGTATACCTTAATTATGTGCTAAATATGAATACCTGAGTTGTTATAAAAATATTCATATGACAAAAATGCGCAGGTCCCAATATTGGAGATTTTCATGTGTGTATTGCACACCCTGAACACCCGCGCTGGCCGCTGATTATTTCCAAAACGAGGGCAGACGTTGCAAACAGCACTGAATAACAACCCAGGCTCACAATCTGAAAACCAGTAGCAGACGGGGTATTGCCGGATAAGAAAATGTACCTGGTAGAAATTCGTGGTCAGCTTGACTGATCAATTATTTCTGGCGCACTCAAAAGAGGTAATGGTGAAAAGAACACAGGCAGCCTGACAGCTCAAAATTCTGCGGGAACATATGACGGGCTTTGTCATGACTTGTAGCAGGTACAGTGCTTGTGTTGAGTCGGTATTGAACGGGCAAGTTTAAGAAGGTATCGAATAAATCAAACCTTTGCATCTCGATACTGGCCTCACAGCAGTCTGAGCTGCAAATGATCACATATTACAAGTGGTGTTCGGGCCAGTGCATGACATAAAAAAGCCGCACAGAGTCTCTGCACGGCTTGTTTCAACAGCTGCTTATTGCGCCGCTTGTCGACACTTAGTTAAATTTTTTGTCCTGAGGAGGGAAAAGGATACACCCGCCCTCATCGATACCGCCAGAAACCAATGCCAACTGTACGTTATTTTTTTCAATGACTTGCATGTTATTCTCCTTGTTTAGGTTTAAAGATCACACTCAATTTTTGAAAGATCTTTATTCTGATTATTGATGCCACCAGTGACAGCTTTTAGTTCTTCTTTGGTTAAATACATATTTCACCTCATACAAATAAAAATGCGCAGGGAGCGCAAAGAAACACAATGCCAATTTATAAAAGACATTACATTCAGAACCATAAAGTTCATTACTTAAAATTCTAGCCACGGTTTTGTATGGCCATCAGCCAGAAAACCCGCGATGTTGTTCATCATGGCAACCTATCTATGCATAACAAAAATTCACAAAACCTTGAAAATTAAAGTTAAAACAGTATTGACAATAAGAATTCTAAAAAATTTATTTAGGTGTATAGAAAGGTGGTACATTTATAAAATCCACCTTCCTTTAAATCTACTCAGCTGCAATCCATCGCAAAATCACTTTCATTTCAGCACCCAGTGACCATCTAGTGCTTAGAGTGCCTTCTCTCGAAATACGACTCTAAAAGTCGACCCAAAGAATCAGTGAAATTTCATAAAACAATACAAACAACTCGCTATCGACCATTTATATGTCATTCGCTGTGGTTCCTGGGTCTGGTTAGCAACCGGTTAGTTGCTATTTTTCTTTCTTTCCATCTCTTCCAGCATCTTATGTGTTGTATCACCACCAGACACCTGAGTTGCTTGCTTTTTATCCAACATAGTAAACATATTCATCTCCAAAAAGTTGTTATCAGCACTTAATCCACCTAAGCGCTTGAGGCCATAATGGGTGACGACAGCACCATTGTCAAAACAGGAAAAACAAACACTTAACCATTAATATCAATGAGTTAAACCAATCTATTTTCTATCAATAACCGAACTATCAGCTCTATATATGCGAGCTTCCGGATTTCAGTCATGGGGCACGCAATACCATATGCCTTTGCCCTGACAGATACCCTCAGGTGATGCCAGCTAACCGGGCTTAATGCACTTTCGCTTCCTGCAGCGTAATACTCTGGCTCATTGTCAGAAAGGGACGCCTGAAAAAGCTGTAACGGGAAAGTAAGAGGCAGGTATATATAGAGGTAGCTTTTTATGTCGACAGGCACAGAACTAAAGCATACTGCTCCCCTGCCAGAGCAGTTCAAGCAGTCACTTACTGTGTTAAAAATATCTCTGTTCGGGCTGGTACATCAGATATATGCTCACCTTATTGCGTCTCCTGTATATTTGAAGACAGCTCAGCCATACCAGGGCAGATGTGCAGTACTGTATTGGAGATTTCGTCAACTCTGGATTGGTGCATGAATTGTGCAAATAAGTATAAGAGCAGCGGATACCGGTGTTATGACCAGGCAAAAAAAAGGAGTCAATCAGACTCCTTATTTATTCAGCATTCTCACATTACAAACAAAGGCGACTTTCCGCCAAAAAAGGTCGCTTTGTCGACAACTTAAAATGTGAAATTAGTGCTGGCGGCGCTTAGTGGGATCAAATACATCCACACAACCACCTTCCACGATACCACCTACTACTTGTTCAATATCAGAGTGTGTTAATGTCATCATTTTGGCCTCTCTCAGGTTCCTCAGAACCAGTTTTTTATAGTTTCAATCAGCAATTCAACTTCTGTGTCGGCAGGATGTGAAGCCCCACTCACCATAGATATTTCAGCTGTATTTAAGTTCTTCATATTTCTAGTCATCGTCTCACACTGATGTGGCGTTGTTAGCCTAGTCAGTACTATGGCCCTGGGGCGCTCAGTACCAATTACAGCGTTACACGAATTGGCCGGGTGCAGTCATGATCTGCTTCCCGGCCACCGCTAATTGCCAGCAGTGCTGTATCTTTTAATTCGAACATATCTGTCGCTCCAGATTACCAGTCTTTTACCTGACACGGAATATACGGGTTATGATGCTCTGCACCGCCAGAAACTTGCGTTACTGACGCACTTTGCTTGTGTAATTCGTACATATTTAATCCTTAAACTTTCTATTCGGCGCTCAAAAAGCACCCTTTACATTGGTATCCGAATTACCGGTTGATCACCACCCAGATCGCCGCAACCGCAGTCAACACCGCAAGATGAATGATAACCCCCACCAACAGCGGGCGTTGCATCAACTGGAAATGACTTACTTGCACTCAGGTTTTTGATTTTTGTTACTTTTAGCTTCATTTCAGACGCTCCAATTGGCCAGGGATTAGTGAATTTCATTCAAAACAGGGATGGTTCTGTCTACATCGCCGCAGCCATGGACAGTATGTGGACAACCACCTGCGACTTTCACCAAAGTAGCGTCACTATTCAGTACTTTCAGATTTACTTTTTTCAGTTTCATCATAGTCTCCTGTTAGTTTATGAACTGTTCACGAGTTTCGTTTGATTGGCAGCCACGGAATGCACTTGGCTGAAAATCATGACCACCCGCAACGTCTTTCGTCGCTGATTGGGCGAATTCTTTAGCAACAAGCTTTTTAATTACTTTCTTTTTTAAACTAAACATACAATCTCCTTTTAGGATTTAATCAGGGCAATATGCTGAATTAACGATTAATCAGCTTGTCTAAATGTGGAGGGATACACCCTCCTTCCGCACGACCGCCAGATACCAGGTGCGCGTTTTCAATAGTAAACATATCTAACTCCAATACTTTTAATTTATAGCCACAACACATAGAGCGAAGTGTTACGCTTGCATAGAGCAAACACTCTGACATGAGTCATCAATCACATCAGCCGCCTGAGATCTTCCTGCACCAGCCACATGTGCCGCTTCGGTGAGAGACAGGTTCTTAATTGCTTTTTTACTAATTTTTAAGTTCATACCAATACCTTTTATTGATCTGTTTTACACTGGTCACAGTGGGTTATGTGCAGCACTTCCCCCTGATCACTCATTCAAATTAGCAACCCAAAAACATCAAGTCAAAAGCGCAAAAAACATAAAATATCTTTCATAATCAGAACTATACCTACAATAGTGATGAGCCAGTACAGCAATAATAACTATCCTGTGAGGATCGCCACAATTGATTCTTTGCTGACCACCAGGTCATGTAGAATTCGCTTGTCAGGAAGTAGGCAGCCGTTTGCAATAACCTGAATCTCAGTGTGACAAACACAACTCACGTTACAGCCTAAACACCAAGGTTGCTCAATGTTGTGACAACGTTCTCAGGAAAAGGAATACATTGCTCGTCCTACCTGACTGGTTGACTGGTTGACTGGCTGATTGGCTGACTGGCTGACTGGTTGATTGGTTGATTGGTTGATTGGTTGACTGGTTGACTGGTTGACTGGTTGACTGGTTGACTGGTTGATTGGTTGATTGGTTGATTGGTTGATTGGTTGATTGGTTGATTGGTTGATTGGTTGATTGGTTGATTGGTTGATTGGTTGGTTGATTGGTTGATTGGTTGGTTGATTGGTTGATTGGTTGATTGGTTGATTGGTTGATTGGTTGATTGGTTGATTGGTTGATTGGTTGATTGGTTGATTGGTTGATTGGTTGATTGGTTGATTGGTTGATTGGTTGATTGGTTGACTGGCTGACTGGTTGACTGGTTGACTGGCTGATTGGTTGACTGGCTGATTGGTTGACTGGCTGATTGGTTGACTGGCTGATTGGTTGACTGGCTGGTTGATTGGTTGATTGGCTGACTGGCTGATTGGTTGAGTGGTTGAAAAAAGAAAGGAGTGAATACCACTCCTTATTTACGTCTTTTCTCGCAGATTCAGATTAAAATCAAATTCCGCCAAATTAGATTTTACTTTCTGATCACTTGGCCCAGGCAATCAACCCAGTTGCCAAACTCATCCCAGCCAAGTCCGCCGGAGACAAGATGCATATGCTCTGTTTTTATTTGGATCATATTCACAGCTCTTAAAATTCGTACTTGAAGCCGATTTCCCAGCCGTCTTTGGTTACTTTGCCGTATACAGAGCCACCAGCGCCATTGATTGCGTTCATTTGGATTGCGTTTAGTTCTTTCATGATCTTTATCCTTTAGTGTTTATTAAAACTTGATTTCGAAGCCGATTTCCCAGCCGTCGTTGGTTACTTTGCCGTATACAGAGCCACCAGCGCCATTGATTGCGTTCATTTGGATTGCATTTAGTTCTTTCATGATCTTTGTCCTTTCAGGGTCGATTAAAATTCGTACTTGAAGCCGATTTCCCAGCCGTCGTTGGTTACTTTGCCGTATACAGAGCCACCAGCGCCATTGATTGCGTTCATTTGGATTGCATTTAGTTCTTTCATGATCTTTGTCCTTTCAGGGTCGATTAAAATT
>NZ_JAMXSF010000033.1 GCF_024124545.1 Pseudoalteromonas sp. XMcav2-N
TTCAGCGCGATGCTGAACTATCGCCACTCGGCAACAGAGGAGTCGCAGCTGGAGCAGGATGCCGGATTCAAGGTGATTGCCAGTGAAGAGCGCACCAACTATCCGTTTAACCTCTCGGTGGATGATTGCGGTGATGGCTTTGGCTTTGAGCTTCAGGTAGATAAACGTGCCCCGGCGGCGCGCATAGCACAGTATCTGCAAGTGACCCTGACTCAGGTGCTGGATTTACTGGACAGCCAGAGCAGCACAGTTGTGCAAAGCCTGTGTGTACTGGATGAGACCGAGCGCCAGCAGCAATTGCACAGCAGGAATGACACCGCGCTGGATTACCCGCGTGAGCTGTGTATTCACGAGCTATTTGAACAGCAGGCAGCGGCGACGCCGGAGCAGGTTGCCCTGCGCTTTGGTGAGCAGACCCTGAGTTATGGTGAATTAAATGCCAAAGCCAACCAGCTGGCCCATTATCTGCGTGCAGAGCACAATATCGGGCCGGATTCGTTAGTAGGCTTATGTGTTGAGCGCTCGCTGGAAATGGTGATCGGGATTTGGGGTATTCTCAAAGCCGGCGGGGCTTATGTGCCGCTGGATCCTAACTACCCGCAATCGCGCCTGGCCTATCTGATTGAGGATGCCAGTCTAAATGTTGTATTAAGTCAACAGAATGTTGCAGAAGAGGTAACGCTGGGGTATGCTAACGTCGTTTTACTGGACGCACCAGAGTCTCATAATCACGACATAATTTCGGCTTATCCTGCACACGATTTAACGCGAGCAGAAACGGGTGTGTGTGCCCAGAGCCTGGCTTATCTGATCTACACCTCAGGGTCGACCGGTAAACCAAAAGGCGTGATGATTGAGCATCGCAATACAGTGGCTATGTTGCAGTGGGCGAAACAGGCATACAGCGATGCAGAGCTGGATAAAGTGCTGGCATCGACGTCACTGAACTTTGACTTGTCGATTTATGAGCTGTTCTTACCGCTGTGCTTTGGTTATCAAAGCGTGATAGTGAACAATGCCATGGCACTGGCCGAGCAGCAGCTTGATATCAGCATGATCAACACCGTACCGTCGGCAATGAAAGCCTTGCTGGAAGTGGGGGCGGTGCCGCAAGGGGTTAAAGTGATTAACCTGGCGGGTGAGCCACTGACCGCGCAACAGGTGAATCAGATTTTAGAAGCGTGTCCGGGGGTTGCCGTATGCAACCTCTATGGTCCGTCGGAAGACACCACTTATTCAACGGCGGCGCGTTTTACATCTGCCTTGAGTCAGGTGCCGGATATTGGTCGGGTGATTGCAAACAGTCAGGCGTATGTACTTGGCAGCGCACAAGAACTGTTACCGACTGGCAGTGTGGGTGAGCTTTATCTGGGTGGTGCCGGTGTCGCGCGAGGGTATTTGAACCGTCCTGAACTGACGGCCGAGCGCTTTATCGACAACCCTTACTATGAAGCGGCGGGCGTTAATAACAGCAAGCGCATATATCGCACTGGTGATTTGGTCCGTTATCGCGAAGATGGTCGTATAGAATTTATTGGCCGGATAGATGATCAGGTCAAGATCCGGGGCTTCAGAATAGAGTTGGGTGAAATTGAACACCGGCTCAATAACCATCCCGAAGTGGTGACGTCTTTAGTGATGGCCCAGGAACACACAGGTGGCGGACAATATTTGGTGGCGTATCTGCAGCCTTGTCTCACGCGTGATACAAGAGATGAGACACAGCAGCAAGCCTGGTTGAGTGATGTTAAGAATACGCTGGAATGTGAGTTACCGGCACATATGATCCCGGGCCAGTTTGTGCTGATAGACGAATGGCCGCTGACGCCAAACGGAAAAATAGACAAAAAAGCCCTGCCAGTGCCGCAAGGTATGCTGGCAGGACAAGAGTACATTGCACCACAAAGCAACACAGAGCATGCTCTGGTGGCAATCTGGGCTGAGTTGCTTGGCCTGGACCGAGAGCAGATAAGTACCAGCGCTAACTTCTTCGAGTTGGGCGGGCACTCTCTGTATCTAATCAAGCTGGCCGGTGCGATTAAAACCCAGTTCGAAATAGAGCTGACATTACGGGAAATTTACGACGCTGCAGAATTAGCGGTCCTTTCACAGGTAATTGAGAGCAAGCAGGCCCAAAAATATCTCGAAGACAAAAAAGCCAATGAATCGGTAATGATGAGTGGAACACTATAATGATTGCACAATTAGTTAAGTCGGCAGCAGACCAAGGCGTTTATCTGTATGCTAAAGAGGGCGCGTTACATTTTGACCTGACGGTGGCCGAGTTTCCGGCCACTCTGAAGCAGGACATCATAGCAAATAAGGCAGAAATCATCGCATTTCTGTCTCATGCACAAAGCGCAGACAGCGAGTCGCAAAGGCCGCAACCCGGACACTATCCGGATGGCTGCGTGCTCTCTTATACTCAGCAGCGCTTCTGGCTGCTGGAGCAAATGCAATCAGGTCAAAGTCAGTACAATATGCCTGTTGCGCTAAATGTTGAAGGCGCACTGGAACTGACTTTGGTTGAAAAGGTGCTCAGCACTATCGTGGCACGTCATCAGATCCTGCGCACCGTTTATCGTGAGCGAGATGACGAAGTGCGTCAGCATGTTTTGCAAAACAGTGACGTTACTCTGAGCTTTGTCGATCTCAGTGACTGTGAAGGTGAGCAACAGCAGGCGCAGTTGTCTCAGTGTCTGCTTGAAGAGGCGCAGCGTCCATTTGATTTGACCCAACAACATTCGATCCGCGGCCAGTACCTCAAGCTTCAGGGAACCGGCCATACTCAGCAAGGCGTGTTGTTGCTGACATTGCACCATATTGCTTCTGATGGCTGGTCTATGGATGTGTTGGTCAATGAGTTTGTGACTCTGTATCGGGCCTATTCAACTGAGCAGGTTAACCCGTTACCTGAACTGGCACTGCAATACGCCGACTTTGCCGTGTGGCAACGAGACAAAATGCAGGGCGGCGAATTTGAGAAGCAACTGACATACTGGCAGCAGGCACTGGAAGATGCCCCATTAACACACAGTTTGCCTACCCAGCATCATCGCCCGGAAGTAAAGCAGACACAGAGTGCACAAGTCACGGCCACGTTGCCTGCGTATGTAGCACAGCAACTGGGCGAGATGGCCAGACAGGCTCAACTGAGCCCATTTATGTTGATGCATGCAGTCTTGGGTGTGGTACTTAGCCGTCACAGCAACCAGGCAGATATTGTCATTGGCACACCGGTAGCAAACCGCGCCGATGAGGCCTTGAGCCCGTTGATCGGTTGTTTTGTCAATACCCTGGCACTGCGCTTGAACACCTGTCACAGTACTCTGGCTGAATACTTTGCTCATGTTCGTCAGGTGCATATGAACGCCCAGGTTAATCAGGATGTGCCGTTCGAGCAACTCATTGATGCCCTGAATCTGCCCCGCACTTCATCTTATACTCCTTTGGTGCAGATCATGCTGACCACCAATGACAAGTTTACCGACGGCGCCGACGAATCGTCTTTACTGAATCTGCCAGACTTGAGCCTGTCTCCGCTTCAGGGCAGTCATCCGGCCATCAAATTCGATATGGAAATTGCGCTGAATATCAGCGATAAGCAAATCGAGACCACCTGGAACTATGATGTGGCATTGTTCGACGCTGAGTTTGTTGAGCAGCTTAGTGAACACTTTAATAATGCCCTGATCGCATTGGCGGATATGAGCGCTCAGACTCGTCGCACCTTACCTTTGAATCGTCTGTCTATTTTGGGTGACAAGCTGGAATCCTATCTGGTCGATGGTCTGAATAACAATGCGGCGGATTATCCGGTCGATCAGTGTATTCATCAGGTGTTCGAGCAACAGGCGATGCAAACGCCTGATCAGATTGCCGTTAAGTTTGGCAACAAGCAGCTGACCTATGGCGAGCTCAATGAGCGTGCCAACCAGTTGGCGCATTTCCTGATCCGGGAATATCAGGTCACCCCGGATACCTTTATCGGCTTATGTGTTGAGCGCTCGCTGGAAATGATCATCGGTACTCTGGCCATCCTTAAAGCCGGTGCAGCCTATGTGCCGTTAGACCCGGCCTATCCGCGCCAGCGTGTGACCTACATGATGGAAAACTCCGGCGTTAAAATTATCCTCTCTACGCATTTTATTATTGAGCAGCTGGACTTAACCGATTACCACAGTATTTGCATTGATGGCCTGGGTAATGAGCAAGTGGTACAGACGTTTGTCGATTATGCTACCCACAATCCAAGTGAGTTGGTTGCGGGCCTGACTTCTTCAAACCTTGCCTATGCCATTTACACCTCGGGTTCAACCGGCAAGCCAAAGGGCGTGCTGCTTGAGCACAAAGGGATAGTGAATGTCGCGTTTAACCACCGCCATTACCTGAAAGTGGACGGACACAGCAAAGTACTGCACTTTGCTTCAATGAGTTTTGATGCAGGGACCTGGGAATACGTGATGGCGTTGTTGAACGGCGCCACTTTGGTCATTGCCGACAGTGTTCAGCGTTTATCTCCGGAGAGCATAAGTCAGTTACTTCACAGCGAAGCCATTACCCATGTGCTGTTGCCTCCGGCGTTTCTGGCCATGATGGAGTTTCGTGACGATTTGGCGCTTAAAACGCTGGCCGTAGGGGGAGAGGCCTGCGATCAGGAAGTGGTAGAGCAGTGGGGGGGGACCTACCGGATGGTCAATGCCTACGGCCCGACTGAGATCTCTATCTGCGCAACCTGGGCTGAATTGCGTCCCGGACAGAAAGTCACCATAGGTAAGCCCCTGAAAAATACCAGTGCCTTTGTGCTGGACAGTAATCAGGCCTTGTTGTCACCGGGTGTGGTGGGCGAGTTGCATATCAGTGGCGTTGGTCTGGCGCGGGGCTATCACCAGCTACCTGAGCAAACCGCAGAGCGGTTTGTGCCGAACCCTTATTTCGATGGCCACAATAAATGTGTAACCGAAACCTTGTATAAAACAGGGGATCTGGTCCGCTATTTACCCGATGGAGAGCTGGAATATCTGGGTCGTATCGACCAGCAGGTCAAGATCCGGGGCTTCAGAATCGAAGTTAGTGAAATAGAAGGCTTACTGAGTGAGTGCCTTGATGTGGATGCTGCTGTGGTCACTGTTGCGACCAGTGCAACGGGTGCCAAACACTTAGTGGCCTATGTGCAGCTTAGTGACCAAACCACTGTTAATACTGCCTCTGGCCATAAAAATATTAATGACGATATGGTGGTGATCCAGCGGATCAAAACAGAACTGGCAGACAGGCTCCCTGATTACATGGTACCCGGGATGTTTGTGCCAGTATCGCAGTGGCCTTTGACCAGTAATGGCAAGATTGATAAACGGGCGCTGCCCGAGCCGGACCTGGCCGCCGTTGAAGGGGAGTACATAGCGCCCGAAACCAATAGTGAAAAACGTTTGGTGACTATTTGGGCGCAGTTACTGCATTTGCAGGAAAGTGAAATCAGTACCTCAGCCAATTTCTTTGCGCTGGGTGGTCACTCCCTGCTGGTTAGTAAGCTGGTCAGAGCTATCACTTCGGACTCGGAATTACAGCTACAACAGATAGACATGCAGGACATTTTTACGGCGCAGTCGCTGGCCCAGCTGGCCCAGCACATTGACTTGTTGCGAATGCAACAGCTCAATGCACTGGCGGCAGACAGTATCTGCGATCAGGATTTAGTTGAGGATGGTGAGATTTAATGAATGTACATCAGGCTTTCGAGTTAGCGATATCACAGGGCGTTCATCTGTATGTCGAGCAGGGCAAACTCAAGTTTAAAGCAGCAAAAGGCAGTATGACTGATGAGCTGAGAAGCGCACTCAAGGAAAACAAAACTCAGCTTATTGAGCTGTTGAGTCAGCAGGCAGCAAAAGCAAATGCGTTGAGCCAATCCGGGGATGCTATTCCCGCTCTGGGGTTAACACACAGCGTTTTGTCTTTTTCGCAGCAGCGCCTGTGGTTCTTAGAGCAACTGCGAGGGCCATCGGCTGAGTACAATATACCCCTTGTACTGGATGTGCAGGGTCGTGTGGATTTAGCGGCCGTAGAAGTTGCATTTAACGACATAATGGCGCGCCACACTATTTTGCGCTCCGGTTACTGTGATTCTGAGGATGGACCTGAACAGACTATCCGTGATGATGTGGCGCTTAATATTCAGCAAATTGATTTGAGCAATAGCGACGACCTGGCGGCAGAGGTGGCTGTACACGTAGAACGCGATACCCTCAAACCGTTTGATTTAACTAAAGATGTGCTGTTCAGAGTGACCTACCTGTGTACTCACCAGCACAATGATGGCACCCAGCAGGGCGTGTTACTGCTCAATATGCATCATATTGTATCGGATGGCTGGTCGATGGAAATTCTGACCGGTGAGTTCGTTCAGGCGTATCAGGCCAGAGTGAGCGGACTGGTCGCCAGCTGGGCACCGTTGCCATTGCAGTATATTGATTATGCGCACTGGCAGCGTGAGACCCTGACCCCGCAAGCGCTCGCTGAGCAGCTGTCATACTGGCAACAAAGTTTAGCCGGTGCACCCGCGGTACACGGGATCATGCCAGATTTTGAACGGCCGGCCACTAAGCAGCTGCACGGTGATCTGGTACGCAGTGAGCTGGGAGCCGCTGAGGCACAAGCGCTGCAAAACTTAGCCCGACAGCATCAGCTCACGCCCTTTATGCTCATCCACAGTGCACTGGCCTATGTATTATCACGGCACAGCAACAGCAATGATATTGTCATAGGCACGCCCATCGCCAACCGGGGACACGCAGAGTTAGAGGGCTTGATTGGTTACTTTGCTAACACCCTGGTACTGCGAGTCAACACCGGGCAGCCCAGTATTGGCGATTATTTTGCTCATGTGAAATCGGTACACCTGGGCGCTCAGGCCAATCAGGATGTGCCTTTTGAGCAGTTGGTCGAAAAGCTCAACGTTCCCCGCAGCGGCGCCCATGCGCCGCTGTTTCAGATCATGCTGACCACCAATTCTGATTATGGTGTCAGAGATCAGCAATTGGCACTGGATGGCTTGCGCATTTCACAACGTCCTGCCAGCAGTGTGACGACTAAGTTTGATCTGGAAATCGAAGTTGCACTAAACGAGCAGGGCGTGGCGATAGAAATCACCTATGATACCGCTTTGTTCCGTGCACAACGTGTCAGCGCTATTGCTAACCACTTAAACACCGTACTTGCGCAACTGGCAGCATTGACCCCAGCTGAGTTATTAGCCAAGCCTAATACGTTGAAACTACTGTCCGACACTGAGCGTCAACAACAGCTGCTGGATTGGAATGACACGGCGCTGGATTACTCACGCGAGCGCTGTGTGCACGAACTGTTTGAACAGCAAGCCAAAGCCACACCGGATGCTATTGCCCTGCGCTTTGACGGACACACCATGAGCTATGAGGCGCTCAATACCAAAGCCAACCAATTGGCGCGTTATCTGCGTGCTGAGCATAACATCGGCCCTGATACTTTGGTTGGCTTGTGCACCGAGCGCTCATTTGAGATGGTGATTGGCATCTGGGGTATTTTGAAAGCCGGGGGGGCTTATGTGCCGTTGGATCCTGAATTGCCATCAGGTCGGCTGAATTATTTAATTGAAGATGCCAGCGCTAATGTGGTGTTAAGTACACAAGAGGTGATTGAGCAGGTATCGCTCGGCGATGCGACGGTCATTGCACTGGACGGCTTCGACTTTGCTGCATACTCGGGTTCGAATATTGCGGTGAGCGACATCGGCCTGACAGCCAATCATCTTGCCTATGCTATTTATACTTCGGGCTCCACAGGTAAACCCAAAGGTGTGTTGCTGGAACATCAGGCGCTGCATAACCGCATCGACTGGATGGACAACGAATACGGGTGTGAGCCACAGGATAAAATCTTACAAAAAACGCCTTACAGTTTTGATGTCTCGGTATGGGAATTTGTCTGGCCTATGCTCAAAGGGGCCGAGCTGGTGATTGCCAAACCCAGCGGTCACAAAGACCCCGCTTATCTGAGTGAGCTGATTGAGAAAACGGGCGTAACTAAACTGCACTTTGTGCCCTCTATGCTGGGTGTGATGCTGGAGCATGGCGACTTGGCCAGGTGTGGCACTATCAAGCAGGTGTTCTGTAGTGGTGAAGCCCTGCAGGTAAGCCATGTGGAGCAGTTTAAAGTTCGGCTGCCCGAGGCGCAGCTGCATAACCTCTATGGTCCGACGGAAGCAGCCATCGATGTCAGCTACTGGGATTGTGCTTTGCCCCACGGCAGCAGCATTCCTATCGGTAAGCCCATCCAGAATATTCAGCTATACATACTGGACGATGCGCTTAATCTATTGCCACAAGGCGCTTGCGGCGAGTTACACATTGGTGGTGATGGCCTGGCAAGGGGCTATCATAACCGCCCTGAGCTGACCGAAGAGCGCTTTATCGCTAATCCGTTTTATCCACAAAGCGCCAGCAAACGCCTGTATAAAACCGGCGACCTGGTGCGTTTTCGTGAAGACGGCAACATTGAATATATGGGGCGGCTGGACCATCAGGTCAAGATCCGGGGGCAGCGCATCGAGTTGGGTGAAATCGAATATCACATTGGTGAGCACGCACAGGTCGATTCAGCCCTGGTCCTGGCAATGAAGGATGACAAAGGTAATCAGAGACTGGTTGCCTACGTTAAGCCGTCTGCTGAATTGATTGAAGACACACAGCAGGCGCTGATCGCCTCCGTGCAGGAACAGCTGGGTGAGTCGCTGGCCGATTATATGATCCCGGCAAATTTCGTATTGTTAAACGAGTGGCCACAAACGCCCAACGGTAAAATAGATCGTAAAGCGCTGCCAGTGCCGCAAAGTCTCGGTTATGAAGTGGCATATGTGGCCCCCGTCACCGAGCAGGAAAAGGTGTTGGCCGAGTTATGTGCTGAGCTGTTAACCCTTGAGCTTGCCGAAGTCAGCATGGCCGCCAACTTCTTTGAGCTAGGCGGGCATTCACTGATGGTGATGGAGCTGGTCAGCCGGTTGAAAAAGCAAGGCTGGAGCACCTCTGTACAGGCGCTGTTTAATGCCAGGGTGTTGGGTGAAATGGCCAAAACCATTACTGATGGCAAACAGCAGAGCGCCCCTGAGCTGCCGCAAAATGGTATCCCGGCGCAATGCACACGGATCACCCCGGACATGATAACGCTGGCCTCGATGACTCAGAGCGAGCTGGATTCGCTGGCACAGCGCATTCCCGGCGGGGCAGCTAACATCGCGGATATCTATCCGCTGGCTCCTTTGCAGGAGAGTATTTTCCTGGTTCATAGTGCGACGGAAAAAACCGACCCTTATGTGACCACCATCACGCTGGAGTTTGGCTGCAAGGATGAAATTGACCAGTTTGTCACACGCTTCAATCAGATCATTGCGCGCTATGATGTGCTGCGTACACTGGTTGCGTGGCGCGAGCGTCAAGCCCCTTTACAGCTGGTATTACGCCATTGTGAATTGCTGCCAACCTGGTTGTCGTTCTCTGGTCAGCAAGATGCCCGACAAAAACTCGATGCCTATGTTACACAGGGCATACACCGAATGGATCTGGAGCTGGCGCCTTTGGTGCAACTGGAGCTGGCCCACGACCCCGTCACAGATAAATACTGTGGCGTGCTTAAAGAGCACCACATTTTGCTCGATCATATCTCAGTTGAAATGATTATGACTGAGCTGGCAATGGATGAGCAAGCCTTCCGGCAATTGCCAGAACCTCTGGCGTATCGACAATTTATTGCTCACACATTGCACAATGCCGAGCAGCTGAATACCCGTGACTATTTTACCGAGCAGCTGGGTGATATCGACACGCCCTGCCATCCGTTTGGGCTGGACAGCACCCAAGCCGATGAGCTGCATTGTAACGATTTGCATGTTGAGCTGACTCTGGAGCAATCGCAACAGATCCGCACCCAGATGCAACAGCGTGGCATGAGCCCGGCGGCATTTTTCCATCTGGCTTGGGCCATGGTAGTGTCGGCCTGTAGTCAGAGCCGGGATGTGGTATTTGGTACTGTGTTGTCGGGCAGAATGAGTGGCCAGCTGGGCATTGAGCAGATGATGGGCATGATGATCAATACCCTGCCTCTGCGTATTAATCTGGCTGATAAACCGGCAGCAGCGCTGTTAGAGCTGGTCGACAAGTCTTTGCTCGGGTTAATGCCTTACGAGCAGGCATCGCTGACTGAAGCGCAGGCATGCAGCGGTGTCAGCACACAAACACCGTTATTCAGCGCCATTTTCAATTATCGTCACTCCCGTCTGGCTGAAGCGTCAGCGCAAGGCGGCGCGCAGGCCACAGCCGCCAGAGAGCGCACTAACTATCCATTTAACTTATGTGTTGATGACTGGGGTGAGGGTTTTTCTTTCAATCTGCAGGTTGAACGCTCTGTCGACATTAACGCGGTGGGAGACTATGTCACATGCGCCATTGATCAGTTACTGAGTGCACTGAATCATGAATCAGATACACCTGTGGCACAGCTGGCGGTACTGACTGAGACACAGCAGGATGCCCTGATGCAGGCGAATGTCGGCGAAGTGTTAAGTATAGATAGTGTAAGCAGCATTCAGGCCCGCTTCGAGCGTCAGGTGGCCAGAGTTGGCGAGCGCACTGCACTGGTGTACCAACAAGAGTCGCTGTCCTATCAAGAACTGAACGCGCGGGCGAACGCACTGGCACACTATCTGATTGACGCACACGATATCTGCCCGGATACCCTGGTAGGCTTGTGTGTGGGTCGCGGCGTTAACATGATTGTGGGCATACTGGCGATACTTAAAGCCGGTGGTGCGTATGTGCCGCTTGATCCAAATTATCCGCAAGAGCGTCTCGATTTTATCTGTCAGGATGCGGGCGTGGCACTGGTACTGAGTGAAGATCAGGTGGCTGATGGGTTAGCGATACAAGACACGCCTGTTGTCGACCTTAATCAGCTGACACTAACCAGCTACAGCACCGATAATGTGCAGCTGGCAGCGCATACATCAGACAATCTGGCATATGTCATTTACACCTCAGGCTCCACGGGCAAACCAAAAGGGGTGCTGCAAACCCACCGTAATGTGGGCCGTCTGTTTGATGTGACTCAGCCCGATTTTAACTTCAGTGAAGACGATTGCTGGTGTGTGTTCCACTCCTTTGCCTTCGATTTCAGTGTCTGGGAGATCTGGGGCGCCTTGTTGTTTGGCGGCAAACTGCTGATGCCGAGCCTGGATGAAGTCAAAGACAGTCAGTTGTTCGTAAAACTGTGTCAGCGCAACGCACTGACTATTCTTAACCAGACGCCGAGTGCCTTTAAACAGCTCACCGAATATCTGGTTACGGCCCGGCAGGCGCTGCCCTCATTACGTAGCATCGTATTTGGTGGGGAAGGGCTTACGCCAAGTCACGTTACCCAGTGGTGGACGCACTTTGCGAGTCAGCCAGCTGAGCTGATTAATATGTACGGGATCACAGAAACCACAGTACATGTGACCTATAAACGCATTGAGCCAGGTGCACAAATCAATATCGGCAGACCGCTGCGCGATCAGTATATTGTATTGCTGGACGACGCGTTAAAGCTGGTACCTAAAGGCTGTGCGGGCGAAATCTATGTCGGCGGGTCAGGCCTGGCACTGGGCTACCTGAACCGCGAAGCACTCAGTGCAGAACGTTTTATTGACAACCCATTCGACAGGGAGCGCTATCCCTGGCTGGGTGAGCGCTTGTATCGTGCTGGCGATTTGGCCCGTTATGACGAGCAGGGCGAGCTACATTATCTGGGCCGTCAGGATGACCAGGTGAAAATTCGCGGTCACCGCATTGAACTGGGCGAAGTTGAAAACCGTATCGCCGAGCTGGCTTTGGTTGACTCAGCTCTGGTGCTGGCTTTGCCTGCTGTGGATGGCACGCTACAACTGGTTGCCTATGTCAAAAGGGCGCAGGACAGCGCTGATGAGCACTGGCTGAGCAATTTAAAAGAGGCGCTTGGCGAGCAGTTACCGGCATACATGCTACCGGGCGCTATCGTCACTGTGCAGCAGTGGCCGCTGACCCCCAATGGCAAGGTTGACAGGCGCGCCTTGCCTGCGCCAGATAGTGGACTGGCTCAGCAAGCGTATGTTGCTCCGCGTAATGATGCCGAGTACACCCTGGTTGGGATCTGGGCCGAGTTGCTTAATCTTGAGCACAGTCAGGTTAGTGTCGAGGTGAATTTCTTTGAACTGGGTGGACATTCCTTACTGCTGATGAGGTTGCTTGCAGGGATCCGCGAGCAGCTCAACTGTGAGCTGAGCGTGAAGGATATCTTTGCGGCCACCACCATTGCACAGCAAGCGCAGCGGGTCGCGCAGCAGGCCGATACTGAGGCGCTGCCACCCATTGTTGCGCAACCTCGTGAGGCAAATGCCCGTCTGCCATTATCGTTTGCCCAGCAGCGTCTGTGGTTTATCGATAAACTCAATGGCAGTAGCGCCGAGTACAATATGCCGGTGGCGTTTGATGTTGATGGTGTATTAGACCTTGATGCGGCAGAAGCCGCGTTAAATCGCCTGATTGCCCGACATGAAGCGTTACGTACCGTGTATCTGGAGCAGGATGCCGAGCCTGTCCAGCTGATCCGCAGTAAGGCGCAGTTGACGCTGACCCTGCATGACTTAAGCGACCTGAATGAGCGCACCAAAGCAGACCGCCTCAGTCAGTTGCTCAAAGAGGATGCGTTAACACCATTTAAGCTGAACAGCGACCTGATGCTGCGTGCTCAGTATATTCTGTTGAACTATGCCGATCAGGGCGAGGCGCAGCGTGGTGTGCTGGCGTTCAATATGCACCATATTGCCTCGGATGGTTGGTCAGTTGAGCTGATGTCGAACGAGTTTATGGCGCTGTACGAAGCAGCGACTCAGGGCACCGTGACTGCCTTATCGCCTTTAGCTATCCAGTATGCCGATTATGCCTTATGGCAACGCGACTGGCTGAATCAGGCACAAGGGGGAGCAAAAGCGCTGGAAACACAACTCAATTACTGGCGTGAGACATTGGCCGATGCGCCGGCGGTGCATGGTCTGCAACTGGATAAAGCCCGCCCGGAAGAAAAAGCATTCAATGCCAATGGCTTCACCAGTTTATTGCCAGGCTCGCTGAGTCAGGGTCTCAAAGCGTTTGCTGAAGCGGCGCGGATCACGCCATTTATGCTGGTACACAGCGCACTGGCCTATATTTTGTCGCGGCACAGTAATCAGCAGGATATTGTGATAGGCACGCCGGTGGCGAATCGTGCCCAACCAGAAGTGGCCGGTCTTATCGGATACTTTGCCAATACTCTGGTACTGCGCGTGAACACCCAGCATTCTAGCCTGGGTGATTATCTTGCTCATGTGAAAGACGCTCATATCGGTGCACAATCGCATCAGGATGTGCCGTTTGAGCAGCTGGTTGATGCCTTACAGATCCCGCGTTCAACGGCTTACAGTCCGGTGTTCCAGATAATGCTGACAACCAACTCAGAATTTGCCCTGGCAGAGCAACCAGAGCAGGGACTGGCAGGACTGACGTTCACCCCAAGACTGCCACAGGCCTGTTCGACCAAGTTTGATATTGAAATTAATATCGACCTGGATGAGGCCGGACTGACCGTCAACTGGTTGTATGATTGTGCTCTGTTCACGGAGCAACACATAGCAGCGCTGGATAAACATCTGCAAGGTGTGCTCAGATATCTGGCGCGGCTTACTCAGGCACAGCTAGCCAATCCGCTGGATACGCTCCCGTTGCTATCTGAGCAGGAACGTTATGAACAGCTTCAGCGATGGAATGATACGGCGCGGGAATATGATCACACGCTGTGTGTCCACGAATTGTTTGAGCAACAGGTTGCCAAGTTGCCCAATCAGACGGCCCTGCGTTTTGGCGCTCAGTCCATGAGTTATCGTGAACTCAATACCAGAGCGAACCAGCTTGCAGATTATCTGCACAATGAACACGGCGTTGGACCAGACACTCTGGTGGGGCTGTGTGTAGAACGCTCATTTGAAATGGTCATTGGGATTTGGGGCATTTTGAAAGCCGGCGGGGCTTATGTGCCGCTGGATCCTGAGTTACCCAGCGCCAGGCTGAACTACCTGGTTGCCGATGCCAGTGCCCGGGTCGTGCTCAGCACGCGAGAGGTCGCTGCACGTGTCATGCTGGGCGAGGCCTGTGTTATTGAGCTTGATGGCTTTAATTATCACGCCTACAGCGATGCCAATATTGCACCGAACGACATTGGTCTGAGCGCCCGAAATCTGGCCTATACCATTTACACCTCGGGCTCTACGGGTATGCCAAAAGGTGTGCTGCTTGAGCATCAGGCGCTGCATAACCGCATCGACTGGATGAACAATGAATATCATTGCGGACCTGACGACAAGATCTTACAGAAAACGCCGTACAGCTTTGATGTGTCGGTATGGGAATTTGTCTGGCCGATGCTCAAAGGCGCTGAGCTGGTGATTGCCAAGCCGGGCGGCCACAAAGACCCTGACTACCTGAGCGACCTGATTGTTGAGACGGGTATTACCAAATTGCACTTTGTGCCGTCTATGCTGGGCGTTATGCTGGAGCATGGTGACCTGAGCCGCTGTACGTCAATCCAGCAGGTTTTCTGTAGTGGTGAAGCCTTGCAGAACAGCCATGTTGAGCAATTCCAAAGCGTGCTGCCAGCGGCGCAGCTTCATAACCTCTATGGCCCGACTGAAGCGGCCATTGACGTCAGCTATTGGGATTGCGCGCAACCACATGGCAGCAGCGTACCCATTGGTCAGCCAATCCAGAATATCCAGTTATACATCCTTGATGAAGCGCTGAACCTGTTGCCACAAGGCGCTTGCGGCGAGTTACACATAGGCGGTGATGGTCTGGCACGTGGGTATCACAATCGCGCTGATCTGACTGAAGAACGCTTTATCGCGAACCCGTTTTACGATGACAGCCAGGCAGGCAGCAGTCAGCGTCTGTATAAAACCGGCGATCTGGTCCGTTATCGCGCTGATGGCATCATTGAATACATGGGGCGTATTGACCATCAGGTGAAGATCCGCGGGTTGCGCATTGAGCTTGGTGAGATTGAGTATCACATCGGCGAGCACAGCGAAGTGGACTCTGCTCTGGTGATGGCTTTGGATGACCAACAGGGTAATCAGCACCTGGTCGCCTATGTTAAACCGCACTCGCTGGACACAGACGATACACAGCAAGCACTTATTGACTCTATCAAAGCAAAACTGAGTGAGTCTCTTGCTGAGTATATGATCCCGGCCAGCTTTGTGCTGCTGGAAGAATGGCCACAAACGCCCAACGGCAAAATTGATCGTAAAGCCCTGCCTGCTCCGGAACATGCCGGACTCGGTGGTGAATACGTTGCGCCTGACAGCGACACCGAGCGGACCCTGGTGACTATCTGGTCGCAGGTACTTGGCCTGGATGAAGCGCACATTAGCACGCAGGCGAGTTTCTTTTCACTGGGTGGTCAGTCTCTGCTGGTCGTCAAACTGATGAAAGAGATTGAGGCCAAGTTTGACTGCGCGCTGACCATCAAACAGTTATTTAAATACACCTCGGTGGCTGAACAGGCTTTGCAGTTAGACGAGCTGCAGGCTGCTCAGGCTCTGAAAGACAAGTTAGAACAATCAGATAATGTAGAAAGGATTGTGTTTTAATGAAACCGCAACAGTTAGTCAGTCTGCTTCAGGAAAAGTTGATTTTGGTGAGTGTCTCTGACGGGTCACTTGTAGTCGAAGCTGAAAAGGGCGCAGTCACAGCAGAGATTGCGCAACTGATCAGAGAGAATAAAACACAATTACTGGATTATTTGAGCGACAGCGAAACACAGCCCAAACGCCAGGCCATTACGCCGCGTACTGAGCAGTATCAGACGTTTGCACCACTGTCTTTTTCACAGCGCCGGTTGTGGTTTATCGACCAGCTGCAACAGGGATCAGCCCAGTATAATATGCCCGCTTTGCTGACGGTTACGGGTAAGCTGGATCTGGCGGTGGCCGAGCGTGCCTGTCAGGCCATCATCCGCCGCCATGAAGTACTGCGCACTGTGCTTGTGGATAGTGAAAACGGTGCCCGGCAGCATATTCGTGAGAACGTCGCATTTTCGATTTCTCAGAGTGATTTGAGCACACTGGATATCAGCACGCGTTCTCAGCAGCTCGACACTCTGATTGATGAGGAACTGAATACCCCGTTTGATTTGACTCAGGATGTGATGATGCGGGCCCGTTATATTCTGCTGGCTCATCCCGGTACTGCTCAGCAAGATGGGGTGTTGCTGTTCAATATGCATCATATAGCCTCCGATGGCTGGTCGATTGAACTACTCAGCCAGGAGTTTCTGACTTTATACCGCGCCTTTGCCAAGGGCGCAGCAAATCCATTACCTGAGCTGACTATCCAGTACGCAGACTATGCGCTGTGGCAGCAAACCTGGTTGCAGGAAAATGTACTGGAAACTCAGCTGGCATACTGGCAGGAAACCCTGGCCGATGCCCCGTCTGTACACAGCCTGCCCTTAAAACAGCCTCGCCCTGAAGAAAAGCAAAGTGCTGCGGGGTGTCAGAGCTTCAGTCTGGACAGCACACTTAGTCAGCAGCTGGGTGCTGTTGCGCAGCGCCACCAAATGTCGCCCTTTATGCTGGTGCACAGTGCGTTGAGTTGGGTGCTGGCGCAGCATAGCAACCAGCAGGATATCCTGATTGGTACGCCGGTTGCCAACCGAATGCAAAGTGAACTGGAGCCGCTGATTGGCTTTTTTGTCAATAATCTGGTGCTCAGAACTCAGACCAGGCATGCCACGCTGGGAGATTATTTCGCTCATGTACGCGATGTGCATCGCAATGCGCAGGCCAATCAGGATGTACCGTTTGAGCAACTGGTAGAGCGCTTAAATGTAGAGCGCAGCCTGTCGCACGATCCGCTGTTTCAGATCATGTTGTCCATGGACAGCGAGTTTGGTGTCAGCGATCAGGCCGATGCCGGACTGGACGGACTGAGCTTTGCTCAATATGAGCGCGAGATAGTGTCGCTGAAGTACGACATAGATATCGATATTACCCCACAGGATGAAGGCTACACACTGCGCTGGACCTATGATCTGGCGCTGTTTGAGCCAAATTATATAGAGACGTTAAATCGCCATTTGAACCGGGCACTACAACTGTTCTGTGACAGTGCCGCCAGCACTGCACTTGCTCAGTTGACCCTGATGGATAAGCAGGGGCAACAGGCACATCTTGCACAACTGTGTGGACCGGGCGTGCCCCTGCCGTCTACTCCGGTACATCAGCTGATTGAAACACGCGCCACACAAAGCGACGCGCGTATTGCCGTTAAGAGCCATGAGGGCACACTGAATTATCAGCAATTGAACGAACGCGCCAACCAGCTGGCGCACTATTTACGCGCTGAACATCAGGTGGGCCCGGATACCTTGGTTGGCCTGTGTGTGGGTCGCTCGCTGGAAATGATGGTGGCCGTGCTGGGCATTCTAAAAGCCGGCGGCGCCTATGTGCCGCTGGACCCGGATTATCCGCAGGAGCGTCTGGCGTATATGGTCGAAGACACCGGTCTGTCTGTAGTGCTGACCCAGCAAAAAGTGGCTGCCATGCTGAGTAATTTTAACGTCACATCAGTGCTGCTGGATGATGCCAGCCAGTTTGCAGGCTACCCAATCAGTAATCCGGATGTGGCACTAAGTCCGGAGAATCTGGCCTATGTGATGTACACCTCGGGCTCAACCGGCAACCCCAAGGGCGTGATGATAAGTCATCATAACCTGATTAACTTTGCCGCCAACTGCGAGCAGCGCTACGAAATCACCGAAGCGGATAATGTGTTGCAGTTCTCGACGATGAACTTCGATATTTTCGTCGAAGAATGGCTGGCAACGTTAACTCAGGGCGCCACTTTGGTGCTGCGCGACGACGATGTGTCGCTGAGCCGCGAGGCCTTTATCGCCTTCTGCGACAGCCATGCCATCAGTGTGGCCAGCTTACCCACGGCGTTCTGGCATATGCTGGCGCTGAGCGAAACAGAGCTCGAAGCGCTGGCACTGCGACTGGTGATTGTCGGCGGTGAAGCGCTGGATAAACAGTCGGTAGCCGCGCTTAAACCGGGTTTTGTGTTGCTTAATACTTATGGTCCGACCGAGACCACAGTCACGGCATCGGGCTATGCCATCAGCGGTGGCTACGATGCGCCCCGTGCGGTGCCCATTGGTCGCGCCAACGTGAATACCGCAACGCTGGTACTCAGCGAGCAGCTGACCTTGTGCCCGCCGGGGGTGGTTGGGGAGCTGTATATCAGTGGTCAGTGTCTGGCCAGCGGTTATCTGCATCAACCGGCACTCACCGCCGAGCGCTTTATAGATAACCCCTATTTTGACCCGGCCAATCCTGCGCTGAGCGCCCGTTTATATAAAACTGGTGACCTGGTGCGTATGGGCGCAGACGGCGAAATTGAGTTTGTCGGACGCAGCGACGATCAGGTCAAGATCCGCGGTTTCCGGGTCGAACTGGGTGAGATTGAAACTCAGCTGATGAGCCATGAGCTGGTCGAGTCGGCGGTGGTACTGGCCGAGGCCGGTCAGCAAGGCGGCAAGATGCTGCGCGCTTTTGTGAAGGCTGTGAGAGAGCAGGACAACGACTTAATTGATGCACTGCAACAGCACCTGAGCGGCAACCTGCCGGATTACATGGTGCCCTCGGCCTACAGTTTTGTGGACCAGTGGCCGCTGACCGCCAATGGCAAGCTGGACAAACGTGCACTGCTGGCCCTGCCTGTGAAAACGGTGGAGCAGCCTTATCAGGCACCTCAAACCGACGCCGAAAAAATGGTGGTCGAGATTGTCGCCTCCCTGTTGTCGCTCGACGCTACTAAGGTGGGTGTCCACGCTAATTTCTTTGCGCTGGGGGGCCATTCATTGTTGATTATGCAGCTGGTCAGTCAGCTACGCG
>NZ_JAMXSF010000034.1 GCF_024124545.1 Pseudoalteromonas sp. XMcav2-N
ATAGTGAGACCAATTAAAAATAAGCTTCCGCTCTTGATGACTCAAATGACAGTATTTTTGACCCATTTTGCACCTCCAAAATAGCTAACTTGAACTATAGTGGTGCACTTCAATTTAGAACATAGCGGAGGGTCCCCTTGGTATGGGTGTCTATGATATATTGATATGCCTAAACCTCATATAACTGTGTTTTTAGTTGTGACTTATTGTTTACTTATCATTTGTTGCGTGTGAATATAAGTATATATAGTGCGTTTGTTTTTGTCGGTTTATATTCCTATGAGTGGAATGGAATAAATAGTAATTCGTAAAGGAGTTTTCATGGGTGTGTTTAAAAAACCAGCTTTTTTATTTGTGTTTGTTTTTCTTTCTAACCAATCTTATGCAGAGCCAAGCAAGTTTATAGCTCAAGCCATGACAGCGCCGGCTTCAGTTTTTGATTTGTTTCTTTTTAAAATAGAAGAACAATCAAAGTGTTATAGAGGTTGGTTTGGGAACTCTAAGACAAAAGACCATGAAACACCATGCTTGACTACACTTAAATATAATTTTGATGAAAACCTAATAAAAATGAATTTTTTTGTGGGTGATGTCAATGAAAAAATGATTGGTTTTAAAGCTTCAAATGATAAAGATAAAGAAGCCATATTAAGAAATGTTTTATCTGATTTAGCTAGTACATTAGGTGTGGAAAAGAACGAGTATTCTGGATTAAAACTAGGAATGATTCAAATGACAAGTATTCGTAATGGCTGGTCAAGAGATGAGTTTGATGAATCAAATTTTAAAGAAGAGGTTACAAAAAGAACAGTAATAACAGTGACTGCAAATATAGAAGATGGGTTCATATATAAGGCAATTAGGAATCACCACGGTAAAGTACGGTTCGAAAAAAAGCGGAGTCACCTAAAACAGAAGAAATCATAGACATCCATTGATATCCTTACTTTTTTAGGAGAGTAAATTTTATCTCCTAGCAGAAACTGCTATCAGGTGGTGTCGGGATAAAAAATAAAGAGTTACTAAATGACTGCTTTGATGAGTAAGATATCAGCTATTACGTAGCTAACTTCAAGCTAAATGGCGTGACTAACCCCCTGCTTTCGCTACAATGTTAATCCGAAAGTCAGGTATGATCTTTTATCCTAGCAAGCGTTCGCAATTGACCAGGTTAGCACATCGCTTTTTTTGCAGATGTGTACAGTATTGCGTCATGGCGTGACGCCTGCCAGCTGCACCATGGAATACTTTGGTAAATCGTGTGGTAAGCTTTAGCCAGTTTTCAGGCTCGATTTGTAACCGGGCAATGATAGGTTGAGCATCGCAGATGTGACCGCGTTTGTCTGCACGAACGCATCGACCTGTTAACTCAACCAGTTCAATGTAGTATTTAAGCTCAAATGGCAATCCTTTAGGTATACTCTGTCTTGGGTTACCAGCAAAGCGCAGAAGACTCTTTGGTTGTTTGCCATTATGGGCATGTTCAATGCGCTTTTTGATGCTGGTGTAATCAGAAGTTTCTGGTGTATCAGCTACTGTGGCCCGGATTGGATTCAGGTCAACATAAGCCATACAGGCTACCAAGGCCGCCTCATCAAGTAATGCCTGTGACTTAAATCGACCTTCCCAGAATCGACCTGTGCAGCCATCTTCTTTGTTTGCCCGGCGAGCAATATCTTCGTTAAGCACACGCATAAACCAACTGATACTAGCGAGCCTTTCTCTGTATTGCTCAATGATACCGTTGAGCATGATGAGCTCAGAATGATTAAGCTCACTTCCCTCAATGAATTTGTGTGTCAGCCAGTTTCCCTTAAATAACTTATGCCAGCGGATAACAATGGCCTTGTCAGACAATCGTTTGGCCTTTTTATCATCAACATATAAAACGATATGGGTATGATTGCTCATGACAGCGTAAGCGCAGATATCTATACAGAATACAGTCGCCAGTGTAAGTAGCTTTTCTTCAACCCACTCTCGACGATGTTCATAAGACCTGCCTGTAAATTTATCTTTGCCACACAAAAAGGCTCGCCTTACACAACGAGAGATGCAATGGTAGTATTTTGTGTCCACTAAACTGACTTGGTTCTTTCGTGCTGTTGGCATGGTTGTCGTCCTAATCCTTGGAGTCGTCTAAAAGCGTAGTTGATGCGAGCAGACCAAACAAGTTTTGAGGTGGGTGTCTACGGAAAGGTATACGGAAAGGTAAAGCAATGACTTATGACTTTGTTATCAGATTGATTGTTGGTGAACTGAATTGTATAGAGCAACGGCGTTCACTTTCATTATATTGATTTCAAATAAGTATTTTTCAGATATCCCAGAACGTGCGTTATAATAAAAAACGATAGCTGTAACCATATGAAATATTTTAGAAAAATGATTGAGCAGTATATTCCAGTCAATGATGACGAGTGGAACTCTGCTTGCAGTATGTTTGAGAGAAAACATATTAAAAAAGGAACAATTGTACATCGCGCTGGCGACGTGTTTAGTGAGATATGGTTTATCAAAAGCGGGTTAGCCAGATCATATTTCAATGATATGAATGGCAAGGAGCATACCTGGCAACTTTATTTTCGAGGTAAAAGTAAGCATGGTTTAAACCATTTTATGGATGATAGTGTTGGCTTTTATGAAAATACAGGATCAATGCTTAACTTTGAAATTCTCGAAGATTCAGTGTTTTACGTCACCTCTCTGGAAAAGCTGGATAAGTTTATATCACAAGAAAAAAAGTGGGGGCTTTTGGCTAGGGTATGGTTACACAACACCTACTATTCGGCCACGTACAAACGCGTCCTTTCTCTCATGTCAGAGACGGCTGCCCAAAGGTATGAACGTTTACTGGACGAATATCCTTTTATATTTAAGCAAGTTAAGTCATACCATATCGCTTCTTATCTCGGTGTCGCGCCCCAGACTTTGAGTAAACTAAAATATGAATCTAGGTGAATGAACTCTTATATTTCGTTGTTTATCATGTGTTTTTTCACTGGAGATTAACAATGAATATTTTTCAAAAGTTCAAAAGTCAATTTAAGCAAAGTGCCCCGTTAAACATTGCCTGGCACGTCTGTAGCATCACTGAACCTGGTGTTCTGCAGATACGGGGAGAGCAGTGATGGAGCTAACACAAACAGGCGCACAACTCATATTTATTGGTATTGCCTTTTTTCTCGTTGGCCTGGTGCAAGGAGCTTTGATCCCCGCTGTTAAAAACGCCCGGATGGCGCTTTCCGGTCACCTGACGGCTGTTCAATGTGGTATGGCTGTAGCGCTCTTTGGTGTTATCTGGTCGCTGGTTGAACTGTCTTTTTTTTTGGCACTTTTAGCTGCCTATGGTTCTGCATTTGGATTCATTCTGATTTGGTTGGGAATAACCATTGCGTCAGTGACTGGTGCAAGTAAAGCGTTGCCAATCGCCGGCGCTGGGTTTTCGGCAAACATCACAACCGAAGTCATTGTGATGATTCTGGTACGTATTGGGTCACTATTATCACTAATCGCCTGTACCTTATTGGTTTTTGGGTTACTACCGATACTTGGGTAGTTTTTTGGGCGACACCCACTTTAAATCTTGAACATAGCGATTTGGGCGCCCATTCCAAATTTTGGGAGGATGAAATGGGGATTTTGAAAGAAAGGTTTTGAAAAAAGCGCGTTTTTGGCTGACACCCACTGTTATTTAGAACATAGCATCACTTGGAATGTTGAACGGCCTTTAGTAATAATCGAGCCTGCCCGAAAGGGCGGCAATAAGTCAGTACCTTAGAATGTTAAGCGCTAGGTATAGTGACTACACGCTTAAGGAGATAACGTATACCACCCCCGTCACTTACCTGTTGTGATAAATGGTGAGATTAGCATCAAGCTAAAGAGGCTGCTTGCGTGTCTGAATTGGTGTGAGGGCATCCATGCCTTGTTTACGTTCTAACTTCCCGGAACTTAGTGAGAATAGAAATCAAAGATGAAAAGGGAGATCAAAACTCTTTGAACCAGGATAAAGTGTAGTAGCGGCCTCTCGGGTTTGGCCCGCGATCATAGCCTCGTGCGACATCCAAAAATGGTGGTTTTTCACCAAATGGATTTTGTACTGTGAGATTAAATCGACCATATTGCTGTGCGTCATAGCCAACCGTTAGCGTTTTCAGGTCGTAAGACGGCGACCAGTCCAGAGCAAAGTCTCTGGCTGTTCTGTATTTGTCTTTTTCTGGCACGTTTGTTAAATCAAGAATATCGTCTTCATCTGAATTAAATGCTTTACTACCGTACGCCATGGTGAAAGAAGAATTCCAGTTTCCTTTATTCCAAAATATGCCAAATGATTGCTTTGTCTCTAAATTATTGTATCGACCAATATAGGGAGTCCATTCGTCATCACCTAAGTACTGGTTATCACCCTGAGTGATTTCAGCTAATGAGTAGGTTATTTGAAAGCTGCCGATTTGTGTATCAGGAAAAGTGTAGTTTAAATCTAGATCATAGCCTTGGGATCTCGTTTTACCGATGTTAATGACGATGCTCTTATAGTGTTCAAGTACATGAGTTGTTGGGTTTCGTTGAATTAGATCGGCAAATAACTCTCCATTGGTGCGCGCATTTTCACGCAGCATTACCCTGGTTAAACGCTCTGGCGCATTTTCAATGTCTACTTTCCAAAAATCTAATGTGGCAGTAAAACCTTTAAGGTACTCAGGGGTCCATACAAAGCCTAAGTTACGTGATGTAGACGTTTCCGGGCTAAGGTTCTCATTGCCGCCCATTTCAAATGACCATTGGTAAGGCTCTGCTTCAGCCACTTTTGCACCAAAGCTTTTACACAATGCCAGTTGCTCCCAGCCTGTGTTACTACATGGGTCGGAAGAGTTGGAGTACCAACGATCAGTGAATACTTCTTTGCCACGATATAAATCAAATAAAGTCGGAGCCCGAAAACCTTCAGAATAATTAGCTCGAACCATGAGTTGCTCTATTGGCTTCCAGTAAATATTAACAGAGGGCGTACTTGATGAACCCGAATCACTATAATTGGAGTAGCGAACCGCTAGCTCAACACTTAAATGTTTCGCCAAATAAGCATCTTCAGCGATTGGAATGCTGGTTTCGATGTATGCTTCTTTGATTTTACGTTTTGGCGGAACATTGCTGTCTTCCTGGCTCAGGTTACCGACTAATTTATACTTTCCTCTTACATCATCGAATTGATTGCTGGCTTCTTCTGTGCGGTATTCGACTCCTACTGCCATTTGAATAGTCCCTGCAGGTAAGTTGAAAACGTCTCCTACCGCACTTAGATTGAAGGTGTTCGTTGTGGCCTTGTGCTTACTCCAAATACCATCAACCATAATTGCATCTAGCAAATCACTGTTAAGTTGCTCAAGGTCGACAAAAGGGTTGAGTGGTGAGCAATTATTTTCAACAAGGCAAACCTCGGGACCGCTCAGGCTATCTTGTAACAAAGTTCTATTCAGTGCTTCAGGATAAGTTGTTTTTGCTTCATAACGGCTATGTACAAGATCTGTGGACCAAGTCCAATTTTCAGATAGTTCGCCATTGAGCCCAAGGCGCACATGAAAAGGCGTTGTAACTGTTGTTGTGTTTCGTTTATTGAGGTTGGTCAAACGACGGTTCAAACGTACATCGCGGCCGAACGGATTATATTCATTATCTTTACTAACGAACAGGCCAGAGACTACCGCTGCTGCCTCTTGTGCGTAGTTTTCTTTGTCGGCGTAAAGTAATTGAGCGGTACCTTCAAGTGTATCTGTAAAATTGTAATATGTGTTTAGCAGTATGCTGTATTCGGTTCTTTCGGATGCGTCTAGCGTTTCACTTTGAAAGTTATAGCCATGGGCTTCTTTATATTTCTTCTCGGCTTCTTCTTGCGCTATTTCTTCTAATTCCCAGCAGGCTTGCCCGACTTGTCCTCGATAAGTTGCAGAGAACGGGGAAAAGTCATCTAAGCTGCTGCCATTTGTGCCATTATTTCTGTGCATCATGTAGTAGGTTGCTGTGGCGGTGTCTGCATCGCAATCTGCATAAGTCGCATTGCCATCGGGCCCATAAATACTCAGCCAGTTGGTACCTTCAAAAATACCATCAACTTTGTGTGAGCTTCTATCGGGATAGTAGAAACTTCGCGAGCCTCTGTTGTATGTTCCTATTTTCTTAGCTTCAATTCCTAATGTAACCCCACCTTCGTTAAAGCTGGTGCCGCCGACAAAGCTAAAAGTGTGAGTTGGGGCATCATTGTATTCACTGATCCCTGTCGAGACATTCAGTTTGACACCCTCAAAGTCTTTAAGTAACTGGTAGTTAACCACCCCCGCAATGGCATCCGAGCCATAAATTGCAGATGCTGACCCTTTTTTAATATCCACCCGTTTTAGCATGGTTGTGGGGATGATTGAAATGTCCACCGAGCCATCGGTATCAGCCGCCATTCTGACGCCATCAAGCAAGTTTAAGGTTCGTGCATACCCTAAACCGCGTAATTGAATTTTTTGTCGACCATCATTATTTCTTGCATCGGCTCCAAAGTTTTCATCAATAGAAACCTGGTGGCCATTCATGGCGGGTAAACGTGTGAAAATATCGGTAATGGAAGTTAACCCGCTTAGCGCGATGTCTTCGCTTGTCACTGTTGTGATTGGTAAAGAAGAAGTGAGTTCGGGCCGGATCAACCGAGAACCTGTTACCGCAACAACCTCAATCTCATTGTCTTCATTTTTGTTATCTGATTTATTTATCTTTTCAGCAGAGAAACCAGGGTTTGGCATCAAAACTAGGGCTGTCGTGATGGCGATATGCACAGGCGATAAAGTGTAAGTCATAAGGGTCCCTTGATGGTTTATTGTTATTATTAACTGGGCAAATGAATAACCGAAGTACATCAATAAGTTATATAAGTCACTCTACAGAGCAGTGTAATGAGAGTAACAAGTCTGGCAATTGAAAAAATGTCAACTTGTCAAAGATTATTTTGGAATATGGTATTCTAGTTTTGTTTTTGGGTGGTTTGATTGATCTTTAAATAGAATGATTTAGCCAGCTTTTATTAATCGCTTCATTGTGTTAGGTGTTGTATTTTTTATTTCTGCTGTTTGTGCAAATATGTCCTAAAGTTGCATTAATTGCATCTTTAGTTTGTTTGAAATAAATAACTCAGTTAATTTTGTGTTTATATAATTTGTTTTTTGTGTTAATGGTGTTGCGGATTTGGTGTGGTGATTTGAATCCATGTAAGTTAAAAAGTTTAACATCGGGAAGTAATGTATGGTCATATTCAACAAGCCTACAGTGTTATAAAGGTTTTGAAAAAGACAGATCTTGAAGACGATTTTGAAAGACATCCAGCTTTAACTGTTCCAAATTTGGGTTTTTTTCGTCACTTCGAAAGGGGTTTGAAAAAAGGGATTTGAAAGACACCCAGTCTTAATTGTTCCCTATTTGGGTTCTTTGGTTTACCACTGAATTATGTACAGCATGAAAAACTGGATTAGTTGCGCTTATTGAGTTAGACAGCAGAAATATCGCATAGCGCTTGTTGCTGGTACGATGAGTTGTTACCCTCAAAGCAAATAATCATAATTCAAGGCAACATCATGCAGGAATTTTTTGAGAAGTTTGCAATTAATACCAAAATTAACGTGGTTTGGGGAGAAATGGATGCACTGGGGCATGTGAATAACGTGTCTTACTTTCGTTACTTCGAAACCGCGCGAATTGATTTTTTGAAACAAACAGGGTTACTTTCTGTCTTATCAGAACCCACCCACAGCCCGGTACTGCGTGATACTTATGCGCAATATAAGCGACCTGTGGCCTTTCCAGATACTTTGTATATTGGTTCATATATCACTGATATTAAAGAAGATCGCTTCACCATGCGTTATGAAGCGTTTAGTGAGTCACAGCAGGCGATATGCACAACAGGGTATGCGAATGTGGTGATGTTTAATATGAAAACAGGGCAAAAATCGCCAATTCCAGAGAGCATGTTGACCATATTAAAGCAATACGAGATGGAGAGTGAGCAATAGAGCGGGTTTCTGTTTTCTGTAAATGCACAAGCAGCTTGTGCTCGTCGCTTCTGACATGAGTGAAAGTCAGGCGGACCTTGGTTATAAAGATCCCCAAGGTTCGAAATCTGAGGTATGATTTTGGTATCAATAAGTTAGCAAAAACTATCTATGTCAAAGTTAACCGCGAAACAAAACATAGCAGCGATAGTTACCGCGATTAAAGCCGAAGAGAAATCGCTCAGAGCTCGTTATCCTATACTTGAAAAGCAAGATGGCATAGCTATGGTTATTCTGCTGTTGTCATTATGTTCTTTTACTGGGGTTGCTACGCTTTATTATTTTGCTGCTATTCCCGCGTGGTTGTGCATTCTTTTGGTAGCCTTTATTACTTCCATTACACATGAACTTGAGCATGACCTGATCCACAAGCTGTATTTTAGTAAACGTCCGCTTATACATAACTTTATGATGCTAGTCGTGTGGTTGATGCGACCAAACACCGTGAACCCCTGGTATCGCAGAAAAATTCATTTGCACCATCACAAAGTGTCTGGCACCCCACAAGACCTGGAAGAGCGCTTAGTGGGTAATGGTATTAAATCTCCTTTTTTAAGAGCGATCGTCATCACTGATGGTCTGCTAGGTTTATTGATTAATTCAAAGTGCTTTAGTAGGGAAATTCGCGACTTCAGGTTTTTTCAGGTTTTTAATGCCGGTTTTCCCCTTGCGACGGCATACTTTGCAATTTTATACGGTGTAATCGCTTTTCATGTGCTGCAATTTTTTCACCCATTTGAACTACCTAAGTGGGGAGTCGAGCTACTGGCGGTTGCACAATTTCTGATGGTGGTTTTGATTGTGCCAAATATTGTCCGCTCGACGTCTCTCAACTTGATCACATCTTCAATGCATTATTATGGTGGAGTGAGCAATGTGCTAGAGCAAACGCATGTGATCACCAGTCGCTGGCTCTTACCATTTCAACTCTTTTGGTTTGATTTTGGCCGTACACACACAATTCATCACTTTGTGCCGAATCAGCCCTTTTATATTCGGCAATTAATAAGCAAAAAAATACGGCCCATTATGGCGCTACATGGAGTACGTTTTGACGACTTACAAAGCTTGAAACGTGCAAATCATTACCCAACACCTTGAATAGTCAGATTAAACCAGAGACATCCAGTCAAACAGTGCTTTTAAAAGGCCATGCCAAACTGAAAGGCTTACAAACATGGTGGTTATATGCCTGGTCACAATGCTGGTGGAAACAAGGAAACTTCAATGCAAAAAGTTAAAGTTATAGCAATAGTAATCATTACTCTAATTTCAGCTTTTGCTAAAAGCTCAAGTAGAGAGCTATCACCGGAAGAAATAGCTTATCTAGATATTAAACAGTTGGCTGAAGCCGTTGAGCTTTACCATCGTGAATTCGGTAGTTATCCAACTAATGAACAAGGATTAGGTGTGTTGGCTCAGGAAGTACTTATCAGTAAAAGTTGCCCTTGTAAAAAAGAAAATATTATCAATGACCTACCTGAAGACCCTTGGGGCAGGGATTATTTATACCTATCACCGGGTAAAAACAACCCGGAAGGATTTGATATATGGACATATGGTAAAGATGGACTGCCCGGTGGTACTGGTACTAACAGGGGGGGCGGGAACTGGGGTGAGCTTGAATGCGGGCTAAAAGAACAACATGGTTTCCAGGCGTTTTTTCTTTTGATGATATTAACAGGCTTCGGAGTAGGCCTTCCACCTTATATTGCTGGTGTATTTCTGGCTTACAGAAAAGGAAATTCAATCGAAAAATCATTGTTTGGCTACCACTTGGGCGTGCTTTGCTACTTTGTTCTTGTGGTATTTTTGCTCGCAGTTGCTTCTGTTGCCCTTTAGATACAGTGATGTAAGTGGAATAAAGACACCCAATTGAACTGTTTTTCGAATGGCAGCTAGTTTCAAGTTGAAAGACCTTCAAGCTTGGTAATTGGATATCCGAGCAAAGTTGCACCCAGCGTAATCGGTTCTTTTCCCATTGAGATTGCAACCAACCTCAAGTGACTGAGATTGGACGATCAATCTTTGAAGTGGATGTCCAAACAAATCTCGATTGGTTGGCTACCACCTGGGAGTGCTTTGCTACTTTGTTCTGTTGGTATTTTTGCTTGCAGTTGCTTCTGTTATCCTTTAGATACAGTGATGTAAGTGGAGTAAAGACACCCAATTGAACTGTTTTTCGAATGGCAGCGGCAGGTTCAAGTTGAAAGACCTCCAAGCTTGGTAATTGGATATCCGAGCAAAGTTGCACCCAGCGTAATCGGTTCTTTTCCCATTGAGATTGCAACCAACCTCAAGTGACTGAGATTGGACGATCAAGCTTAGAAGTGGATGTCCAAACAAATCCCTTTTGGACGAAGAATGGTTAACGGTAGAAAGTCATCAGAATTATTTGAGTTTCATTCAGGATAACGGCGTACTGGATAAGCTGAGCGCATTTCTTTGCGCACCGCCAGTAATCAAGTATTTTGATAAGGTCGAGATTTAAGTATTGTCGCAAATACGAATGTGGCACGTTACACAGTGCTGCACTCGATAAATTTACCCAGCGCACTCTGTTTATCGGTGAGCGCGCACTAAATGCAAGGAGAGAGTATGAGGTTAATCCTAATAACCCTGATTGCAATGATGTTTGCTAATCATTGCATAGCGAGTGAAGAGAGCGAGTTACGCGATAAAGGCGTTGAAGCCGCATCAAAAGGGAACTTTAACTCTGCAGCAAAATACCTGGGAAAAAGTGCAAGGCTCGGTTTTTATACCGCTCAAGTAGAGTTTGCCTATTTACTGGAATCAAGCCCTGAACCAATTCAAAATAAAGTTGAGTCTTATGCTTGGTATGGCGTTGTTTTATCCAGAAATGGCACCGATACTGACTTTGCAAAAGAAAGGTTAGCCAGCTTAACTAAAGCAATGAAAAAGGCAGAGGTGGTTCAAGCAAAAGAAATCGCTGCAAAGTATATTAAGCTGTATACAAAGTAGAGATTTAACAAGCTTCACTGCTTCAATGTGCAAATACAGAGGCAACGCCCCTGATGTTGCCACGCTTTGAAGTTGGTGCACTATATTAACCAAAGGTGCTTCGGTGTATGAAACTGGTATCAGTCGTATTAGCTGTGTTGATATTGTATGGTTTTATTGAATCACAACAGTGTGATTCAATCTGTCAAGCTAGCAGGGCGACCAGTTCGTTTTTAGGTAAAAGCCAATCTAGTCAGCAGGTTGCTGATTTCTTAAACGAATATAAGGGTGAAGCGCCGGGAGCTGCTATCTATGGTGAGTTCGTAAACTGGGGTATCAGAAACTCCAACAAATTTGTAGAGATCACAAATCATCCGAATACCACTAAAAGAAATTTGGAGCTTATAGCTTATGCTATTGCTGACTATGGTAATCATGCAAAGTGGTGTGAAATATATAGTGATTTGACAATAAAAGAAAATGATCAGTATATTCGATCACGGTTACTTGGCTGTAATTATAAGTTGTAAATCAACCAAGAATATCCAGTCAAAGTGTTGTTGCGCTAGGAAAGCGGAGGGATGTTGCTTTATTTTTTATTAGCTTTTCTATCAACAATATCAGTAGCGATAGGTTTCTATTTAGAAATTCTGGACGGCAATCTTACACACTTAAAGTGTGGTCGAAAGCCTGTTTCTGGTGTGGCTATAATGCCAACATTTCCAGTTGTGCCTGCAATACACTTCGGCACGGCATATGGCTTAAACCTGCTGTATATTAATGCAGGCTGGTACGTGATTTTTGCTTACTTGATGGGCTCGATTCTTTATAGGTCTTTGTCAATTCGTAAGCTCAAAAGGGAATTTTCACGACTAAACAAGTAACCAGCCAACGTTTAAAAAACACTCAAGCTGAAAGGCCAATACAGAGGCACCCAGCTAATTCCGCTCCTCTCTCATCACGTAACAGCCAATCTGAATCTGCCCAATTTGGGTTAATAAGCTTTGAAGTGGCAAGTTTGTTGGAATGGGTGTCCGAACAAAGCCTTTAGCTTTTAACTGAACAGTTTTACGAACAGAAAAATGTATTTAATATTATTTTTTCTTGTGGGTCATAATACATAATGATGCAAGTATCAACATCAATTGAGTACCACTTATCATCTCCATCCTGTATGAATAAGTCACATATATCGATTTTACCGATATATTTAAAAGGTCGACCATCTTCAGTAAGAGGTATTGATATGTTATCTAAACCTTGAGTAGTGGGAAAAGTGTCAAAAATGTCCTCATAGGGGGTGTGAAAATATTCAAAAACTCGCTCTTCATTAACAAGTTTTCTATGCTCTTTCATTTTGCTGTATTGAAGCTTTAATTTTTGAAACTCTTCTTCTAAGTCATTTGATAGATTATTTAAATAACTTTCCACGCCACCAAAAGTTTCTTTGTAGTCACTATGTGTATTGATGTATTGTTTTTGGAAAAAATTAAAATCAGTTAAGAGAGACAGCTTATTATCTATTAACTTGTAAGCTATCCAGTTAGTTCTGCAATAATAATTGTGGAATTTTTTTGTTTCTAAACCCAAACAATCAAATGGCTCCAAAGGCAAAACAAAGTGTAATTTGCCTTGTTCACCTTTTAAAAAGTCTTCCACATCTACAGAGAGTAAAGGTAGTAAGAATTCGGCATGCTCTTCAACTTTTTCATAGAAGACATCTTCAACATTTGGAAAAAATGAATTTTTACTCATATCTATCCTAGAAAGCTAACGCGTCGCTTAACCGGCGCAAAATAGCAGGCTAAAATTAGCGACGAAGGAGCGCAAGCCTGCTGTTTTGCGTCCCTTGGTTAAAGCGTTTGTTAGGGTTTATACCCAAAGATTTTTAAACCTTCGTCATCACTTGTGAACTCAAACTCTCCCAAAACATTTAACTGCTCGATCAGATGTTGAACACTTTGAGTATTGTAAATGGTTGGAGAGCCTTCATATGGTTTATAACCTATTGATGTTGGTATAAATAACCATTCGATTAACTCGAAGTCGAAAGGACCATTCAAAGCACCACAATCACCAACATAATATTCACCAAGTGAGTCAAAATTTGGTAAGTGCCCTAGCTTAGGGTCAGTTTCGTTTACAAGCTTCCACTGACAATGAGTAAATTGCACGTTGTTTTCATTAACAACGCTAAAAAGCTTTCTCCATTTAGCATTAGACATATATGAACAAGAAAGCCTTTCTCGAATTTTCACCAAATTCTCCGTAAACCATAACGCCGCAAACTGAGGAATCCCCAGATATTCATATTTAAAATCAATGTGATGGACACGCACGGCATTGTTTGATCTAATTTATTTCGCCAAAAACTAAATAGATAACAACACCATGCGTGATATCACTATCCTACACGATATGCTCAGAAAAAACTGCCCCCAAATTCATGCGCGGCGCCTTGATTCATTAATGCTGGCAACTGAGACTTTGCTCGATAGCAATCAACTGTCTCTTACTGAGCTGGGTCGAAATATGAAAGGCCCTGTCGCAGCAAAACACAACATTAAACGTATGGACCGGCTGCTTGGCAACACTGCCATGCAT
>NZ_JAMXSF010000035.1 GCF_024124545.1 Pseudoalteromonas sp. XMcav2-N
GTAACCAACAAACAGATTCAAGAAATAGAGCATAATTTAAACTCAAGGCCCAGGAGGTGCCTTGATTACAAAACTCCATTTGAAATCTATAATGAAAAAGTTGGTGCACTTCCAAGTTGAACCTGCCTCCTACACAAATGGAAAAAATTCGGTGGGTGTCTCTCAAAACAACCAAAAATAGCTAACTTGAACTATAGTGGTGCACTTCAATTTAGAACATAGCGCACGCTATGTACGCCAGTTTGGGGTGGGTGTCTCTGATCCGTCATAACATCCCTTCGAACTCTTGAGACTCTGACACGTAAGCAAACGATTCTTTTTCTTTCGTCTCTTTTTCAGCCGTGCAAGCCAATACATAAGGAGAAAGAAGAATTAACAAAAATATAGCGAGCTTCATCATACCTTCAAAACTTATAACGCCCAATTAAGGTGTGAGCCACGCTACCACAACACTCAACTTCGACTCCGTAAACACTAAATTTAACCCAAACCCAAAATGCCAAGCGTGGAGAATCACTCTTAAATTGTTTGTTAGGATATGGCTAACCAAGTACACCTAAACTATTCTTATGAACTATTTCCCAATCACTATTTGGAGAAAATCCAGGCATATTTCTAATCTCATTCTCTGTAAATTTGATTAACTCTTCATGAGATAAATCTAAATTTACAGCGAACTTACAGGGTTGATTCACATGCCAGGGAGTATCTGTGAAAATTTCAAACCTATTGTTTTCAGGATCACGAAAATATATAGACCAAGTAGTGCCATGAGATACTGTTTGCAAACTTATTTCAGAAACTGACTTTAATGATGAATTGAAGGCTTTCAATTCATCAATATTTTTAACTCTAAAAGAGATATGATCAACTGGACTTTCAAGAGTCCTGTGCGATTGCACTGGACTTAAAACAATTTGATGATGCTCTTCTGGGTTCCGACTTAAAAAAACCATACCATTTTGCCCTTCACCTCTATCAGTGACAACAAAGCCTAACTTACTTTTGTAAAAGTCTTCCATCTTAGCTAGGTCTTGAACGTATAGTTCAATATGACTTAACTGAATGTTTGGAAAGATAATCTCATCCATAGTTTCCATTTTCATCCTTAATATCCTAACAATTTATTCTACCCCAAAATGTCGGAACATAAACCGACAAAACGGGCTGTATTACATACCCTCATAGTCCCATGGAACAAACTCAAAGTAAACAATCGGTTGCAACCTGCAAAAACACACTTGTGTGAAAATTGGACAAAACGACACGTAATAATGTTATTGGACAACAGCCCAAACACTGTCTATACATCCAGTATCAACCTTACAAAATGGAACGTTCATGAAATCACCTTTTCTACTCATGCTGAAAGAGCAGATGTACCTGCGACGTTATGCCAAACGTACCATTGAAGCGTACCTAAAATGGACTGCTGCGTTTATTCGCTTTAACAATATGCGACACCCTACAACCATGGGGGATAAAGAAGTTGAACTATTTCTTAATCACCTGGTAAATGAACAAAATGTTGCTCAAGGCACACAAGCGCAGGCATTAAACGCCTTATGTTTTTTGTATAAAGAGATACTTAAAAAGCCATTGTCTTTACGACTAAACTTTACCAAAAGCCAACGTCCTCGCAAGTTACCGGTTGCATTAATAAAAGAAGAAGTTAGTTCATTACTTACTATGTGTAGCGCTCGACATTACCTGTCATGCGCCCTGCTTTATGGCAGTGGTCTAAGGTTGATGGAGGCAATGAGGCTTCGGGTTAAAGATATCGATTTTGATTATCTCTGCCTTCGAATATGGGACGGTAAAGGCGGTAAAAACAGAGTTGTGACGCTGGCTAAAGAGTTAATTCCCCTACTAAGAAGCCAATTCCACCAAGTCGAAAATTATCTGCAACTTGACCTGAAAAACCCGCAATACCCTCGCGTATGGCTACCCCACAGACTAAGACATAAATACAATAGGCATGAGAAGCAGGTTCAAAGAGCAGTAAAAAAAGCTGCGTATTTAGCTGGGATCACTAAGCAGGTAACACCGCATACATTACGGCACTCTTTTGCGACCCATCTGCTGCAAAATGGCGCTGATATAAGAACAATACAAACTCAACTTGGCCATAGTGACGTCCGGACAACTCAGATTTACACGCATATTATCCAGCAAGGAGGCCAAGGAGTGGTAAGTCCAATTTCTCACCTCCCACAGCGAATCAAATAACAGACAATAAAAAACCGCCTTAATCTCTCAAGGCGGTTTTCAAAAATCTAAGTCGTGGATTAACTCGACTCAAAAATTCACTTACTCAGCATAAGTCTCTACAGCCGGGCAAGAACAAATAAGGTTACGGTCGCCGTATACATCGTCGATACGGGTTACCGTTGGCCAGAACTTGTCTTTCGCTACTGATGCAACCGGGAATGCTGCATAGAAGCGGTCGTAGGCACGATCCCACTCGTTGCCCAGTACATCTGCCTGGGTGTGTGGTGCGAACACCAGTGGGTTGTTTTCTACTGACCATTCGCCGTTTTCTACTTTGGCGATTTCAGCGCGGATAGAGATCATGGCTTCGATGAAGCGGTCGATTTCTACCTTAGACTCAGATTCCGTTGGTTCGATCATCAGCGTGCCAGCAACCGGGAATGACATGGTCGGCGCGTGGAAACCGTAGTCCATCAAACGCTTAGCCACGTCCATTTCTGTGATGCCAGAGGCTTCTTTCAATGGGCGCAGGTCGATAATACACTCGTGGGCAACGCGGTCATTTCGGCCACGGTAGAGTACCGGGTAGTGCTTGCTCAGTTGCTCTGTCAGATAGTTGGCGTTCACAATGGCCATTTCAGTAGCCTGCTTCAGACCTTCGCTGCCCATCATGGCAATGTACGCCCATGAGATTGGCAGGATGGCTGCTGAGCCGTAAGGTGCCGCAGAAACTGCGCCGTTACCTTCGTTGGTGCCCGCTACTTTGATCACGCTGTGGTTAGGCATAAATGGCGCAAGGTGCGATTTAACACCGATAGGACCCACACCCGGGCCACCACCGCCGTGCGGGATACAGAATGTTTTGTGCAGGTTCAGGTGCGATACGTCAGAACCGATTGAGCCCGGGCTGGTTACGCCAACCTGTGCGTTCATGTTCGCGCCGTCCATGTAAACCTGGCCGCCGTGCTGGTGAACGATGTCACACACTTCACGGATGGCTTCTTCGTATACACCGTGGGTAGACGGGTAAGTAACCATGATACAAGACAGGTTCTCAGATACGTCTTCTGCTTTCGCGCGCAGGTCATCCAGGTCGATGTTACCGTCGCTGTCACAACCAACCACAACCACTTTCATGCTGGCCATTTGCGCCGACGCCGGGTTAGTACCGTGCGCAGAGCTTGGGATCAGACACACGTTACGGTGACCTTCGCCGCGTGACTCGTGGTATTTACGAATCGCGATCAAACCCGCGTATTCACCCTGAGCACCTGAGTTAGGTTGCAGTGATACTGCGTCGTAGCCTGTGATGTTAACCAGCCAGTCGTGCAGCTCAGTCATCATTACCTGATAACCCTGTGCCTGCTCTAACGGGCAGAACGGGTGTAGTTCAGCGAACTCAGACCAGGTAACCGGGATCATCTCAGCGGTCGCGTTCAGCTTCATGGTACAAGAACCCAGAGAGATCATAGAGTGGTTCAGTGCCAAATCTTTGTTCTCAAGACGCTTGATGTAACGCAGCATCTCAGTTTCGCTGTGGTAGCTGTTGAAGTTGTCGTGCGTCAGTACTTCGTCATCACGTACCAGGCTTGCCGGAATACCTGTGATGTTGTTTGCTGCAACTTCGCTGTCCAGTGCTGCCACATCTAAGCCGTGGCCTTCGCCCAGGATGATGTCGAACAGTTCTGCGATGTCACCGCGGGTGGTGGTTTCGTTCAGTGCAATTGAGTACTCGCCAGCGTGGTTGATGGCAAAGTTGACTTCGTTTGCAACGGCGCGCGCGACTACCGCGTCCTTGTCTGCGTCATTCGCAACCACTGTGATGGTGTCAAACCAGGTGTCGTGCTTCAGTGCTACACCTTTGGCCTTCAGGCCAGTTGCCAGAATGCTGGCGAAACGGTTAATGCGCTCGGCAATGGTTTTCAGGCCCTGAGGACCGTGGTACACCGCATAGAATGCAGCCATGTTGGCCAGCAGTACCTGCGCTGTACAAATGTTTGAGTTGGCTTTTTCGCGGCGGATGTGCTGCTCGCGTGTTTGCATTGCCATACGTAGCGCATCGTTACCTAAGCGGTCTTTTGATACACCAATGATACGCCCTGGCAGTGAACGCTTGTATGCATCACGTGTTGCAAAGAACGCAGCGTGTGGACCACCGTAACCCATAGGAACACCAAAGCGCTGTGCAGAACCCAGTACCACGTCTGCGCCCAGTTTACCTGGTGCTTTCAGTAACATTAAGCTCATGATGTCAGCGGCCACACAGGCAATCGCTTTTTTGCTTTGTACTTGTGCGATGATGTCTGTGATGTCGACCACTTCACCTGACGTCGTTGGATACTGGAACAGAGCACCGAAGATCTCGTGGTTTGCCGCATCGCTTGCAGGACCAACGATCACTTCAAAACCAAACTGCTCGGCACGAGTGGTGACTACGTCGATGGTTTGTGTGTGTACATCTTCAGCAATGAAGAACAGGTTTGCTTTTTTCGCTTTAGACACACGCTTAGCCAGCGCCATGGCTTCGGCTGCTGCGGTTGATTCATCAAGCAGTGACGCACTGGCCAGGTCAAGGCCGGTGATGTCCATGGTCATAGTCTGGAAGTTAAGCAAAGACTCAAGACGGCCCTGTGCAATCTCTGGCTGGTACGGCGTATACGCGGTATACCAACCTGGGTTTTCCAGTACGTTACGTAAAATAACGTTTGGCACGTGTGTCGGGTGGTAACCCTGACCGATGTAAGATTTGAAGACCTTGTTTTTGCTTGCTACAGATTTCAGGTAGCTCAGCGTTTCTACTTCGGTACGGCTTTCACCAATTTGCAGGCCTTGCTCTAAACGGATTGAGCTAGGTACTGTCTGACCGATCAGCTCTTCAACACTCGATACTCCAAGCGCAGCAAGCATGTCACTCACCTGAGCCGGGCTCGGGCCGATATGGCGACGAATAAAGTCTTGCTTTTGCTCTAGTTGTTCAAGAGATTTGGCGTTTGACATGTGTCCAGATTCCTATGATCCAAGTAAAAATGGGGGTGTCACTGTTGTTCGACCGGCCGGAGATTGGCTTAGCCTCCCGGAACGACGAAAATACCTTGGTAACAGTCACAGAGTTTAACGGTGTCGCCACGCCTCACATTGGGCGCAACTATAAAAGCCCCACGCAGGGGGCTTTTATGATATCTACAACGAATTAGTCTTCGTCGATGTTGGCTTCGTAGCCTTCTGCGTCAAGCAGGTTTTCAAGTTCGCTTTCGTCAGACGCTTTAACACGGAACAACCAGCCGTCACCGTAAGGGTCGTTGTTGACTGATTCCGGAGAGTCTTCCAGCTCTTCGTTGATAGCCACGATCTCACCACCGATTGGCGCGTAGATATCAGAAGCGGCTTTTACAGACTCAGCAACCGCGCAGTCTTCACCAGCATCAACTTCGTCACCTACGTCAGGCAGGTCAACGAATACCATGTCACCCAAAAGTTCCTGCGCATGCTCAGTGATGCCGACAGTGTAAGTGCCGTCGCCTTCAGCGCGAACCCACTCGTGAGACGTTGCGTACTTTAACTCGCTAGGAATGTTGCTCATTTTTTTGTTCCTTTGGTCGATTTATGTGGGCCATCGCCCGTTATTCTATTGTGCTCTGTGCGTTACAGAACCGACTTACCATTGCGTACAAAGCAAGGTTTAACCACTTTAACGTCTACCAGCTTTTTGCGCATTTCAACCTGAGCTGTGTCACCCGTAGAGCGAGGTACACGGGCCAAAGCTACGCTAAAGCCTAACGTCGGCGAGAATGTACCAGAAGTGATAACACCTTCGCCACCTTCTACGATAACTTTAGAGCCACCGCGCAGCACGCCTTTGCTCTCAAGTACCAGGCCAACCAGCTTGTCAGTGCTCTTGTCAGCACGTTGCTGCTCAATCACTTTACGACCGATAAAGTCACGCTCTGCCGGCTCCCACGCAATGGTCCACGCCATGTTAGCTGCCAGTGGAGAAACGCTTTCGTCCATATCTGAGCCGTAAAGGTTCATGCCCGCTTCTAAACGTAGCGTATCACGTGCACCTAGGCCAGCCGGACGGACGCCCGCGTCTAATAATTTTTGCCACAGTTGCGCTGCATCATCATTGTGTACAACGATTTCATAGCCGTCTTCACCTGTGTAGCCCGTGGTTGCAATAAACAGCTCTTCAGCTTGTACGCCAAAGAACGGCTTCATGCCTTCTACTGCTGCGTTTTGTGCATCGCTCAGGATAGTGGCTGTTTTTGCTTTGGCATTTGGACCCTGTACCGCAATCATTGCGTACTCAGGGCGCTCTGTGATGGCCACATCAAAGTCGGTAGCAACCGCATTCATATGTGCCAGATCTTTTTCGCGTGTTGCAGAGTTTACAACCAGACGATATTCAGTTTCTGTGAAGAAGTAGATGATCAAATCATCAATCACACCGCCCTGCTCGTTTAACATTCCGGTGTAAAGTGCTTTACCTGCAACTTTCAGTTTAGCCACATCGTTGGCAACCAGCTTGCGCAGGAATGCCTGGGCATCGGCACCTTTTACATCGACAATGGTCATGTGAGACACGTCAAACATGCCCGCGTCTTCACGCACAGCGTTGTGTTCTTCGATTTGGGAGCCATAGTTGATTGGCATTTCCCAACCGTGGAAATCAACCATTTTCGCGCCAGCTTCTAGGTGCTTGGCATGCAGTACTGTTTTAGAAGTCATACTCTTCCTTCACTTATTGTCATCACCCACCCGGTTACAAGCCAGGTGCATGTTCACCAGCGCAACACCGGTGAATGGGGTTAATTTGGGGCGTGTTCGTCTGGCTGAGCAAAACCCTGTTCAGCCAGTCGAGCCTGCCACAGGCTCAAAGATTCTTGGTTTGCAATCAGCTGGTACTGCTGCAGGCCCTGTTGTACTAAGGTAGTGACGAAAACGTCGCCGCTTTGTTTACCATAGCACGCCTGCAAGTCCGAAATTTGCAGACCCGGTGTCAGCGAAAAGCTGCTAAGTACCGTCTCAAGCGCAGCCTGACCGCTCAGTTGCGTAATGGCTAAGTCGCTGCGACGTACCAGTTCAATGTCGTAGTCGCTGTCATGTTTGCTTACCAGTGCTGAGAGTGCTTGCGCAGCGTCTTCGCTCAGCACGAAACGGTAGGCTGTTTCGCTAAAGTAATAAACAGCAAATGACTGTGCGCCTGCCAGCTGACCTTGCACACCCAGCCCGGGTGCCATCAGTTTGTTGAGGTTCAGCCCCAGCTCCTGATTCAGAAAAGGTGTGGTTTCAAATCCGCTGAAATCCAGTACGACCAGATCCTGTGGCGAGAAAATGCGATTTTCCGCCGCCACCGTGCCCTGACGGTGCTTAGCGAAGATGATTGGCGTGCTCATCATGCGACTATCCTGATGAAATTAAGATGGAGAAAAGTATAGGGATCCGTCTGCGCAACAACAAATTGTATTTATTTATCGTTTGATAAATAATATTAATGTATTTGGGTTTTATAAATTGATTTTATTAATATGAAAAACTTATCGATTGATGGCCTGCGCACCCTGGTAACTGTGGTTGAAGTAGGTGGTTTTGCCAAGGCCGGCGAGCTGCTGGGCCTGTCTCAGCCGGCAGTGAGCTTGCAGATCAAACGCCTTGAAGAACAACTGGGCTGTAAACTGTTCAAAAAACAGGGTCAACGTCAGGTACTCAACCAGTACGGCGAGCTACTGCTGCCTCAGGCCAAGCAAATGCTGCAATTCAACGATGGGATCATTCAGCAATTTACCTCTGAGAGCGTTACCGGCCGGGTACGTCTGGGGATCCCCAGTGAGTTTGCCGCACGCATATTGCCCGCCATCATCGGCGACTTTGTTTCTTTGTATCCGGACGTGGCGCTGGAAGTGAAATCCCGACTCAGTAAACATCTGTTATCGGTTTCTCGACAGGATCAGTTCGATTTGGTCCTGGCGCTGAACGAAGATCTTAATTCGTCAAATTATCCGGTGTTTATGCAGGACCAGCTGGTATGGGTGGGCGACCTGTCTTTGGCACAACAGCAGATTGTTACTTTGGTAACGGCGCCGGAGGGCTGTATTTATCGTCGCCGTGCCATTGAGGCACTGCAACAGGCCGGTCTGCAATACCGCATTGTGTACAGCAATGCCGATTTAACAGGGCTGACGGCTGCGCTTAAAGAAGGCCTGGGCATTACGGTGCTGGCTAAAAGTACCGTGCCGGCTACGCTCAGTTACCAGGCGCAAACGCCCTTTTTACCGGAGCTGGGTCAGATTGGTATCAGCCTGGTTAAAAACACCCAGGAATCTGCCCACGCGGTAAATAAGCTGGCCGAGTTTATTGCACTGCGCCTAGGGTAAGCATTGCTTTTGAGACCCGCGGGATGATGGGTGGCGTATATGGGAATGGGTGTAATTGGTGTCACTCCTGAGTCACCTGTTAGCAGATCCCGCATCAAGTGCGGGATGACGGTAGTTGGGTTTGAAAAGTGGTGTTTGATGCCAACTCCAGTCGCCTGTAAGTAGTTCCCGCATCAAGTGCGGGATGACAGGCTGTGTATGTGGGAATGGATGTTATGGTGTCACTCCTGAGTCACCTGTTAGCAGATCCCGCATCAAGTGCGGGATGACAGGCTGTGTATGTGGGAATGGATGTTATGGTGCCACTCCTGAGTCGCCTGACCCCTTTACACTCTGCCTATGATCACTCCTAATCGGTGTGCCTACACGCCGTCATCCCGGCCCCCGAGCCGGGAACTATTTGAGTTCAACGTAAGCGTATTTTTAGTCACCAAGTCGCCTGCTGGTAGATCCCGCATCGAGTGCGGGATGACTAAGGATGGATGCGAGAGTTGGTGCTTACAAGCAGTATTGAGTCGCCTAGCCCCTTTACGCTCT
>NZ_JAMXSF010000036.1 GCF_024124545.1 Pseudoalteromonas sp. XMcav2-N
GTAAAACAGCACACAGGCCGTAAAGATTCGATACGTGGTAAGTGCGTTCGGGCCAGCTTTGACGATGAATTCAGGGCAGAGCTTATCTTTGGTTAATGTCGTTAACGAAGTATGCTCTCACCCTGGGCTCGTATGTTGTTCGATTTTCATCAATTCAGAGGTGTTATGAGTTTTAATTGCCCTCATTGTAACAAAGAAGGCGTTAGTTACTTCTCTAAATTACTGTCTTATAGTGGTAGCCCTGCCACTTGTAGAATTTGTGGTAAATTTTCTTGCGATGCTGGCGGTGTAAATGAGTCATACAGAAAAATTGCGCCGCTTAGTTTAATTGTATTGGGTACATCGTCACTGCTTACCCAAAGTCTTTTTTATATCTCTATCTGGTTAGGCTTTGCTTTGCTCTTTCCTGCTTACTCATTATATGTTTTGAAGCTTGAAAAGTTATCAGGTGATGAAGTAAAAAAACAAAGGGGGAAAAAGCTTATCGCTTTAGGGGGTCTTGTATTGTTAGCTTGCTTGGCTGTGTTATATGAGTCTTTTCGTTAATAACGGATGCTATCTAAAATAGGAGCAGGAGCGCATAATGTTGTGAAGGCATAGAGCGAAAAATCTCCTTTCGACTAAGCCCAGCTTCCTAATGCTAAAATATCATAATAGCTTGGCACTCATGGTTTTTCACTGTGAAATTGCAAGTGCATGGCTGCCTCATAAATTGCATCTGTAGCATTACTATCTCCCCCTCAGCCAGAACGAAAAGACTAATAAACTTAGATGCGGTAATCGTCATTTGATGACCAAATAGCTCTGTACACTAAGTTTGAGAGTGGTTCTTCGGTGAAAGAGCAAGGTTTGGGTTGTTTTTAAAAAACGAGATGCTTTCTAAGAGATATTACATCCAGACAGTAGCCTTTCCATTTTTATATTCAGTCAAGATTGAGTAAATTTTGCTGTGTTGATACTCTGTGATCTTAATGTTATTCAGGATGGACAGAACCAGATTATCGATTGGTACCTTTAGTGTGGCACAAGTGCCAGGAAAGAGAGGTTCATCTCATTTTTTATGCAATCAGAGAGCATGACATGGATTTTTTGAATTACTTTGGGTTTGAAGGTTTTATAGGCGCAATACTCGATATGGGGTTATTTGTCTTATTGGTTCTAGTATATAGAAAAGTGCGAGCTATAGTACAAGGGGATTCTGAAGTTTGGGTTCAGGAATTTAAGCGCTGTCTCGAAATGCTCATAGCAGCCATTGTGATACCTGTGTTTACGGGTTGGGCATCTTTGTTCGTTTTGGAGGATTTAGTTGAGAAATATGCAGGTATTATTTTTATTCTTTCTTTCTATCCCCCTTTGATTGCTGCTTTATATTACTTGTTTAAGCTCACTGGTAGCGCTCAGAAAAATGCATAACAAGGGTTTCAATTCGCGTCAGCTAAGAAAGTGCGGATGGAGCTGAGACTGGTTAAATACAGGTGCCTCTGCGTTTTAACCAGGAAAAAGACATCTTTGGAGTTAACTTGCTTAAGGTATTAATACTCGTTTTATCTATTGGAATAATAGGTTGTAGTACCTACCAACCCATCTCAGGGTATCCTGAGAATGGTGCCTATGGGTATTCTGAAAAAGTGCTCAGTGAAAACAGTTTTCTTGTTCGTGTGGACGGCAGAGATACCGAATCATATGGCAGTTTAAGGATGAAACTGGCGCGCAGAGCCGCCGAGCTATGCCCGGGTTCATTTGAACTGACAGACTACACAATGAAACAGGGCTTTGTGATTCACGCAAAAAGAGTTCACTGGCCATACGTAACAGCACATTTGATTTGTACAGAACTGCCAATAGATAAGTCCGTATTGTTTTCAGGCGGCATATAATAAACGCCTCATAATCGGCGCTTTGGAGAGCTTTGCTGTGTAAAAACGCAGTGGTGCGGTGCACATAGCGAACGATATGCCCAGCCTGACTATTAAAGTTCGTGACAGCAGCTGAACTATCATAAGCCCGAAGCAACCAGGCTTCGGGCTTTTACTATCTGCTAGTACTGCAGCTGTCCACCATTTTGAATAAATTGCACGTAATCCTGCCAGGCTTGCTCTACGCCAATGCCCAGTATATCGGTGAAGACACGGTCGAATGACCAGGTGTAGTTGGTGTAATTCACCGCCGACTGGTTAAACTTGCGGATAAACAGGGGGTCTTTTTCCTGCTTAATGTAGTGCAGGAAGAAGCCGGTGGTGGTGTATCCGCCCAGCCACTTTTTAGGGTTGGTGATGTCCGGTTGTCTGGTTTTATGAAAACCCGCGCCAATCCGCACAGCATCTGCGAGGCCTTCGGTATAGGCCCAGTAAGGACCGCCGTCACCATAACCGTCGTGTGTTATTGGAGAGTTGTTATAGCCATGGGTAACCTCATGGAATAAGATGCCGTCAATTTCGTCGCGGATCGCGTTGTCGTCGTTGTTTCCTTCCCGGTAGACTTTTTCCAGATGTTTTGTGCTGACGGCAATGGTCATTTCACCGGACCCATCCTGGCCGAGCTTATAGGCCACAAAGTCGTTGCCCCAGGCGTCTTTTTCTCGGAGTTCAAAACGCAGGTGTCTGAAACGTTGAGATTCTTTCGGGTCGGTATAGAGCACTTTGGCTACATCTACACAGCGGTTTGCCATATGAGCAGCCGGATCGCTGATGATGCGCTTCACCAGTTGCGAGCCCGCAGTTTCTGGGTTCATATCAACAAAATCGACCACCGGCTTATCCCAATTACCACCGCCATTGTCGCTTTGTTCTTGTATATTGATGGTGTAACGGGTAGCAGACCAGCCATAAACTGAGACATACAAGTTGTTGCCCTGAGCCTGACAGGATTCTGCAGCTGTGGACGAGGTGCTGGCACACTGGTAGTTGTTGGTCGCTGGCAGGCTACCCAGGCCGATATATAGATCGGCATCGCCGCTACCTGAGGTGGTTGCCAAGACCTTTCCCGCTACATTGAATGGCCCATAATGCTGCCAGCTCCCTTTACTGAGCGACTTGCTATCTGTGAGTGGCAGAGAATCTCCCGGTGGCGTCGTTCCACCCAGCAATTCAATTTCTGCCAGCTGCAAAATGCCCGCGCCCTGATTGGCAGTGACGTTCAGCTTGTAGTGGCGGTAGGCCTGATTGTTCGTAGCGCTATACTGACGAGTCTGATAGCGTGCAGAAAAGATCTGATTGGTTTGTGTATCAAGTTCGTACCAGGTATTGCCATCGTTTGAACCCAATAATTGCCAGTCCTGCGGGTCGCGACTCGCCGCATCGTTGGCCGAAGTCAATGTGTAACCGGATACTATCTGAGGGGTATTGAACTGATAAGCAATCCAGCCTGTAGGCGTGAAGGTCAGCCATTTGCTGTACTGAGAATCGTCAAATGCCTTGCTGCGCCCCTCAGCTGTGCCATTCTCCCCACTGGCGGTGACAATCCCTGTATTTGGCTGAGTCAGGTCGGTACTTGCGAAGCTTAATGGAGCTATAAGCGCTCCACTTAGGCACAATGCCAGCGTGATTGGATTTAAGAGTTGTGTTTTCATCCTGTTGCTCTCTTTTACATGTTGTAGTGTGATTTGTATCGTTCCAATTTATTTTTTAATTAATAATGGAGTTCATCTCATTTTGAACCTAGTAAGTTTGCTCTACCCGTGATTGGAACGGTCTAAATATTGCGTTTAATGTATGAGTTGTCAAACTTATGTAAATAACAATTTGGTTTAAAATTGAGCAGTTTGGTTATAAGTAGTCAAGTGTATTTCTCACTTTCTACTTTGACTGAATGATATGGTTAGTAAGTAACTATCTGATAAAAAAGTTATTTGTGAGTTGTGCACTGGTAAAAGACACGGTGATATCAGCATCGGAATAGTCTGTTCAGTCCTGTTTGGAGGTGAAATTGCGTTAATGGGAAAGGTTTCCTTTTGAGATTTTGGAAACCTGTTTCAAGATCAAGGTGGTCGATATGACATACAGTACACGCTTTAATTTTGTAAAAGTCTGACCCACTGACTTTTATCTATTTTTTGCTTTTCTGTTCTTGTTGCCAGGCCCAGATAGGCGGCTTTATCAGCAACTTAAATCTGTATGTCCAGCTTGGAGCATTAAAGAGTTGCCTGAACAACTTTGCGTACCCGCTAAAAAAAATGGTAAACGGGTTTACGCTGTTCACTCGTGGAAAGACGCCATATCTGACTTGTGCTTCTTCCCTGGCAAAGGTACCAAACAGCTTGTCCCAGATAATAAAAATGCCCGCATAGTTTTTATCCAGATACTGTTTGTTGGTAGCATGGTGCACCCGATGATGAGAAGGAGTATTAAAGATGGCTTCTATCGGGCGAGGCAGTTTCTTTACGGTTTCTGTGTGCAATAAAGTTTGATAGACCTGTACGACCACCTCGGCCAGCAAGATGATAAACGGATGGAAACCCATTAGCGCCAGTGGCAGATAAAAAAACAGCGGGAAAAACCAATCCATTGGGCCATGGCGATAAGCAACAGAAATATTGAAATGTGGTGAGCTGTGATGGACGGTGTGCGTTGCCCAGGCGAAGCCGTTCTTATGTAAAAAGCGGTGTTCCCAATAGTAAGCGAGATCGGCCAGTATAATACAGCACAATATGGTCCAGAGCGTAAGTGGCAGATCAACAAATCTGAAATTATCATAAACGTAGAAAAATATACCAACATAAGTCATCGCAACCAGCGCGACTAAAAACATAAACAGCCCAAGAGTCACAAAGTTGGCAATACTGTCGCCAAGCAGATTTCTGGTAAATTGTTTTTTGCAGGCGTACCTGAGCATTTCAACAATGAACAAGCCCAATGCAATGACTAAAAACCAGTCGTCGATAAAGACTTCTAGCCACCAGATATCGTCTTCCGATAGAGGAAAGGTTAACAATTCCATGGGGTTACTCTCCATAATCTACCAGTAATTCAGAGCTCGTTATTGCACTGTGATCTGACAGGTAATGGATCTCAACGACCCTTTCTATTGGTCTTCGATAATCGATTTCTTGCCATGCTAATGCAATATCTTGAACACTATGCTTTTTTCTTGATAACAGCTGCTCATAGCGCGCGGCGTCGAGCGTGACGGTGTCATCTGCAGAAGAAAGGGCATCGATGGAATAGCCGATAGTAACCGTGGCTTGCTCAAAGTTAGCTGAGAAGTTTTTATACACAACATAGACCGCGAGGGGCTGCTTGATCAACTGGCTATTTAAGGCCGTATTAGTATTAAATTCCTGCCAAAGCCGTTGCACTTTATCTGTAGGTAAAGTTGCTGTATTGCCGGAGATAATCAGTGTATCAAGAGTAACCTGTAAGGGGTTTTGTTCTTCCGTCACTACATTCGAGCGTGCTGCCTCGAGGGGGGATTGTTTCTGAGTCGTTGAATGGGGGTGTGCTGAGGACAGAGCTTGTACAGGCATTGGCTGTAGTAAAGCAACCCCCCAAACTGAAATGGCAATGATCCCTGTGATCACCAAAGAGTTGGTTAGCTTCATATATTAATCCTGATGATATGTGATGAATGAAGCATAGGCTAAATTTTGAGTTGTTAATTGTCAATATGAAAATTTACTTGGGCAACTAGCCGTTTCACGTCAGTGTGGTACAAAGTAGCTTCGAGGTGGCTTTGAGCTTATAAACTTGATCAACCAGAGTTAGAGGTAAAAAAGACTCTGACAACAGATAATTAGCGTAAATTCCATGGGCAACCAGTTCCACTTTATCTACGTTTGCATCGGGGTATTCATCACGTAAAACCTCGCTGATTATCGTAATAAACTCATCCATGATACTGGCCTGATCTTGTTTGATAGCCGGTAAACGCTTGGCTTCTGAGAAAATGGCTTCACCAATTATGGTTGCGTTGATCCTTTCCTGAGAGCCGACAGTGAATAAAGCATCTATGATTGACTCAATTTTGTTTGTCGAGGGGAGCCAGCGTAAAACTTGTTGCCATTGTTCTGAATATCGGGTGCGTAGCCGCGTGCTCAGTGCGCAAATGATATCGTCACGGTTACCGATGTAATGACGTAAAATGGTGCGTTTCACTCCCGCGGTTTCTGCGATATTTTCAAGTGACGTTGTTTGGATCCCATATTTCAAAATACAGGCTTCAAGTGCATCCAGTATTTCTTCAGTGCGTTGTGCCGCCATACTTGGTCTTGCCATGGTTTCTCCTGTTTCGCTATTTCAGTCACTATATCAACAGAGGTTTTGATTGTCATGTTGACAATTAACGAGGTTGCAAGTTATGGTGTAAATTGTCATTGTGAAAATCTATAGTGAGGAAGTTGCAAATGTGGATGGGGTTGCCGTGGAGTTATTGGCTTGGTTTTGGACTATTGTTGTGGTTGCTCTATGACTTGATAAGAGGGGTCAGTTATTTGTGGCAGCGCTATGTGCGAAGTGAGCAGCCCTGTATGTACTGGTTGACGATATTACTATGGGCTTTGGTAGCTGCATCATGTTTTGCCTACCCAAACTGGCCATATACCTGAGTAGGCCCATGCTGGGTTACTCATCAAAATAATACAGGTCATCTATGAAAACAGGCTCATGATGGGTTTATTATCTGTCTGATTTTATTTTTAAATAAAATGGTGGTTTTTAATTTGCACTATGTGAGTGTTATATTGTAGTGGTGGTTTGTTATTCTATTGTAGTTTTTTAAATTTAAAGCAGGCTACTGCTTAATGCCTGCATACCAGGGTGAGAGCATACTTCGTTAACGACATTAACCAAAGATAAGCTCTGCCCTGAATTCATCGTCAAAGCTGGCCCGAACGCACTTACCACGTATCGAATCTTTACGGCCTGTGTGCTGTTTTACC
>NZ_JAMXSF010000037.1 GCF_024124545.1 Pseudoalteromonas sp. XMcav2-N
TCTTCAACAAGTTCAAGGTGGCTAAATAATGACATAATTAACAAGTAGATGGTGATAAAAGTGGGCGTTATTAGATCAGAAAAGCGGCGGGTGTTAAAGCCTTTTTACAAAGTGTGATCCCGCCGTGGGTAAAGAGGTTAGATGACGAAAAAATTATGTTATGACGGGAGTAAAATTATACTGGGCTATGCGCGAATACGTGCGCTTGATATATCGGCTCTGGAGGCCTCAATTATGAGGGGATCCCCCCAGCGCTTTGTTGAGCGGCTTAAAATAGTTTGACTACAATATTGAAGAAGGTGAAATAGCCAACTTTTTTACGTCCGATTAACCAATTTTTTATATTTACTTATTGATTATAGATCCTGATCATATGAGCTTCTGTCATATAATTAGCGGCTGAACAATCATAATTATCAACGGAATAACCTATCACAACTTTTTTTCCGGTTGCTTGCGCCGTGAGTAATGCACTATACCTTTCTTTCGTACCGTCATCTTTATTAAGAAACCCTAGAGTTCTCCAACTGGCTCCCTCTTGTTGATACATTACTTTCTGTCCTTCAATTTGAATATTAAGAACTTTGGCTGCGGGACAATCTGTTCTAGCAGCTAATGCAGGTAGAGAAACTAAGGCCATGATTGATAAATGTAGTATTTTTTTCATTGGTAAATCCGTTATTGAGGAATGCTTTGTGAGCATAACTATTTAGTATTCATGCGTACGCAGTACGCATAAGCGCTTGTTGAACTGGGCCATTCCCTGCGCGCCGTATCCGGCTGGTGCAGTTTATGCTATGGGAATTTGTTTTTGATGAGTAACTTCTGTTTTGAACCGTTTGTGACTTAAACCGTTACAACGTGACTCATTCCATGCCCGAACAACGTGATTTATGCGTATTATTAGACCCACTATTTTCCTATTTGACAAGATGTTGTAGTTTCGACATAGCCTGACTTACTCCCCCCTTGCATATTGCATTGGCAGAGTCGCCTCACCGATATATTCTTTTGCCAGGCAACACTTACACAGACAGATTAATTGTGGCTATCACGAAACAAAACTGAGTGGTGCTAAGGTAGATCCCGGCTCGCAAGCGCCCGGGATGACGGACTGATTATGCGGCTCGCCTGCATAAAGAATAACCGCACGGTGTATACGACTACAATGTTTTAGGCTCACCACGTTTCCCTAACCAAGCAGCGCCGTTACTCAATACTAAAGATTCTTCTCTTTGAGCAAGAACCAAAATACAGCCTTCGTCTTCATATAGAAAATTTCCCAAATTTCTTCTGAAAACTCCCCAACTAGTTCTGATACCTATTTCTTTCATCCAAAACACAAAGAGAGGGCTGTGTTCTTGAATGCCAACACTTTCCAAGTGGTTGCTAAACTACAAGAAATTATCGTTATTCCAACTTTCTTGCCAATGATACCAACACGTTTTCGCGGCAACGATCTTGGCTGGCCACTCATCACAATTCATTTGCATGAAATGGCGACTGACTGCACTAACATATTCGTTCCACTTCTCAATGCACTCTCTTTTACTAAGGATATCAACCTGTGCGAGATCCTTTGACGGCATTTTAGGGTCATTATAAAACACTCCGGAAATCTCTTTGGTCATTACATACCTCTTAAACATAATGCTTTGGTAAGCAGCCGGGCGGAACGAAGCTTGACCAACTTGTTACGTTGCACTGACTCGAGCCTGATGATTAAAAAACAGCACCAAATTCCGTGCCGTTGTTACCTTCCCGTAATAAGGATTACTTTCGTAGCCCTCAAGACTTCGGTTAGTTCTTTGCGCAATTTCTTCGGCTAAATCTAGTTCGAGATCATATTCATCAAGCATCAACGTATCGAACAGACTATCGGAGGCCTTTATAGGCACATTTTCCTTAGTTGGAAGTGCAACTTGAAGCTGTTCATAAACTGCTCGAATAATCCAGGTATCTACTACCTTTGGATCAAATTCCCTAGCAAATTCACAGATAGATAAACCAATACGCCCTTTACATAAATTTTGATAATATCCTTCAACTTTAGGCTGATCTATTGCGCCCCAAACCGTTACCAATAAACCGGCTCCTGCAATCACTAGCAAGTACAAAGGCTGATAAATAAGGATTGCCACCGCTATTACGAAAAAAGTAATTAACAGTAATTTACTTGCCTTTTTAGGCTCATACCTGAGCATGAATCGTGATGCTTTCTGCATACTTTACCTCGCAATGTAACGCCTTAATAGGCTGCCCACATAGCGCCACTACACTCGATAGCGCCCTTGTGCAAACCCAACGGCACATACTGGGTCAGACTTAATTGGCTTGTTTACTGTTTACTATTGCTGAAAACAGAGCTTCTTTGTTTGGTTTTGATATTTCGCAAAATGTAATGCCAAAAGGCAAAACCCAGAAGTAGACTGGTTTGATCCGAAGTTTATATATTGCATGTTCCTGCTCTATGAACTCAAGTTTGAGCTTGTAAAACCCTGAGTCATAAATGATGTTGCCGTTTTCTATCCGAAGCTTATTTACAGGGGCATCAAGGAAGAAGTTGATTTGCATGCCGAAGATGGGGCTGATTTTGTAGTGAGTCAGTCCGTTCTTCTCGTACAGCTTTGAGTTAGCAGTGCCTAGCGGTATATCCAAATGACAGTTAACACCCAAATTTAAGTAATCCCCAGGTAATCATCTTTAGAATCAATGTGATGGATACGTACTGCATTGTTTTATCTAATTTATTTCGCCAAAAACTAAATGGGTAACAACACCATGCGTGATATCACTATCCTACATGATATGCTCAGAAAAAACTGCCCCCAAATTCATGCCCGGCGCCTTGATTCATTAATGCTGACAACCGAAACTTTGCTCGATTGCAATCTACACCCACTTACAGAGCTGAGTCGAGATATGAAGTGTCCTGTCGCTGCCAAGCACAACATTAAACGTATGGACCGACTGCTTGTAATACCGCCATGTATAACGAGTGGCTTGCTATTTACCGCTTCCATGCGCGCCTGATTTGTGACGCTAGTCCCATGCCTATCTTGCTGGTCGACTGGGCCAATGTGCGCGAGTAAGTAACGCTGGGTGTCCACATAGCTCTATCGACATAGCTCAATTGGAAGGTATTCACTAACTCTCCAGCAATATTCGACTTTTATAGACTAAACACCTGGCGCTTTGTTAATTGTCCCAACGAACGAAGAGAGTGAACTTGAGCGACTTGTTATAAGCACTTTACGCTATACTCTCACGATAATTTGACCACAAGTTTACCAAGTGGACATAGATTTCCGTTTTTGAAGTAGGCTCACCATTACCTTGAATGGAACTAGCTTCAGCATGAAAAACTGTATCTACTACAGCATCAATTTCATCAAATGATAATTCCAAAGCAATAAAATCTGTTAGATAGTTACCTTGATGCAACGGTGGTTTCTCTACTTTTTTATTCAAAATTGCTTCTGCAATTAAAGCAGCCTCAGACATACTTGCTTTACGCAAAACATCTAGGGTTTCTTTCAAGTCTTGTAAGCGAAAAACGTTTGGTTGTTCGCAAATACTTTTATATTGCTCAGAGTTCATTAGTGCTTACAATACCCGCCTAGCCAGCTAAATAAAGGTTGGTCAAATTTTGCAAGGCACGAACACAAACCAACCTTTATGTGTCCGATTACCTTAAGGCGTTTGTTATGTTGCGTTTACTCGCTTTTGTTTATACCAGAATATCGCTTCGTAAATACACAAAGCTCCAAGCCCACCTGCCCAAATCTGAAATGCTAATACTATTTCCGGTATACCACAAGCTCCAGAATATGCCTGACCCCAGTGCCAAAGGTAAGCGGGGAAATAAGTAAAAGAGGTAATAAATAATAAAGGAACCCAAACTCTCGTTCGAGCTGAATACAACCGCAATAAAATTGCAGTAATCAATAGTACTAAAGCTAATGTAAAATATAGTTTGGCTTGAAGCTCGTGAGACTCAATAAGCCCTTTAGGAGGCTGAAAGCATGCGTAGGAGTTGAACGAAACCAAAGCAAAAAAAATTGAGACTATAATTCTGAGTATAGTTTCCCTAGCAACATAACACTTTATGCTACCCCAATCATGTCGGAACATAAACTGACATCACGAGCTGTATAACATAACCTCATGGTCCCACGGAATAAACTCAAAGTAAACAATCTGTTGCAACTGTCAAAGTCACAGCGATGTGAAATATGGACAAATAATAGATGATAGGAACTGATTCAAAGTTGCCACTTTACTCTACAGAACGGGTATCGGTGAATGTCCCCCAAAATTTTGAACCGTTTGTGGGCGTTGTTTCCTAAATCATTGAACTAATTTGGTCTCGTGCGATCAGATCTCAAAAGCAAACACCGAGACTGAACTTTGAAAGAAAAGCGTATCACTAACTGGCGTGATTACAACAAAGCCCTTATC
>NZ_JAMXSF010000038.1 GCF_024124545.1 Pseudoalteromonas sp. XMcav2-N
TGTGCCACTGGACCCGGGATACCCGGCAGAGCGGTTGCAGTATATGGTGCAAGACAGTGAGGCATGCTGCATAGTATCAGACGATGCGGGACAGGATGCGCTGGGTGAATTGGATATCACCCGGGTTGCAGTGCAGAAGGTGGTACAGGACAGCAGTGTGTCTGATGCAGCGGTTACAGTGTCAATTCAACCACACCAGCTGGCGTATGTGATTTATACCTCAGGCTCTACGGGGCAGCCTAAAGGCGTGATGGTAGAGCATCAGCAGCTGAGTCACTATGTTGCTTACGCTGAGTCACAGTATTTACCTGGGCGGGTTGGCGCGGTGGTGAGCTCATCGCTGAGCTTTGATGCGACGGTGACCAGTCTCTACAGTCCGCTGGTATGTGGTAAGGCCGTTTACCTGATGGCTGAAGATGGGTTATTACAGAGGCTGAGTGAGCATATTAAAGATGCTGACCGGGGATGGATGTACAAACTGACCCCTGCGCACATTACCGCTGTGAACAGCTTGTATGAAGGGGCAGAGGTTGACGCTCAGGGACAGGTCTCGCATTGCTTTGTGGTAGGGGGAGAAGCGCTGAGTAGCGATGCCGCGAAGACCCTGATGTCATACAATGCATCGAGTGAACTGTTCAACGAGTACGGGCCCACAGAAACAACGGTAGGCTGTACTCAGTATTTATATCAGGATGACCCAGGGTATCAGGGGCAAGTGTTGATTGGGCGGCCTCTGGTGAATATGCAGGTTTATGTACTGGATCGCCAATTGCGATTAGTCCCGAAAGGCAGTGTTGGCGAGCTGTATATTGGCGGGCCCCAGGTCGCACGAGGCTATCAGAATCAGGTTGCACTGACAGAATCACGATTTATTGCGCACCCATTTAAAGCAGGAGAGCGGTTATACAAAAGCGGTGATTTGGTCCGCTGGACAGAGGCAGGCGAGCTGGCCTATATGGGACGCGATGACGAGCAGATCAAAATACGCGGTTTTCGGATTGAGCCCGGCGAGATAGAAGCCGTGCTCAATGGGTTGTCACAAGTGAATTCAAGTTTGGTGGTAGCCATTCAGGATATGTCAAACCACACAAGGCTGGTTGGATACATCAAAACCAATGAAAAAGAACAGTTTTTGCCGCTGCAATTAGAGGCTGAATTACACGACAGGCTACCAGCCCATATGATCCCCTCACGTTTCATCCAGGTGCATACATGGCCACTGACCGTGAATGGTAAAATTGATAAACGGGCATTACCTGAACCCCAGTTCACCAGCAGTGATGATTATGTCGCCGCCAGCACAGAGCAAGAACAGATACTGGTTGAGATCTGGTCCGAACTACTGGCAGTACCAGTCGAACAACTCAGTGTTACTGACAACTTCTTTGAGCTTGGCGGGGATTCCATTTTATCTATCCAGGCAGTGTCACGGGCAGCTCAGCAGGGATTACACTTTAGTGTTAAGAACCTGTTTGAATATCAGACCATCCGTGCTTTGCAGGGGCAACTACGAACCCGTACTTTGATTGAGCATGAACAAGGAGAGATCACAGGAGAGCAGCCACTGCTACCTATTCAGACCCACTTCTTCAGCGATGAAACTGAGCTACATCATTATAATCAGGCGGTCTTATTACAGGTGCCTGTCGGGTTCAAAGCCAGCTGGCTTGAGCCTCTGCTGGTTGCGCTATGTGAGCGCCATGATGTGCTACGTTTACGCTTCGAGCAATCCGCCGACGGCGCCTGGACAGGACGATATCAGCCTTTGACGACAATGAAGTGGTCTGAGTATGTCGAAGTGGCATCGCTGAGCCCTGACACCCCTGAGGTGTTTGAAGCCCGTTGCACTGATATTCAGCGCAGTCTGTCGCTGTCAGGTCCGCTGTTTAAAATGGGCTACTTCGATGGTCAGCAGCAGAGCGGGCGCCTGTTGCTGACGCTGCATCACCTTTTGGTTGACGGTGTCTCATGGCGCGTGCTGCTGGAAGATTTGGATACGCTGTGTCATCAGCTAGAGGCTGCACAGCCTTTGTCTCTGGCAGCGAAAACCATGTCTTACCAGCGTTACGGGACGGTACT
>NZ_JAMXSF010000039.1 GCF_024124545.1 Pseudoalteromonas sp. XMcav2-N
GAACTCAATCTGTACGAGTGCCCACACAGATGATTGCTTCATATTTTTAAAGAACAGTGCGACTCAATGTCGCTGCGCTGTTAGCGCTGAGGGTTGTGCATTCTAATCACTTCCCGTTTTATGTCAACACTTAATTTTGATTTTTCTTTCGAAGCATTCAAAGCTAAGTTTTATTTGACTCCCAACTCGTTGGCTCGTTGCTTTTCAGCATTGTGCCCCGTGTCGGTGGATGCGCATTATAGGGAAATCGAATAACGATGCAACCCCTTTTTTCATTTTTCTCTCGATAAAATGTCACCACCACCTACCACCCCAAGTACACACAAAACACAAACAAGATACACACAATCAAATGTGGATAAGTTCGCAGGTAAACAACAGTACAGGCAAAATAGTGAAAGACGATCAGAGTGAATCTTCCGTTTCTTAATTCTGCTCAGAGATATAAAACTGTACGTAAATAAAGCCAGAAGGTTGATAAAAATTGCATCGGTGGGCTTTAGTCATTTTGCTTCCTGTACTAATAGCACGCTGAGCAAAGAATACCCTCAGCATAAGTAGTTCAATACCCAATATGGGAGGGGAGTATGGAGCATGCTCAGTATGAAGTGTTAGCCAGTTACTCATCCGCAAGTCCAGGCTCATGGGCGACAATAGTGCAAACTGTAATAATGGAATATAAACGGCTTATTCAAAAAAGCGCTGCATTTACTGGGTTTGTAACCCATACCCTGCAGCAGATCCAGGTTCACAAAGCTCTACCCCACTTTCAACAACAACTCCCTCTTCATACAGCACGCCGTGCGATACTGTTTAAACCAGTTTTTCGGTGCTGAATAGGTTTGTTTCGGTGTATTTATCATGCCTACGAAGTAGCTTTTCAGCATTGGCTCCAGGCTCACCCTGCTCTGCCACACCTTCAACAACTCCGTCGTCATCCCGCACTGGATGCGGGATCCATTTAAACCAGCTTTTCAGTGCTGAGTAGGTTTGCTCCGATGTATTCTTCATACTTACGAGTAGCGTTCCAGCAGTGGCTCCAGGTTTATCCTGCTCTGCCAAACCTCCAACAGCTCCCGTACGCGATGCGGGATCCATTTAAACCTGTTTTTCAGTGCTGAGTAGGTTTGTTTCGGTGTATTCGTCATACGTACGGTGTGGTCTGTTGGTAGATCCCGCATCAAGTGCGGGGTGAATTGCGACCGAAGCAACGCTTCGCAGCTCATTGAGATGAGCGCAAGGACCCACATGGATGTGGGGAAGTAGAATAATGCAGGAGCAATTATCGAGATGCGCGATGGGACCAAGCTTCATGGACGAATAGACAACGCCATTCTGTCTACAGCTTCATCGACGCCTTTTTAAATTC
>NZ_JAMXSF010000003.1 GCF_024124545.1 Pseudoalteromonas sp. XMcav2-N
GCCATAGAGAGTGGTGGTGCTCTAACCAACTTAGCTACGATTGTACTTAGAGATGGGGTTTGATTTATCAAATAAGTTGGTACGACCGAGTGGATCCGAACCACCGACTGCTGGACCGGGCCATAGAGAGTGGTGGTGCTCTAACCAACTTAGCTACGATTGTACTTAGAGATGGGGTTTGATTTATCAAATAAGTTGGTACGACCGAGTGGATCCGAACCACCGACTGCTGGACCGGGCCATAGAAAGTGGTGGTGCTCTAACCAACTTAGCTACGATTGTACTTAGAGATGGGGTTTGATTTATCAAATAAGTTGGTACGACCGAGTGGATTCGAACCACCGACCCCCACCATGTCAAGGTGGTGCTCTAACCAACTGAGCTACGGTCGTACAGAGGTGTGTATTGTGACTTATCAAATAAGTTGGTACGACCGAGTGGATTCGAACCACCGACCCCCACCATGTCAAGGTGGTGCTCTAACCAACTGAGCTACGGTCGTACAGAGGTGTGCATTGTGACTTATCAAATAAGTTGGTACGACCGAGTGGATTCGAACCACCGACCCCCACCATGTCAAGGTGGTGCTCTAACCAACTGAGCTACGGTCGTACAATGTTGAGCTGATATGACTGTTTTGTTGCACTACGTCACTTGCCAACGGCCGCTAATATATAGCGAGCGTTCGGTGGGATCAAGTAAATTTGCTAAATTAATGTTTGTTTGCACTTTTTTCGTTCATACCGGTGCAACTTTACACACTTTGTAGAAGCGTTGCCACCACTGCGCATGACGTTTACTTGACGCTTTGAGTTCATCCACCAGCATTGCTGCATGGTCCGGGTACAGTGGGTGAGGTATGGCCTTTGAAATTTGTGCCACGGAGTCGCTTAATTCATGTAACTGGTTACTGAGCTGAGCCTGATATGGTTGTAGTGTTGAAATAGAAAACTTATTAAAAACGTTGTGCAAAATCTCGGCTTTGCGTTTGTTTTTCCCTTCTGGGCATACGGCTGCTTGCAGCTCTACTTGTGACAACCATTCCGTTAAAGCTTGGTTCCAGCTGATTTGCTTGCGTGCACTGGTCAGCAAAGTCTGAACATAGGGGTTGTTATGCAGTTTTCTGAGGGCAGGCGTGATACGCTCTGGGTCAATGTTTTCCGGAGCTCGCAGATTGTTCGCGATACCAGCCAGGGCTGCAAGACCTTCATTCGCACGGATTTCACTGTTTGTGCCGCGCGTATCGATTTCTGCAAATGTTAGTCTGCTAAATTGGGTCAATTCTTCTTCTGCAGAAAGCATGAATGCGAAATACTGAGGCAGGGCAGTTCGCTTGTGTGCGGCAGCTTGAGTTAAAGTGTGTTTGACTTCAGGATCGCTGGTTCTGCTGTCCTGAACACATTGGTCTGTCAGTTGAATAAAGCGCACCTGATATTTAAAGACTTCACTGGGTACGGCGAGTTTGCCGAGTTGGTTATTGTGCATCGCAACGTCCTGAGCCAGAGCACAGTGTCCCAGGCTAGCAAGCTGTAGAACAGACAGTTTGAAAGTGACTTCAGGCCTTGTGGCACGATACACTTCCAGCGGGGCTGGCTTTTCGATATGCAAAGGCTCCAACTCCAGCACATGTGCCAGCCTGTTGGCATATTCCTGATTGATATCTGTGGCGACTGGCGTACAAGCAACCAAAACAACACTAAACAGAGTCAGGGCGTAACGCATCAAGTCGTTTCCTCACAAAATACAAAAGCAATACAGCAGCACAGCTCAGGCCTACAATAATACCCACCCAGAACCCTCTTGCTCCCATGGCTGATGTAATCATGTCCGTCTTTGCTAATACAAACCCCAAGCTAAACCCGATCAGCCAGTAAGAGACAAAAGTGACAACAGTGATAGGACTGGTGTACTTTAACCCGCGCAATACCCCGTTTGCAGCAACTTGCAAGGCATCCGGGAGCTGGTAAATACATGCCAGTACTATTATTCCAGAGGCCAATACGGCAACCTCGGCGTTTTGAGTATATACCCAGGCAATTTCGTTGCGGATCACAAAAGTAAAGGTGGCGACAATAACAGAGACGACTATGGCACACACAAAGCTGGTATAGACTGAATTCACCAGCTGCGGATAATTGCCTTCTCCGGATAGCGTGCCAATACGTATTGCAATTGCCATTGATAAGCTGAGCGGTAGCATAAATAAAATGGTAGTGACGCTGGCTGCAATTTGATGCCCAGACACTGCAATTGCTCCTAAATCAGCAATAAACAAAGGAATACAGGCAAATAAAGTGACTTCGAAGAAAGTAGCCAGACAGATAGGCAGGCCCAATTTTACAATCTGGACGAGTGTAGTTAGGTTTGGGCGTGCAAACGCTTTTATCAGCCACTTTCCATCCAGGTATTTATTGTTAAAGCTATATACCAATTGAGCTGTTGCCATCACCCAAAACACCAAGGTTGTTGCCAGGCCACAGCCCGCACTGCCAAGCGCAGGCATCCCCAGCTTGCCGTATATAAACACATAGTTGGCAAAGACGTTGACTAACAGTCCTAATAAGCTGATGTACAGAGCAGCTTTGGTATTGCCAACACCTTCAGTAACGTTGCGATAGACAGAAAACAATAAGAAAGCCGGAAGTCCCCATTTTACAAAGTCGATATATTGCTGCGCTAAGCTCGTTATAGCGTCGGCTGCACCAATTTGAGCAAATATCAGTGGTGTAAATGCGCTGGCGATAAACCCCAGTGAAGACAAAATCAATGCCAGATAGATACCTTGCTGAAAGTAGTTCTTGATACCCTTTCGCTGTTTGGCACCGTCACAGTAGGCAACCATGCTGGTGATGGCGAGCAAGATCCCCTGTAAAGAAAAAATCATCGGATTCCAGGTACCGGTTGCAATTGACAGCGCTGCGAGGTCCTCGGCACTGACTTGTCCTGCCATCATAGTGTCGACCACGGACATAAGTACTAAGGTTATCTGAGCAAAAAAGACGGGAGTGGCAAGGCGTACCAAGCGCTTAGCTTCCCATAAAGCGAATTTCATACTGAGTCTGGATTTCCTAAAACGTTAATCTTAAATAACTTCTTAAAAACTTACCACTTTTATCCGATGAAAGGGCAGTTTAATCTGATGACTGTTTACGATACACTGCGCGCCATTATTCTCGAAAATCTGAGCGTTATGTTTACCGGAATTGTACAGACTCAAGCGACGGTGGTCAGTGCCGTTTTACGTGAAGGGATTATGAAATTAGTGCTATCAGTTGATAGCCGATCCCTCGAAAAATTAACTCATGGTGCGAGCATTGCGATTAATGGCTGTTGCCTGACTGTGACTGACTTTGAAGTGAGAGGCGCTGATGTCGTTGGTCAGGTATCTTTTGATGTGATTGATGAAACGCTCAAGCTGACCAACCTCAGTGGTTTGCAACAAGGGGCCCGGGTTAATTTTGAACGTTCTGTAACCTTTGGCACCGAGTTGGGTGGGCACATTGTGTCTGGGCATGTTCATTGCCAGGCTGCTATTGAGCAAATCATTCAGGATGCAGACAACTGCCGGATCAAGCTTACCATCCCCGAACAGTGGAAAAAGTATATTCTCTACAAGGGGTTTATTTGCGTGAACGGTGCGAGTTTAACAGTCGGCAAACTAGAAGAAGAGGGCTTTTGGCTTCACCTTATTCCAGAAACTCTGGCACTGACCAATATAGGCGCTGCCCAAGTCGGTGATACACTTAACATAGAAGTCGATCAGCAAACTTACACCACCGTCAATACCGTAGAGCACTATTTACGTAAAAATAGAGGAAGCTTCTCGTTGTAAAATCAACCCGTCTTATCGAAGAGCAAATCGTCGACGATCATGTCGCTTTTGCGTTTCGTCAGAGATGGAAATGTGTGATTTGATATCTGAAGTACAGGTGCTCAGTAAGAACTTTTAACTCAGATATAAGTCACCTTTACCTTACGAGCGAGTGATGCATTCACATCGATTGATAAAAAACAGGCACAACGAGTGCCTGTTAAAATACTTGCTCGTCGTCTGAGTCTACCCTCAGTTCAAGTTTGTTAATCGCGTAGTCAATGTGCATATTCAAATGAATTGGGTTGCAGCAAGCCGCGCAATCTTCGTAATAGTCCTGATCGCCCTCGCTGGCGTCGAGACTGACAAAGATATGATGGCCGCAATGCGGGCAACTAATACGTTGGTCATACAGCTGCTTCATGAGTTTACTCCAACGAGATTTTCCATTTTTCGCATTAATAACTATAGCAGCATTGTGGATTATTACAGTAAAGTTGCACTTATTTGTATAGAGTTTCAATGTGGCTGGCTGCTTGTTTGAGATAGTCCCCTGCAAACATATTGGCATGGCACAAAAGTGGATAAAGTTGATAGACACGGCGACGATCTTCGTATCCATCCAGACGCGGGTAAATACTGTCGTATCCTTCATAGAACGCTGGAGGTAAAGGCGCGAATAGTTCACTCGAGGCAAGATCAACTTCTCTGTCCCCGTAGTAACAGGAAGGACAAAACAGGCAGGGTTTCCCCTGAGCAAAAGCAATATTACCCCGCCAAAAGTGGCCGTGTAACAAAGAAGGGGCGACCTGGTGAGGGAGCATAGGTTTAATTTCTTCAACAAACTTGTCTATGTCTACAAGCTTGATGCCTTTCTCTGCCAATAATTGTAACTGCCAGGCTATCCGCTCCTCAGCAAAGAACACTTCCCACTTTTTGTGCCATTGATTTGGTTGCGCCAAGTCAAAAAAGTAGTTGTCTTCTTCTAACCCATACATTTGTTGTTCATGGCGTACATGTAATTTCGCCAAAGTCGAGCCACAGGTAAACCAGTCTTCAATTTCTCCGGACGTTTCTAGCCACTCAAGTACTAAAAAACAAAACTCAATACTTGAGCCAATTGCAATTGTATCTGCTATCAAAAAATCGCTGTCCCGGATCAGAGTGTCATGGTTCTTGGCTTCGCACTCAAAACGTTCAAGGGCCTGGATGTGGTCCACTTTGACTAGGTAGCAGTGATGATCATTCTCTATTTTAAACAAACGAGCGTGCGCATTGCAGGGCAATTGCGTTTTACGGGTAAACTCGAAATGTTCATGAATTGCTTCACTGATATACTGATTTACGAGATTCCACATAGTACCTTCACAGGTTAAGTACCACACATACCCTAAACTATGGTCGATTTTTGCTATAACACAAATACTTGTAGACAGATTTAAATTCACTACAATATGCGGCCGAACAAAAACTCAGATCACAAGAGGCAATAATGAGTAAAAGTCTAGCGACAAATATCCTGGCTGCCGCAGTTGTACTCATTGGCTGGTTAATGAAAGTCGATATTCTGTTAACTATGGGGCTATTTGCACTGTCTGGAGCCGTGACAAATTGGCTTGCAATCCATATGTTATTTGAAAAGGTACCTGGTCTGTATGGCTCAGGGGTCATCACGATCAAATTCAGAGAATTCAAAACCGCGATCCGTAAACTCATACTCGAAGAATTCTTCAATGATGACAAGCTTCGAAGTTTTGCAAAGAAGAACGAAATTCAGCTTGATCTGAAGCCTGTGATCACACAAACGGACTTGTCTCCTGCATTCAATAAGTTGGTGCAGGTTATCGAGGCGTCACAGTTTGGCGCTATGCTTGCGATGGTCGGCGGAAAAGAAGCCATTGAGCCGATGAAAGACAGCTTTACCGATAAAATGAAAGAAGCACTATTCGAGATCAGTGAAGGACCGGAATTTCAACAGCAATTATCAGGGGTGCTGACCAGCGGGCAGTCGGTCGACGCAATAAAAGTGGCCATTGAACATGCAGTAGAAGAGCGCCTGGCTGAACTGACACCTGCTATGGTAAAAAGTATCGTTCAGGATATGATCCATACCCACTTGGGTTGGCTTGTGGTTTGGGGTGGTGTATTTGGAGGCCTGTTCGGTCTGATAGCATCGATTATCTGAAGTGACAAGGCTGAAAAGCAAATCCTGATGACTAAGTAGTTAAATAGCAGCGCATTGAGACATCTTCCAACCTGAATTCGCAATGCGCCAATAGTGAATAACACTCACTTAGACCCATACACGGCAACGGTTTTTTGCTGTTCAGCCATCGCGATATCACGGATAGAGGTATCTGTGTTTGAGTCGATATTCAGCAGCTGCGCAGACCTGTGTAGGCCAAATTTTTTAGTAAACTGAGAGACACTCAAATCGTTACAGGTCAGTTTGTCTGTCACAATCTGACGACTTATATGGTGCGCCTCTAATTCCTTGCGTAATGTGAGGCGGTGGTTTGCTCCGACAGCAATACACAGTTGAGTGGCAACACTGTTGTCAGTGCCGACAAACTCAACTCCTCCAGCATTGGCCGATAAACTTGTTGCAAGAAGTAGGGGTGACAGGATTAGGGCTTTGGCAAATTTCATGATGTTCTCCAGATTTATGTAAACCTCACAACAAGTATTGATGCGAACAATGCAAAATGCTGTAACGGGACAATATCCGAATGTAAGTAACTATGTCTGCGCTAAAAAACTCTAAGTAACAATATGATTTTAATGGTATAGTTATTTATGATGTAAGTGCTCCCTGAGCATTTCCCGGGCAATTTTTTTTCGGTTAACTATTTCTCTTTGTTTCATTATAGTGTTGCTTTCGTTTGATTGAACTTAGGTTAATACCTGTGTCAAAACTATGTCTATGCCTCTCAGAGTGTGTCTGCAAGGCCGGATAATCTGACCTTCACGCATTCGCAGCACAGTCAATACATCCAAATGCCACGATTGGTGTTAACACAACGAAGGGGCGTAATGTGATGTGTAACTTGTGTTATCAATCGACACAAGACTGGGTCCGCAGCAAGCGCATAAGCTAAGCAAGTGGTGGATAACCTATTTGAACGATTATGCCTAAGATTCAGACAAACCTATATTACAGAGAGAAAACTCGAAATGTGCAGGTGGCCGAGCTATATTGTGAACTGTCGAAACTAAGTTGCAATTTTACGTCAATTGTTAGCCAATAGCCTGCGGGGTGATCAATCACGCAGAACAATAAGAGAAAAATGATGCAAAAATTCAAGCCAACGGCGATTGTACTTGCATTAAGTACAATTCTTCTGGGGTGCCAAGACAAAGGCCCTCAAAAAGAAAAAGTCACCATTGAAAAAAATCCATACCCAAGTACCTACCAGCCGCTGAGCAAGGGCTCTACACTTATCACCAATGCAACGGTTTTGACCGGTACGGGTGAACGTCTCGAAGAAACTGATGTTTTACTTAAAGGTGGCAAAATCAGTCAGGTAGGCCAGGATTTATCTGCTCAGGCAGATGTGACCATTGACGCTCAGGGTAAGTGGGTTACACCTGGGATCATTGACGTGCACTCGCATTTGGGTGCTTATCCTAGCCCTTCCGTTGAATCACACGCGGACGGTAATGAAATCACAAAACCAAATACCGCTCAGGTTTGGGTAGAACATTCAGTTTGGCCACAAGATCCTGGTTTTAATCGTGCCCGTGAAGGGGGAATTACAACTTTGCAGATCCTACCTGGTTCTGCGAATCTGTTTGGTGGCCGTAGTGTGACATTGAAAAATGTGCCATCGCCAACAATGCAGGGTATGAAATTTCCAGATGCACCCTATGGCCTGAAAATGGCCTGTGGTGAGAACCCGAAACGCGTATACGGAGGCAAGGGCGTTGCACCTTATACTCGTATGGGTAATATGGCCGGTTACCGAGCAGCCTGGGCTGAAGCGAGTGAATACAAGCAGGCATGGGAGCAATATGAAGCAGCCTATGCCGCTGGCCTGAATCCCGATGCGCCGAAGCGTGACATTCGTCTTGATACGCTTCGTGGCGTACTGGACGGTGAAATCCTGATCCACAACCACTGCTACAAAGCGGAAGAAATGGCAATGATGATCGACTTGTCTAAAGAGTTTGGTTATCACTCGGGGACTTTCCATCATGGTATCGAGGCTTATAAAGTCGCTGATCTTCTGGCTGAGAACGGAAACTGTGCGGCATTGTGGCCAGATTGGTGGGGCTTTAAAATGGAAGCCTATGACATGGTACCGGAAAATGTTGCAATCGTGGATGCAGTTAAGAACTCCTGTGCGGTTGTTCACTCAGATTCAGACACGACTATTCAACGTCTGAACCATGAGGCGGCCAAGATCATGAATACGGCAAATCAGGCTGGTTTCTCTTTGAAAGAACAAGATGCGATCAAGTGGATTACATACAATGCCGCTAAATCACTTGGCATTGAAGAGGTAACAGGGTCAGTCAAACAAGGCAAGCATGCAGACATCGTGATCTGGGATAGAAACCCGTTCAGTGTTTACTCTAAAGCTGAAACTGTTTATATCGACGGTGCCAAAGTATATGACCGCCATGATGAAAAATATCAGGCTGTAAGTGATTTTATGCTGGGTCAGCGCTAAGGAGTAAATGATGAAAAAATTTAATGTTTCTTTATTGACTGGCGCACTGTTGGCTTCTTCAGCTGTGTTCGCTCAAACGACGGCTATCACCAATGCAACAGTCCATACGATGACTGAGGCCGGTGTGCTTGAAGGGGCAACGGTTGTTATTGAGAATGGCACTATCACGGCAGTCAATCCGGGTAATGTGTCAGCCGATAAGACAATCGATGCCCAGGGCAGAGTCTTGACACCTGGTTTCATAGGCTCAATGAATCAACTGGGATTGGTGGAAGTAAGTGCTGTTGCCGGCTCAAGAGATGGCGGCGATGATAAAGCTGGGATCGATTTTGATGCCAGCCCTGCATTCAACCCCAGGTCGTCACTCATTCCTTATGGTCGCAAAGGCGGTATTACGCAGAATGTTGTGATCCCACATGGCGGCAAAAGTATTTTTGAGGGACTTGCGTTTGTTGTTGACCTTTCCGGTGAATTCAACAGTGTACTTAAAACCAATACTGCATTAGTCATCGATATGGATGCCAGCGGCAGCGGTTCTCGTGCAATGAAGTACAAGACTCTGACTGAAAAGCTGGAAGCGCAGCAGGAAAAGTTAGCCAAAGGCAAAAAGGACGACAAGAAAGACGCTAAAAAGCCAAGTCGCGAAGAGCAGGTGCTCACCGCAGTACTTAAAGGCGAAATTCCTGTTGTTGCCGAAGTAGAGAGAGCGTCAGATATCCTTGAAGTACTCAAGGTTAAGGAACAGTTCGATCTGAAGCTGGTATTATGGGGCGTTAACGATGCAGTATTGGTCAAAGATGAAATCGCCAAAGCCAACGTGCCGGTGGTGATCAGTGCTGTTTCAAACTTACCGACTAGCTTCAGCTCTTTGCATGCTGACCTTACTAATGCGGGTAAGTTAGAGCGCGCAGGTGTAAAAGTCTTGTTGTCAGGATTTGCCTTCGAAGGGGCACACAACTTGTATCAGTTGCGGTTCGATGCAGGTATCGCGGTTGCCCACGGTATGACTCATGAAGGTGCATTGAAAGCGGTAACCAGTAATATAGCGGATACGTTTGGTCTGGATGGCGGTAAAATTGCCTCTGGTCAGCGTGCTGATTTAGTATTATGGAGTGCCGATCCATTTGAGTTCAGTACAACCTTAGACAAACTCTGGATTAATGGAGAAGAGGTCAGTACTGAGTCTCGTCACGATAAGCTCAGAGAGCGTTATACTACCGACTCAGATATGCCAAGAGCGTATACTAAGTAAACGTTAAATGAAAAAAGGCCCGTCAGGGCCTTTTTTACTATTTTAGCAACTTAATTTCGCTGAGTAATTTGCGTTTAATCGTTAGAAAAGCAAGACCGCTGGCGCTGTTGAACAAGGCCGCCATAGGATATAATTTGGCTAAGTCTTAAGAGGTTATAGCGTTTGAAGTGGCAAGCTCTAGTCGATAATCGACAGCGATTTTTCTGGGTTTTACAAATTGCAGGCTGGATAGGCTATGCATTAGTAAACTACATCGGTTCAAAAGTATTCGAAATGCGCGATATTTACGTATTTGTGATCGTGCTAAATGCTTACGCCGGTTGTTTGATGACGGTGCCATTGCGCTATCTGTATCGCAAAGTATGGAATGCTAAGCCTTTACTGCTGATCTTTGTCGTTTTTAGCGCTTCTTATTTTACAGGCACACTGTGGTCTGTAGTCCAAAAGTTCAATATGTGGGAAATATACCGACACGGCTATCGCCCTGAAGAGTGGTACTATTATCTGCAGCAAGGACTGGATTCAGTTTATATCATTCTTTGCTGGAGTGGCCTCTATTTCGGTATTAAATACTATCAGTTGCTCCAGAGCGAACGGCAGAAAGCACTCAAAGCAAATACGATGGCACATGAAGCGCAGCTGAAAATGCTCCGTTATCAACTTAATCCCCATTTCCTCTTTAACACATTAAACGCAATTTCGACTTTGATATTGGTGGAAGAAAACAAAGATGCCAATCAAATGGTGTCCAGGTTGAGTGATTTCTTACGGTATACACTAAATACCGATCCAATCAAAAAGGTCCCACTTGAGCAGGAACTACATGCGCTAAAGCTTTACCTGAACATTGAAAAGGTGCGCTTTGATGAACGCCTGGAAGTTGAGTTTGACATTACTGAGGATGCAAAACAGGCCTTGGTACCCAGTTTGATCTTACAGCCCTTAATTGAAAACTCGATTAAATATGCTATTGCGCATATGGCTAACGGTGGCAAAATTGAGATACGGGCTCAGGTCTTTGCCAATGAGCTATTGTTAGAAGTAGGGGATAACGGGCCTGGTGCTACAATCGAAAATGGCCAGCTAAGCAATGTACAAGGTGTTGGCATCGCGAATACCCAGGATCGACTGAAAACCCTGTACGAAAACAACTATTCATTTGTGCTTGCGCACAATACACCTTCAGGGCTGAAGGTGAATATACGAGTTCCTTTTGAAAAGGCTGAGAAGTAAAGTAATGAGCAAAATCAGAACGCTAATTGTAGATGATGAGTCCCTAGCCAGAAAAGGCCTGGCGGTGCGCTTAAAACAGATAGAAGATATAGAGGTTATCGAGTTGTGTAGCTCTGGAGAGCAGGCGCTCGAGTTATGCTCAAGTCAGCAGATAGATCTCGTATTTCTCGATATTCAAATGCCAACCATGAATGGTTTTGAAGTAGCCAGGGCACTGAGTGAGAGTGTGAAGCCACTGCCTGCCATCGTGTTTGTCACTGCTTTTGATCATTATGCAGTAAAAGCCTTTGAAATTCATGCTTTAGATTACATCCTAAAGCCCGTAGACGACAACAGACTAAAACAGGCGGTTGAAAAAGTGCATAGCTATTTGAAAACACAACAAGATAATGCTCACAAGAAAAAGCTCGCCAGCTTCGTTGCCGGGATTACTGGTAATAATTGCGAAGAAATCCTGCGTAAACTGGCGACAGGCGACACGATTGAGGACAAAAAGTATCCTGAGTCAATTGCAGTAAAAGAGCAGGGAGAGATCATTCGTGTATCTGCCGCATCTATCCAGTGGATTGATGCTGCCGGAGATTACATGTGTTTGCATTGCTCCGATGGCCAGACACACATTCTGCGCAAAACGATGAAAGAGCTTGAACAGGAATTAGATCCTAAGCTGTTTGTACGTGTTCATCGTTCTGCCATCGTCAATACTAAGCAAATTAGTAAATTGGTTACGCAAAGTAGCGGAGAGTATTTGTTGGTCTTGGAGAATGGTCAGGAACTGAAAGTAAGCCGCAGTTACAGAGACAAAGTAAAAGCTGCTTTAGCAAGCTAATACACTTGTAAACAGCTCTCTTATTGAGTAAGTGAGAATATATCCGGGCAGACATGCCACCCGGACATACGACTACTTAAACGGTGACAATTTTCATTGTATTGGTTGCGCCAATAGTTTCCATAACGTCACCGTGAGTCAGGATCACCGTATCGCCTTGTTCCAGCGCACCTGTTTCTACCAGTGTATTTAGCGCATCGCGAACGGTTGATTCTTCATTGCATTGAGTAGAGTCAAAATAAACCGGGTAAACGCCTCGGTAAAGTGCTGTCTGGCCAAGTGTTCTGGCATGTCGTGATAATGAGTAGATTGGCAAGCCAGAACTAATTCTCGACATTAGTTTTGCCGTGTTACCCGACTCAGTTAGTGCTACGATGGCCTTCACTGAAGTCAGATGGTTAGCAGCGTACATTGCCGAGAGAGCCAGAGTTTCCGAAGTGTCGGTAAACATGCTGTCTAAGCGGTGCTTTGAAATATGGGTTTGTGGTTGAGATTCCGCACCGAGACAAACGCGTGCCATTGTAGCAACGGTTTCTTCCGGATAATCGCCTGCAGCCGTCTCAGCTGACAACATTACAGCATCAGTGCCATCGAGCACGGCATTCGCCACGTCCATAACCTCTGCGCGGGTCGGCATCGGATTGTCTATCATAGACTCCATCATTTGTGTCGCGGTGATGACTGTTCTATTCAAAGAGCGTGCACGACTAATGATTTGTTTTTGTTTACCGACCAGTGCAGCATCACCAATCTCAACACCCAGGTCACCACGGGCAACCATAACGGCATCAGAAGCCAATACAATGTCGTCAATGGCTTCAATAGACTCTACTGCTTCAGCACGTTCAATTTTGGCGAGTAACTGTGCATCTGATCCCGCTTTCTCTGCAAGCCCGCGTACATAGCGCATGTCTTCACCACTACGAGGGAAAGAGACCGCTATGTAATCGACGCCTATTTCTGTGGCGGTCAACAAATCCTGTTTGTCTTTTTCAGTAAATGCAGGCGCTGTTAGCCCTCCACCGAGGCGATTAATGCCTTTGTTGTTCGAAAGCGTACCACCAACGGCAACAGTACAATTTACTTTATTGCCCGCTACTGAGTCGACAGTTAATTGAATAAGTCCGTCGTTTAACAGCAATAAATCGCCTGACTTCACATCATTTGGAAGCTCTTTATAATCGATACCTACAGATTCGATGGTCCCTTCGCCTTTTTCTAGCTCTGCGTCCAGTGTAAATTTAGCGCCTACAGCCAGTTCTACTTTGCCGTCTTTGAACGTTGATACCCGAATTTTTGGCCCTTGCAAATCTGCGAGAATTGATATGTGTTTATTGAGTTTTTTTGCAATGTCTCTGACAGCTTGAGCGCGATCTTTGTGATCTTGTGCGACTCCGTGGGAAAAGTTTAAGCGGACAACGTTTGCGCCTGCGCGAATGATTTTTTCTAAGTTGTTATCTCTGTCTGTAGCTGGCCCAAGTGTTGCTACGATTTTTGTGCGTCTAAGCATCAGGTTCTCCTGTTGGCTTGTCTCGGTGACTTGATCTGGTTAACTTGCTGGGTTTTAAGAAAGAAATATCCTATAACCCTTTTTAACATGCAAATTAAATTATATGATCTATATGAACTGATTATGACACCGGTGTCAGGTGGCGTCAATCATGACTTTTCGTCAATGACTAGCCACACTTATCTGGTTTTGTTTAATTAACAAACAGATGTGTGGGATCGGTTAGGTAAGTTGTGCACTACTGTATATCCCACTCAGCTGGGGTATAATTAAGGTGTGTTACCGATATAGTATAGAATTTGTTACCGAGGAGGAAACTTAATGCAAGTTGCATTAGTTGGTTTGGGTGTGATGGGGAAAAACCTCGCGCTAAATTTAGTAGAACAGGGCATGACATTAGTCGCCTATGATAAAAACCCGGATGCAGGTGCCGAGTTGTTGAGTTGCGCACAGTCATTGGGTATTGCTGAGCGCCTTCACATAGTTTCCGATCTTGCTGACATGGTAAAACGATTGGACACACCAAGATCAGTTTTGCTGTTAGTTCCGGCTGGTGAGCTGGTGGATAAGGTGTGTCAGGATTTAATCGAAGCGGGTGTAGAAAAAGGCGATATCATTGTCGATTGTGGTAACAGTAACTACAAAGATGGCATTGCGCGTAAACTGAAGTACCAAAATAAATTTGAGTTTGCCACTATGGGTATTTCCGGTGGTGCAGAAGGGGCCCGACATGGCCCGGCTATGATGGCCAGTGGTTCTGAAGGCGGTTGGGAGCGTTTGATCCCTTGGTTTGAGAAAGTGGCCGCCACACATAACGGCGAATCTTGTTTTGCGCGTGTTGGTCAGTCTGCTAGCGGTCATTTTGTAAAAATGGTTCACAACGGCATTGAGTATGCGCTGATGCAATTGATTGCCGAGATGTACCAGTTGTTACGAATTGGCACAGGCCGAACGCCAGCACAAGTTGCAGCGGTATTTAAAGAGTGGTCTGAAGGCGAGCTCAACAGTTATCTGCTGGCTATTTCCAGCCATATTCTTAGCCTGGAAAATGACCAAAATGAACCTGTGGTTGATCTGATTGATAATAAAGTCGGTGCGAAGGGCACTGGGCTTTGGACAGCACAAAATGCGCTGGAGCTAGGTATTGCGGTGCCCTCTTTGGTTGCAGCGGTACAGGCAAGGCATTTGACTAACACCATAGATACACCAGCTGCGAAGGAAATGACTTATGCTAATCGTGATACGAACAGCGTTGAGCTGGACCTTAGCGAGCTAAGAGAAGCATTCTATTTTGCCAGCCTGCTTTGCTATCGTCAGGGCCTTGCGCTTATCAAAGGTGCATCCAGGTCTCACCAGTGGAAAGTAGATTTAGATAAGACGCTTCAAACATGGCGCGCGGGTTGTATCATACGAGCAGATTACCTGGATGATATCGCCAAAGGGGTTGAATTCATTGATACCCTGGAAGGGCCTGCAAATGCCCTGCGTAAAGTGGCAGGGCAAGCTATCCAAAGCGGCCTTGCATTCCCTGTGCTCACTTCAACGCAAACCTACGTTGCAACACTGAGCACACCTAGTAATGGCCACTTAGTACAAGCGCAACGCGACTACTTTGGTGAGCATGGTATTAAAACACACAGTGGAGAGTCATGCCATTTGACTGATCTGACTGAGATAGATGCTAAAGTGAGATAACCTTTGAAGCTCTAAAAAAGCCCGGTAGTTAATACAACTTCCGGGCTTTTTTGTATATTCAGGAAGTTGCTTAGCGGGTCAACTCGCCACGCAGGTTATCTTGCATGAGATGGCGAACCGTCTCTAATTCGAGACCCTGACTGAATAGGTAGTGTAATTTTGTCAAACAGGCTTCGAGTGTCATATCGTAGCCACTAATCACGCCACAGTTAAGCAGTGCATTGCCAGTTGCGTAGCCACCCATATTGACCTGTCCCTGAATGCACTGGGTTAAATTCACAATGACAACGCCTCTGTCTGAAGCTGCTTTGAGCGCACTGAGGATATCTTCTTGCTGTGGGGCATTCCCGACGCCAAAGCTGAGCAGAATAAGTGCCTTAATGTCACTTTGCAGGACATTAGTTACCATAGTGCTGCTAATCCCGGGGTAAAGGTGCAGCACGCCAATAGGTTGTGACGTAACAGACGTAACCTGCAAGGCTTGATCGACATAAGGACTTAACTCACCTTCGATCAACTGAATATTAATACCTGCTTGTGCGAGCGGCGCCATATTCGGTGATGCGAAAGCGTCAAACCCGTCAGCATGCGCTTTGATGGCTCGGTTACCACGAAACAATTTATTATTGAAAAACAGGCTCACCTCAGCAATAGGATAGTTAGCAGCAAGGTACATAGCGTTAAGTAAATTAACCTGGCCGTCAGAGCGAAGCTGAGACAAAGGGATTTGAGATCCCGTGATGATTACAGGCTTAGTCAGATTCTCAAACATAAATGATAATGCTGAAGCTGTATAAGCCATGGTGTCTGTGCCGTGGAGCACCACAAACCCGTCATACTCTTCATACTTGCTTTTAATATCATCTGCTATCAGTTGCCAGTGCAGTGGGGACATATCCGACGAATCGATAAGCGGGCAGTATTCATGAATGTCGAACAGGGGCATCTCTTCTCGGGTGAACTCTGCATTACTTTTGACCGTTTCTGTCAAATAGCCGGCAACAGGGACATAACCCCGGCTGGATTGCTTCATACCAATTGTACCGCCTGTGTAAGCGATATAGATTTTTTTTCTTTTCATTCTGCTACCTAAAAAAAAGCCCGGAATTCAGTCCGGGCTAATTATATCAACTGCAGCATCACAATGCAGTCAAATCAAAGAGACATTCTCTACTCGGCGACAACGCAAGTCGTACATAGGGTGTAGATGTTGTTAGGATCATTAAACTGCGCAATTACGGTAGCACTATGCTGAATCTGGTCTAAAACCTGATTTAAACCCAGGTGGGCTAGAGCGCTTATCTGGGTTGCTTGCTCATCCGAGGACGCCAGCAGAGATTGGACTGCCGCAGAGCCGAAAATATCCTGAAGCAGCTTTTCTTTCTCAGACAAAGTTTGCTCAACAGTGTATACATCATAATGTTCAAGGTTCGCCATTTGGGCTGCGGCCTCTATTGCCTGTTGCTTGGTACCGAGTTTATCAATTAACCCAAACTCATGTGCCTGTGTGGCGAGCCACACTCTGCCCTGTGCAACATTATCAACGTCAGAGACGGCCAGGTTTCGTGAGTCTGCAATGACAGAGATGAATTTGTTGTACGCGTCTTCAACGCCCATTTGTAATACATGTGCAAATTTAGGGTCCAGGCCTCGAGCCAGGGAGGAGGATTTTAGTTCCGTGGTGGCAACACCATCTGAATAGATGCCAAGTTCTTTTAGAGAGTTCTCAAAAGTTAGAATGGTGCCGAATACACCGATAGAACCGGTAATCGTACTGGGCGACGCCCAGATTTCATTGGCTGATGCGGCAATCCAATATCCACCGGACGCTGCGACTGATCCCATAGAGGCAATGACAGGTTTGCCTGCGGCTTTAATGGCCAGTACTTCATTACGAATGATTTCAGATGCGAACATGCTGCCGCCGCCAGAATCGATTCTTAACACCACGGCCTTAACCCGCTCGTCCAGTCGCGCTTTGCGCAGTAGTGCCGCTGTGGAGTCTCCTCCAATCATGCCTGCCTTGCGTTTACCATCAACAATGTTGCCTTTGGCAACGACCACGGCCACTTTATCTGTAAAGGGGTTCACGCCAAAGCCATTAGATGACACGGCAGTATAATAGTCTTCAAATGCGACTTGTTTGAACCGCTTACCATTGTCCTGAGTCCCAACCAGGTCAATGAGCTTCTGGTTGAACTCCTGATCGGTTTCAAGCTTATCAACCCAGCCATATTTAACAGCAAATTGTGCAGAGTCTCCGGTCACAGAAGTCATTTTATCTACAAATTGCGTTAGGGTTTCGTCAAAGTTTGCAGTATCAAATCCGCGCTTACTCGCGACATCTTGCTTGTACTGGCCCCACAGAGCATTTAGCCACATTTGATTAGCTTCTTTGGCTGCCTCGGACATATCATTTCGGATAAAAGGTTCTACTGCTGATTTATAGGTACCAACGCGGAAGATATGCTGAGTGACTTTGAGCTTTTCAAGAGCATCCCTAAAGTACATTGGATAGGAGCCATAGCCGCTAATATTAATACCACCGTAAGGGTGGATGGAGATTTCATCAGCATGCGCAGCCAGATAATACTGAGACTGACTAAAGTAGGGGCTATGCGCGAACACTTTTTTATCTGCGGCTTTAAACACCTCTATGGCACTTGCGATATCGCGTAACTTGTCGAGGTGCGCATAATGCATGTGACGTAAATCTAAATAGAGTGCCTTAATACGGGCATCATTGGCGGCAATATTAATTGTATCAACAACGTCATCAACCAACATTTCTTTTGGCATATCTTGTTTGCCAAAAATATCCCCCATTGCTGCGTCTACAGGATCCACATATGTGAGCTGCTCAACCAATTTTCCTGATAGGTTTAGACGCAAAACACTGCTTTGAGCAATCTGTGGCTCTTTTTCCGCAGGAAAGGCAGCTATGACCGCTGCGATGATGAGGAAAAAAAACAAAAAATTGAGTACCAGGCGGCGAGAAAAGTTCAGCGCGTGCCAGATACCGAGAAAAAATTTACCGATCAATTTCAAAGCCGTACCTCTGAATGTCTAAGTGGAATGTACTCAATATTAATCATAACTTAGTTGCTCTTAAGCCGTTAGAACAAAAACGTAACTAAGTATTATTTTGCAGATGATAGGCTGAAAAACAGCCAGTTTTTACCTTCTGTATGCTATTTCAAAGAAATTAGTCGCGGTTTTTGCTTGCGAAAAAATATAAAATCGTTAATGTTCACAGGTAAGACCAGTTACATTGGGGCACGCAATGTTAGAACAAAAACTACAATTGAAGAACACAGATTTGCGAAATCGCTTGGTCATGGGCTCTATGCACACGGGCCTGGAAGAGGGATGGCATAACAGGAAACGACTTAAAGCCTTTTATGAGGAGCGCGCGAAAGGCGGTGTTGGCTTGATCATCACCGGAGGTTATAGCCCGAATTTGCGTGGCAAACTCACCCCGATTTCTTCCTCGTTTAATAGTCGCTATGACATAATCAAGCACCGAGCGTATACGGACGCCGTGCATGAACACGGTGGCAAGATTTGTCTTCAACTATTACATGCCGGGCGCTACGCTTACCACCCTTTTAATGTTGCACCCAGCGAGATCAAAGCACCCATTAACCCCTATACACCAAAATCTATGTCGCTGAGCATGATCCGCAACACAGTAAAAGATTTTGCTAAATCTGCCAAAATGGCGGAGAAAGCAGGGTATGATGGTGTTGAAATCATGGGCTCTGAAGGTTATCTGATCAACGAGTTCATGGCCGAACACACCAATAAGCGACAAGATTTATACGGTGGCACCCTAGAAAACCGAATGCGGTTGGCCGTTGAGATTGTCCGTGCAGTACGTGAAAAGGTTTCGCCCAAGTTCATAATTGTATTCCGTTTATCGGTAATGGACCTAATCCCTAATGGTTCGACAGCACAAGAGGTTACGGCTCAGGCCAAAGCGCTGGAAGAGGCCGGTGTAGATATTCTCAATACAGGGATTGGCTGGCACGAAGCGCGTGTTCCGACGATTGCCAGTATGGTGCCAGCAGGGGCTTTTCGCGAAGCCTCAAAACGTCTTAAAGATGTTGTGGATATTCCAGTTGTAGCGGTCAACCGGATCAATACCCCTGAACTTGCCAATGATATTCTCAATCAGGGAGAAGCGGACCTGATTTCCATGGCGCGCCCTTTACTTGCAGATCCCGAGTTTTTTAACAAGTATGCGCAGAATAAGGCTGAACAAATCAATATTTGTATTGGTTGTAATCAGGGCTGTCTGGACCATGTATTTAAAGGCAAGCGGGCGACTTGTCTTGTTAATCCGCAGGCAGGTTTCGAGCTTGATTATCCTCTGGAACGTACAAGCAGCCCTAAACAGGTGCTAGTTGTCGGTGCCGGCCCGGCGGGTTTGTCCGCCAGTTGTTATCTTGCCAAAAAGGGCCATAAGGTGACCCTGATTGACAAGAATGAACATGCTGGGGGTCAGTTTAATCTGGCCATGCGGATCCCCGGTAAAGAAGACTTTAAATACACTCTGAACTACTTCCTGAAGGAAGTCGAACGCCTGGGTATTGAGCTCAAGCTTGGTTGTGAATATGAGTCATCTATGGCTCAGTCATACGATGACATTGTGTTTGCAACCGGGGTCAGTCCTCGACAATCCAGAATTACCTGTAGCGATGGTAAGCGTGTTTTTGCTTACGATGAGGTGATCCGCAAGGAAGTTGAGCTGGGTGATAAAATCGCGATTCTTGGCGCCGGAGGAATTGGTTTTGATATGGTTGCATTTCTGGCTGAACAGGCAGATCAGAGCATAGATGAATTTAAAGCGCAGTGGGGAATTGAATGTCAGCCGTCAGACAGCGGGACGGGTAAAAAGCTCTATATGCTTAAACGTAGCGAAGGACGCTTTGGTAACAACTTAGGCAAAACGACAGGGTGGATCCACCGAGCGGTAGCGAAGCACCATAACGTCGAACAGATTGCCGAATGTGAGTATATTTCATTTGATAACAAAGGCCTGCTTGTTAAGCAAGGAGGGAAAGAGCGCGTCCTGGACGTGGATACAGTCGTGGCTTGTATTGGTCAGACATCGAACGATGCTTTATTTGACAAAGACGCCATGCCAGCCAACCAGCATGTCATTGGCGGCGCTAAGCTGGCGGCGGCTATTGATGCCAAGAGAGCTATCTATGAAGCGTTGCAGGTTGCGAGAAAGATATAAACCTGACGATGAACAGCAAAACACGGGTAGGCTTTATGTATGGCGCCCGTGTTTTGTGCCATTTAAAACCATACTATTTGCAATAAAAAAAGGTGATATAAGGTCTACACTCATAACATCAGTTAAAACAGACTTTATATATGCTTAAATCATTCTACCTCCTTTATCGTTCTCTTCTGGACAAAACGTCTTTACTGGATGGCCTGGCGCCTCTGATGCTCAGATTTATTCTGGCTCCTGTAATGATCATTGCCGGATTCAATAAACTCAACCTTGCCAAAGCGGACCTTGCCTGGTGGCAGCGCTTACTGGCCGATGAAAATGTCGTTGCCTGGTTTGGTAACGCGCAGTGGGGGCTTGGCCTGCCTGCGCCGGATTTGTTGGCATTTCTGGCGGGTTGGACGGAGTTTCTTGGTGGCTGGCTGTTATTGATCGGTCTGGCTACACGGCTGGTGTCGGTACCACTTGCCGTGACTATGTTTGTAGCTGCGACTCAGGTCCACTGGCACAATGGGTGGTTTTCGGTCGCACCCAGTAACCCGGATACCAGCGCCGCACAAGTATTTGCCTGGCTGGGAAGCGATGTCGCTAAGCAGAGTCTGGAATCCAGTAACGAGGTAGCCGAGCGGCTGTCCCGCATCAAAGAAATTGTTGAAGCCAACGGTTTACCAGAGTACCTTTATGAATACGGAAATCCGGTTATCCTGAATAATGGCATTGAGTTCGCCGCGATTTATTTTGCTATGCTAATAAGCCTGATTTTCACAGGCGGCGGGCGCTATTTCAGTCTCGACTATTGGTTCCGTAAGTATCTGGAGCCCACCAAGGATTACTTGCCGTGAATGGTTTTTAGCAACTGCTACTAAACTTTTAGGGCCTTGTCGCGTTAGAATAATGAGTGAACAAAAATTTTAGGAATTACAAATGGATGCCATAGAACTTTTACTGACGCGACAATCCGACAGCAACCTGTCTTTTCCGGGGCCGAATGCCGACCAGCTTGAAGTGATAAAAAAAGCTGCCCTCAAGGTGCCTGATCACGGTGGGTTAAAGCCCTGGCGCTTTATTTTGGTCGAGGAGCTGGGGAGGGAGAAATTGGGCGAGATATTCCACCAGGCCGCAGTCGAGGAACAACAAGAACAGCGTATCGTAGACCGTGCCAAATCACTGCCTGAGCGTGCACCTATGCTGATCATTGCCGTTTCTCCCTTTACGGAGCACCCTAAAGTGCCCAGAATAGAGCAAATTGAAAGCGCAGCCTGTAGCGTGTTTGCGATGCAACAGGCCGCATTTGCTCAGGGTCTGTCTGGTGTCTGGAGAACAGGTTATTTTGCTCAGAGTGCATCCGTTAAGCGCCAGCTTGGCCTGAACGAACAGGATGAAATTGTTGGTTATCTTTATCTTGGCACGCCGACAGTGCAATGTACTAAGCCTGTCAGGCATCAGCCGGAAGACTTTTTCACTCAGTTGTAGTTAAGTCGCCTCTGGATATAACGACGCGACACAGTGTCAGAATGGGGTGATTTCATCAGATAATCATATCTTCTTGTCTCAGTGGGCTTAGAGGCTCACTGGTTGCCTTGATGAGAAAAAAGCGCTTAGAAGAAGGGCGATTGTCTGGCAAAGAAAATGCCGCCAGGTGGCGGCATTGGGCTCAGATAGGAACTGTTTGTCTTTGGCTATTAGCGTATAAGATAAACAGAGCCTACAAACTTAGAAATAGCCACGGATCCCTAACTTGAAGTTACGTCCTGGCAGCGGTGCTTGTTCTTTGATAAACGAGCTGTGTACAAAGCCAAGTTCATCTGTGATGTTGTCGACATTCACATAACCAACCAAGTCTACACCCGACAAGCTGAAATCATAACTAAAGCTGGCATTAAGCAAAGTATAGCTGTCCGTCTTAGTTTCTGACTGCGCTAGTTTATCTTGTGTCATGTAATGCGTTGCGCTCAGCTCAGCTGAGAAATCTTCCAGTTCAAAGCGGTAGCTCGTGCCAAGCTTATTAGCTGGAATACGTGGCAGATACTCACCAGAGTCAAGCTCAGCTCTCAGGTGGTCACCATAGATCTTAATACGGTTACGCTCATCAATCTGATAGTGGGCATCAAACTCAAACCCGTATAGTTCAGCATCGGCACTTTCAAACTGATACACAGGTAATGCACCATCGTGATGGTGATCAGCCAGTTCTATACCATGCTCACCTGTGTACATATAACCTGTGTTGCGCTGGTAATAGTAGTTAGAAACATCATTGTAGAAAAAGTTTACTGTGTAACCGAAGTCACCGATGAAGCGTCTGATACTAATGTCCAGGTTAGTGGATCTTTCCTGCTCTATATTTTCCGGCTCGAAATGAACTTCGTCACCTTCGATGTGATAGCCAAGGCCGAGCTCGTAGGTAGAGGTTGCAATGTGCAGGCCGTTTGACAAGAGTTCAGCAGTCAAAGGTGCACGCTCAGAACGTGACAGGTTGACAGCAACATTTTGACCTTCTGCAAAATCATATACGGCACCAATCGATGCACTGAAGTTGGTGGTATCCAGTGTATAGTCGATGATCTCAGCCACGTGTTCATCTTCATGACCTTCATGCTCGTGCTCATCGTGCTCGTCATGATCATGTTCGTCGTGCTCATCGTGGCCTGAGGTAAAGCTACTCGATAATGCAAAGTCCTCAACGCGTGCACCCAGCTCTAATGTCACATCACCAAAACGACGTTCTTCCAGGATATAAAGGGCATGAGTTTTGGTGTTGGTAGCAGGAGTGAACGCTTCTGCGCCCTCAGCAGCATAATCGCTGTCAGAGAAATGATAACCCACAATACCGTGCCACTGCCCAAGTCTGTGCTCGATATTAGTTCTCAATTCAGTCGTTTCGTTGCTGAACTTAGTGCCAACCGCGCCGTGCTCAATCTCTGAGTGCTCATAGTCTGTAAATCCAGCACGTACCTGAATAGACTCAATCCAGTTATTGTGTAGTGCATAGTTAAACAGGGCCTGCCATCTGTCCTGCTTTACGCGAGCAAAGACCGACTCTTCTTCATTACCATGTGCATCATCGTGTTCGTCTTCACTGCGCTCATCGTGATCATGTTCATCATGATCGTGCTCGTCGCCGTGGTCGTGATGTTCATGAGAGTGAGCAGGGATCCCATAGTCCGTTTCAATGCGGCCGTAAGATAAGCCAACCGTTAAGTGATCGCCAACGAAGCTGGTACCAATATTAAACTGTTCAGAGTCGATGAAGGTATTGGCAACACGCTCTGCGTACTCAGCTTCGCCGTGTGCTTCCTCGCCATGCTCTTCTTCTGCATGCTCGTCGTGACCGTGTTCCTCATGTTCGTCATGATGCTCTTCATCGTGGTCATGATCGTCATGCTCTTCACCCGGCAGAGCAAAACGCGGTGTGTCATAGTCACCACCTTTACGCGTTACGCCATCAAAGTGGAAGTTAAAGCCGTTGTTGCCCGCTTCAAATAAGGCGGCAACCGTATTGGTGTTTGAGTTGGTGTCATGGCTGAACTCAGCAGCGCCCTGAACACCCTCAATGACATCAGTTGGGATACGGTTATCTACTACATTAACCACACCACCAATGGCGCCTGAGCCATACAGTAAAGTAGCAGGACCGCGTAGTACTTCAATTTGCTGTGCAGACAACGAATCGTTGGTATTCGCATGGTCAGGACCAACACGAGATGCGTCACTGCTGTCCAGGCCATTCTGAGTGATTTTAACGCGTGGACCGTCTAGGCCACGAATGATCGGGCTGGAAGAGACTGGCCCGAAATAGCTGGCATTAATGCCTGGCAGTTGCTTAAGGGTTTCACCCAGTGTTGGTTGTGCGGTGTTTTTCAGCTCGTCACCACTAAGCACGGTAACAGGGGAAGCCATTTCGATGTTATTTTTGTGTAGTGCAGACGCATAAACAACAACACTCTCTACAGAGCTTGGAGTCAGCTTGACTGTGACATAAGGCGAGTCTGGAGAAACATCGATACGCTCGTTAACGAAGTTATTTTTGCTTACATGAAGCTGTGAATCCTGATCGACATTAATGCTAAACTGACCGTTAATATCAGTTTTTACTGACTGTGACTTACCGTGTAAGTGTACGGTGGCATTAGGAACTGGTTGGTTGTTGGTATCCAGTACTTTACCTTTCAGTTGTGCGGCTGAGGCCTGAGAAGAAAAAATTGCGCTGGTTATGGCAAAAGTGATCAAAGATTGTTTAAACATAGTGCTCTTTCTGGATTGATTATACTTGCAATAATATAACACCGCACCAATGCGGTATCAATGATGTTATACTATATCCGCAAGGTTGCATTATTTTGACGGCTTCATATAGTTACAGTGATAGGTTTGGATGGATGAATTATGACAGATCTCTTTGTTTTTAAAGTACGGATGAACATAGCAGACTTGTTTCATCATGCACATCATCAGGAAGTGTTCACCGCAGCGTTGCAAAAAGCCGAAACACTGGAGCACTTTGTGTTGAAGCTAATAGGTTTCTGTGGCTTGTCTTACTTAGACAACGTGCACTGGCTGGGAGTGAGAGAGAAAAATCAGCCCGATGTCTGGCTTGAAAATGCCCAAGGCCAAATTGAGGTTGCGCTATATATTGGTGAGCTCAGCCTGGGTGAGCTGCAGAAGTATCGTAAGCATGCAAATAAAGTGGTTTGTCTGGTAGCCGGCGCAGACGCCTGGTACAAGGAGCTTTCTTCCCATCTGATAGCGATGCAGGACATTCGTATTTTTTCATTATCGGCGGATTTTGTGAGCCAACTCGCTGCTGCACTTTCTCGCAGCCTGCACTGGGATGTGATCATTGATAACGGCGTGATCAGTGTAAGTGATAAAGCGGATTACTATCAAAGTGAGATCATTAAACTACACTAGCTTAATGATCACATCGGTCACGGGTTTGCTGCAACATAGCAAAATTTCTCCGTCACGTACAAACGCCAAAGGTTCCTGATTATAGGCAATCTTACCCCGACATAACTTGGCGCGACAGGCGCCGCAGAACCCCTCTCTACATTGATAGGCTACTTCAACCTGATTTGCTTCAAGTGTTGCGAGTAATGAAGGGGAGTGAGCCGCGTGTAACAGCGGCTCTTTTTCTGGGTCAAGAAAGATTTTTTTGACTGGCCTGTCTGCCATTACAGATCAAAGTCACCAAAGTCAGAGGCATCGACTTCAGAGTCAATCTGACCAACCAGGTAAGAACTAATCTCAGCTTCCTGAGGGGCAACCTGAACGTTGTCAGAGACTAACCAGGCATTGATCCAGGGGATTGGGTTACTATTGCTTTCAAACTGTGCTGGTAATCCAACCGCAGTCATGCGGACATTGGTGATGTACTCAACATACTGACACAGAATGTCTTTATTCAGACCAATCATAGAGCCATCTTTAAACAGGTATTCAGCCCATTCTTTTTCCTGCTCCGCGGCTTCTACGAACATCTGAATGGCTTGTTCCTGACATTGTGCAGCAACAATGGCCATTTCCGGGTCGTCTTTGCCATCTTGCATGATATTCAGAATGTGCTGAGTACCAGACAGGTGGAGCGCTTCGTCGCGGGCGATAAGCTTAATGATTTTTGCATTACCTTCCATCAGCTCACGCTCAGCAAATGCAAACGAACAGGCAAAGCTTACATAAAACCGAATAGCTTCCAGAATGTTCACCGACATGATGCACAGATACAGCATTTTCTTCAGCTCGAACAGGTTAATATGCACTGTCTCACCGTTGATTTCGTGTTTGCCTTCGCCGTACAGGTTATAAAGTGACACTTTTTCTATTAGTTCATCATAGTGCTTAGTCACGGCCTCTGCACGCTCACTGATCTTATCGTTTTCAACGATGTCGTCGAAAATAAGCTCCGGTGATTTAGTCACATTACGAATAATGTGTGTGTATGAGCGGCTGTGAATAGTTTCACTGAACGCCCAGGTTTCAATCCAGGTTTCCAGCTCAGGGATTGATACAATAGGCAACAAAGCCACGTTTGGAGAACGCCCCTGAACACTGTCTAACAGAGTTTGATACTTCAGGTTACTCAGGAAAATGTGCTTTTCGTGCTCTGGTAATGCCTGAAAATCTAACCTGTCTTTGCTCACATCGACCTCTTCTGGTCGCCAGAAAAAAGACAGCTGCTTTTCAATCAGCTTTTCGAAGATAGGGTACTTCTGCTGATCATAACGGGAGACATTAACAGACTGACCGAAAAACATCGGTTCCTGTAATTGATCGTTGTGGGTTCTGTTAAACGTAGAATACGACATAGATAATTCTCGACACCAAAAAAGAGCGGGTAAAATACCCGCTAACCATGATTAGATTTTACAAGCGCCGCCTGCACAATCATCGTCTTCAACCTCAGGTTTCATTTCGTCCTGAGCATCCGATGCACCGTCACGGGTGTTGTGGTAATACAGGGTTTTCACACCCAGTTTGTATGCAGTAAGCAAATCTTTAAGCAACAGCTTCATAGGTACTTTACCACCCTCAAACTTAGTCGGGTCGTAGTTCGTGTTTGCTGAGATAGTTTGATCAACAAACTTTTGCATAATACCTACCAGACCAAGGTAACCATCGTTTGACGGGATATCCCATAGCAGCTCGTAGTTGTCCTTCAGTCTTTCGTACTCAGGCACAACTTGCTTTAGGATACCATCTTTACTGGCCTTAACGCTAATATGACCGCGTGGTGGCTCGATACCATTGGTTGCGTTTGAGATCTGTGAGGAGGTCTCTGATGGCATCAGTGCAGACAGGGTAGAGTTACGCATGCCGTACTGCATAATGTCCTGACGCAGTGCGTCCCAGTCAAGGTGTAGTGGCTCGTTACAGATGTTGTCGACATCTTTCTTGTAGGTATCAATTGGCATAATACCTTTTGCGTACGTTGTCTCATTGAACTTAGGACATGCGCCGCGTTCCTGAGCCAGCTTGTTGGACGCTTTCATCAGGTAGTACTGAATCGCTTCAAACGTTCTGTGGGTCAGGCCGTTAGCACTGCCATTTGAATATTTTACGCCATTCTTAGCCAGGTAGTAGGCATAGTTGATAACACCAATACCCAGTGTACGACGACCCATAGTTGCATTTCTTGCAGCCGGAACAGGGTAGTCCTGGAAGTCAAGCAAGTTGTCCAAAGCGCGAACGGCTAATTCTGCTAACTCTTCAAGCTCATCCAGGCTGCTGATAGCACCCAGGTTAAAGGCCGACAGCGTACACAGGGCGATTTCGCCTTCTTCATCATTAACATGACTGAGTGGCTTAGTTGGCAGTGCAATTTCCAGGCACAGGTTAGACTGGCGGATAGGCGCAACTTTGGCATCAAACGGGCTATGGGTGTTGCAGTGATCGACGTTTTGCAGATAGATACGGCCCGTGCTTGCACGTTCCTGCGCAAACATAGAGAACAGCTCAAGTGCCTTTATGCGCTTCTTACGGATAGACTCGTCTTGCTCATATTGTACATATAAGCGCTCAAATTTGTCCTGATCCTCAAAGAAGGCATCGTACAATCCCGGTACGTCTGACGGACTGAATAGCGTGATGTAGTCATCTTTGATCAGACGCGTGTACATGGTTTTGTTGAATTGAACACCGTAGTCCAGGTGTCTTACACGGTTTTCCTCAACACCACGGTTGTTCTTCAGAACCAGCAGGTTTTCAACTTCCAGATGCCAAAGCGGGTAGAACAGTGTTGCTGCACCGCCACGCACACCACCTTGAGAGCAGCTTTTAACCGCTGTCTGGAAGTGTTTGTAGAATGGAATACAGCCGGTGTGGAAAGCCTCGCCGTTACGGATAGGGCTGCCCAGAGCACGGATCCGACCTGCATTGACCCCAATCCCAGCGCGCTGACTGACGTATTTTACGATGGCAGATGAGGTGGCGTTAATCGAATCCAGGCTGTCCGCTGTTTCAATTAACACACACGAGCTGAACTGGCGCGTTGGCGTACGTACGCCCGACATAATAGGTGTCGGCAACGAAATCTTGAACTGTGAAACCGCATCGTAAAAACGCTTGATGTAATCAAGGCGTGTTTCTTTTGGATAATCTGAAAACAGGCTGGCAGCAACCAGGATATACAGGAACTGAGCACTTTCATAGATTTCACCCGTTACACGGTTCTGAACCAGGTACTTACCTTCGAGCTGTTTTACCGCAGCATAACTGAACGACATATCACGGTCATGAGCGAGGAAGTCGTTTAGCTGCTCATATTCTTCACGGGTATAGTCGGTTAAAAGACCTGCATCATAGCGCTTGTCTTCAACCAGTTTAGTCACGTGGTCGTAAAGATGAGGTGGTTCGAACTGGCCATAGGCCTTCTTGCGCAAATGGAATACAGCCAGACGCGCCGCAAGGTATTGGTAGTCTGGTGTGTCTTTTGAGATTAGATCGGCAGCTGCTTTAATGATTGTCTCATGAATGTCTTCTGTACGAATACCATCATAAAACTGAATGTGAGACTTAAGCTCGACCTGAGAAACCGACACATTATTCAGGCCTTCTGCCGCCCAGTTTATCACTCGATGAATTTTATCTAAATCAAGCGGCTCTTTACGGCCGTTTCGTTTACTGACAGATAATTGTTGGTTCATAGCTACGCCTGTATTCCCCCGGAATGCGGTAATTTTCATCGCATATTCATAATTGCTTAGCATTTCACCACTATATATGGTGTCCGCTAGAAAGAGGATCACAAGATAGTGGGGTTAGCGTCATTTTGCAATAGAACAACTTTCTATGGATTGTGGATAACATAGGGATAATATTTTTATGTTAGCAAATACTAACCTTCTGCTATCCAACGACGCTGTAAGCAAAAAAAAATCAACTCACACCAGTCGATTTTTCGCTTTTTTTAAGAAATTTTCGCAAATTGCACGACTGTTTTTTTTCTGCGCAACTTTGTTCTCAATATAGTATAAAACACAATATATAGTGGTGTTTTATTATCAATGACACTAAATATGAGAAAAGATCGATTCTGGGTTAGTAAGATCCAGATCCGCAGACCAGCTGTGTGCCTCTTCCAGGGATGGAATGAAACCCCATAAGGCTGCCGCTGACCTCATACCTGCGGCTTTGGCCGCAGCAATATCTCGAGCAGCGTCTCCTACATATATACATTGCTCAGGGTTAACTCCCAGTTTTTCTGCCACAAGCAGCAGCGGCTCAGGATGGGGTTTGGCAACGGTTAAGGTATCGCCACAGACAACGACCTCAATCTCTCTGAGTACGGCGATTTGTGCCAGCAAGGGCAGGGTCAGAAAGGTTGGCTTGTTGGTCATGATGCCCGTTTTGATCCCTTTCTGCGCAAGAGCCTCCAGTAAAGACTCAACTCCTGTAAAACAGTGTGAGTGAACTGCCAGATTCTGTGCATAGTAGTCGAGCACTTCCTGCTTGAGCGTTTCGAAGTCGAATTCACTGAGTTTATCACCAAAGCCAACTTCCAATAATGCTTTTACACCATTGGAGATAGCCGGGCTATAAACAGCGCGATCGACTTGCGCCATACCATGTTTTTTCAAAACGTGGTTCAGTGCACCGCCTAAGTCATCACTGGTATCGAGCAATGTCCCATCGAGGTCAAATATTACGGCCTGTGTCATGCTAGCTTCTCAAAATGTAGTAGGTAATTGACACTGACATCATTGGTCAGTGTAAAGGTTTTGCCAAACGGGTTGTAGTTAATCCCGGCAGCGCGACGTACTTTCAGGCCTTCAGCTTCAGCCCAGCCAATCAAAGTTGAAGGGCGAATGAATTTATTATGGTCATGTGTGCCTGGAGGAACCATTTTTAATACACGTTCCGCAGCAACGACAGCAAGTAAGAACGCCTTGTGGGTTTTATTCAATGTTGAAAAAAACACATCAGCCCCGGGTTTGGCTGCTTTTGCAACCGCTGCAACGATAGATGCAGGATCAGGTACGTGTTCTAACATCTCCATACAGGTGACTACGTCAAACTGCTCGGGGTGGTGTGCAGCAAATTCTTCGGCAGACACTTTACGGTAGTCTATGCTAACTCCCGCTTCGAGTGCGTGTAATTTAGCAACGTTCAACGGTTCCTGGCCCAAATCAATACCGTGTGCTTTAGCGCCAAGCTTTGCCATGCTTTCGGTCAGAATGCCGCCACCGCAGCCGACATCCAGCACATTTTTCTCAAATAACCCGCCACAGCGGTCATTGATAAAATCTAATCGCAGCGGATTGATATCGTGCAGCGGCTTAAATTCGCCTTCGCGATCCCACCAGCGTTCTGCTATCTCTTCAAATTTCGCAATTTCACTTAAATCTACATTTTGATGTTCGGTCATAAAAAACTTCCTCGTTGAACTGAGGGCATTCTATCGGTATTGGATTAAATTTCCGAGTGATTTAGCCACTGCATTAGGGCAGAAACTATGATAGTATCCCCAGTCGAACTAATAATAATTGAGCCTTTTGATGTCCATAGTGTGACACAAAAGGGAAAGACTCTGAAGGAAAGTGGTATTAAATGACTGATCTTGCCAATGAAATCCTCCCGGTCAATATCGAAGACGAATTGAAAAATTCCTACCTTGATTACGCGATGAGCGTTATCGTTGGACGTGCGTTGCCGGATGTCCGCGATGGCCTGAAGCCTGTACACCGTCGCGTGTTATTCGCAATGAACGAATTGCGTAACGACTGGAACAAACCTTATAAGAAATCAGCCCGTGTTGTGGGCGACGTGATCGGTAAATACCACCCGCACGGTGATAGTGCGGTTTACGATACCATAGTTCGTATGGCACAGCCTTTCTCACTGCGCTACATGCTGGTGGATGGTCAGGGTAACTTCGGTTCTGTTGATGGTGACTCGGCAGCTGCGATGCGTTATACCGAAGTGCGTATGGCTAAAATGTCTCATGAGCTATTGGCTGATCTGGACAAAGAAACCGTAGACTATGTGCCTAACTATGATGGCACTGAGCAAATTCCTGATGTACTGCCAACAAAAGTACCCAACCTGCTGGTGAATGGTTCGTCTGGTATCGCGGTTGGTATGGCAACAAACATTCCGCCTCATAACCTGACAGAAGTGATCAACGGCTGTCTGGCTGTGATCCAAAACCCGGACATCACTATTGATGAGTTGATTGATTATATCCCGGGTCCGGATTTTCCGACCGCAGCTATCATTAATGGCAAGAAAGGCATCGAGCAGGCTTATAAAACCGGCCGTGGTAAAGTCTATATTCGTGCCCGCGCAGAGATCGAAACCGACGAGAAAACCGGCAAAGAAACCATCATTGTCAATGAGATCCCATATCAGGTTAACAAAGCGCGTTTGATAGAGAAAATCGCCGAGCTGGTTAAAGACAAAAAGGTAGAAGGGATCAGCGCACTGCGTGACGAATCTGACAAAGACGGTATGCGTATCGTTATTGAGATCAAACGTGGTGAAGTAGGCGAAGTTGTACTGAACAACCTGTATGCCCAAACTCAGCTACAAACTGTGTTTGGTATCAACATGGTTGCGCTGGATAACAATCAGCCGAAGTGTTTTAACCTTAAAGAAATGCTTGAAGCCTTTATTGTTCACCGCCGTGAAGTGGTTACGCGTCGTACCGTATATGACTTGCGTAAAGCACGTGATCGCGCACACACGCTAGAAGGTTTGGCGATTGCGTTGGCGAACATCGATCCTATTATTGAGCTTATCCGTAAGTCACCGACCCCGGCAGAGGCAAAAGCTGCACTAACTGCTCGTCCATGGGAGCTGGGTTCTGTACGCTCTATGCTGGAGCGTGCTGGCGAAGAAAACGTGGCACGTCCAGACTGGCTTGACGCTGAGCTTGGGATCCGTGATGGTCAGTACTACCTGTCAGAGCAACAAGCTCAGGCTATCCTTGATTTACGCTTACACAAGCTAACAGGCCTTGAGCATGAAAAGATCTTGGGCGAATACCAGGAGTTACTGGATTTAATTGCAGAGCTATTACTGATTTTGTCATCACCAGATCGTCTGATGGAAGTGATCCGTGATGAGCTGGCAGAGATTAAAGAAAACTATGGCGATGATCGCCGTACTGAAATTTCTGCGGCAGCGCACGATATTAGCCTGGAAGATCTGATCAACGAAGAAGATGTGGTTGTAACTCTGTCTCACGAAGGCTATGTGAAATATCAGCCGCTATCTGATTACGAAGCGCAGCGTCGTGGTGGTAAAGGTAAAGCTGCAACTAAGATGAAGGATGAAGACTTCATTGAACGTCTGCTAGTTGCCAATACCCACGATACTATTTTGTGCTTCTCCACCTCAGGGCGCCTGTATTGGCTTAAAGTGTACCAGTTGCCACTGGCATCACGTGCTGCACGTGGTAAGCCAATCGTTAATTTACTGCCGCTGGAAGCCGATGAGCGTATCACCACGATTCTGCCGGTTAAACAGTATGAAGACGATAAATTTGTACTGATGGCGACGGCCAATGGTGTCGTGAAGAAGACTCCACTGACAGCATACAGCCGCCAACGTGCAAGCGGGATTATCGCTATCAACCTGAATGACGGTGATAACCTGATAGGTGCAGATATCACTGATGGCACAAACGACATCATGCTATTCACTGACCATGGTAAAGTCGTTCGCTTCAACGAGAAGCTGCGCGACTCAGAAACCGGTGAAGTGAAGATTGACCCTGAAACAGGTGAAGAAATGATGGCACTGCGTCCTATGGGTCGTACTGCTACAGGTGTACGCGGTATTAAGATGCCTGATGACGTGAAAGTTGTTTCGTTAATTGTACCTAAGAATGACGGCGCCATTCTGACCGTGACTGAAAACGGTTATGGTAAGCGTACGCCACTTGAGGAATATCCAGCGAAGAGCCGTGCAACCCAGGGGGTTGTGTCAATTAAGGTGACTGAGCGTAACGGTCGTGTGGTTGGGGCCGTACAAGTTCAGGACAATGACGAAATTATGCTGATCTCTAACCGTGGTACCCTGGTACGTACCCGAGTCAACGAGGTATCTACCGTTGGACGTAATACTCAGGGTGTTATCCTGATAAGAACGGTTGACGACGAGCAGGTAGTTGGTTTACAACGTATCGAAGAGATTGAAATCGACGATACCCTGGAAGGGGAAGCCGAGCTTGTTGAAACGCCTGACACTGAAGAGCAGGCACCAGAGTAATCTGGGTGAAGATAAAAAAGCGGCTTAGGCCGCTTTTTTATTATTTCGACAGACATAATGTGAGCGCACAACATCACGTTCTGTGCGTTCACAAAAATAATTAAGTACACTGCCTGGTGCAGTATAAAAACTGGAATGAGGAAATTATGAGCGTTTATAACTTTTGTGCAGGTCCGGCGATGTTACCTCCTGCTGTTATGAAAAAAGCCCAACAAGAATTTATTAACTGGCAGAACCTTGGCGTCTCTGTCATGGAGATCAGTCACCGTTCAGCGCCATTTCTGGAGCTGGCCCGTGAATGTGAAGCAAGTTTGCGCCGCCTGATGAATATTTCAGATGAATTTGAGGTGCTATTTATGCACGGTGGTGGTCGCGGCCACTTTGCGGCAGTGCCTCTTAACTTGCACCAGGACGATGCGCCCGGTGTTTACATTGAAAATGGTATCTGGTCCTGTGGTGCGACAAAAGAAGGTCAGAAATTCACGCAGGTTGAGGCGATTGATATTCGCCGTGATCAGGAGGGGGTTTTTGATGTGCTGCCTGTGTCACAGTGGGATTTGCCTGAAAATGCGGCATATATTCACTATTGTCCTAACGAAACCATTGATGGCATAGAGCTATTTGATGTACCAAAGCATCCAACCGCGCCGATTGTTGCAGATATGTCTTCAAATATTCTGTCGCGTGAAATGAACGTGGACGACTTTGATTTGATTTATGCTGGTGCACAGAAAAACATTGGCCCATCAGGGCTCAGTATTGCAATTGTGCGCAAAACGCTGCTTGAGCGCACAGGTTTACCGAGACCTGCTATTTTAGATTACGCAATCGAAGCACAACAGCAAAGCATGTACAACACGCCACCGACGTTTGCCTGGTATCTGGCCGCCGAGGTATTCAAATACCTTGAGTCCATCGGTGGCGTTAAGGCGATGGAAGCACACAATAAAGAAAAGGCTGCGCTTCTGTACGATTACATCGACAGCTCTTCTTTCTACCTGAACAAGGTTGCTAAACACTGCCGCTCTCTGATGAATGTACCATTCTGGTTGCACGATGAATCGTTGAATGAAAAATTTCTGTCACAGGCGCAGGAAAACGGCCTGATTGCATTGGAAGGCCACCGTTTTGTGGGCGGGATGCGAGCCAGTATCTACAATGCAATGCCCGTTGAAGGGATCAAGGCGTTGATCGCATTTATGGAAAAATTCGCCCGGGAGAACAGCTGATGGAGCAACTCAGACTAAACGCGATTAACAAGGTGAGCGGCAGGGTTACTTTGCCTGGCTCTAAGAGCCTGTCAAATCGGGTTTTATTATTGGCAGCCTTGTGTGATGGTGTCACCCAAGTAAACAACCTGCTCGACAGTGATGATATTCGCCATATGCTGTTAGCGCTTGCAGAGATGGGCGTAAACGTTGAGTTAAACGCGGATAGCACGTCTGCGCGAGTTTATGGCCAGGGCGGACGTTTCAAAACCCCGTCTGAAGCGTTATTTTTGGGTAACGCGGGAACCGCATTCAGGCCTCTGACTGCCGTGTTGGCGGCATCTCAGGGCCAGTTTACCCTGATCGGTGAACCTCGAATGGAAGAGCGTCCTATTGGTCATCTTGTTGATGCATTACATACCTTAGGCGCTGACATAAAATATTTGAAAAATAAAGACTACCCTCCGCTACAGGTCAACGGGGATGCCATTGAGGGGGGAGACGTTGAAATTGACGGTAGCATTTCAAGTCAGTTTCTGACGGCTCTGCTTATGGCTGCACCACTGTTTGTCAAGGACACCACCATCCGTATCAAAGGTGAGCTGGTTTCAAAACCCTACATAGACATAACGCTGGGTGTGATGGCGCAGTTTGGCGTTACGGTTGAGCATGACAACTATCAGATATTTCATGTTAAAGGCCAGCAGGGTTATGTTTCTCCAGGTAGTATCATGGTTGAAGGTGACGCATCGTCGGCATCTTACTTTATTGCCGCAGCTGCCATTGCCGGCGGTGAAATCGAAATCAATGGTGTGGGACGTAAGAGTGTCCAGGGAGATATCGGCTTTGCTTCTGTGATGGAGCAAGTAGGTGCGGTGATTGACTGGCATGACGAAAAGTTGGTGGTACGTAAAGGTGAGCTCAACGGGGTTGATATTGACGCCAACGCGATCCCTGATGCTGCAATGACATTGGCGACCGTCGCTTTGTTTGCAAAAGGCAAAACAGCAATTCGCAACATCTATAACTGGCGTGTCAAAGAAACAGATCGTTTGTACGCGATGGCAACGGAGCTTAAAAAGGTTGGTGCTGAGGTGATTGAAGGGCACGATTTCATCGAAATCACACCGCCAGAGGCTTTTCACCTGGCAGAGATCGATACCTATAATGACCACCGTATTGCCATGTGCTTCTCTATGTTGGCCGTAGGTGGGGTGGATGTCATCATTAACGACCCTGGCTGTACAGCGAAAACCTTCCCAACTTACTTTGACGTTTTGTCTTCGGTTAGTCAGTAACATCGAATCGGCTGTCTAGTCGAGTTAGAGAACTGAAATATAGCCGCTCTCAGGCAACTTGTTGCTTATGAACAGGTTGCCTGTCGTACCATCCCACCCATTATTCTTTGTACTGTAAATTTAAAATCAAACAAAAAGTTACATGTCAATAAGGATCTATTCAGCAAACTTGCGTATAATACTGCCGTTAATTTTTGGTGTGCATTTCGGGAGGTTTAAATGCAGGCTGTAATGCCAGTAATCACCGTAGACGGTCCAAGCGGCTCAGGTAAAGGAACGGTTTGCCGTTTGCTTGCTGAAAAGCTCGATTGGGACGTGTTGGATAGTGGCGCTATTTATCGCGTTTTATCTTTGGCCGCTATTCATCATCATATTGCACTCGATAACGAAGAGGCTTTAGTGCCTCTGGCCGCGAATCTGGATGTTCAGTTTCCAATCGATGGCGTTACGAAAAAAATTAAAGTGATACTTGAAGGTGAGGACGTAACACATACCATTCGTAATGAGGAAGTAGGCGCAGCGGCGTCAAAAATAGCCGCATTACCCCGGGTTCGTGAAGCGCTACTGCGTCGCCAAAGAGCCTTTCGCAGTGAAAGAGGTCTGATTGCCGATGGCAGAGATATGGGCACTATCGTTTTCCCAAAAGCTGAATTGAAAATTTATTTAACAGCCAGTGCACAAGAGCGTGCAAAGCGTCGTTATCTGGAGTTGAAGGATAAAGGCCTGGATGTTACACTAGATGGTCTTTTAAGCGAGATTGAAGCTCGTGATGACCGTGATATGAACCGCAAAGTCGCGCCTTTGGTGCCTGCGGATGACGCTATCGTGGTTGATACAACTGAATTAGATGCAGAACAAGTGTTTGCGAAAGTCACCACTTTGGTTCAAGAGGCGATTGCCGCTGGTAAATTGCCCGCATCGTTTTAGATTTTTTTACCGCGTTGGCAGGAAGCCGACGTTATATTAACCACCCCATGCAGCATGGTTGCTAATTGGAATGTTTATTTATGAGACGTATTTAGTATGTCAGAAAATTTTGCGCAGTTATTTGAAGAAAGCCTAAAGGGTTTTGAAGCAGAGCAAGGCTCTATCGTTAAAGGTACAGTTATTTCAATCGAGAACAACATTGTTCTTGTTGATGCTGGCCTTAAGTCTGAAAGTGCAATCCCTGCAGAGCAATTCAAAAATGCTGCTGGTGAACTAGAAGTTGCTGTTGGCGACGAAGTAGATGTTGCACTAGACGCAATCGAAGATGGTTTCGGTGAAACTATCCTTTCTCGTGAGAAAGCGAAGCGTCACGAAGCTTGGATCCGCCTTGAGAAAGCTTGTGAAGAACAAGAAACTGTTGTTGGTATCATCAACGGTAAAGTTAAAGGTGGTTTCACAGTTGAAGTTGATTCAATCCGTGCATTCCTACCTGGTTCACTTGTTGACGTTCGTCCAGTACGTGACACAACACACCTTGAAGGTAAAGAGCTTGAGTTCAAAGTAATCAAGCTTGACCAGAAGCGTAACAACGTAGTTGTTTCTCGTCGTGCTGTTATTGAGTCTGAAAACTCACAAGAGCGTGAAGAGCTGCTGGCTAACCTTGTTGAAGGTCAAGAAGTTAAAGGTATCGTTAAGAACCTGACAGACTACGGTGCGTTCGTAGATCTGGGCGGTGTTGACGGCCTACTTCACATCACTGACATGGCTTGGAAGCGCGTTAAGCACCCAAGTGAAATCGTAAATGTTGGTGACGAGATCGCTGTTAAAGTACTTAAGTTCGACAAAGAGAAAACGCGTGTTTCTCTAGGTCTTAAGCAACTTGGCGAAGATCCATGGGCAGCTATCGCTGGTCGTTACCCAGAAGGCGCTAAGCTAACTGGTCGTGTTACTAACCTGACTGACTACGGTTGTTTCGTTGAAATCGAAGAAGGCGTTGAAGGTCTGGTACACGTATCTGAAATGGACTGGACTAACAAGAACATCCACCCTTCAAAAGTTGTATCACTAGGTGACACAGTTGAAGTGATGGTTCTTGAAATCGACGAAGAGCGTCGTCGTATTTCTCTAGGTCTTAAGCAGTGTAAAGCTAACCCTTGGCAGGAATTTGCTCGTCTACAGAACAAAGGCGATCAAGTTACTGGTAAGATCAAGTCTATCACTGACTTCGGTATCTTCATCGGTCTTGACGGTGGTATCGACGGTCTTGTACACCTGTCTGACATTTCTTGGAACACGCCTGGCGAAGAAGCTGTACGTGAATACAAGAAAGGCGACGAGATCTCTGCAATCGTTCTTCAGGTTGACCCAGAGCGTGAGCGTATCTCACTAGGCGTTAAGCAAATCGAAGCTGATCCTTTCAATAACTACCTAGACGCAAACAAAAAAGGTGCTATTGTTAAAGGTAAAGTGACAGACGTTGACGCGAAAGGCGCAACTGTTGAGCTTATCGAAGGCGTTGAAGGCTACATCCGTGTTGCTGACATCGCACAAGAGCGCATCGAAGACGCAACTAGCGTTGTTTCTGCAGGCGACGAAATTGAAGCTAAATTCGTAGGTGTTGATCGTAAGAACCGTACTATCAGCCTATCTGTTAAAGCTATCTTCGAAGCTGAAGAGAAAGAAGCGCTTGAGAAGCTGAAGAAAGAAGAGCCAGCATTCGAAAATGCAATGGCTGCAGCTTTCAAAAACGCTCAAAAAGACTAATATCCAGTCTTGAATAGAAGGGCACTTTTGCCCTTCTTTTTTATCTAAAGGAAACGCTATGACAAAGTCAGAACTAATCGAAAAACTTGCTGAGCAACATATTCACGTTCCAGTCAAAGACGTTGAAAATGCGGTAAAAGAGATTTTAGAGCAGATGGCAGGTTCGCTTTCAAGCTCGGATCGCATCGAAATCCGCGGCTTTGGTAGCTTTTCACTCCACTATCGTTCACCTCGTACGGGCCGCAACCCCAAAACTGGTGAAACCGTAGAGCTGGATGGAAAGTACGTACCTCACTTTAAACCTGGTAAAGAACTTCGCGACCGCGTAAACGCCAGTCTTGAAAGCTGAATAAAGAGGTAACGCTTGATCCAGGTTGTAAGAAAAGGATTATTTTTGGTACTGGTGATAATCGCTTTTGTACTGGGGACACAAAACCCAGCTTTGGTCAGAGTGGATTATATCATCGCCAGTTCAGAAGTACCGTTGGCTAGTTTAATGAGCCTTTGTGTGGTATTCGGTTTGGTATTAGGGCTGTTGCTGGGCGTTGGCAAAATAACGCAGTTAAAAAGGCAAATTCGCCAACAGCAGAGAGTCAATCATTCGACGCAAGCGCAAAGTAATAAATGATAGAGTTACTTTTCCTATTGCTTCCGGTAGCAGCTGCTTATGGCTACGTTATGGGGAAAAACAGCGCTAAGAATCAAGCTCATGAACAAAACCGAAAAATTACTTCGGAGTACAGCAAAGGATTAAAATTTCTTTTAGATAGAGAAGAAGATCAGGGTCTTGAACACCTGATAAAATTATTAGAGGTCAGTGCTGACTCAGTGGAGCACTACCTCATACTTGCCACTTTATTCCGCAAAAGGGGTGAGCTCGATCGAGCCATCCGTATTCATGAGCTTTTACTTAAGCAGCCCAGTTTGGACAAACAGATTATCCAATCTTGCAAACTCGCCCTTGCTGAAGACTACATCATGGCCGGTTTATTAGACAGTGCTGAAGAGCATTTAGTCGAGTTGGTTAAAGCGGATTATGAAGAAGCATTGACGCCCATTATTCAGCTTTACTCGCAAACGCGCGAATGGCAAAAGGGTGTCAATATGTATGAAAGCCATTCAGACCTGTTTACAGAACAAGTTTATTGTGCCGCAATTGCCAATTTTTATTGCGAAGCTGCGCTTGATAGCCAAGGTCAGCAGCAGTGTGAAACAGAGTATTTTGAGCGAGCGCTCAAATTGCCAAAGACCACAATCAGACCGCTTTTTGAACTAGGCCACGATGCTTTGGGCAAAGAGGATAATGTTAAAGCCATTTATTACTGGCGCAAGTTGGTATCGCAATTTCCCTGTGCTATTCCGCTTGTATTGCAAGACCTGCAAACTTGCTACCAACGCCTTAATATTGAGCATGAGTTTTATACGTTGGTGAATGATTTGCTCAATGCCAGCGGCGTGCTGGTAAAAATAAAGCACTGCGAAGGCCTCATGGAAGCAGGCCGCACAGAGCAGGCGGTTGAATATCTCACAGACACATTAAAGCGTGAACCATCAATTCGTGGTTTCAGTTTTTTGCTTAAATTACTCGCGCGAAGACAAGATAAGTTTCAATCTGTATTAAATGAAGTAGACAACCTGGTGTCTGCCTATGTGGCTACAAAACCAGACTACCAGTGTCGCAATTGTGGTTTCACCAGCCACACACTCTATTGGTTATGTCCTTCCTGTAAGTCTTGGGAGTCAATACTGCCAAGTCAGGGCGTGGACGGGTATTAAAAATCGACATGTTAAAAGGTGAAATAGGTCAACTATGTCAAACACTGAAATGAAAAAGGTGCTTATTGCACTGGATTACGACAATGAAGCTGCTGCGTTGGCGTTTGTATCTCAGCTTTCTCCGAGTGAATGTCGACTAAAAGTTGGAAAAGAAATGTTCACCTACTTCGGTCCTCAGTTTGTTTCAAAGCTGATTGATAAAGGGTTTGATGTATTTCTGGATTTGAAGTTCCATGATATCCCAAATACTGTCGCTAAAGCTGTAACTGCTGCAGCCGAGCTGGGTGTTTGGATGGTCAACGTGCATGCCAGTGGTGGCACCGAGATGATGAGCAAAGCCAAACAAGCACTCGATGCTTATGGAGACAAAGCCCCCTTGCTGATTGCAGTAACAGTGCTGACCAGCATGGACCAGGCACAGCTCAGCAAACTGGGCGTAGACAAAACGCCTCAAGAGCAGGTGCTTTACTTAGCAAAACTGGCAAAAGAATCAGGGCTCGATGGTGTTGTGTGCTCAGCTCAGGAAGCGCAATCCCTTAAAGCTGAGTTAGGTAATGATTTTTGTCTGGTCACACCTGGGATCCGCCCTGCAGGGAGTGATGCCGGAGATCAGAAACGTATCATGACACCAGAGCTGGCAATAAAATCGGGCAGTGATTATCTTGTGGTTGGCAGACCTATCACTCAGGCTACCGATCCGGTTCAGGCCCTGAGCGCCATCAACGAGTCAATTAAGGGTCTTTAAACCCAAACTGAATACCACTTTCAGACCAGCTAACTTCAGGTAGCTGGTCTTGTTGCGCTAACTCAATGGACTAGGGCGACTATCGCACTTCCTATTACACCAATTTCACTTGATACCTGTTCAATCTATATGTCGATGCCTGTGCGGTAGCATGACGCGTGAGCGATGTTATTTACCATATTTTATCGCCTTTAAAGCGTACGCTGAATAGGTAAATCGCTATCACCGCGTGCCCATATTAAGTTGGTTACTCAATTAAGATTAGAAAAAACGACCCAATATCTATTAGCCTGCTACACTAATATTGTTACAGGAAGTTTATATAATGTTATCACTATCAAGGAGCTGATATGGACCAGCAACAAGTGGCCAGCATAGTGCATGGCCTGGCTAATGGCATTGATCCCATCACAGGAGAGATCCTGCCTGCACAGTCGCCTTATAACCATCCGGACGTGATTAGGGCGCTTTTCCAGTCTTTACAGTGGCAGCCAAAGGCCAGAAAAGTAAAGAGAACCTTGGCTCAAAAGCAGCAGGAAAACCTTGAGAAAGGGCTACCGAAAAATTACGGTTTACCCTGGTCAGAAAAAGATATCGCGCAGGTGCTTGAACAATATAAAGGGAATGTGGAGATCGACAGGATTGCAGTTAATTTGGCCAGAAAGCCTGGCTCAATCATTGCGGTATTGAACAAGCAAGGTGTAGTTGACGATGTCCGTGCTCAACAGCTCAATCAGCAATACAGGTATCAGGCGCAGCGTTAAAGCGTTAATCTGCTTTTATAACACCGCAACATCCAATTAGGCTATTCTTATTTTGTCCTCAATTACATGCTAGCTTGGGTGAAGTTGAGGACGATCCGTCTTCATATTCGAATTAGTATAAACATCAGGAGTGCAGCGATGGATAAGTTTTTGGCGGCGGCGATTGAAGAAGCGAAAAAGGGCCTGGATGAAGGGGGGATCCCGATTGGTTCTGTTCTGGTCCATAAAGGTCAGATAATTGGGCGTGGGCATAATCAGAGAGTCCAGAAGGGGAGTACGGTGCTACATGGCGAAATGGATGCATTGGAAAATGCCGGCCGCTTGAGCGCAGCGGTATATAAAGAGTGTACTTTATATACCACTTTGTCGCCTTGCCCAATGTGCTCAGGAACTGTCATGCTTTACGGTATACCGAAAGTAGTGATAGGAGAAAACAAAAACTTTATGGGCAACGAAGCGTTACTACGTGAAAATGGTGTAGAGCTGGATGTCCGTCAGGATCCTGAGTGCATTACTATGATGGACGAGTTTATCAAAGCCCGCCCGGATCTATGGAATGAAGACATAGGTGAATGACCTTATCGAAAGTGACTAGCTTATCCAGGCAGCTGGCAGATCTTTGAGACTATGATGTGCGTCATTAAAAAAGGAACTTAGTCCACTAATTCTTCTTCTTGCGGTTGTTTTGTGACCTGAATGTTTGTTAGGCTAAAGCGTAGCAGTCTCAGAACACAATTATAAGAAGAATAGTAATGGGCAATCTTTTTTTAAAAGAACGGGAGAATTGGTGGACTTGGATTGTCTGGGGTATTTTAGGGTGTGTTTCTACTGGTATCTTACTGCCGCACATCAGTGAGGTGTGGTTAGCATTATTGTCACCAGCTTGCTTCCTGCTCATATTAACAAGTTGGATGAGCTATAGTCGACGCTTTGACTTTAGTCGTGCATTTAAGGTACTCAGTTGTGTGACTGTCATGTCCGTCATTCCTATTTTCATTGAACATTTGTTTCCGGTAATTGACCCAACACAGGGCATCGTCGATATGGCGTTTGTGATACTCATATGCGTTGGGGTGAGCGTAATCGGTGCGCTGTTTGCGAGAAGACCAAAGCAGTATTATTAACCGGCAACACCGAAAAGTGGGTAAAGTGCATAAAAGGTAACCACCTAATCATTGCTTTTGCAAAATATTGAATTAAGACTTTACATTTACGCCGCAGCACAATAGAATGCGCGCCAACAACGGAGAGATGGCTGAGTGGTTGAAAGCACCGGTCTTGAAAACCGGCATACGTTAATAGCGTATCTAGGGTTCAAATCCCTATCTCTCCGCCACCTCATTCCCAAAACCGCCTATACGGCGGTTTTTTTCGTTAGGAGGCAGTGATGACTAAGCAAGTTGTTATTCATAGTTCGTTATGGGTGATTTTCAGTTTCTTCTATTTAAGTGGCCTGCAGGCTGCGTTGGTATTGGCAATTGATGGTCAGGAGTATCCCAGTATCTGGATAACTTTGTTGTATACATTTGCCTTCAACCTGTTGGTGGGTCACATCATCACCAAGTATGAAAAATTATTCCCTATGATTGCTGGTGTGGTTATTTCGGTTTTCGGCGTAGTTGGCTTTGGTTGTTATTTCACCGAGCGATTGGTGGGTTACAGCAACGAATTGATCATAGGTTTGACACTTAGTTTACCGTTTGCCACTTTCATGGTCAGAGAGTTCAAACTCAAAAGCCAAAGTAAAACGTAACTAAGGCAGAATCTTCTTATTTTTGCAGGCAGCCAGCCAGGCTGCTTGCAGCGCTTTCCTGCGCTGTTTCTATAAAGTTATCTACCTCCCTGTTAGTCATCTATACGCTGTGATACACTGCCGCTTCTTTTAAACTGATAAATAAGTGGATCTAATATGTCAGATTTATTCAACACAGATGCTGAAAAGGCAAGTTATGGTATTGGTTTGCAAATGGGCGAGCAACTTAAGTCTAACCCATTTGAAGGTTTGAACCTGAACTCGGTATTCGAAGGTATGAAAGATGCCTACGCCGGTGAAGCATTCCGTGTCGAGATCCCTGAGATCCAGGCTGCATTTGAAAAAATCAATGCAGAAATTCAACAGCGTCGTGAAGAAGAAGCCAAAGTACTGGCTGCTGAAGGCACTGCATTCCTGGAAGAAAATGCCAAGCGCGCTGAAATCACAGTAACTGAGTCTGGTCTGCAGTACGAAGTAATCGAAACAGGTGAAGGCGACAAGCCGGCAGCTGATTCAACTGTTCGCGTGCATTACCACGGTACTCTTATCAACGGTAACGTATTCGACAGCTCTTACGAGCGTGGTCAGCCTGCTGAGTTCCCAGTAAATGGCGTAATCAAAGGCTGGACTGAAGCACTACAGCTAATGCCTGTTGGTTCTAAGTGGCGTCTATACGTACCACATGACCTTGCTTATGGCGAGCGTGGTGCAGGTGCATCAATTGCACCATTCTCAACTCTGATCTTTGATGTTGAATTACTGGAAGTTCTTTAATTTCAGTACTAAGGCTGCTTATTTTAGCAGCCTCTTTTATGTTTAAAGGAGATAACCATGAAAAAACTATTACTACTACTTTTGCTCTTACCTAACCTTGTACTCGCTTCTAAGGAAACGTCTGGTACCGTTACTCTGTCAGGCGCTAATAACATCATTTTAGTTGAATTTAGCAAACCGAATTCTAGTTGTGGTTCACGTTACTATCTGCCGCTAAGTTCAGAGTATGAAAAGGCGCTCTTTTCTATGCTACTGGCAGCGCAATTGTCCGGAAAGAAGGTCTGGGCCAATGGCGCTGGTGACTGTCAAACAAGTTACCCTTACAGAAATGCTTATAAGTTAGTAAACATGAAGATATATGATTAAAGCATATTGCTTCTTTTACGCTTTTTGAGCAGTATCTACACTTAATACATGAGCTTGTGAGATACTGCGTTAAGCTCATTCAACAAATTGCCTGAGCTATGACTTTTTACTCTTCGTTACTCATCAAAAAATGCGTACAGTTGTTCCAATACTTTAACCTGGTTAGCATCTTTTGCATCGAACTCTAAGCCGTAGTAGGCATGCTCATCTGAACGGTCTTCTTTTCTGATCACTTTAGCGGGTATTTTTAGTGGCTGTTGCTGCATGTATTCGGAGTAATTTTTCTTTGGCTCGTACAGGATCAGGGTCACGGTGCTGTTAATATCCAGCGCCTGGTTCAACTGCTGACTCAAAATAACACCACAACCAACACAGCTTAGTTCCCGAGTAATCGTTGAATAGATTTGATCATCTGTTTCAATGTTTAGTTTTATTTTAGCTTCAACTCTGTCAGAGCGCCTTTTCTCGTGTTGTTGCTGAATATAGGAGTCTTTGTCTTCATCGAAGAAGAAGCTGTCCATTAAGTTATTGACCAACTCTGACGTTTGATATAAATCCCCGCCAATCATAGAGACCATTTGGGCTTTTTCTGCATTTTGCTGGAGCGACGCAAACAAATGCTGCAGTTTTAGCTGCATTTCAATCATCTGATCACTTTGACGGTTTGACCGATCTGCAATTTGCTCATTGGCGGAGACTATCCTGTCAATCGTCAGGGTCATCGCTTTCAGTGCCTGGCCACTTTCGTCAGAGCGCGCTTTACTGATATTGACCTGCTCTATGATATTAGTCATTAAATTGATGACATCCGACACTTTAGTCAGCAGTTGTGTAATGACCTGTCTGATTTCGTCCGTGGAGGCGGCTGTGCGCTTTGCCAGACTTCTGACCTCATCGGCGACAACCGCAAAACCTCTGCCTTGTTCTCCAGCTCTGGCTGCTTCAATCGCGGCGTTCAGTGCGATCAGCGCAGTCTGGTCTGCGACTGTTGAAATTGCATCTGTTACCGTTTCTATTTGTTCGCTGGCAGACTGTAACTCTCCGACTTCTTTGGAGGCCACTTCAACCACTTCGACTGTTCTGTTCATTTCTTCTAAATTACTGTTTACAGCAGCGATCCCTGAGTCGGCTTCCTGCCTGGCCTGGTCCAGGACGCCTTTGCTTTGCTCTATGGCGTTACTTGATTCGTGCAACAACTCCATAAAACAGTCAATAACCTGCATCACCTGGTTGTAACCGTCATTTTCGCTTTTCGCGACGGAGCTTATTTCGGTCGCAATTGCTGCAACTTGGTGTGCTGAATGTCCAACCTGTCTTGACTGCCGCCGGACGGTTGAAATAGTCGAAGACAGCGACAGTGTCATATGATTAAAGCTTTCCGAAAGTTGATTTAATTCATCCTTATGATGCATTGAGAAGTAGCTTTCTTTGGTCTGAAAGTTCCCGACGGAAATGTTTTGCGCGCGCTCCAGTAGCAGCTGGATCCGTTGTTTGAGTTTGTTACTGAACAGAAAACTGATTGAACTGGCAATAATCACTGTGATCAAGGAAGCGATTGTAATGACGATAAACATATCGCTGAGTGCGGTTTCAACGGTGGTAATCCCACTTGCAGATACCTGAGCAACATGTGAGTTCAGCTCATTGAGTTGCGCAAAGATTTGCTTAGTCAACGGAGAAATCACTTCGCGTAAATGCTTAGTGGCGAAATTCGCATCCGGGCTTGCTTGTTTCTCAAAGGCTAAAATCGTCAGTGGCGCAATTTTTTCCCGCTCTTCACTATAAGCGCTCCATTTCATCAGTTGAGCTTCACTGAACAACTCCTCGTAATCGTCCAAAATGGCGACAAACGCATCGCTGTTTGCAAACCAGGCTTGATCGAAACCGTCTATATTTTTTTGCTCCCTTGTCAACAAGAAGGCGCGTAACTCGGAGATCGCGGTTGCAAAACTCATTTTCGAGTCAACCAGGAGCTTGAACAGCTCCATACGCTCTTCGTCGGGATCTTCTTCAAGCTCGGACTCTATGAGCTCTGACAACAGCCCCACCATAGACTCGGCCAGCGGAATAGCCTGGGTGACCAAAATTTTAACTGCTGGCTCGTTGTCTACAGTATTACTAATATCGGAGACAACTTGTTGCTCGGTATTCAGTTGGCGCAGGTTTTGTTCAATAGTACTTAAAATGCGATTTTCAAAGCCTGTTTGCTGCGCCAGTGCTTGTAATTGCGCAAAGTGCTTGTTGATATTGTTCCAGGCTGCTTGTCTGGCTGCGATGGAGTTGCGTCTTTCTTCAGGACTGTTTCCAGTGATGATTTGTTCTTTCAAAGAAATCTGGGTTTCTAGTATCGCCATTCTTAAATCTGAATTCGCTTTTACCAGTGGTAATGACACTGATGAAAATTGCGTAAAGCTCTGTCCGATAGACCCTGTATTCAGGTAGACAAAAAGATTACTGAAGATACCGAGCGACGTGATGATACCAAAAGCAATTAACATTTGTATCGCGATATTTGGCACGATGCGTGATATATCCATCTGTTCTCACTTAATAAACTAGTATGAAGAAACTGCTTTGGCAGATAAGACAATTTTCATATAACAGGTGTTGCGTTATAGGGTTTATTTTTTTGCATTATCGAAAAATATAGTCAATCCTTGCTGTAGTTCAAAAATTAACCTTAACTTTATTGTCGAAGGGGGGGAAATGAGTACGTTGAGACTGTTTTTGATTGCGGCATTTTGCATAGGCAGTGTGAAAGTAGGGGCTAGCGCTGGCGTGAACATAGGGGGGTTAGGTACCCCTGATAAAGATGACATTGAGTACCCCGATGACGAGGAACCCAGCGAAAGAGAGATCCTGTTGGGCAAAACGCTATTCTATGACACTCGACTTTCGAAGCACCATAATCAGTCGTGTGCGACGTGTCATAACCCTGAACTGGGGTTCAGTGACGGTCTGGCCAAAGGCATTGGCAGTGGGGGAGATATCCTGGGTAGAAATGCGCCACACTTGTATAACCTGGCCTGGTCTGTCACTTTCTTCTGGGACGGCAGAGCCGCTTCTTTGGAAGAACAAGCTTTGGGGCCACTGGTATCCGATATGGAAATGCAAATGACCCCTAAAGATGTGGTCAAGCGTTTGAAAGAGGTTAAGTTTTATCGGGATGAGTTTGCGCAAATTTATGGCGAGATTTCTTTTGAAAATGTCGGCCGGGCCATCGCCGCCTTTGAAAGAACCATCATCAGTGATAACTCGCCCTTTGACCAATATCTGGCGGGCAATAAATTTGCTATGTCGCCCTCAGCAATCAGGGGCTTAAGTGTCTTTGTCGGCAAGGGACGGTGTACCAAATGCCATGATGGTGAAAATTTTACAGACGATAGCTTTCATAATATCGGGATAGATAACAAAGACATCGGGCGTTTCGAACTGGATAAAAGTGCGCAATTCAAAGGGGCTTTTAAAACCCCGGGTTTAAGAAATATCATTATGAGCGCACCTTATATGCACGATGGTTCATTGGGTACGCTCGAAGAGGTCGTGGAACACTATGATAAAGGGGCTGTGGGCACAAAAAATGTAAGCCCGCTCATTGTGCCACTCAACCTGTCTACTCAGGAAAAGGCGGATTTGGTTGCCTTTATGGCCGCGTTGACTGATCCCGTTGTGATCCAACGACCAATCATTCCTCAATAAAGGAAAAAACACCATGATTAAACGTATGCTAGCGCTGGGCCTGTGCATGGTTTTTAATGCACAGGCTGCCACCCTAACCGGAGAACTTACTTTCGTTAAGAAGCCGCCTTTTGCAGGTATCTTGTATGCAAAAAATGGGGCAGGACCTAAGGCTGCTGAACTAGACCAGGCGAATAAGGTGTTCGACAAGAAAGTGGTTGTGGTGGGTAAAAATGGTGAGATCACCTTTAAAAACTCAGATGAATTTCAGCATAATATTTTTGCCAATGATCCCAATTCAGGTGTGAAATTTGATGTGGGTTTGATGAATCAGGGTCAGACAACCAAAGTGTCTGCTGATTGGTCGGAAAATACACTGACTCGTATTGGGTGCAAAATCCACCCAAAAATGCGCAGTTACATTGCCAACGTGAATTCTGACACCTATCAGGTACTGCCTTTCACGAAAAAACAAAAAACTTATAAAATCGACTTAGATGCCGGATCTGCCAGCACGTTTGTGTTACAAATTCCTAAATATGAGCCGGTCGAGGTTACGCTTTCTCCTGGAGAAGCAAAGTCGATAGAGGTGATGTACAAGGGAAAACTCAGAGCCAACTTAAGCTTAACTTTAAAATAAGGCGCAGCGTATGAAACGCGTTTTGCTATCGCTGGCGGCTGGTCTTATTGCTGCATCAGGCCAGGTTATTGCAGACCCATTTGGGGTTTACCCCTTTAAAATACCGCCACAGTATCAGGCTGAACTGATCGATTACCGTACAAACTGGACACGCGTAACGGGGTTTGAACACTCAGGCTTACATTGGCAACAATTTATCGTCGTGTTTCTGAATAAAGATGTCAGAGTGTATGAAAGCAATTATCTGGAATATTTGCGGCTCTATCAGGATTACGATGAGGATGAAGACGAAGAAGAGCCGGTGCCTAACTTTAAGTCCTATTCACCGGGCACGATTGTTTTAAAAGAGAATTTCTCTTCTCAGTCGGGGTCGCCCCATGAAGCTCTGACGATCACTATGATGATTAAACGTCAGCCAGGTTATTCACCCACACATGGTGATTGGGAATATGTGCAGTTTGATAAGCAAGGGAAAGTGCTACTGGCGGGTAAGGGCTCAGACGGTGCAATCCAAAAAGTCTGTGCCAGCTGCCACGAAAGTATCAAAGAGCGCGATTACATTTTTGCTAATTTCTATTCAAAAAGTAAATAAATATTCGACTCCCATATTTGGGGCATAAAAAAGAGTGTGCATAACAGGCGGTATGCGACACTATTATAAATCTTCAATTTTAAATTTTTTGTTAACGTGATATTTGTTGTGTTTAATATTTATACAACATGGAGCGCGTTATGTTTAAGAAAACCTGTCTAACTTTAGCGGTGGCTATATCTGGTCTGTCAATGCAGGCGGCCTGGGCACAAGATGCTTTCTGTCCAAGGGTGGAAGGCTTTTACTCTACCTGGGATTACCCGGCGGGCGGTCAGCTGGATGTTCAGGATCTGGCCACTGATAAACTCACCCATATCATAGTGGCATTTGCCTATCCCAATGCCGATGGCACGCTGAATACACTTGAAGCTGATCGCTATATCGATGACATTGTGGCACATGCCCATGCTAATAACACAGGCGTCATGATCTCAGTGGGCGGTGCCGGCGTCGACTTTTTGTCTATGGATGAGCAGGCCCGGACCAACCTGGTAAAAAACCTGGTTGCTTATGCTGAGCTACACAAATTAGACGGTATTGATGTCGACTGGGAAGACTGGAGTACATACAACCAGCCAAACCCAGTGGAAAGTGGTTATCTGCTGGAGCTGGTAAAAGATTTGAGAGTAGCTTTACCTGCAGACCTGGAGGTGAGTGTTGATGTTCAGGCCGGTGGTTGGTCGGGGATTAACTTCCATCCGGACTTAGACGAGTATGCCGATTACATACGCTTCATGGCCTATGACTATACCGGCGGCTGGGGTGGCTCACCGAAAAACCATCATGCTGCCTGGTCTTATATTCACGATGGCTTGGTTAATCCTGCCCAATGGAGCCAGAGCATGATCACTAAGTATGACGTGAGCAAAACCAGCTTAGGTATTCCTTTTTACAATAAGTCATTCCCGGACGGGGTGAGTGGCCCTGTGATGACTTATACGGCACGAGACACTGTCGAAACCTTCGTTGACGGACTCGGCGTAGATTACAATGCTGGTTTCTATGAGCTGGATAACTATCTGCATTTTTGGGAGACGCCGGAGCTGGTAAGGACCAAGTCACAGTTTGTTGCCGACAATGGCTATCCGGGCATTTTTATCTGGGAGCTGCATCAGGACGCGCGCGGTGAGAATAAGTTGCTGGATGCCATTGGGGAAGTTCTACCTAAATGCCAGCCTTGTGCCGAGTCCTGGCAAGCTTACCCGAGTGTGTATCACACAGGGGATGTCGTGAGCTTTGCAGGAAAAAACTGGCGGGTTAACGGTGGTCCTTTGCATGGTGTTGCACCTATGACTGAAGGGCATGCGCACAGGTACACCGAATTGGGGGCGTGCCAGAACTATGTCGCAGACCAATAAGTAAGTTCACAGGCATAAAAAAAGCCCCAAGCGGGGCTTTTTAAAACTAAATAAGATTAGTAAGTTGCGCTACCTTTGGTACGCGGGAAGGCGATAACGTCACGGACGTTGCCCATACCGGTTACATAAGCAACGAGGCGCTCAAAGCCCAGACCGAAGCCTGAGTGCGGCACTGTGCCGTATTTACGCAGGTCGCGGTACCAGCTGTAGTCTTCTTTATCCAAACCCATTTCTTCCAGGCGCTGGTCAAGTACATCCAGACGCTCTTCACGCTGAGAGCCACCGATGATCTCACCGATGCCCGGTGCAACAACGTCCATTGCGGCAACGGTTTTGCCGTCTTCGTTCTGGCGCATGTAGAAAGCTTTGATGTCACGCGGGTAGTTTTTGATAACTACCGGCGCATTAAAGTGCTCTTCTGCCAGGTAACGCTCGTGTTCTGATTGCAGATCTACGCCCCAGTCAACCGGGAATTCAAACTTCTTACCACAGTTTTTCAGGATCTCGATCGCATCGGTGTAATCAACCTGTGCGAAGTCTTTGTCGATAAAGGACTCAAGACGCGTGATTGCCTGTTTTTCGATGCGTTGTGCGAAGAACTCCATGTCGTCACGGCGCTCTTCTAATACAGCTTTAAAGGCATATTTCAGCATGTCTTCGGCAAGGGTCGCAATGTCGTCCAGATCGGCAAAGGCGACTTCCGGCTCAACCATCCAGAATTCCGCCAGGTGACGCGAGGTATTCGAGTTCTCTGCGCGGAATGTTGGGCCAAACGTATAGATTTTTGACATGGCGCTGGCATACGTTTCGCCGTTCAGCTGACCAGATACGGTCAGGAAAGCTTCTTTACCAAAAAAGTCTTCGCTGTAATCAATGTCGCCCTTGTCTGTGCGCGGCAGGTTTTGCATATCCAGTGTAGAAACACGGAACATTTCGCCCGCACCTTCACAGTCACTCGCTGTGATGATAGGGGTGCTGATCCACATGTAGCCCCTTTCGTGGAAGAAACGGTGGATTGCTTGCGACAAACAGTTACGAACGCGAGTAACCGCGCCAATAACGTTGGTGCGTGGACGCAGGTGTGCATGCTCACGCAGATATTCGATGCTGTGACGCTTTGCTGCCATCGGGTAGGTATCCGGATTCTCAACCCAGCCCAGTACTTCTACTTTGTTTGCCTGAATTTCGAATGCCTGGCCCTGACCTTCAGAGGCCACCAGAATACCTGTTACGGCCACAGAGCAGCCAGCGGTAAGACGAGTCACTTCTTCATAATTATTAAGCGAATTAGGGACTACGGCTTGAATAGGATCGAAACAAGAACCGTCATGGACGGCTAGGAATGAAATACCCGCTTTTGAATCGCGTCGTGTACGGATCCAGCCTTTTACAGTAACTTGGCTGTCTACCGCAACGGTGCCTGCTAGTAGCTCCGTTATCGCTGTGTGGCTCATCTTTACTCCAAAATGATTATTTATAATTAGTCTGTTGCGTGTGTTGTTTAACTCACTGCCATGACCACGCTTTTTGCGCAGTCAGCTATGTCGTATCTTACCTGCGATGGACATATAAAAAAACCACCAAATGCGGGTCTGAGCTAATTTCTTAAGGCTTTTTTATCCTCTTCGGGACGCGCAGGCAAGATAACGATTAATATTTGCTCATATCAGAGCTGTATATTATGAGAAGTTGGTAGTAGTTTGCTGGTTACCGAGTAAAAACTGCGTGCCTTTTGCCTGATGAATTACTTAAATGCAAAATTTATGGCATTATATCCGCCTACTACTAAGAAAAACTGGATATAAGTCGTTCAATAGATGAAACAGGCATTTATATTACGGGGATTACCTGGCTCTGGGAAAACACATTACGCTTACGCACTGGCAGACGAGTTGGTCGCAGGCGACGAAACGCAATTCATCATTTGCTCTACCGATGATTACTTTCATAATGAGCAGGGCGAATATCATTTTGAAAAGTTCAGACTGCCGGAATACCATAATCTGAACCTGGCACGCTTTATCAATGCGCTGGCTGAGGGGATCCCGCTGGTGATAGCTGATAACACCAATATCAAACGCTGGGAGTTTGTTGCTTACACCAGTGCAGCACAGGCGATGGGATATCAGGTCAAAGAAGTGATAGTCGGCGAAGTGAAAGATAAATCAATGCAGCACTTATATGCCAAACGTAACACGCATGGTGTGGCACTGAGAACCATCAGTAAAATGGCCTATATGTTTGAGTGGTAGCTATACCAATTTCACTTAATACCTGTTCAATTTGAAGGAGCAAATATGGCGCTAACGGTGTTAAAAATTTTTTATTTAGAACAACTAAATGCCAAAATTTTTGCCTTGTTATCGACCCTATTTTCTTGCCTCAAGATAGAACACTTAATAAAGCAAATTGGTATTACAAATAGCGACTATCTGAAAAGAAAAAGCCGACAATGTTGTCGGCTTTTTTAGAGCTTGAACCCTTACATGGCTTCGTATTCGTCCTGCCAGAAGAATTTTTCCTCGCCAAATGCTGGCTTAAGGCCATCCAGCCAGGTTGCTTCTTCATCGTATTTGGCAAAGAAAGGTCTTTGCACCCAATCCGGATTACGGGCCTGAATAAACCGTAATACAAACACTTTTTCGCCGTTGATTTCTGTCACACCTGAGACTTCAACCTTACCTGGTCCGGCACTCATGGAAGGTCCACGCACTGTGCGGCTCACACCCGATACATCTTTATAGGCATCGCGGAAGATTTCCCAGGTCTTGTAAAGTGGCAATTCAAAGTAACGCTTTGCACCAGTATCACGCTCAATGAACATATAATAAGGGATCATGCCCATTTGTGTCTGTTCTTTCCACATCTCAGACCACATCTTAGGGTCGGTGTTGAGGTGGTTAAGCAAAGGCGCCTGAGTACGGATCTGTACACCAGTCTTGCGTAGCAATTTAATCGCTTCTTTGGCAATGTCAGTGCGTAGCTCTTGCTTGTGATTAACGTGCGCCATAATAGACACATGCTTACCGGCGTCGACCAGCTCTTTAAGCAGGGCTAACAAGTCTTGCGCATCCGGATCGGTCACATAACGGAATGGCCAGAAAGTCAGAGATTTAGTACCAATACGAATAGTACGAATATGATCAAAGCGCGGCTCTTTCAGCGCTTCCAGGTATTTACGTAGCTTAACAGTACGCATAACCATAGGGTCACCGCCTGTCATAAGCAGATCGGTCACTTCTGTGTGCTCTTCCAGATAACTGTGTAGCAGATCTTCGTCGTTGTTGTTGAAGCGGGTTGCTTTACCAACGAACTGTGCCCAGCGGAAACAGAAAGTACAGTAAGAGTGACAGTACTGGCCCTGTGCCGGGAAGAACAGCACGGTTTCCTTGTATTTGTGCTGAATGCCCTCAACGCGCTCACCGTCAAAGGTGGGGACGTTTTTGTCCATCTGACCGGCTGGATGCGGATTAAGCTTTTGTCTTAACTTGGTTGATAGCTCAAAAACTTCTTCAGGCGTGTGCTCACGTTTAAGCAGTGCGGCCATTTCTTCGTACGACTCGTCGTCCAGCATGCCGCGCTGAGGGAAAGTAAGCTGAAAAACGGGATCGTTAGGTACTTTGTCCCAGTCAATCAGTTCATCAATAACATAGTTGTTCACGCGGAAAGGGAAAACGTTTGCAACCACCTTCATCTGGAAGCGCAGGTGCTCAGGCAGTTTTTCAAGTTGCTCAATTTTATCAATCTGACGGTGTTGATAAACAGTAAAGCGCGGTGGCTGATAAGCTTCAGCTGGCTGCAATTTGACGGTTTGTTGCATAGTTACTCGATTCTCAACTCTATTTCGAAATTTACAATCAAAGTCGCCTAGTCTAACAAAGCCATGAAATGATTTCAGGTACAAACGATGAAATATCTTAAATAATTGCAAAATTGGCAAAAAAAGTGCCAATTTTGCTTTTATTATCACACTTTTTAGCTGTGCTGAGGAAAGCTAGTACGCGTTCTGTGCGATGGCGTCATAAATCCCATCAGCCAGTTGCGCGATATCTTCATCCGGTGTGACATAAGGGGGCATCAGATAGATCAGCCTGCCAAACGGGCGGATCCACAAGCCTTTTTCAATAAAAAAGCGCTGTATTTTTGCCACATCTATGGTGCGGTTTACTTCAACCACCCCGATTGCGCCCAGCACTCTGACATCTTGCACCGCGTCCAGTGCTCTGCAACGCTCGAGCAACGTTAAACTATTTGCCAGCCGTTGGACCTGCTCTTGCCAGGCATTCGTTTGCAACAGGGTCAGGCTTGCATTCGCAGCAGCACAGGCCAGCGGATTACCCATAAAGGTAGGCCCATGCATCAGCACTTTGGCTTCGCCCTGACTGATCCCAATGGCTATCTCATCTGTGGTGAGCGTTGCCGACAGTGTCATGGTGCCACCGGTCAGGGCTTTACCCAGGCACAGAATATCCGGGCTAATGCCGGCGTGCTCGCAGGCAAATAATTTTCCGGTACGGCCAAAGCCGGTCGCTATCTCGTCGAGGATCAGCAAAACATCATATTGGTCGCACAGTGTGCGGAGCTTTTTCAGGTAATCAGGGTGATAGAAGTTCATCCCGCCGGCGTTTTGTACAATAGGCTCAATGATAAACGCGGCAACCTCCTGAGAATGGGCTGCAAATGACGCTTCAAGTTGCGCTAGCTCTTCTTCACATGCCTGTTCATGGAAGCGCCTGGAGGGTGCTGGCACAAAAATATGCTCCGGCAAAAAGCCCTGATACATGCTGTGCATAGAATTCACCGGGTCGCACACACTCATGGCGGCAAAGGTGTCGCCATGATAGCCTTTTTGCGCCGTCATCAGTTTAGTTTTGCGTGTATGGCCCCGGCTTAGCCAGTACTGCAGAGCCATTTTAATCGCCACTTCAACGCTAACCGAACCGCTGTCTGCCAGAAACACTTTATTGAGGGGAGCCGGGGTCATGGCAACCAACTTTTTACACAACTCAACCGCCGGGGCATGGGTCAGCCCGCCAAACATAACATGGCTCATCTTGCCTGCTTGCTGAGTAATTGCAGTTACAATGTCGGGGTGGTTATAGCCATGAATCGCGCTCCACCAGGATGCCATACCATCAATTAATTCTTCGCCTGTTTCCAGGTGGATACGGTTGCCCTGGGTATGGCTTGCCGGGTAAACGGGCAGAGGATCCAGCATGGAGGTGTAGGGGTGCCAGATATGCGCTTTATCAAAGGCTAAATCAATAGTGTTATTATTGCTCACTTGTAAACCTTGCTTAAGTGGTCCGTGTTGACAATGGTAAAGCAAGAAGTAGACTAAGCCAATCACCGTCATAACAACTGACTAAAAAATGTCAGTCAAAAGAAGAGAATAATTATGGAATTGGGCACAGTACGTCACGATTGGACGCATAAAGAAGTTAAAGCACTATTTGAAATGCCATTCAATGATCTGTTGTTTCATGCTGCGAGCATTCACAGAAAAAACTTTAATCCCAATGAAGTACAGATCTCTACACTCTTATCGATAAAAACCGGTGCGTGTCCGGAAGATTGTAAATACTGCCCTCAGTCGGGCCATTACAAAACCGACCTGGAGCGTGAACGTCTGATGGAAGTAGAAAAAGTGGTAGCCCAGGCTAAAGTGGCCAAAGAAAAAGGCGCAACGCGTTTTTGTATGGGTGCAGCCTGGTCTGATCCGAAAGATCGCGACATGCCTTATATCGAGAAAATGGTGCGCGAAGTCAGAGAGCTGGGCCTGGAGACTTGTATGACACTGGGCAAGCTTGATAATGATAAAGCCCATGCACTCAGAGAAGCGGGCTTAGATTACTACAACCACAACCTGGATACATCGCCTGAGTACTACGAGCAGATCATTACCACGCGGACTTATCAGGATCGTCTGGATACACTTGATCATGTACGTGATGCGGGTATGAAAGTCTGTTCCGGTGGTATTGTTGGTATGGGTGAGCAAGCTTCTGACCGTTATGGTCTGCTGATGCAGCTGGCTAACTTGCCAAAACAACCTGAGAGTGTGCCAATTAACATGCTGGTGAAAGTAGCGGGCACACCACTTGAGGACGTAGAAGATCTGGACCACTTTGAGTTTATTCGCACCATTGCTGTCGCACGTATTATGATGCCGTACAGCTATGTGCGCTTGTCTGCGGGCCGTACTGCCATGAACGAGCAGATGCAGTCGATGTGCTTCTTTGCCGGTGCAAACTCGATTTTCTACGGTGACAAGCTATTAACCACAGAAAACCCGGAAGCCGACGCAGACATGAACCTGCTAAGAAAACTCGGTATGCAGCCGGAGAAGCGTCAGGATTACTCAGACGAAGCCTATGAAGCGTCTCTGAATTCTGCCATTGCAGACAAAGCCACTTCTGAACTGTTCTACGAAGCCAACTAAATGGCCTTTGAGTTCATCGATGCGGCTCTGAGTAGCAGAGCTGCTGCCTCTTTGCTGCGCCATCGTCAGTGCATTGACAAGGTCTCTGCCCGTGAAATTGAAGTTGATGGTAAGCGTTACCTCAACTTTGCCAGTAACGATTATCTGGCACTGGCCGACCAAACACTGAACCTGACAGGCCAACCAGGCAGTCGCAGCTCAGCGCTGGTGACCGGGTTTCAGTCTGTACATGAGGCATTTGAATCACAGTTGTGCGAAGCTTTTGGTTACGAAAGCGCATTACTTTTTGCAAGCGGCTTTGCAGCCAATACCAGTGTACTTCAGGCACTATTTAACGACCCGGCTGTTGGGCGCGAGTCAGAGCTGTTTCAGGATAAATTCAACCACGCAAGCCTGCTCGACGGTGCGCTGCATAGTCAGGCTAGGCTGACCCGATTCAACCACAATGATGTGGGGCATCTGCGTGCCCGGCTCGAAAAATCCAAAGCAAAACACAAACTGATTGTGACGGAAGGTGTGTTCTCGATGGATGGGGATTGCGCCCCTTTAGCTGATATTGCGCAGCTTGCAAAAACCCATAACGCCTGGTTGATGGTCGATGACGCCCACGCACTGGGCGTAGTAGGCGACAACGGTCTGGGCAGTATTGAACGTGGCGTAAAACCAGAACTTTTGGTGATCACTTTTGGCAAAGCCATGGCCTGTCAGGGGGCTGCGGTGTTATGCAGTGAAAGGGTTCAGCAGTATTTATTACAGTTTAGCCGCGAATACATTTATTCCACTGCGATGTCGCCCATGCTGACCGGTATAGCAAGCAGCCAGTTTGCTCAGTTACGCGGTGCAGTGTCACAAAGAACGGCATTAAAAAATAACATTGCCTATTTTACACAATCCGCTGCGCAATTAGGCATTGCAGTGATGCCCTCAGACACAGCCATTCAGCCTATTGTGCTGGGCTCAGCAGACAATGCTCTGGCGGCGCAACAGCAGCTCAAAGAGCGGGGTATTTGGCTTACTGCCATTCGCCCACCCACGGTGCCACAAAATGCAGCCCGGTTGCGAGTGACGCTGACTGCGGCGCATACAACACAAGATATAGATGCGTTACTTAATGCACTTAAGGAGGCGATATGAGTGCGTCAGTTAAAGCGCAGGTCGCTTCACGTTTTTCTCGCGCGTCTCAGGTTTATGTACAGCATGCCAATGTCCAGCAACAAGCGGCGGAGATCCTGCTCAGGAAAATTACCCAACCCAGTACAACCTTGTTAGACCTGGGCGCCGGTCCTATGCAGCACTATGACGCGCTAAGTGCACGCTGCGCTCAGCTGGTGGCATTGGACCTGAGTGCCGGTATGTTAGAGCAGGGGCCTCAGGATGCTTTAAAAGTCTGCGCGGATATGGACAATTTACCGCTGGTAGATAACTGTGTAGATGCCATCTTCAGCAACTTTGCTATGCAATGGAGCCAGGATCATCCGGCTTTGTTTAAGGCGCTGAATCGAATATTAAAACCCGGCGGTAAAGCCTATCTGAGTGTTGTTGCCGATGGCTCGCTGTGCGAAATACAGCAGGCCTGGCAGAATGTAGATGCGCACTGTCATGTTAATCGGTTTACACCCTTCGACAGTTTGCTTACCTATAGCGAAGAAGCTGGGTTTGCACTAGATGATGCCCAGCTGATGTGCCTTAAAGAAACCTTTGCAACTGCACAGGCAGCTTTTAAATCTGTGAAAGCCATTGGTGCTAACCAGTTGCAACATGAAGGCCAGCGCCGTGGCTTGCTGGGCAAGACACAATATCGTAAATTACTGGCAGGATATCCACTTACCAATGGCCGTGCCCAGTTAAGTTATCAGGTTGCGTTTATGGAGCTAACTAAATTATGAGTGCATTTTTTATCACCGGCACAGACACCGAAGTGGGCAAAACCCATGTGTCTTCTTTGCTGCTAAAACTACTGGCCCAGCGGGGGAAAAAAGCGGTGGGCTTTAAACCCCTGGCGGCAGGTGCCGAGGAAGCCTTTGGCCAGTTGGTTAATGAAGATGCACTAAGCCTGATGGAAGCGGCGTCTGTGCATGGTAAATACGAGCAGATCAATCCGTTTTGCTTTGAGCCGCCCATTGCACCGCATATTGCTGCCCAGCGCGCTGGTGTGACTATTAGCTGTGAAGCCTTAAGTGAAAGTTATCAGGAACTAAGCAGCTTAGGTGCTGAGTATACGCTGGTGGAAGGCGCCGGTGGCTGGGCGTTGCCGCTCAACGATACTCAGTTTTTGTATGACTGGATTAAGCAAGAAGAATTGCCCGTGATCCTGGTGGTGGGTATGAAGCTTGGCTGTCTGAACCATGCATTTTTGACCGAGCAGGCAATAGCCGCCGCAGGGCTAAACTGTGTTGGTTGGGTGGCCAATCAGGTAGACCCCGAGATGCAGGAATACGACGCTAATCTGGAGACCTTAAAACAGCGGTTAAAAGCACCATTGCTTGCTGTCGCACCATACAGCGAAGGCACACCCAAACTACAGATCCACAGTGCATTGCTTGATTTACTGGGTCTTCAGCACAGCGCCAAAGCGTGACCCGAGTGCGTCGTCAGCACCGTAGTGATAACTCAGTATTGTCTGTACTGAGCTATGCGGGCCTGAGTTTGGCATTCCTGCTATTGCTGTTCGTTACTCCGCGACAGCCGTCAACTCAGGCTCTTGCTGTTATCAAAGGAAAACCAATCAACCATTGCGACTATGGTTGTGCCCACGACAGAGCGATTAAAGTAAAATTGCTGGCGAGTGGCCATCTATACTTTATGTATGAGAAGGTTAGTTACCCTCTGATTGAGATCCGCGAGCTCGGTAAGCTAGTAGATAAGTTGCGCATCGAGAACCCTACGGAAAGTGTTTGGTTGTACATATCGCCAGACGCGTCAGTTGAAGATGTCATTACGGCGTCAAACTTGTTCAGACAGCACTCAGTGCATCAGATAGTCATGGGCACACTTGGAACAGGAGAGTCAGCGTATGGTCAGTTGCAGTGATTATGACTACTTTGAAATTGTCTGTTTGTTTCGCTACCCGGTGACGCTTGGGCTGCGAAATGGTGAGCAAGTTTCGGGCGTTGCTTCAGACCTCTGTCGTGATGTGAACAACGAAGAATGTATTCAACTGACTGTTTCAGGCACAACCAGGCAAGTTCTGCTCACTCACATTAATAAGCTGACAGTCACCGTGGCCAACCCTCATTTTTATGAAAAACAATTTAATTAACCCATCGACTTTCTCCTTAAATTAATGAAAACTGCGTCTGAGCGTACCTACTTTGTTTTAAGGAGCATGCATGACACTCAGGTTCAACGTATTTGGCAAGCGCATGTCTGTGAGCCGTATTGGAGCACAATGGCAGTTGTTTATTGACTCAGATACAGGGATCCGAGCACGCGTGTACGATGTGGTGATCCCGCCTGAGCTGGATGAGGGTGAGCTGGCGAAGTATCTGGATGATATTTATCATGAACTGTCTTGTGAACGTTACCCCAGAGTGACACAGGTTGATTAGGAGAACACTCAGACAAAAGCCTGCCACTCCTAGTCCGCCACGCTAAGGCCACCCAACGAAGGTCGCAGTACAGTTATTGTTGATTTTGCAGATTTTTGACTATCTTTAGTATCAATAAGGATGGCCAGTCATGGTGTACCAGATTGGCGTCATTAAGTGATCACCGGAGAAATCATGAATCTGCTTAAGCGCTTTTCCATTATTCAATTATCCATTATCAGCTCTACCGCCTTACTTATTTTCATTTTAATCCTGCTTAGCAAAGTGGTTTACCAATATTGGCAGGATATTGAAGCCACCAAAAATGACATTGCCTACATAGGCTTGCTGGATGCGATGGAAAAAGTGGCACATCACCACGCTGTGGAGCGGGGTTTAACGGCTGGTTTTTTGGGTAATCCAAGTGCCCAAACCCGACAAGCGGTTGCTGCACAAAGATTGAAAGCCGATGCTGCGGTTAATGCGCTGGCGGGGTTATACAACGGGGCGTTTAAAGAAGACGATAAAGTACAAAAATGGCTACCGAACTTGTTTTCTTTGTTACGGGAAAAAGATGCGTTGCGTCGCGAGGTTGATCAGCAACAAGGAAAGAATGCGTTCAATTATTACAGCCATGTAAATCAGCTTGCGTTAAGTACTGCGATGCGTATGCAGGCCTATGTAACTAACCGCGAGTTGGCGTCGAATTTATCCATTGCTTTCTTAATGGCACAAAGTAAGGAAAGAAAAGGTCAGTTGCGGGGGAAAGTGAATGGCGTGCTGGCAAGAAAATCAGTCAATGAAGCTGTGGCACGGGATCTCGCTTATTACCAGCTACAGCTATCACTTCTGAAAGAGCAGCTTGAGACTGCGCTGTCTGGCGACGTGCTGAATACGTATAAACGGATCATGTCTGACAGCCGTGCACAAACACTGGATAGCGTTATCACGACGGTTTCGACGGCCGATAACGTCGATTTTTCGCGATTGCCCGATAGCAGCCAGTGGTTTGCCCAGGCAACAGGGCAAATTCAGGATGTAAAAGCGTTACTCGACAGCCAGTGGGCACATACACAAGAAATCAGCGAGGCGTATAAAGCGGATCTGGTCAATCAAATGGTCTGGCTGTTTGTATTATTTCTGATCTTTATGCTCATCATAATAGTGATCAACACGCATTTGTTTACTTCGTTGCGCAGTGAGCTGAATGAGTTAACCGGTATTTTGACTAAAGTTGCGAATAATGGTGACCTGACCTTAGATGTGAGGCTAAAAACCAGTGATGAGCTGGGTAAAATCTCAGAGTCCATTCACAATACGGTGTTTGCTTTTAAGGATCTGCTGGTGGGGTTATCCAAGTCAATTAATGTAGGGACTAAGCTTGGTAATCAAATGGAAAAAGCCGCCGGTCATGTGACTGAAGATGCGCAGCGCACCCAGAGTCTCGCCACCAATATCGCTGCGGCCATTGAACAAATGGCGGCAACCAGCGAAGACATCGCCAAAGCGGCCTCAGATACGCTGACAGCCAGTGATCAGCTTAATGACGAATCAAAAAAGTTGCTGGAAGACAATCAGCGCAATCTGGATGCCATGAATGTTCTATCTCAAAACATGGAGCAGGTAAACGAAATGGCACTTAATATGGAGCAGCAGGTGGAAGAGATTAACACCATACTGGACTCTATTCGCAGCGTAGCTGATCAAACCAACTTGCTTGCCCTGAATGCTGCCATTGAAGCGGCCAGAGCGGGGGAACATGGCCGGGGTTTTGCGGTCGTTGCCGATGAAGTCAGAGGGCTCGCAAACAACAGTAAGGGGTCGTCGGAGCAGATCTCTACATTACTCAGCAATCTGAATGACATCAGTCGCAATGTGGTCAATGCCATTAAGGAAAACACCGGCCTGGCGAGTAGTATTATGAGTGAGGTAGAACAAACTCGCCAGGTTTCTATGCAGGTGAGCGATCACAGTAATCACGTAGAGCAACTGACTACCTCAGTGGCCACGGCGGCGCAGCAGCAGTCTGTGGTTGCACAGGATATCTCCAGTAATACCACCGCGGTATTAGATGCGGCAAATGAAGAACTTAAAACCTCTCAGGCACTGAAAAAACTCTTTGATGACATGAAACTAAACAGTGATACACTGCAACGCACGATGGACAATTTTAAAATCGACTAAAGGCGCAGTTTCAACAAGACTATCTCTACGCAGGCGTTTAGAGAGTGCAGGTATGTTGAATAAGTTATGGCGCTGGGAAGCGGGAAGGCAAGACCCGGGCTACGATAAAATGCTGTTATGCGGCGCAATCTGGCCCATTAAATTCGACTGCTACCTGATCCATTTCCCGGCGGGCAGTGAAATCAAACAGCATGTGGATCAGGTCAACTCTGGCAAACATTACCGGCTCAATATTATCCTTAAACACGCTAAACAAGGTGGAGAGTTTATCTGCCTAAATACCCTTGTAAACTGGACAAGGGTTAAACTGTTCAGACCCGACATAGAAGCCCATGCCGTGACTAAAGTTACGCAAGGCAGCCGCTGTGTGTTAAGTGTTGGTTGGGTGAGAGCACATTGATATGGCAATAGTTTATTGGTTATAACTCTAAGCTGGACAAGCTCGATTGAAATTACTTCACCATCAAAGTAATTCATGTTGTGATAATAAGAACTAGGTACAAAATCGAAATTGACTCGAAATGATAAATATATTTAGAACTAAGAAAAGTGCCCAAAAAGAGTGGAAAGTAAAAACACTGGATTTTGCTAAAAAGGTAAATCTGTATGTGGAAAAAGGGTTGAAGCATGGCTGGGAAGAGGCAGGTTCAGTACCTGAGGACAACGGACGGGAAAAGTTAGTTTCCTATTTGCTGAAAGAAATAAGGGAAGCAAATACAAACGGTGATATAACTAAGCTAAGAGAAAATTGGCCTTTGGCTCATAGCCCAATGATCCCCGAGCTGGAATCAAATGGGCAAAGTATTCCTGTTGTTGCCATCCTCGATGACGAACGGGTTGTCGCCAGAATTGGTGCCTTTTATGAAGAAGGGTATGTGGTAGAAATCGATGACTTGTCCGTTAAACCCATAGACGGTATCCGCTATTTCGGTAGGAGTCCGAATAAAAAGCTTTTCGCCTACTGCAAGGATAATGGTGTTTCGGTGACCGAAGGTTGGCTGGGACGGGAAGTGTCATTTTTCTCCTACCCAACGGGTCTTGAAAGTGTACCACCACAGTTTGATGTTAAAGCGTTTGAAACGCCACCAAGGCCTTCACAGTTGATTCCGTTTCCAGACGGTAATAAGGTGTTATTTGTAAGCTCGCAAGGAATTTTTGTTTTAAGTCATAATGAGAATATTCGTTTGTTACCAACAAAAGAAGACTTAGTCCGTCATTTTGAATGGATGCAAACAGAGCTACCAGATCGTGAGTTGACCGTGGACTTGAGCATGGCGCATGGAGCTATTTCTCCAGATGGGAGGTTTATTGCGATAGGTGAGCAATACAGTACGCATAGAATTTTTGATGCAAATTACAACCTCATTGGTGATATTGGAAATCTCAGTGAATACGCGCATTATGCAATTTTTAGTAAGCACTCTGACATGATCGCGTTGAACTCTTGTCACTTCTACAATGGCATTTCGATTGGTTTCTCAACTAGCCATTTGCCCGATTTTAAAACTGAACCATACGAAGATAATGAAGACACGCCTATTCTCCAAGATGGAGCAAGAGTATACGCAGGTGTTCACAGGCACAATGAATTTATAATTGGCGATGCTTATGGCTACTTGAGGGCGTTTAGTGAAAACGGTGAACTACATTGGCAGCATTACATCGGTGCTAATATTGGTGACATTGATATATCATCAGACGAATCTAAGCTAGTCTGTTCTACCTGTGCCGGGTATATCTCTATTATTGAGTTGGATACGGGCAAGCGAAAAGAATATGAAATAGGAACCGGCGGTCACACTGAGTTTAGACGCTGGTTGTTTTGGAAAAATGAAGATAAGCCTCTTGCGTGGTAAATATTATTCTTAAACCAGGGTTTTGGAAAACTTATCTCATATATTTACCGAATAAGAATCTACAATTGATGGCGTGGATAATGACAAAACTTCTCTGTTCCTTTTTTATCTTAACCGTCATTCTTTTTGGCACATTCCCTTCCTATGCAGATGAAGTCTATCGGCTCAGGCTGTTCTTTGGTCTGTCATTGCCAGGTGGCGGTGGGGTATCACTAGAGCAATGGCAAGCGTTTCAAAACGATGAAATCGTGAAGACGTTTGATGGTTTTAATGTTGTTGATTCGGTTGGTTACTACAAAGGTAAACCAGAGCGCTCTAAAGTGGTGACTGTGATTGTAGACGATCAGGGGGTTGAAAAGGCCAAGATGCTGGCGTCCTTATATGCCCGTCGTTTTGGCCAGGACTCGGTAATGCTGGTAAAAGTACCGGTTGCTGAGTGGGATTTTATCGGGCCAGACTACAAGAGTACAACTAAAGAGTAGGGAATGAGCCCGGTATTAGTAGTTACTTGGGCTCATTACCGTGGAGAAGTGCAGGATCAGGCTTGTTCTTTTTCACGCGCCTGATAATTTGGCAGCAGTTCTTCGACAATGGTTTTTGCCGGGATAGTGTAGCGCACGCCGCTGAACATCACCGAGGTGTTTTCTTCAATACCGGTGATCCCGGTCAGTGTCCAGCCTTCGCCTTTTTCCGGGCACCATACTTTGGTGGTGGGGGGAATGACAATATACTCTTCGCTCATCTTAACGACTCCTGACGGCTGTTACTTAAGGCCCGATAGTTTATACTAATTTAGCGAAAAAGAGAGGGCTTTATTAAAAGCTTTTGGATGATGGAACCCGATGCAAATTAAAACCCCCAGATTGCTGCTAAGGCTGGTGAACTATCGTGATGTACCGGCGCTGGTGGCACTGCTAAACGACCCCTTGGTAAGCCAGTACAATGATTATGGCGATAAGCTAACCCAGCCAGAAGTCAGGGCGATGTTGCAAGCCGATCTTGAGGAATTCTACGAAGGGCGAGGCGGGCGCTTTGTGATACAATACGAAGAAGAACTCATAGGTACGCTCGGGTTGTACGATTACGACATAGACACAAAGCACATTCACCTGGGCATTGAGCTTGCTCCCCGATTTTGGCGTCAGGGTCTGGCCTCTGAGGCACTCAGCGCCGCTTTGCATGCGTTGGAACAATTGGTGCCTGATCGCGAGATTTCCTGGGTTATTGGTAAAGTTTCACAGGAAAATACAGGCTGTCAGCGTTTATTGCAGGGGTGTGGATTTAAGCAAATTAATCGCGGGCGACTATGCGTTTTTGAGCTGCACACGAGCCAATTGCCTGTGTAGTCATAAAAAATACCCGGCTATTCAGCCGGGTATCTCAAATGCGTACTAACAAGCCCGTAGTGTCTATTCCAGGCCTTTTTTGCTATACAGGGTAACCTTATCCGACACCAGCGTTACTTTAATATGTTTGCTGTTGTTGCCCCAGGTGCAGTTAGTGTGCAGGGTTTTTTCTTCGCACTGATCTGCTGAGCCCAAGAGTTGTTCTAGTTCAGTTTTATCCATACCCACTTCGATTTTGTCGTAGTTTTCCATGCTTACTTTAGAGCAGGCGGCCAGGCCGAGGAACAGAGTCAGAGTTAAAATTTTTTTCATAGTAGTTTCCGTCAGTGTCTGTATTTTCTGATTTGGAAGATAATCCCCATTTTGGGATGATCTAAATAATGGATGTCACCGCTGTATACCCGGGTAAACTGAGACATTCTGGCGCTTTCTAAGTCGCCTTCATCACTTTTATAATGATAGTCAAAGTTACTGGTGACGTATAAGTAATGCCGTATATGGATTTTCATCCAGCCCTGTAGTTGCCATAGCGCAGGGTCTTGCTCTCTTAGTGCACGCTCTTTGGGCTCACCCAGCAGGCTGATAAAGCCATTATCGGGCGTATCTAAGCGAGCCACATAGCTGGCGGGCTGCTCGAACTTTTGTCCGCCATAAACGAGTATGTTCGGCGCGCGCTTTTTACTTTGGTCGGGAAAGCGCCAGCCGGTGTGCAGAATGGGTTCAAGTCCTTTCTTTTTTAGCTGATTGAGCACGCTGTCGAATTTAAGTTGCTCTTCGCTTAACAAGTAGATGCTTTGTTTATGTTCCTGTGGCTCGGCATAGGGCGTCAACGGCAGCTGCTGATATTTTTCCATATAATTTATGCCGTCGGCGCAGTGCCAGGAGGTATCCTGCTGAACAAAGCGACTGGTTACCGTGCGAGGGTCAAAACGGCTGTCACCATTCAGACAAGCTTGCTGGCCTGCGCCGTTATAGCCCTTTGTCAGCAAGTCCAGAGTCCGGTTTAAATCCAGCTCAGGGTTTTCAATCGTAAAGTCCTCATTGAGCTGATCGTTTTTTTGCTGGGCAAAGGCGATCAGCTCAACTTCATACCAGCGTTTTGCACTGGCCGGCGCTGAGGCCAGCAGCGCTGTGCTTAGTATCGTCAGTGAAAGGGCTGTCCTTATCATGCCACCGCCTTTTTCTGAAAGTCGTCTATCATTGCATTTACCAGTTTTAAGCGTTCCTGACCATTTTTCTCTTCGATATTAAAGCGTAACTTACTGGCACCTTCCATGCGGTACACAGCAGGGTTGCTTTGTATCAGAGCAATGATGAATGTCGGGTTAACCGTGGTACTGGCACTGAATTCAAAGTAGCCGCCTTTTTGGTTGGCTTCTACTTTGGTGATCCCCAGTTTAGCCGCTTTTGATTTCAAAAGTTGGATACTAAAGAGGTTTTTAGCGGCATCCGGCAACAGGCCAAAGCGGTCAATCAGCTCAACCTTTAGCTCGTCCAGTGCCTCTTCATCATTGGCGCTGGCAATGCGCTTGTACATGCTCAGGCGCATATTGACGTCATGGATATAGTCATCAGGCAGCAGGGCGGGGATCTTCAGGTCCACATCGCTTTGCTGTTGTAACAGGTTTTCAAGCGTCGGCTCTTTGCCCTCTTTGAGTGCCTGAACGGCCTGTTCCAGCATTTCCATATACAGAGTAAAGCCCACCGTCTGGATCTGACCACTTTGCTCATCACCCAGTAGTTCACCCGCGCCCCGGATCTCTAAGTCATGGGTGGCCAGAGCAAAGCCGGCGCCAAGATCTTCGAGCGACTCAATGGCCTGCAGGCGTTTCACCGCATCTTTGGTGAGCGTCTGGCTGTTACGGGTTAGCAGGTAAGCATAGGCCTGATGGTGGCTACGACCAACCCGGCCACGTAACTGGTGCATCTGCGCCAGGCCCAGCTTGTCTGCGCGGTCCATGATGATGGTGTTGGCTGACGGGATATCAATCCCGGTTTCGATGATGGTGGTACACACCAGCACATTGTGTTTCTGGTGATAAAAGTCACTCATCAGTTGCTCAAGCTCTTTTTCACGCATCTGGCCGTGAGCAATGGCAATGCTGGCTTCGGGCACCAATGCGGCAACGTCAGCCGCGGTTTTATCTATGGTCTCTACATTGTTGTGCAGGAAGTACACCTGACCACCGCGTTTAATTTCCCGCAGAATCGCTTCGCGAATAACCTCATCATTGCGCTCCTGCACAAAGGTTTTAACTGCCAGGCGTTTTGCTGGTGGCGTGGCAATGATAGACAAGTCGCGCATGCCACTCATGGCCATATTCAGGGTTCTGGGAATAGGCGTTGCGGTGAGCGTGAGTATATCTACATCCGCACGCAGCTGTTTGATTTTCTCTTTTTGCCTTACTCCAAAGCGGTGCTCTTCGTCGACAATCAGCAGGCCTAAGTCTTTATACTTGATGCTCTGTTGCAGCAGCTTGTGCGTACCTATCACAATATCGAGTTGGCCATTTTCGAGCTTATCAAGAGTGTCTTTTTGTTCTTTGGTGCTGTTAAAGCGAGACAATACGCCCACCTCAATAGGTAAAGACGCAAAGCGGTCACGGAAGTTCTCGTAGTGCTGTTGTGCCAGCAAGGTGGTGGGTACCAGCACGGCCACTTGTTTGTTGTCGTTAATGGCCACAAATGCGGCGCGCATTGCCACTTCGGTTTTACCAAAGCCAACGTCACCACATACCAGCCGGTCCATTGCCAGCGGGGTTTGCATATCACCCAGTACGGCATCAATGGCGTTGCGTTGGTCGTCGGTTTCTTCAAACGGGAAGGTGTCGCTGAATTCGCGATAAGCCTGGCCGTCGAGTTTGAATAAGTGTCCAGGCTTACTCTGGCGCTTTGCGTAAATGTCCAAAAGCTCAGCAGCAACGTCACGGACCTTTTCGGCCGCGCGGCGCTTGGCTTTTTCCCATACATCAGAGCCGAGCTTATGCAGCGGGGCTGAAGCTTCTTCACCGCCGGAGTACCGGCTCAGCATGTGCAGCGCCGATACAGGCACATATAACTTAGCGTCATTGGCATAGACGATGGTCACAAATTCAGTGGCCACTCCCGCTGCGTCAATGGTTTGCAGGCCAAGGTAACGCCCAACACCATGATCCAGGTGCACAATTGGCTGGCCTTCTTTAAGTTCGGCCAGGTTGCGAATAAGTGCATCCTGACCCTGATCGTATTTATGCTTGCGACGGCGGCGCTGCGACACCTTAATACCCAGCAGCTCTTGTTCCGTCAGTATGCTCAGAGCTTTAGTGCCATCAAGCAGCACCGAACGCTCCAGCGGACTGACGATCAGGCCCACATCGTTACGTGCACCAACAAAGTCGCTAAAGCTGTCGAACTCTTTGAGTTTCAGGCCACTTGGCTTGAGCAAGGTCATCAGGGATTCACGACGACCATCCGACTCAACACTGAACAGCACACGGCCTTTGTTCTTCTTCTGAGTGGTAATGTAATCAAGCAGAGGCTTGTATGGGTCGCTCTGTTTATGGTCGACACGGACATCGGTCACTAAACTGGCACCGAGGTTAGTATGGCCCGCCTTAGTGCCTAAGCTCGCTTCACTCAGGCGAATTCTGGGGTAACGTGCAAAGCCTTCAAACAGGGTTTCGACATTTTGATACAGGCGCACCGGCTCCAGCAGAGGGCGTAGTGGGTCAACCCGGCGGCTCTCATAGCGTTTGTTAACATCCAGCCAGAACTCTGAGGCGGCTTGCTCAATGTCGCCCAGATGCATAAACACCGCTTGTTCCGGCAGATAGTCAAAAATCGTGGCAACTTGCTCATAAAACAACGGCAAATAGTATTCGATACCCGCCGGCCAGTTGCCCCGGGTAACCTGCATGTAAATGGAGTCCTGTTCGCTGCTCGCACCAAAGGTTTCACGATACGCAATCCGAAAACGCTCTATGTCTTCGTCATTGGTAGGGAATTCATGGGCAGGTAACAGGTCGATTGACTTGATTTGCTCGCTGGAGCGCTGGGTTTCGATATCAAACAGCCGAATACTGTCGAGCTCATCATCGAAAAAGTCGAGCCTGAATGGCGTGGTACTGCCCATGGGGAACAAATCTATGATAGAACCGCGCACGGCAAATTCACCATGCTCCATCACCTGTTGCACATTTCGATAACCGGCCTGTGCCAATGTTTCTTTCAGCTTTTGTGCATCCAGCGAGTCACCGACTTTAAATTGCAGGGCGTTGCCGTAAATAAACTCTGGCGGTGCGGTGCGCAACATTAAGGTCGACACGGGCAGCAGTAATACGCCCTGATGTTGATGGCGTAAAGAGTTCAGGCTGGCAAGACGCTGTGAGATTATGTCCTGGTGCGGCGAAAAGTGATCGTAAGGTAAGGTTTCCCAGTCCGGAAACACATGGACTTTGTCTTCGCCCAGCAAGTAACCCAGCTCAGTTTCAAGTCGCAGCGCGCTTGGTGTGTCAGGGGTTACGACCACGACTAATGCATCATGTTGTCTGACGCCTTCACTGATGGCAATGGACATACTGCTACCGACCAGCTGGCCCCAATGGATTTTATCCTTTTGTGATTTGACCCAGGGAAGTTGGTTCCACTGCGCTGTTGCCATTCATATACTCCTGTTACTGCATGTTGTTTTTATTGCACGTAGTTCTAATTACACGTAGTTTTGATCGATTCGCTTTCGCGATGATAAAACAACGGCCTGATAATGTGCTCAGGCCGTAAGAAGGATGCATTAATCCCGGTAGATTTTGCAAAGATCCTGATAATGGTCGATGCGACGATCTCTCAGGTAAGGCCAGATGCGTCGTACCGATTCACTACGACTCTGGTCCAGCTCAACGACTAATAGTTGCTCTTCAGTCTCACTGGCGTGTGCCAGCAGTTCACCCTGAGGTCCGGCGACAAAGGAGTTACCCCAGAACTCGATCCCTTCGCTTTGGGCGCTGGGGTCGGTTTCATGACCGACACGGTTGACACTCAACACTGGCAGGCCGTTAGATACGGCGTGGGCGCGCTGAGCGATCATCCAGGCATCGCGTTGACGAATTTGCTCGTCTTTATCATCGCGCGGATCCCAGCCAATGGCGGTGGGGTAGATCAACATGTCAGCACCGGCCATCGCCATTAAGCGTGCGCCTTCGGGGAACCATTGATCCCAGCATACCAGTACACCCAGCTTACCGACTGACGTTTGAATTGGGGTAAAGCCCATATCGCCTGGTGTAAAGTAGAACTTTTCATAAAAACCCGGATCGTCAGGAATGTGCATTTTACGATATTTACCTGCAATGCTGCCGTCGGCTTCAAACACTACTGCGGTATTGTGATACAAGCCGGTTGCGCGCTTTTCAAAAAGCGACGCTACGATCACCAGGTTCAGCTCTTTGGCAAGCTGGCAAAATAGCGCTGTGCTTGGGCCTGGAATGGTTTCTGCCAGATCAAACAAATCGGTGTCTTCGGTCTGGCAAAAATACAAGCTGCGATGCAGCTCCTGCAATACCACGAGTTTAGCCCCCTGGGCCGCCGCATCGCGGATCCCGGCAATGGATTTATCCAGGTTGTTTTGTAAATCATCACTATTGCTGTGCTGAACCAGTGCGACTTTTAACGTGTTGTTGCTCATTAAAATTTAGTCCTGTTTTAAAAATCCGGCGGGTAGCTGCATTGTAATGCAGTGCAGGCTGCCAAACTGATGAATAATAGGTAGACAGTCAATGCCAATCACGGTGCGCTCAGGGTGAGCGCTTTGTAATTGGGTCAGCGCTTGCGCGTCGTTGTTATCACCGTATAGCGGCATTAAAACGGTGTCATTGATGATCAGATAATTTGCATAGGTGGCAGGTATTCGGTCGCCTTCATCGTTAAAGACCGCTTTGGGCCAGGGCAGGGCAACCAGATTATAAGGTTTCCCTTGTGGTGTGCGGAACGACTTAAGCTGCGATTCCATGGCGCTCAGAGCAGCAAAATGCTCGTCTTGCGGGTCATCACAACGAACATACACCAGAGTATCATTGGGTGCAAAGCGCACTAGTGTATCTATATGGCTGTCTGTATCATCACCTGCCAAATAACCGTGGTCGACCCATAGAAACTGTCTTGCGCCCAGTGTTTTACTTAACTCCTGCTCTAGCTCGGTTCTGCTCAGATGCGGATTACGGTTTGGATTGAGCAAACACTCTGTGGTGGTTAACAGAGTACCTGCTTCGTCAATTTCAATACCACCGCCTTCTAGTACCAGCTCGATGCGCTCATAGTGATTTGCAGGGTCGATGATTTGAGCCTGAAGTTGCGCGTTAATCTGATTATCGAGCTCGGCGGCAAACTTATTGCCCCAGCCATTGAAGGTGAAGTCTTTTACAGACAACTGACCCGATGCGTCACGCGCAGTAAGCGGACCATGATCGCGGGCCCAGGTATCGTTGCAGGGCGCATCAACAAACACAATTTGCGTTATATCGACGTCTGCGGCGATAAGTTTACGGTTAATGTGTGCTTTTAGCTCAGTACTGTGTGCCACAATAACCACTTTCTCAACTTGAGAGATCTGCTGACACAAAGCGATATAAACGGGTTCAACCTGGGGTAAAATATCTGCCCAGTCGGTATCCTGATGTGGCCAGGTGAGCATCACCGCATCTTGCGGAGCCCACTCGGGTAAAAGTGTAAAACTCATGGTGTTATCAATCAAAAATAGTAGACGACTAGTTTAGCACTGACAGCTTGGCTGTCAGCTATTTTGTTCGTTTTCGTCAGGCGACTGACGTTTTTTTAGCTGCCGGGTTTGAGCATGTAAACTGGCACGGACCAGTAGCTCTTGATCATTATCGCGGATCTGGGTAAAAGCCAGGGTATAGCGAAAGCCCGAGTCCACAGCTTCTTTGTCTATGACCTGCGCATAACAAAAGATAGCGCTGGCTTCGTGTTGCAGGAATACCTTGGTCCTGAAGTCCTGGCCAACATCATAGTCCTGTTCAAGCGTTGCAGTAATACCACCGCCGCCGTAACTATCGCATCTCAGCAATTCATCTTCAGGTTGTTCCGTGGCCAGGATATGGCTCATGATCAAATCGATTTTTCGTGACTGGGCCTGTAGATAGGCGGCGAGATCACTGGCCACATCGCCAAGGTTACGCAATGGCCTTAGCGCATTTAAATCTAGCTCATTGATTTCATTTGCCAGCCTGAACAAAGGAGGAATGGCAGCTTCAAGCTGTGCCTGGCTCTTTGGTACCATGTTGGCATCTACCGGGTACAAATTGATTTGGTTTGATTCGGCAATCTGAAAATATTGCTCGAAAGTCTCTTTTAGGTCACTATGCATATGCCGAAATGATATTGATACTGTCTTTATATCCATATACTAGCGAGTTTTAACCGTACTCGCTAGTATTATGCTGTTTCAGAATTAGACCCTGAATTGTTCTAACATATTTTCCTGCTTGGCAATTTTCTCTACCTGAGACTGCATGGTGTGATCAACGGCTTTGGCTTCGTCAAAGACAGTGTCTGACAAGTTGCGAATTTGCGAGGCGTTATTATTCACTTCCTCTACCACATGTTTTTGTTCACTGATCATATCCGCAATACTGACGTTTAAATCCACAATACTGGCGATAGACTGACGGATAGACTCCAGCGCGTCTCGGGTATCGTTGGCTTTGCTGACCGACTTCTCTACTATGGTCTGACTCTGGTTCATCACTCCAACTGCGCTTTGTGCGCCGCTTTGCAATTGGTCAATCATGGCTTTTATTTCTGTGGTGGCTTCCTGAGTACGCTGTGCCAGGGTTCTGACCTCATCTGCCACAACAGCAAAGCCACGACCCGACTCGCCAGCACGCGCTGCCTCAATGGCAGCGTTGAGTGCCAGCAGGTTGGTTTGTTCAGCAATGCCATTGATGACGGATAAGATCTGCTCTATGCCAGACGAAGAGACTTCCAGCTCTGCCACAACGTCAACCGCACGTTTAATTTGCACCGACAGCTCGGTGATTGCATCAGTGGACTCAGCAACTATGGTTTCGCCGTTACTGGCAAGGTTGTCGGTGTTCTGTATGGCATCTGCAGCCTGTTGAGCGGTATCCGCTACTTGCTGTTCCGTACTTGACATATTACCTGTTGCGGTGGCCAGGGTATTAAGTGCATTAAGCTGCTCTTCGATAGCCATGGTTGCCTGGTTTGCACCTGTTGAAGTCTGGCGGGCATCTTCTAGTACTTCGTGACCAAGTTGTTGTATATCCGCAATCAGATTTTGCAGACGAGAGGTAAAGCGATTGAAATTCTCTGCCAGTGAGGCGAATTCAGGCTCATTAGAAGCCTCTAAACGCACAGTCAGGTCTGCGTGACCTTGCGCAATATTCGCCATGGCGACATTGATGTCTTCAAGCGGTTTTAGTAGCAAGTTTATGACCAAAGAAAGTACGACTACAGCGGCTATTACGGCGATAATTGAGAATAAAGTGGCGTCTTGTGCCATGGTATCAACTGCACTAAATACTTTGTCTTTCTCAAGTGCCACACCAACGTACCAGTCCAGCCCTTCCACATCTTTAAAGGTGACCAGATAGGTGCGGTTGTTCATTTCAACTTCCTGCACTATTTGTGATACCTGAGTACGGCCCAAAAACTCGCTAGCTTGTTGGCCATTAAGCTCTGTATTGGGGTGAGAGATAATAGTGCCATCTTTACTGACCATAAAGGCAAAGCCTGAGTCGAATAATGCGAAAGAATTGATCATGTTACCGAGCTTGGCCAGACTGACGTCAAAAAAGATAGCGCCATGGAAACGGCCCCCTTTTTTCACAGGCGTACCCACGGACACCACAATTTCTTTGGTGACCGAATCGGCGTATGGGGCTGTGACTATCAGCTGGTTTGCTTGTTTTGCGCCGGCGAACCAGGGTCGTACCCGCGGATCCCAGGTAGGGCCTGGATCCCAACCCGGATCACTGGCTACATAGTTGCCGGTTGCGTCTTCGCCATAGCCTATCAGTAAAAAGGTCTCTTTCAGCTTTGGCTGTGAAATCAGTGGCAGAGCATCTTGCAGCGTGTCGCTTTGCTCTACCAGGCCGGTGGTCAGAACTGCCAAATCAATGGCACCCTGCATTTGCGAGGTCACCGTATTGCTGATCCCCTGAATGATTTCTCCCACACTATCATTGACTTGTTGTTGTAAATTATCTTTCAGCAAAAAATACTGTTTGAGTGATAGTAGTAACAAGGCCAGAAAGAGCACTGAGGCTGAAACGGCAATTACCTTAAATTTGAACTTCACAGGCATATCTCCTAACTGCTTCCCTCTATAAAGGTAAATCATTGACGGAAACTTTCAATTATTTAGGTATTTAAATCACCTTGTGAGTTTATTCACCCCAGAGTTCATCCAGCTCTTCATCGGATATTTCCAGATAATCCATCACATCATCTTTGATCACTTGCCACTCAGGGTTTTGTTCGCTTACGGGGTTGGTAGACAAATACGTTTTGTGACGCGCAACCTTTAAAATAGACAGCAAGTCGTTGCCAAGACTATCCAGCTCTCCCGAAGTGAGAATGCCATCGACATCGTGTTGATAATAAATCACATTAATGACTATCTTTGGCAGTCGCCATTGCTGCGCCAGTAACGCACCTATGGTACCATGGCTGGTATGATATTGTTCGAATTCAAACTGACTTGCTTCGGTCCAGCCATCGGTTTGCGCTTTGTCTAATACACTCTGATAGTCATCAAAGTGCTGACATAAAATCGGAATGCCAACACCGTGAAACAAACCGAGCATGTAGGCATGATTGGCCAGTGCAGCGCGGTTTAGTCGGTTGCAGATTAATGAAGCATGCTGTCCTATTTCTGACTGGGTTTCCCAGAAATCACTGAGCGCTGGTGGCAAGTCTACGGATGATTTTAAAGCGACGGCTTTAACCAGGGGAACAAGCCGTTTCAGACCCAGCATCATAACGGCCTGTTCGATGGAGTCGATTTCGCGTGAGCGCCGAAAGGCAGCAGAGTTCACTACTTGCAAAATGGCCGCACTGATCGCCACATCGCCTTGTAAAATTTCAGAAATTTTGGTGATGTTGGGCTCGGGAAGTTTAGCTTCTTCTGAAAACTGCAACAGTGCCTGAGGGCGCGGAGGAATACTGACCGTTTTTAAAATGAGTTTTTCTTGCTGTGTAAGGGAAATGGCCATGCAACACTACCTGTACGACTGACTATTATAAAAAGATAGTCAATAATCTGTGGTGCAGGCAACTCTCTGTTTCGCGAGGGGGCTAAAAGCAAAAAGCCCCGCTTCGGCGAGGCTTTTGAAACGCTATGCGTATCGATTATACGTTAGCTAGCGCCGAACGTGCGTCAACATATTCCATGTTGAAACCCTCAGCCACTTCTTTACACGTGATCTGACCTTTCATTACATTCAGACCATTCAGGAAATGCTGATCAGCAAGCAAGGCTTCTTTATAACCCAGGTTTGCAAGCTTGATGATGTAAGGCAGAGTCGCATTGTTCAGTGCGAATGTAGAAGTACGTGGCACAGCACCTGGCATGTTAGCAACACAGTAGTGAACAACGTCGTCAACAATGTAAGTAGGCTCTGCGTGCGTAGTTGCTTTAGAAGTAGCAATACAACCACCCTGGTCGATAGCAACGTCAACAATGGCAGCACCTGGCTTCATTGCTTTGATGTGATCCGCAGTAACCAGCTTAGGTGCAGCGGCACCCGGGATAAGTACACCACCGATAACCAGGTCTGCTTCCAGTACGTGCTTCTCAAGTGCATCAGCAGTTGAGTAGATCACTTTTGCCTGGCTGCCGAACTGAGCGTTCAGGCTGCGAAGTACGTCGATGTTACGGTCAAGAATAGTAACGTCAGCACCCAGACCAACCGCCATTTGAGCTGCGTTACGGCCAACCATACCACCACCGATAACAACCACTTTAGCAGGCTCTACGCCTGGTACGCCGCCTAGCAGCATGCCACGACCTTCGCGAGACTTTTCAAGCGCCTGAGCACCAGCCTGAATAGACATACGGCCAGCTACTTCTGACATAGGTGCAAGCAGAGGCAAGCCGCCACGTGCGTCAGTCACTGTTTCGTATGCAATACAGATTGCGCCGCTCTTAACCAGGTCTTCTGTCTGAGGCAGATCAGGTGCCAGGTGCAGGTAAGTGAACAGGATTTGATCTTCACGAAGCATCGCGCGCTCAACAGCCTGAGGCTCTTTTACTTTCACGATCATGTCTGCTTCTTCAAATACCTGCGCTGCCGTATCACGGATCTTAGCGCCTACCTGAATGTAGTCTTCGTCAGTGAAACCGATACCGATACCAGCATTTGTTTCTACTATTACCTGGTGGCCGTGATTAATCAGTTCACGAACACTTGCTGGAACCATACCAACACGGTACTCGTGGTTTTTTATTTCTTTAGGTACACCAATAATCATAACAATTCGCCTCAATTAAGAACGGGGTAAAAATTTTCGACCATTATAGATATGGTTTGCTAGTATGTCCTACCTTTTTTGGTATACTTGATAGTCATTAACACTGCATTAAGTAAATATTCAGGATAAAAAACTGATCATGCATACTCAGTTAGATAGAACCGATAGAAAGATTTTAGTTGAACTGCAAAAAGACGGACGAATTTCTAATGTAGAATTGGCCAGAAGGATTGGGCTAAGTGCAACACCTTGCCTGGAGCGGGTCAAAAAGCTTGAGCGTGAAGGTTATATAAAAGGTTATAAGGCGGTTGTGGACCCGGTCAAACTAGGTCAGGGTTTGTTGGTCTTTGTCGAAGTCACAGTCAATAAAAATTCGCCTGACGTATTCGACCGGTTCAATCAGGCGGTAAAGCAGCATGACGAGATTATTGAATGTCACCTGGTATCCGGTAACTTCGACTATCTGTTAAAAACCCGGGTAACGGATATGTCTGAGTATCGTGGCGTGCTGGGTGAGATACTATTGAAACTGCCTAGTATCAGCGAAAGCCGTACCTATGTTGTTATGGAAGAAGTAAAAGGGGAGCAAGGCGAAGTGATAAAACCTTGTGCACCCTAAGGAAATTCTTGCTAAGGTGTGCAAAAAGTCATGTTAGAATTAACTAAACAGTATTTAGGTATTACACAATGCGCTTAAATGGTATTCAGCGCCTGCTGGAGACTGGCCTGATCATCAGTACGGCGGCGGCAATTTTTACGCTGTGCGCACTCTTCAGCTTTGATCCGGCCGATCCCGCCTGGACTCAAACGGGCGAATTTATCAAGGTCAATAACATCACTGGCGCTGCCGGTGCCTGGGTTGCCGATATTCTGCTGCTCAGTTTTGGTTGGTTGGCCTTTCTGGTGCCGGCTTTTATTCAGCTATTCGGCTACTTGTTGTTTAAAAAACCACACAAATTACTGCAGCTCGATTACACCACGTTGGGGTTAAGGCTCATTGGCGGTACCTTGTTTATCACCTCTGCCAGCGCTATCTGCAGTATTAACTTTGATGATATTTATAATTTTTCTTCCGGTGGGGTAGTGGGGGACGTGGTCGCCAGTGCCATGATGCCTGCGTTCAACTTTACCGGTACCACCATCTTATTACTGTGTTTTTTCTTTGCCGGTTTAACCTTACTCACGGGTGTCTCCTGGGTTGAGTGCGTTGACTACATTGGCGAAAAGGTAGTGGCTTTTTGTAAGTGGTGTTTTGCAAAGATTAAACATCGTGCAGAACACATGCCTGTTACAACACCTACACCAGACAATGTAAATTTAGATAGTGAGGCGCCGAGGCCTGAACCTGCCCTGATAAACAACATGGATAGAGAGTCCGGGCCTGATAGTGAACTCAATGTTGATGTATCTGCAGAAAATGAGTTGGATACGTCAACCGAAGCAGAGCAGCCAGAATCAGAAGAAACTAAACCGAAGAAGCTTAAAGACAGATTGTTTGGCCCCAAAGCCGAGCCAGTCACAGAGCCAGTTCCGGACAGGGTGCCGGAAACAGATAAACGCTCTGGTGACGACATCGCTGTAGCACCAAGTGTATTTGATGAACTCGATGATATTCTTGAGCAGGAAATTAATTTTTCAGCAGTTGACGACGAAGCATTTGATACGGTCGCTGCACTTAATGCGCTAGACGACACGCCTGCGCCTGTAGAGACCAAGGTCGTTTCGCCAGCCAGACCATTGAAGCCCAAGGAAAAACCGACTTCTGGTTATCAGCCGCCACCAAGCGCTAAAGAGCAGTTTGAGGCTTTATTGGAAGCTGAGCCGCCGAAAGATCCGTTGCCCTCGCTTGACCTGCTGGACAGACCCGATAAGGCGAAGAACCCGATATCCGAAGAGGAATTGGAAGCCGTATCTCGTCTTGTAGAAGCAAAGTTACTGGATTTCAATATTCAGGCCAAGGTCATGGGGGTTTATCCTGGCCCTGTTGTTACTCGTTTTGAGCTGGATCTGGCACCCGGGATAAAAGTAGCGAAAATTACGGGTCTGGCAAAAGATTTGGCACGTTCGTTGTCTGCGGTTAGCGTTCGAGTCGTCGAAGTGATCCCGGGTAAGACTTATGTGGGCTTGGAGCTACCTAATAAAAACCGTGAAATAGTGCGTCTTTCTGAGGTTATAAACGCGCCTAAATTTGAGCAAAATCCCTCGCCACTGACTATGGTACTGGGTAAAGACATTGCAGGTCAGCCTGTGGTGGCCGACTTGGCCAAAATGCCGCACTTGCTGGTGGCAGGTACAACCGGTTCAGGTAAGTCAGTGGGCGTTAATGTCATGATATTAAGCTTGCTATACAAATCGCCACCAGAAGATGTGCGCATGATTATGATTGACCCGAAAATGCTCGAATTGTCGGTGTATGAAGGCATTCCCCACCTGTTATGTGAGGTAGTCACCGACATGAAAGAAGCTGCCAATGCGTTGCGCTGGTGTGTGGGTGAAATGGAACGTCGTTATAAGCTGATGTCGGCACTGGGAGTGCGTAATCTCAAAGGCTATAACCAAAAAATATTGGATGCCAAAGACGCCGGGCACCCCATTATGGATCCGCTGTTTAAAGATACCGATGGCATGGCGGATGAGCCTCAGGAACTCGATAAGCTGCCGAGTATTGTGGTGGTGATTGACGAATTTGCTGACATGATGATGATTGTGGGCAAAAAGGTGGAAGAGTTAATAGCCCGGATCGCTCAAAAAGCTCGTGCAGCGGGTATCCATCTGGTACTGGCAACCCAGCGACCTTCTGTCGATGTGATCACGGGTTTGATCAAAGCCAATATCCCAACACGGATGGCATTCCAGGTATCGAGTAAAATAGACTCACGTACAATTTTGGATCAGCAAGGCGCCGAAAACCTGCTGGGTATGGGTGATATGTTGTATCTGCCACCTGGTACCAGTGTACCAATCCGCGTACATGGCGCGTTTGTAGACGACCATGAAGTGCATGCGGTTGTGAGCGACTGGAAAGCACGTGGTAAACCTAACTATATCGAAGACATCTTGTGTGGTGAGGCCACAGAAGATATTTTACTGCCAGGCGAGACAAGCGAAGGTGAAGATGAAGAATCGGATCCGCTATACGACGAAGCGGTGGGATTTGTGATTGAAACAGGCAAGGTATCAGTCTCGAGTGTTCAACGTAAGTTACGTGTAGGCTACAACCGTGCAGCTCGTCTGGTCGAACAAATGGAAATGTCCGGCGTCGTTAGTGCGCCAGGACACAATGGTGCCAGAGAAGTTCTGGTACCTAAAGGTGGAGCGAATTAATGAAGTTAAAACCACTTATTCTGGCCCTGAGTGTTATTGGGGTCATCCCTGTTGCAAGTGCAGCACAAACGAGCGACGCCCAGACCGTCAGCGTTGCGGCGCAGTCGTTAAAACAAAAGCTAAAGGCACTTGAGAGCTTCCGGGCCAAGTTTGAGCAAAGCGTTATCGATCAGGATGGTCACCTGATCCAGTCAGGTAAAGGTGAAATCGCCTTGCAATATCCAGCAAAAATACGTTGGCAGCAGGATGAACCTGATGAAACGCTGCTGGTCTCTGATGGGTTAAGAACAGTCTATTTCGACAGCTTTGCAGAGCAGGCCACCATACTCAATACGCTTGGCCTGATTGATACCACGCCTTTTGTGTTGCTAACAACACAAGACCCTAAACAGTGGCAAAAATACAGTGTGTCGGAGATTTCAGGCGGGTATCGCATCGAGCCCGTTCAAACGGGTGCCCAGGTGGAGCGTCTGGATGTTTTGTTTGCAGACAACAGTCTTAAGATAGGCCAACTTAACGTGACAGATTCATCTGGCCAGATCTCTAGCTTTAAGTTCAGTGGTGCGCAAATTAATGTACCAATAGATGCCGGGCAGTTTAAGTTTGTGATCCCAGAAGGGGTGGTCGTCGACGACCAGACTCAAAGTGACTAATCTGGGATTTGATTTTGCGCCAGACGTGCGGCCTTTGGCGGCGCGAATGCGCCCAACGGACCTGAATGGTTATATTGGTCAAAGCCACATTCTTGCGCCTGACAGCCCGCTGCGCAGAGCGATTTCTCAGGGGCGGTGTCACAGCCTGATCTTATGGGGACCACCCGGTGTGGGCAAAACCACGCTCGCTGAAATCATCGCCCACCACGCCAAGGCACAACTATGTAAGTTATCTGCGGTGACTGCCGGCGTGAAAGAAATTCGTGAGCAAGTCCTTGAAGCTAAAAACCGCCTGGCTCAGGGCGGGATGCGCACGATACTCTTTGTCGACGAGGTGCATCGCTTCAACAAGTCGCAACAAGATGCATTCTTGCCGCACATTGAAGACGGTACCTTTATCTTTATCGGTGCGACCACAGAGAATCCATCATTCGCACTGAATAATGCGATTTTATCACGGGCTAGAGTTTATACCCTTAAACCATTGAGCCTGGATGAGCTTGGCGTGGTATTACGCCAAGCACTGTCTCAGGATAAAGAGCTCAGCCGCCAGCAAATCACCCTGGAGGATACGGTGATAGACGCATTGTCACACGCCGCAGACGGTGACGCCAGAAAAGCATTAAACCTGCTCGAACAGGCCACTGATCTGGGTGCCAATGGTGAGAGGCAAATAGTGATTGATGAAGCTGTGCTAAGGCAGGTTTTGCCCTCGCACCTGGCAAAATACGACAAGGGCGGCGACATCTATTATGACTTGATCTCTGCGTTTCATAAATCAGTGCGCGGTAGTGATCCGGATGCTGCGCTTTATTGGTATTGTCGGATTCTGGCTGGAGGAGGAGATCCTTTGTACGTTGCAAGGAGATTGCTGGCTATTGCCACTGAAGATATTGGCAATGCCGACCCTCGTGCCATGCAGGTGGCGCTCAACGCCTGGGATATTTATCACAGAGTGGGGCCCAGCGAAGGCGAGCGAGCCATTGCGCAGGCAACGATTTATCTGGCCAGTGCTGCAAAAAGCAATGCAGTTTATATGGCATTTAATCAGGCGCAACAAGATGCAGCGAGTGACCCGGATTACCCTGTACCTGAGCATTTACGTAATGCACCCACCAAGCTTATGAAGGAGCTTGGCTATGGAGAAGAGTATCGCTATGCGCACAACGAACCCGGTGCATTTGCTGCGGGTGAATGCTATTTCCCCAGGGAGATTCAGCAACGTCGATACTATGACCCAAGTGACAGAGGGCTTGAGAAACAAATTTCGGAAAAACTCCGTTTTTTGCGTGCCCAAAACCAGCAAAGTCCACAGCAGCGCTATAAAGATGAAGATAACCTCTGATGGATTTACTTAAAACTTACCTGATGATTGCCTCGGGCGGTGCCTTTGGCGCCTGTCTGCGCTTTTTTATTAGTGATATCACCTTAAAACTCTTAGGTAAGGGATTCCCTTTTGGCACGTTGACCGTTAATATTCTGGGTTCACTGTTGATGGGCATTCTCTACGGACTAATTGATAAGCAGATCATTGAAGTATCACCGGCTAAAAGTCTGGTCGGCATTGGCTTCTTGGGTGCTTTAACGACATTCTCTACCTTTTCTATGGATTCTTTGCTGTTACTTCAGCAAGGCCAGATTGCGAAAATGGTACTGAATATAGTGTTGAATGTCGTGATGTGTATTTTCATGGCCTGGATAGGCCTGTGCTTAGTCATGCAAAAAGGTTAAAAGAACAAACTATGTTAGATGCAAAGTATTTACGCCAGGACATTGATGAAGCTGCAGAGCGTTTGAAAAAACGTGGCTTTGAACTTGATGTGGCAGCTATTAACGCGCTGGAAGAAAAACGAAAAACACTGCAGACCAAAACTCAGGAACTGCAAAGTGAGCGTAACAGCCGTTCCAAGGCGATAGGCCAGGCCAAAGCAAAAGGGGAAGACGTTCAGCCGCTACTTGATGCTGTTGCAGATCTGGGCGATCAGCTCAGCGCGGCAAAAACTGAGCAGGATGAAGTGCTGGCTCAGTTGCAAGATATTGCAGCAACTTTACCTAATTTGCCGGCCGAAGATGTGCCTGTGGGTGCTGATGAAAGCGAAAATGTTGAAATCAGTAAATGGGGCGAGCCTAAAACATTCGACTTTGAAGTAAAAGACCACGTTGACCTGGGTGAAGCGCTGGGCAAGGGCTTGGATTTCGAAACCGGTGTTAAGTTAAGTGGCTCACGCTTTACCGTGATGCGTGGCGGCATTGCTCGTCTGAACCGCGCGTTATCACAATTTATGCTGGATACGCACACAGATAAAAATGGTTACACTGAGATGTGTGTGCCTTATCTGGTTAACAAAGCAAGCCTCTACGGTACTGGACAGTTGCCTAAGTTTGCAGAAGACTTGTTTCATACAGAGGCGCTGAGCGAAGATCAAGATGGGTACAGCTTGATCCCGACCGCAGAAGTTCCGCTTACCAACTGCGCACGTGATGAAATCTTCGATGAAAAAGAGTTGCCTGTTCGCATGACTGCTTACACGCCTTGTTTCAGAAGTGAAGCAGGCAGCTATGGCCGTGATACCCGTGGTCTTATCCGTCAGCATCAGTTTGACAAAGTAGAATTAGTTCAGCTGGTGAAGCCAGAAGACTCAATGGCTGCGCTGGAAGAGCTGACTGGCCACGCTGAGGGCATTTTGCAGGCGCTGGAACTACCTTATCGTAAAGTTGTCCTGTGTACAGGTGATATGGGTTTTGGTGCCGCTAAAACTTATGATCTAGAAGTTTGGCTTCCTGCACAAAACACTTATCGGGAAATCTCTTCTTGTTCAAATATGCAGGATTTCCAGGCTCGTCGTATGCAGGCACGTTTTCGTCGTGCAGGTGAGAAGAAGCCAGAATTACTACATACACTGAACGGATCTGGATTGGCAATTGGCCGTACTTTGGTCGCAATATTAGAAAACTATCAACAAGCAGATGGTTCTATTGTGGTGCCAGACGTGTTAAGACCATACATGGGGGGTCTTGAGAAAATTCAGTAAAGTGCTTAACGCATTGATCTAGGGCCGCATTCCTGTGGCCTTTTTTATTACAAATTAATGAATGTTTTTTTACGCTTAAATATTAATAAATAAGTCTAAAAAAAGAGTAAAAAAGATAAAATAGCTAAAGAAGTAGAGTTTGTTGTATTTATATCTCTTTTCTTCCAATTTCATTATCCTCACTCATCGTCAGCCTGTTGCATGTCAAAACGATATATGATTTATTGTTTTTGAAGGTTTGGCCAATCCTGAATTATTCGACGTGTGTCTGGCAAAAAAGTGCATTCGCAGTCGGCCGTTGTTTAACCATATGCAATAGTAAAAATGTTAGTAGTTAAGTGAAATTCGAGCTATCGGCTGCCAGGCAGCCTGCGGCGAAGCACTGAATCAAATTGTACAGAGGACATTGTCGTGTTTCGTACGGATTGATATTTACGAATTTATTAACTATTTATTAAATGTGGATGTCGTAACGACGAAAGCAACTTGAAAAATATGAAGGTGAGGAATTTACCTATGAAGAGACAGAAAAGAGACCGTTTAGAAAGAGCACATGCCCAGGGATTCAAAGCAGGTTTAGCGGGCCGGTCCAAAGATTTATGTCCATATCAGCAAGTAGAGCACAGATCAGAATGGTTGGGGGGATGGCGAGAGGCCATAGATAACCGCAACATGTACAAAACCTAAATTCCTATAAATATCTAATGACTAAGCAATGTCGAAAGCCCCTATTAAGGGGCTTTGTTTTTATAGGCGCTTAGGTACTTAGAAGGCGCTAGTGTCCTGGAATAAGCCAACTTTTAAGTCTTTTGCTTCGTAAATCACACGACCATCAACTTCTACTGTGCCATCCGCCAGACCCATAAACAGCTTGCGCTTAATCACACGTTTCATGTCTACACGGTAAGTTACTTTTTTAGCAGTTGGCAGGATCTGGCCTGTAAATTTAACTTCACCCACACCGAGTGCTCGACCAAGACCCGGGCCGCCTGACCAACCCAGGAAAAAACCGACGATTTGCCACATTGCATCCAGGCCCAGACAGCCTGGCATGACCGGGTCACCACGGAAGTGACAGTCGAAAAACCACAGATCAGGGTTAATATCTAGCTCAGCAACGATTTGACCCTTACCGAATTCACCACCATCTTCATTAATCTCGATGATTCGATCCATCATGAGCATGTTATCGATTGGCAGGCGACAGTTGTTCTCGCCAAACATTTTTCCTTCAGCGCAGAGGATCAGTTCTTCTTTTGTATAGCTATTTTTTGGTTCCATAATCTTCAATCTTAGTCTTAAATTGCCGCTACTTTAGCTTACACTTGTACGCCAAACAACTCTGAACAGTTAAAAATTGCCTGCTTCGTGAGCGTTTTAACGAATTAGTACATCTTTATATGCAGTCCAATCATATTTGAGCGTTTCTCAGGGGCGTTAAGTGAAACGCTGTTCTGAGGAATCATGACAGCAACCGCAATAGGATGCTCCAGGGCGAATGAAAATTATTCAAAGTATCTTTCAGAATCGATAAATTCTTTATTTATCGACCTTTCAAGGCGATTTTTACTTTAAAAATCTCTATAATTGCCCCAGTCGTTTTTAATAGTAACGGAAGTTTATGATCCTTTTTATAGATGCCTTGACGGTAATTGATTTTTCTTACTTGTGTGGTAAACGTGGCGCAGTAGGTGAGAGCTGGATTGTTGATATGACATTACATGGCCAGTTGAATGAAGAATCTATGGTACTGGACTTTGCCAAAGTAAAGAAACAGATCAAAGCCATTATCGATGACACAATTGATCATAAACTGGCTATTCCTAGTCAGTTGCAATGCAACTTTTCACAGCAAGATGGCCGGGTATGTTTTGATGGCAAGTTTGGTGGTCATCACCTTGCAATGAGTGCACCTGAAGAAGCGGTTTGCATCGTCGAAGGAGATGTTATCAACGAGGAAAATGTGATTGCATTTTTAAAGCAGCAAATTTTGCCAAATATGCCTGATAACGTGAAGGACGTTGAGATTGAGCTTCGCCCGGAGCCCAGTCGCAGCTTTTACTATCATTACAGTCATGGCCTGAAGAAACATGACGGAAATTGCCAGCGCATTATCCATGGGCACCGTTCGGACCTTGGCATTTATTTAGACGATATCAGCATGCCTCGTTTACAAAAAGAATGGGCAGAGCGCTGGTGCGACATCTACCTGGGTAGCGAAGAGGACTTGATCGATGCAGGTGCGTTGCAATATATCAAAGCAAACGATAATGACTATGCCTTTGCCTATACAGCTTCTCAGGGCTATTTCGAACTGGCTATCAGTAATGCTCGTTGTGACTTGATCCCCTGTGATAGTACTGTTGAGTGTATCGCTGAGTACCTTGCGGTTGAGATCAAAGCACAATATCCGGATCGTAAAGTGAAAGTGAAGGCATTTGAAGGAGTGGGAAAAGGAGCAATTGCTTATGCCTGATTGGCTGAGTGCAGCAAAAAAAGTAGGCATCATGTTGGCTGGTTTGTTTGTTGGCATGGGCTCGAGCAATGCCATTGAGCTTAAAGGCTCTTTGACCCAGGGTGGCATGGTGATTGGTAAGTTGGATGGTGTGCAATCAGCGCGGCTTAACGACAAAAACTTGGCTATCTCCCCTGACGGAAAGTTTGTATTTGGGTTCGGCCGGGACGCAGACGTGGAGCACACCCTAAGCTGGGTTGATAAAGAAGGCAAAACACACACTAAGTCATTACTGATCACGTCCAGAGAGTACGATATTGACCGCATCACAGGCGTAGAGAAAAAGTATGTGTCGCCACCAAAAGAAGTGCTGGCACGGATCCGCAAAGAGGGCGCACAGGTAAGCGCTGCCAGAAGTAAACCCAGTACACTACCGTACTTTGATGACCCTGTATACCGACCTGCTAAGGGCAGAATATCGGGCGTTTATGGTAGCCAGCGCTATTTTAACGGCAAGCCAAGAAGACCTCATTTTGGATTGGATATTGCCAATAAAACCGGTACGCCGGTATTGGCGCCTGTATCAGGCAAAGTTGTTTTTGCTAATCCAGATCTCTATTACAGTGGCGGTACCCTGATACTGGATCACGGATACGGTATTACCTCTACCTATATTCATCTGAACAAGTTACATGTAGAAGAAGGGCAGCTGGTAGAACTTGGCGACCACATTGCCGATATAGGTGCAACCGGAAGGGTAACCGGACCACATTTGGACTGGCGTTTTAATTGGTTTAATGAGCGCTTAGATCCTGAACTTCTAATGATTGATAAACTAGCAACGAAAAGCAGTAAAGAATGACACAAACAGATAAAGACGCAGTAATAGCTCAACGAATTAAAGACTCGCAAACCTCTGTAACTAAGACGGTATTTCCTGGTCGTACTAACCACCACAATACTTTGTTTGGTGGTGACGCATTAGCCTGGATGGATGAGGTGGCCTTTATTGCTGCAACACGTTTTTGCCGTAAGCCCTTGGTGACCATTTCATCCGACCGGGTGGATTTTAAAGAAGCCATTCCCGCTGGCACATTCGCTGAACTTGTGGCAAAAGTCGCCCATGTTGGTAATACCAGCTTGAAAGTAGAAGTTCACATATATCTTGAAACTATGCATAAAGACGACAAGCATCTGGCTATCTCTGGCAGCTTTACATTTGTAGCCGTTGATGACAACCACAGACCAACGCCAGTAGTTTGCGATCAAATGTTGAATGGCTTTAGCTAATAAAAAAAGTATGTAATCAGCATCAATTCAATAAAGAAGTCTTTTAGACTTCTTTAACTGGTAAGGAACACATCATACATAAATCTATCATTAATAAACGTAGCAATAGCTAAAAATAATCCCGATTAATCGACAAACTGGATTTTAAACGCAAACTAGTTTGCGTAATATCAATATGGCAATTTGTCGGGTATCGTTAGCTGAGCAAGAGGCTCGACAAGCAGGATAGAGTTTTACCTGGAAGGGAATAATGGATTACTACATTTTACCGCATTTACATCTAACTCCTCTAAACATAAAACAAGCGAATGTGCTACTGGAAGCCGTGGATATAAGCAGACAGAGCCTGGAGATTTATTTACCTTGGGCACAGACTGTTACAGATCTGGACAGCGCCAAAAAATACATCACAGAGCGTCTGGAAATGTCCGGTAGTCGCTATTTTTCGATCATGTATCATCATCAGTTCATCGGCATTATCGCGGTTAAGTCGGTAGAAGCCCCAAATACCTGCGAGATAGGGTACTGGCTGTGTGAAAAGGCACGAGGTAATGCAATAATAGACCAAATTCTCCGTGTCATGATACCCAGCCTAAAAGAGGAGTTAGAAATACGGTGTATTGAGTTTCATTGTCTGGATTTCAATGTCGCCAGTATCAAAATCGCTCAGCGGGTAGGGGCTAAACTGACACGAAACTATTCCATCGCAATGCAAGATAAACTATCAAAAACTATGTGTGTATATACCGCTGAGTTGTCATAAAGGGTTATATGAAAGAGTTACTTAACAAAGGCAAAGCAATGCTGTCTGACATGCCAGAAAAGGTGTCGGCAGACCTTGCGTCAGGCTTTCAGTTTGTAAAAGAAAAGGTGAATGGGCTGCCTATTTTTATGTCAGTGGAGAGGACCTCAAGTAACAGCGCTATAAGGTATGATGAGAAGCACTATTTTGTTGTACCCTTTGCCCTTAGTGAACATGGTTTTGCTCTGCATACTCTGAGAAACCTGCCCGAAGGGGTGCCAGAAGTTAATGACCTGCCAAAAAGGCGTGTTTTTCACTTTCCAACCATTCACTCTGAAGCCATGCTGCGAAAATATATGGTGAACTGTGCTGCTCAGCTTGCTATCGAACGAACCAGTGAGGACCCGAATTCACTTCACTCTCTGGCAGATCAGATTGATGCATTAGACCGCAAACTCACCTATGGCATGCTTTTGATTGGTGGTGTGGCTGCTCTATCGAACCCATTACTAGGCGCGGGGATCGCTGCCAAAGCGTTACTCCCGGGTGTTGCAGGTATAGTTTCTAAATTCACACTTAGGCCAGCTGCACAAAAGCTGACTGATCGTAAAGAAGTTGAGGCCATCAGGCAAGCTGAAGAAAACGTTCTGAGAGAATTCGGCGACGCTAACACGGTTAAAGTTATCAACCCTATATTACAACAACTTGATCTGGCGTTACGCACTACACAGAGCCAGCACGACCCGTTGCTTGATTTTAATTTTAGCACCACTGAAATAAAGGAGCTTCACGGCGATAAATGGCAAGTACTAACGGAAATTGCTATGTATCATGTCTACAAAGATGTGTATCACGATCCGTTACTGTACAATCAAGCACAGCTCGGTCCTGAGGATATTCGTTGGTTTGATGTGCTCTTTAGTAACATCGAAAAAAGTTAACCCATTACTTTCTTTGAGCTGCGCGCTTGCAGCTTCCAGTTTTGCAGCTAATACCAGTGCGAAATGGCATGACTCAAAAATTGACACAGTGTACCCACTCTCTAAAGGTGGTTTTATTATTGCTTTTGAAACTAATGCAGCAGATTGCTCTCAGACAGCAAATATTTCCAATAAATATCATTATGTTGAGGTAGACAAAAATGGTATGACTCAGGAAGGTGCGAATAAAATATACTCTCTGGCCTTGTTGGCAGCAGCATCGGGCAAGAGCTTAACAGTTAACTTTGATACCGCCACCGACAAGTGTTATATCAACAGAGCGTACGTGAAGTTTTAATTTAGGCTGCTTTGATGTATGAGCAAAAGCCGACCCTTGGGTCGACTTTTTCTTTTTTATAGCACCATTGCCGCAATCCAGCCAAAGATGAGCAAAGGGATGTTAAAGTGAATAAAAGTTGGGACTACTGAATCCCAGATATGGTCGTGCCGACCATCGGCGTTTAACCCGGATGTTGGTCCTAAGGTTGAATCAGATGCCGGTGAACCTGCGTCTCCCAACGCTCCTGCTGTTCCTACAAGGGCAACTGTTGCCATAGCAGAAAAGCCCACTTCCATTGACAGAGGCACAAACAAAGTGGCGATGATTGGTACCGTTGAGAAGGAGCTACCAATGCCCATAGTAATGAGTAAACCCACCAGTAAAATCATGGCAGCGGCCAATGGTTTATTCTCGCCAACAAAATCAGCACATGCACTTACCAGGCTGGCAACATGACCTGTTTCTTTCATTACAGACGCAAAACCTTGTGCAGAGATCATAATAAAGCCAATCATCGCCATCATAGCCACGCCTTTACTAAATACATCCGAACTCTGATCCCACTTAACAATACCGAACAGGCTGAACATCATAACGCCAACGAGGCCGCCCAAAATCATCGAGCCACTAACGTTCTGTGCTAGTAAAGAACAGATAATCGCCAGTGTGCCGGCAATGATAACCTTGCGTTTTTCCTGAGCATCATGGGTCGTGATACCGGACTGGGACATGTCTGGCTTAACTTCATCATGTGTATATTGACGTTTTTTACGGTAACTGATGAACACTGCAACGATCAGACCAATAAGCATCCCTAATGCCGGTATCACCATGGCATAAGGGACTTGTGTATTGACTATTTCAAGGCCGTTATCAACCAGGTTTTTATGCAGGATTGAGTAAAGGTAGATACCGCCAAATCCGTAAGGCAATACCATATAGGATGTTGCCAGACCAAAAGTCAGGATACAGGCAATGGCCCGGCGGTCGATATTCAGTTGATTAAATATCACTAACAGTGGCGGTATAAGAATTGGTATGAAAGCGATATGAACCGGAATAAGGTTTTGTGATGCAACAGAGCAGCCCAGAATAATAACCATAATCAGCATACTTAACAACTGACTGGAACTTTGCTGATTGCCGTGGACCAGTGACAGCAGCTTGTCGGCCAGGATCTGGGTTAACCCAGATTTAGAAATGGCAACAGCAAACGCACCTAACATGGCATAGCTCAGCGCAATTTCTGCGCCACCGGAGAGGCCGGAATTAAAGGCATTGAGTGTATCGGATAGCCCAAGGCCGGCACTTAGCCCGGCAACCATAGCACTGATCGTCATTGCAACAATCACGTTTACTCTAAATAGTGTCAGGCCGAGCATCAGCAAAACACCAATAATGACAGCATTCATAATGTTATTTTTTCGCCTTTTTTATTATTAAACGACCCAGCGCCTTCATCCTTGCAGCTTCCGCCCTGGTTAACGGCGCTCGGGAAAATCTCGATTTTATAAAGTATTGGTTAAACTCTTCCAGCTCCTGCGATAAAGCGGGATATTGAGATTGCAATGCAGACACAGCTTGTGCGGGTGTGACTTTGTGCAGCCCATCTCCTCCAAGACGACACACTGCGTGATGCAGCCTGACAGCCTCAGGTAATTTTACAATTTGTTGTCGTTGCAGGTACCAAAAACGTACAACAAATATTGTGATCAATAGTAAGAACACACTCAGTCCCGGTAATATTTTATGGTATTGCCCGAATAAGTCTCTCAGCAGTCGTGATTGCTTCTGGTGATCAAAATTTAGCACCCAGCGAGTCCATTGGTAATCGAGTTGCTCAATCTGAAGTCTGAGCCAATTTACCAGAGCCAAATTGGAATAAGACATCAAGCTAAGCCCCAGGTTGTCCTTAAACTCCTCTTCAAGTGCTGTCAATTCAGACAAAGAGCCAGTTAGCCTGTCTGGTGCTACCCAGGCAGTCGGGTCGAGGCGATACCAGCCTTGCTGCGGCACATAATATTCAACCCAGGCATGGGCGTCGTACTGATAAACGCTATAGTAGCCACGCTCTTCGTTATATTCACCACCTAAATACCCTGACACCAGGCGTGCAGGAATTCCCGCTGCACGCAACAAAAAGGCGGCCGTTGCGGCGTAGTGGCCACAAAACCCTTCCCGAGTCTGGGTTAAAAACACGTCAATGCTATCTGTAGCATTAATTGCCGGAGGCTTAAGAGAATAACGAAAACTGTTCTGAACAAAGTACTGCTTCATTTGTGCAATAAACTCTGCGGTGTTGTCGGCGCGATTATCCCACTGCTGAGATAGCTCTGTAGCAAGCGGGTTTAATTCGTCTGGCAAGGCGGTATTGACTCGATATTGCCAGTTGACTAGCCCCGAACTTGTTATGTGGATAGGCATAACCTGATATTCAATGCTGCTACTGAGGTGCTTTTGCATAAACAAAGTACCAAAGTGGTTGGTATTAACCCCTCGCGTTGCTGATTTGGCCTGGCCCAGGCTATATAGCCAGGTTTTACCCGATGGTCTGGCGATCACGGTATAGCTTTCACCGACTGCTCTGTAGGGCGCTTGCAGCGGCACATCATGGTGCGGCGATACCCGCCATCGTGTGCCGTCGAATTTATCATGTACTAAAGTGCGCCAGTAAAACGGCGGCTGCATCTGTGTATTATTAGGCAGGATGGCCCTGAACACCAGCTCGTCTGAGCGAGACAGTTCAGAGATCTGAAAAGGATCTATATCCTCAGACAAACCAGTTTGTGTTTTTTTTGCACCGGGAAGTTGCCAGAATGGTGAAACTTTCGGGAGTAAAACAACCATGATGGCAGCCAAAGGGAGGGCAAGTAACAGGTGTTTAGTCGCTTGTTTTGAGGCGCTGCGAAGCTCAATATCATGCTCTATCCAAAGCATTTGAGCCAGGTTCACCACCAGAAGCGCAAGTACGAACAACAATGACAAAACATTCTGAGAAAAGATAAAAAAGCAAGGATAAACAAAAAAGTTGAGCAACTGTACAGACATTGCCTGTTTTTTGCTCTTTGCCTGGATAGTCTTCAGTGCGCACGCGCCTAGTAGCAAGGATACGAACATTTCGACCAGATTTGAAAAACCTATCGCTACAAATACGACCAGTATGATAGTAAAAGCCAGGAGGTTGATCATTGTTTCAGAGGGCCCTTTAACCAGGTCCCGATAGATTGCTACCTTAAACAGCACGATAAGCAGCATGGCACTGGTAAATACAACCCCAAAACTGTTAAACAGTAAGAGGCTGACTAGCCCATACATTACTGTTGTCATTAAGGTTTGTGCACCCAGAAGTTTGTCAGAAGTCACTTAGTGCCTCCAAACACATTTCCCGATGTTTGTCGCCACGATCGACGCCGAGCTGAACCGCATTACTCAGACGTAACGCAAACACATCCCCTTGCTTGTCTGCTTCAAGGATCTGGTAACACAGCTTCGATAACCGGATTTCTTTGTTGCCATCGTGTGCAGCATAATCAAAGGTGTGCTGGGAATAATAACTGTCGCCGCTGTACTGTTTGACCAGCAGTTGCTGGTTTTTAGCAAAGTGTCGCCAGGATATTCTGCTTTTGCTTATACCCGGTCTAAAGCGCTCCAGGCCGTCAAAGTTTTCATGGCTTTGTGTACTCTGGTGTAAGTATTGCCCTTGAGATTCAGTCGCTTCCTGGGTACTGAATGTCAGCTGGCAGGTGAGTGGAGCAGGGTAGATACAAAATGTTCTGTCTACATTCAGATAGGTCCAGACCCTCACCAAACCGAACGGATAGCGACTGGATAATTTAATTCTGCCAAGCTGATATCGGCCCCTTTGCTCTGGATGTAAAAAAAGTGAGGCGACTGTTGCCCCTTGCTGATAGTTGTTGTTGCTGGCGCTGAAGTCATACTCCTGACTTGCGATATCCAGGGAAAAACAATCATGGGGTGCAGAAAGTTTGATGAGTACTTCAACAGGCTTTGAAGCAAAATTGTTCTTAATATCCAGCACCTGTATCGTCAGGCCATGTAAATTTAGGTACCCATATATCAGTGCAAGTACCAGGATCAGAAGCATAATGTATGCGACGCCGAGTATCAGATTATTCTGGTAATTGCTGCCCAAGATAAAATTAAGGATCACCATACATAGAAAGAACGCGCCTTGCCTTGACGGAACAATATAAATGTTATGATGAGAGAGTGTGATTTGCGCAGCGCTGTGTTTGCGCTTAATCATGTCAGCCAGCCAGGACTGCAGCCAGTCACTGCGCATTGTTACAATACAACCGCGACGTTATCAAAGACGCTCATGATCACATCGTCCAACTCATGTGTAGCGATATTAAGACGATGACCGGCAACGGCTCCAAATACGGCTTGCACATCATCAGGTAATGCATAATCTCGCCCCAGAGTTAGTGCATAAGCACGAGTTGCCAGCCCTAAAGCGATACTGGCACGTGGTGATAGGGGATCACTAAACTGCCCGCTAAAGCGCGTGAAATTTACCAGGTTGATAATGTATTGCACAACGGAGTCTGACAGGTTGATGGAAAGTACAGCTTGCTGAAGTGCGGCAAGCGCACTCATGTCTAACACGCATGGTATCTCGCTCAAAGCCTGCCTTTGCAGGTTGTTACCCAAAATAAGGCTTTTTTCGGCTTGCTCATCCGGATAACCTAAGCTGATCCGCAAAAAAAATCGGTCGAGCTGCGACTCCGGGAGTGGATGAGTCCCCGATTGATGCAACGGGTTTTGTGTGGCAATGACAAAAAACGGGTCCGGCAAAGGATGTGTCTTACCATCAACCGTGACCTGGCGCTCTTCCATGGCTTCGAGTAACGCGCTTTGTGTTTTTGGACTGGCTCGATTTATTTCATCGGCGAGCAATACCTGACTAAATATAGGCCCAGGGTGAAAGTCAAAGCTTTGTTGTGAGGTATTAAACACACTGGAACCGGTAATATCGGCCGGCAACAGATCACTGGTGAACTGAACTCGTTGGTAACTCAATCCAAGTACGTTCGCAAGACCGTGGGAGAGGGTGGTTTTGCCCATGCCGGGCAAGTCCTCAATTAACAGGTGACCTTTACAAAGCAGGCAAACAACAGCGAGCCTGATCTGCTCTTCTTTTCCCAGTATCAACTCCGAGAGCTGACTGATTATTTCTTCGGTGGTTTTATTCATGCAATCATTTCGAGTCTTTTCATAACTGAATCGACTTTTTTAGCGTTAAAAGGTTTCGCAATAAAGCCTTTTGCGCCCAACTCCCAGGTGTTTTGTACGTTTTCTAGGCTATTATGTCCAGAACACATAATGACATGGACATTGGGGTAATTGTCATTGATATATTCCAGAATTTGCGTGCCATCGGTATCGGGTAACTCGATATCCAGGAAAATTACATTGGGAGATTTTTCGGCCATCAAGGGCATTGCAGATTTGAAGTCTTCAGATTCATAGACTTCTTCAAAACCCAGGTTTTCAAGAATGTCTATCAGGTAACTACGTACATCTTCGACGTCATCAATGATCAAAATTGGCTCTAGGGGTCTGACAAGTTCCATATTGTATTTACTTCTTTTGAACGACAAGGCTAATACTAAGACAAGCGTAAAGTGAGCTCAATGGCAATTTATCAATTAACTGTAAATTCATCTTAACGATAAGTTGGCTAGCACATTAATCAACGTATCCATACTGAAAAATATGACAGGAAATAAGGTGAATCCGGGAAAATGGGTGGTTTACTCATTTACTCACTGATGAAAACGGACATAGGACGTTATAGGGGCTCAACTTTTTTAAGTTGCCTGGTTAAATGCTGACAATAGTATGCGGCTCGGCAAAATCCAATCTCGAAAAGGTATTTTCCAAGCCAGATAAGATTATTCCTGGTTCAACACCCTAAGGGCTATGCGTATTTTTGCAGCCAAGGAAGGTGTGAGTTAGAACGTTATATACCTATGTAAATCCAAGAGTGAAATGTCCGATACCGTCTAGTATAGGACATTAAGAGCTCAAAAGGCACATTCAGTATCACCTTAGATCCTTCTAAACATAACATCCTATAATTTACGTTATGTTAAATATGTTATCTGTGACAAGTTTAAAGTTAATGACTAAGCTTATGCTAAGAAATCTGAGAGTCTGTTAGCAATGGCGTATGCTTTGTCCTTATATCTTTGTTTTATATTGCTCTATCCACTAAAGAGCCTGGCTAATACACAAGAAGTCAGTGTTACATATCGTGATTATAAAGGCACTCATACCGTGTCTGGTAAAAAAGTCAATGACCACACTTTCCGCTATAATATTCAAGCTAACAAACAAATTCAGGTTACCACTTTAGAATGGCAACCCTATATTGGTTTGAGCTTATGCAAACAAGGTTGGGTTATGCAGGCCACAATCGCTTTACTGCATAGCCAGGGCTATGGTGCAACAGTGACTTTTTATCCGTGGGCACGTGCCGTCGCGTATGCCGAAAATGGAAAAGTAGATTTGCTGGTGCCAGAGTATTTCATTGAACCTGAGTCGCCTTCGGATACATTTCCTGGCACACGTCGATTGGATCATCTCACTCTCACCGAGGCATTTGGCTGGGGTCCGATCGCACTATACAAACGCAAGGATTATAACACAGATCACTTTACCAGCCTGGCTGCACTTGCTGATGAACGTATTGGCGTTGTCCGTGGCTATCAGAATACACCCGAGTTTGACCGACTCATGGACGCCGGCAAATTTAATGTCATGGAAGCCGTTGATGATGCGCACAATATCAGGTTACTTATGGCTGGTCGTGTCAACCTAATCGTTGGCGATCCTGAAGTTATCAAGATGGAGATAGATTCTTTTGCACAGCATAATGAGACTGAATTGGCGACGATGGCCACCAACTTGGTGATGGTAGAACCTATTTTACAAATGAATGGTCTGTTCTTCGCCGTCTCAAAGCATAATAAATATGGCAAAACTCTGTTGTTTGAACTGAATCAGGCTATAGCTGAATTCAAAAAACACGGTATCCTGGACGAGATAAAGTACAACACAGCCAATAGTTGCAAGCAGTAGTGACTATCTAACTTTTACAGAAAATTGTAAGCCCCCTGCTGCTCTCTGGCCGATTTCAAACTCCCGTGTTATGTTGAAGCCAAATGATCAATACAGGGAGTATCATGTGAAATTAGATATTTATCAGGTTGATGCATTTGCATCTGCTGTGTTTGAAGGTAATCCAGCCGCCGTGTGTCCTCTGCAAAGTTGGCTGTCAGACGACTTACTACAAAAAATAGCGGAAGAAAATAATTTATCGGAAACCGCGTTTTTCGTGCCTGCAGAAAATACTTTTCAGCTTCGCTGGTTTACGCCAAAAGGAGAAGTAGACTTATGCGGCCATGCTACTCTGGCTGCGGCACACGTTTTATTCACAAATTTGAATTTTGATGGTCAGACAATTCAATTCCAAACGCGAAGCGGCTTACTCTCGGTAAAAAAGGGGTCACAGGGATACAGTATGGACTTCCCCGCTACACTCCCGCAGCCTGCTGTAACCCCTGAAAATCTGCTGATCGGTTTAGGGATTTCCAGCTTTGAATGTGTATTAGCTGGCTTCGATTACATCGTTGTGCTTAGCAATGAGTCCGAAGTGAACGCGATTGTGCCTGAATTCGAGAAGCTAGCCCAGCTTGATCTACGAGGCGTTGTTGTTACTGCGCCCGGAGACTCCGTTGATTTTGTCAGTCGCTGTTTTTACCCTAAACTGCGTGTAAATGAAGACCCCGTAACGGGATCGGCTCATTGCCAGCTGGCGCCTTATTGGTGTGAGCGATTAGACAAGAACGAAGTCATAGCACAGCAGCTATCTGAACGAACAGGGACAATACGGTGTACACTTGTCGAAGGCAGAGTCATACTCGAAGGTAATGCTGTAGATTATTTACGGGGTCAGATTTTTATCTAACGATTAATAACAGCGATTCATGTAAACAAAAAAGGGAGGTCTATCCCTCCCTTTTAAACTTTGCATTTAATTTAACATAATGAAAGCCTGAGGTTTTTTTGCCTTGTTTTATACAATTAATGCAATGCGGCGGTAAATGGGATACCTTCGCAGATCTCGGCTTCTGCAATCAGTATTTCTTCCAAGCGTGCGTCGATAACAGCTTTGTCAAAGTACTCGTAGCCCAGCTCGACAAACAGGTTTTTGTGTTTTTCTTCCGACCTGGCAATAGTCACGTAAAAGTCTTTTTCTTTGCCTTTTGGTAAGGCTTCCGCAACCAACGAAAAGCGCTCATGGCCTCGCGCTTCAATCACAGCTGCTACCAACAAGCGATCAATTAAAAATTCATCTGAGCCCTGACGAAATAGCGCACGCATTTTTTTAATATAGGGATCGGCTTTGTCATTGCCCAAAGTCACCTGGCGATCAGTCAGTAATTTAAGCACTTGCTTGAAGTGGATCATCTCTTCAATAGCGAGATCTGCCATCGCTTTAACGAGTTTGATTCGATCTGGGTAGTGGCTCAACATTGACATAGCCATGCCGGAGGCTTTTTTCTCTGCGGCAGCATGATCCTGCAAAAAGGTATCAAACTCTGCCATGACTTTATGTGTCCATTCGAAGGGGGTGTGAAATTTTAGCTCAAACATCGGTAATTTATTCTGTTGTCATTTTGCTGAGTATTTTACCTAAGTACGATGCTAATATCCAAAATTGCTGTGTAAACCCTATTCTTGTGTTTACTTAGTGCCAGCATGGTTAGTATCGGACATTTTATTCATACAGAACTAAGATGAGCTATAAAGAAGGCTGTCTTTGTCTGCTTTTCCGTATCTGGTAGATTCTACTTTCAGTGGATGATCAATTTGCTTCCACGCTGTCACTTTTCCTCCCTGATTAAGGTTTGGCATGGAACTCACCAAATCAGTTTGAATACCAAGAAAACCAGTCAGTGTTTGCAAGCTACCGGGTTTCGCTACGTCTAACATCAGGTATGTGTGCTGCTTGCGTTCTAAAAAGCTAAGGCAATCATTGCGATGCTTTAGGTAGATATCTATCAGGTATTGATCGCTTGCGATATTATCTGCGCTTAAGTGTTCAAAGGTATCAAAGTAACAACGTTTTAATGTGTCATTGAATCCACCCTGTTGAGTTTCCAGCCTTGGCAACATGCGGGTTAGTAAGCACCGTATTGAGGGAACCCAGCTTGACATGGCTCTGTCCAGATAGACAAAGCGGCTGTTTGGGTACAACTCTGACAGAGTTTCGTAGTCATTGAAAACAGGGGTATCAGCGATGACCTGAGCTTGTAAAAATGTTTCTCGGGTATAAGCTGTATGTGCCGTTTTAAAACCTAGTTCTAAAAAAGCAGCACATACACTGGTAGTACCGGTTCTTGGTAATCCGGTAATAAAAATCTTTTCCATTAAACAAAATAACAATAAATATTAATAATCGACAGTGCCAGCAGTGATAAAAAGCTAAATGCCATACCCAAAACGCGTAGCTTTAAATTGGCCTTGTTCAGCGCAAATGAGTGCAAAATCCGACCTGTCAGGTAGGTGCTGCCCGTGATATATAACCAAATTGCCTGTCCGCCTTGAAATTCCAAAGCAAATAGAAGGATTAACAGTAATGGCGTGTATTCCATGAAGTTGCCATGGGCGCGGATCGCTCTTTCTAAGGCGGGGTTTCCACCATCACCAAGCGCAACTTTATGTTTGTGACGTAAACCTATGATATCAAAACTGAGTTTGATATAAAAAAGAGTAAATATGGCAGCAAAAAATCCTGTTATCATGACGCAGACCTACTTGTAAGTATTATAAGTAGGTCCAGTATAGAGAGTTTACTCGATAAAATATACCGCATACACTTCAGCAGTGAGTGTTGTGTCTCCAGTGTTATAAGCCTGACTGACATCCATGGACTCTGCCGCCATCATCTTGCCGCGAGCATAAGGCTGAACAGGCACGTTCATGGGTGAAAACGACACGGAATATAATCGACCAAGCTCAACGTCAAAGTCATCAGCAAGCTCTCTGGCAGCCGCCTTAGCTTCCTCAATGGCTGATTTTTTAAGCTTTTTCATGTACTCGGCTTTGTCTTCAACGACAAATTCAGTGTTATTAAATTGATTAATGCCACTGTCTACAAAGGCCTGTAGCAGATTTGGGTATTCTGCAAGGTCTTTTAGTTTGACGGTAAGACTACGGCTGACTCTGAAGCCGTCGAACTCTTCTTCGTTGTTGGCACGATTGTAACGGGTCTGGCGATGCACATTAAGCTGATCCGCATGGATATCATTGGTTTTTATATCGAAATCTCTGGCTATCTGAATCGCTTTGGCCATGATTTGATCAACATTAGCTTTTGCATCTGGTAATGACTTGTGCTTTTCAGTTATCGCGACACGAATAATGGCTGCGTCAGGCTGTACTTCCAAAGAAGACATTCCTTTGACATACAGGTGTGGACCTTCGGGCAAACTACCTGCTTGTGCGCTGGTACTGATCGCAAAAATTGCGGCGGCTAAAAGTGAGCGCATGAACGCCTCCTTACTTTAATCAAATGGGATAACGTGGTGTTGAAATTATAAAACCACAACAGGTGCGCCAATTAAAGCACAAGTTTGTTAATCAATGCTGAATGTTATACGCTTTGTGTAAAGAGCGAAGAATAAAGGGTTCCTCTTGCTCAAAGAACAACCCTGTGTGGGCGGTGAGTATCGCTTGCTGTAAATCAGGCCTTTCAAGTGCTGACTGTAATAGCTCGATTGCTCTCTTTCCTTCGTTTGATTTCGCACACGTTATGTAGCCAAAAATAGTCAACCCAGCCTCTTCAATAGCATGGAAACTATAACTGTTGAGTGCCTGTGCTGAAGGATGTTCAGTAATAAAAACCGAGCTGTACTCAATTATCCCGTCCAGCTTGCCCTGGCTCAGCATCGTCCTGAGCCGATAAGCACTTTGATTACCTTGTGCTACCCAAAAAGCAGATTGGTTTGCTGCGATAAAATTGTCAATTTCCAGGCCATAAGAACGGCCCTCCGATACTCCAATATTCAGGCCCATTCTGACAACGGTGCCCAGAGAAATGGTATCGGGAATATTAGGTTGATCTTTGAGTATTAAACGATTGGCAGGAAATGACATCAAGGGATAAGGCGTAAATAAAGCCATAGCTTCTCGCTCGGGCGTCTTAACCTTATTGTACAAGCACGCTCTTGGATTACGAACGAGTTCTCGCCACTCTCTTTTGCGACTGGCAGGCATAAAGGCAAGAACTAACTTTCCCTGAAGAGTGTGCTCTAATTTAAGGAGTAGCTGGGTCGCTAGATCGGTGGGGGCTTTATTTGAACCTGGAGAGTAGTCTGAAATAATATCTACGTAGATAGGTTCACTTCTTACAAAAAAAGAAGCGAGCAACAAAACAGCTACGATAGTACAGCGCATTCAGTTCACCTAATTTGAACATCTAAGCAAAGCCGGTTTTGCTGGGTTCCTGATTACAAGCAAAAGGAAGCCGGATCTGCACAGACTTTCTATCAGTGCTCCATGCAAAACCCAACGCTGAACGAGCAGCGCTGATACTAGTGTGGCTCAAAAAGAAAGAATGTGCCATGATGGTTTTATCTTTGTTGCTGACTGCACAGGCACGAAGAACGATTTTGCAAGTGACATTCATCACCGATGGAGAACCTGTTCACAATCACTATTGGGGCTGAGTCATAGAAAAAAGGCGCGAATCAGATCGTCGCGCCTCAATTTAATCACACACTACAACGTTTGTAGTTGCGGTACTCTGGTAACCAATAATTTTTCTCAATGGCTGCCCAGATCAGGTCTTCCGGCATTTCCAGCGCAACGCCCTCTTCCATCGCTTTCTTGGCCACAGCAAATGCGATCCGTTTGCTCAAAGGTTCAATTTCAACCAACGAAGGAAGCAGACTGCCTTTACCTGTATTAGCCCAGGGTGAAGACTCTGCAAGCGTTTCACTGGCAATCATCAGCATAGACTCTGTGATGCGTGAGGCCTTAGCAGCCAATACACCCAGTCCAATGCCCGGGAAAATGTAGCTGTTGTTACATTGCGGAATCGTAAAGGTTTGGCCATTAAACTCGACAGGTTCAAACGGACTACCTGTTGCGACGATTGCCTGACCTTCTGTCCACTCAATCACATCTTTTGGATGTGCTTCAACCTGACGCGATGGGTTGCTCAGTGGGAAGATAATTGGACGTTCACAACCGGCATGCATCGCTTTAATAACCTGCTCAGTGAATAAGCCAGGCTGACCGGATACGCCAATCAGGATATCTGGTTGAGCGCAATGCATCACATCAAGTAAAGAAGCAAATTCACCACTGAAGTTCCAGGTTTCAAGCGCCGATTTCGATTGAACCAATGCCGCCTGGAAATCGCGTAATCCTTCCATACCCTCAGTCAGAAGGCCATAACGATCGACCATGAATATCTGGCTACGAGCTTGTTCGTCAGAAATCCCCTCGGATACCATTTGTGCAATGATTTGCTCTGCAATGCCGCACCCGGCAGAACCTGCTCCAACAAAGACAACCTTTTGCTCAGATAGGTTTGTACCTTTTACGCGGCATGCCGCCAACAAAGAGCCAACGGTAACGGAGGCTGTACCTTGTATATCGTCGTTGAAACAGCAAATTTCATCACGATAGCGACCCAACAAAGGCATTGCATTGGGTTGAGCAAAGTCTTCAAACTGGAGTAAAACGTTTGGCCAGCGACGCTTAACGGCTTTGATAAATAGATCCAAGAACTCGTCGTATTCGTCCTGAGAGATACGCTTATGGCGTGCGCCCATATACATGGGGTCATTCAGTAATTTATCGTTGTTCGTGCCTACATCGAGCATTACAGGTAGCGTGTATGCTGGGCTGATCCCGCCACATACTGTGTATAATGCTAGCTTACCAATTGGGATACCCATTCCACCGATCCCCTGGTCACCCAGACCCAGAATACGCTCACCGTCTGTCACCACGATAACCTTAACCTTATTTTTGGTCGCGTTGCGCAGAATATCGTCAATTTGGTGGCGTTCTTCATAAGAGATGAATAGACCACGTGAGCTGCGGTAAATGTCGGAAAATTTTTCGCATGCATCACCTACCGTTGGCGTGTAAATGATAGGCATCATTTCTTCCAGGTGATCACGTACAAGTCGATAATACAGGGTTTCGTTGTTATCCTGTATGGCACGTAAATAAATATGCTTGTTAAGGTTGTCGCTGAAACTTGAGAACTGCTGATAACAGCGTTCGACCTGCTCTTCTATTGTTTCAAAACGTGGAGGAACGAGGCCTGTCAGGTTAAAGTTTTCTCGTTCGCGCTGACTAAATGCACTGCCCTTATTTAATAGCGGAGTTTCTAAAAGCGTTGGGCCAGAGTATGGAATGTAGAGATAATTGGGATCGGATTGTTTAGTCATATTTACAAGCTGTGACTCGTTAAATTAAGTACAAGGAATTATTATTGCGCAAATGCATTAAAATTCAATGAATTTTAAGCATGTCAGACCAATAAAAAACGGCTCTGTTCAGACATGGTCAATGCGTAAACAGAGCCGTACATTATACGATAAATCAATCTTAAGCGCCAAACTTACTCGCTGGATTCTCCCATTGCCGCGCCTTCCCTACGTGGATCAGCCCCCCCTAATAACAGATCCTCTGTCACTGCGATGGCGTGAATGCCAGAATTAAGGTCTCGGACTCTGACAGTATGTCCCTTTGCTTCCAAAAGTGGCTTTAACTTGGCCACCTCGGTACCTTTTTCAAGTGTGGTGTATTGGTTGCGGTTTGTCACCCTTGGCAGGTCAATCGCTTGCTGCGGTGACATGCCCCAATCCAGTACGCCAATCACTGTTTGTGCCACATAATTGATGATGCGACTGCCACCTGGTGAACCAACTACAAGTTTTAATGACCCATCTTTGTTGAATACCATGACAGGCGACATCGAGCTACGTGGACGCTTATTGGCTTCTACTCTGTTTGCGACCCAAAGATCTCCAATTTTTGGAGACAACGCGAAGTCCGTAAGTTGATTGTTTAACAGGTACCCGTTGACCATGACGGTTGAGCCAAAGGCCATTTCAATAGAAGACGTCATAGAAACCGCATTGCCCTGTGCATCCACTATCGACAAGTGTGTGGTTGATGGTAACTCGTAACTGTTGTCCTGTGCGTAAGCCAGCTTGCCCATACTAGGATCACCAATTGGAACATCTTTATTGTCTTTATCTGTGATAAGCGCCGCTCTTTGCTTCAGGTAAGCGGGGTTCAGCAACCCCTGTGTTGGTACTTCTACAAAGTCAGGATCGGCAATATAATAGTTACGATCAGCAAAAGCCAATCGAGAGGCCTGAGTAAACAAATGAAGGGCTTCGGGGTCATTTGGTTTATATTGACTAAGCTTCTTACTCTCAAGCAGTTTCAGGATCTGCAAAACGGCAATCCCGCCACTGCTTGGTGGGGCCATTGAGCACACCCTGTAACTGTGGTAGGTGGTACAAATGGGGGCACGTTCTTTACTGTGGTAATTTTTAAGGTCAGATAATGACAGTACGCCTGGCGCAATCGCTGATTTTTGGACAGCGCGCACTATATCATCGGCATTTTTACCCTCGTAAAACCCTTTCAAACCAAACTCTGCAATTTCTCGGTATAGTCTTGCAAGCTCTGGGTTCTTTAACAAAGTACCCGCTTCCAGCGCTTTGCCTTGGGGATAGAAATATTCTTTGGCTGGAGATAATTTGGTCAACCCCGGGTTGAGCTCTTTTTCTAACAACATATGGAGTCGTGGAGAAACCAAAAAGCCCTTTTCAGCAAGCTCTATTGCAGGCTTAAACAGATGGCGCCACTTCAATTTTCCATACTTATCATGCGCTTGCTTCATTGCGTGTAACACACCGGGTGTGCCTACAGAGCGTCCTCCAACTACCGCTTCTATCCAACGTACGGGTTTACCTTCCTTATCCAAGAACAATGAGGGGGTTGCTGCTTTAGGTGCTGTTTCTCGACCATCGAACGTAGTCAGATATTCATTTTCTTTGTCGTAGTGAAGAATAAAGGCACCTCCCCCGATCCCCGAGGATTGGGGTTCAACAAGCGTTAGCACCAGTTGCGCTGCAATGGCGGCATCAATGGCACTGCCACCCTGTTGTAACATAAGCTGGCCGGCTTTGCTCGCATGCGCATTGGCTGCAACGACCATATACTTTTTGGCCGTCTTCTCTTTCTTTAACTGTAATCCGGTTGCAGCTTCGGGCTCTCTGACTTCTCTGGTGTTATTGTCTAGGGCTAAAGAAGTGATTGGTATGGCGGCGCCAAGCGCCAGTGCGGCAAGTGATAGGCGATATTTCATAGAGTCTGGAAATTCTTCTGATAGATGATTGGCATCATAAAAGTAAACAGGCACAATATGCAAAAAAATTCTAAGAAATATTATGTTTGATCTCCCTTTAGCGCCTCGTTACCTTCTTCCCCCGCTCGTTTTAATGTTCTTGTGTACTTTACTGATGATCCCATCAGTCAGGGAAATACTGGTTTTTAACCGAGATCTGATTGACCAGGGCGAGCTATGGCGGATCTGGACCAGTCAGTATGTTCATACCAACTGGATGCATTGGTTACTTAACATAGTTGGCATTGTGTTTATCTGGGTGCTCCATGCAGAGTACCGCACTCCTAAAGTTTATGCACTTCACCTACTGATACTTGGATTATGGACCGGAGTCGGGATCTGGATATTTTGCCCGGATATTCGTATTTACACGGGACTAAGTGGCCTGCTACACGGCGTTATAGTCTGGGGAGCTGTAAAGGATATAAAAGTGGGAGAAAGAACCGGTACCCTGTTATTTCTCGGTATTGCTGGCAAGCTGGTGTGGGAGCAATACGCTGGCCCCAGTGAAGATGTGGGTCAACTTATTTCGTCTCGTGTTGCCATTGAGTCACATTTAATTGGTGCCCTCGGTGGGCTGGTACTGGCGATACCTCTGTTGTGGCAGAAAAAGTGAACTGTTAACAGCGCAGATCTTCTGATCTGCGCTGTACTTTATTTACAGGTTTTCCTTAAACAATTTGTAGATACGACGGTATTCATCTAACCAGCTGGAAGGCTGAACGAACCCGTGTGGCTCGACAGGATAAATGGCCGTTTCGAAGTTCTCTTTCTCAAGTTCAATCAATCTCTGTACCAGACGCACAACGTCCTGGAAAAAGACATTGTCATCAATCATAGGAGCATTGATCAACATAGGTTTATTTAATCCCTCTGCAAAGTAAATTGGTGAGCTACGACGATACGCAATGGGATCATCCGCTGGACGGTTCAGAATATTCGAGGTATAGGGGTCGTTATAATAGGCCCAGTCAGTAACAGGTCTAAGCGCAGCACCCGCCTGGAAGAGCTCTGGCTGAGTAAATAAGGCCATGAAAGTCATAAACCCACCATAAGAGCCACCATAGGTACCAACAGAGTTTTTGTCTACGTTGACGTTTTCGACCATCCAGTTAACGCCATCAGCCAAATCTTCTATCTCTGGTTTACCCATATGGCGGTAAATAGCTGTACGCCAGTCTCGACCGTACCCTTTTGAGGCTCGGTAGTCCATATCCATCACGACGTAGCCTTCGCTGGCAAGCAAAGAGTGGAACATAAATTCACGAAAATACACAGACCAGCCCATATGTGAATTTTGTAGGTAGCCGGCGCCATGGTTAAAGATCACGGCTTTGCGTGTTTTTCCCTGCTCCCCTTCCTGATAGTCAGCTGGATAGTATACCTTGGCATAAATCGGTTGCTCGGTATTGCTCGATGGAACAGCCACCACTTTTGGTGCTATCAGTTTTTTATTCAGAAATTCCTGAGACACAGTATGGGTGATTTGTTTTGGCGTGCTGCCTGGTTTAGCATCAGCGATAAATAATTCAGGCGGCATGACAATTTTTGAATGCGTCAGTAGCAGTTTGCTTTCATCAGGGCTCAACACATAATCTGTCATACCATCAAGGTTTGTCAGCGTTTCAACTTCACCTGATTGCATCGCAACTCGGTAAATTTCATAGATACCAGGGTGCTTGATGTTTGCCTTAAAGTAGATGGACTTGTTATCTTTTGTAGGCGTAAGCTCTGATACCTCATATTTTCCTGAAGTCAGTTGCTTCGCCTCGCCGTTCAGCGCTTTGGTATACAAATGACTGTAGCCTGACTCCTCAGACAGGTAATACAGAGTATCTTGATTATTAAGCCAGCCAAAATCATTGTGCGTGTAGTTTACCCAGGCTTCATCGTGCAAACGATGCTGAGAAACCAGTTTGTTGCTATTAAAGTTAACAGTCGCAATCCAGCGGTCTTTATTGTCCCATGACTCTAGCATGACAGCTACCTCAGAGCCTTGTGTATTCCATTGAATTGCCGACTGATCCCACGCCCAGTCAAGCATCAGCGTAATATGACGAGGGGATTTCTTGCTGGTATACGTTTGACCAAGTGCCAGCGCATTCTCTTTCCTGACTTGTGCCAATACATCTTCATCGAAACCTGGCAATGTGTCATAAGGCAGCATGCTTTGCTGCTTGCTATTGAGATCTATATAAACAAGGCTGTGCTTGACAGGTTTGTTATCCGCTACGCGGCTGCGTGCTTTAACCGGGTCAATATTACCATCCTGTGACACATAGTTAGGCATGATGTCCTGTTCACTACGCTCAGGAACGTCTTCGGTAAGTGCGACGAGCAATTTATCCCCTGCCGGAGATAAACTGGCTTCAACAATACGCTGGCCTTTACCCAGGTAAAACTGGTTGTTGTCGAGGGTTGCGTTTTGCCCGACTAGCGCTTCTTGGCGGCTCTGTGCGTCTTTTGCATTTTTATGTTGCAAGGCCACATAGTTAATTAATTTGTGCTGTTCCTGAGCGATATAAGTTTTTGGCTCAGCAACGCCTTCAGGAGCGTCGCTAAGCACCAGCTTAGCCAACTCGGTCGTGAGTCCTGACTCCAAATCAATTTCATAAAAGGTATTACCCGCTAAGTAGGCTAGATTGCCGGATGTCAGAAATTGCAATTGCTTTGCCGTTTGACTGGAGCGTGTTAACTGATGAACCGAATTGGAAGCGACGTCTTTGACAAACACATTGCCCGCAAAGGTATAGGCTTGTCGTTTGCCATCTTGTGAATATACCGCGTTTACAGCACCAATTTGATGCTTGTCAGATAACGCGATTTGTCTAAGCCCGTGCTGACCATATTTGAAAGTATCTCTTAGCTCACTATCCGCTTGTTTTTGTTGAAACAAAACGGATTGACTATCAGCACTCCAAAACTCTTTCTCAGGTTTTCGACCTAGCCAGTCAGGATGCGCCATAGCCTGCTCTAGCGTAATCGATTCAGACCCTGTTACCGCTTTGGTCGTAATCACCTTTGCGGGTTGGGTTTCGTATGAGGTCGATTTGTTTTGACTTGATTGGGTGACCTGACATCCGGCGAGGAACAGCGCCGATGCCACGGCAAGAGAAGTAAGAGATTGTTTCATTATATGAATTGTCTAAGGTTGTTATTGTGGGCTAATTTAAGCAGAAGAATACGGATAATTCGAACAATTTAAGATAAACGACCTAATAGAACGATTATTGCAAAAAAAAGGCCAGTAAAGATACTGGCCAAATACTCTCTGCGCTCACATAGTCGTTGATGGACAACGAGTATGAAATGAGGCCTATCCACGCCTCATAAAAGTAGACCCGACGCTTGCGCAATAAGTTCCAAAAAAATTCATTTTTTTTATTTTTTTTGTAATGCATTGATCTCTATATAGAGAGCCCGTTAGGCTTACTTACCTTATAACGAGATCAAACCATCCAGGATCAGTAGTAGCATCACACCGCTGACGATAAACCACAATAAAGAAGCCATCGCAAAGGGTCGCCAGCCACTTTGGCGTAACATTGTCATTGAGACACCACTGCCTATTAAAAACAAGCTCGCTACCAAAACTGACTTTGCGCCGCTGTAAAGTACAGTCCACACAGGCTGGTAGTCAGGTAACCAGGTATTTATCATAGCCGCCGCAATAAACCCAACAATGAATAAAGGGATACTGGCCTTTTCGGAAGAACGCCAAAATACGCCGGCAATGGCAGCATAAGGAACAATCCACATTGCCCGGGTCAGCTTAATCGTTGTAGCCATTGTGAGTGCAACCGGGCCGTAAACTGCGGCGGCAGCCACTACACTGCTGGTATCATGAATCGCCAGCGCACTCCATAATGCGAATTGACTTTCTGTCAGAGAAAAGTAGTGCCCAAGCCAGGGGAAGATAAGTAAACCAAGTGCGTTTAGGGCGAAAATTACACTTAACGAAATGGCGATTTCTTCTTGTTTTGCTTTGATCACAGGCGCCATAGCGGCAATAGCGCTACCACCACAGATAGCCGTGCCAAATGAGATGAGTGTACCCGTATTACGGTTTAGCCGGAATACCTGGCTCAGTATTTCACCCAAGCCAATCGTCGCTGTAATACTGATAATAGTTAATACCACAGAACTGCGACCTACACTCAACACCTCCTCAATATTAACGTTAAACCCCAAACCAATAACAGCCAACTTTAATAACCATTTTGAGCCAGAGTTGGATAAATCAGGACAAGGGTTGCCCAGTAACAGCGCAAACCCAAGGCCAATGAACAGTGCTAAAGAGGCACTTGCAAAAGGGGATAACGCAAACAAGAAAGCAAACAGAAATAAGGTTCGGTGTAAACCAGGTCGTTCTAATAACATGTTATTGCTCCCCTGCAGTCATCAGGCAAAAAAACGCCGGGTAAACCCGGCGTGATGATAGCCCTAATTGAGGATCAGGGCATGACTTGTCTGAGCAATGCCGGGATAATCAGCTTCGGGGAGTAACTCAGCAAGCTCTGCCAGCCGCTCGCCCAATTCGTGCAGACTATTGGCAGAGACGTTAATGTGTCCCATCTTTCTGCCAGGCTTTGCGGTTTTACCATACCAGTGACTGGTAACGCCAGTTACGCTTAACACTTCTGTCGGTATACCATCCTGACCTAGCACGTTAATCATGGCAGTTGGTCTTAGCAAGCTAGTATCACCCGTGGGTAAGCCGGTCACTGCGCGCATATGGTTTTCAAACTGACTGACGTGGCTGCCTTGCTGAGTCCAGTGGCCAGAATTGTGCACACGCGGCGCAATTTCGTTAACCAGCAAAGTGCCGTTGACATCAAAAAACTCTATCGCCAACACGCCAACATAATTGAGCTCATCGGCTATGGCCGAAAAAGCGCTTTCTGCCTGTGACTGGATTGCAGATTTTTCTTTGCCTGCAACAGATAACGTCAGTACGCCGTTGGTATGCTGATTCTCTGTCAAAGGGTAAATACGGCATTGACCATTGTGGTCCCTGACACCAATTATCGATACTTCGCGGTCAAATGGGATCATTTTCTCGGCAATAATCGCATGTGGTGCGGTGTCAGTTCCTGCATCAAGAAACTCAGACATTTCTTGCCAAATCGCTTCTACTTCGTCATCGTGCTTGACACGCCATTGACCCTTACCGTCATATCCTGCCTGACAGGTTTTAACGACAAGTGGTTTGCCTAGTTTTTCGATAGACGCCAGGAAATGGGCTTTTTCAGTGATCAATGCATAGGGAGCACAGGCCACTTTCGCTTTTTCCAATAGTGCCTTTTCTTTGGCACGATCTCCGCCTGTCAGTATGGCTTCAGCACCGGGGTAAAACCTACCTGTTTTTTGGCATACTGACAGTATATCTGCAGGGATATGTTCAAACTCTGCAGTAATAGCGTCTACATCTGCAATGGCTTGCTCCAGAGTGGCACTATGTGCTTCGAATGTTACTGGATTTATGACTTGCTGGGTCGCCACGTCGTAGGCTGAAACCTGAATATCTAAGTGCGTCGCAGACAAGCTCATCATACGAGCTAACTGGCCTGCGCCTAATACTAATACTTTCATTACTACTCTGCTGGGTTAGGGTTTGCCAGAACGGTGTCGGTTTGTGCCTTACGGAACGCTTCTACTTTCTCGAAGATTTCTGGCTGCTGACAGCCGAGAATTTGTGCAGCAAGCAAACCAGCATTGGCCGCCCCTGCATCACCAATAGCAAGAGTACCTACGGCAACCCCTTTAGGCATCTGACAGATAGACAATAAAGAATCTACGCCATTGAGAGTTTTGGATTTAACAGGCACACCTAATACCGGCAGACTGGTAAATGCTGCGGCCATACCTGGCAAATGGGCTGCACCGCCAGCACCGGCAATAATGACCTTAATGCCACGTTCTGCCGCTGAGGAAGCATATTCTGCCAACAAATGAGGAGTACGGTGTGCCGAAACAACTTTGGTCTCGTAATCAATACCGAATTTATCCAACATTTCCGCTGCATGTTGCATTGTAGGCCAATCGGACTTAGAGCCCATGATGATGCCAACCGTCATAATTATTCCTCAGTTAAAATTGAACGATTTAGGCGCATATTTTTGGGGTGTGCGCCAACTTCAGGCATATTATACCCAAGTGGCGCTTCAAAGCGAATCGACATTTCCATGCAACTGCGTTTTCAGTCTGGCTGGAAGCTTTCCTCTTTTGCCGCTTCAGTACTACTTTTGGCGTTACGCCAGTGATAAAAAAAAGCCTCGGGTCCTAAAATAAAAAAGAGTATAGCCAACCCGCCGGGAACGAGTGCCACTTTGAGTGCTGGGCCCAAGATATAGCTGTAGAACACAATGAATGGAATAAATAAGAGATAACCTATCAACCGCTGCAACATAAAACCTCCTTAATCAATAATTGAGCGCGCTCATATTTTTATTTGAGCATGCTCAATTGTCAATGATTATTCTGATTACAATGGGCGCTGACAATCTTTTTGTGTTCAACGCAACTTAGAATCGACGCGATATGCAGTGTGTGAAGGCGCCCTGATTTTGTGGTATAGTGACGAAAAGTTTTTAGCTTAGCACTGATGAAAAAAAGAGAAAAAACAAGGCAGTTGATACTAGACGAAAGTTGGCAGCTGTTTATTGCACAAGGCTACAAAGATACCTCAACCCGACAGATAGCGACTGCCGCAGGTGTTGCTACGGGAACTGTATTTAGTCACTTCCCTAACAAAATAGACATTTTAAAAACGGCCATGCACCAGCAAATCGACAGCGTGATAACTTTGGCTCAACATACAGATCAGCATCATTCCGCAAGGCTTAAGCTCAGACACTACGCCAGTCATTTATTTGCTTTTTATTTGCAACACAGAGAATTTAGCAAGGCTTTGCTGGGAGATTTGCTTTGGCATCAGCCCCACTTTGCTACACAACTTGATGCATTCAAACAGCTGCTTTTTGCCGAACAGGAATACAATGAAACGAAAGCAACAGTGATGATGGATTGTTATTTCATGACCCTAATACAGGGGTTATCAGATCCCTCTTCTTGCGAAGAATCGATGCTGCGAGTTCTTACTAATAAGCTGACATTATTGTATTAAAACATAGGTACGATGTGTTCTTAACTGAGTCTTTAAAAGACAGAGTTAAGAACTCTGCCTTTTAAATGCTGGCCTTATCTTTCTACATTAAACTGAATGCCTAATCGACATTTCTGAGGTTATCGTAGAGTCTTTTAAATACCAGATACTACCAGGTTCATTTAGTAAGGCTCGCCGCGTAACCTGTTTAGACAGTAACCAAAAGAATACGCCAAACAACGCCAAGATCACCTCCACCATAAGCGCTTCAAGGCTATTAGGTTCCCAAAGTGCTGTGTCCGGAATAACTGTTGCTATGAATGACGTTACAGGCACGAATACACACAACAACGACAGGAGTTTAAGTCCGTAAATTGCCGTTCGTGCCGGGCCGTAAGCAAATGCAGATAGCACGACACTAAAAAAGCTCGCATAATAGAGGAACAGATAAGCCTGATTTATGTTCACGGACGTCAAAGTCAGCCATTTATTACAGGCAAATACAGCGGCAATGCCCGTTAGTGCTCCAAGGCTGACACCGACTGTAAGCGCCCCCATCACTTTATAACTCCGACTCTGCTGAATTCCTTTCTTACGCCTTTTCTCAAGCCACAAAATATTCCCAGAATAAAATAAACCAGCGCCGGCCAGCCCCATTAAAAAGTAAGCCCAGCGACCGAGATCCCCACCATAACTACCAAAATGCAGACTAAAAAAAGTAGATACGATTTTTGCCCATACATTTTGCTCCGGATGTGCCGCGCTGGAAGAGGCAATTTCGAACGTATAAGGGTTTATAAATACGTAGTCATTTAGCGCGCCTCGCATCAGCTGGTTTTCATTCACTACACCTACGCTGGCTGATGCGGCTGGTTTAGTCAGGTTTCCATACCTGATATACGAAACGGTGTAACCGGGCGCATGCGCTTCTACTTTCGCAACTAATTCAGAAACTCCTGGCAAATCCGCTAACTTCCGCTCAATTTTTGAAGGTTCAGTTCCTGGGAACAAAGGCTTATCACCATAAAGTTTCGACAAGCCGCCATAAAACACGTCATGATACGCAAAAACGGTCACGGTAACAGCAATCACAATGTGAAACGGTAAACTCGCAATACCAAGCAAATTATGACCATCCAGCCAAAAACGCTTTCTTTCTCCGTCCCGACGCAGCGCTTGAAAACGCTTAACCAGGGTTGGGAGCAGAAATATCACACCAGAAACTAACGCGATAAAATATGCAAATGCAGCAATACCGAGTACAAAAATCCCAGCCTGATGATGATCAATTTCTCCAATAATGCCCGCGGTGCGATGCAACATATCCAGCATAGCCGAAAGCGTATTTACAGGCACCAGTTGGGTAACCAACTCACCGTCACTATTCAATGTACCGTGCCACTTAACCTCATCCAGGGCAAGCCCTCTCCCATTTCCCTGCTCGTACCAACTTACAGGCGATAACGATTTATCAAAATGCAGGGTTACGCTGTCAGCGGCTTTTGGATACACCTGTAGCACTTTTTGCAGCAATTCATCATAGCGCTCGGCAGCTATTGCAGGCATATGTTTTTCTGGAGAAGTCGCCCACCGGTCGATCTCCGGGGCAAACATCACCAATGCACCGGCAAAGAAACCGATAAACAACAGCAAGCTGGTTGTTATGCCAGTCCAGGTATGTAGTGTTTGATAGGTGCGCAGAATGTCCGCTCTCACTTTCATAACGCACTCCTTAAAATCGTTTGCATCGCGAAACATACCGCACTGGCCAATAACAAATAACGCCAGGCTTGCTTTCCCGTTTTAAACAAAAAAGTCATGCTAAGTATCAGTAGCCAGATAGGCGCAATGATCCACATGTTGAACTGAGTTTTCCATAATAGCTCAGAGCTTGTGAGCGTCCCCTTGAGGCCATCCGGACCAAACCATACTATCAGGCCAACAAACGCAAAACTCAGCAGTCCCCCGGCTATAACGCCAGCCAGAGACTTGCTCACCCAATGTGGCTGAATGTGTGTGCTACTCTTCATAGCTTTCCCTTGTTGTGACTCGTGAATAGTGCAACAAAAGGAGGAATAATTAACCCTAACATGACCACAACAAAGCTCTGAAAAATAACTGAGGGTCCATTCATTTGCGAAAAAATAAAGCCATATGCACAAAGCAGTATCAGGTAAGATACTGCCCGAAACCCGCGGCTTAGTTTTTTAGGTAGTAGCTGTTGGTTTTTATTGCTTAGGTAAAATAACAAGGTACCTGCAATCAAGAGCAGTACCTGAAATGAATTGAGCACTATCCCTCCCTGTATTTGTATGGGCAATAACCTGTATATTATACACAAACAGCATTGATAATCACTACCATTAGCTTTATTGAAACAAACTATCCACTATGCTCTGCTTTTTGGTTTTTATATAGCGCGTAAGTACGTATCAGGTGATAACCACGGCCAAACATAACCAAACCAATCGCACCAGTTAATACCGGGAACAGCAAGAATGTCCATCCCTGACCGGTAAGCATAATAAACAATGGGTTTGCGCCAGCCGGCGGATGCACCGTTTTTGTATACATCATGAGCATAACAGCCAACCCTGTTGCCGCGCCCAACGAGAACGCATTTACAGGGACGATTTCAACAAAAGTGACTCCCACCAGTGCCGTAATACAATGGCCTGCTATCACATTGCGTGCTTGTGCGAGCGGACTATCAGGTAAGACAAATATCAGCACGCAAGACGCCCCAAAAGCAGCCATTAAAAGCCAATGTTCCTGCTCATGCTCGCCAATAAGAGCCAAAGCCGTAATTGCCAGCGTAGAGCCTAAACCTGCAGAAAAATAAACAGTCCAGTTTGACACACCACCTCCTCAGGTAGACAGGTTGTTCTACCAAACATCGTAGACAACTTTGTCTACTCATGTCAAGATAAGTGCAAGTATTAGGAGACGGATATGTCAGATAAACGAGAGTTGTTGCTAAGCAAGGCGTTAGAACTGTTCTATCAAAAAGGGATCTGTGGCGTTGGAATAAACGAGATCATCTCACACAGTGGGGTTGCGAAGAAAACCCTCTATCATCATTTTAGCTCCAAAGACGACCTGGTGCTTGCCGCATTGTCACTTCGGCATCAACAATATTTGCAGTGGCTAAGAAGCAAATTGTTGGGCGCTGAAAGTAATGCAGCACTCATCGAGTTACTGTTTCATGCATTAAGTGACTGGTTTCACGATCATGCACCTGAGCTTGGTCCATTCAGGGGGTGCTTTTTCATTAATACCGCCAGTGAATCAGCGTCACTGAACGCACAAATCATGGATAGCTGTGCCAGACATAAAACAGCTGTGAGGCACCTGATCACACAAAGTTTACCGCAGCCAGATGACAGACTGGTTGATACCTTGTGTTTACTCAAAGAAGGTGCCACGGTGTCAGCCTTTGTTCAAGGAGACAAACAGGCAGCTTTGCGTTGTATCGATATTGCACTGGCGTACGACGCTCAGTCAGCATTTGGTGTGTAATCTGGTGAAATTTAACCATTATTCCCAGTGCACTATAATGCCTTTATCATTACTTACTGCATGCTTTGGTCAGATATACCATGCAACAAGATAGCTACCTTAAACATGGCGCCCTGACACTCAGTGTCTCGGTTATAATCGGCTTTATTGTGGATTATTTATTTAACCTCAGCCTGAGTCGCAACCTCAGTGCCCATGAATACGGCGATTATAAAGTCGCCTACGCGTATGCCACAATTTGCGGTGTGTTAGTGCTTTTGGGAGGTGATCGCGTCGCCCCTAAGTTTCTGGCTAAGCCGCTTGCTGACAATGCAACCAGTCAGGTAGGCGGGTTTGTCTTGTTTTTCATAAAAATTGCAGCCGGGCTCTCTTTGCTCCTTTTTATCTTTACTTATTTAAGTGGCTATTGGCACTTAGGTAGCTGGTCATTGGAGGAGCATCATGCATTACTGTGGATATCTGCTGCCATACCACTAATTGCCACCGGTGCAATCTTGAGCCGTGTATTGCAAAGCGCAAAGATGCTGGTTTATGCCAACCTGCCCTGGCGGATTGGCTTGCCGCTTGGAAAAACAATAGCCGTCGTTGCACTGGCCGCTTTACTGGAACAAGTTCACCTTTGGCAGGTAATTGCCGCGGGTATTGGGCTGTTACTTATTATAACCTCTTGGCAATTAGGGATTTTACGTAAGCAAAACCTACTGTCTTTCGCTCCTTTAACGCCCGTCAATAATGGTACAAAACTCCTTATGACGTCCGTTCCCATGATGCTCGCAATGTTAGTTACAATTGCTATTTCTCAATTAGACCTTTACATGCTGGAGCTTCTGGCTTTGGAACATGAGGTGGGTCACTATGCCGGCGCAGTGACGACTGCTCATGTGCTTCCGGTCGCTCAGGTTAGCATCATTGCTTTATTCGTCCCCTTGCTCGGCCAGGCCTTAGAAAAAGGCGAAGAGCATGCCGAGTTCGTGCTTTGGCAAGCTCAACGCGTGTTGGTTGTAATTGTTGTAATACTTTCAATTGTATTGATGATATCTGGCTCTCATCTATTAAAATTGTTTGGTGAGGACTTTTTCACAGCGACAGGGGCACTGAGATATTTGATCCTGGGTTCCTGCTTTTGGGCTGTTACTGCTTTTATCTCAACCTGGCTTCAATATACAGGAAAAGGGAAATATGTCGTTGTAATTGGGCTTTTAACATTAGTTACTGACGCGATATTGAATTGGCTACTCATTCCAACTCATGGTATTACTGGCGCGGCGATCTCCACCTGTGCGGCATTATTCCTCGCATCTCTGCTAACCTGGGTAACTTTCTTAACATTCAGAAAGCCGCATCACTCCACAGGAAATGTACCAAGGACGCGATCAGAAAGCCGTTAACCTCCTTAATAATAACTTGTTAAAATAATTGACACATTCAATACCCTTTTGTAATTTAGGAGCCGTGCTAGTTTGCACCATCATAAAAATAAGAATAATAAGGAAAATTATGAAGCAACGAGTAAAACAAAGTGGCTTGTTTGTCCTGATGTTGTGCCTGGGTTTAAGTTTGGGGATAGCGCTTAAACATGCATATACCAAATTGTCTTTTCATTCCGAAAAAGTTACGCAAAGTGCGAAGGTGACTTACTTGCTACAACCAGAATCGCATCTGTCACCTCCCTTTAACCAGAGCATCGGTTTTCAAACAAATTTGCGTTTATCTTGAACTAGATAAAGCGCTCTAGTAAATTACTTACAAAGCGTCCGGAAAAACTGCTATCACAGCTTTGTCCGGCCGCGCCCTCTTCCCATTACTTTATACGAATACCTGATATGTAGACGCACTTTCATTGTTGCGCTATCTTAAAAAGTATTACAGGGTATGCTCAACAACGGGAGATAATTTGCGATACACCTTATTCGTACTTCTCTGCATTTTGTATATCATGCCAGCAACTGCAATACCTCAGTTCACCTCCAGGTCTTCCGCTGACATTCTAAGAGAAGCCGAGGATTACATCATTGTTGAACCCTCTCATTCTTATCGCCTGCTCAGGCAAGTTGCGACAATCACCAATCTCTCTCCATCGCAACAGATCCGCTGGCATTTAATCAAGGTACGATCAGCAATAGCGACAAATAATTTTGATGATATAGAAGCAGAACTCATTGCGCTGTTGAAGCTTCAGCATCAAGATTACTTCCAAAAACGCCTTGCAAGCATAATAAGTGCAATGGGTATAGCTTTGAGGCGCCTGGGTTACTTTCACCAGGCCAAGTCTTTTTATACCTGCGCTCTCGGACTTGATGTGCCCGACAAGAAGCGAATGGCCCTGCTGATTAATCTGGCTGTGCTTTCGCGCCATATGAATGACTATCCATTAGCTAAACAATCCTATCAGGAGGCGCGAGACATAGCGCTTAGGCTCCATCATGAACGTGCACTAGCAAACGTAAACAACAACCTTGGCACCTTAGCATTGGACGAAGGCGATATAGAATTAGCAGAGAAATATTATCGGCAGGCGCTAATCGGCTACCAGTCCAGCGATAAGCGCAGCGGAAACATTACCGCCGGCACTAATCTATTATTCATTTTCGCAATCCAGGGCCACACTCTCAACTTCCAGCGCCTGATAAGTCCAATTTCAGCTTTAATAGACGCTTACCCTGACGAATCAAAAAAAGCCCTGTTGCAGTGGTTAGTCAACGCCAATGAAACAAACTTGGGCAACTCCCTGCCTCAAACGACAAAAGACGAGTTAGTATTAGCATTTGACCGCCTGGAAAGCGTCAAGCTGCAATTTTTAATCAAGCACTATCTTGCGCCCAAAGTACAAGTAAATGTGACCCCAAGTACAAACCCTGCCCAGCTCACTAAGCCCGCTCCAGCTTGGTTAAAGGCTCGCAAGTTTTGTATCAAGCCCTGAGCATCTCTATTTTATTCGTCGAAATCCTGAGTTTCCAGATAAAGTGCGTTGACAAACTTATAGGGCACCGGAACTTGCCCGGTCAGAGGTAACCTTGCACCACCATGTATTAAGGCTGGTAATGCATTTTGATGGTGACACTTCACCTGAACCAATTGGTCAAAACTGGGTAAATGACCAATTCTATGAATAAGTAAACAGTGTCCCCGAGTAACGGGTCTGACATAGAAGTACCCATTTTTTACTGGTGTCACAGGCTCATCTAAAATAACTTTACCCACCTCAAGTGTTACATTTTTTCCTGCTAGCTTTCCATCACGCTCAAAATGACCCTGATACACACTTCCAGACAGAGCAGGGATGTCTCCAAGGCGCAATTTGTTTAGCTCAAAGGCTCTGGGCACAAACGTGACCAAAACTTGAGACTTAAAAAGCCTCTCAAAAATAGGGGCCAGCGCTGGTGTAGGTTTGACCTCAAATACAAATTGTCTGGCATGCATTCCCCGGGGCATAGGCAAATGTGAGGCGATTACCTTACTGTCTACTTGCATTATTACCAAACCATGAACACCGAATGTACTGTGCTCCTGATGTGCCAGTACAATTGGGCTTAGAAACAACAACACCAACCATCTAATCATTAAATACTCCAAAAATAGGGCAACGTAGTTACGCAATCTAAGGTATATTTAATTCCATATCATCAACTATTGACGTATATAAATTCCAATATGGAAATATTAGAACTAAAAAGATTTGTTGCGATAGCAAATTTACAGAGTCTACAGTTGGCTGCAATTGACTTAAATACAACACCCAGTGCGCTCTCAAAGTCATTAAAAAAGCTAGAGTCATCATTAGGTGTATTGTTATTCGACCGAGTTGGTAAGCAGCTTGTCTTAAACAAAAATGGCGCTCGTTTACTTCCTGAAGCGATAAAAATTCTTGATATCACACGCAGTACACAAATTGCACTGGCGCCCACAAACACAGTCTTCACATGTCGAGTGTCAGCGCCAGCAATCCTTCAGTATCGCTGGATCAGCCTTTTCGGTGCCGCAGCCTCCGGGATCCTAATTGAGTATGAGTCTGACTTCGAAATGGAGGCACTCAATAAGGTCAAACAGGGCCTGGTAGATGTAGCACTGACAACCAGCCTGGTCCGGCCCCACCTGAATGAAGAGCTCGAAGCTATGCCAATTGGAGAGTTAACCCTCGAACTGGCCGTTGGGAAAACTCATCCGCTTGCATGCAAGCATAGCGTAACCCCCTTAGAGTTATCGAGTTACCCCTTCGCGGTGCCTAATACGTCACCGTTTTGTGGTGAATTTCGCGGGTCAAGTTGTGATGGCTGGTATGATGATACGATGAACAGACAAATCAAATGGATAGTCAATGATTACGCTGCGTTATGCGAGCTGGTCAAAAACGGGCTTGCAATCGCTTACCTGCCCGATTACATGCTTTCAGCCTGGCAGCTACGTAAATTAACGCGTCAATGTGATAAAAAAAATCATACTGAGCAAGTATTCGCTATATATCGACGGAATGTACCATCTTGGATAAAATCTTTGGTTGAAGAAATACATTTAGATAGTGGTAAGTAGGTGTATTGGTCTATCAATGCGCTTCTACAACTGAATATACGAAACCATGGATACATCAGCTTTTACAACTTTTTACTTGATACTCGAGAACAATACTGTTATTTTTCAATGGCTTTGTATCTATAAAAGGAAATTAAAAATGAAAATCAAGTTAAAAGCAAAAAAAATGAAACAACTTTCAAAGTCATCACAGTCACTTAATGCGGCGGTAACACCTCAGGTAGCAGGCGGAACCGCAAATTGTGCGTCAGATGGTATCACTTGTGGCTCACAGTTTTGCTATTCTCGCGAAGCTTACACTGTATGTAGCGACCTGCTGCACTAATAGCTCAACGAATACGAGTTAAAATAAAAAGCCAGCGTTATGCTGGCTTTTATAGTTACGAAGACCGCCAAGGTAAAATCTGGCTATCATTCAGCACACAATAAACTTTAAGCTGTAATTATCTGACATAGATATAGGTAACCTGGCTATGTGCGTAGCCATTAACGTTTGTCTGCTTGTACATAGCGCTATTAAAGTTGTAGATATTTGCGTAGTTAAGCATAGTGTAATCTTGGCCACCACCAGAGCAGCCTGAAGATTCGTGCCAGAATAAACGGAATCTCGCTTCACCAGTTCGATCTGAATTTTGGCCGAGCGTATCTTGAAGAGGAATACAGTTTGCTGTATTTAACACGCTGATATCTGCAATGGCGTAATTATTAATAGCCGGCATCACCATGTACATTTCCTGCATGCTATTTTTATAATTTACCCACTGGGCGTCTGTCAGGTGGTAGTTTGCATCGAAACTTGTGATATTTTGTGTTTCTTCAAACCATCCATCCAACATGGTGTTACTATTTGCATAATCGTAACCGACCACTCGGCGTAAACCGACCAGTGTCCAGCCTCCGCCATGCTCATCCATATTACAATAAGTGGTAAACTCTGGCATTGCGCCATTACCGTCCTGATCCAGGACATAAAAGCCAGTTGGAGTCTGCGGCTCATTCTGTAACAACTCGTTACAGCTTGTATAGTAAGGGCTGGGTAAAACAACGGCATCTTTATTTGCACGAATACTCACTGTATCAGCGCCATGAGAAGTGATGTCATGGGCAAACAAGTGACCGTCAATGGTGAGTACGTTAACGATTTCTTCAATATGTGTCAGTTCCGTGTCTTTGGACTGCTCTTCCAATAATTTCAGCTCGTGCTGCTTAAACACCCTACCAGTATGGTCAACGACAACCTGATCTACGCTGTACTCTTCGCCTGAATCAAGCCTTCCTTCTTTATTTGGGGCGTAGATAGCCAAATACGCAACAGTCTGTTGAGTAGTGCCGCGACCCGAAACTGGTAACTCTTGATATTGTACATAGGCACTAAAACCAAGCTGATTGACGTTACTCGCACGAGTAACATAAGAGGACTGGTTAGCGTCGCTCTGACCACTCAGAAATAAATAAGGCATCTGTGGCATTTGCTGTGCAAAACGAAACTCTTTATCTGCCGTATCAAGCACAATACTCCCCACTTCCCACACTGAGCCGTCGGCCATTTCATGTCGACCTTTCTCTAAAGTGAGAGTAGACACCGTTTCTCCTTGGTGGGTACCATCCTGATAATCCCACTCAGCAAATCGTACTGACACAGACCCATCACCATTATCTGTCACCATCACGTTGCCAGGCTCAGCATCATTTAAGCTTGCTACACCAGTAATCAGCACCTGTTGTGCAGTTTTTGCTATCGCTAAACTCTGGTCAGTCACTGTGTGTTCGCCAAGGTTAAATGCCCGTGCAGAAGCACCAGCCAGGATACAGCACGTAAGAAGCGTTTTATTAAACATGTAAAAATCCTTTGCATGTAATAATCAAGTGAAATATTCTTCCCTTATGGGAGTTTTTTGTTAAAGATGCACTATTGGCTAAATTTAAGCATATATTATCCACTAAAACCTTGACTTAATTCAATCCTATTTCATTTACCCAAAGTTAAATAATAAGCATTTATTACTATATAGAATAGGCAATACATACTCATTAATAAACAACAGAACGGTCATATAATATTGCTCGTGCTCGAAAAATAAAAAAGCCAGCATAAAGCTGGCTTTTTTATTTTATTTAACTCGATTCACTATGCTGATTTAGCTCGCTGTGCATCTTTCTTTGCTTGTTTCTGCTCTTTGCGGGCACGTAACGTTTCCTGCGCCTCATGACCAATGTGTCCTTCGCCGCGCTGTTTCGCTAACTCAATTTGCTTTTGACGCTCAGCAAAGCGGGCTTTTTGCTCTTCAGTCACGTTTTCATAACAGTGGTGGCAAGAAACACCTTCCATATATTCCGGACGTTGCATTTCTTCTTCGGTGATCGGCATGCGACATGCGTGACACTGATCGTAAGAGCCCTTGTTTAGATCGTGATCCACTGCAACACGGTTATCAAAGACAAAACACTCGCCTTCCCACATTGTTTCCTCTTTTGGCACATCTTCCAAATACTTAAGAATACCGCCTTCCAGATGATATACTTCTTCGAAACCCTGCTCTTTCATGTACGCCGTTGATTTTTCACAACGAATACCACCAGTACAGAACATAGCTACTTTCTTATGTTTTGCAGGATCCAGGTTTTTCTCTGCCCAAGCCGGGAACTCACGGAAAGTTTTTGTATTAGGGTCAATGGCGTTTTTGAATGTGCCAATCTCGATTTCATAATCGTTACGGGTATCAACCAGTACCACGTCAGGGTCAGAAATCAGTGCATTCCAGTCCTGCGGCTTAACATAAGTACCAACCACTTCTTTAGGATCGATACCCTGAACACCCATGGTGACGATTTCTTTTTTCAGCTTTACCTTAGTGCGATAAAACGGGCAGGTTTCGTCGTATGACTCTTTATATACAATGTTGTCAAGACCAGGCTGTTTGTCCAGCCACGCCAGTAAAGCGTCAATGCCTTCACGTTTGCCAGCGACCGTGCCGTTTATACCTTCTTCTGCAAGCAATAAAGTACCGCGCACTTCATTGGCCTCCATCACATCCAGTAAAGGCTGACGGATCGCTTGATAATTTGGCAAGGACACAAACTTGTACATTGCACATACAACAAAATGGTTATTCATAACTTTCTCTTCGATAAGCTTTAAAACAGCCTACACTTAAGCACGACGTGTAAGCACATAACCGGATCGTAAATCCGGCGCCAGGCGCGATATTTTACGGATTTTAGGGATAATTGCAAAACCGTTTGTCAGCGACCAAAGCAGAACTGACACAAAGCGCAGTAAAGTTATGGTGGTAGGTAGACTTAGTTTGTTATAATACTGCGTTTTAGAAAATAATTACTGGAGAAAAGTACCTTGAGATTTTCCGAACTGGGTCTTGACCTGCGCTTTGAAAAACAATTAGAACACCAGGGGATCACAACCCCAACCGAGATCCAGGCTCAGGCCATTCCCACTGCCCTTGCCGGGCACGATACCTTTGCACAATCAAAGACAGGTTCAGGAAAAACTCTGGCTTTTCTGCTGCCCGCTGTTCAGCGCGTGATGAAACAAAAAGCGCTCAGTAAACGCGACCCTCGTGTACTCATCGTAGCACCAACTCGTGAGCTGGCCACGCAGGTGTTTAACCAATGTCGCCTATTAATTGCCGGTACTGCCATGTCTTGCACTAAAGTGCTAGGTGGTGAGAACTTTAATGATCAGGTCAAAGCCCTGCGTAAAGATCCTCACTTTGTGATCGGCACGCCCGGTCGTATTACTGACCATATAGAACAGCGCAGCTTACAACTTCATGGCCTTGAATTACTAATTTTTGATGAAGCCGACCGTATGCTGGACTTAGGCTTTGAAAAACAACTTTCGACCATTAACCAGGCAGCCGATCACCGACTTCGTCAGACTTTATTATTTTCAGCAACGCTTGAGCATGCTCAAATTGAAATCACCTCCAGAGATCTGCTCAAATCACCCAAGCGAATTCTGCTCAGCGGCAGTAACGAGAAACATGATGATATTCGTCAGGCGATGTATTTTGCCGACCACCTGGATCACAAAGAGGCGCTGTTAAAGCACTTCGTACAACAGGATAACGTTAAGCAATGCATTATTTTCACGGCAACGCGTCAGGACACGACTCGGTTCAGTGAAATGCTTAATGAACTTGGCATCAAAGCTGTTGCACTGGCAGGCGATCTGGCACAAAGTAAACGTCTTGATATCATGGACGCATTTAGCCGTGGTCTGTATAAGGTGTTAGTTACTACAGACGTTGCTTCTCGTGGCCTAGATCTGCTTAACGTATCACACGTGATCAATTTCGACTTACCAAAGCAGGCTGAAGAATACGTGCATCGAATTGGTCGTACAGGCCGCGCCGGCTTTAAAGGAGACGCGATTTCTTTTGTCGGTCCTAAAGACTGGAAAAGCTATGAGGCAATTGCAGCTTATCTGAAAGAATCAGTTCAGTTTCAGGCAGTCGAGGGGCTGGAAGCTAAATTTAAAGGGTTTAAGCCAAAAACGACCAAACCGAAGCAAAATGCAAAGCCTCAATTAGCAAACACAAAAGCCAAAGCAAAACGCGCCCCCAAACGAAAACCGCAACAACCTAAAAAGGCCGTTCCGGCACCGTTTGATGTCGACGGACACGCACCACTAAGAAGAAAACCTAAAAAGCCAACCGAGGAATAAATATGCTAGGTACTACTCAGTTTTTAATGATCGAAGAGATCTGTGCCGAAGGCGCTTACCTGGATGGCAAGGAACATGGCGACGTTTTCCTGCCGCTTAAAGAGCTGCCCGACCATCTGGAAGCAGGTGACAACGTTGAAGTATTTGTCTTTAGTGATAATCAAGGCCACCCCTGTGCAACCACGCAGAAGCCTCTCGCTCAATTAGGTCAGTTTGCCCTGCTACGTGCAAAACAAATTAATAAAGTAGGTGCATTCTTGGATCTCGGGATCAGTAAAGATGTATTGGCCCCCTATAACGAGCAGAAGCCAAAAATGCGCGAGGGATTCAGTTACCTGGTGAAGCTTTACCTCGACAATGCCAGCAAGCGTTTATGCGCCTCAAGTAACCTTGGGAAATTTCTTAACAAAACGCCTGCTCAGTACAAAAAATTTGAGCAAGTCGATCTGATTGTCGCAGCAAAGACTGACCTGGGATATAAGGTTATTGTTAATGAACAACATTTTGGTATGGTGTTTTTTAATACCGTGTTTAAGCGTATGTACATCGGCCAGCGCATGACAGGTTATGTTAAACAGGTCCATGAAGACGATAAGATAGATATCTTACTTGAAAAACCTGGCATGGATAAGATCTCAGAACTGGGCGAGCAGATCCTTAAAAAGTTGGAAGAAAACAATGGCTTTTTACCACTGGGTGACAAATCAGATCCTGAATTGATCAAAAAATCCTTCTCCACCAGCAAAGCCAATTTTAAAAAGGCCATTGGTGGTTTGTTCAAACAAGAAAAGATACAGATTGAAGCAAAATCAATTTCGCTTTTAACAACCAAAAAGAAAACTTAAGCTTTAGCCTTACCGCAAGCTTGAGTTATCCCTGATATGCAAACGCGCTTGTCATTTGGATACAAGTGCGTTTGACTTACTGATGTGCGCGTTTTCGGCTTTTTGACTAACCAATTTCAAACGATGTTACGCCAAACGTTTTGTCTATGCCAATATCAGGCCCCCTTTGCGTATACATTCGTGCCGTATCAAACACCGGCGTCATGTTGAGTTTTTCCGCGAGTCCAGTCGCCGATGAATTACATGCAGGCACATCCAAATATACAGCACAATCACTCCCAACTTTTGAGCTCAATGTACCAATTAAAGCCTCAGCCTGCTGTGCATTTTGGGCAAACAAGGGGCCTATTTTATAGCCCTCCCGGCACTGTCTGATAACCCCGACTCCCTGCAATTCTCCTCCAATCAGCAAACCAATAGATATTGCATTGCTCTGTGCCTGCCAGGCATGCCAAAACCTGGTTCTCTGTACCGGAAAAAACGGCTCAAGAAATCGCTCTATTGTTTTGTGTGGTAACGCGTTCAGATCTGTCATTTCTGTCGTACCTCGAACGGCCAGCATCTGACTGCTAGCCTGATAGCGACGATTGGAATAAGCCAAAGTAAAGCCTGACTTCTTGTAGTTCTCCTGCTGCTCAACTACACCATCCAGACCAATGTTACACCCCGCCAGCCTGGTCATAGCTGCCTGCCAGATTTTCAAACCAAAACCCTGTCCTCTATATTCAGGTTTTACTATGTAAAATCCGATAAACCCGAATGTATCATCATATTTGACCGCAGAGATGACTGCGATTGGTTCATCATCTACAGTACCAATGAGAAACCCTTCAGGATCGGCTTGGTAGTAGCATTGCGCATCTTCCAGCCCCGGATTCCAGCCTTCCTGTGCAGCCCAGTCAACCGCGAGATCAACTTCGGCACGAGTCATAGTGCGGATTGTATAGGTGTTACTCATAAATTAGCTCCTTGATGTGAACCCACATCTGACTTTCTTATATACCTGCACTATAACTGGCGTAGCAGGAAAAGAAAGTCCGATTAGCTGGGCGTGTACTCGGCCCTTGCACCATGTTTACATGCCCTTCCTTTTGCAGGCCTCTGTAATCAGCGTGTTTATCATGTTTTTTTTATCTTGGCTATTTTCGATGACTGGGATGGCCCATGAACAGCCCGAAAGTTCAAAGTGAATTTTCCAGTTCTGCCAGGTTAACAGCTCCTCCAGTGTGTAACTTTGTCCACCCCCGGTGTCTGCGATCCCTCCTCCTATTGACTGGCTGATAGCAAAGAGCTTTTCACTGAAAGGCGCTATAGACACAGAAAAAACATGATGGGTAGGGTGACGATCCGTCGGTGCTTGATTTCTGCGGCAAAGCCCGAGCCACTGTCTTGCTAACAATTCAGGTTCTATTCGCTTTGAATTAAGAAACAGATAGTCCGCATCCAGCTCACCGCCAAATTCTAAGGATACTTTTTCTGGCGTAAACGTAAATCTCTTGGCGTTACCGGGATGGGCAAGCGCTTGCCAGCCAAAAGCCTTCCTGGGGATACTTAAACAAAGCAAGCGATACTCATTATCTGGAAATTGTATAATCAACTCCCCTGATTCATTGGGTGTTATACTCACAATGCGTTTGGTTATCGTTCTCGAAGCAACAGACAGGGTCGTAAGTTCATTGTTTGGCTTTGGCTGAGACTGTCTGGAAAACCCCTTTTCCATGACTAATAAGATGACTAACCCTGCCATAGCGATAACAAATGCGACTAGCAAATTTTCTCCTTATTAGACTCCACTGGCAGCACCCCAGCCCAATCTGGCCATTGCCGGTGCGCGAGATAATCCGAGCTACTTATACCGCTCAGGAAACATTTTTCTTATTATGATGCCTGACCATAGATTTGCGTCGATTTCTCTGTGCCTGATTGAGCGGCGCCTTACAACATCCAAAATATCCATAACAAGCGCAGAAAAAGCCCCTGGGTCTTTGGAAAACTCTGCCTGAGCTTTTTCACAGTCGCTATATACAGACAGAAATAATGGATTGTGCTCTAGTTCTCTTGCAAGACTCTCATCATAGTCAAGCATGATAGCTGGCTTGTTGCTCTCGCACTTGGGTGTCTGAACATTGTCTTCAGATTTATGTCGCAGAGCTCGCTTCTTAAAATATGAGACCACAAAGCAGACTGTAAATGCACAGAACATAACCAACATATAGACTTGTATATAGCTCACAACTCGTCCTTAGTACTGCACAAAAGCTTTAACCATGACAATGAAGAGCGAGAACAGTACCATTTAGCTTCGCAATCATCAATCACTGACAATTTACTTGTGAGCGATATGTCACGGCCAATTATTATAAATAAAAGCTACCCAGCCTCGAACGTGGTTAGTAACTGTAATCAACTGTAATACAGCAAATGGCTAACCTTGACTATGGTTTAGCGCGACGAGCGGTAGAATACAAATCAAAGAGGAATTGAGATGAGCCAACAAATCCCAACCAGTCAAACCAAAGTTGATCCGGCATGGCGTAAACGTAAATGGTCTGACGTTCAGATCAGTGGTACTTGGTTAGCAACCCAGACCTGTAACAAAACCACTGATTTCATTACTCAGGGTGACACACCTGGCAACGTCGGAATTTGTTTTTCCGGTGGCGGTTCCATTGCCATGATTGCAGCACTCGGTCAGATGCGAGCACTCAACGATATGGGTGTACTCGGTCAGGCGCGGGCAATTTCAACGGTATCTGGTGGTAGCTGGGCAGTTGTACCTTTTACTTATCTGCCGGATCACATCGACGATGCAACTTTTCTCGGCCCTTTTGTGGAAGATCCTTCCACGCTGACATTGAGTACTTTAGATTACGCACCATCGGGCTATCTCGGCACAACCGTCACTCTGGATGGCATTAAGTGGGATAACATGGCGTATTCGGCTGGAAAGTTATTTGTTAACCCATACTTTCCAAATAACCGGATCTGGAATTATCAAATAGCAAAGAACATTCTGGAACCATCGGGATTGTCTTCCACTCATTTCGACGGACTTATGACGCCAGTCATCGAAACCGCATGGTTTGCATATAGTCGGGAAGACGCGGCGCACATAAAAGCACAGAACCCGGGGTTACCTGACACAGTGCACACATATCAGCAAAGTGAGGGGCGTATAAAACGACCGTTCCATTTGTGCAATACAGCCGCATTTATTACGCCTAATACAAACCCGCAAACCGGTGATATGCTGGCGCCCGTCCAGTGCACCGCTATCGCAACAGGCATCTTTGCTGACGACTTAGGAACTGTGGAAACGACGGCTACTGATTTACAACAGGTTGGTGGCGGTTTAGTGTCAAGTTATTGTTTTGACACTCAACTCACCTCCTCGGCTAAGTCCAACATCAATGCCAAACTGCCCCTGAATAATGATAATCAGGTCTCAGCGTTTTCGCTGGCTGATGTTACCGCCAATAGCAGCGCGTTTTTTGCAACGGCCATTCAAGGAATGGATGGCATAGATCCTAAATATAATTACTGGTCAGCGGCAGATGTTGCTGAGGAAAAGCCGGGTGTGGCTGCACGCTTTGCGGATGGCGGTGGCATTGAAGACAATGGTATCGCTAATCTACTTGCTTTTGACGACATTGATCAGGTGCTGTCGTTCTCAAACGCCCTGCAAAGTGTTTACCGTGACCCGGATAACTCAGACAACAGCTGGAATATTGTGGTTGATATGTGGTTACCCACTTTGTTTGGATATACCCCTTACCAGCACACAGGCAATAAAGCAGGGTTGTCGATTGGGTATCATCAATATGCAAATCTCACTGAAGCTCAGTTGCAGGGGCAAAGCATTCGTTACTTCAGACACAACCAGATATTTGACTCAGCACTTTTCCTGCCTTTTTTACAACAGCTATGGGACAGCATGGAAAACTACACCAGACCTGCCGTTTATTTCAACGACGCCATTGAGGTGATGGCAAATAGCTGGTTCAACATTAAACCTCGCACCATTAAATGGCTGCTGATCCACTATGGTCCGAATAAAACATTTGAAGCAACGCTAAAACCGGATGTGAGAGCCAAATTAGATTCATACACAGCGCACTTTTCGGACGTACGGAAAAAGCATCCAAAACTCTACCCACCCACACCTTTAGCTAATCAATTCCCCAATATGGTTTTATTTGCAACTCATATGGAAGCGCCCTTAATGAACCTGTTTGCTCACTTCACCAGCTATGCGACAAACACGGAGCGTGAACGGATCCAGACCATGTTTAAATAGCCCTGAGACTTTTTGGCGGCCGACAGGCCGCTTTGTTTTATGCAGCTACTGAGTTTAAGGCGTGCTTCTTACAATGCTCTTAGCCTTAAAGCCAGCATATACACACCAAAATAAACCAACCAGAATAGTAAAAAAGGTATAAATGCGAAGGCAAGTGTTCCCACCAGGAGCCTTGATGGCTCAGCTGTGAAAAGACTTATCACGCTTAATATCATTGCAATGATTGCAGGTGCAGGAAAAGAAAACGGGAACACCCAAATAAATGCCGGGCTAAAAAAACAAGCTAACAGGCCACTTCGCAACGCTATTTTTTTCTTTAAGCTGAGATTTTCGGACTTGCTATAGCCAAATGAGACAATCAGGCCAGCAATAATCACATAGACTAAAGGCAGAAGTATCAGCATCCACATACAGACTCATCCCTATCGTTTATCTGAATCAAATTTGAAGGTGACATCAAAACACCGGTGAGCGTAACCTTACTCATGGTCCTCAACCCACTCCCTGTGTTGTTCCATGAAGTATTCCCAGTACTCTGTTTCTCCCGAAATCGTTTGTAATTGACGCTCAATAATAGCGAGCTCTCTGGGGTCTGTAATTGTATTCTCGTCGGGGCTCACTTGAGCAAAGCTCTGCTTACTGAGTTTGTTTAGATACAAAAGCGACTCCAAGAAAGAATTCAATGAAGTTGAAACTTGCTCTGGGATCCATTCGCCCTCGCCATGCATAGCAGTATAAACCGGCATCATAGGATCACTTGTATCAACGAAAAACGGGTCGCCCAATTCACTGTCAGTAGCTATGACAACCCAGCTTTGATACCAACTTCCCTCTTCTGTCCCTGTTAAATCTGAGCCATCAGGGTGAATGCTAAAGCCTATTTGTAGCCTGGCCAAAGTTGACTCATCGGCTACGCTAATGCCGGATGCACCAAAGAACGCCTCACTTATAGCGTGAGAAGTTATTGCTGTACTTATTTTCGTTATTGAACGGTCCACTTAAGAGTGCCCTCTTGTTTCGATTAAACTTCTATTCGACAAAATCCTTGATAACCACGTGAAGAAAATAATCCCAACCATATCAGCAATATAGTCATGCATATCTAACGTTCTTGTTGGTATAAGATACTGACTTAATTCTTCCACTGTGACAAAAACGAACACAGCAGCGGGAACAACAAGCTAACACTGTGGCTCAAACAGCTCAAGTGCCAACTTTGCGCCTTTTAACATAAACTCTCACTATACATACATCAAAGTAGCTATTGGAAAGCTTTATCAAATGAACGATTAATAATATATCCCCCCAAAGAGAAAACATGGTTTTTGCGTTTTAAACTAATCAAGCACCTCCACAGATAACTGTTCTGCTGGCCCAGCCACCGAGGCTTCTCACAAGATAACCACCTCTAAGTACTTCGAAATAACGGGTAATCAGCTACGTTTAATGTGTAATACCCGGTAATGGTAACTTCTTAAAATTGCTCTAGAGTTAAGGTGACCGTCTCGATATTGAAAGGAATTTGTTATGCCCCCCCTCAAGCTTTCTCTGCTCAGTGCTGCACTCACGACCTTGCTTGCATGCTCTACTGAGCCTTCAGGTTCAGCGGCTGACTCTGACAATACAGCCAGCCAGGATCCCTTGTTTTGTCCTGCAAATATTAACTGGGTAACGAACCCCAATAACCCACCAAACGACATTCCGGGTGGTGGGCAGAATCTGTGTCAGTTTTATCAGTTTTCCTGGCAATGGTTTATCTCTTTAATCAACGCGCCAAATGGCAAGGACCGGACTTTCTTAAATGAAGACCGCTATGCCATCTATCTCGGTAGCGATCAGGACTCTTGTGCGCCCAATACACTGGAATCCAAACTGTTTGTCCGAGGAGATAAAGATCCACACACCACCAGTGAAGATTTCACAGCGCCCCATGAGATGAATCAGGCACTGAATAACGCCGTATTGTATGACCAAAATGGGAATATCGTACTTTACGAGACTCGTTTTGATCGGGATATGTGCAATGTTGCCCGAGGCTCTGCAACTTTACCTGCAGGTACTACTGAGATTAAAACTTCGTGGCGTAAAATCACCGAAAAAGACATGCTAAACTATGTGTGGGTTCGCTCGGACACCAACAATGATGGCAAAATCGATGCCGATGAGTTGTACGGCATGGTGGGTTTTCACCTGGTGATTAGCACCAAAGATCACCCTGAGTTTATCTGGGCGACCTTTGAGCATAAATACAATGCACCCGATTGCCAAAAAACAAATCAGCCAACCTCTGACTGGAGTTTTGCCAGTGAGCAATGTGCAGCTGGCCTGCCAAATCCGGATGCAAATTGTGCGTTTAACAAGACGATCGACCCTACTAAGACTGGCGCTTCTCCTTTGACAGGTACACCGACGGAAGTCTGTCAGGTTTATGCTCAGGGTACGGCCGAGGGAGACAACCAGGCAGAGCATAACCGGGCTAATATCATTTCTCTTAACGAGCAGTTAAACAAAGTATTTAAGCGTATGCCAACCTATAACTCTTTACGAGTACTGGCCAAGTACGAACTGGTTGGCGGGCTGTGGTTAAATGATGTGAGTCAACCTTCTAAGAATCGCGACAACCAGCGTGGGTCCATACAATTGGCAAACACGACGATGGAAACCAATGCACAACAAGGGTTTGCTGAGGTTGTCTATACAGGCCCGAACAATCTGCAACCAGCAGCAAACTGTTTTAATTGTCATGGCTATTCTGGTCCAACTGAGAATGCGAAAGTAAGTCATATCTTTAGTTCTATTCATGGTTCAAGTAATTAGCTTGTCTATACCGGTGATAACTCGCGCGACTGGGTTATCATCTGCTCCATGCTCTCCTTTTCTCAGAAATTAGTTTAACCTTATTTTTTGTCCGTGTTTAATCACCGCTTTTACGTCTAGAATAGAGCTAATCTCCGTAACATCCGATGAGGAAAAACCATGATTGAACAAGGACACGCCTTGCCCCAAACCACTTTGAGCGAACTGACTGCTGATGGCATGGTCACGCACCAGAGTGATACCCTGTTTGCAGACAAAAAAGTCGTTGTGTTTGCCGTACCTGGCGCTTTTACCCCTACCTGCTCTGCAGCTCACTTACCAGGTTACGTTGCCCTGGCGGACAAAATCAAAGCCAAAGGAGTCGATGCCATAGTCTGTGTTTCAGTGAATGACGCCTTTGTAATGAACGCCTGGGGTGACGCGCACAATGCAAGCGAAATTATGATGCTAGGTGACGGTGATGCCAGCTTTACCAAAGCGCTTGGTCTGGATATGGATACAGACGGCTTCGGTGGGATCCGCTCTCAACGCTACGCTATGATTGTTGATAACGGGGTTGTCACCACTTTACTGGTTGAAGCACCAAAGACATTTGAAGTCAGTAAAGCAGAAGTGATCCTGGAAAAACTATAAGCTTCGTTAACTCAGGGAGCGTCAGCTCCCTTCCATTCGATGGTAGATGTGTTTTATGCCATAAACTCGTAATTGCTGCTGTTTTGTACTTGAAGCCTTGTAAAAAGCGAGAGCAATAGAAATTGGCAAACAAGTATAAATTGATTGGAGAAATACCGTGACAATCAAAATAGAACAAGGATGGGATCGAAAGTATAGTCACTCGATTGCCCGGCTTTACGACCAGGCTTTCGGAAACAAATTTGCCAACGCAATCCCCTGTCGGGCAAAGCGACTTGCAGTCTTGGAAAGCTGTTTCATACCAGAATACTCGTTCGTTGCACTGAAAAACGATGAACTGGTAGGGATTGCAGGTTTTAGTGAAGTCAGTGGTTCATTAACAGCAGGCCTTGATACAAACGGACTGTTCGAGCATTTAGGGATATTGGGCGGCATACGTGCCTGTTTGTTGTTTAGCCTGTATGAACGTGAGCCACGACAGAATGAAATGATTATGGACGGTATAGCCGTGCAAGAATCCTGTCGTGGGCTGGGCGTAGGCTCCAGGTTATTGGACAGCATTATCTCTCATGCTCGGACACACGGCTACGCATCAGTGCGGTTGGATGTAATTGATAGTAATGCCAGAGCAAAAAAACTTTATGCGCGTAAAGGGTTTGTTACCACGAAAACAGAGCACTTTCCTTATTTGCACTGGTTGCTCGGCTTTTCAGGTTCAACAACCATGCTGTTGAACCTGTAATTTTATGAGTGTCGATCAAACACCTCAATAAAGGTCGGTGCAGAACTATTTGAAGCTGATGCCTTTACAAACCAACAATCTCTCTAAGCGCCGCGACATGACCAAGATAAGCCGCTTCACCTAACTCAGTCAAAGACAGCCAGGTGCGGGGGCGAGATAAGCTTGCTCGCTTTGCCACTGAGATGTAATTAGCCTGCTCAAGCGCTTTGATGTGTTTAGATAGCACGGAATCACTGACTTCAAGCTGTGCTTTAACCACAGAAAACTCAAGCTCTGAAACGGGGTGAAGTAACGCACAGATCTGTAGCCGATTGTGGGCATGAATAAGCGAGTCAAAACAGGCTTTACTCATTGCCAGAATCCTTTGTCAGCCATTCTCCCGCCGGCAGCTTGTAAAAAGCAAAGCTGCTAAACAGGAAAATCATCGCACCTGCGACATAAGCGGACTGCCAGATCCCCTGTTTGGTCAGATAGAATGCGAGCAATACAATAAAGGCACTCGATAATGCCAGAGAAACAGTAGTTAGCGTTTTTCTTGATACACCTTTCAGGGTTTTTGCTTTTACACCTGACACCCGCAGATAATGAGACCAGCCCAATGCCAATGCAATTACACTCAGTGCTGCGCCTATCGCTAGCAAAGTCCAGAAACTACTTTGACTTGCCTGAGCGCTTGCCGTTGTAGCCAATGCAGCAAGCAGACTAATAAGTACGTTTAACCAAACTGGCGGCCTTAAAAGCAGATTGACCTGACGTTTGGCAGCATTCGCCGTAATAAGAGACGCACGTGCTGCCTCTGCCCCGATATTAGAATCTTTGTTCATAGTCATTCCTTTACTTTCCATGGTGGAAACTAAAGATTAGCAGTGACTTTCCATTGTGGCAAGTAATTAATATGAAAGCGCCCAGGCACAAAGCTATGCAGTATTATACTGCTTCCAAATGGCTTAAGGTTGCTTATAGGTTCTTATAGACAACGAGTAACCCGCTCATAGTGAACCTGGCAGATTATGTATTGTCCGGAGCAGTCAGCAGAGCTGGAAGCTTGACCAGAGATCAAGATAGGGACATTAATTTGGTGTCCAGTGGATACCCAGGACAGGAACACCTTGGAGCCCACATCAACAACCGCCCCAGCGGCAACAACGAGCCAATTAGTTTTCACCGATAAGTGATAACAACTGCTCACCAGCCATTATCGCATTGCTCTCGCCACCAAATACATTGTCAGTTTCTTTTTCGACAAACACATCGTTAAGCCAGCTGTTAATATCTTTATTAAACATCAGCAAAAACTCGATTGGAAAGTTGGAGTCCGCAGCCTGAGACTCAAGACGATCAGCCACTTCATCTATCATCAGTGCCCCATCGTTGAACTCAATACAAAAGTACAAGGTGTTGGCCAGTTCTTTGTAGAGTCTTGCAACATTTTTAAACCGAGCTTCAGAATAACCGTTCAGCTCTATTAAACCTGTTTCTGATTCAAGCTCGTTCAGAGCCCCAACAATGGACTCAACATCATCCTCTTCAATTGGGCTGTCGGTCCAGAACGCTTCAGCAGTCATAGCTTGTTTGTTCAGGCGCTGATCAGCACCATTATCTGAATCTTCATCTAGATCAAAAAACAGTTCATCGAAGCTGTTTTCATCTGGCTCCTGATACGGGAACGCTTCCTGAAAAAGCTCGACGTTGTCTTTGAGGTGCAATCGGCCGTTGAGTAGCTTGGCACTTCTTTTCAAAGCACTCAGGACAGAATCAGCCCCTTTACCAAAGCGACTGCCCTGGCGAGCCGATTCCTGATAAAACTGCTTAAACACGTCCGTCGATTCTCTGATCTGCCGAACCAGGCGGCGCATGTTAGTGAGATCTTTTTGCAGGGAAATGTAATGTGTCACCTCCCCCGCTTCATTTGTTATCGCTGAGATATTCCACTCAACCGGATACATAGAGCCGTCTTTTCTGTAATTGACCGAAGAACCGTAAAAATAGCCGTTTTTTTCCAGTGCAGGGCTTAACCTGGCCAGTACTCTGCGGTTGCTCTTGGGCCCTTGTAATATGGCAGTTGACTGGCCAACTAACTCGGCAAGCTCGTAGCCGGTATGACGACAAAATACTCTGTTAGCATACACAATACGGTACCCCTCATCACGATTAGCGTCAGTGACGACTATGGCGTGCTGCGAGCGCATTAACACTTGTTTGAGTAGTTCAATTGGAGAGGAGTTTTCCAATAACTGGCCGAAAAATAAGGTTTCTTCCATGGAAGGATCATTGGTATTCATTGGCAGCTCAACTCGTATTCGACAATAACAGTACCTAGCTAGCCTGACGGCAGTAAGTGGCGTACGCATGTCTGTTTGCGTGAGTTTAACTATAGTGCAAATTACCGAATACCATAATTTTTTGCTCTGAAACACTGACAGCTTGAGTGGGATAGCCCCAGCACTAACCTGCCGTGCTATCCCTTTGCTTATCAGTCACTACGTTTTGCAAAACTAAATGACTGTTCAGCCTCAAGCTTGCCACTTTGGTCATGTGGCGTCGTGTAAAAAGACACATTCAGTTTGTTCAGATTGTTATCCAGCTCAATATGGGCAAAGCCCCAGATGAAACTTTTAGACCATACCAGATCGTATTCTGCATAGCGCTTCTCCTGCTGCTGTGCAAACGGTGTGTGTGTTCCGCGCATTTTTGCCGCAGCTCCACTGATAATCAAGGGCAGCTTAGGTTTAGAGTTACCTGGTATTACACGACTGCAATCGTCCGTTAGCAGCTCCAGATCATGTTCATGCCCTGCGATATAGGCATCAGCATACTGACAGAGTTCAGGCAAAATGAGTCTTCTCAGTACGTGACCCTCGTCATATTTGGAACCACCGATTGACCACAGAATATGATGCCCGTACACCAGCTTCCACTTAGCCTTTGAGTGCTTTAATCCTTCCGCCAGCCAGGCAAGCTGCCGATGATCTTCGCCGTTGACTGGTAACTCATGACGTTCGATATCTTCAACCTCTGCCTGACCGGATGCGAGGGCGCTGGCTAAGCCCTGCTCACTGCCATCGGGGCGAAGCGGCACCTCGTAATAGTGCTGACCTGAGAGCAACATATTGGTATCCAGTACAAATAGCTCTACATCGTTGCCAGGTTCACCTATGGTGTAGCTGTAGTAGCCTTTGGGCGACATATAAAAATTTGGTTGTTTTGCCATCCATTCTGTTTGAAGCTTCACGCCTTTTCGTGACGTTTTCCAGTCATGGTTGCCCAATGCGGAATATACGACCAGATCCGGTTGCTGCTCAAATAACGGACGCAGCGGTTTTAGGATCAGGTCGTTCATGCGCTGTTGATCATCTTTGCCATCGTTGGCACCGGCACCATCCGGATATATGTTGTCGCCCAACTGAATAGCAAAGTCGCATTTTTTCTGCTGGCATAAACTAGCCATCGCTTTACCAGTTGCAAGTGCACCAGTTTGCTCAGTGGCGATGTCTGTGCCCGGATAAACGTAAACCGGCGCGTGATTGAACTCATCAACCGGTCGATGCTCCGCTATCCAGTCTGCCCGCTCAGCAGCAATAAATTGTGCTTTGTTCTTTGGCTTATGGATGTGTTTTAACTTGGGGTAGTCAGGGTGGTAGCCGCCATCACCAAACGCCAGGAAGGACACCGAATTATCTGACTGGGCTGCAAAAGAGGCCAGAACAGACACACTCAGGCAGGAAACAATAAAGCGCTTTAAAGTCATAAGTAGCACACAGTGCCGGGTTTCCCCGGCACGCTCCGCTAAACAGGTTAGAAAGAAGTGTATGTAAAGCCGAGCTCGAAAGAGCGGCCATATTGCTCATACTGGAAGTTGTACTTTTGCTCGCCATGATAAATGTACAGCGGTTCATCGGTCAGGTTAATGGCATTGAAGTACACCTGCATTTGCTCAGTGAAATAGTATTTAACACTTAAGTCCAGCTGCATATGGTCGTCCTGATATACACGGGCATCGTTTTCTGTGCTCAGGTAAGCTTTACTTTTGTAGTTACCGCTCAGACGCGCACTCACGGAGTCATCTTCATATCCCACCATCAGGTTCGCCACGGTATCTGACTGGCGGGTCAGCTTGTCATCGGCGTCAATTAAGGTGGTATTGGCAGAAAGCATCAACCCATTTTTAAAGTTTTTGCTGTAAGCAAGCTCAATACCTGTCAGATCTGCCTCGCCACCATTAACGTACTGCATAACTTTCTTATAACCAGCCCATTGGGCCTGATCTTGCACTTCCTGTTCAGTAATGAAGTTATCGATTTGCTTGTAGAACAAACCCGCTGACATAACCCCAATGCTGCCTGTGTAGTATTCAACAGACAAATCTAAGTTGTGAGACTCGTAAGGGTCCAGATCGGGGTTGCCTACCTCCCCCTCTCGCTCAGTCACGACCTGTCCGTCGTCTTCATCCGTTTCGCTTTCCAGTAGCTGATAAGCAGCAGCTTCCTCAAACCCCGGGCGGGCAATCGTTTGCGTATAAGCAAATCGGGAAATCACATTGTCTGCCAGCTCATAACGCAGAGTCAGGTTTGGCATCAGGTGATCATATGATTTATCTACTTCCCAGGAACTGATATTGACCTGTTCACTGTCGGTTAGCTTGTCATTTTCAAGTGCAACCCGATAGCCACGGGTAGTGTAGTCGGTGTCCTCATATCGGACACCCGTGATCAAATTAAGTTTACCAAAATCTATGTTAATCATGGTATATAACGCACTGACCGTTTCTTCAGAGCGATAGCTACGTCCTTTAGACTCTATACTGGTTTCCTGGTCATTACGCTCGAAGGCACTTTTGTTATTTGCAAAATAGCTCTGCAGTGCCTGCTCTGACATACCCGGACCAAAGTCACCCAGGTTATATTCAGGTGCGACAGTCTTGAACTGCTCTGCCGTCACATCATCAAATCCGCCGTCATAGACGACCGCGTTGACTGAGTTGAATTTTTCACGGTCGCGATATTTAACTCCAAATTTAAGCTCTGCATTATGACCTGAAATCACTAAATCTTTTGTCAGGTCCAGCTTAAAACTGGTCGCTTCGTCTTCACTCAGGTTATTTTCATGAACGATTTCATCCAGTTCGAAGCCATTTAATTGATGAGCGCCTTCACTGCGAGACAAAGTAGGCGTATCACCCAGGCTGACATACCCCAGTGTCAGGTCCTCAGCCGCAAATGCCATATCTAAACGGTCAGGCTCCTGCTCATCTGACTTTGAGTACACCAGGCTGTACTCTATAAACCAATCGCTGACCAAATGCTCACCACCGGCCACCACAGACAAGATGCTTTGCTCTTCATACCTGTCTTTGCTGTCCCGATCCATTTCGGCACCACTGAAGTAGGCCATAGTATCGTCAGATTGATCGCTCAGATACTCGCCTTTGTCGAACTTGTATTCGTTACGCAGACGGAATTCGTTATCCGAGAATTCACTGTACATGGTTCTCAGGTAATACTTATTGAACAGACCCTGGTGCAGATCCAGATTCAGTGCAGCCCCCAGACGTTCACGCGTGATGGTATACAGACGCTGCTCAATTTCCTCAGCACCAAAAAATGCCACTTCCTCACCTGTATTGGCATCGTCCATTTCCAGTTCCATCCAGCCACCATCGGTTTCCATATTATGCGAGCCAAACTTGCGCTCGAACCAGGAGACCGCGGTTGCAACACCCAGCTGTGTCTGGCTGCTGATCTCATAGATATCACTGTAACTTGCCGACAATTTAGGGCTGCTCTTCTCGACCTGCTCATTGTAGGCCCCCTGCACCGTAAAGCTATAGCTTTCCCCTTCGCGGTCAAACGCACTTAAGCTTTTCACTTCAATACTGCCACCAATCGCATTCGCATCCATATCAGGCGTGACTGTCTTGCTCACTTCCAGACTCTGAATAATTTCGCTCGGAAGTACGTCCATGGCTACACTGCGTACACCGCCTTCCGGTGAAGGTACAGCAGCCCCATTGATGGTGACGTTGTTCAGGTTGGGGTCAATGCCCCGGATCCCAACAAAACGCCCTTCCCCCTGATCTCGCTCAATAAATAGACCCGGTAAACGTTGCAGCGCTTCTGCTGCATTCTGATCAGGTAATTGACCTATGCTATCTGCACTGACAATAGATTTAATACCATCGGCATTTTTCTGTCTGTTCAGGGCTCCGGCCTGCCCTGCACGCTGCCCTTTGACAATAATGTTATCCATTTCGCCCTGATAGGCACTCAGCACAACTCGTGTCTGAGTAACCTCACTGTCTTTAATTACGACTTGCTGAGTGACAGATTGCGCGCCAATGTAGCGAACTTCCAGCGTGTAAGTCCCGGCAGGCAGGTTGATGAATCTAAACTCACCATTTCGCTCAGAGCTCACTTCACGGCCCAATTCCTTGATGATGACCTTTGCCCCCTCAAAACGCGCCTTATTTTGCGCATCAGTCAATTCGCCCTGCAATGTATTCGCTGAGACAGAGGTACTCAGCAGGCCCAGTGCAATGGCAACGCCAGCACAGATTTTCGATATACCAGTCGGTAGAGTGTTCTTCATGTTTTTTCTCGCACAGAAAAGGGGTTTTAATAAATTTCGGGACGACCTTAACGGTGCTCAATGAACGAATTATTGCAGCCTGATAGAGAACACGACTCATATGCCACCAAATTGAGTGTTTTTACACCACATTGAGCTAAAATGACCCCTGTCAGTGCGGTAACACGGTGGTTTTTTTGAAATAAATGCGCATATGTCGCATGCTTGCTGACTTGTATGAGCTGTTTTGACCCCGTGACTAAATAGGCGATGATTTCGCCTCTGTGCCGATATAAACGAAAAAAGCCGCGGCACATAGGTGCTCACGGCTTTAACAACCAGAATTTGTTGTTACAGGGCTTGTTCGAACTGAGGTAAAACCTCGAACAAATCAGCCACCAGGCCATAGTCTGCCACCTGGAAGATGGGCGCTTCCGGGTCTTTATTGATAGCAACGATGACTTTTGAATCTTTCATACCGGCCAGATGCTGAATCGCACCGCTGATCCCCACGGCAATGTACAGGTCTGGCGCTACAATTTTACCCGTCTGACCAACCTGCATATCATTTGGTACGAAGCCTGCGTCAACCGCAGCACGTGACGCACCAATGGCTGCCCCTAATTTGTCTGCTATGCCTTCCAACAGTGAGAAGTTCTCCCCGTTTTGCATGCCGCGACCGCCAGAAATAACCACAGGTGCTGCCGTCAGCTCAGGGCGCTCTGATTCAGTTTGTTCAACACCAACAAAGCTGCTGCTGGTGTTTTCAACCGACGTAGTAAGTGATTCAACAGCAACAGGGGCTTGCTCACCGGCCGCATCAAACGCACTGGCACGCACGGTGATAACTTTTTGTGCTTCTAATGATTTAACCGTAGCAATGGCGTTACCAGCATAGATGGGACGCATAAAGGTGTCTGCATCTACCACGTCTACAATTTCAGAAATTTGCGACTTATCCAGCAAGGCCGCAACGCGAGGCATGATATTTTTGCCTGTAGTCGATGCCGCAGCCAGAACATGGCTGTAACCTTCAGCAAGTGTGATAACCAAATCCGCTGTGCTTTCAGCCAACTGATGATCAAGCGCGCCGTCATCCGCCAACTTGACCGCCGTTACGCCTGCGATTTGTGCCGCAGCCTCAGCCACCGATCCAACGTTATGACCCGCGACCAGAACATGGATCTCTGCGCCAAGCTTGCTCGCCGCATGAACCACTTTTGCCGTTTCTGGCTTTAATACACCATTTTCGTGTTCAGCAATAACTAGTACGCTCATGAGATCACCTTAGCTTCAGTTTTTAGTTTATTAACCAGTTCTTCTACACTTTCAACAACGATACCCGCTTCACGTTTAGCCGGCTCTGCCACACGAACCAGCTCCACACGCGGCGCCAGATCTACACCCAGCGTATCTGCTGCAATCACATCAAGTGGTTTACGTTTGGCTTTCATAATGTTTGGCAGAGATGCATAGCGCGGCTCATTCAGACGCAGATCTGTAGTTACAACCGCTGGCAGGTTAAGTGCTACCGTTTGCAGACCACCATCTACTTCACGCGTGACAACCGCTTTGCCGTCAGCAATTTCGACTTTAGACGCAAACGTGCCCTGAGGGCGTTTAGTAAGTGCTGCTAACATCTGACCAGTTTGATTGTTGTCAGAATCGATAGATTGTTTGCCCAGAATAACCAGTTCAGGGCTTTCTTGCTCTACCAGCTTTGCCAGTAGTTTAGCAACGTGAAGCGACTCCAGCTTAGCATCTGTTTCAATATGAATGGCTTTGTCAGCGCCCAGAGCAAGTGCCGTACGCAGTTGTTCCTGACAAGCTTTATCGCCGATTGATACTGCAATTACTTCGCTGGCGGTACCGGCTTCTTTAAGGCGGATTGCTTCTTCTACCGCTATCTCACAGAACGGGTTCATTGCCATTTTTACATTGGCCAGATCAACATCACTGTTGTCGGCCTTGACTCTTGCCTTGACATTGTAGTCAATCACGCGTTTGATTGGCACAAGTACTTTCATGGTTACTCCATCATCTGGTTATTCTATAGGGCTGACGTAAACGTCAACAAAACAATTTAATGAATCCAGACTACTTCCTGTTGACGTAAACGTCAACCTAAAATAACCTTAGCTTAACCTTAACAAAACTAAAGCCTCGTTTTAGTTAAACTACCGTCAATCTATGTGAGGTAAAAATGGTCGAACGCGAAACCATGGAATTTGATGTCGTGATCGTTGGCGCGGGCCCTGCGGGCTTATCGTGCGCGATCCGACTTGCACAACAGGCACAGGAAAAACAACAAGAACTGATGATCTGTGTCGTTGAAAAAGGCTCAGAGGTCGGAGCACATATTTTGTCTGGTGCTGTCTTTGAAACTAAAGCGCTGGACGAATTAATCCCGGGTTGGGCTGAAAAAAATGCCCCTGTCACCACAAAAGTGACTGAAGACGAAATCTACCTGTTTAAAGATCAGAGCAAAGCGACCAGCATCCCGCATTTTGCTGTTCCTAAGACCTTTAAAAATGATGGCAATTATATTGTGTCTATGGGCAATGTCTGTCGCTGGCTGGCTGAGCAGGCTGAGCAACTGGGTGTGGAAGTATTCCCCGGATTCAGCGCGCACTCGCTGATAGTCGAAGATGATGAAGTGAAAGGCATCATCACCGGTGATATGGGTGTTGGCAAAGATGGTGAGCCAAAAGACAGTTACATGCCCGGTATGGAACTGAGAGCCAAATACACAGTATTTGCAGAGGGTTGTCGTGGCCACTTGGGCAAACAGCTGATCAGCCAGTTCGCCCTGGATAAAGATGCAACCCCTCAGCACTACGGTATTGGCTTTAAAGAGATCTGGCAGATAGACCCTGCAAAACACCAGGAAGGCAAAGTTGTCCATGGTACGGGCTGGCCGCTCGATAACGAAACCCACGGTGGGTCGTTTATGTATCATGCTGAGAATAATCAAGTCGTAGTCGGATTAATCATAGATCTTAACTACAAAAACCCCTACCTGAGCCCGTTTGACGAGTTTCAGCGCATGAAACATCAACAAGTCTTTAAAGACACGCTGGAAGGGGGTGAACGCGTTGCATACGGTGCCCGAGCGATTGCCAAAGGGGGTCTACATGCGTTGCCTAAAATGCACTTCCCGGGCGGTTTGCTGGTTGGCTGTGATGCCGGTACTCTGAACTTTGCCAAAATCAAAGGCAATCACACGGCAATGAAGTCGGGTATGATAGCTGCGGATACCATTTTAGCTGCGCTAGGGGAAGAAAACCTTCGCGCAGATTTAAGCGAGTTTGCCGATAACTTCAAAAGCAGCTGGCTGTATGACGAGCTTTACCAGTCACGTAACTTTGGCCCGGCCATGCACAAGTTTGGTCGCATATTGGGTGGTGCCTACAACATGGTTGACCAAAACCTGTTTTCAGGTTCATTGCCATTCACACTCAAAGATACCACGCTGGATCATGCTTCTCTCAGGCTGGCAAAAGACTCTCAGGAAATTAACTATCCTAAACCGGACGGTAAACTGAGTTTTGACAAGCTGTCGTCTGTGTTTTTATCCAATACTAACCATGAAGAAGAGCAGCCCTGTCATTTGCAACTTAAAGATGCCTCTATTCCTATCAAGGTAAACCTTGAGCAGTATGCTGAGCCTGCACAGCGTTACTGTCCGGCAGGGGTGTACGAGGTCAACGAAGATGAAAACGGCGCTAAACAGTTTGTGATTAACGGGCAAAACTGCGTTCACTGTAAGACCTGTGACATCAAAGATCCGAGTCAAAATATCACCTGGGTGACGCCAGAAGGCGCAGGTGGTCCTAACTATCCCAACATGTAAGTTAAGCTGGCAGGTGTCCCTGACCTGCCACAAATGCTATTTATCCTAAATTGCCGGGGCAAAATGCCCCTTTTTTTCTATACTTAAGCAAACGTTTTTTGGAATATGAGGTGCCCTATGGCGCAGCAATCTGAAGTGGTGTTTCGCTTTTTAGCCGAGCCAACCGACGTGAACTTTGGCGGTAAAGTCCACGGTGGCGTAGTAATGAAATGGATCGATCAGGCGGGCTATGCCTGTGCTGCAGGCTGGAGTGGCGCCTATTGTGTTACGGTTTCCGTCGCGGGCGTGCGTTTTCACCGCCCAATTTTGGTTGGCCAAATTGTTGAAGTTTCTGCACGCATTGCCCATACCGGCAAAACCAGCATGCAAATTTTTATTCAGGTACGTTGTGGCGACCCACAAAAGCAACACATGGTCGAAACCAATCATTGCATCATCAGCTTTATTGCCATGGACCAAGCTGGCTACCCTATCCCGGTTGCCAAGTATGAAGCGAAAACCCAGGAACAAAAATCGCTGGAACAATATGCCATTAAGATGAAAGAAATTGCGATTCAGACCGAATCATTGTTACAAAATACACTGGATCAGGGTGACTGATCCAGTGTGTACAGTGGTTTTGCGAGTCTGGTATTTACGCTTAAAAGGTGTACAATGCGCCGATAAAGGCCACATCCATAGTGTCATCACCCACCAGAGGGCTCTTGCTGATAACGCTATCCAGCTCTGTTCTGCTTACACTGGCTATCAAGGTAACTTCTGGCGTCAGCTGGTAGTAGGCGTTTAAGCCAAACGTGACGTTCACGGCACTGTCGTCAGTCTGATACGCTGTACGCCCAACTGATGCATTGATATTTTTGCCGCTGATCCCGTATACGGTATTCACGTAATCTGAATCCAGCCAGCGCACCTGTGCCTGTGCCGAAATACCAAATCCATGAGCACTTTCATACAAAGGAACTTCTGCACTGAGTGCAAAATTGGTGGCGTCTGATTCGTCAGACAAATCGGTATGTCCGGATACACCGAACCATAAGAATCTGGCACCATAGTTCAACACTAACTCACCATCAGGTGCGTCATAGCCGTCAAACACCTTACTGTCTGAGCTGGTGTTACCAAACAGACTATCATACCCTTCGTTGCGATAGCCAAGACCAGCGTAGGCGGTAAAAGTATCATTCAAGTTCAAAAACTGATAACCGATGGTACTGTCTTCATTGGAAAACCAATTACCTTTTTTGATGTCGGCCATCGGCACTATCGCCACTTCGTTGCCAACTCCCTTCCAGGGCAAGTCTGCCACTAATACACCTGCACCAATTTTGACTTCCCAGTCATCCTGCCCTTGCTCGGAGGCGTTACCATACATGCTTGCCAGACCCAAAAATAAACCGCCAGCCATGGCCACTGAGTTTTTAAATATCCCGATCATTCTGAGCTCCTAGTCTCTAAAAGTGTTATTGCGCTGAGATTGAAAGTTCGGGAGTCTGCCGATAACGGCTAAGCAAATGCGCCGACTTCCCCTTGAACTCCACGTACTCATGATGTGATAAAAACATGCAAAACTCAGTGAGGGTCTTGTGAGCAACTGTAACTTTGTGCGCCATACCACAACAGTTATTCACATTTCAGGCGCCTTCATGTATTTAAGTCACCCATTTTGGAACGGTTTAAATTTATCCAGTGTAGCTCTTACCTGCTGGTAAGAGCTGTGCTATGATTGCCGCCGGCTTAAATTGTGGTCAAAGAAAGAGCAAATAGTAGTGAGAAATGTCCGGTTTTTAGTGGTAGACGATTGTACCGCAGTGCGCAATGTCGTACGTAATATCATAAAGACACGCCTGGGGTCAGATCAGGTGATCATGGCAGCTAATGGTAAGCAGGCAATTCAGATCCTCGAGTCAAAGCCCGTCGACATTATTATTTCTGACTGGCAAATGCCTGAAATGAATGGCGAAGAGCTGCTCTACCGAGTCCGCAATAGCGCAAAATTTAAAGACCTGCCTTTTATCATGATGACCTCTAACGGTGAGCGCGATTTTGTGATAACCGCGATCAAAAATGGCGTTAGCCACTTTGTCGTCAAGCCGTTTAGGGCAGAAAAACTTGAAGCTGCTGTGAATAAATCCTGGAATGGCGCTTGTAAACGTAACTCAGTGCGCCATTCTGACTTGCCATCACACGCATTGCGTATTGTTGCATCCGACGCCCTGCTTGAAGCCAAGGTAAATAACATCAGCCACACCGGTATGCAGGTTTATTCTGATTATGTGGACGCGCTTAAACTATACAAAACCACCGAATTCAACCTGAGCTTTGACAACTTTAACGGCCCTCACGCTTTGAGTATTTCCCCTTTGTATGGGTCGATTGTGCGTATAGAAGCAAACGAAGGCCCAGAGCAAGACTGTTTGCTGGGCGTGCGCTTTGAGCTGGATAAATGCAGCGAGCAGGTTCGTAAGAACCTGGACAAACTGATGATACACCTGGATAACGCAGCCCCGGACGTGGTAGATAATAATTAGATAGCTTGCCTGGCCAGCTCGAACATTGTTGTATTTGTTTGCCTGATAAGCTCGTGGCGTGGCATATCACATTGCGACATGACTTTACTCACAACCAGCTCGATTTCACATTGCAATGCCGAATTGAGTTGAGTAGCCCGGACCGTCCCATCTCCTACTCCTGCAAATAATGGTTGTAAAAACACACGACGTTTACAGAGCTGCTCCACGACTAAAGGCATTACCGGAGACTGCTCAGTAAAAACCCGACGGCAAATACTACTTACCAGACGACTGTATGTCGGCTCCATCATATTGGAAACAAGGCGACCTTTTTGCTCAGACTGCGGAGCACTTTCTATACTAAACATTTTCAAACCAATACATTATGTAATAACCCGATCCTAGCTACAAACAGCAAACTGGGGAATTACACAGGATTACAGCTCAGAGTCAGTTCCATTTGTTACTACGCTTTTAGATCGCTACAATACGCGCAAATTTACTAGCCGGAATATTGCGTGCACTTCGATATACAGCCCATTGGTGTGATCCATTCACCCTACAAACAAAAGTTTGCCATTCCAAGACAACCTCGCCTTGTACCAGAAGCCAAAGCTAAGCTGGTATTCTGTGCAGACTTTAACCGAGAAGAGTTTGTACGCGGTATTGAGGAGTTTAGCCACCTGTGGTTGTTATTCCGCTTTCACGAGACCGCCGACAAAGGGTACTCTGCTTTGGTACGACCGCCACGGTTAGGCGGCAATGCGCGCAAAGGCGTATTCGCAACCCGCGCCACCTTCAGACCAAATGGCATTGGTATGAGTGCCGTAAAGCTCGAAGGTGTCGAGTACAAAAATGGTCAACTCGCACTACTGCTATCTGGAATAGACTTGCTCGACGGCACGCCGATAGTCGATATTAAACCCTATTTACCCTATTCAGATGCTCTGGCCGGTGCTGCAGCGGGTTTTGCAGATACCCGCCCCGAGACGCAAATGACGGTGACTTTCAGTGAACAGGCCGAAGATTTTATCTCTAAACAGGGTGATTACCCGGATTTAAGGGACTTTATTAGTAACGTGCTCAAACAAGACCCTCGCCCTGCATATAAGAAAAAACAGGAAAATCCGCAAAACTATGGCATGAACCTGTATGACTTTAATATTCGCTGGCAAGTAGATGGCGAACACAACCATGTCCTTGAAGTAGCCCAGGCAGAGTCGGATTGAACAAAAATCCCTCAGCTATCTGAACTGTCGCTTTTTCGCGATAAATAAAGCTTTTTAAGCGGTTTTAGCACTGTTAAACTAACCCGACAAAAATACTACAACAACGTATGACTACTTTGGCCGAGGCCTGAGTAATCATCAATTGAACGGAACAAGTATGCGTACCAGTCAATATATTTTAGCGACTCAAAAAGAGACGCCTGCAGATGCAGAAGTGATCAGCCATCAGCTGATGTTACGCGCGGGCATGATCCGCAAATTAGCCTCCGGTTTATACACTTGGTTACCTTCCGGCCTGAAAGTGCTGCGTAAAGTAGAAAAAATCGTCCGTGAAGAAATGGACAAAGCCGGCGCCATTGAAATGCTGATGCCCATCATTCAGCCCGCCGACTTATGGCAAGAGTCGGGCCGTTGGGAGCAATTCGGTCCTGAGCTACTGCGTATCAATGACAGACACAATCGTCCGTTCGCACTGGGCCCAACCCACGAAGAAGTGATCACTGATCTGGTGCGCCGTGAAGTCAGCAGCTACAAACAACTGCCACTGACCTTATATCAGGTTCAGACCAAAGTCCGTGACGAAGTACGCCCTCGTTTTGGTGTAATGCGTGCCCGTGAATTCACCATGAAAGATGCTTACTCTTTCCACCTGGACGAAGCGTGCCTGGAAAAAACCTATCAGGCAATGCACCAGGCCTACTGCAATATCTTTGAACGCCTGGGCCTGGATTACCGCCCGGTTATCGCAGATACAGGCTCAATCGGTGGTAGTGTGTCTCACGAGTTTCACGTCTTGGCTGAATCGGGTGAAGATGCCATCGCTTTCAGCACTGAAAGTGACTATGCAGCTAACATCGAAAAGGCCGAAGCCGTTGCGCCCTCTGAGTCTCGCCCTGAGCCTTCGAAAGAACTGAATACTTTCGATACGCCTGAAGCCAACACGATAGCCGAATTAAAAGCAAAGTATGGTGTTAAACCACATCGTGGCGTGAAGACTCTGATAGTCTACGGCGCGCCGGACGAAGACGATAAGCGTGGTCTGGTTGCGCTTATCCTGCGTGGCGATCACGAGCTGAATGAGCTGAAAGCTGAGAAACTTCCTCTGGTTGATTCACCACTGGAAATGGCAAAAGAAGAAGACATCGTTGCTGCAATTGGTGCTAAGCCAGGCTCACTGGGCCCGGTTGGTCTGAGCATGCCTGTTATCGTCGACCGCAGCGCTGCTGTCATGGCAGACTTCGTTGCAGGTGCGAACAAAAATGGCGTTCACTACAGCGGTATTAACTGGGATCGTGATGTTACAGACTATACGGTTGCAGATCTGCGCAATGTGGTTGAAGGCGATCCAAGCCCGTGTGGTAAAGGCACACTACAGATCAAACGTGGTATTGAGGTTGGTCACATTTTCCAGCTAGGCACTAAGTACTCAGAAGCCATGAGCGCTGGCGTCCTAGGCGAAAGTGGAAAAAACCAGGTCATGACCATGGGCTGTTACGGTATTGGTGTTTCGCGTATCGTTGCGGCTGCCATCGAGCAGAATAATGACGATTACGGTATTAAGTGGCCACAGGCCATAGCGCCGTTTGAGCTGGCTATCGTACCAATGAATATGCATAAATCGCATCGCATCCCGGATATTGCACAAAAGTTTTATACTGACCTGCAAGCGGCTGGTGTTGAAGTACTATTCGACGATCGTAAAGAGCGTCCGGGTGTGATGTTTAACGACATGGAGCTATTGGGTGTGCCTTTTACACTGGTGATCGGCGAGCGTAACCTGGATAACAACCAGGTAGAGCTTAAGAACCGCCGTACTGGTGAAAAACTGATGCTGGACATTGACTCTGCGGTAGCTGAGATCGCAAAAGCATTGGGTAAATAACCCCTTTTCCGGCAGAGTGCACTGAGCTGTGCTCTGCTTTATCCTCACTGTCACAATAGCTTCTCTTAACTGCCCTGTTTTTGTCATCCCTCGTCTCTAACTTAGGGCTTATTACGCTCGAGAGTATGGCTATGACACAAACCTACTATCCAACAATTTGGATCTCTGATGTACATCTGGGCTATAAAGACTGCAAAGCCGAGTTTCTGCTGGACTTTCTAAACAGCACACGTTGCGACACCCTGTATCTTGTCGGTGATATCGTAGACCTGTGGTCACTCAAACGGCAGTTTTTCTGGCACTCCAGCCACTACCAGGTACTCGAATGTATTCAACGCAAGGCTGAAAATGGCACTAAAGTCATTTACATTCCCGGTAATCACGATGAAACTTTCCGCAATTACGTAGGTAAAACCCTGTTTCATGTTGAAGTACACAAAACTTATATTCATACCACATCTGCGGGCAAACAATTTTTGTTGTTACATGGTGATGATTTTGACTCAGCAACCCGCTATAACAAACTGATCAGCATCATAGGCGATGCAGCCTATGATTTCTTGCTGTTTCTTAACCGCTGGACCAATCGAGTACGCAGGCTTTATGGCGGGCACTATTGGTCTTTGGCTTCGTGGTTAAAAAACCGGGTTCACAAGGCCCGTGAAGCAATCCATGCTTTTGAACAAGCAGCGGTGCACGAAGCAAAAAAACGCGGTGTTGATGGCATTATTTGCGGTCACATACATCAACCAAGAATTGCTGTCATGGATGGTATCGTGTACTGCAATGATGGCGACTGGATAGAAAACTGCACTGCGCTGGTAGAAAATGAACAAGGCCGAATTGAATTACTGCATTGGTCTGACATTAAGAAGGTGTTGACCGTGGTCGAGCCTGAAGCTGCCTCCCCCGAGGATGTCAAGGCAGCCTGAATTACCGCATGAGGTAGCATGGCATTATCCATGCTACCAATTTATCTGAATAATACGGATTCGCGACTGAACCAGCGTACACAGCAACCCAACAGAGCCGCAGCGAGCAGAGTTGAAGCTAAAAAGATCAACGCAACCGCCTGGTAATCAACCGTCCCTTTAACAATTTCCTTGATGGCCAGCGCCACATTAGTGATTGGGATCCAAGCGGTTTTGGCATTTAAAGTCATATTCGGCAAAACGGAAACCACAATAGGCACAAACACCAACATACTCAGCGGTCCCATGTAATTTTGTGCCTCTTTAAAGCTGCGAGCATAAATGGAAATCGCCAGCACCAGAGACGACAGCATCATGGCAACGGGTAATAACAGAGCAAAAATCAGCAGAAAATCCCACTGTGTGACACTCGAAAATGCACTCAGGATAGGATCCAATGTACCAAACCCACTGGCAATCCCAATCCAGATGGCCATGCTAGACACAGTGACCAAAGCACAGGCAATAGAGCTAATAAGAATGGTCAGAAACTTGCCCAGCACCAATTGAGTGCGAGTCAGCGGTGTCAGTAGTAAGGTTTCCAGCGTACCGCGCTCTTTCTCACCAGCACCCAGATCAATTGCAGGGTAACTGGCGCCCATCAATACCAGCGGGATCAGCATGTAGGGAATAAACGCACCGATTTTCTCACCAATGTTTTCGCGCCTGTCAGCCGTGTCCACTTTTTCCATTATTACAGGTTTAAGTACAGCCGCTTGTTTATTCGCTTCAACACCCAGTTCAGTGAGAGCCTGCTCTGTCAGTTTGGCCGAATACTCGTCAATGGCCTTTTTTATCCGGCCATAAATAAAATTAATAGACTGCGCATCATTAAAGACCACCTGAAACCGGGTTTGTTCACCCAGAGTCACCTGTTCCTTGGGAGTTGACGGAATGTAGATCCCCACGTCAATAATACCTCTTCTGACAGCATCACTGAGTGCGTCAACACTGTCGAGCTTAGTATCGCCCTCATAGCGTTTAAAACTGCGATGATAGAACAAGGTCTCGGCGAAAGGACGGGCAAAGTCCTCGTTAACCACATAGAACGTATGAACCTTTTGCTCTGCCTCTAAAGCTGCTTTAGAAGTCAGAAAAGCGACAAAAGCAAATAAAACTGGAAAGATAACGATGGGAAGCGCAATCACAAAAAACAATGTTTTGCGGTCTCTTAGTAATTCGCGCAGCTCCTTCAGCATGACTTCAAACATATCGCTCTCCCTGAATGATAGTTAAAAACGCCTGATTGAGCTCGCTGTTTTGCCCCTGCTCGCGAAAAGCGGTCAGGCTGCCTTCAAAACAGCTGATGCCTTTGTCAATCACACACACCCGATCACATAACATATCGACTTCATCAAGGTGATGCGTAGAGAATATGACCGGCGTGCCCTGCTCTTTTAATTGCCTGATAAAAGACAGTAACGTTTGCTTGGTCATAATATCCAGACCTGTTGTTGGCTCGTCCAGGATGACCACCTGTGGGTCATGAATTACCGCTCGGGCTATACTGGTTTTCTGTTTCATGCCGGTAGATAAGCTGTCTGAGCGCTTATCCAGGAACGAGGTCATATCCAGCGTTTCGAACAATAGTTCACAGCGGGTCTTTAACTCTTTGCCTCTAAGGCCATGTAATCTGGCAAAGTACTCGACATTTTCTTTTGCACTCAGGCGCCCATACAAGCCGGTAGTGCCAGACAAAAAGCCGATATGACGCCTGCCATGTAGCGGGTTTTTGACGATATCTTGCCCGGCGACAATGATAGCCCCGCTGTCAGGAGACAGTGCCGTTGACAGCAACCTGAGCGTGGTTGTTTTACCAGCCCCATTAGGGCCGAGTAACCCCAATACTTCCCCTCTTTGACACTGAAACGACACAGATTCAACCGAATGAAAATAACCGTCTCTTTCTCTGGGGTCGTCACTGGTTTTATTTTTGTTGTGCTCCCTGCTGAGCTTAAAGCGCTTTTTTAAACCCTCAACCTGTATCACTGTGTGTCCTTTTTTGCTGCCGGTAGTCGTTTGGGGCGGAAATAATCGGTATCGCTATAAAAAGCCAGGTCCTGCTGACCTTGATGCCATTGGGGTATCCCAAGTAAGGGTAAAGGTGACATATGCTTATTGTTGTCCAGCAACCCCTGACGTTCTATCATATTGACCAGTTTCTGGTCTAAATGACGATACTGAAGCTTTAAAGGCAAGTGATAAAAAGCTTCATCTACTTCGATGCATATGACCTTGCCCGTAAGACCGGTAAAAGGCTTAGTCAGCATTTCGTAGTTTGCATGACCAAATACAAAGGGTAGCAGGTTGTGATGCCACATCGCACTGTATTCATAAAATACTTCCTGCCATTGGTGGGCACGTAATGCCGTTTGCCAGCTGATATCAGGTACCGCCAATACCACCCCGCATTCGTCGAATAATGTCAGCGCATTGCGCTTTTTACTACGCTGCTTCAGGCCATGTTCGCCGATTTCCTGCATATGCAATCGATTCAGCAAAGACTTCGTTTGTGGAAACAGGCACCAGATAAGGGCACCAAAAAAATCATGCCAGTTGTTTTCGCGGGTGGGAATACGATTTGTCTGTGCAATGATCTCTTCGTAATACAGAGTTTCGCCTTCCAGCTCACTATTGGGTGTAAATACCACATCCCGATTGTGTTGCTGATCTTTTTGGCCATTCAGCCAGTCAAATGACGGCCAGTCAGTTTGGTGGCTAAGTGAAAACAGTTCTTCTAAATGTTCAAAAGGTGCCTGACTGAACAGGTCTGCATGCCAGTGCTCTGGCGCGGTGAATTTATTCATATTGCCGATATGTCTTTCTCAGGCAGTGTTCAAAGCTGGCATTTTACCTCACCCGAACCCAATACCCCAAGCTTACTTTGTTTAGTAAATCGCCAATTTCGTCAATTATCGCCAAAAGTCGAAATATCAGTGTAAATAACGTTATACTAGCGGCATATAACAACAAGCGAAGATAAATAACACTATGAAACTAAAACTAGCGCTAAGCGCACTGTCTGTTGCTGTGTTAGCTGGCTGTATGGCAACACAAACCAATCAGCCTGGCGATGTAACCGCCGCTTATAACAGCATCAATGCCGACCAACTGGCAACCCACATTAAAACTCTGGCCTCTGACGAGTTTGGTGGTCGTGCCCCTTCTACCAAAGGCGAAGAACTTACTCTGGCCTATCTGAAAAAGCATTTCACCGAGTTGGGTTTCCAACCAGGCAATGGTGACAGCTTCTTCCAGGAGGTCCCTTTGGTATCTATCGAAGCCGATCCGAACATGACGCTAAGTATTGGTGGTAAAGACTACGAATATAAAAAAGACATGGTAATGGGCACGGGTCGTATCAGTAAATTAGAGTCGATTAAAGATTCTGAACTGGTGTTTGTCGGTTATGGTGTCAATGCACCTGAATATGACTGGAACGACTACGAAGGTCTGGATGTACGTGGCAAAACTGTGGTCATGCTGGTAAACGATCCGGGCTTTGCACGTAAAGACCCTGCTTTGTTCACGGGTGAAGCCATGACTTACTATGGTCGCTGGACTTACAAATATGAAGAAGCAAGCCGTCAGGGCGCTGCAGGTGCTATTATCGTTCACGAAACCGCACCAGCTTCTTACCCTTGGAGCGTTGTTGAGAATTCGTGGAGTGGTCCTCAGTTTGGCTTCCAGAAAGAAAACAACAACATGGACCGCGTCGCTGTTGAGGGCTGGGTAACCAGTGATGTTGCCAAAGAGCTGTTTGCAAAAGCTGGCCTGGACTTTGCCGAAGCAAAAGAAAAAGCCGCTGCTGGTGCGTACCATGCAGACATGGGCGATTTAACAGCGTCTGTTACTGTAAAAAGTAAGATCAGCACTTCAACGTCTTATAACTTCATCGCGACTTTGCCTGGTGCAAAGCACAGTGACGAGCACATCATCTACTCAGCTCACTGGGATCACTTAGGCACAGATCCTAACCGCAAAGGTGATAAAATTTATAACGGTGCTCATGACAATGCAACCGGCACAGGTGGCATGATCGAAGTCGCTGAAGCTTTCAGCAAGCTGCCCGTTAAACCAGACCGTTCAGTCACGTTCCTGGCTGTTACCGCCGAAGAACAGGGCCTGCTGGGCTCAAAGTTCTACGCCGCAAACCCGGTTATCCCAGCCGATAAAACGGTTGCCAACATCAACATGGACAGCCTTAACCTACTGGGTAAAGTAAAAGACATCAGCGTCGTGGGTATTGGTAAATCATCACTGGACGAAATGCTGGAAACCGCCGCGAAAGCACAAAACCGCCTTGTCTCTGGCGATCCACGTCCGGCAGCTGGCGGCTACTACCGCTCTGATCACTTTGCCTTTGCCAACATGGGTGTTCCGGCCATGTATGCCGGTGGTGGAACAGAAGCACGTGACGAAGCCACAGCACAATACCGTAAGCGCATGAGCTTAGTGCTACGTGGCTGCTATCACCAACCTTGTGATCGCTACCGTGATGAGTGGGACTTAAGCGGTGCCGTACAGGATCTTCAGTTATTCTTCCAGGTTGGCTACGACATTTCTCAGCAGAGCGACTGGCCTACGTGGAAAGCAACCTCTGAGTTCCAACGCAACAAATAAATACAAATGATATTGATTTTCATTTAATATCATTCTAAAGTGCAACTGTGTTTTCAATCGGTTGCACTTTTATGCTCTCACAATCCTATTCTGTAACAACCAGAAGCAGATCTGCACTCTCCTCCTTGCTGGCAAACAAACGATTATTACTGCCATTTTTACTCTGCCTGGCTGCCGCCTTTGAGCCTCTGCGCGCCCTTACTATCGCAACACTCGCCGACGCATTTTTTCAGGTAAGTGTGTTTGTTGCCGGAACACTGGCAATCTATTACTTTTTGATCGACAGGTTACCTCAACTGGAACTCAGTTACCTGAAAGCCAAGTCCCCTGTGCTGGAAATTGCAATGGCAGCGGTGCTGGGTGCACTGCCGGGCTGCGGCGGCGCAATCATAGTGGTCACGCAGTTTACCAAAGGACAGGCAAGCTTTGCTTCTGTGGTTGCTGTACTAACGGCCACCATGGGGGATGCTGCTTTTTTACTCTTGGCAAAACAACCTCTCGAAGGGTTGATAATTATCGCTTTAGGTATCGCTGTAGGCATTGCCAGTGGTTTGACTGTAAACTTGCTCCACAAGCCTGAGTTTTGCCAGCCAAACCTGCAAAGTAAAAACGCCATACAATGCAAAGCGCCCTCTGCTGCCATTCGCTTCAGTGAGCCGGTCTGGCGCTGGGCACTTATACCCAGTCTAATCATTGCGTTGCTGATTGCGTTTAACACAAACCTGGGCGTCTTCACACAGCCTGTAGAGCTGGCAGGGGCTGCCTTAGCCATATTTGCGCTCACTATCTGGGCACTTTCTTCGAAGGGGCAAAGTTACCGCGAAGTCACAGCTGAAGATGATGAACAGGATCCCCCATCCAAACTGGCTAAAGTCATACACGACACCCACTTTGTCACCGCCTGGGTTGTTGCCAGCTTTATGCTCTACGAGCTGTCTGTTGCGCTGTTTGGCCTGGATCTGGCAGCCTGGTTTTCTGAGTACGCAGTATTTGCCCCTCTTATCGCGGTTGCCATTGGGTTACTACCTGGCTGTGGGCCGCAAATAGTGGTGACCACTCTTTACATTCAGGGGATTTTACCTTTCAGTGCACTGGCGGCAAATGCGGTTGCTAACGATGGTGACGCGTTGTTTCCTGCCCTTGCGCTGGCACCTGGGGCAGCTGTTTTGGCAACAGTTTATTCCGCCATACCCGCGCTTCTTGTCGGATATGGCCTGTACTACTTTGCCGTATAGTAAAAGCAAAAGGCCTGCAGACGCAGGCCTTGTTAACTACATGGTGACAAATGAAGTGGTGCTAAAAACTAGGCTTCATGTTTTTCGATGATCAATATCACTTCACCAACTTTAAAACCCCACTTTATGATTTCTGTGCGATTGAATAATCGCTTTTCATTGACCAGATACATCCAGTCATCCAGGGTGACTTCCAGTGGCTTGCCCTGATATTGGATCTCCAGCTGATATCGCCAGTACAAAGCAGACCCGGCGATTTCTCCCTGCGCCACACCAATAACGTCGCCTGCCGTACCTTGATAGCGATTGCCTGCGGTTTTTTCCAGCTGCCATACTCTCGTCGATTTCTCTCCATCGTCGAATCGAAACCACTCTTTTAACTCACCTTTATTACCCTGCCAGTTACCTATCAGATCGGCCTCAAAGCGCCGGGTCAAATTACCACTGCGGTCCAGCACTATCCCATAGGCTGTCAGCTCTCCTTCAAAGAATTGCTCCAATGCAAGTTCAGGCTTGGTATCACTGTAGTCCGCAATCGTTTTGCTGGTGCAACCACTCAATAGCAACATCAGCACAATAGTCGTTAGTAGTTTCATTGTAATTTACCTTTTCCCTATAAGCTGTTTTCTCAGCTTGGGCTCAGTGGTTTTTTCAGACAGCCAGATCCCCAAAAATGCAGGGCCAAAGGCACTGTCATTAATCGCGCCCAGAAACCGAGCGGATTCTTTAAGTGCAGACTCTGAAAGAGATACTTTCAACGTCTCTGGTGCTTCAGGACGAAAGTAAAAACGGCTCTGTTGCTCTTTATCAACGACTAATATCAGTTGATTTCCTTTACGGATATCAGGCCAAAGTTGACCAAGCTGTCTGAGCCACTGTTCGCTGTTATCAAGCTTAAGTTTTTGTTTTTGCCATTGCTCTCGCGTTGCATCGACCAGCTCTTGCGCCTCAATGTCACGCTTGTAGGTCAATTTGAGTACTTGCGGAAACTCTGTTTCCTGATACCTCCCCCCTGATGTATAAAGCGCAGCGGAGTATATGTCCCAAAACAGATATCGTAATTCTGCAGTTCCACGTAGCTCAAGCGTTGGCAATTGCGTAGCAGTTGATGCCCCTGCCTGAGCCGCTACCAATATGGCAGCTGCCGTTATTAATTTTCGACCTAATCGACTAAACATGTTGAACCCCCGATTGCGTATTCAGGCGTGTATTTAGGTAGACCACCAGGGGTAACACTATCGCCCACACAGCGGCGAACACTAAAAACACATTAATAAGAGACAGCGAACTGTTGAGAGCTCCCAGCTTGATACCGCCGATATAGCTCAGGGCACCAAATACCGCGCCTGTCATTGCCTGAACGCCCACATTGAAGCGCCCCAGCCAGCTAAGGCTATGATTCAGAGTTAACAGGAAATGCGCCCACAACAACGCTAACCACAATGGCAACCAAGGCTGACCATCAACAAAGGAGATAACACCAAGTGCTGCAAGCGTTTGGTCGACCACTAATCCCACAGGTAAAATCGTTAAACTGACCACATCTGCTTTTCGGCTAGGTGAAAGTGCAAAATGCAGAGCCATAATAACGACTACCGCGATGACTGCCTGGTGAGTGAACAGTGCGCTAAGCCACCAGACAGATTGAAAAATGACAAGGTTAATTAGCCAGAAATTGCGCATCGTTGACCCCAACGTATCTGGGCTTACGGGCAACGAGATGATGTGTGCTGATCACTCGCTCAAGGAAGGCGCCCTCACAATACTGCAGATAAAAGAGCCATAGGCGCCTGAAGCGCTCGTCAAAACCGAAAGTACGGATCTGTTGCCAGTTTTGCTCGAACTGCAACCGCCAGCGCTTGAGTGTCTGCGCATAATGCAAGCCAATGTCGTCGATGTCACGCACAACCATATTTGTTTGAGTACCCAGATGCGCAGACATCACCGCAACTGACGGAAGACAACCACCAGGAAAAATATAGCGTTGAATAAAGTCAACGTTGTTTCGATAGTGGTCATAGCGCCCATCTGAAATGGTGATAGCCTGAAGCAACATTAAGCCGTCATCTTTTAGCAAACTACTACACTTGGCAAAAAAACCCGCCATATAACTATGTCCAACTGCTTCTATCATCTCAATAGACACCAGTTTATCGAACTCGCCTTCCAGCAACCGGTAATCCTGCTTCAACAAAGTAACCTGCGTTTCCAGGCCGGCAGTTTTAATTCGTTGTGCGGTAAAGTCGTGCTGGGCATCTGATATGGTAGTGGTTGTAACTTTACAGCCGTAATTTTGCGCTGCAAATATGGCCAGTGCGCCCCAGCCAGTGCCAATTTCCAACAGATGGTCATCAGGACTCAGCTCAAGCTTGTCACAAATGACCTTCAGTTTGTTGTGCTGGGCCTGTTCAAGCGGTTGATCCAATGTCTCAAACACAGCACTGGAGTACATCATGGTCGGATCCAGGAAAGCCTGGTACAAATCGTTGCTCAAATCATAATGGGCAAGAATATTTTGCTTGGAGCCTGATTCACTGTTGCGATTGCCAAAGTGAAATACCTTATTTTTAAGCGCAGTAAGCCAAGACATTTTCCCCTCTAGCTCGTCTAACTGAGACTGAGCGCAGGCAAATATACGGATCACCTTAGTCAGCTCCGGAGTGGCCCATTTTCCATCGATAAAAGCCTCAGCCGCACCTATTCCCCCTCCTTTGAGCACGTCAATATAAAAGCTGGGATCGCTCACGAAGATGGTCGCCTGGAGCCGTGGTTGCATCGCACCCAGTAACACTTTCTCGCTTCCTTCTATGATCTCTAGCCGATCATGCTCGAGATTTTTCAGTAGCTTAAAAATGAACGCTCTGGCTTTATTAATCATCAACTGGCGCCACCAAGATACAGTGGCAGGCTTAGAGATGGTTTGGCTATTTTGTTCCATGTATCACTTCGCTTTATTACAGTTAGAATGCGTTTCAGGGTGCGGTATGAAAGGTACACGCTTCACCCAAAGTTTGAGTGCCTGCCAGTAAATCGCCAGGCATATTTTCAATGTCATAGAGGGCAAACACAGGCCCAGACCCAACAGGCTTTTAACCGACAAGGGTGTTGACTTGAGTGCCATGGTGGCATCAAACAGCTTGTCGTCTTGTAAAGCGCCCTTTTGCTTGTACTCATGTTCGGCCGTAGCGTGGTTTTCTATGTGCACAAGTAATCGCCCCGACCCTTGTGCTGGCGGTGCACTAACACGCCACAAATACTGCATATCCAGAGTCATAAATGGCGACACATGAAATACCTTGTCGGTTCTGTGTGCCTGACTGATATCGACCAGATAATAATGTCGCTGATTCCAGGGGGTATTGCTTACTTCTGCCAGCATCAGGTTACACTTGCCCTGCTCGTCGTAACAAAAGTACACATTAAGCGGGCTGAAATATAATCCCAGACAACGCCCCTGAACCAGTGCTTTTACGCGACCTCCGGGCCATTGCCCGCCAAGCTCTATGACTTTGTTTTTTATACGTTGTTGCAGTGTGCCGGGATCACCTTTGAGATAGTCTTGTTGGCAAAAACGAATGGGCCGATACCACTGGGGACCAATGAGTCCTCTGCCTTTTTGCACAAAGGTGTCTTCATCCAGATCCAGGCACAGCATATAAAGGCGATAGGAAAAGCCATGAGGCACAGGAGCAAAGCGCCGATGCCTGACCTGGCCTACATATAAGGGCGAACTGTGCTGCGAGTCACTCATTACAGGTCATCCAGGCTAATGCCGAACCGTGCTGCTACATCAACCGCACTGCGCACGCCGTCTTCGTGAAAACCGTTGTACCAATAGGCGCCCGCAAAATGAGTATGCTGAAGTCCACAAATTTCCTTGCGACGCTGTTGGGCCGCCATGCTCTGAGTATTAAATACCGGATGCGCGTATTGATATTGACCGATCACCTTGTCTTCATCGATTGGCTGGTTCAGCGTCACACAAAAGGTGCATGGTGCCTCGATACCCTGCAATATATTCATATTGTATGTTACTGCCGCAGGGCGGGATTCATTGTTGTCGAGCAAGTAGTTCCAGGCAGCCCAGGCTAGACGACGCTTCGGCAGCAAGTCCGTATCAGTATGTAAAATCACGCTGTTTTTTGAGTAAGGAATAGCCGAGAGCACACTGCTTTCTTCTGCGCTGGCATCGCCGAGTAAGTTGAGCGCCTGATCGCTATGACAGGCCAGTACCACCTCATCAAATTCACTGACAGTATCAGCAAAGTGCAACTGAACACGGCCGTTTTCTCGGGTCACTTTTTTGATGTCTGCATCAAGATGGATATTGGCCTCCAGGCCACTTAACAGCGGCGCAATATACTGCTTGGAGCCACCTGGGATCACATACCACTGGGGCCTGTCGCTGATATTGAGTAAGCCGTGATGATAAAAAAAGCGGACAAAAAATTTGAGCTCGAATTCCTTCATTTTCTGTAAGCTGGTAGACCAGATAGCAGCACCCATCGGCAAAATATAATGTTCAGCAAAAAATTCGCTGAAGTTTTGCTCGTCAAGAAAACTACCCAGTGTTTCGTTCGCAGAAAAATCATCATCCGCGAAGCGCTGTTTGGCCGTTTTATTGAAGCGTACGATTTCGCGGATCAGGCGCCAAAATTTAGGGCGAACTAAGTTACGCCGTTGGGCGAACAAGGTATTAAGGTCGTGACCGTTGTATTCCAACCCGGTGTCTTTATTGTGCACACTGAAACTCATTTCAGTGGCCTTGCCCTGGATCCCCAGCTTGTCCATCAATTTAATAAAGTTTGGATAAGTTCGGTCGTTATAAACAATAAACCCGGTATCAACCTGATAGGTTTGGCCCTGGTACTCAACCTCTTTTGTGGCAGTATGGCCACCAAGGCGGTCTCTTTTTTCAAACAAATGTACATTGTGTTGGGTACTGAGCAAACGTGCACAGACCATACCTGAAACGCCACTACCAATGACGGCTATTTTTTTCATCTTTTTATCCATTTTGCCGCAACATGTCGCCAAACGTTATGCGGCAACCAACCAAAAAATTTAAGCAGGTAGGTAAACCTGCGAGGAAAGTGAATATCAAACTGTTTGTTTTCTACCCCTTGAAAGATACGCTCCGCGGCTTGTTCGCTGGTTATCTGACAAGGCATTGGAAAGTCGTTTTTTTGTGTTAGCGGGGTATCAACAAAGCCGGGGTGTACGACGCTGACCTGAATGCCATTTCCGGCCAAATCCACATCGAGTGTCTTAGCAAGATAGGTAAGCCCCGATTTTGAAGCACCGTAAGCCTCAGCACGAGGTAAAGGCAGGAAACTTGCCGATGAACTGACAAACACCAAAAAAGAAGGAGCACGTAGCTTGCCAAGCCAGGCATCCAGACAGTAGCCGACTGAGATTAGGTTAACGCGGATGATCCGCTCGAACAGTTCAGAATCGAATTGTTTCGCGTCGTCTATGTATTCACAGCCACCGGCGTTAAGGATAATCCCATTCAGGTGTGGCAGTTTGTCTGCCACATCAAAAATGGCAGCCTTATCATTAAGGTCAAAACATACATGTCGGACTTGTTCAGATTCAGGCAGAACCGATTGAAGTTTTTCTTTACTACGACCACACACATGCACTTTGTAGCCAGCATTAAGATAGCGTCTGGCGAGGGCGAGCCCTATTCCGGAACTTGCACCCGTTATCAAAATTTCGGGCATGCCTGTGCTCCTTTGTTGTTTACACCGCTGGTTTGCTCACCAGAAATACGGGCTTTGAGCCAACGTACACCCACTCCCATCAATGGGATATGTTCGTACAGCAAGCTGCCTGCATCGAAGTAATCTCGATGTAGAATCACTTTGCCGTCCTGTATTTTTAGGTAAGAATGGCCTTCTACGCTTATTTCCCGGCCTTTTCCCAACCGGTTATGCCGATAGCGCATGGTCCAGTAAAGCGCGGCCTGGTCGCCTTGCGACAGACTATGGTGAATATCAAACTGACAGCTGATCACATTGCTGTACATATCGGAAAAGTATGTGCTGAGGTTGCTCAGTCCATTAATGCCATGTAGCGGATCGCTAAACTGGATATCTTGGTGATAAATTTCTTCCAGCAAGTGCAAGGTTTCTTTGTCCAGCTTATTGTAAATCCTTACAAAGTTACTTAGCCAGTCTGGTTGTTCGGTCATTACTTTGTCCTTTTTGATACTATGCCTTGTTATACGGGGTCAGACTGACATCAGATCAAACTCTCTGAGTCTGGGGTAACCTTTTACGCTGATACCGGCTGATATCAAATGGACGCACAAGTTACTCCTAGAACATTAGCAGCTTTTCTGATAAAGCGCTTGAAATCAGCACCCTATAAATGAAAAAAGCACAAAGGCTGGCTTTGTGCTCAAGTCGAAGGAGGAATTAAAATAAGACTTAATGCTGATTTAGTAGACCAACTTACCTATGGGGTTAAACAATTGGCTCAGGCCCTGGCTAAAGTGCAACGCATCGTCGGCAAGTGTAAAGCACAAGCAAGACTCAGTCGCAACAGGTGAATGTTCATGGCTACCATCTAGCATAATAAAGTCGCCCGGAACGTAACTGTCCATTTCATCTTTGAATGTACCGGAAAGCAGTAATGTCAGCTCAAAGCCCTTGTGGGTATGCTGAGGTACACTGCCGCCCTTTTCAATGTGCAACAAACTGGCATGCAGCTTACCGTCGCCCAGATTGAGCCGTGAGCGAGAAAGCTTGCCCAACTTCAACCAACCACTCAATCCAACATTCTGCAGACTGGATGGCAACACAAATTGCTCTCCTTTCACTTCAATTTCAAGAGGTGCAGAAGCAGGCTGGTCTGTAAACTGCGTGTCTTCTGTAATCTGAGCGATTAAATCGTCCCAGTTTTCGTCACCTTGCAGCTCCATATCTTCACCAGCAAAGCTATGCGCACAGCTTGCTTCAAACTGACTAGTCAGCTGCTGGCATTGCGGGCACATAGCCACGTGCATACTCACAGCCACACTGAGTGACGCGCACAGTTCTCCCTGAACATAAGATTGAAGAATGTGTTCGGATGGGTGGTATTTAATCATGGTGCTCCCCCATATGTGCTTTCAGTTTGCCCAATGCCAGTCTCAGCCGGGATTTTACGGTGCCCAAAGGTATACCAAGTTGATTTGCCAGCTCTTCCTGACTCAACTCCTGAAAATAAATGCCTTTCACTACATTTTTTTGTTCTTCAGGTAGCTTTTCTACATACTCTACGAGCTGCCTGTCCAACAAATGATCGGAAAATTCGGCACTGTCATCGCGCTCATTGCTATGTTGCTGCCAGATGTCCTCACTAAGATTGTCCTCGCGGTTGGTCTGCATCTTTCTCAGCATATCGAATGACTGATTCCGAACCAGAGTATAAATCCAAGTGGTTACAGCGCCTTTTTCGGCATTAAACAAATGGGCTTTTCGCCACACGTTAGCCATGCTCTCCTGAAGTAGCTCCTGTGCCTGACTTGCATCGCCAAAGCGTTGGCGACCCAGGTGCAACACCTTGGGTGCAAACCACTTGAATAAACAGGCGAATGCTTTTCTGTCCCTTTGTTTGGCAATGCGGTGCATCCAGTCGCACAACTGCGCCTGTTGCTCGGGACTGAGCAGGCGTTGCTCCGAAGTTTGTGTAGCAGCAACGTCTTTCATAACTGACCCCTGTGGCGTTTCGGTACTTTGCTGACGGCTTTTTTCTATCATTAGCTCACATCCATACATAATGGAAGTTTAAAAACGAATTTTTTATTTCTATACACGTTATACGTCGAACAAATAGATGTGGATCACACATGCTGACGAATATATCAGTCGTCCTGACCCGTTAAAATGGTATCAAGGAATTTCAGTGCCTGAGGCAATGTGCCTGGCTCGCAAAAGCCCTCTTTATGCTCCGGAGAAAACGGTAAAATCTCCAAAAAACGTCCGGCTACCCATGCAGCATCTTCAAATCGGGGTTCCGGGTATAACGCAGCCAGTTCGGGGTTTTGTTTGAATATACGCAGCAGCTCATCGCTAATGTGTTGATATCTGGGTGCCAGTTCAGAGCACGACCAGTGTGGTCTTACATCAAAGCGAGCTTGGCGTAATCCGTCAGCGTCCATCCAGACTTCGGTCACATCCAGCAAACCCTTAGAACGTACGTCGATGGTTAGAATATCATCTTCCGCGGAGCCGAAATCAATGATTTCCACCCAACTTGCCCATGGTGCAGTCTGAAATTCAGTCGCAGACTTGTACAAGCTAAGTGCAAAGTGACGGTCATCGCCCGCTTCTTTCACCATACGCAAATATTTTTGCTCGAAGATCCGCAACCGAGTGACGCCACCGGGCAGGAGAAATACGGGTAGTGGAAAAAGTGCCATTTGCACGCTTTGCATCATAAAATCAGGCCAAACAGTTAAATCTGACTTGTAATACGTATAAGCGATTTACCCGGATCAACGAAAATCTATCTCGCTAAGCCAGTACGTGCTTTTTTGGTTTTTTATCGGCGGGAGCATTAAAAAAGGGCCGTAAAGGCCCTTTACAACAAGTAAGAAACTAGCAAAAGCAATGATTAGCGCATCGCCATCATCATTTTAGCCGGCTCCTCTAAGTAAGACTTCCACAAATTGTTGAATCTTGCAATCGTTCCGCCATCAATAACACGGTGATCGCCAGACCAGCTCACTTGCATAATCGCACGTGATACCACATTGCCCTTATCATCAAAACGTGGCAGATGCTGTAATTTACCCAGTGCAACAATGGCCACTTCAGACTTATTGATGATAGGTGTCGCTGTCGTTCCGCCGATTGCGCCGATGTTCGAAATTGAGATCGTGCCGCCTTTGAGGTCATTGGGAGAAACTCGCCCTTCACGCGCAGCGTCTGTAAGCTGTGTTACCGCTTCAGCGACATCCACAATTGATTTGTTCTGACACTGTTTAATGTTTGGTACCAGTAATCCAAGCTTACTGTCGACCGCCATACCGATATTGTGATCGTCAAAGTAAGTGATCTCTGTGCACTCATCGTTCACCTGCGAATTAAGAATTGGGAATTCTTTAATCGCCAGTGATAACGCCTTGATAAAGAATGGCATCATTGTGAGTTTAATGCCCTGCTTTGCATACTGATCTTTTAGCGATTTGCGTAATGCGATCAGGTCAGTCAGATCAATCTCATCACTGTAAGTGAAATGCGGAATAGTTGAAACCGACGCGACCATCTGTTTGGCCATCGCAGCTTTCATACCACGGATTGACTCGACACGTGTTCCACCTGATGCTACCGGTGCCGGTGTTGATTGTTCGGTCTGAGCAGGCGTAGTCGACTGAACGGCGACAGTGCCACCTTGCGCAAAGCGCTCGAGGTCTTCTTTAAATACACGACCATTTTTACCTGAGCCTGGTACCTGAGTGATGTCGATGTCCATCTCGCGCGCGCGGCGTCTGACCGCTGGCGAGGCAACGGCTTTGCCATTCACTTTAGTCGTTGTAGCTGGTTGTGCAGACGCCGCTTTGCTTTCGCTAACAGGCTGTGGCTTGTGGACCGCCAGCTCGTCTTGTTTCGGGCTGTGATCCGCACCTAAGCGCATCTGGAATAACGGACTGTGCACCTGCGCAATATCGCCTTTTTGATAATATAGCTTTTCAACCACACCATCGTACTTGGCTGGGATTTGCACCAGAGCTTTGTCTGTCATCACATCACACACAGCCTGATCTTCTTTGATTTCATCGCCTTCTGCGACCAACCACTCGACGATTTCACACTCAACAATACCTTCACCTATATCCGGCAAAATAAAGTCTTCTAAATGTGCCGCAGACGCAGCTGGTGCTGAACCGCTGTCACCTGCATTGCTGGCAGGTGCAGGTGCTTCGCCAGCAACATCCATTGCAAACAGAGGCTCATGGACTTTAGCAATATCGCCTTTTGCATAGTGTAATTGGGTGATCACGCCGTTGTGTACAGCCGGGATCTGGACCAGTGCCTTGTCTGTCATCACATCGCAGATAGGCTGATCTTCTTTTACTTCATCACCAACATTCACCAGCCATTCGACCAGTTCACATTCGACGATCCCCTCGCCGATATCCGGTAAAATAAATTCTTTAGACATGATCCGTCCCTTAAAACTCTACTGACTTCTTAATTGCAGCGAATACTTTAAGTGCATCCGGTACATACTCTTTTTCCAGCGCCAGCGGATAAGGTGTATCCAGGCCACAAACACGCTCGATAGGCGATTCAAGATGCAGGAAACACTCTTTCTGGATAGTTGCTGCGATTTCAGCGCCGAATCCGTTCGTGATAGGTGCTTCGTGACTGATAACCAGGCGACCTGTTTTAGTTACAGACTTAGCGATGGTCTCGACATCCCACGGCAAGATTGAACGCAAGTCAATGACTTCACAACTGATCCCGGCTTCTTCCGCCTTGGCTGCTGCCTGCTCAATGATCTCCATCTGTGCGCCCCAGGCAAGTAGTGTCACGTCTTTACCTTCTTTCACTACTTCGGCTTTACCAATTTCAATGGTGTAATCGCCCTCAGGCACTTCACCCGTAGACGCGCGATACAAACGCTTTGGTTCAAAGAAAATCACCGGGTTGTCATCTTTAATACACGCGCGCAGCAGACCTTTTGCCTGATACGGGTTACGTGGCACAACCAGTTTAAGGCCTGGGGTGTGTGCAAAATAAGCTTCGGGTGATTGTGAGTGATACAAACCACCGGCAATACCACCGCCGTAAGGTGTGCGGATGGTCAGATTGCCGACATTGAACTCATTACCAGAGCGGTAACGGAACTTGGCGGATTCGTTTACTATTTGGTCGAACGCCGGGAAAATGTAATCAGCAAACTGGATCTCAGCAAGCGCCGGTGCACCGAAAGCCGCCAGACCATTAGCAAAACCCAGGATCCCCTGTTCAGTCAGTGGCGTGTTAAACACACGGTGTTTACCGTATTTTTCCTGTAAGCCTGAAGTGGCACGGAATACACCGCCAAAGTAACCCACATCCTCACCAAAAATACAGGCCTGCGGGTGCTCTGCCATGGTGATGTCTAGCGCCGAGTTAATGGCGTGCAGCATGTTCATTTTAGCCATTATTTTACCCTCCCAGCCGTGATTGGATACGCATCCGGATGCTGTTTAATATGCTCTTTAAGTTCTTCGTATTGTTTTTGTAGTGCCGGGATAGGTGTATCGTAAACATCAGAAACAAGCTCTTCCAGTGCTGGTTTTTGAACCTTTTCTGCCACTTTTAGCGCTGCCAATATCTCTTCACGGATTTTGTCTTTTTGTGCTTCGTCTTCTTCTTCGTTTAGCCAGCCCTGTTTTAGCAACCAGGCCTTGAAGCGTGCAACCGGACAGTTTGACTTAAACTCGGCTTCTTCGTCTTTAGTACGGTAGCCCGACGGGTCGTCCGACGTAGAGTGCGCACCTAAACGATAAGCGATGGATTCGATCAATACCGGCTCGCCTGTCGTCACTGCAATTTCACGGGCCTTTTGCGTTGCCGCATAAACCGCTAATGTATCCGCTCCGTCGACACGAATGGTCTTAATGCCGTAGCCGACACCGCGAGAGGCAATACCGTCGCCTTTAAATTGTTCATCAGCTGGCGTAGAGATGGCGTAACCATTGTTGCGGGCAAAGAAAAGTACCGGTGCCTTATGCACTGCGGCCATGTTCAAACCTGCGTGGAAGTCACCTTCCGATGCAGCACCTTCCCCAAAGTAACAAATAGTGACGTTGTCAATTTCGTTGCTTAGTTCACCGCTTTGTGCATCGATATGCTTAAGTTTCTGGCCGTACGCATAGCCCGTTGCTTGCGGGATTTGTGTGCCCAGTGGCGATGAAATGGTCAGGTAGTGTAATTCGTTTGAGCCATAATGCACTGGCATCTGGCGACCCTTACCCAAGTCTTTTTCGTTAGAGAACAGCTGGTTCATAAACTGCTCAAGCGAAAATCCACGATAGTGCAGTGCCGCTTGCTCGCGATACTGTGCCATGATCATGTCTTCTTGTTTTAGCGCAGCCGCACTGGCGGTAATAGCAGCCTCTTCACCAAGACACTGCATATAAAAGCTGATCCGACCCTGACGCTGAGCCGCCTGCATACGTTCATCCAGCAGGCGGATAAAACGCATTGTGGAGTAAATACGTAGCGCCGTGTCTTTGTCTAACTCAGGTGCAGTTGCACCGTCCAAAATATCACCGTCTTCGCTGAGAATTTTCAGCGTCGGGATGTTAAGCGCATGGCCATCGATAAATTCGAGCGCATGGCTGATATTCAACGATATGTTATTGGGGTTAGTCATAACCTACCTTCTCTTGTTGTCATAACTAATTTGCAATGCCAAAGCCGCTTAAAATGGGCCGGATCCGCGGTTAGAGATTTGAATAATTAGTGCGGTAAATGCAAATTAATTAAATTAAAGCTTTTGCCACTTTACGTTAACGTAAACGGTTATTCAACTAATCCTAGATGAATAACCGTTAATTTGCACATTTTGCGGTGGAAAGTTTTTGATACGCTTTATTAAGCGCTTTATTTACATAGGGTTATACGAAGTTTTCGTCTACTTCCAGCGGGATCACAGTCAGTAATGCACGCTGACCCAGCGCGACTTTAGCATTCGGGAAAATGATGGCTTCGCCCTCAACTTCTGCAAAGTAGTCCTTATCACCGTCGGTTGCGAGCAATTCTCCTTTAGCAAAACCGGTGAAATTTACCGCAGAATCAGGGAATGGGAATGAAAACGCCTCACAGGTGCGGTTTATCGTACGATGCACCTGAAACAACTCGAAGTCACTTGCATTAAAATCACCAAATTTGACACCTTCTTGGCTAATTAATGCTTTCAGCGTTTGTTTTACTGCGGTAAAGCGTGACATATCATTCTCGCCAAAAGGTTTCACCTGCCCCAACTCAACCGTAAAGGCATCGGCACCAAACTGAAACGATGAGAAGTAGCTGAAGGTGGTTGCTGCTGAGCGCATCATCAAAATAGTATTGACGCCACAGGCCAGCATAAATTGTAGTTGTGACTTCTTCCACGGCTTTCCATGCAGGAATGGATACACTGCAAACTTTTCGTTCTTGGAGCCACGAATTGCAGTATGCAGATCATAATGGCAGCGATAACGCCCCTCAGGTACGCTGGTGAAAAAGTCGCGCACATAGCCCTCTAGCTTTGCAGCGCGGATCTGCTCCGGGTTTTCGGTGCGGTTTTCGTGGGCACCATTGAACAGTCGGTTCAGGTTTTCATCCACAAAACGCTCTGCAATATTAATGGACTTAGGATTACCAAATACAAATAAAACACGGTGTGCCAGTTCAATGCGCTCCAGGATCACATCCTGAATAAACTCGTCGCATATTTCTATGGGGGCGGTTTCATTACCATGCACCGCGCTCGACAACACGATGTCTTTGCTACCATAAGTGGCAGGCGTGAACTGGATAACGCCAGTGTCTTTTACTTCAACCAAAGTACCGTTGCTCAGTGTAAATTGCTCAGCGGCAAGGGAAAACTCGTTATTGCGAGTCAGAGTCAGGAAGTCTCCAGTTTGTTTTAATGTATCAAGGTACATACGAACATCACCTTTTGTGAGAGAAATGAGCGTTGCTGAGGAATCATATTTCAGCAACTAAATAGTAGGTATAAAAAAAGGCCATCACAATGTATGGCCTTTTATCACTTAAAGTTAGCGGATCACGCTATCTACCAATGTCTTGGCCGCCTGTTCCAGCTCAGCAAGATGCGCTTCGCCTTTAAAAGACTCAAGATAGATTTTATAAATGTCTTCGGTGCCTGATGGGCGAGCCGCAAACCAACCCGACTCGGTTACCACTTTTAATCCGCCGATGGCCGCATTGTTGCCTGGTGCCTCTGTCAGAATATCCGTGATGGCGTCACCTGCCAGCGTGCTGGCCGTGACATCTTGCGGGCTTAAGGCTTTTAGTTTGGCTTTTTGCTCGGGTGATGCAGGCGCATCAATACGCTTGTAAACCGGCGCGCCATATTGCGTTTCCAGTTCACGATAGTATTGTGACGGTGTTTTACCGGTCACAGCCAGGATTTCAGCAGCCAGTAAACCCAGAATAAAGCCGTCTTTGTCTGTATTCCAGACCTCACCATTACGGCGAAGGAAAGATGCACCTGCGCTTTCTTCACCGCCAAAAGCCAGCCATTGCTCGCTCAGGCCATCAACAAACCATTTGAAACCAACCGGTACTTCGTACACTTCGCGCTGATTGCCTTTGACCACTTTGTCGATCATTGCACTGGAAACCAGGGTTTTACCAACTTTTATATCACTTCCCCAGCCACGATGCTTGAGCAAGTAATCAATCGACACGGCCAGGAAGTGGTTTGGATTCATCAGACCGTCTTGAGTAACAATACCGTGACGATCGTAATCCGGATCGTTACCAATACCGATATCATAGTCGTCTTTAATCGCCACCAGGTTAGCCATCGCAAATGGCGAAGAACAATCCATACGAATTTTGCCGTCTTTATCCAGTGGCATAAACGCAAAGCGTGGGTCAACTTGTTCATTCACAACCGTGAGATCTAACCCATATTGCTTCGCAATCACCGGCCAGAAATTGATGCCAGAGCCGCCCAGCGGATCAACACCAATGCGTACGCCTGCTTTTGCAATTGTTTCGAGGTCGACAATGTTCGCCAGGTCTTCCACATAAGGCGTGATCAAATCGACATATTTTACAAATCCTGAGCGACTGGCTTTAGCAAATGGGAACAACTCTACTTCAACCAAATCTTCTATTAATAGCTGATTGGCGCGATCTTCAATCCACTTAGTCACATCAGTATCGGCTGGCCCACCATTGGGTGGGTTATATTTAAAGCCGCCATCTTCCGGCGGATTGTGCGATGGCGTCACTACAATACCATCGGCCAGCTCATGCGGGTGCGTCTTGTTATGACACACAATGGCGTGGCTGATCACCGGAGTTGGTGTGTAATCATCGTTTTCTTGCGTTACCACATGAACTTCGTTGGCAACCAGCACTTCGATAGCGGAGTTAAACGCAGCTTCCGACAAGGCATGGGTGTCTTTGCCTAAAAACAGCGGGCCAAAAATATTGTTGGCTTTTCTGTAATCACAGATAGCCTGGGTGATGGCCAGGATGTGAGACTCATTAAACTTTACATTATATGAACAGCCTCGGTGACCTGACGTGCCAAAAGCAACGCACTGCTCCGGGTTTTGCTCCAGATCAGGCTCATTTAGGTAGTAAGCCGATACCAGTTTGGGAATATTAGCCAGCTGACTTAACGGTGCTGGTTTGCCTGCATTGGGGTGATTTGCCATCACATTTCCTTATAGGTAGTCTCGGATAGTTTCTGCCTGTTGCGCCGAATAACCAAGTATGAGCGCAACTTCGTGCAACATCATTTTTTTGCGCGTCGTATTTGAGTTTGTCATAACCCAATACTGACTGTCTGCAATGTTCTTCGGGTTCGTACTACTACCGCTTTCGAGCAATGCTGCTTTGCTGGTCGAAAAATAAATGCGATCTCGCCCTTTGATTTCCAGAATTTTATGGAAATCCGCTTTATGGCTGCGATGAAATGCCGCCAAAATAAACAAAAAGCGCCCTACTACACCTTTTTGCATAGCGAGCTCTTCTTTATTGAGAATATCAAATACGTTACCTGAAGGCTCACTTGAAACCGCTGCGGGTTCTGACTCAACCTTAGGTTGAGCTGCCGATTCTGCTGGCTGTACGGTTTCCTGAACGGGCTGCGCTACTGAGTTCAGGTTCAATAAACGACGCAGGATCTGGGAAGCGCTTTCACCAATACTTTGCGTGTTACTGGCAATGTACTGATATAGCTCGTCATCTATTTCTATTTTTTTCATGCTTGTCCTGTCATTTTATACATCTACTGCATCTTCTCGGGATTATATCTAAATTTAACTTATTCCTCTACGGCTATGATTTTGCTTTCAACACTGGCAAACTATGCGCCGGATCCGGAGGTATTATGTTGCTTAACTACAAATTATCGGGACAGCCACTGGGCAGTGCCGAGCCCGTTGTGTTACTTCACGGCCTGTTTGGCTCGCTGGAGAACCTGAATATTATAGCCCGCGCACTGGGTGAGTCTTACGCTGTGATCAATCTTGACTTGCGTAATCACGGCCTGTCATTCAAAAGTGACGTGATGGATTATCCAAGTATGGCCCAGGACGTACTGACTCTACTTGAACATCTTAAAGTAGAAAAAGCACATCTGGTTGGCCACTCAATGGGCGGCAAAGTTGCCATGCAAGTGGCTATGCTGGATGAAAGTAAAATCCACAAACTAGTTGTGCTGGACATCGCCCCGGTGAATTATCATCCTCGCCATGACAGCATTATCCGGGCATTGAACGTCGTTGCCTCTGTACAGGTAGCAAGCCGCACTGAAGCCGACACAAAAATGAAGGCGTTTATAGAAGAACAAGGCGTACGCGGCTTTTTGCTCAAAAGCCTGGCAAAAGACGAGCATGGGGAATTCAACTGGCGCTTTAACCTGGCTGTCATAGAGGCCAACTATGATAAGATCATATCAAATATAAATACAACTCATTCTTGTTTGTGTGATACCCTGTTCCTGAAAGGAAACAACTCAGATTATATTCTGGCAGAACATAAAGACGCCATCATGCAAGCCTTTAGCAATGCCAGAGCAAAAATCATCCAGGGTGCCGGACATTGGCTGCACGCAGAGAAACCGCAAGCCGTCAATCGTTCAATTATTGATTTTATTCAATAATTACCCCAGTTTTTTCTCAGCAAACTTAATTTATCGGTAACAGGTATGGTATAGTAGCCGCCGTTTATATTTTGAGTAGTGCAAAGATGATCAACGAATTTATGAATGAGTTTGAAACCATTGGTCTTTACTTTGCTCTCGCCGGGATTTTCTTCTTTATAGGTATGGCCATTCAGGACGTCCTAAAGAAAGGAGACGTGCCCAAGTTTGGTCGATACATTGTCTGGTTAGTGCTATTTTTAGGGTGCTCAGGCTTTATCGCCAAGGGCCTGATACAAGTATTTTGGCAAGGTGCGGGTGTTGGTTAATGGCCAAGTCTGAATTAGATAGAACCACTATCGACTTGTTTGAAAATGAAAAGCGCCCTGGTCGGCCTAAGACAAATCCTCTCCCCAGAGAGATGCAGCTAAAGATCAACAAGCGCAATCAGATTAAAAGAGACAGAGCAAGAGGGTTAAAGCGCGTCGAGTTTAAAATTTCCTCTGAGCTATATCAGGCATTGAGCGATATGGCCGAAGAGCAAAACATCAGTCGTAGCGCGCTGATAGAAACCATTTTGCAAGAAAAATTAGCGATTAATAGATAAAAGGTAAGTAGTTAATGGCAAGCGTAGGTATTTTTTTCGGCAGTGACACGGGTAACACCGAACACGTTGCAAAAATGATCCAAAAAGAATTGGGCAAAAAATTAGTCGACGTTAAAGACATCGCCAAGAGCAGCAAAGCAGATATCGAAGAGTTCGACTTGATTCTTTTTGGTATCCCTACTTGGTACTACGGTGAAGCACAGTGTGACTGGGATGACTTTTTCCCTGAGCTGGAAGAAATCAATTTTGAAGGCAAACTGGTCGCAATCTTCGGTTGCGGTGACCAGGAAGATTATGCTGAATACTTCCTCGATGCAATGGGCATGGTCAACGACATCGTCACTGAACGTGGTGCAATCGTGATTGGTAACTGGTCTACCGAAGGCTACGACTTCGAAGCGTCTAAAGCCCTGGTTGACGACGGTCACTTTGTTGGTCTGGGAATTGACGAAGACCGTCAGCCTGAATTGACAGAAGAACGTGTTAAAAAGTGGTCTGCTCAGGTATACGAAGAAATGTGCCTAAGCGAGCTGGAAGACTAACAACCTCTACCTGGGGTTAGTAATCCAAAGCACACTATTTTTAAGTCTGTGTCGTGCTAGACTTAAGTAGTAACTGAAATTAGACAAATTGAGACAGATTAATGACTGATCACAACTTAGAGCTAAAAAAAGCGGGTTTAAAGGTTACCCTGCCACGTATTAAGATCTTAGAGATCTTGCAGTGTCCTGATAACCAGCACATCAGTGCCGAAGACGTATACAAAATCTTGCTGGACAAGGGCGAAGAAATCGGTCTTGCAACCGTTTATCGTGTATTAAACCAGTTTGACGACGCTGGCATTGTGACCCGTCACCACTTTGAAGGTGGTAAGTCTGTATTTGAATTGTCAGGCAGCACACACCATGACCACCTGGTATGTCTTAAGTGTGGTAAAGTCATCGAGTTTGAAGACGAACTTATCGAACGTCGTCAGGAAGAAATTGCCAAAGAGAACGGCATTAAACTGACCAACCACTCGCTGTATTTGTATGGTGAGTGTAACGATGAAGAAGCGTGTAAAAACTATGGCGATGAAAACGGTAACTAAGCGTACTTAGTCGCAATTTCATTGATAAAGCCGACAACAGTCGGCTTTTCTGTGTCTGATATGTCGTGATTAAATCTGCCCTTTCACTGCATCACTTCAGCCCCCCCAACAACTACTCGATCAGGGCAATTTGTATAGAGTTAACCTGGCATTCTTATAGTAAAAAACTCTACACCAGCTTTTAAGCCTGCAAAATTGAAAGGCTTAACAACACACTTGTCTACCCCAGTCCTTCGCGCTTCATTTGCCTGAGCAAGTGAACCTCTTAGCGTCATCATCAGAAAATTTACATCTTCATGTCTACTATTTTGCCAATTCAATACTCCGGCTTTGATACATGTCCGGTTGTTATAATGGGTTAATACGAGTACATGGAATCACGCGTGATTCATCCGACAGGTTATGCGTTTTGAAGTGATTGTTGTCAATCTTTATAATTTTTCCATAATAAACACTGTCTGGGCTGTGGTTTACAAAAGACTCCACTGATTGGGGTGTAAATATATTCAACTCATCTTTTTCTAGTCTGGATAAATGCTTCTTGTAAGCAAAGCTTTTAACAATATCTCCGGTTATCTCAAAACGTGCTGAAGTTTCGATATAAATAACAGACGCCACATCGGGCTGTGAATTATCATAAATTTTGTAAGTTGCATTAGACCACGCGCTTGATTGTTCTATTGAGTAATAATCAACTGCATGGTACTCCATGGTTGAGCCCTCACCGATTTCAGTATTGGCCGTGCATTCCCAATGTCCATCAAAGAAATCTGCTAGTTCCTCTTGCGAATAGGAAAACAGAGGCAGCAGTAAAAAAGCTAATGTAGTTATTTTTGTCATAACACGGATTTAAAACTCAACTCTATCAAACCGAAAGGTTACTAATGCGGCTAAAACCACGTACCCACAACAAAAACAACCATACGTCATTTTAAAGTATGTGTCACTCTTTGAATGAGGTATTAATGGCTTCTTATTCACCCTTTTGCTTCCAAACCAGGTGTAAGACAAGATGGATTATTAAGAATATCGCCGGACATAAAAACAAGTAAAACTCTAACCAGGTACTAACCAGCTTAAAAATTTCACCTTTATAGTTAATTCCTGACCAATAAGTAAATACCAGAGCTGAGAGGCCTAGAATAAGAAACACTAATCGAGTTTTTTGCTTAAGCTTTAAGCCCCAACTTACGGACGTTAAAGCGATGTAGCCAAAAATTCCAAATATTGAAGTAAAAATCCATTTCACGCTAAAAAGTATTGGCAATTCAAGAATATTACCGACTGCACCAATTAAGGTGAGAACTGCGATGATTACCAGCAAGGTTGATGGAACCCAGGCCAAAATAATAGTTAACCCTATTAGCAGTTCTCTCATAAATCTAGATACATTCTTAAAAACACCTCACCTTCCTCAAATACCGACTTTTGTAAATGTTTGACTATCTGAGGGTGAGTTCTCTCTTTACCTCCTTGATATTGCTCGCTTTTCCTCTTGTGTACAATTATGGCTTACGTAGTAAAGCAGCTTCCATCACTTCAAACACGGTTGTGTTATCAACATAGTTACCGTTCCATTTATACTGCTCGCCCCACAATTGCGCTGCCTTTAAATCTGTAAGGGTAAACTCATTAAACCGCTGACTGCCAGCCCCTATTGCCCACAATGGCACTAGCTCATTGGTATGATTGCGAGAAGCCCACTGATATCCAGGAATATTGCCTTTACCACGGTTCTGAACAGCAAAAAACGCATTGAATGTATCTTCTTCAGGGTGAAAACGTGCTGTTTCCAGCGATTCTTTGCTTCTGTCTTGTGCCACATAGCCACCCGCACTGTTTGTCCAGGTCCCTTCTCCCCAGATCCCGCCGCACTCATGATCTGAAGTGATAATCAGCAGTGTTTCATCCCAGCTTGAGTTTGTTTCTACCCAGCTAATAACGGCATCTACCGCCTTATTGAAGTCAATCTGCTCTTCTATAAATCTTGGCATATTGTTGGCGTGGCCCATCCAGTCTACTGCACCGCCTTCAATCATAACGAAGAAGCCATCCGGGTCCTGTTCGAGTACATTCAACGCCCCCAAACTCATAGTCGCCAGATCTGGCACATTGGTATTGTACGCCATACCCGAAGGAGTATCGTCGCCAGGTAACGATTCTCTACCAGCCTGCAATGTAGAGCCCGACTGAGCAATACCGATCACTCGTTGAGGGACATTTTTACCCTGAGCAAGCGCTTTAAAATCGGCGAGCGAGTCTATATAAGACATACCCTCGTGACCTTTTTGATTGCCAAGTGACGTAAAGGTTTGCTCTCCACCAACATACTTATAGTCTTTATCACCAGCAAGTGCTTTGATATCCCCGCTCGCACCATACAACGGATGGCCGGCGCCCATAATAACAGACAGATCTGATGCCAGCATTTCATTAAATATATCTGCGTAGTTATTGCGAGAGCTACTGTGCGCTATCGCCGCAGCAGGTGTCGCGTGAGATATCATCACGGAGGTTACCGTACCCGCGGATAAGCCCGCTTTCATGGCGAGTTGAGCAATGGTTTCGAATCGCTCACTGTTACTCCAGTCCATATTGATGCGGCCAACCGAAGTTTTTCGGCCACTCATCAGTGCTGTACCCGCGGCAGCACTATCAGTGTAGGAGGTGTAGCTACCAAAAGCCGTGTAATCATTGATCATCGCATTTTCAAAGCGTGCCCAGCGAGTTGTTGGGTCATAGCCTTGCGCGACAGCCCCTACGGCCTTGGCAGCGTCTGCTCCCTTTGGTAAGGGTCGCCCCTGCTCATCAATCAGGTTAAGTGCATTGTGTGCTAGCCCGAAAACCAATGGTGATGTCCCATCCGGTCGAGTTACCTGATAGGTTTGCTTACCAGCAAGGCCCTGATAGTAATCTGCGGCCAGCCAACCGTTGAATCCGTTACCATCAGATATCATTAAAATAATATTTTTAGGTTCCGAGTTTTTTGTCGTTTTAGGATCAGGCTCGCTGTGGTTGGCGCATGAAACCGTAAAGATTACAGTCGTAATCAGGGTTGTTCTAAAGAGAGTATGGATCATCATCAGGCACTCGTTTTATAAATAGATCTCAGTAGTCACATAATTGACATATAATTGTATTTCGTGCATTTAACACGCAAAGCAAATGCTATATTATAACATTGCAAAGTCAAGTCATTCTATTTTTAGTAACCGTAACTCAAGCCGCTGTATTTAAGCGGAATTTTCAGGCACCAACTCAAATAAAACAAATATATGGCATTTAACAGGACAATTATTAACCACGCCTGGCTGATGTGACTTTTACCTCTATTAGCCAAGCTAGGTGATCAAGATAAATCAAAGAAAAATGCAATCTGCGGAGCAATTCATCAATCTCATAGAAAGTATGATGAAAATAGCATTTCAAAAAGAGGGGTCGGGGGAGTTACATAGATATTGAGCCCAGTTATGCTCTGAGCTCTTAAGTATATTATCAGATGTGCCAAACATCATACACCAGGTCGGAAACTTCGACTGCTTGGCTCACATCCTGCGTCCCGCCTTAGTATTTTCTAAAATAAAGCGCCGGATAGAGTGGATTAAGGGTGTTGTCTTCGACAATTTCCCCATCTGACAATTGATTATTTACCGCATCAATTAAAGAATGCTGTTTGCCATTTACCTCAATCATAACAGTCACCTCTTTGTTTGATGAACCCACATTAAAGCAAGACTTAATGCGAGTACCGGCATCTGCATCTCGCCAGGAGCATTGCAATAAGGTTTCTTCAAATCCGTCTACCATACGCTTGGCAGGGTAAGCTCTAAAGTAAACAGGACCAACGTCACAGGCGTTCTGAGCAGGCTTATTGTCGACAACAGCAACTCCACCAGCGAAATAGTTAAGTGTAAAGTCGTTAAAGCTCATCATACACGCTGAAGAATCGGTAGCTTGGATTTTAGTCGCTATGGGTAGATTTAATGTGCGCCCGTCAATGTCATCACACATGAGTTTATGAGCGTTACCGCCCTCATTATTCCAGCGACAATCCAGACGTTTTTCCTCCAGCCCATCGACGATGCGTGTATCTGGCGCCGGCTCAAAAGACACAGCGTGTCCTAAACAATTAGCCTTATTCCCACCAATTTTCACTGTACCTTTAAGCTCAGTCCGGTAACCATCAAGCCAGTTTATTGTGCAAACACCATAGCCGGGAATATTCACCCTGTTAGCAACCAATATGTCTGGTAAACTGGCATCTACCGGATGAGTGCACATTTTGTTTTCCCATGTGCCTATTTCATTTTGTTTATCAGACTGCCAATAGCAAGACATGGGTGAGCTGTCTTGGGCATGTGCAGTGGCCATGAAGCTACACGCGATAATTGATGATACTTTTAGTAGTGCATTTAATTTGTTTTTCATACTGATATTCCTTTTAGTAATGAGTTGTCATCCGAAAACATGTGCACATTAACATTTTTAAAAAGGTTAAAAAGTCTAAATTACAGTTGCTTACAATCAATTACCAGGCACTACAAACACACTTTTTTACTTACAAAACTAATACGCATCATCGACCTGAATTCATTTTCCATACATGCTTAGCCGTGTAGCTACCGCTTATCGGCATCATATGTCTAAAGACATTAGCGATTGCAAAAGATTCGTGCGTTCAGGTAAAAGCCATGTAAGGCAGTGTAATAGTATTTTTAGTACCGACGCCTAAACTCTCAAGGCTGTTATCCCTGACAGCCATCCACACAAGGAGCCAGACTATGACTATCTCAAAATTTATGCTGTGTGCGTTATTTAGTAGCACTTTTTTGGTACATGCAGGAACCCAGTACCTAACCCAACCTGCCAGTAATATCACGCAAACTTCAGCTCAATTGAACGGATACTCCTCTTCCACAATTGGTCTCAGTGGTGAGATTTTTGACTATGGGCAAACGACCAGTTACGGAAATGGTGCACTGGCCATTCCTCCAGGTGTTAATGGCCCTGTGAGTGCACAAATTTCCAACCTGGATTGCGGCACACAGTATCACTTTCGCTTTCGAGGTGACCCCAAACCGCCCCGCACAACTATTCAGGGTGAAGATCTCACCTTTACTACGCTCCCCTGCGGTCCGACGAGCTATTCGAACGTATCCTTTGAAACAGGTGGACAATACTATTTCGTCGCAGAAGGCAATGGTGGTAGCACGGTGAATGCAAACCGTTTGGCTATTGGGCCTTGGGAGCAGTTTAACTTGATTGATATCAACGGTGGCGACCTGAATAGTGGCGATCAGGTCCATATTCAGACGACTTCAGGCTACTACTTTGTTGCAGAGCAAGGCGGTGGCGCGGAACTCAATGCCAACAGGACCGCAGCATCTATTTGGGAAACGTTTACCATCGAACTACCAAACAACCCTGGCGCTTTGATACAAAACGGAGACAAAATCGCCCTCAAATCCATCAACGGGTATTACGTGCAAGCGGCTGGTAACGGAGGATCTGGCGCAAATGTCTACCCAACGGTGATTGGCTGTAATGCCACATACCCATGTTCCTGGGAAATGTTTAAAATCCATTTTTAGACAAACCACAAATCTGCATGGCTGTATAACCAGCCATGCTACGAATATCATGATATCCGGTACACTTGAGCAGTATTGATCAAAATGCTAGCTTGTATGGCCTAATCAACCAAGGTGGATATGCCATAGTGAAGCGCTCTTTGTCACGAGAAGATATATTGAAAAAGCTGCTTTTACTTCAAGCGCTTTCTCTTTTGGGACTGTTAACTGGCGTATTTCTCGCCCCAGAAAATCCAATCTATCCGTTTGCACCTGATAAAACAAACATGGTATTCATACATCTAACAGAAGCAATCATTACTTGTATGCTATCTGCCAGTACAGCAATTTTTGCTATTTATGGCAAGTTCTGGCTTAGATTATCCTATACACATGTCACTATTTGCTCTTTAATGAGTGGGGTTTTGGCCGTGTCACTTCCAGATTTTCGACTTGGAAGCTTTTCCTTACCTCCTCTCTACCTGGTCAGTTTATATACCGGCGTCTTACTTCTCTTAATAATGGTTGGTGTTTCAGTTGAAAAAATACGATTAAAGCGAACATTAAAGGACTAGCCCATTCAAGCCAACCACCAGATCGCTAATATGAGCCCCCTTAATACAAAAAAACAACTGCCACTTCCCTTCAAACTTACAAGTTGCAGCTATTGGGTGTAAAAATTGCTTTAAGTCTATCGCTAGCTCTTGTCTGGACATGTCAGATCAAGGTATCTTTTGTCCACGATATCAGAACTCAAAAAATTAAACTCATCACAAAACCACAGGGGATAATCACTGACTTTGCCATTGTCACCTTCTCCCATTCGAAATAAACGATACAAATATCGACTACCGGGATGAGCGCAGCTTTTATCCCTTACACAGTCACTTTTGTACTGTACTCCCTTGATAACGTTGTTGTAACGAAAATTGCATAAGCTCCGATAGCTGTTTGCCATGGCGGCTGTTTTGTTGAGGTAATCCGCTTTAACGCACTCCCCGTTCTCAAGGATCTTTGCAGGTGCTTCTATATATAGGATTACCTTGCCCATTAATTCTTCGTAAGGCGTATTTGCGGTCACGCCAGCGTAATTTTTGTCTATAGTATATTGAGATTCAAGTAGCCTAACCTTGTCCTGTCCAAAAGTTGCGTATACGGTATTAATAATATGGTTTACCTTATCACCGGGTAACCACAAACGAAAATAATCATTCAACTGGCGGTGGCCTTTGGTTTCAATCATTAAGAACAAGGGCTCATTGAATTCCGGATTAGCCACTTGCCAATCGGCGACGATCTTAAGCCAGGTTTTCAGGGTCAAATCCGTTGGATTACCATCTAGGTCAACGTCATGACCAATGTCATCATGGCCGAGTGTAGGTGTGTTTAGATCGATTTTATCCACACTAATCTGACCATTGTCACGACGGAAATTACTCAGAAATAACACTGGTTGTCCCTCTGATGTTGTCACTTCCTTTCCTAAATTCCCAAAGGGAAGAGCAGTGATTTGACGTTCTGTATCGCCAAACCTCAAATAGACAACCTGGCCCATTTCATATTCACTTGGCCCCTGAAAAAACTCATCGATAGAAACAATTCCATTTGTATGGGTATAGTTGACGACATATGCTCTATCTTTAACCGAAAATGCAGCGAGCTCTCTTTTGCGGTTTCCTTCCCAATTGGTTTTATAAGCCTGCCGTAAACTTATCGTATCGTCATTTATGCTAAACTCATCTACAGAAACCTGACCACTATCATCTCGATAATTCACAATAAAAGCTTTTTCTTCTTTTCCATTCAATAGTTTAAACGTACTAATTTCACGACTTTTATTTGCCCAGTTGCTCTGATAAACATTATTAAGTTCGCCCTTTCCGTCACTGTAGCTAAACTCATCAATGGAAATCCGGCCGGAGTCTGCTCGGTAATTCACTATAAAAGCGCGATTTTGTAGTGTAAAAGCAGTAAAAACACGACTTTTATCTGCCCAATCTGAGAGATATATATTGCTCAGCGCCCCCTTTTCATTCTTATAGGTAAATTCTGCGATGCCAATCAACCCATCTTGTTGCTGATAGGCCAGTACAAAGGCTCTACCATTGACAGTGAAACTCGTGAACTCCCGTGCTTTTGGCGCCCAACGAGTCAAATAAACATTCTGAAAAGAACTATCACTATCAGTACCATCCATATTGAATTTATTGATCGCTACCTGACCATTGTCCGGCCTATAGTCTAGGTTGAAAGTTTGGTGTCCCAAGGAGAAAGCGGTAAATACCCGCTCTTTTGCAGACCAGTAATTCAAATAGATATTTTGTTTATTGTAAGGGTGTACATCGTACTCCAAAGATCTAAACCCCCAATCTAACTGCTGAATGATGCTACCCCGTACGTTGCCCGGCCTATCAATAGAGCCGGAATAAGAATTATGGGTCCCTTTAATCAAACGCTCACCATAAGTCATCTTATCTTCAGCTGCACAACATGCAGAGTAAAAAATAAACGCAACAATCATGCCCATATATAACATATTATTTTTAAACATAACTCTTCCTTAACGCGAATCTGCGAGACGCTACTCGTCCGCATCCCACAGGCAAATTTTGATCACCAGGCGCTAATCTGCCACTCACTGCTGACATGGCCGTTACAGGCATCAATTTTTACGTAATCGTCATAGTGCGCTCGTAAGCATAGGCCATTGTATTTACTTAAAATACGATAATTACCACCAGGCATCTTTGCTAGGTACCAATTCATCTGCGCCTCTGGCTTGGGTAGGGTGCCCCATTTCACAGGTCGTCCGGCACTATAGCTCTCGGCTTCCATCCGCAAATTACTGTTTCCATCATCCTTTAACATCACTTCCAGCATTAATGTGCCACCAGAGGTCTGCCAATGACGGCCACCAATTACTTTCTCTATTCGGAATCGAGTATTGTTATCGCTACAATCGCGCATTGAAATTAATTCACCGACACTGATATTGGCCTCGTTCAGACATAAGCCCTGCTCTACACTTTTGATTTGAAAGTAGTGAGACACTGAATCATCGTCAGAAATAGCAGCAAGCTCTTGACTCAATGACGACACCATGCGCGTCCCCAATGCAAGCTCCGTGGTTTGACCCGGTAATAGTTGATGATCTTTTAATAATGGAACACCACATGTTGTTGGATAATTATTGCTTCGCTGTCCTCGTCTGGGATCAGCTCCATAGTGAGTGGCAAAAAACTCATTAACAGCACTTTGAAAATCATTGTAAGACAGATCTTCTCTACTGCTATCACAGTCATCATCTGTATCCCAATTACGCAGCACAAAGCCATTAGACAATGCCCTGGAGCCCATTGCCTTGGCTGTGCTGTACTGATGTTTTTGGTTAACAGCAACCACCTGACCAGGGAAGCGACTAAAATTACAACCTGTACTGTTAATATCGCTTTCACCACTTTCACACGGAGTCGGAACAACAAAAAACTTCGCATTTTCCCATTTGTTATCGTGATAAGCCCCCTGAGCGTATCTGACTAACCTGTCATTGTTGGTCGCAATAAACACAATCACCTTACCTGCCATTTGCGCCATCGTTGGCCAGCCGACTTTTTCAACTCGTTCACGGGGAGAACTGTATACTTTATCAGTGCTAACCATAAGAGCCGGTGGTGAAAATAAGGTCACATCCCCCAGGCTTTGCGTGAATACCTGCTCCAGCTCCTGATAGGTGCTACTATCGTAATCACCACTATTTTTTAGATCTAAAAATAAGGTTATGGGATAGTCAGGATTGTTATCATCAATCCAACGTTTGACATCACTCAGGCAATTCGCCAAAGGGCTCTTGTTGCCACTTGTTTCCTCACAAATTGTTCCGTTTTGCAGATCTCCCCATCCATGTCCGACATTGAATTGAGTTACACCGTCAACTTTTTCGGCAATAAAATCAATTTCCAGTGATGCTATCTGTTGATCTAGAAACCCATAGAATCCATCGTTCTCACCTATGCCATAAACATCTTTTTTGTCATAGGTATTGTGCACACTAAATTGAATGGCTAAGTTGTAAGGAATATCACTAAACGTTTGCTCCTCTCCCCACCAGTTTCCGGCATCTGCAGAATGGGCAGAAACAAAAAGCGCGCTAAATAAAGCTACGGCACAGGCTGATTTTTTATAGTTTTTCATTGAACTTCCTTAAGTCTTTACACAGATTAAATACCACCACAGAAGCGAGTCCTTATTGACCTTTAAGTCGAATAAATAACACATGGCAGTCAACGCCCTAGTCTCGATTACGGTGAATCAAATAGCGCGACTACACATCTGTTATCACTCTCTGCCGGGCTCATATTAGAGGGCTTAAGAACTAATAAAAACATAAGGTTGTAACCATGTCGTATTCACACCTAACTTCGTCGGTTCTGTGCTTACTTTGGTGGGTGAGTCACTGAATTTGGCTCTCATCCCTAGGTGAAATGAAATGTCTCTGATCTATCAGTCAATACAGCGCTCGTTATATTCGAGCGAAGAGAATCGTCTGGAACGCTGCAAAAAACAATGAGGGTAAGTATCACGACTATACCCTCATTAGTGTATCTGCTTTAGCGTTTGAATTGTTCTGCTATCTTGTTTTTTGCAGTACTTCTTGCTCATTGATGATAGTGAATTTATTACGGGTACCATAAATAACAGACACAGTGCCATCATTATTGTTATCTCCGGCGCTAACATCCTCTTTAGGCACGCCAATTATCACATCATCATACCCATCATTATTCAGGTCGCCGGTCGCAATGGCATAGCCATAATGGTCATCGGTTTCTAAAGAGCCAGTGATTGTAGCTAAGCCCTGGTGAAAACTTTTTATATTTGAATAACTCAACCCAGATCGCGAGCCAAAAATGATGTCAACTTTGCCGGCATTATCTTTACCATTCAAGTCTTCTGTTGGCGACCCGACCGCCAGGTCATCGTACCCATCATTATTGAAGTCTCCATGTGCGACGCTGTAACCGAACTTGTCATCTTTTTCCGCACTACCTGGAACCCCGGACTTGTCCTGATGGAACTCCTGAACCGTGCTTTTTCTTAACTTACTGCTGCTACCATATATAACAAACACATTACCATCATTGTTGTTACCTCCTGAGCCAAGATCTTCATAGGGAACGCCAACAACAAGGTCACCATAATTATCGCCATTAAAGTTACCTATTGTCAGTGACCAGCCAAGTCTGTCATTAGCTTCCGCCGATCCGGGGATCTCTGAATTATCACCATGAATAGTCTGATAGCCCGAGGTACTCAGGCCCGAGCTGCGGCCGTACATGATAGTGGCATGGCCAGTATCATCATCACCACCAATATCTTCATAAGGAGCACCAATAGCCAGTTCAGCATAACCATCACCATTGATATCTCCAGCTGCAAGAGAAAACCCGAAGTGGTCGTCTTTTTCAACCTTCATACCACCAAATTTGCCTTGATGGAAAGACTGCTCTTCTACGCCAGAGCCGTTAAGGATCCCACTACTGCGACCATAGAGCACATGTATCATGCCGTCATTGTTATTATCACCATCGTTTACATCTTCTTTCGGTACACCAATGGCCAGGTCATCATAGTTATCGCCATCAAAGTCCCCTGCGGCAAGTGCAAAGCCAAAATGGTCATCTTTTTCAGGAGACCCAGCAACTCCTCTGGTATCTTGATGAATAATCTCTTTGCTATCTGCCTTCAGCCCCGCAGTACTTCCGTATAGAACAACAACCATACCGTCATTGTTATTTCCACCAAAACTCAAATCCTCCTTTGGTACACCAATGGCCAGATCATCATAGCTATCGCCGTTGAAGTCACCAGAGGCAAGCGCAAAGCCAAAATGGTCATCCGCTTCAGGCGCGGCACCACTAATATCCTGTTGACTGAATGCCGTCGCGTACCCTCTTCTTTTAATCGAATTTGTACCTGCCGGGCTTCCGTAGATGATATTCACAGTACCGCTGTCATCAGCTCCGCCAATATCTTCATTTGGCGCCGCGATGGCCATATCGGCGTAGCCATCACCATCAAAGTCCCCAGTTGCAATCACTTTACCAAAATGATCGTCCTTCTCTGCAACCCCTTCGGCATAAGCGCCTCCGGCGTGCCACTTGTCATCTTTCTTGTTATGCTCTGTATATTGCGTCAGCGCCTGCGTAACACAATCACCTTTACCTATTTCAAGCTTACATGTTAAAAAACCTTTCTGACGATAAGGTAAATTATGAGCACCTAAGGGAATATCATTCATCAGGTCAGAAAAAGATCCGGCGTAATTATAGGCGCTGCCCATAGCTCCACGATTAAAGCGTTTATAAGACAAGACATTGGTATCTGTATCTATACTAAAACCCCAGAAAATATTGTGAAATGCAGCACTGACATTAAAAAAGGGCACTGGTACACCCTTAACATTGTTACCCAATGAAAAGCGCTCAATAGTTTGCTGAGGTTCACTCTCCGTGGCATTACAGTGATTTCCTTTACCCGCCACCTGCTCACAATGATAGTGACCGTGGATAACAGCCACTACATTTAGGCCTTCAACCAATGTGCGCATCTTTGCATTGTCACCTTTATTCTTGTCAATTTGATGGGAAATCAAGAAGATGGGCGACTCACCAATTTCCCTGCCTTTATCTTGTATCAGTTTTTCCAGATAGGCAACTGCACTGTCCGAATTGATATTATTATGCAGCTGGACTAGGTAAGCAGAGCCGCTGCGATCGGTGGGGTTTTGAAGCTTAGCGGTATAGTAATAAACTGATGCATTTTTACAATACGCACCAATATTACAGTCACCACCATCGGCTTTCATTTCGTTCGCTGAGTAGTGAAAGATCTTCCATCCTTTGTTGGTCAAATCCTGTCCCTTGAGAAGCTGAGTTTTGTCATCAAAACTAGTCTCGCCATAAGCGTAATCATGGGTATCATGGTTGCCTACACCATCCAACGGCTTCGCTCCCCGGCTAACCATATCCTTATAGGCATTGCCGTAAGTGGTTCTGCCATTGCCATCCATACTAAGATCGCCAGCTATCGGAACAACTTTAGCACAATCAGCACAGTTGTCTGTTAATATCGCCACATCACGCATGGTTTGGCTTGCTCGCCCATCATTGCCATGACCAAATGCAAACTGTGGATCTGAGATAGCAAAAAAATTAATGTCAGCTGCATGCACAGCCTGCCCGGCTAACCCCCCAACCAGTAATGAGGGATAAAGTAATTTATGTAATTTCATAAAAGAACCTTGTTATCTGTTAATATATATTGCGCCACAATCGCTGTCTTACAGCTTTGACGCGAGCTCAGATTACAAGATTAAAATTCAATTAAAACAAACACCTATTTAAATGTCGGATTGTATCTTAACTTTGTCGTTTTTGTACTCATGCTTTGAAAGAGACAACTTGAGTCGAGATTACTTTCGTTCACACCATTATGCATAACCACCTCACATACAAGCTCAGATAATCATTCACAACCTTATCTCGCGCTATTAAAACTTAAGCCGAACGCTTTGCTTCTTGAGAAGGTGGATAACCAAACTTGTCTCTGTACTGACGAGAAAAATGATTAGCACTGCTAAAGCCAACTCTGTGTGCAACATCGTTCACTTTAATGGCTTTACGAAGTAAAGGTTGCGCACAATTGAGCCTGTGCTCCTTAATAAACTCTCCGGGTGTCATCCCCAGTGTTTCCTGAAACTTTCTCTGCAACTGACGTTCACTTAAACAGGCGATATCGAGTAACGTTTTCACGGACAACGACGCCTCCTGATAGTGCTCGGTTATATAAGTGACGCATTTGTCAATAACTTCATTACTATATTCATCCAAACCAGCTTCACTTAACGGACGGTCATTGGCTAACAGACATCCAATATGTTCTCGTACTTTCTGACGATTAAAGTGCTGGGCTTCAATTATCGCCAGCAACTCATCCTGGCGGTAGGGTTTAGCCACATAGGCATCGGCTTTATATTTAAACCCGGTAAGCCGTGACTCTGCATCACATTGGGCCGTCAATAAGAGCACGGGAATATGGCTGGTTGCTGGATTGTTTTTCACCTTATCAAGTAACTGATAGCCATCCATTTTCGGCATATTAATATCGCTAATTATGAAGTCCGGTACTTGATTTATTGCCATAGATAATCCATCAACTCCGTTAAATGCACAAAGCACTTGATAACGGCCCTCCAATTGCTCTCGCAACAGCGCATTCAATTGGAGGTTGTCCTCAACTACTAATAAACTCGGCAATAACGCACTATCCGACCAGGTGTCTGTGTGTTGCTCGTTGATTTGCTGCTCTAACATCATCAGTTCTATACTTTTGGGGTCAATTACGTAATCGTGCTCTTCGGCCCTTTGCGGCGCAGAACAAAAGGTCACAGTAAATTGACTGCCTTTACCTGACTCGCTGTGCAGCTCTATCTCACCATCATGAAGATTTACGACATCGCTGACCAGCGATAAACCGATCCCGGAACCCTGGGCAATCAAAGAGCTGTCATCGCATCGATAAAAACGTTTAAAAATCATTTCCTGCTGCGCTTTGGCAATGCCGACACCATTGTCCGAGACTGTGAGCTGATACTTTTCACCTAGCTGCCGAAGTACTACAGTAACTCGCCCGTATTCTGGTGTGTACTTGATAGCATTGGAGAGCAGGTTATTGACCAGTTTTTCTATGGCATAGGGCTGGCAATAGTGAAAGATATCCGAGTCAATAAAAGTTGAAAATTGCTGCTGTTTAAGCATGGCATAACATGACATCCGCTCACAGATGTCTCTTATCAGTGTGGACACAGACACCAACCGAAAACAATGTTGCGGCTCTTGCTGCTGAAACTTCGCTAACGCAATTACATCATCTACGGTCTGCGCTAAGCGTTGGCCGGTAACGGCAATAACGTCAAAAGCCGCCCTTTGCTCCGGCGATATCGTTTGCTGTAATTGCTGTTGGGCACGGCCAATAATAATCGCCAAAGGCGTTCTGAATTCATGGGAAATATTTTCAAACTCTTTTGACTTGTGTTGCAACAGAGCTTCTACCCGCTGCTTTTCCTGCTTTAGTTCATGAGTGCGAGATGCTACGCGAAGCTCAAGTTCCCGGTTTTGCGCACGCATACTTCGTGTCCTAAAGCGATATGCAGCGACCGCGACGACGACGGCTACAATCAGATAGCTAAGTTTAGCCCACCAGGTTAACCACATAGGTGGAAAAATTGTTACTCTAACCTGAGTTTCGTCTCCCCAAACACCATGGTGATTACTAGACTTTACCCGAAACAAGTATTCTCCTGGGTCGAGGTTAGTATAAGTCGCTGTACGCAGCTTATAATCGGTTGTGCGCCAATGAAGATCGAATCCCTCAAGCTTATATTGATAATGCTGCCTCTGAGGATCAGCATAATGCAATCCGGAAAAAGCAAAACTAAATAAGTTTTGATGATACTCTAAATTTAGATAGGTCTGATATTCATCGTCAGTTTTTAGCAATGCATTTTGAGGCCGATTGAACAGCAATAATTGTGTGATCACTGTGCGGGCTTTGCTCTGGTCAAGCTTTATATTGGGCGGAGAGAATATATTTACTCCCTGAGAGCCAACGAGAAGTACTTCACCACTGAGCAAATCGAAAAAACCGCCGGTATTAAATTCATTTCCCTGCAGCCCATCACTGGCGTAATAGTTGTGTACTACGTGTGTTTCAGGATCAAACCTCGCCAAGCCCTTATTTGTTGCAAGCCATAGTATTCCCTGATTATCCTTCAGGACTTTATAAATTGTATCATTCGGTAGCCCATTGTCCGTGGTGAAATAGCGTACTTCACTACTTTTTTCACTAATACGCGCCAAACCACTACCCATAGTGCCGGCCCAAACATCTCCCCGCTCATCATAAATTAATGAATAGACGCCACTTTTAAAGCCATCAACGCGCTTTTCACTATGCCAGTAACGAATAAAACGTTGAGTATCCAGTTCATACTTATCAACGCCACCGGTCTCCGAGCCAATCCATAGTGCTTTACGCTTTTCGTCCAATGCAAGCGCAAAGATAAAATTACTGCTCAGTGTGTTTTGATCATTTTCATCATAATAAAATGCCTGATAGTGCTCGGTTTCATAATCGAGATAACGCAGGCCACCATAATCAAAAGCCATCCATAGGTTTCCTTTGTAGTCTTCAACAACCGCACGCAGCGCACCGGGTCTAAGTTGCGCTTCATTTTTACCGACAAATCGTTCAAAGGTATGCTGTCCTTTCTTTAACCGATAAATAGCCCCCTTCAAAGTACCAAACCAGATATCACCTTGGCTGTGCTCAAACAGTGAACCTGCATTGATCACGTCATTCTTCAGGTATAGTTCTTGCGCGATACCTTCATATTGAAAGCATGCTCCTGAGGTCAGATTAAGTCTATATAGTCCCTGCTGATAGGCATCGAGCCATATGTCTGTTTCGGAAGACTTAATAATATTGAAGTGAACGTTACTTGCCACACATCCATGACTGTCATTTGCAAATTTACGCAAACCAAATGCCTGAACATTTGGGTTATAAAGATTGATACCACTATTCTTTGTGCCTATCCAGACAAGCCCTGTATCATCTTTAAAAACACTGGTCACAGAGTTCGCATTTAAAGACCGAGGATCTTCTTGGTTACTTCTTACACTAGACGATTGTGTTATTTCACGGTCTGTCACCCTTATTCCGTCGTCTGTCCCTAGCCATAATATCCCCTTTCCCATATCAGCAATAGTCCTGATCACTTTATGACTTGTCTGAGACCCATCCAGCATGACCTTACTCACAGTATAATATTGCTGGGTTTGCAGGTTTAAAACATGTAAACCATCTCCACTGCCAATTAGCAGCTCATACGGACCTTTTTTATGGATCGCATAAATATCATTTGAAAACAGATCATCACCACCTGAATAACTGAAGTGATAATCTTTGAGTACTTTTTGATCCGGTTCAATGACAAATAATCCATCATCTGTTCCCACTACATAAGTACGTTCAAACTCAGACAGTACTTTGATTTTGCGACTTTTTATTTGCATAAAATCTAGTTCACGTGGCGACTCCAACGATAAGGTGTCATCAACAGCCCGCATGATTCCATCACCGTTTGTCCCTACAAGCACCTCTTTCTGAGTGTTTTCATATAGAGAAAATACTCGGGCTGCCGTGTTATATATCGATGGATATCGGATAAAATTATCCTGACCGGGAATATAACGGCTGACGCCACGCAAAGTACCAACCCACAAGCGTCCACGACTATCAAGCAATAAAGTGGTGATATGATTATCATTCACTGAGTTAGGGTCACCTGCCTTGTAACGATACACTTTGATTTCATAACCATCATAGCGGTTGAGTCCATCTTCTGTCGCAAACCACATAAACCCCTGAGCATCTTTTACAATGGCGTTGATGTGAGGGTGTGACAGGCCCTGTTTTCGATCTATATGACTAAACACAGGATATATCGCATAAGCCTGACAAAAGTGAATACCCGCAAGCCAATACAGCAGTATGGCTTTAGTGATCCGGCTAAACATTATTCAACCCTCAATTGGGACCTTTGAACCGTCCCGAATCTTGGCTGCTTGGGCAGCCTCGACCCTCACATTGACAATCGGGGGTTTTGACTCCTCCAGGGTAGATGTAGCCTGCAAACTTAAAAGCGCTATATGGCTGAGAATGTTCGCCACAAACATCTACCCCGTTAATATCCAGGCCTTCTGCAATAAACTGCTCCGCATCTGGTAACCAAGCGCAATGACTGCGAAATACCAGTCCTAAATATTGTCTATTTGCAGAAATGTACTCTTGTGTGTTGTTGTCACAGCTTAAACCACTTGGATCATTCGCTATTTCTATCTCCGTAGCCACTGGATGCGCAAAGTCCTCTTTGCTACAAAGCAAAGTCATTGAACCGTCGCGATTTTTCACCCTCTTGACTGCGCTACCACGTCTGGCGACAGTAAAACAAATGTCCTCTTCTACTAACTGGTCATTTTGATCTAATTCAGGGCTTAGACCATACCAAAAATGTCCCTCTAAAAATGCGCAGTGATCCACAACGCCGGGGCTGTGACCATTCACCCTTACGGTATAGGAAGGACAGCTCAACAAATCTCCCGACTCGTTATACTGTGGGAGTTGCTCATCTTGACAGATCACAGTTTTGCTTGCTTCCGATACAAAGACTGTATTACCATCTGGGTTGCAAACTGGCCTGTACTCTGGGAGTCTTGGAGCGTAATCGTCTTTTAACAGCCGGTACTGATACTCTTTAAACCCACCATAGCTCTGGCAGACTTGAGCTCCATTGGTATCCAAGCCAGAATCTTCCCAATAGAAAGCACAATGATCTTCTGCTGTTTGACCTCTAACGAGTTCAGAACCATAGGGACACGCAATAATATTTCCGTCCTCGTTGTATACTGGTTGTACTTTATCTTCACAAAACGCGGTTTTACTGCCCGTTACAAATTTAAAGTCAACAGTACGTCCAAAGATATTTTTTTCTTCTAATAACACTTGTTCGGGGCAATCACTGCCAGGCGGAAGGTGCAAATATTGAAAATGTGAAAACCCACTCAGCCCTTTTTCGTGACATTTCAGACTGGCTGTTAAACTCCATGCAGATAAATCTTCGGGTAGAGTTACGCTAGCACAATAGTCTTTAATCTTTTGTCCTCGGATAACTTGCTCACCTTCACCACATTGAATTTCGTCACTTTTACATAAAGAGCTATTCAATTGTCTAGGATCATAGTCTGTAATATTGCAATTAGCTCCCGCTCCTGAAATAGAAGCCAAATCATCCAGACGAAGTACTTCATCTTCGGCAAGCATGTTACAAACTTCGCTATGATTAAGACTGGCCTCGGCACGGGTGGCCAAATGAAAATTAGATGGGCAACTATTACCATCGATCGATATGAATTCAGCATTTGCACTAAATGCACAGAAAAATATGCTTATGAATTTAGCTTTAGTTGCAAGGCACAATCTTGGCTTGCGCTCGTCAATACTTTTATACATTTCTACTCCTTCAGCCCTAAACTGCGCTCAGTTCAAATTAATGCTCTTCCTTTATCAATCGACAAGGAAAGGTTGAGCGAAATATTTAGGAATTCTAATGCGTTATACCCGCTTCACTGATTAATAGAGCCCTTCCTGCTCTAAGTATTAGCACTAAAATGTTACATTTGTTAACATAAATAACATTTAAAATGCCTTTTCTCAAGTAAATCAAACGTAAAAAATGCGAATAAATGATAGGTAAACTATTACATGAACTATGAAAGGTTAGTTTAGATTGAAGCAATTATGTAACATTGCTTCATGTGTAAAAACTGAAATCATTTTGGATATAGCAATGTTCAATGAAGTTTGCCGTGCAATGATATTGCAGCAGACTCTGCAACTACCAAGTTTATTGAAGTAATCTCTACTCGTCATTGAGGAAGGACATAAAAATCTTGCATTACTGACAAGCACTCTATCAGTAATGCCTGACAACTATTTTTGCAAGCTTGAGGCTTTTTCAATCGCAGCAAGTAACTGTTCTGCCTCATTGGTGCCTAAACTGACGGTGGTGCCGTCTTTCAGTGTGAGTTCTACGGCGTTCAGACCGGAGACATTATATAACCAGCCGGTAGATAGCAGGCGAATACCCAGGCCATTGTACCATTTTGTTTTTATGATTTTTGCCGAGTCTATTTGTGCGCAATCGAGTGATTTACGCCAAAAACCCGGGCCGAAAAACCAGCGGACCTGCCCCTCACCTACTTTAATTGTCAGTGAACTAAACAATATGGCGATGATGCCAACGACAACAAAAGCAAAGCTTGCGTTGTCTTCGGGTTTAACGACAGCGCTATAGGCAAGAACCAGTGCAGATGTGCCCATAACAGCCAATATGGCGGTGCCAATTTGGGTGTGTTTATAGTCCATTATGCTTTCTCCTGTACTGTATTCTGTTGAGCCTCTTATGTCTTTTGTAGAATTATATACGTCTTTAATCAAGGGTTATTAAAGGGCCAGGCCATACCACTTAGGCCTACCCCTTAGTAACTGCCCTTAGCTAGCAAGTGTAACCATTAACAGATAAAGGGCAGGAATAGTTTGGATCTGAGATTGGACCACATCCCATCGCGGAAATTGCCCCGCCAACCTGACGTGTTTTGCCATTACCGAGGGCCACCTGCCCAGACAGGTTTTTTACCTTCTTCTTGTTGAGTATCAATGTCATTATTTTCACCTTTACATTATTGCACCAATATTGGTAACAAACAGTGTGTTGCCATTTTGCTCAAAAAGCAACCAGCAAAGGCCGATGCACAAATATTTCACGCAATTGTCATAATTTAGAAGAGCGCTCACGGTGCTGAATGTCGCGTGCAAACTGAGTACACTCAGTAAGTGCTGTATTGTGATCTGTACTGTGCGCGCTAACACTTCGGCCCCATTGATCTCGTCCCTGCGCTAGATATTGCCCCGGGCCCACCTCCCGGCATCTGAAATACCACCCAGTGACTGCATCAAAGACCGGATACGCTCTTGCTAATTCATCCACAGGCATGGCTGCGTTAGGTTTTTTCACAATGGTATGTGTCCCCCGTGGTGCATTGTTGCTTTTGAGCGCAAGCTGATGAGATACCAGCTTGCAACTAACTTATTAAAGTACGATGCGGCTTGCTTTGGTAAAAGGTGCAATGCCAATTTGCTCGAAGATCGCTTCCGGCTTAAAGACTTGAGTACCTTTAATCACCAGAGAAAGCTTTCTCAGGGCCTTGATGTCCTGACTCGGATCACCGTCGACCAAAAGCAGATCAGCCACTTTACCTTCACTTATAGAGCCAGTCTGATGTGCGACCCCCATCAATCTGGCGCTATCGATTGTGGCCATTTTCAGGACCTCAGTAGCAGGGATACCGGCCATAGTGTACAACTCAAGCTCTCGAAGTAAGGTAAACCCGGGGACACTGTCTGTGCCTGCAACCATAGGTACGCCTGCGTCATAGAGAATTTTAACCATTTTCAGCATAGCGTCTCCTGAGTTCTGATAGGCACTTTGGTGCGCTTCCTCAACCTGCATCTGAGCCCCTTTCAGGTTGCGCACAAAATTAGGTGGCAAATGCGATGCAATCTCGGCAAACTCTTGGTCAATCTGTTTGTTTTTACTCATTAACAGGCTTCTGAAGGTAGACACGGTAGGGTCAATGACCACGTTTTTATCTGCCAGTAGCTTGATAAAGGTATCCATTTCCTCACCGGTCATCGGCATTTCAGCTGCTTTTTCACCGATCAAAGAAAAACGTTGCTTGGTGCGAGTGTCGACTTTTTCACCCGCCAAAAAGTTCAGAAATAGCATGTTGATATGCTGGATCTCATTATACCCGGCATGCACGGCCTGCTCTGCGGTCATAAAAGCCGGAATATGACCACTGAGGCGAAGCCCTCGGCTATGCGCCCGTTGTGCTATCGGCTCAACCCATTTAGGATCGATAGATGAATAGAGCTTGATCTGGACGTAGCCATTATCGGCAAAAAAATCCACCATCTCGAGCGCTTCTTCCAGCGTTTTAACGCTTAAACCGGCAGAGTTTTCACTGTATTTGTCCATGAATCCCGCGCGATATACACGAGTACCCAGTACTTTACCTGTATCAAACAAAGACTGAATCTCCATCAGATTCTGATGTTCATTGCCCATGTCCCGTACACTGGTTACACCGGTAGCAATGTTCAGGATACCGGTATCTTTACTTAAATGGCCATGCATATCCCACAGACCGGGGATCAAGGTTTTGCCCTGCCCATTTACTGTTGCCACCTTTTTACTAAGCTTGATCTTCGGCGCGACCTGAACAATTTTGCCTTGCTCAATCAGTACCTGCTGACCTGTGCGCGTGGTCCCTTTTTCTACGTCAAATACGTTCACCTGATCTAGCAGCAACGCTGAGTGGTATTCAGTAAGCTGCTTAGCCAAGGTCTCCAGATATATTTGCTCCGCTTTTAGCTGACGGGCCTTTAGCTGGTCAAACTGCTCTGTACTAAAGCCGTCACGGATAACATACATGCCACCCCAGCTCTGAGCAAAGTAATTACCTTCTTCGTCGTACCAGGCAAAATCTGGTGTCATGGTCAATCCGGATTTGGCATACAAGTAGACTTGCTCATCACCCAGCTTTACCGTGTCCAACTTTGTGAATGTGATTTTCCCGTGGGGTAACACTTCGATCTGATCAAGATCATTTTTGATCAGGTAACGGATCAGCGCATTGTCGATTGCTAACGTGCTGTTCTTTGGAACGTAAAATATCGGTTGGGTTGTGTTCGCACTACTCTGCTCGTCATTATTTCGCCACTTGGCATGACCATTTTCCCACACATAAGATTCACTGATGTCTGCGCCAAAAGCAGACTGCCCCTGGACTTCAAAGCCCAAAACCCTGCCTTTGTCGTCAAGTTTGAGCGTCTCATCAATCACAATACGACGGTTATTCCAGCCAAATCGAGCCTGTGATGTGTATGTACTCGCATCTAACTGTGTCTGGCTCATTGTGCCAGCCAGCCCTTTTTCTGAATAGATGTTATTCACTATGGTTTGTGCAAGTGCTGCGGGCAAATAAACGGCAGATAGAACAGTTGTTGCAGCGAACAAGTGCCGCGCTGCAAAGCTCCTTATCGTGTTTTGTTTCACTGTGTTTTCCTTACATATTATTTTAATCAACAACGTTTATATCATATTCAACTGTGAAATTTTCAAAAACACTATGATTTTAAATACTTGGATTATTTCATGAAACGGAATTTAGGTCCCTATTAAGCGCATGCTCTGCGTTGTAACTTTTCAATGCTTAGTCTGGCTCCGTGAGCTGTTGTTTTAGGAGTGAGATCACCTCAGATGGCGTTTGCCTGTTCGCGGCAAGGTAAAAGTCGCTGCTAAGTTCATCCAGTTCGAATAAAAATTTAAAATCGCTTCGTTTACAGCCAATTTTACTGCACATATAGTCCAAATGTACCGGGGATGCAGCTATTATGTCCGCCCGGCCTCTTAGCAACATTTTTACTGTGACCAATGTCTCGGGCAACACAACTGTGGTGTTGAGCAGTTTCTTTCCTGACAGATATTGGAACACCACATCGTCACGCTTTACCCCGACCTTGTAGTTAAGCAGATCAGATAGTTTCTCCACTTTAATATCGCTTCGGTCTTGCAGTGCAATGAGATAAGTTTTGGTGCTCATCAGCACACCGACCCAGTGAAACAAGGCTTCTCTGTCCGGTGTTCTTACAATTGAGAAAATCAAGGTTCCTGGTTCATCTACTGCTGTTTTGTATGCCCTGGCCCACGGCATAACTTCAATGTCGGCTTTAATATTCAAATCGGACAGTAATTTAGTAACTTTCTCAGCGGCCACGCCTTCTACTTGCCCATTCTTGCCTGACATCTGATATGGCGGCAGATCTTCAGTTACAATTTTGAGCTGACTTAAACCTTTCAAAGGTGAATCCTGGCCTGTAGCGACTAAAGACCACAGCAAAAATGAAACCAAAACAATTAAATTAACATACCGCATATGTAACCAACTTAAAGAGCGTTAAAACCAGAATTATGCAACGCACATAACCTATATACGTCTGAGGAAATCATTGGGATGATTAGTAATTAAAAAATTGTGTGAAATAGTCATAGAATCACAGCCAGCTGGGTCGTCGGTCAAAGTAAGCGCCTGACCATGGGCTTGCTGATTCAGACCATCAACTGAGGATACTCATTGACGCCTTTATGTTCCTACAGGAGGCTTGCCTGTTACGGACATCAATGCGCGAAGACTAATAGTCTGCCCTCCAAGCTTACTTTGCCTGAATGTAACTACTCAGCTGATCCACATGTTGTCGCGTTTCATCAATTAAACCACCGATTTCTCCCGCTGATTCTGTGGTACGCATCGCCAGGCTTCTAACCTCGTCTGCCACAACCGCAAAGCCCCTGCCCGCGTCACCAGCTCTGGCCGACTCAATGGCCGCATTAAGTGCCAGCAGGTTGGTCTGGTCCGAAATACTGTTGATGGTATTAATGATGGTGCTGATCTTTGACAGGACCTGCGCCATGGCATGGTGCGTTTCAGTCAGTACCGCATTGCGCTCGGACACATCTGTACCGTACAGCAAGATTTTATTTAAGTTGCCATCTTCATCTAACACAGGAGAAATGGCTGCGTCTATCTGCACTTCACTTAAACCAGTTGGCAGGGCAAGCTGGGTTTTAACGAACTGACCGTCGCGTATCGACTGCCACTGCTCGTCACTGAGGTAACTCGACAAGGTTTTTAGCATTTGCTGCACGGCACGTTTATCGCTGGCGCCCAAAGCACTGAGACCCATAGGATTGATCAGTGTCAACTCACCCAGAGGATCAAACTCCAGCACTATATTAGCCTCACCTATGGCTCTGAGGCGGATATCATTTTCCAATGCGACACGCTTAGTACTGTCCACGTTTGCCTGAATCGATACAAAGCGGATCAAACTCCCCTTGTCATCAAATACCGGATTGATTGCCAAACTTATCCAGTAGGGGTCGCCTTCTTTTGTATAGTTTAGGATCTCTTCATAAAACGGGGTGCGCTGCTCCAGGTTCTTTTTTATCCGTTTTTTGGTATCCGGTGAAGTATGCTTACCCTGCAAGACATGGCCTGGCTTTTTGCCCAACACTTCGTGTTGCTCGTACCCCGATAACTTGGTAAATCCGGGATTTACATACTCAATCAGTCCGTTTGCATCTGTGATAATCACAGAATTGTCTGTTTCGTTAGCAACCAACGAAAGTAGCGCAATCTGGTCTCGCTGGGCTTTTTCTTCGGTGATATCCTTAACAAATGCGGTATAAGCTATTTTTCCAGCCACATTAACTTTCGACAAGGACAGATTGGCCCACAATACCTGACCGTCACTGCGTTCAATTTCCACATCCCTCGACGTACCGACAATTTTATCTTCACCAGTTCTGCGATTGCGATTAACCATTTCGTCATGGTTGCCCTGAATTGCTTTTGGCACGAGCATTTTTACATTGCGACCTATCACTTCATCTCGTTGATAGCCCCACAAACGCTCTGCCGCTGGATTAAAAAACGTCACTATGTTGCTGTGGTCAATAGATACAACAGCGTCAATACACTGCTCAAGCGTCTGGTCGATCCGCTCTTGTGCTTCTTTTTGTACGGTAATATCTTTAATAAATGCGGTGTAATGAATGCCATCAGATTGGCGCACCTTAGACAATGACAGACTGCACCACTTCTTCTCGCCACTGCGAGTTTCAATCTGAATATCGCGCGACGTGCCGACGATTTTATCTGGCCCACCGTTGCGGTTGGCATTAACGTATTCATCATGGTTAGTCGCAAATTCCCGGGGAACAAGCATTTTGACATTTTTACCTATCACCTCGGTTTTACTGTAGCCAAACAGTTTTTCTGCAGCTGCATTCATATAAGTAACGTTGTTTTTGGTGTTGATACTGATCACGGCATCAATAGCCTGATCCAGGATAGCTTGAGTGTTATCCGACTTACCGGAGAAGAGTGACTGAATCATCAATTAACCTCTGAGCATAGGTGAAAGCACGCGCTCGCAGGCTTAATACCTGATGGTTGCAATCACACATGCATTAAACTGCGGTTAATTAAAAGTAGACCGAATTTTCGAAAAGTGTCAATTATCGGCGCAGCTTTAGAGCTACACGTGAGCATGTTTTGCGTAAGACAGAAAGGCCGTATTACCCCAAACAGTGAAGTAACGCACGTCTAAACTGATCACATGACAATCGGTACTTAACTCAATACTGCAATTCTCTCCGCCATAATTTACCAGTATCTGTACGCCGCCGAATAATGCTCTTATGTTCCATATATCAAGGCTGGAAGCCTTAGCTCTTTGCTGGCTTGGCTCACCTAGGACCTCGACAACATAGGCTCTTTGACTGCCGATATATACCTTATCAGATGATATCCAACTAGCCGCCAAACGACATGCATGGACAATGAACGTCACGCCCACAGCTGCTAAGAAAATTATAAAAAGCCGATTTTTAATCATTAAACTAACCTTGCGCGAGGGTATATACATACGCTTGTATTATCGCTCCGCTATCGAGCTCTACGTCAGTCAGTACTCTGGTGTATTGCGCTCCCTCAAATTCATCCAGTCTGTGCCAATGAATGCTCAATTGTTCTGACGTAAAGACCAGACCTGCGACCTGCTGTGTGCCATTGTCCAGAATCAGTCCCGGATACCCTAACTCAGCACCCCAGCCAGCATTACACAATTGGCCATACACTTTACCTGGTTGCCATTGACCATCTACATCGGCCAAAATGTGCTCGTTGGAACGCCCGGGAGCTAATGTGCCATATACAAATAGACTTGCCATTTTGCCTCCATGTACATTTATTCATGACAGAATGGGGATCTGAAATTGCATCGTGATTCCCCCGTACTGCTCCATATCTACCTCTTCGAGCCACTCTATAAAGAATCCCTCGGGATCGACCTCATAGCCAGCGATTTGGGCTTTTTCAAATAAAGTGTGCAGTACCTGACTATAGGCCACATCCGACAAAAGATAGGCCCGGCAGCAAAAGTAGTGACCGGCTGCGATCTCCAGCTCATAGGACTCTGACTGATCCGCCACTTTTCCTATCTGAGTATGGATATCCGACCAGCTTTTCTCAAGCTCAGAGGTTCGTGTGATCCCCAGCAGTCCTACCGATTTCTCTCCATAGTGGTCCAAAATCTGGTCCCAATCGGTCGTATCTGTGGAGATGAGCTTAATATTACGTGTGTCAAAAAACGCTCGAGTGCATGGCAAGGCCTCAGCAAGTTGTTTCTCAAGTGAACCAGACTTGCCAGGGTGAGCCAGTTTATTCATTAATACCGTTGTTTGCGCAGGAGTTGCTTGCTGAGCCATTAAACGGACCGCTTTTGCGGTTAACCCGAGGTCGCGTTTGAGTGCTTTGGCCAACGCCTGCGAAGAAGCAAAGCCACATAACTGGGCAATATCTGTAACCGACAGAGTGTCGTGATACAACAGATAATACACCGCGTATTGCAGCCGGACCCGACTTAAATAACGCCCCGGGGTTTCATTGAACAACTTGCTAAACTGACGATGAAAATGAAATGCAGAAATAGCACTTTTTTTAGCGATCTGCTGCCAGGTCAAGCCCTCTTCAAGCTGCTCATGCATCAACAGCAAAGCCTGTTCAAATCGTTTACGCATGTGATCGGGCAAAGGTGCCAGCAAAGCAATTTCTGGCACCAGATTAAACGCGGGATCTTTGTTTTCGGACATAAGGGCTCACTGGTAAATCCTGGGCGACAACTATCGCTCAGGCAGTAGCCCGAAGTCAACTGACCGTCATTGTCTCCTTGGCTGACGAGACTGCAGAGCGGGGTTGTCTATGGCTGAAGCCAAGCAACACGGGTATTAAGAACAAGGTGATCAGGGTTGCGAATAATTCACCAAATACCAGAGATACCGCAGCAGGTTTTAAGTACTGGACTTGTTCAGATGTCCCGAACAACAAAGGCAATAAACCGCACACAGTGGTTACTGTGGTCAGGAAAATTGCTCTGAAACGAGCGGTACCTGCCATTATCAGCGCCTCAGTGGGCTCAATGCCATTGCGATATTCGCTGTTAAAGCGAGTCATCAGTACTAAGGCGTCATTCACCACAATCCCTGTCATAGCCATCATACCAAACAATGACAATAAGCTGACAGGCAGATCCATTATGGCATGGCCAAAAATGGCACCGGCAAACCCAAAGGGGATCACCGCCATGATGATAAGCGGCTGCCAGTAGGACTTAAGTGGGATCGCCAGCAACACATAGATCAGCATCAATGTCAGTATTAATGCCGCTTTAAAACCTTTGCTCACTTCGTCGATTTCTTCATACTCACCCGCAGGCTTGATACCCACCTCAGGATATTGGGTTTTGAGTGTCTCAATCTCTTTGGCCAGTAATGCCAACGTTTGCTCCGGTGAGCCTGCAGCACGATCCTGAGACCAATAGAGGTTGATCACCCGTGAGCGATCCCGACGCTGTAAAGCCTGTGGTTCGTACTCATAACTTAACCGGGCCACATCACCCAGTGCAACACTTTGCCCGTCCTTGAGTATTACCCGCATATCCTTTAATTCATGCTCTGTTCGTACCGCCTGCTGTGCAAAGCGCAAAACCACTTTTAGTTCCTGAGATTGATATAACAACCTATACACCTCTCGCTCACCAAGCGCATTGGCGACCAACTCTGCCACCTGTGCCTGGGTGAGCCCCAACTGGCGACCGAATGCGTTTAGCCTGATCCGGATCTGTCGCTGTGCTGCCTGGTGGTCGTCTCGTACGTCTTTCACGCCGGGCAAACCTGCCAGCTTTTCACGTAACAGGTCGCTGACCTGCTTTGCCTGCAGAACATCATGGGATGAAATGGCCAGAAAAGTGCCCCCCGCCGGAGGCTCTGCGGCACTAAAGTGCTGCGCGTAACTGCCCTCTATGTTTGCAGCATACTCACGCCAAGCGTCGCTAAGTGTGTTCGCCGGTAGTACATTAAGTGCTTCCGAGGTCAGCTCAGCGGTCACTTCCAGCTCACCAAACCCATTGGACCACGCCAGAATATTTTTCATCGGAGCTGCATTTAGGGCGTAGTCTGCCTGCAGGGTGTTGTTAGCCTTCTGCGCACTGAGCTCAAGCTGGCTCAACGCCCGTGCCTGCAACCCAAGCGGCGCTCCCTCTTCCAAAGTTACCTTCGCAGTCACATATCGGCCCGGAATATCCGGAAACAAAGTACTTCGTATCGCGCCACCCAGCCAAAGACCATAGGCCAATACAAAAGCGGATAAAAACATCACCAAAGTGGATCTTTTATGCTTCAGGCTCACACACAGCATGGGTTTGTAGATGCGCTGAATAAATTGGGTTAGTGCCCAGCGCGCTTTGTTTTGAACTGTGGCGACAATCCCGCTTCGCGCCCCTTTACGAGACATTGCAGCCAGATGCGATGGCAGGATAAACTTGCTTTCGACCAGTGAAAAACACAATGCCAGAATAACGACAGCCGAAAACCCTGCAAACAATTTTGCCAGATCATTGTTAATCCAGAGCATAGGCGAAAAGGCCGCAATACTAGTCAGTACACCAAACACGGTTGCGACCGTCACAGACTCAACTCCTGAGAAGGCGGCTTGCTTGTAGTTGGCATTGCCGTTTTGGTGTTCATCAATGGCTTCACCTACAACGACCGCATCATCGACCAAAATGCCCAATACCAAAATAAAGCCAAACAAAGTAATGTCATTGAGGCTGTAGTCCAGCAACTGCATACCATATAAAGTGCCACAAATGGCAACCGGGATCCCCGCAGCGACCCAAAATGCCAGCCTCAGGTTTAGAAACACCCCCAACAGTAAAATAACTATCAGTAAACCCTGCCAGGCACTGCTGCCCAGCCTTTGTAACTGCTCTTCAATATAAGGTGCCATGTCTGCCATGGTAGTGATCTCAATGTCTTCTGCCAGTACAGGCTTTAGCTCAGCAATGGTGTCACGAATTGCCGCGCTGACATCCAGTAGATTATCGCTCTGACTAGTGCTGACCATCAGTGCAATACCGGGTATGCCATTGTTGCGAACTATGGCGTCGCTGTGCTCATAGCCTCGACGCACAGTTGCAACCTCGCCTAAAGTCACTTCTCCCGTCGGACCGTTTATCACAGGTAGCTTTTTTAACTCACCCAGTGCGCTCAGATAGCCGTCTCCACGCAAGGTAATACGCCCGCCTTCATGTTGCAATTGCCCACTGCGTGTTTCGAGCGACATCTGCACCATTGTGCCCGCAAGCTGCTCCAGAGTCATGCCATAGCGCTGCAGTGCTTCAGGGTCGGGTTCAATGTATATCCGTGGCTCACGCGCTCCCCAGTTGCTGACTTTGGAAATGTCGGGGTGCTTTTTTAGCGCCAACTCTATGCGCCTGGCAACTTGTTGAAGAGCCTCATCGCTGCGCGGCGCAGAAACAATGACAAACGCCGCCAGATTAGTAAATTCATCCCGGGTCACAATGGGCTTCTCAGCCTGAGCCGGAAAGTGGCTGATAGCATTAACCTGATTGCGAACTTCCTCCAGTAACTTGCCAAGATCCGCATCGGGCTTTTTGCGAATGGTTACGGTAGACAATCCAGCCTGCGACTGGCTGGTAATTTGTTTTATCCCCGCCACCGAGCTGACCGACTCCTCAACACGTTGTGTAATGCTTTCGTCAATCTGCCTTGCAGTGCCGCCCGGATATGCTACGTGAATACTAAGACTGGATGGCGCTATCTGAGGAAAAGACTCAACTCTGAGCTGACCAAACGCCAGCAGGCCACCAGCAATAATCATCGCCATCAGTAAGTTGGCAGCCACCGGGTTATCAATAAACCATTTGCTTAGCCAGCTCATAGCGCCTCCTGCTTGTCTGCAACCTGCAACGCCTCTGTAACCGGATTTACTTTCTTTTTAGCCATCATGGAACGCAGTGGGAAACGCACAATCTGCAATGAAGCGGGTTGCTCGTCAATCAATGACACAATCACGCTGTTCGCTCTTACCTCGATAACCCGGACATTCAGCTGACGCAGCTGTTGCTGCGCTGTTACCACCCAGATAAATTCGTCCGGATCAACAGCGCTGAGAGGCAGTTCATATAAGGCTCCTTCATTTTTGAGCTCAAACTGCACTTTCACCTGTTGGTTCGGGAGCAACTGAGTTTCGTGATGATAGGGATCGGACACCGTCAGCACTAACGTTCGCTGGCGCGTTGTTTCATTGACCAGTGGCGACACATAACGCACAGATGCCGGCCAGCTCACACCCGAGCGGCTGTGTATTTTAATCACATTTTTATCGAGATCAGCTGTACTTATTCTGTCCCAGTCATGCTGTGACAGGGGCACATGAATATCCATACTGTCGCTGGCCACCAGTTCGAACAGAGTCTGACTGGCTTCCATCCATTCTCCCGGGCTCACAAAGCGCTGTGTGATCATGGCATCATAAGGAGCAACAATAATGGCGTCATCCAGCAATTGTTGTGCACTTTTTACATTTTGTTGTGCGCGTGCCAATTCCGCTCGCGCAGCCGCCAGATGCGGTTCCATTCTGGCAAATGCCGTGCTGTTTTGAGCGGGCCGCATGCTTTGTACGACCTCTTGTTCATGCAGCTGTTGCTGTAAATTGAGTTCAGCCTGTTTCAATGTACTCCGCGCCTCAAAAAGCTGAGATTCAAGTAAACGGGTATTGAGCCGTGCCAGTACCTGACCTTTTTTCACATGCTTACCCGGCTCCATATGTGTGCCCAGATACTCTAACCTGGCGCTGCTGGTTGCCTTCAATTGTACAGGCCAGCGTGCCTGAGTATGCGCCTGGACTGATAATGTAGGCGTCCGTTCAGTACGTTCTATGGTCAACACAGAGACGGTTGGTACCACAACTTGTTCTACCCGAGGCATGGGTTCAACGGGTGTCATAAGCACCACGGTCACTAATGACAAGAGTAATGTGGCACCGGCAGCAATGGCCGGCAAACGGGCTTTAAACATCATGGATCACCTCCTGGTTAGGCACGATATCAACGGGTTGGTTTAGTCGTTTACTGATTTCGCTCAGGCGAGACAGCGTCTGTAACGTGATGGGCAACATAATTGCGGTATCTACAAATTCGAGGGAATAGGTCACAATTGAGAACACCTGGCCAACACTAATATCGGGGATCAGCTGCACCATCCACAAATTACCAAGCACAGCAGCAAAGAGTACAAGGAAGATCAGGCCATAAACCCAGGCTTCTGTATCGGATAGTCGGATCTCACATCGTTTAAGGCGTTCAAAGTGCGCACTGATTGCACCAAGCGGTCTGTGGCTCAGCACCCAAACCTGTTGCTCAAGTTGGTCATTAAGCTTGCTATTAAGCAGACTGAAACGGTCATGAAACAGCGCATAAATTAAACACATCAATGCCGCTGCCAATACAACACTATAGGCCAGATACAAGTGGAATGACGCCAGGATCACCACAGTAGCGACCAGTTGAATCACAGCGGTAAACACACCAGGCAGGTCATTTTCGAGAAAATCAACCAGTTCACGTGACATAGTCAGACGCGCGTCTTTTACTGACACCGGAGCACCGCGTAGCTTATAGGCCAGCATTTCAGCCAACCAGACACGGATGTCACCAAATACACGGGTATCATAAAAGCGCCGCAGCACACTGATCACCACCAGCGCCACCAGCACCAGTGCAAACCAGGTGAGCGGTGTCAGTGACTGAGCTAACACGCCATCAATGGCGTGCCCGATGAACAAAGGTAACAAAATCAGCAAGACATTTTCTAAGATCACCATAGTCCAGGTGGCAAAGATCTTAACTGGGCTAGTGCGAATAATCGCAGTAAAGGAAATGGGGTTCAGGAGTTTCACAACAGGCTCCGCTAGTACTACAAACAGGAAGCCAGTGTTACAGATCAGGACACTAAAAAAGTGTCCCAGATTGCGCTTTACACTTTTTAACGCTCTGTGAGGCGCGCAATATAGCGTTTATGTAAGGCAGTTATGTCTTTCTCTGATAAATATCTGGCTGACATATTTGCATCAAAATACTCGGGTCGTCCGGCGTCTCAAAACCAAATTGGGCATACAAGCCATGAGCATCCTTGGTTGCCAGCATAATTCGGCGCAGGCCTTGTAATTCAGGGTGCTTCATCACCGCCTCAACCAGCATTTTACTTACTCCCTGACCTCTGTGCTGCTCAAGAATAAACACATCCGCCAGATAAGCAAAAGTTGCTTTGTCGGTAATTAGCCGGGCAAAGCCCACTTGCTCCCCCGCTTCGCTGTATGCGCCAAAACACAGTGAGTTGTCGATAGCCCTGGCCATCACATCGCGGGGTATGTTCTTCGCCCAGTAAGAGTCAGAAATAAAGTGATAAATCACGTCAAAATTAAGCCGTGTCGGGTCGGTGCTGATGGTATAGGCAGACATAGTACTCCTCCATGCGTATTATTACTCTCTCCATTAAACCCCTGACCCCCCGTGATGACAAGCCCTTGAGCCACAGTCTGCTTTAAATGTCCCTACATTTTATTGCCGACCAGCATACCGCGCGTCAATTGTAAGGCTTCCTGATGACTTCCCGGGCCTTGTGTAACCCAAAACGTTACGGGTAATCCCATTGCACAATACATATTGGGGTGGTCCTGAAGATGAAAGTGTAAATGCGGCTCGCTCGTAAAACCAGTGAACCCACAGCGCCCCAACAACTCTCCCTGCTTCACCCTGTCTCCGACTTTCACTGAGACAGACCCTTTGTGCAAATGAGCATAGAAACCGTATTCGCCAGGTGCATGTTTAACAACAATATGATTACCGGCAAAATGACGGCACAGGAAGTCGATCATGCCAAATCCTACCCAAGGCGCCTGAGCCACCTTATCGAATACAGACACTACCTCACCGTCAGCTGCCGCCAAAATAGGCTGATTGAAACAATAATAATCGCTCACAATCAGGCCCTTGGAGGTATGGCGAGAATAATTGTGATCGACCATCACAAAGTCAAGAGCATATCTTTGCGAGAGCACTCCCCACGAGTGTGATGTCAAGGGTGTACGACCACCGTTGTAAACCAACCAGCAGCCTTCAAACGGTAATTGATAGCGTACTTTGTTTTGATATCTGGCCCTGTCTTTTTGTTCTGCCGAGACCCGCCGTGCAACTGACCTCTGACAAACAACTAGCTTAGCCTGTTGAAAGGCCAGTACAGGGTTTAGGAATGTCAGCGCCAAGGATGGGAGTGCGGTAAACATCATGCCGTAACGCCCCAGATAACGATGAATACCCGGACGCGGCCAGTTTAAACCTGGGTGAGGTTCATTGCCTGGTTGACTGGCAAGGTACTTTTTTATTAGGCAGGCACAGATAAAATGCGATGAAAAGTAAACAGTCAGTTTTGCAATAACAGACAGTCTGACTCCCCACATCCATTGGCATATGAGCTGCGAACCGAGCGTTACGCCAACTGCAATAACTAGTGGCAGCAACCAGGTAAATGCAAACGTTTTTTGTGGACTGTGTGCCGTATCTTTGGGCATGTCTGCTCCGGTTTGTGTTATCAAGTGTGTTTGTCGATGCGCCATCACTGTATACACGTGTCATTAAGGGTACAACGGCCTGATAATGACAAATCACCAAGAACCATATTTTGATACTCTAACATCCATTTTATGATACCTTACGACGAAAATAGTGAATGAGCAGATAAAGTGTCCAACGATCTCAACAAGCAGATAATCAGGCGATGCCTCGATGCGATTAAAGTCCAGTTAAAAGCCAGACAACTTACCTATCAGGATATTGCTGCATTGTTTGACGTGTCTGAAAACACCATCAAGCGAATGCTCAATCAGGATGACATTAGTTTAGACAGGCTGTTAACGCTGGCACAGTTGTGCGGATTAGATACGGCTGAGCTGCTTAGTAAGAGTCAACAACACAGATCAGCGCACACCTATTTTTCTGCGCGTCAAGATCAGGCATTTGCAGAAAACCCGCACCTGTTAAGTTATTTTTCACGGTTGTTTTACCAGCAACATAGCGTGGAGAAAATTGCCTGCGAATGCGGTCTGAGCGACCTTTCCAGCTACCGATATTTACGCGCGCTGGAGGATATTGAGCTGTTGGAATTAAAACCCCAGAACAGGTTCAGGTTTTTGGTGAGCCCACCTTTGGGGTTCGCGCCGGACAGCATGGTAGTCAAACAGTCAGCCTGTAAGCACATGGAACAAACGCTGGAAGCCGTAATGGCCCCACACAAAACACCTCAGCATCATGTTGTGATCAAGCCTTTGAAAATGCCACCCATACTGCATGATAAAATGTGGCAAGAGTTACAACACACCCTAAGCAAATATGCTCAGGTCGCAGAGCTGGCCTTTGCCGAATACAGTGAGCAGCCCACTATTCAGGTCACACTGGTAACACATCCACTCAACACGGACGTATTCAATGAGGCGCCGATCATTTCGCTTGATTAACGCCTCACGACTTATGCCTGTTGAAATGAGTAAACTGACCCCAAATTCAGGATAGTCGTTAACTCATCCAGTGCCGTCTGACACTCTGTCATTAAACTTGGGTCTGCAAGATCGGCTTCGCTCAACCTGTCGCGGTAGTGTGTGTTTATCCAGTCACGCAATTGGTCATATAAGCGCTGATTGAGTAAACACGATTGATTCACAGCACTGAGTTCTTGCTCAGACAAGGTTACTCTCAGGCGTAAGCAAGCCGGCCCGCCGCCATTTTGCATGCTTTGTTTAAGATCCATATAAATCACTTCGCTTACCGGGTTGCTGGCCTGACACAACGCAGATAAATACTGCTCCACCTTGCCTACCATCTGACATTCTCCCGGCGCAATCACGGCCATACCACCGGACGGCAAGCTGACCAGCTGGCTGTTAAACACGTAACTCTTAACCGCTTCTTCAACACTGATATCGGCATTTTTTACCTCAATCAGGTGAAGCGGTCGGTCGCCCTGATAGCCCGCTTTGATCTGCTCAATCACGCTTTGCTGCTGATAAAACGCCTGCTCATGGAATAAAAAGACATTTTCATTGCCAATGGCAATCACGTCATTGTGAAATACGCCCTGATCAATCACCTCAGGGTTTTGCTGAATAAATAAAGTATGCTGTAAGTCCAGCTGGTGGCTACGCGCAACCGCCTCGGATGCCTGGCGCGTCTGGCGTGCAGGAAATAATTGTGGCTTAACCTGAGTATGGGCGTCCTCGCCATAAACAAATAATGCCAGACCTTGATGGCCATAGCTGTCCGCTAGACGTGTGTAGTTTGCCGCGCCTTCGTCGCCGTACAATGGGTGCTGTGGCAGTGCATCATGATGACTAAAAAAGTCAGGATCACTGAACATGGCCTTGAGGATCTGGCTGGTCTGAGGTGCTTCAATGGCCCGGTGCAACTTGTTATTCAGGTTGGCTGGTGTGACATGCAATTTACCGTCGGCTGAATCGCAACTAGGCGACACGGTCGCGGCATTCGCGGTCCACATGGACGAGGCGGAATAACACGCCTTAAGCAGCTGAGGCTGGGCTTTTGCCGCTTTGCTGATCACCGCACTGTCTGAGCCTGTGAAGCCGCAAGCCCTGAGCGTGATTAAATCCGGCCGGGCATTAGGCGCAACCACGCCCTGATGCAGACCCAGCTGAACCAGATGCCACATTTTCTCGAGCCCCTGAAGTGCCGCCTGTTTTGGGTTCGAGATTTTGTTGGCATTTGATTTGGACGCCACATTACCATACGACAGCCCGGCGTAATTGTGAGTTGGGCCGACCAGGCCATCAAAATTTACTTCGTAATAGTTCATATTGCCCCCTTTTGGTGCAAGCAGCTAGTTTCAGACTCATGCATTGCACCAGATTGGTTATTGTTTTTGTTGATGATCTGCCTTGCATTTTACCCACGACTCACTAACCCATTACTTTTCAATGATTTAGGATTTTAATGCTCGCAAGACTGTAATTCTTTTGCAGTTACAGAGTCAAAAGCTATGCCATATCGGTCTGCCTAATGGCGTATCCATTGGTAAATAGAAGCAAGCTCCCTTAAATGGGTTATGTATTGACTAGCTGCCAAAGACCTTAAAACTGAGGATAAGATAAGCTATGTAGCCGCTAAGCAACGTGCCGCCTTCCAGTCGACTCAGACGACGCCCGGTGAACAGAAAAAACAACAAAATAAATGCACTGGCAAGTAGAACCCACAAATCAAACTGTAATACGCGAGGGTGAGCAGGAGTGGTTGTAGTAAAGCAGAAACACCGAGGATCCCAAGGATATTAAAGATATTACTGCCCAGCACATTGCCAATAGCTACATCGGCATGGCGACGCAACGCCGCTATCAAAGACACAGACAGTTCTGGTAACGGATAGCAAAATGGTGAGCCAGTCCCACAGCGCCTTTCAGCAACACCTGGGAGCCTAGTAGTAACAACGCCAAACCGGCCACTAAAAACAACATAGTGCGCCAGGCAGCATCTGACACTACTGCAATTTCCTTTGCCTCATCAGCATACACTACAGAAGCAGGTGAACTGTGGTTTTTTTCACTCCAGTAGGCAATACCCAGGTACCCGGCTAGTGCCCCCAATAGGATCGTGCTGTCTGTAGCCGAAAGCCCCTGACTACCTATCAGTACAACCAGCAACTCAGTACCATGATAACGCCATCGCGCCTGAAGATCAGTGGCTGTACAGACATAGGGCTTATCAACGCACACAATCCAAGGATCAATAAGATATTACCAATATTGCTGCCAACCACATTCCCCATGGCTATATCGGGCTGAGCCTGAACTGCGGCATCTACAGAGACGACCAATTCCGTCGCTGAAGTGCCAAACCCGACAATCACCAGGCCACTGAGTATAGGAGAAACCCTAAACCGCCGGGCCGCTGCCACCGCACCGCAGATCAGCGCCTCACCACCCAGTGTCAGCATGGCAATACCCGCTAAAATGAGTCCCAAATACAGCGTCATAAGTAATGAGTCCTTTTCTATTAAGCACTTAAACTCTAGACGCTGTTCCGTCATCACAACAAATATGTTTGCTAAAAAGCCCTAAACATCAATCACCACTTTGCCCATCGCCGCACCACTTTGCAGACGTGCATGCGCCTGCCCTGCCTGGGCTAACTCAAAACGCTGCTCATCCAGTACAGGTACCAGCTCACCGGCTTCAACGATGCGGGTCAATGCATTCAAAATATGATGATGTGCTTCACGATTATGATCATGCAACATGGGGATCAGCATAAAGACCACATGCAACGATAACCCTTTAAAATGTGCCACCGATAAATCCAGGTCCACCATGGCCACCGTTGAGGCAACGTGACCGTTCAGTGCAGCCCCCTCAAACGAGTTGGTCATATTGGCTCCCCCGACCGAGTCAAAGATCAGATCAAACCCTTTGCCATCGGTGTGCATAGCAACATAGTCGGCAACCGACTCGGTTTTATAGTTGATTGGTTCGGCGCCCAGACGCTGAATTAAGTCCAGCTGCGCTTCACCGCCGCCGGTAGAATAAACACGAGCGCCAAAATGCTTAGCTAACTGCAATGCCACATGACCGACCCCACCAGAGCCACCATGCACTAACACCTGTTGGCCGGCTGTAATACCGCCACGTTGTAACCCTTCATAAGCAGTGATCCCAACCAGGGGTAATGCCGCAGCTTCTCGCATACTCAGATTACGCGGTTTACGTGCAATCAGTCGTGCATCGGCCAGCATATATTCCGCCAGCGCACCTTGTAAGTCGGCCAGCCCACCGGCACAGCCATAAACTTCATCGCCTATCGCAAAGCCGGTTACGCCTTCACCTACCTCAACCACTGTACCGGCAAAGTCCATCCCCAAAATGGCGGGTAAAGCTGGTGACAAGGGCAGCGCCTCACCCATGGTACGGATCATAGTATCCACGGTGTTAACACTGCTGGCTGCGACCTGTACCAGCACATGACCGGGACTCACGCTGGGTTTAGCCACATCTGTAATAGTAAACTCAGCGTCATCGCCATATTGATTCAAAACCATTGCTTTCATAATTGTGCTCTCCTGTGTTGATGACGAAAACTATACTTGCCTTTCACTATTTTGATAATAGACTTGGTTTCATAATCACTTTATGAATTTTGTTGATAATGAACATTGAACATCTGAAGCTGTTTATACGCATTGCCTCCACACACAACATCAGTAAGGCAGGTCAGGATTTGGGGCTGTCAGCCGCAGTCGCGAGCAGTCATATTAATAAGCTTGAAACCGACTTGGGCGTAAGACTGCTGCACCGCACCACCCGCAAGGTCGCCTTGACCGAAGAAGGGTTGGCGTTTTTGCCTCATGCCGAGGATGTCTTGAATGGCGTTGAAGCGGCCCGCGCCGCCATCGGCGCAGGCACCACCAAACCCAGTGGCACACTGAGGCTGACCATGCCCGCCTCCTTTGGTCGGATGCACGTCTTGCCTGCTTTGCCCGGCTTTTTTGCACTGTATCCGGACATTAAGCTCGACCTGAAACTCTCTGACACCATTGCGGACTTGGTTGAAGGCGGGTTTGATCTGGCCATCCGAAATAGTGCGCTGAAAGACTCAACTCTGGTGGCCAAAAGGTTAGCAACAGACACTCGCCTGCTCACTGCGGCTCCCGATTACCTGGCCCTTAAAGGAGCCCCGCAAAGCCCTGAGGATCTGCGCTCTCATGCCTGCATTACGCTCTCTGGGCTGGAACACTGGTCTTTTAATACACCGGATGGCGTCCAGACTATTAAAGTTCAGGGCCAGCTGCGCGCTGACAATGGCGATGCCATCAGAGAAGCCTGTCAACTTGGCCTTGGGATCACCATTAATTCGCGCTGGAGTGCTTATGAGGCATTACGCTCTGGTGAGTTAGTTGAGGTGCTCGCGGACTATCCTCTTAAGTCTGATACCGCCATCTGGCTGGTTTATCCCAGCTCCCGATTACTCGCGCCCAAAGTACGGGTTTTTATTGATTACCTGACCCGTTATTTCGGCGATATCCCTTACTGGGAAAAATAATCTGATGCTCGTGAACCTTTTTATGTTCTGCGCCGTCTTGTAGAAAAAGCCACAAGGAATAGCATGGAACCATCAAAGGCCGCATTACTGGTATTGTCTGCCCAACAGGGTAACCGGCGTGCGTTCGAAACCTTATGCGAAGCGTTTTATCAGCCAAGCTGGCGATTTGCAATGAAACTCAGTGGCCAGCGCGCCTGTGCAGATGATATCTGCCAGGACGTCTGGACCAGTGTGGCAAAAAAGCTGGGGCAGCTGAAAGAGCCCAGTGCTTTTCGCGCCTGGGTGTTCAGAGCCATCTATCGACGCTTTATCAGTCAAAAGCAAGGCGAAAGTCGGTTCGAAGACACCCAACCAGAGCAAGCCTACGAAACACCGGATCTGGATACCTCGCTGAGCATTCTGGCACTGATACATCAGCTTGAGGATGACGAGCGCCACTGTGTGTATTTATTTTATTTAGAGCAGATGTCGCTCAGAGACATCGCCAATATTCTGGATGTCCCCCAGGGCACCGTTAAATCGAGATTAAACCGCGCACGAGCCCAATTGCGTGCCATGGTTAACGAGGAGCAAGCATCATGAATTTAGACAAAGAGATCAGTAAAGCATTACAACAAGAGCAAGCCGAGATGGCCCCGATCCTCGTTGAGGAAAAAGGCCTGTTCACTATGCTGGGCAATGTATATCAGGGCAATACCCGCTTTTGGGTGATTTTGGCGTCTATCAGCGCCCTGTTGATCACCTTAGGTTTTGTATACAGCGGTTATCGTTTTTATGTTGCCACATCGGTGATGGATCAAATCTTCTGGGCGGTGTGGTTTATCGCCGGGTTACTGGTGCAAATTGCCACCAAGCTGTGGATCTTTATGGAAATGAATCGCCAAAGTGTCCTTCGGGAGATCAACGCTCTGGCAATGCGATTGACTAAATAAGCGCAGGGCCCGCTTTTAGCGAGATGCTGAAGGCGGGGCTTGTTCACAGATCACTTTTCCGAACACGCTGGCATCTACCTCAAGGCATTGCAAGTCATTCTGGACTAACTTCACAGCGTCGCTGCAGCGTTTCTCCCGTATCACCGGATGACCTTTAGGCTCAACGCGGTAGGTACTACCTGCACACAACTCTTTTGCTGCGCTCAGCCACAATGTAAGCAGCTCAGTCGCCCGCGCGTCGGGATCAGACACGGATACGATATAAACCCCGTTTACCCCTGAGTCTGTTATCTCTATTTTTGGCGCAGCCAGAACCGTGCTACAGGCTAATAACAGCGTTGCTACAATGGTTGAATGCCATATCTTATAAAAAGCGGTTGTCACCTTAATTTTAATGCTCCTTTTTGTGATAGCTATTCGCCGTCCAGACTCAGCGCTTTGGGCGGCTGCTCAGGCCTAGCATAACTCAAACGGCCCAGCCTTTGGGTTTTATGATAACTGTCGAGTCCGGATATAGCGACCGTATTGAGAGACTCAATATCGATATAACCATCGGCTTTAATGCTCTGTTGCGGCAGCTGGATGTCCATCACCTCACCAATGACCAAAGTGGTGCCATTAATCTCCAGCTTTTGCACTTCGCGCAACGCCAGCGCAAACTTAAGCTGGCTTTGTGCCACATAAGGCGCAGCAATGCCCGCTACTTGCTGAACCTCCAGCCCGACTTGCGCAAATTCAGAAACGCCGGGCGCATAACGCGCTGAAGTCTGGTGCGCTTGTTGCCAGATTTCCGCATTCACATGATTCAGTGTATAAAAACCTGTGGCTTTGAGATTACTCAGAGTATCTCTTGGCACGGTATCGGGACGAATGATCATGCCTATCAGCGGCGGATTGGCCCCGATATGAAACACCGAGCTGACAATGGCCAGGTTTGGGTTGCCCTGTGTATCTTGTGTGCCGACCAGGTTGGCACTTTTAAACCCGGACAAGCTATTTACGAGCCGTGCCCTTTCTCGCTCTTGCATATTTGCCAGATCTTCCCGACTAAGCTGTTTGATCATCTATATATCTTCCTCATTTATCACTGTTTCTAATGCACTGGCACGCCTCCCGGGACGCCAGTGTTAAAGCTGTTCAATATTATCGAGCACCTGCCTGGCACGCTCGAGCACGGCTTGTTTGTCTTCGTCTGACTTTTTCAACCAGTTGCTGTATACCATTTTGGTACGCGGGTTACTGGCAAACTGTGCATGGTGTTGCTGCATAAAATGCCAGTACAAGGCATTGAGCGGACAGGCAGAGTCAGTGACGGTTTCTGTCACCTTGTAGGCGCAATCGCCACAATAATCGCTCATTTTTTTAATGTAGTTCCCACTGGCTGCATAGGCCTTGGAGCCAACAATGCCGCCATCGGCAAACTGGCTCATGCCCCGGGTATTTGGCATTTCAACCCATTCAATCGCGTCGATATAAATACCCAGATACCAGTCATCCACCTCATCCGGGTTAATGCCAGCTACCAGACAAAAGTTACCGGTGACCATCAGGCGCTGGATATGATGCGCATAGGCGTAGGTCAGCGATTGGGTGATGGCATGACTGAGACAACGCATTTTGGTCTGGCCGTTCCAGAACCAGGATGGTAGAGCACGCTTGGCCTGCAAATGATTACGCTGTGCATACTGGGGCATATTGGCCCAATAAATCCCCCGCACAAACTCACGCCAGCCTATGATCTGACGGACAAAGCCTTCGATTTGAGCCAGGCTGATGGTCCCCTGTGACTGCTCGAATGCCGCAATGGCCGCATCGACTACCATTTTTGGGCTGAGTATTTTGGCATTGATCGCAAAAGACAGGCGGGAGTGATACAAGCTCCAGCCCCGGTCTTCACCCATCTCTATCAGCTTGCCTGTCATGGCATCCTGAAATCGACCGAAAGTCGGCAAACAATGTTGGCAAAAAAACGTCAGTAAGTCTTTTGCCTGAACCCGATTAACGGGCCACAATAACTGCTTATCTGTCTGACCTATGGTTTTGATCTGGTGGCGCTCCAGTCGCGATAAAATGTCAGTAACATCGTTAGCAAACATCAGAGGCTCGGGGATATCGGCAAGATCCGCCGCTTTGAGTTTGTTGCGGTTATCGCTGTCGAAGTTCCACTGGCCTCCTTGCGGCTCACCATCGATCATCAACACATTAAATTCACTGCGCATATTGCGATAAAAGTGCTCCAGGCGATGACGCTTGTCGCGCTTGAAATAACGACTTAGCTGTTCGTCGGCGAGATAAAAATGCTCAGTGTCATACACACTTGATGTGACTGAAAGCGACTCACAAAACTCAGCCAGTTGCGTGCGCAGCCGGTATTCGTCAGGGAGCTGATAGGCAAAATGACTGATGTTATGCTCGCGAAACAGGTGCGTCAGTAACTCAGGTAGAGACGCAAAACCCTGAGTATCATCCAGTGTCAGGTGAAGTATCTGGTGTCCGGCCGACTCAAGCGCCTGCGCAAAGGCTTGTATTGCAGCAAAAAACGCGCACACCTTTTGAACATGATGCCGTGTATAGCTGGCTTCCTGATGCAGCTCGGCCACCACATACAGTACATCGTCGGATTTTTCTTTGTACCAGGAGTGACCAGCATTAAGCTGATCGCCCAGGATCAATCTCAGTTGCTTACTCATGAGGTTCTCTTAGTGTTGACTTGTTGCCTGCACAACGTTTGGAGCAATACTTAACATTAGGCCAGTCCCGTTGCCATTTCTTGCGCCAGGAAAAAGGGCGCAGGCAGACCGGACAGGTTTTTTGCGGTAACTGTGATTTTTTCATTCTCTCATCCAGCTTTTAACTTGGCCGTACGTGCCGCTTCAGGATCCGCTGCGCCTCTTTTTTTACCTGCGGTTTCTTGCGCCACTGCCACAGCAACTCCTGAGCAGCTTTATAGCTTAGCTTTAAATCAACAATTGGCTCAGGGTAGTCTGTGCTAGGCTCAATGCCGTACATCAGCTGCTCCATCGGGGAAAGTACCCAGGGCTGGTGTACCAGCGGCGGTGGAATATCTTTGAGTGCAGGTAGCCAGGTTTTCACAAATTCGCCATCGGGGTCTTTTTCTTCCCCCTGCTTTACCGGGCTGTAAATTCGAATGGTGTTGATCCCCGTCACGCCGGCCTGCATTTGAAACTGGCTGTAATGAATGCCAGGCTCAAAATCCAGAAATAGTCGCGCGAGGTGATCTACCCCAGAGCGCCAGTCAAGCTCCAGATGATGGCATAAAAAGCTGACCAGCATGGCACGCATTCGAAAGTTGATATAGCCAGTTTCAATCAGGCACTTCATGCATGCATCCACCATGGGGATACCGGTGTTGCCCGTCTTCCAGGCGTGTAACCTGCGCTGCGCCTCTTCACCAGTGCAGCGCGGTAGCTGCTCATAGCCACGGTTAATGTGCCTGAACTGCATCTCGCATTCGCTTTCAAATTTTTGAATAAAGTGGCAATGCCAGTGCAGCCTGGAGGAAAAGGCCACCAGAGTGCGGCGCCAGCCAACCATTTGCAAGTGGGCCAGCACACTCTGGTACACCTGACGCAAACTAATGTTGCCCCATGCCAGATAAGCAGACATACGCGAGCAGGCCTGCTGACTGAGCAGCGGGCTTGAAAGGCTGTATGAGTAACCTTTACCCCGCCCCTGATAAAACGCTTCCAGAACACGATGCGCCTCAGACTCTCCGCCAGACTGAAAAGTGCCAGGAGGGACACTAAACCTCTGCTGGATTTCATCAAGTCTTCCTTCGCTCGCTTGCAACTTAAACCAATTTATTTGAGACAAGTCAGGCGTCGCGCATATGGAACGCATGGTTTTCTGCCATTGCTTGTCCCAACTCTGCCGTTGCCTCAGCCCGCGTTGCACTGCACCACTGCGGGACTCTGACCAGTGTATCCCCTGTGTTGTACACCATGCTGACACCGCCTTATCTCGCTCGAACGTGTTGGCCAGTCCAATCTCCTGATGAGAATACAACCCCGATATCTGCCACGTGTTGTGGATGTGCTCCAGCGTATCCAGCGCAGGTTTGTCTGAAACCCATAACGCGCCGTCCGGAATACGTTGTCTTATATCCTGTAAAGACTGTAATACAAACTGCCAGTGACGCGGCGAATAATGCGGGTCTTCCAGCAACATAGGCTCGAAACAATACAGCAGAAGTACAGGTGCGCCACCGGTTATCGCCTGACACAAAGGTTCGTGGTCAGACAATCTGAGATCGCGTTTAAGCCAGACAACCGCAACACTCATGCATCGACCTCTGCTGGTATCGGCCAGTCCGCAGCATCTGCACTATCTAGTGCCGTGACGCCTTGCTCACCACGCCACTTTTGTACAAACAAACCATGCTCGTCATACTGGTGTGCCTGCTTTTCAATGTTAAAGTGGCGACCACCCCGAGGGTCAACACCGACGCCCGCGATGTACTGCCAGTTCCCCCAGTTTGAGGCGACATCATGATCGAGCAGCTGTTGCTGAAAATAAGCTGCGCCGTAGCGCCAGTCCAGCCCCAGTTCGTGCACAAAATAACTGGCGACAATTTGCCTGCCCCGATTTGACATATATCCCGTTTCGTTGAGCTGGTTCATTAGTGCGTTAACCAAAGCAGAGGGAGTACAGCCTTCACACCAGCGTTGAAAACGCTCACTCATAAAAGTAGTTAAGGGCTTTGACTGAGCCAACCCCTGAAAACGGTAAAGCTTTGACCCAAGCTTGAGGCTAAGCCATTGAAAATATTCACGCCACAACAGCTCGAATTTGATCCAGTAGGTCGACTCATTGGCCTCCACTTGCTTCTCAAACGCTTCGGTTGCCCACCAAACCTGGCGGGGTGACAAGTTGCCCAGCGCCAGGTAAGGACTCATTTTGGTTGAGTTCAGCCAGCCATCCAGTTCATTGCGGGTCTGTTTATATCTACTTGCAACACCGCTATCAAAATAGTCTTTAAGGTGCGCCTGAGCGGCTTCTTCACCGGCTGGAAAGTCCAGCGGTACTCTGGTTTCTGACAGGCTCGACTGGAGATGTGTTTGCCACTGCTCTAGCTGTATGCAAGCTAGAGTGTCATCCTCAATGACCAGTGGTACCGGTAAGTTCCTGGGGTCAAAACGGCAGGACGTCACCACTGACAAAGGTGCCTTTTCAACCCGCTTACGAAACTGAGTAAAACTGCCTAAATCGCTGTTTAATGTCTGGATCTGAGCTTGGTCAAACAAAGTATGTTGCCAGAAGCAGTGTACAGGGACAGATCCCAGTGCCCGACGCGTCTGCTGCACTATAGTACGCTCATACAAGCCAATCGGTTCCGCACAGATCACCTGATTTATCTGGTACTTTGAGACAGTTTCCGGCAACAAGAGGTTGGGCTCACCTTCAAGCACAAAAAGCTTCTGCCCGCAGGCTTTTAATTGGCTGTCTAACGTCATAAGGGAGTCAGCGATGAACGCTGCCTGTCTGTCGCCAAGTAATTTACAGCGATGATTGGTCTGGGTGCGATACCTTGGGTTAATCACATACACAAACATCAGCGCATCACTATTTTGAGCAGCAAAATCCAGTGCTAGGTTATCATCCAGCCTCAGATCTTGTGTAAACCAGTAAAGTGTTTTTTTCACGCGCAGCCCTGTTAGATTTGCTTATATGCCATCTTTTACGAACCCGGAAAAGAAAAAGTTCAGCGATAAGCTTTCAATGTTTATTGAAAGTTCAATAATATTTGCGATAAGCTATCTGTGGTAAATCAAATAATAAACAATTCACAACAGGAACTTGTACTATGAACAAACTCGCCGTCGTCGTGCTGTTAGGCGCCACATTTGCAGGCCAGGCTGGCCAATCTCAGGATACCCATAACTATCAATACACAGAAATCGGAGGAAAAACGCTGGCCTATGCCTGTCAGGGGCAAGGTAAAGTCACGGCATTACTGGTCTCTGGTATGGGGCTAGACGCGCATACTACCTATAAAAACACCTTGCATAATGCCAATCCAGAGGGTTACCGGTTGTGTTTTTATGACCGGGCTGGTTATGGCAAAAGCCAGTACGAGAATCCCAAGGTCAGAACTATGGTTGAACTGCGCGACGAATTGGCAGGGCTGGTTGAACACCTGAAAGTCGAGTCTCTGGTGCTGGTGCCACATTCTTTTGGCGGTTTTGTTGCCCGTGCCTATGCCAGTAAATACCCGGAAAAAGTACAAGGAATGGTGCTGATAGACATAGCTCACGAGTCCTGGTTCGACGCCATGAAAGCAAACATGTCAAAACCCGGTTGGGACACGATGGAGATGATCATCAACTGGGAGCGTGAACATAACTCGTTTGAAGACTTTGCCGAGGCATCAAGGCATACAGCGCTTTATAAAATTAAAGACGATCTGCCTGTTACTGTGTTGTCCCGTGGTATACCCCATGTGACCATAAGGCAAACTAAAATGAGTTACGCTGATATCGATGTATACACACAAACCTGGAACGACTCACAAGAGAAGCTGGCGAAGCTGAACCTAAATACCGAAGCGGTAACGATGAAATACGCCTCGCACCTGTTTGATGAAAGCGACCCCTGGATTGCTATAAAACACATAGAGGCGATGGTGAATAAAGCCAAGCTCTGAGGGCGAGGCTAACTCGCTCAGGACACTTGTGCTTGGATGTCCTGAGCGAATTGCAACATTCAGGTCGCGGCTGACAGAACTCAATGCATGGTATGTTTTTTGACCGCCCGAAAACCAAACAGATAACACAGCCCGACAAGTAACCAGACAATGCCAGCAATCAGCACTGGATCACTGATTTTTTCCGGATAACGAAAAAACAATTGAATGGGCAACACCCCCCGAACAATACAGACAGCAGATATACTATAAATACCCAGCCGCAAAAAAGGCAACCGTCGAATAAACCGAGCGGCAGATAGTGCATAGCAACCCAGTAAGATAAAAATCGCAGATACAGCCAACGTCAGTAACGGTGCCATCAGCGTGCCTGCACGAGCAGACTCCACCACAAATGGCGGTGCCATCTGGGCCGCATAGCACTGCGGACCAAAGTAAATACATGACATATGCGCAACGGCAACTAAGAAAGCGGTAAGGGTTGCGAGCAGTAATAAAACAATGCCATATCGTCGACTCATACCGGTAAGCTCCTTATTTAACCTAGACTTAGAATCAAACACACAACGAAATATTAACACATTTCTTTGCAGAAAAACGGTATAGTGAAATGAGTATTCATCTGTATCAGGCTAACAATGAAACCGATTTTCTTACCTTTAGCACTGGCCGCCACCGTTTTAAATACAGGTTGTCAGAGCACTTCAACCAAACTCTCCTCAGACTCACAGCCAACAAGTGAGCAGACTTTGAGAGTGGCCACATTTAATGTCAGTATGGAGGCGACTAATTATGATATGTCGAATCAACAGTCACTCTCTGGCAATGCGTTAACCTTTGCGTTAAAAAGTGGCGAGTATGAGCAGATAAATAATATCGCACAGATCATTCAACGCACCCGGCCCGACATTATCCTGCTAAACGAGTTCGACTATATAGAAGAACCAGAGCAAGGCATTAACTTGTTTAAACATGATTACCTTGAAGTATCCCAGAATGGCTTTGCGCCCATTGAGTATCCTTATGTGTATCTGGCACCAGTTAATACCGGTGTAACAACGCCATTTACTGGTGATAATGCTCGCCTGACTCATTATGGGTTTGGTAAGTACCCAGGCCAGTATGCCATGGTGTTACTATCTAGATATCCAATCAAACAGGAGCAGATAAGAACGTTTCAGCATTTCCTATGGAAAGATATGCCAGGGAACCTGATGCCCGCGGAGCAAGATGGCAGTAGTTGGTACTCAGCAGAAGAGGTATCCGCCATGCGCTTATCCTCGAAGTCGCACTGGGATATTCCTGTACAGATATGCAACAAACAGCTCAACGTCTTGGCCAGCCACCCTACACCACCGGTGTTTGATGGTCCGGAAGACAGAAACGGCAAGCGTAATTATGATGAGCTAAGATTGTGGAAAGACTACATTAGCGCTTCAGGTAACGACTACATTTATGACGACAAAGGACGAGCTGGTGGATTTGCAGATGAGTCATTTGTGATCTTGGGCGATTTGAATGCCAGCTCGGTTGATGGTGATGCCTACCCGGGTGCCATTGATCAGTTGCTAACCCACCCGCGCGTTAACGGCTATCCTGCACCAACTTCACAAGGTGGACAACTCAATAAACCCGACAATCCACATTCAGCTACCCATACCGCACACTGGGGAATGCGAGCAGATTACGTACTGCCCTCTGCTGATCTTGCCGTCAGCGGCAGTGGTGTATTCTGGCCAGCGAGTGACGAGGCGGGCGCAGAGCTGGTGGCAGACAGAGCATCATCATCAGATCATCGTCTGGTATGGGTAGATATTGTATTGCCTGCACTGGAGTGTGACAGCCACCTATAAAGAACAAGACATCCTTTATGGATACTTTTTGGCATCGCGTGCTTTTATGCGAACCAACTCAGTTTAAAAGTTGTGATGCCAGATTTGTGCAGGTCTTATCGCTTTATTGATCTGTATATTGCGCGCCATTACACCGCTCATAATTCACTCTCAAATTGAACACCTGGTCCGGGCGATTAGACGGATCTTTGTCAAAAAAGTTGATTTCAATAACCTGTCCCTGCTCCAACATTTCAATGAAAAGCTCTGCCTGGCACACCTTCTCCAACAAACTGGCTTTGTATATATCTTTGATAGCTTGCCTGTTTGGTCTGCGTGCTCCCTTTGCTAGCTCAGCTCCATCGGAATAGTCAATGTGCAAATGGAGGCGTTTATCATATTTACTATAATTGACTACCCTGATTTTCGGGTCACTCTCAGCTAGCACGGCATTTAGAGTCGTCAACTCGCTTTTAAAAGCACGATCTTTCGGACTTCCAATAAAAACCTCTAAGATAAAAACAAAAAAAGTATCCCTAACAGCAAATACATACCATATTTTCTGTAGTCATCATATTGTGAGCTCTCTTCGTTTAGGGGTGAATTCATCTAACTTCCCTCAATTACAGTAATTCATGATCCGATAAAAACGTATATCTTTAAAACCAAAACATCATCTTAAGCAAACCGGGCAGGAAATAAATAGCATAGTTTAAATCAAAGCTTATTGCACATATTTTGACTTCAGGCGGAGACTTCTTAATTATTTAAAAAACAGTGATTACAATGTTAGTTTTAAATACATCATCCAGCTCATTGTACCGCATAAAATAAAGAGCTCATTGCTAGATAGTGAAATTACCAGACTATATTACTTAGATGGCATCTTTTTAATTTCAGACAGCAGCCCCTTTTTCTGGTGGCAATTTAATCACTCCACACATTATGCATTGCGCTAGCGATTTAAAATATATCAGGAAAATTTGAAATACACTTTTAAATGCAACCAAGATTAAATAGACGTGAAGAGCAGCTAAAACTCACCAAGTAATTCTCACTCATCATAAGATGACCATTACTATAAAAGGTTATCATCAGAAACCTTTCACAATACATTTTTTAAGCATTATTTACGCAAGTAATATTACTGAACAACCTAGTTATTACCTGTGTATAACAAAAAAAGACAAGCCATTGTTTTTAATTGTTATTTTTCAATTTCTGTGTGTTTTGCATTTGCCAGACTTTTCATCCATTCTGTGTGGCGTCGACTAGGTGAGGCGCTCAAAAACGTAACGTCAGCTTAGTTCGTGAACTTGACATAAAAGGTATAAACAACATGAAAACACTTACAAATGATTGTGTACGCACTATCTCTGGTGGTGAGCTTCCGCCTGATATAGTACCTACATTCCCTGAAGACTATAAATAACAAGAACATATAACGAAGCGTTTAAAAAGCCTCGTTTTATGTAAATAACTGGAGTAATACCATGAGCAAAAACAAAACCTTTACACCACAAGTTATTGACGCATTAGAAGTAAAATCTGCTGTTAACGGCGGCGGCATTTTTGAGCCACCAATTTTCATCGGCCAGCCCTAATAAAGGAAATAATTACAATGAGCAAATCAAAATCATTCAGCCCAGTAACAATTGATGAATTACAACTTAAAGAAGCCGTAACCGGTGCAGGCATTGACCGCCCAGTATTTATTGGCTACCAAGATCCAATTGATGTTATTAAGTTTTAATTAAGGAAAAACAATGAAAAAAGCAAAGCAATTTACACCTAAAACAATCGAAGCACTGCAACTAAAAGACGTTACCGGTGGCGGTATCGGGATTGACCGTCCAATTTTCATCGGCTACCAAGAGCCAATCGAAAACATTAAGTTTTAACTGAGGAAAATAACAATGAAAAAAGCAAATCAATTTACACCTAAAACAATCGAAGCACTACAACTAAAAGACGTTACCGGTGGCGGTATCGGGATTGACCGTCCAATTTTCATCGGCTACCAAGAGCCAATCGAAAACATTAAGTTTTAACTGAGGATATAACAATGAAAAATTCAAAAACATTTGCACCAAAAACAATCGAAGCGCTAAACCTTAAAGAGATCTCTGGCGGATATGGTATTGAATTACCACCTGAATTCATCGGTATCCATTAATTAGCGAAATGTAGCTGGCATCGTTGGCCCAAGTTTCTTCGGCTACCACGAGCCAATCCACACTAATAAATTTTAATTGAGGATATGAGAATGAACAATCCAAAAACATTTACACCAAAAACAATTGAAGCACTTAATCTGAAAGAAATCGCAGGCGGCTATGGCACTTCACTTCCACCTGAGTTTATCGGTATCAAGTAATTAGATAGCGCTATAGATAGGTCGAAGTAGCAGTGGTATCGCTACTTCACCTCTTTTCACGAAACAATTTCGTATTATGGCAGTATAAAAGGACGGCATATGATGACTGATAACTTTATAAGTATGTTATCGACAAGCAGCTCAGTTGAAGGTCTCGAAAACACATTCTTTGACTATGTGGAAAAACAGCAATTCAAAACACAAATTGAGCACATGGTTGCGTGCAAAGATAGCACTTCTTTGGGTAAAATCGGCCGCAGGGGTATTACACTATATGAAGATGATACCTGGCTAATGCTTATTACTTTGGATGCTTTTGCAACTCAAAGTGGTGTAGCAAACACGTTTGCATCCGAGTCTTTATACTGTGTTATTTCAGATCATCATTACGCAGTGAGCGTCTATCCTGAGCTCAATGGTGTACTTGCACTACCCGATGAAAATAACCTTACCAAGACTAAAAACCTGAAAATACTTGCAAAAGATTACGCTTACGTATTTCATGGACAACAAGAAAAAGTCGTCGTTGCCCTGCACAAGAAGTCAGTCACGCGAGACGTATGCCCGCAATATGAAATTGCAACGGGCAATAAAATCGCGAGTTACTCTGGTACTCAAAATCTGGAAAGATATAAGGTCCTTGTCGGGTTTTTACCTCAATTTGGTGCAACAGGCGCCCCGTACCTGAGTGCACTCACCAAACACGGAATAAATGCCATTCGTTGGCAAGCTCTGGTGGAACTGTTCAAGGTGGACCATCAGCTGGCAAAAAGTACTTTAATTGAGTTCTTAGAAGACCCCTGCCAAATCATCAGAGCGCAAGCCAAAGCTACCCTGGCTCAGTTAACAGAATTTGAAGAGGCGTGTTAGTCATATGGAATTTTACTCACCAAAAACCGTTGCCCCTAATTCCATTGCAGGATTGATGGCGTTTATTAAAAACAATATAAAAGAAGGTCAGAGATTGTGTGACACGCCAGGCCTGGTAGACCAGTTAATGGGGCTGAGAGCGAATATTCCCGATGTATTGGATCATATTATGCAATCACTTCAGCACCCCGAAACCAATTCATACGGTAAGAACTCATTTGTACTATATAAAGATGATACCTTGATGCTACGTGCCGTTGTGTGGGAGCCAAGAACAGACAGTGACTACACTAAAGATGATGAAAATCTGTTCGCATACGGCTTATGTCATGACCACAATTTCGAGTTATTGACGCTGGGGCTAAGTGGCAGCGGCTATACAACACACATGTATGAGTATCAACATAAAGGCAGCGCCTATGAAGAAGGTGAAGAGATTGATATTCATTTCAATGGCGACTTTGTATTAGAGGAAGGGTGTGTGCTCTATATGGATAAGTCTCAGGACTTACATTCACAAAGCCCGCCTAAAGAACTGTCAATGTCACTAAACATCATTGTGGATAGCGGTAAAAAAGAACAGCCTGTTTTTGTCGATACACAATCGAAGCGTGTTATCTCATTTGGCAATGTAATTGATGGCGATCGTTATATGCAGCAACTCCAGCAAGCCCTCAGCTGATAAAACTGGATTGACCTTCTCTGAACCCTGCTCAATGCAACTATGGTCAGCGAAGGTCATTTAATACTGAGTTCCCTATAAAAAACTGAGACGATTAAAAAATGGCTTACTTTTTTAGCTAACTCACTTTTCAAAGGACAGTGAGCTGCACAATGAATCCATTCTTTTCTCTTCCATGTTTTCGTGCAAAAAGGGATCCACGCTGGCTAATTGACGTCTGGCAGTATCGCTTTTCGCGCCAATCACTTGCTCAATCCAGCTCTGATAAGACGAAACTCGGGTATAAAGCTCAGTAACGCCATATTCACCAACATCGTAAAACCAGGAATCTGTTCGTGAACTCACACCGAGTAATACTAAGCGTCCGCCTTGTTTGATATAGGCAGGTCCCCCGCTGTCACCATTACCAGAGACCCCCTCCAACGCCTCTCCTTTGCTCCCTTCATCAAATTTAAAGACAATATCGGCGTCTGTTACTTTGACGATCTTATTTTGCGCTTTTCTTAACTTCCCTTTGTTGTCCTTATAATTGACTGTTTCTCCCTGATCACCGGTACCGAAACCACCAGCTCCAATAAACCACACCACTTGACCTTGTTCGTCCTGCATATTGTAAACCTCAGCCGGTTTCACACTCGTCACTGGCTGAGATAGCCTGAGCAAAGCAATGTCGTGTTGCTTGCCTAATCGATATTCGGGGTAACTGAAACGCTGTGATACTTTAACCAGCTCATTGCCCACTTTTATTGATTGCCCCGGATTCATACAAAACACGGTATGGGCTGCTGTCAGTACCCAGTCGGGCGCTATCAAAGTGCCATGGACACCGATGTTATAAAGGGTTGCCAATGGCGGAAAGTCAGAAAGCGAAGCGTCATAGTGCTGTTCCGGTACGTCGTGTCGAATAACGATGGCGTTGGCCAACGAGGTAAACAGACCGATTGTAAGAAGGATAGAACTGCTAATTTTCACTGTATTAATCCTTATTTATAACAGTTGTCAGATATGCAGAGACTTGCGGATCAATGTAGCAAATAGCAGCTTATGTGATGTTTATTGGCTGTTTCATTTTGTAAGGATAGATTACAGTTCATTCTGTTGGCAGTTGCCCAAAGCGCTGCTCAAGTTCTGTTGCGCTGCAAAACCCCAATGTCAGAGGATAAGCGTTGTCCTGTTCATTGACATAAAACAACGCAGGAAAGCCAGAAACCCTTAAACGACGTGTTAACTCCAGATGCTGGTTGAGTTGTGTTTGTGTCTGAGCACTGCCCAGTACTTCCTGAAATTTTGGCTTATCGAGCCCGATGGAGTCTGCGCACGCTATCAGTGTGTCATCCAAAGAAGGGTTTTGTGCGAGCTGATAGTAGGCTCGCTGAATGGCTTTTGCCATGTCCATAGCACTGTTTTCCCGTATGCTTTGTGCGGCAATCACGGCTCGACAAGCCTGATAAGTCGCACGTATTGGGGTATTAAGCTGCCAGAAATCATGGTTAAATGACACCTTGGTATTACTTTCAATCTGATACCAGTACGATGAGATGGTTTCTCTCAATGCCTGCGCCATGGGTTGAATAGTATCTGGCGCCAGTCCACCCATAATCCAATTTATCTGCGCTTGTGGGTATTTTGCCAGAAACAGTTCTAACTCAGGTTGAAATCCGTAACACCAGCCACACATGGGGTCCATTACATAGATAAGTCGCATCGCTTTTTCACCATCATTGATTAGAAAATTGCTTTAAAAAGCGCCGCCACTGTTACTTCCCTTTTTTTGGTAACACATAGGGCTTATTAATAAACTGATAAAGCTCAGCAACGGTTTCTTTGGTAAATACGAAAGAACCATTCATAAAGTTATTGAGATACAACCGCTCTTCACCTTGCAAAACAAGTACTCTTCCAGCCGAACCGAGATCGACAGACAGTGTAAACTCTTTCTCTTCTTCAGGTTTTAAATAATTTGAAAGTAGCTCTTTGAAAGTATCCAGGTTAGCAGGCTCAATGACCCAGTATGGTGTGACCTGGTAGTTACCTACTATGTAGCTAGACGATCTCAGGCTAAGAGCAAATTTGCCACCTTTTCGATTATATTTTCCTACTGCCACGTTAGATACTCTGACTTCACTGTCTTGCGATTGATTATCTGATGGCTCTTCAACGATGATATTGCTGATGGATGTGCGGTTATCAGGGTGAAGTGTTGTCTGACACGCAGCTATTGAAAAAAGCATAAACAATACGGTGAACATCTTAAATTTCATAATACAACCTAAATAAAGACAAAAACGACGGTGAGTTAGTTAGCCAATACGGGCTAACTGAGTATTAGGATTGTAAGAGAAATGTTGGGCTGATGGTGTGACACAAGTCAGTTAAGCCTACCCTCATACAATCGCCCAGTATTCTACACCAAACAATTGCATTTAGGGTAAGTACTTATGTTAAATGTCTTTGGGTTTAAACCACATAATCTACCTGCTGGACAAGGCCTGCTTTTCCGTTCTCATCGAGATAAAACCCCGACTTTCGAATCGCGCCCTGTAGCTGCCCATCTGATCTAATGTTCATTGGCGTATCTGCGTTTTGTAACGCAATTGCACCTATGTTGGCATCATGAAGTGACATCAATTCATCCTGATCTTTGTTTTTAACCCAAACCTTCAGGCTGTCAAAGATACTGTCATTTTCATCAATAAAGCCGTTACCGTCGTCGTCATACTTGCCGAGGTCGGCAAACCCATTGCCACTAAGCGCACCAAACAGCTCCGTACCATCGTCGATTTGATTGTTTTGGTTGAGATCCAATGCCAGATAACCATACCCCTTCTTCAGTTGCGCAAAGGTATCTGCGTCGCCATCAGCATCTATATCAAAATCCATACGCTCGCTGTCCAATTCTACGGCACGATTGGTGAAACTGATGATCAGGGGATCTTTCATATTCACGTTTTCAATGGTGCGTTCATAACTGGTATGTGACTGCTCAAAGACAGATTTGAACGCAAAGCTGATCTGCTCCCCGCTTTCAAGCCGAATTTGCCCATCGGCTTTGAACACGTTTGACTGGCTCTCGTGTGCTAACCGCTCAACGATAACCTGTGTAGGCGCAGTTGGACTGGCATTTGCCTGCTCTCCCGCCGGCATAATCTCGGACACTTCAGCATGTGAAATATCTTTTCCCACCACAGCGTCATACCACTGAACGTCACTGCCTGAGAGTTTTTCAACCAGCAATTTCAGGATGTACATTCTGGCGCTGGTCTGCATATCCAGCTCTGTCGATGTACTGTCTACTTCCGCCACCTCCCCCTGTAAGGTCTGGCCCCCATTGCCAGACTGGATTGGGTTAACGTTCTCAGACGTTGGTGGATCCGAAATTTCAGTCCGCTTTTCATAAACATGGGCCTGACCCTCATGCTTATTACTCATGTTAACTTGTGCATTTTCAATTTTCATAGCTCCTCCGCTCCCATCCATGTAGTTTGTTATCGGCTGAGATGAACAAAGATTAAGCAAAAATTATCAACAAAGATACAGACTACACCAACGGCTGTACCTGGTGTTTTAATACGGGTAATACTTCTGCGCTTTGCGTATCGAGCATCTGCAAAACGTGCTCATACCCATAGTCTGGCTGCCAGTTCAGCTGTTGTTGCGCAGCTGAAGAGTCATAGACCCTATCCAGAGAGTCAGGCAGACTCCAGCCACGTTGTTCGAATGCTGACACAAGTTGTGGACATTTTTCAGCAATCACCTTACTGGCTTGCAAAAACAGGCGCGTTTGATCGTCACGACAAAAAGGCGTTGCGCCAGAAATAATAAAGCGCGTAAAGCCTGGCAGGCGTTTTTTGATAGTACACAGGTGTGCATTGGCAACATCCCGGGCGTCGATACCACGTGTCAGCCTGTAGATTGACATCAGATCTGCAGGCTCAGGAAAACAGCGCGACATTTGTAACACCGTTACCGGTAAAATATGCTCTGTCGAGATAGTTTGTAATGCTTGCTCTGCCAATATTTTACTTCGGTGATAAACCGACTTTGGCTGAGGTACGGTTTGCTCGGTGATCCAACCTGCGCGCCCTGAAGGTGTAGAAGCATGACCGTACAAGGCAGTCGTGCTGGTAAAAACAAAGTGCTTTACCCCAGCCCGAACTCCAGCCAGAGCAAGTTGTTTTGTCGCGTCTACATTGATGGACTGAAACATATCTTCATCAACCAGCCCTACATGAGGGGCATGCAGAGCTGCTGTATGGACAACTACATCAATGCCCTCAACGGCCTCGTTTAACAAATCGATATCACGAATGTCCCCAACAAAATCAGCCGTTGAACATGGGGTTTTATCTAGACCTACCACCTCGTATTCACGCATCAGTTTGATATAAATTGCCCGCCCAACTCTACCTGCCGAACCCGTTACCAATACCTTCACTGTCTTTTACCTTATACTCGCAACGACTGCAGCCAGTCCACCACTGTGTCAGCGCAGGCCTCAACCGACAGAGCCTCTGTAATGCTCAAATCGCAGTTGCGCCGGGCCATACTGACCGTGTCTGCATAAATTTCTTTTAAATGATCCTGATATTTTATCAGATAGTCTTGAAGCGCATTGGATGAATCCGATTGCCTGAGGACAAAGTGTCTGTTGATCACACGAGATAAACACAGCGCCAATGGCAGATCAAGCAGCACCACATAATCTATCAACGACGCGATACTGGAACGTGCTTTGCCAAATGGCTCTTCAACAAACACATATTCGGGTCTGCCTGCAAAACCTAATTCTAGTGCCTTATTCATAGCTGGCGTTTTAATTTTGGATACATCCGCCCCATCTGCGTGCCATTGCCGCAAATTCCGTGGATAGCTCCGAGTATCGACATAGTCATCAAAGAATATGCCGGGACATCCGAAACGCGCAGAAAGCACTTTTACCAGAGACGTTTTTCCACATCCTGAAGCGCCGCTAATGGCAACAACAACTGTTTTACGCATTTCAATTTCTTTGTGAGATGAATGTATGACGATCCTATGCCAATACTCGTAGAATACCAATTAATTGTTTTACAAAGGAGAATAGCCCTTTGACAGGTATTCTCCATTTACTGCTACATAAAGGCAGGCAACACCCGTTCTGCCATTAATTGCAGTGTGCTGTTTTCCCTTCGATTGGCAGTCACCACAACAACTAAGCCAAGTTCTTCGACCAAAATAATATACTGACCACCGCCCCCCTGAGCAGACACACTATAGAAACGTTTCTCTCCTGATTGAAGCTCAGCGTTCCACCAGTAATAACCATAGCCCTGTTTAGATACATCTTTACCGCCCCCAAACATGTCTTCATCCCCAGTATAGAGTTGAGGGCTTATTGCTTTTGTGATGTAATCTTGCGGGATCAACCGTTCACCCTGCCACATACCTTTGTTGCTGGCTAATGTGCCCCACTTGAGCATATCACGGGATGTCATGTTGACCCGCCAGCCTGCTTCAGGGAGGCCGTTATCAGCGGTTTGCCAACGATATTGCTCGATCCCCAGCTTATCAAGTAGCTCTTGCTTGATAAACGCTTCAGCGGATCCGGGCACCACGGCATCAATCACATGCATGATCAGCATTGGGTCATCCTGATATTTAAATGTCTGCGTTTGTGCACTGATGGGAGCACTGCGCTCCAGCAACGCTTGAGCATGTTGCTGACCTTTAAGCTGTTCAGATATTTGTTCCAATCCTTTCTTTTGCTCGTCACTCAGTCGAATACCTGAGCGCATGGTCAGGGCCAGATTGAGCGTAATTTTATCACTGCCTGTTGTCAGCTTGCTGCTATCCAGACCCTTTAAGAAACTCACCAAAGGTTTGTCCAGATCTGCCATGCTCAGATAACCCAGCTGAATGGCCCTGCCAAGTGCCATGCTGGTGTACACTTTAGTTGCGGAAGCCTGATAATGTGGCAAATTGATGCGGCCACGGGAGTAATAGGACTCAAACACCAGCTTGCCCTTGTGGGCGATAAGTAGGCTGTCAAACTGCCCATGCATGTTGTTTTCTATTTCTTTAGCCAATTTTATTAACAGTGCCCTGTTACCGCCATCTATTCCGGCCGCTCCGACAGTCAAGCCGTCGTTTTTTCGCTTTGGCGCTGTATCAATAAAGGCGCTTTTAAGCTCTGTAACATCCCGGTACCCTCCCTCTAATTCAGCCTGCGTGGCCTCTATGGGCTGAGCACACTTTGCCATTGTTAACTGACTAAAACTGCCTATAAGCAGGGTTACCACTAAGCTCGTTACTATCTTTTGTTTGATCATGTTACCTCTCCTGTTTGTATAAGCGATAACCTAGCGAAAGCAGCTCCGCTCTGCCTGACTTCCGGGTGATTTCTGGATGACTTTAAGATAGTAAGAAAATATATTAATTAAATTCAGGATATTATGGAAACAAAGGGCGCTTTACGATAACAGTATAATACTCTGCTGACTTTGTATTAATTTCACAAGCAGCGTTAACAATGTCAAAACAAAGGCGGGCAATCGAGGCGTTCTTCAATACGTTGCCGGACTAACGTTTTTTGACTAGACTCCCTGTATCATCATTCATTTTCCGCAATATGCTACGTATCACACTTTTTTGTCTGTTCATGTTTCCGCTAGCAGTGTTATCAAACAGCGACAGGTTGGTCCTTATTGCTGGAGATAACTGGTGCCCGGTGAACTGCGGAGAAAATGATAAAGATAAAGGGTTTATGATTGATGTCGCCACCGAAGCACTGGCAATCTCCGGGTATGAGGTGCGATACATTGAAATGCCTTGGCTCAGAGCCATTCATCAGGCCCGCGAAGGAAAAATACATGCTATCGTGGGCGCGTTCAAAGATGACGCGCCGGATTTTTATTTTCCAAAAATCCCAATTCTCAAACTCAGCCCAAATACACTATTCACACTGGCAGAAAACACCTGGGCATTCAACAATCAACACTCCCTCAACAAAGTGCGCCTTGGTGTTGTGCAAGGCTACGACTACGGTCACTTGCTAAATGCCTATATAAAATCTCACCGCACGTCTCCCAATAGTTACATTACACAAATATCCGGAGACAATGTTGTAAAACGCAGCCTGCTACTGCTCACCAGTAAGCGCATTGATGTCTATGTGGATGCCGATCCGGTAGTCTGGTTTCAGGCTAAGAGAATGGGGATCATTAACAAAATCAAATCCGTTGGATCCGTCAGCCCCCGGGAGAGCGCTTATATTGCCTTTTCTCCCAAACTGACGAGTAGCGAAAAGCTCTCACTGGCGCTTGACCTGGGTGTGCTCAGATTACAGCTCGATGGCCGCCTTGCGGTGATAGCCAAAAAGTATGGACTGCAGGAAATACACTATCGATAAACCCGGAACACACTCATTGTCCTGTTTTATCGCACTGCGGGTAAATACTGTGATATTCCTGCTCTTTAATACCGTTTAAGTGTTCTCCGGGCAGGCTGGTTGTTCAGCAATAGCCTGTGCCGCATGTTGAGCCAGCTCTCCTTGCAGTTCGGGCGACGCGCCGGCCACAATGCTGGTAGCTCCTGTATCTACGGATTGTCCGGTGATGATTTGCGTGAATACCAGAGAGCTTAACAGGATACCCAAGGAGTCAGCATGATTGCCGTCTGCCGCGTGTAGTGCTAGTTCTGGTCTACTGGCCAGGGCGCCGTACCAGGCCTTTGCTATGGGCGCCAGACAACTTGGCTCTGCGGCAGCGATAGACTTATGAATACCATGAACATAGCCACCTTCTACACTATTCCCTCTTTGTGGATGTTCAGGAAACAAAATAGGTGTAGCGCCCTGTGTTTTGGCCATTGCGACCCACTGCCTGGTTGCTTCTGTCGAATAAGACTTCGACATAGACTGAGAATATTTCTGACCCTGAATTATCAAATGTGTCCAGGGTGTATCAGGTTGCGTAAAGCGCTTAACGACTTCATAGTCGTTAATCAAATTGTCAGTGAAGCCAAACCCTAACACTTCAACATAAACTGTTTTATCGGGCGCCATAGTTTCAATCGTGTGCTTAAGAGTTGGGGCAAGGCCACTGGAGTGACTATTACCCACCATAGCAATTTGGTAGTGTTCGACATCGGAGTTGACTGCCAAAGGGGCTGGTTTGATGTAGTTTTTGACTAAATCAGTTGCACTTTCTCGTGCCTGGTCCTGCGCAGAGTTGTTTTGACTATCACCATTCGACGCACCACTGCCCCCACAAGCGCTAAGCAGTAGAGTGGGCAATAACGAAAGACAAAGCAATCCAGTATACTTATTCATTGTTATGCACTTTCCTTTGAATTAATGTCCTCATAATGCCCACATCCCCTGCGCCTCGTCAACGCAATATTAATCTTTAGTCATCATTTCATTAATGTTGATATCAGCTAGCTATATCATTAATCGGGTTCCTGGCCGCAAAGACGAAAAAGGCAGTATCTGTCGACACTGCCATCATTGCGGGTACCAGGCGATTCGGATACGCCTGGTAAATGTCACGCTTTGAAACACACTAGAATTGGTAATTAACGGTAAAGGAGGTTGTCCGCCCATTAATGGCCCGAGCTCTGATGATACCAGATTCAGGAATGCTGCCTTCCTCCGCTTCGGTGATCCCGACCGCATTAAACAGGTTGTTCACGTTCAACGATAATGACAAGTCATCCGTCAGATCATAACTGGCAAATGCATTAACTTGTGTGTACCCGTCAAATTTGAGGTCATTATTATCCTGTGCATAGGCATCGCCGGACCCTATCAGACTCAGACCAACGGCTCCCTGAGTCAGGTTGTAACGCGCCATTAAAGAGTAAATAAAATCAGCCTGTCGCCGTGGCGTGTTGCCCACCACTTCAGGCGCCAGAGCATCTTTCGCTATTTCTGCATCCGTCCAGGTCAGACTGCCTCTGAAGTCGAACGAACCAATAAAGTAGACCCCTTCGAGTTCAATACCATACGCCTCGTATTCTCTGTCAAAGAAGCGTTGACTGGTTGCTTCAAAATTTTGCTCTTCGGTCTGAGCATAAAACGCAGTTGCAAACACACTGCCGTTTTCCAATCGTTGCTTGAGGCCAAACTCCAGTTGAGTTACTTCATCTATTGCATCCTCTTTTGCCACGCTTCCGTCCGGGTTAACTTTACCGAATAAAAGCCTGTCAGCATTAGCTCGGGCACCTTCACTAAAACGTCCAAACATTGCCAGAGTTGGGCTCAGTAGGTAATTGGCGCCGACTGAATAACTCGTATAGTGCCAGTCATAGTCCACCAGCGAAGAGTTAGCCAGATCAATACCTGCAACCGCCTCTTCTGGTTTAGAGATCACTCCATCAAAGTTGATATCACGCTGCGACACAACAGCTCCGGCATACGTCCCTGTCGCTTCCCCTGAGTCATAACGTACGCTGGCATCCAGCGTCAGGTCGCCAAGCACAGAAGAGAGCGCCAGATAAGGTGCACGCGTCGAGTATTCAGTGTCATAGTTTCGCTGACAGCAGTTCCCCCAGGCAGGTGTGCCGTAGGCGTATAATCCCTGCTCGGAAAAGGCTGTCCCCTCTGCTGAATACACATCCACCAATGCCGCGTTATTGCCCTTTATTTCCATCAGATAGGAGTTCCAAAGCCATGACATTTCAATGCTTTGCTCTGATGCAAAATAGCCCAGGGTTACTGATGTATCACCCAATTGTTTCGTGAGCTTAATGTCATTCACCAGTGAGCCAAAGTCTTGCATCTCAACATCAAATGTATGAATTCGCATCAGGTTGTCGTCTTCAAACACAGTCCCCGCATGTGCACCGTTGGCATACTTTAAAGTCGAACCTTCACCTGCAATGCTCTGAGCAATGGATTGCGCATTCCCCACTTCAGCAGGAAATGGAGAATTAAAGGTGCCTTTAACCTGAGCTATGCGAAAACGATTCTCGATTTTCCAGTCATTGTCGAGATCAAAGCTGGCCTCAACGCCAACACTGTCGACCTGCGGATGCATGCCATCACGCATATCGCCACGACGAATATCATTATCGGCACCCAGCCCCTGAGTTTGTATAAACAAAGCAGAATGTGGTGTATCTGACAGGGCATCAAACCCGGCGATTGAATCTCCATTGGCATACATTGGCATGGGCAGGTAAGCGGTACTGCGGTCATCCAGGTGTTTCAAATAGACTCGGATATAACCGGACTCAAACTCTTTAGTCAGATTGGCTTTTATTTGACCACCTTTATTTCCTGTATATCCGGTATCTCTCGGCCCCTCTCCCTGACGTACAAAGCCACCGACATGAAACCGTACGCTGTCTGACAAGTAAGTGCCAAATTCAAAATCAGTTCTGAATTCGTCATAATCCAGACCAAAGGTGGTCGCTATGCTGCCCGATTCACTTTCACCCGTTTTAGAAATGAAATTGATAATTCCACCGGGTGCGTTACTGGCTGCAGTAGATGCAGAGCCACCACGGATGGACTCTATAGATTGCACAGTATTGTCGAGGCGCATAAAGATATCGGCATTACCAAACGCGATATCGCCAAATTGTAGTACTGGCAAACCATCTTCCTGCAATTGCAGGAATTTTGCGCCTCCGGCAGCGACTGGTAGCCCACGTACCGCAATATTTGCATTCCCCTCGCCCCCTGTTGACTCAGACCTTACGCCTGGTAATAAGCGAAACGCCTCCGCCGTGGTTCTGGGCGTTGCAACGCTTACCTGCTCAGCAGAGATACTGCTTACCGACACACTCGATGCCATCACAGTACGTCTTTGCGGTACGCCAGTCACAATGATTTTTTCCAGCTCATTTTGCGCCTGTGTATTTGCTTGTGTCTTTTTCTCTTCAGCCAACGCCGTGGTGCTGAGAGCCAGAGTCAGTGCACTGAGTGCAAACCAACTGGGGGTGTATGTTGTCATAATGTGCCTCTTTGTTGTCAATTATAGATGCTGGCACCACATTCAGTGGATCCACTCACTTAATCGATTAAGTAAATTAGCAAATATCGGTCTCTTTGCAATCATAAATTGCCGTTATTTGATTTTTATTTAAATAACCTATTGATCTAAAATATGAAATAGTTAGCTAGCATGCTGTCATAAGCCGGGCTTGCGCCGGGTCTTTCCAGAAATTGTAAGCCATAGCCAGCATCAGCAAGGCTGCAAAACCCATTGCTAACGCAAAACCATAACGGATGTGACCGAAATAATCGCTGACCATACCCATCAAAAGTGGTGCAAGCGCCGCTGAGAGCGCAGTAAAAAATAAAATCACACCAGCGACTGAACCATGTTGGTGTTTGTTAAAGCAGGAGATCCCTTTCGAATTTAAGGTTGGGTAAATCATCGACATAAACAGTCCACTGAGCGGTAATGCAACTATCGCGGCATTGACGCCAAACACAAAAGTCACCAGGTAGCACAGAAAAATGGCGGTGCTCAGCGCAAACATCACGCTCTGCCAGCTAAACAGGTTTAACAGCCAGACCGCCATAAAGCGTCCCACCGCCCGCAAAATAAAAAAGATGGTCAGTGCGTAGGTTGCCAGCAGGCTCCAGCTCCCTTCGTAGGTTTTGAGCAAAGTCGGCATCCAGACATAAATGGCCACTTCTGTTGCGACATACAGCGCAATGGCGGCCGAAAAACCCAGTGCATGTTTGTCTTTAAGCATCAGCAGAGTCTGCCTGAATCCACTGCCTTGGTTAACCTGCTTAGCGGGCCGTTCAGGAAACTTCACAGCGAACGTGATTAAACACAAAACGCTGCATAACCCTCCTGCCAGAATATAGAGGTAAACCCAGCTGACACCCGACGCCAGCATATAACTTACCGCTGCCGGGCCCACGATGGCGCCGACGGCAAAGAAGCCTTCAACCATATTCATGGTCCGGGTGTGCGCCTGACTGGTTGGCGTCAGTGAGCCTAACAAAGCCAGTGCAGCGGTTTTAAACAGGCCGATTGCCAGGCCAATCACACTCAGTAAGCACACAAAGGTGATAAACGTTTTGCCCATTGCAAAGCCAAAACAGGCGCCGGCAAAAAGTACAAAGCCAATGATGATAGTCGGCTTGTGACCTATTTTATCGGCCATAAAGCCCAGTAACAGACCACTGGCGGCAATCCAGATCATTGGCGCGTAATGAAACGCGCTCGCCTGCGTCATGGTTAATTGATAATCCCGGATCAGCTCAGGAATGATCACGCCCACGGCATCCGATGTCATGGCAAACATAAAGAACATCATGTATGTCAGCCAGCGCAATGCGCCTAAGTTGCTGCTTGTCATAGTTATTACCTCTCAGGTATTGCGGCAAAGCCCGGTTAAGTTTAAAACTCAATCGCACCCTTGTGCCAATTTTCCTGTAAATAGTGCTTGAATATCTCGTCGTGCTGATTAAAGATATAACTTAATCGATTAAGTTTCAACAATGAGAATTGAACTGAACCATGAAAAACCAAGTGCAACTGATAACCTACGCCGATCGCTTAAGCGGTGCAGGCCTGACTGAACTCACTCAGCTGTTGGACGGTCCGTTAGCTGGATTGTTCGGCGGTGTCCATATCCTGCCGTTTTATTACCCGATTGACGGTAGTGATGCCGGGTTCGATCCGATAGACCACAGTGAGGTTGATGAAAGACTGGGCAACTGGGCAAGTGTGAAGGCACTTGGGGAGCGCTTTGAGGTGATGGCCGATTTAATCGTCAATCACGCTTCGGCTCAATCGCCAGAATTTCAGGATGTACTCAAACACGGTGAACAGTCGCCCTACTGGCCTTTGTTTTTAAAGGAACGCGATATTTTTCCCGATGGAATAAATGACGAGCAAGCCAAGACAATATTCAGACCTCGACCAACCAGCTGTTTTACCGCCAAAAAGCTCGATAATGGTGACACGGTCAACTTCTGGACCACCTTCACGGATAACCAAGTTGATATCAATGTTGAAACACCTCAGGGCAAAGCGTATCTGGACAAAATTCTCACTTTGTTTGCGCAAAACAATGTAAAGATTATTCGCCTTGACGCGGCCGGGTATGCCATAAAACGCGCAGGAACAAGTTGTTTTATGACCCCTGAATCATTCGAGTTTATCAACCAACTGTCGCGTCAGGCCAATGCGCTCGGTATGGAAACCATTGCGGAGATCCACAGCCATTATCAGACTCAAATTGACGTGGCATCGAAAGTAGATCGCGTATACGACTTTGCTTTGCCTCCGTTAATCTTACACACTTTGTTCAACAATAATGCCGATGCCCTGCTGTGTTGGTTGCAACAATCGCCTCGCAATTGCCTGACAGTACTCGATACTCATGACGGTATCGGCATTGTGGACGCGGGCCCGGACGGAAACAAACCCGGTCTGCTCAATGCACAGCAAATCGACACTCTGGTAGAAACCATTCATATAAATAGCCAAGGTGAGAGCAAGCAGGCAACCGGTGCCGCCGCAAGCAACGTTGATTTGTACCAGGTCAATTGTACCTACTATGATGCGCTTGGGCGCACTGATCTTGACTACCTGATAGCCCGGGCCATTCAGTTCTTTTCTCCCGGCGTTCCGCAAGTTTATTATGGTGGCCTGCTGGCGCTTCACAATGATATGGATCTGCTTGAAAGTACAAACGTTGGTAGAGATATCAATCGTAGCTATCTTAATGAGCAACAAGTTAAAGATGCGTTATCCAAACCCGTAGTCAACGGACTGTGCAAGCTGATTGAATTACGAAATCAAAGCAGTGCATTCGACGGAGAATTTGTTTTGTCAGGAGCACAAGATACATTCTCTTTGCAGTGGCGCAATCAGCAAGTCAGTGCCAAATTAGAGATCAACCTGACAACAAGAGCAGCGTCCGTAATGCTCGAAGAGCCTGGGCAAATAAAGCGCGTCAACCTGGCTGAGTTACTGTAGGAACTGAATTAGCCGATGTCGGGGCCGTCAGATTGACTGCCCTGCTCTGAGTTCAAAAGGCAGGCATACTTGCTGTTTCTCTTTGCCAATAAACAAAGTAGCAGCTTGTTCACCTTTATTCTCACTGTTTTGATGTATCGTCGTAATAGCAGGTTGAAACAACTGGGCCTCGTCAATTCCGTCAAACCCAACTATTTTAAGCTCTTGCGGGACTCGGATCCCCTGAGAGAATGCCTCACGCGCTGCAGCCAGTGCAATTAAATCACTCATACACAGTAAAACATTGGGCCTTGGCTGAACGGCAAGTGCTTCTTTGGCGGCAATTCGCGCATAGCGCTCGCTACTTTCCGGAATATTCCAGATCCTGTCGTCAGACAGTCCAACCTGATGGTCTTGCAGCGCCTGTCGGTAACCTGCCAATCTTTGGTGTGCAATTGAGGTGTTTAGTTGAGGCAAATGACGATCATACACCCGACATATCAACTCGGTATCAAGTAACCTCAGTCCGAGGATGGCGATATCAGCTTGTTTTGATGGTGCCTCGAACCGGGTCAGGGCTGCTTCAGCCACATCATAGGCTGCCTGGCGATTATTGATATTCACACTGGCCTGTCCCTCAAGTTCAAAATCGACGGTAACGACCTGTTTGGTCACCGTTGCTAATTGTTCTATCAACTTTGGATTACGTGGCCGTCCATAACAAATAAAGCCATCGACAAAATCCAGGACATTGTTAACACTGTCAGTGTTGCCCGAAAATAGCAGTAGATTAATTCCCTGTGGCTCCAGTACTTTAGCCACACCTCGCATAAAGCTACTGGCTACGGGATCGGACACCATGTATTCCACACTATCCGGTAAAACCAGTGCAACAATGTTAAACGTGCCCTTTCTCAAAGATCGGGCGGCTTTATTTGGACCGAAATAACCCAATGCCTTGCAAGCAGCCAGGATCTCCTCGCGCTTTTTAGCGGACAGTTGATCGGGGCGGTTAAAGGCATTGGATACCGTTGCATTCGACACACCAAGATGCGCTGCAATGCTTTTAAGTGTCCATTTTTTTTCTGTCATGGTTCGATTTAGTATCTAATTAGTAGGTTACGCACCAGGCTTTTCTGCGTCGCATGCTATGGTCATTTGAACGGCGGACGATTTGATCCTGTGGCTATTGAGCAGCCTCATCAACCCAGCCACAAGCATAATAAAAGAAATGACTCCGAGAGGAATTACCAACACATTAAATTGATACACCTCAACACAGTGAAAGCAGTTCAATTGCACACGATCAAGCGTAAAAACCGCCACTGCACACAAGACCCCTATCACTATAAGTAGCTTAGTCAGCTTCATTCTGTCTCCAGATATCATTTTACCTTGTCATGCTCAGACAACCTATCCCGAATACCCGCACTCAGCGCATCCATGCATACCTGGACAGCCATAGGTGTATGCTTTGAAAAGGGAGTGAGCAAGTAAACCGAATTTTCGGGCATACTTGCGTGTGGCATGAGCATAGTAACATCCCTCAAAAAGCGCTTTAAGTAAAAGTCCGGAACTAAGCCTATTCCTGCCCCGGCCCGGATTAGTGAAACGGTACTATGAAATGCATTTGTGATGCAACTAACCTTAGGAGTTAGCGTCCTTTTTTCACCATTTTCCGTGATAAACTGATGCGTTATCTGCGCGCCTTCCCAGGCATTTGCAATATAAGGAGCCTGTGTCAGTTTCTCTTTTGAAAAACGTGCATGGCCGCATAGTACATCGCGAAAGCGACCCAGCCTTTTTTGTCTGAGTGTGCTGTCTTTAGACGTACCAATACGGACTGCAATATCTATGTTATGCGCCATCATATCGAGGTGCTGATCATCACAAGTTAGTTTGACTAGCACACCTGGGTACTGTTGCATCAATTCACAAATAATCGGAGTGAGCAGGCTTTCTATCAGTGCATTCGGCGCTGTAATATGTACGCTTCCCTCAGGTTCAACCTGTTGGGCCTGAATATCTTCCCAGGCCGCTTCGGCTATCTGATTGAGTGCTTTACACGCCTCATAAAAGCGCTTGCCTGGCTCAGTCAGAAACTGTCGACGAGTTGTGCGTTTGATCAACACCACCCCCAACTCCTGCTCAAGCACTTTTAAATGCTGACTGATCACGGATTTTGACAAGCCTAGTTTTTCTGCCGCGCCAGACAGAGAACCGGCTTCGACGACGTGGGCAAACAACGACATTTTTCCAAGTTGGCGCATATTGATTGTGTGGAATAACTAAACAGTGTTTTTTATTATCTTTGTTTTTAAGAACAATTAAAACCACTATTCTAATCTCACTGAAACAAAACAAACGGAGTCTCTCGATGACAGACCAACAAGAACTGGCTTTATGTCAGGCTGGTATTCAAGCCTGGCAGGATGCATTTAACCGACAAAATGCCGCTGGCTGCGCTGCACAATATGCATCAACTTGTACTATGCAGGCGCGCCCAGTAGGCATGTTTACAGGAGCTGATGATATAAGAGCATTTTGGCAGGACATTATCGACCAGGGGTTCAGTGATGTAGTCTATTTCGACGTCGTATGGGAAAAGCACCCAAAAACAGGTTACTTACTCAGTGCAAACTGGACGATGAACAAAGCCTTTGGCAAGATCCACGCTGAACATTGGGTGGTTGAGCAAGACGGCAGAGCTCGCCTGCAAAGTGATGATTTTGAGATCCTGGGCGAGCGTTAAGCCACCCAGGAAACTGCGCAAAGCTAAGCAAGCTCAGCTTGTGGTGCTTCTTTTGGGTTAGGACCGTATTCGTTTTCACCCGGATTACTGTCCATCACATTAAACACAAGCAGTACCAAAGGGCCGACTAAAGGCACAAATGTTAACAGCATCCACCAACCACTGCGGCCAATGTCGTGCAAACGGCGTACACCAACTGCAATACTTGGAATAATTACGGCAAGCGCATACAAGCCACTTACGAGACCGACACCCGCTTCCTCAGAGTACATTCCCAGCATCATATCAACCAAACCCAGCACAATCATGACGATGAGATTACATAGCATAAACAGCCAATACTCTTTACGTCTTGCTCGACCCTTGAATTCCGTATAGTTTTTTAAAACAGATAAATAACTGTCGATCATTCTTACTTCTCCTTATTTTTCCTATTTAACTTGCTGCAATCTGAAGATTGCGACAAACAAAGCGTAAATGGCATTAAATACTTTCTTACCAAAGGCCATTCTATTGTCTGTTTACTACAGCACAGCGTCAGCGACTTAACTAATAGAGAACCGAGGGTGCCCAAAGCACACTCATTACATTGGCTAATCCAATCTTTACAGTATTATATTACTGCTCAGACTTGAGCTCCCTATTAGTTGCCATAAAGTATAGAGAAAAACGGTTAAAAATCTTCCCGATATTGCAAACGGTTAGCTTTGAGACGCAGGCAAACCCATAATGAGTTCATACCACAGCGATAAGATAAGGCAAAGGTATTACACAAAGGAAAAAACGCGGTACATTCAGGGTGTACCGCGTTTTATCAGTTAAAGACTAATGCTTGACACTAGGTTTGGTTAATAATGGTTCTCTACTTAATATGCAATGAAAACCAAACACTTTGGTTTAAGAACCTGCTATCTCAGACTCAGCTAGCGAACATACACATATGAAGTCTGTTGACTTACGTAAGTCACAATATTTGTAGATTTATAGATCTTGGAATAACCGTAAATATTCTGATAGTCTAGCATTGAATAATCAGAACCAGAGCCTGAACAGCCTGAGTTTTCATGCCAAAATAACCGATATCTCCTCTCTCCCGTCTCGCCCGGAATTAAACCAAGCGTGTCCTGAAGAGGCACACAATTTGCGTTTTTAAGCACAGAAATATCAGCAATCGCATACGCACCATTGAAGGTGGGCATTGTCATCATCAGCTCGCTATAGGTATCTTTGATATATTGCCAATGTGCGTCTGGCAGGTGGTAATTGTCATCAAGTGATGTAATGTTCTGCGCTTCGACCATAAAACCGGTTAAGTCGTTTGGCCAGCCATCATAGTTTTTATTAGGTGCAAACCTGATGCTGACTAAAGTCCAGCCACCACCTTGATATTCCATATCACAGTAAGTCGTGAACTCGCTCAGACCACCTCTGCCATCCACATCCAGTGTATAATAGCCAGATTGCGCGCTGGGATCTGCGCTTAGAATAGCTTGACAGCTTTGTGGCTCAGGCGCTTCAGGCTCGCGAACATTTAGATTCGCGCGAACGGTCATCGTATCACTGCCCAGGGTTGTAATGTCCTGCGCAAACAAGTGACCATTCAATTCAAGTACATTAACAACTTCTGTGGTATGCGTTAACTCTGTATCTTTAGACTGCTCTTCATGAAGAAAAATATCATGCTCACCCACTGGAGTAATTTGATCAGTAGCTTTCACCTGTTCGAGCTTGTATGAGATACCTGAATCAAGCCGACCTTCACTATTTGGCGTATAAATAGCAAGGTAAGCCACTTTTTCATATACTTCAGAACCAGTACTGCTTTCCTGATACTGAACTTGAGCGTTAAAACCTAGTCGTGTAACGTGACTCGCTCTGGCAGTGTAGGGGTCAACACCATTGCGCGTTTGACCAGTCAGAAAGACAAACGGAACTTGCGGCATTGTCTCTGAAAAAGACAACATTTGACTACTGCCATTGAGGTCAACCACTCCAACCTCCCAGATAGAACCGTCTGACTGAAAGTGTCTCCCATAATCTAAGACAAAGGTTGACACAGTTTCACTCAGATGCGCACCATCCAGATAAGGCCACTCAGAGAATGAGATATTTACGGTGCCATCGTTATTGTCAACAACAGAAACGGTACCAGCAGTAGAGTCATTAAAGCTCGCAACACCTGTAAATATTGCTTGCTGCGCCGCTTTTCCGACAGAGGTACCCTGCTCTGCAATTTGGTTAAACTGTAAATCCTGTGCATTAACAGAACATGCAGAAGCCATAAACAGAGATATTAAAGTTTTTCTATTCATTACTCTTCCCTTATTATAATTGGGTATTTAATTCCCTATAAATTATTGGATTTATAATACAATAATCGAGGAATTACACCTACAATAGAATTGAAGTAATGAAATTTGAAGTACAAAAGTGTGATCTAAGTCTATTCTCGACGCTGACCCTGAGCTTAAGTCTGATAATAAACTGCTAGATTAAATATCAGTAAATAAAAAACGCGGTAACCCTCAGATATACCGCGTTTTGTTATCGAGAGAAACCGACTATTTAAGCGCCTGCTCAACAATCGGGTAATGATCCCAAACTTGCTTATCGGCAAGTGATCGAACCAGCTTTACATACTCGGCATGCGTCCAGGCCAGTGGTGTAGCAGAGTTTGTGCCCTCGCCCAGTGTATAACCGAACGGATTCACACCCACGCCATCCCAAACCTGTTCAGGCAACATCAGGCCTTCATTTGCAAAGTGCTCCATGCCTTTGATGTAAGTGTATTTGATACGCTTAACGGCATTGTCATCCAATCCATTAGCCTGGCTGGCCGCTGCGATTTCGTAATGGCCACGCTCACCGGTGAAGAAAGGCCATACCCGACCACGCTGACCGGCTGTGTTCTGACCCTGCTCAGCATAATTGGTTCCACGCACTTCGTCTTCTCCGTAACCGTCATTACCATAGCGGCGGTAGCCCGGATAACTATTAGGATCCCCGGCAAAGTTAAAGCTGTATTTAACTCGCAGGTTCTCCGGCAGGTTTTCATCCTCATACTCTGGCAAGGTATTGGTAATGCTGCTGGCATCTGCCGCTCTGACGCCGTAGCGCACAAGCTCAAGGAAGCCACCATCAATGATCTGCTTCTTATCCATCCCGGCTCGACCATTGTTATCGCTCAGCTTAGTATCCGTATTCGGGTTGGCGTCTTTGCCAATACGGAAGAAATATTTACCATCGCTTTGCTTAGAAGGCAGGTTCCCCTCAGTGGTGAACATGGTCGATTCCACTTCTCTGTCGTAGCGTTTAGCCGTTGCCATGTAACGCTCACTGCCGGCTTTATCTCCGGCAAGCTTTGCAATGTCACTGGCAGCGACCAGGCCAGCGATAATGGCGGCGGTGGTCGACGGTGAATAGCCGTCCTGCTCTTCCCAACGCTCCTGCTGTGTGGCCGGTGGTGTGATCTGCGTGTCATTCCAGAGGATTTTTGCCAACCCGCCGTCGACCAGGAATTCAGCCGCTGGCTGGAGCATACGCTTGTACCAGTAGGCAAGCTTCTCATCGCTCAGTACGCCGGCCTGCCAGAGTTTCCACGCCAGCATAATCGGCATAGCAGTCTGATCCAGCTGCACGCCTACCCACTCCAGCTCACCGTCAACATGGGTTTTTTGTAAGAACCAGCCGGTATCGCCATGGTTGCCAGGCGTCTTCTCCGTGACCTGTACTTTTTCCAGATATTCGAATGCGGTCAGTGCGGTCTGCGGATCGCCCATGGCCAAAAATGCCATCGCAACCTGATAAAAATCGCGCACCCATACCGCTTTATAACCGGTGTGGCCTTGCTCAGCCGCCACGGTGTCACCCCAGGGGTTAGACAAAGAAGCAATCAGGGCTCCTGCGTGGGTTTTATCTTCCTGCGCCTTTAACACCAAAGCACTGGTGTAAAGTAGTTTGCCCTCATCGGCCGTATAAGCGCTGAGCTTTTGCATAGGCTCAAGACTGTTCAGGTAGTCGCGCCAGCCAATGGCTTCTCCTTCACCATTGTAGTGGGCCAGCACCTGCTGATAACCACGCGCCAGTGACTGAGCGCCTTCCTGGAAACTCGCGCTTTGCGAGTTGCCAAAACTCAGTGCCAGGTCGAATGTCGCCCGCTGATCCACGTCACCCAGCTCCGCCAGCCAATTAACGTTGCCGCTTTGTGCGCCTGTGCTGGTGTAACGCTGTGCCATTGACTGGCTTGCCTTAAGCTGTGCCAGACCATCGCTCTGACCGGTAAAGCCCACGCTTGCCTGCTTAAAGCCTGTGCTGCTTTGCAGTGTCAGGTAATTGTCTCCTTCCCAGGCAACCAGGCCCTGCTCAGTGACTTTCGCAAAATCGTTCAGGCCGTTGTTATTCACATACGGGTTCACGTTAACGAACAGCTTCACGCCATCAAGCTCTGTGTGTACCTTCGCCCGGACGAACAGCGTTTGCCCGTCAGGATCGGTGAATATGTGCTTCTCTAGCGTAAAACGGCCTTGCTTGTCTTTACTGATCACTTTGTATGCTAAAGACAGCGGACGACCCTGAGCATCTTTATCCAGGTAATCGATACTGACGTCCAGCGCATCTTGTTCCGTTACCGTAAAATCCGGGCCGGTAACAATAAACTGCATGTCTTTGATCTGTGCCTGGTGAATAAGACCAAACATCGTTTCCGTGATCATGCCCTTGGCGATGGAAAACCACACTTTTGATACGGCTTGCGTACTTGCTTGATCAGAATACTGGCCCTGCTTGTAAGCTTCGTAGGAAGTACCAATACCGGTTTTACCTGAGTACGCCCAGTATGGTTTGTCACCCGGTGCGCCTGGTGCTGTAGTCTGCGGTTTATCGGCGTAATTTGCGCTGCCACAGCCCACAAGTCCGGCAGCAACCAGTGCCAGAGTTAAACTAGATAGTTTTTTCATAAAGTCTCCTTGGGTGGTGTTATTGTTGTTCGATTTTCACCCGCATCACAGCAACTGCTGCGAGCAGGAACGACACACCACCAACCACTAATGCAAAAATCGGTTGATTATCAAATAGGTTTCTCAGGATCAGGCCAAGTACACTGGCCGCCATCAGCTGCGGGATCACGATGAAGAAATTAAAGATCCCCATAAAGACGCCCATTTTATGGGCTGGCAACGAATTACTCAGCATGGCGTAAGGCAGCGACAAGATTGAGGCCCAGGCAAAACCAATGCCAATCATCGGCAGCCAAAGCAGGCTCGGATCGGCTATCATTTTAAAGCTCAATAGTGCGCCTGCGCCCAGCAGTAAGTTAATGCAGTGTGCGCCACGCATGCCCAGGCGATTCACCATCACAGGAATACACACAGCAGCCAGTGCGGCAAAACCGTTGTAGGCGGCAAACAGCACACCCACCCAGTCAGCACCATCGTTATAGGCTTTGCTGGTTACCTCGGTTGTGCCGTAGTGAAAGCTGGTAACCGCAGAGGTGGTATAGATCCACATAGCAAACAAGGCAAACCAGCTGAAGAATTGCACCACGGCAAGCTGACGCATGGTGCCCGGCATAGTAAAGACATCGTAGATAACGTTATAAAAGCCACCTGAGGTGCTACCGCGCTGCTGAAAGTAGCCAGCAATTAACAGGACCAACGTAAAGGATAAGAACAACCCGCTCAGCAGATACAGCTCTTTTTCCAGTTGCAGTCCAATCACCGCAGCCAGGATCCCCCCACCAATCACGCCAGAAATCAGTGCCGCGCGTGCATAGTTGATCACCTGATAGCTCTGACTGGTTTGCGTTTCAACCGCTTCACCGGCAAACTCCGCCAGCTGCTGCGGCGTGTATTCTTTGGTATTTAGGATGGTCCAGCCCACCGCCGAAAACAGCACCACACCACCGAAGTAGAAAGCATACTTGACAGACTCTGGGATCTGACCCGGCTCTGCGGTATTGCTGATCCCAAACCAGTTGGTCATCATCCAGGGCAAGGCCGATGCCACCACGGCACCTACGCCAATAAAGAAGCTTTGCATCGCATAGCCATTGGCGCGTTGCTTTTCGTTGAGGTTGTCACCTACCAGAGCCCTGAATGGCTCCATGGTCACGTTAATAGAGGCATCCATGATCCACAGCATGCCCGCAGCTATCCAGAGCGTGGGAGAATTAGGCATAAAGAATAACGATAAGGTGGTCAAAATGGCGCCATACAGAAAGAAGGGTCGTCTACGTCCCAGCTTGCCCCAGGTGCGGTCACTCCAGTAGCCGATAATTGGCTGTACGATCAGACCAGTAAGTGGTGCGGCAACCCAGAGAATGGGAATATCATCGACTTTGGCACCCAGCGTCTGAAAGATCCGGCTGACATTACCGTTTTGCAGTGCGAAGCCAAACTGGATCCCCAGAAAGCCAAAGCACATGTTCCAGATCTGCCAGAAACTGAGTTGTGGTTTTTGTTTTTGCATATTAATTCTCTAGTTCAAAGACCGCACTGGCGAGTGGAGCCAGGGTGGCTGTCAGCTGATTGTTGTTAAGCGCAACCTGCCCATGTTGCTCCAGTCTGTCAATTGCTTTACCCTGCCAGCCATCTGGCAAAGTGACAGAAACAGCTTGAGGGGAGTCTGCATCAAAGTTGCTGATCACAACCAGACGTTGTGACTCGCTCTGACGGGCAAACCCAATCACTTTGGTTGCGGATTGACCGCTACGCGTTGTGACTGGTGTCGAGACTAGCTCGCCCTGTGCTATCGCACTGAATGAGGCCATGTTCATCAGTTTTTGGTAATAAGCGCGCAACGCCTTTTGCTCTTCACTCAGCAAGGCACCATCAAACTTGCCCTGGTTCATCCAGGCTTGATGGGCTGGTACACCTATGTAATCGAAGATGCTGGTGCGGCTGGGCTTGCCGAACCCGGCCATTTCTGAGCCGTCTTCACCCACGCTCTGAGCAAAATACAATAAGGTTGGTGACTGACTGATCAAATGACTCACCACCATGGCTGGTTTGCCTTTATTGGCGTCGCCTGCAAACTGTGGGCTGGCAATACGTTGCTCATCGTGGTTCTCTAAGAAGTGCAGCATGTGCGGTGCAATATCCTGAACGCTGGCATGCACATCCAGCACTTGCTGCGCCGTGCCTTTGCCCTGCATCAGGGCCTTGAGTGAGTCGTATAAGCCCACTTTGTCGTACAGGTAGTCCATCTTGCCCTGCTCAATGTAAGCACGGTAAAGCGTTGGGTTATACACCTCAGCAAGCAAGAAGGCGTCGGGGTTTTTCATCTTGATAGACGCATTGAGAAAGCTCCAGAACTCAACGGGCACCATCTCGGCCATATCATAACGGAAGCCATCTACGCCTTTATCCAGCCAGTAATAGGTAATATCGCGGAACTTATACCAGCTGTCGGGCAGTTTTTTATCCTGCCAGAATGCATAGTGCTCGCGATAATCAAGCTGGGCATAATGCGCCGGTAGTGGTGCAAAGTCGTAGCTGCCATCGGGCTTAACACCATAGTTCACTTTTACGGTTTCATACCAGTCATGAATATGGGGCCGGGCCGCGCGTGCGCCGTTACCGGTCCATTTGGCCGGGCTCTCAGTGAACTGGCCATCGGCAAGCGGGTGTGGCTCACCGCCAAGTACCTGATAGTCTTGCGAGCTTGGCACGCTAAAATCTTCGCCGGTCACATAGTAAAAGTTATTATCACGGGCATAGGTCACTGAAGTGTCGTCGTTTGCGCCGAAGTCGCTGACACCTTGTGGTGCGCTGAGCGATTGATAATTTCGGGCAACGTGGTTGGGCACTATATCAATCACCACTTTCATGCCCGCTTCATGGGTACGGGCGATCAGGGCTTCAAATTCAGCGAGTCTGTTGGCAGGGTTCACGGCCAGGTCCGGATTGACGTTGTAATAGTCTTTTACGGCATAGGGTGAACCTGCTCGGCCTTTAACCACATCCGGGTCGTCTTGAGTGATCCCGTACTCGGTATAATCGCCCACCAGGGCATGATGTAATACCCCGGTATACCAGACGTGGCTCACGCCCATGGCTTTGATTTCAGACAGGGCTTTTGGGGTGAAATCGGCAAACTTGCCTACGCCATTTTGTTCTTTTGTACCCCAGGGAATATTGTTGCTATTGGTGTTACCGAACAGGCGGGTAAAAACCTGATAAACAACTGGCTTTGCGTCGTCGGGCTGCGCTGCCAGACTCTGAGTGTCGGTGATTGTTGTCTTGTTGTCGTTAGTACTGTTGCAGGCACTCAGTACCACAGAGCCGGTGATCAGCCCAAGGGCGAACACCTGCGGTTTTACTGTCATCATAATATTGTCATTTTTAGTATTTTTAATGAGTCTACTGACTTGATAATCACGGGTGAACCGCCTGCATACGTATTCAGAGCGGCTATTCATCCTCGCGTCATGTTCAATATTCTTAGTGCTCAGATGTAAACGCCGCTCAAAGGCAAAGTTCGTCGATTTATCGCTTTTGGGCTAATCGCTCAAGTTGCACACGATGGTCATCAAAATTTAGTCCACATCGGGCAATGTAGTCCCGGATCTGTGATAAATCGTACTTGTTCGCCTCCTCATTGCCTGCGATCAATTGAGACTGTTCCGGATAAATGCCATAACCGGCAAGTAAACAGTGCCAGCTTGCGGATGGATAATATTTGTCGATATCCTGACGATGCAATTCATCCGATAAGTTTTTGCCCGACACCCAGGTTTGCAATACGTCATATAAAGAACGTGAGAGCTGATTGTTGTTCGCGTTATCGCGCCAGTATTGGGTATCGGTTCTGCTGTTTACACGGTAATGCGCCACAATATAGTCTCGGATTGCCTGATAACGCGCATCGAGTGACTGGTTGTGTCTGGTTTTGAATTTATCGGTGAACTCACCGTCCTGATAGCATTCAATAAAGCTTTGAACAGTTTCCTGTACAATATGAAGTGCAGTCGCCTCCAGCGGTTCAATAAATCCTTGCGACAGTCCAATGGCAAGACAATTTTTATGCCAGTGCTTTTTGACCTGCCCTACTTTCATGGTCAAATGACGTGCTTCAACCTCACTGTCCAGTAATCCCAGCGCAGCGCGCAACTCGGTCTCAGCTTTATCCGGATCGCAATAGCGTCGGCTGTAAACATAGCCATTACCAACGCGGTTGGTAAGTGGTATGTGCCAGCTCCAGCCAAATTTTCTGGCAATCGATTGGGTTTCTGACGAAATCACCTCGCCCTGCTCGGTTGGCAACACCACGGCAGCGTCGTTAAACAAGTTATTAGCAAAGGAATCGAAACCGACTTCTAAATGCTGCTGCATCAATAGACTGCGAAAGCCAGAGCAGTCAATAAAGACATCCCCGGTGACTTCCATACCGGATTCACAGATCAGGGCAGCAATATCACCGTCAGAGTGTTTACGCACATCGCTGACATTGGCCTGAATATGCTCTACACCCAAATCGCGGGCTGTTTGAGCCAAAAAGAGTCCAAGCTTACCGGCATCGAAATGATAGCCATAGTTAATTTCAAACGGAAAATGATGCGCAGCGATTGGCGCTTTAGCCTGCTCTGCCAGATAAGTGGTAAGGAAAAATGGGTCCGGGTGGCCTGCTACATCAATCGCTTTTCTTCGTACAAAGCTGTTGTGAAAAAAGGCTGGTGCTGAGTAATCGTCGGGCTGTGAAGGAAAAGGATGAAAGTAGCTGCTAAAGTCGGGGCGCGTTGACCAGTCAATAAAGCGAATACCGTTTTTATACGTTGCATTGCATACTGGCATCCACTGCGCTTCACTGATCCCCATAAAGTCCATAAACCCCTTGAACTGGGGAGTAGAGCCTTCGCCCACGCCAATTATGCCAATATCCGGAGATTCAACCAGGGCAATCTCAATCGGCTGGCCCTGCCAGCTTTTGGCCATCAGGTTAGCCGCCATCCAGCCTGCAGTACCACCGCCTAAAATCACGATTCTCTTTTTATTCATCATTTTCACCTCATAAAACAAAGCCACCAGAAGACTGGTGGCTTTATATCAGATCTCGCTCGGTGCTTAGAAACTATAGTTAAACCCTAAGAAGTATTGGCGACCGAACTCTTTATACTCCCCGGTTGCCAATGCCGTACCATAGTTAGTGGTGTTAGGCTCATCAGTTAAGTTATTGACCTGTAACACAGCCTGCAGACCATTTTCAAAGTCATACGTTCCCTGCCAGTCAATCACTGTATATTCATCCGCCCACGCCAAAGACGAGCCACCCGGTGATGCGCCTTCATAGACATACTCATCACGATAACGAACGTTCAGGTGCGTCGTAAATGCATCGATATTCCAGAAAACTGTCGCACTCCAGACATTTTTCGACAAGCCAGGCATTGGCAGCTGCTGATCCGGGAAGTTACCGCCGCCATCAACGGTTGTTTCACTTTCGGTATATGAATAGTTAGCATTGAAACCTAAGCCAGAGAACACGCCTGGCAGATTATCAAACATAGTAGTGTAAGCTAACTCCACACCACGAATATAGCCACCCTGATCATTGTTTTGAGTTGTCTGATACTGACCAGCAACAAAGCCTTCCGGTACTTCAAGACCGATGCTTGACCAGTCAACCTCACCTTCCTGATAAGTAATGCTTTCAATTAAAGACTCAATGTCTTTCCAGAAAATTGCCGCAACGAATGCACCACCATCTTCAAAGTAACGCTCATACGACAAGTCAAATTGAGTTGCACGGAACGGATCAAGGTTTGGATTACCTTTTGACCAAACATTGTAACGAGGACTTTCACCGTCATTGGCTGTATCGGCCCAAGAACCTGCACCGCCACGTAACTGATACACAGGAGGACGACCCATTACTTTTGCCGCAGCGAAGCGTATTTGATCTTCGTCACTAACACGGAAATTAAGGTTTAAAGAAGGTAATGTATCTGTGTACTCTGGTCCGTATTCAACATGACGATAATCAGTACGTGCAACACCGTTATCATCAACAATGGTATCGCCTACTTCATCACCCTGGATCTGCTGGATCCCGACTGATTTAGTGTCTGTTTTGACAACACGTACACCAAAGTTACCTGTAACTGGAATGTTCCCAATTTCAGTATCTATATTGGCCATCACATAACCAGCTAACACTTCTTCTTTAACAGCGCCACTTTCAATCAGTGTCCAGTTATGCTCCCAGGTCTGCTGTGCGCCGTAATTACCCGGACCAAATACCGCGTCAGCAATACCCACCAAGTCTAGCTCAAGATAGTTGAACCCTCGAGTATGCTCCACAGTGACGAAACCATCCAGAGAGTGCGGAATACAGGCATGATTTTGGTGGTTAAATTCACACCCTTTATTGGTAACAATTGTACCATCAGGCATTTTGTAACCATTTTGACCTTCACGCGCACCCCAGCGGAACGTTGAACGCTGGTCCGTGAACTCGCGATCTGACCAGCGAGCACCAACTTCAATTGAAGAGATAAACCCAGCTTCAACATGATACTTAAAGTCTACTTTAAAGCTGTCCAATTCATCTGTGTACCGGTGTGGGAATTGCTCCCAGTCACCCAGACGCATGTTAGACAGATCTGTGTAACTATTGCCCAGGGTAAGCTGAGGTAAATCTTTCTCTTGCTGTACAAAAGAGAAGCTCTGGTTGCGCATTTCCTGCCATGTTTCAACCAAAGTGCCATCTACAACGGCATTTCCAAACTCGTAGGCATGCATAGATGCAATCATATCACGGCGCGTTTTCTCGCCTTTACTATGTGCAAAGTCCAGTCTGAGTTCCCACTTGTCTGTCACATACTCTAAGTCCAGACCAAAGCTGTCTGTCGTAGAATCAGTCGACTGATCTTCAGAACGCATTTCAACCCATGGGCCCTTGTGGTCAGTGATCACAACATCACCGGCAACTAAGAAACCATCTTGTACAACCGCGTTGTTAAGTGAGTACAGGGAACCTACATCTTTCTCGAAGCCTTCAATGTTCAAACCGCTTTTACGGTCTTCCGATTCAAACTCAGAACGAAAATAGTCAAATTGTACTTTCAGAGCATCTGTAGGCTGGTAGACCAAAGTACTCATAAGGCCCAGACGCTCGTCTGACCCTTTTGCAGATCGAACCTGGTAACCGTTAACTGAACGCTCTTCTTTACCGTCACCATCAAAGTCTTGTGAGCGTTTTGGTGCGTGCGCTGAAACGTCAATTGCATTATTAGGCTGGTTTAAGAAGGCCGCGCCAATGCCAAAACCCAAAGTTTCATCAAGGAATTTGCCCTGATAAGAGAAGCTGATGCGCTCACCGCTAGAATCAGCACCGACATCTGATGCCGCGTCATTATAGGAGTAACGTACTGAAGAGCTAAAGTTATGCTGCTCTTTTGCCTCAAGCGGGTTGACTGTTTTAAGCTCAACCGTTGCAGCAACCCCACCTTCAACCAAAGAGGCTTTTGGTGACTTATAGACCGCAGCCTGATTAATAAGCTCTGACGGGTACTGGTCAAATGAAATCCAACGGCTACCTGCGGTGTAACCACTAGTACTGGCCTGCTCGCGACCATTCAGGGTAGTCTGAATAAAGTCACCGTTCATACCACGAATATTCAGCTGTGATGACTGTCCACTGGCACGAACCGCGGTTACACCGGGCAAACGGCTCAAAGAGTCTGCAATGGATACATCGGGCAGAGATGCCAGGTCGCCGGCATCAACAACTTCAGCTACTGTGTCGCTGTAGCGCTTTTTATCGATAGAAGCGATGATACTGCGCGAAATACCGCGTACCTCAATAACTTCAACGTCTTCTTTCTTTACTGCTTTCTCTTCTTCTGCAACGACCGAAAAGTGGCTAACGCCAGCGGCCATAAGCGCAACTGTTAGCATACTTGGTTTGAACATAGACATAGTGTTTTATCCCAATTAACCATTTTTATGACGCCTAGTTGTTTGTTAATTCGTCACACGGTGACCCGTGGGGCGCTACAACGATTTATAAAGGCGGTAATTTTGTTGTCAGCGGCAATAGTAGCGCTGCGTTCAACACGCAAACAACTTTATGCATACGTATTCAACGCAACTTGCAGCGAAAGCTGTTCACAGAATGTTCACCATCAAACAAGCTAACTTACTGTAAAATTTATAAATGTTAGCGCAACAATCTTTCCCGAAAAACTGGTCATACATGCTTCTTCAGGTTCACTAAGTTTTAACGAAATTAAAATATCTGCCAGTTAATCGTCGATAAAACTTGCCATATTTTTCCTTCACACTCTACCAATGGAAATTGGTATTACCAATTAATCTTACTGTAACACAGATAAAACAGGGAGGCCTGAGATTGATGGCAATATTGGTAAAGTGCACCGACAAGTCTGTATTTATTCTTATATTCTATTTCAAGCGTAACTAATTACGCTGCATACGTATGCAGGCTTTTTACTCATATCAAAGCATGCCGTATGCTCTTCGCCATTGTTAATATTCCGTGTTGGCGTAACCCGCTTACTCAAAAACCTGATCTCAACCCGACTGAATTGACTACAGTTATTATGCTACTCAATACACAGAGTTAAGAGATGGCCCCCAGAGGTAAACTTGTATACGACAACCCGACTGCACGGCGCAGGAGAAAGTGCATGGCTCAAAATGAATGGTGGAAAGGCGCGGTTATTTACCAGGTATATCCTCGTAGCTTTTGTGATACCAATAACGATGGAATTGGCGATCTTCAGGGGATCATAAGCAAGCTCGACTATATTAAATCGCTCGGCGTAGATGCCATCTGGATCTCGCCATTTTTTAAGTCACCAATGAAGGACTTTGGTTACGATATCAGTGACTATCGTGACATCGACCCTATGTTTGGCAGCCTTGAAGACTTTGACGAGCTGATTGATAAAGCACATCAACGCAATATTAAGATCATTATTGACCAGGTACTTAGCCATACCTCAGATGAGCACCCCTGGTTTAGCGAAAGCCGTGCCAGTCAGACTAACCCCAAAGCTGACTGGTATGTCTGGGCGGATGCTAAGCCTGACGGCAGTCCACCAAACAACTGGCTGTCAATATTTGGTGGCGTGGCCTGGCAGTGGGATTCGCGCCGCTGTCAGTACTACCTACACAATTTCCTGACCGAGCAACCTGACTTAAACTTCCACAACCCAGAGGTACGTCAGGCTGTACTGGATAACGTGGAATTTTGGTTAAAAAAAGGCGTAGATGGATTCCGTCTCGATGCCATTAACTTCTGCTTCCACGATCAGCAATTGCGAGATAACCCGGCTAAACCTAAAGAGTTACGTCAGGGCCGTGGATTTAGCGAAGACAACCCCTATGCGTTCCAGTACCATTATTACAATAACACTCAGCCAGAAAACCTTGCCTTCATGGCCGAGATCCGCGCCCTGCTCGATCGCTACCCGGGCACCGTAAGCCTGGGTGAGATTTCGTCTGAGGACTCACTTCAGACCATGGCTGAATACACCTCAGGTGGCAATAAGCTGCACATGGGCTATAGCTTTGAATTGCTGACGAAAGACTACAGTGCAGGCTACATCCGTGAAACGGTATCTCGTCTTGAAGCTGTCATGACTGAAGGTTGGCCGTGTTGGGCATTCAGCAACCATGATGTTGAGCGTGTCGCAAGCCGCTGGTCAAAAGACGGAAAAACGGTCGATGCACGACAAGCAAGTATGCTAACAGCCCTGCTTGGCTCGCTGCGCGGCAGTGTATGTATGTATCAAGGAGAAGAGCTGGGCCTGGGCGAAGCAGATGTTGCGTTTGAGGATTTACAGGACCCCTATGGCATTACCTTCTGGCCAAACTTTAAGGGTCGTGACGGATGTCGCACCCCAATGCCCTGGAACGAGCAAAGTGAACATGCGGGCTTCACCGAAGGAAAACCCTGGTTACCTGTATCACCGGCACATCAGTCACAAGCAGTTTCTCAGCAGACTGACTCAGCTGATTCTGTTTTAGCCCGCTATCAGGCGTTTATGGCCTGGCGTAATACTGTGCCTGAGCTACAGGTCGGTGATATCGAATTTATTGATACACCGGAACCTGTGCTGGCATTTTATCGACGTCATCAGGGTAAAACGGTGCTATGTGTGTTCAACCTCGGTGAGCAGCCAACGCAACTTGCAATGGACATTAAAGACCATGCACCACACCTGGAAATTGTTCATCACAATGGTCACTATGAACACAACCAACTATCCCTGCCCGGATTTGGTTGCTACTTTGCTTCATTGTAACCCCTTGAACAAAAGCCCCGACAGCGGGGCTTTTTTTATACAGTTATCTGATGCAACTTAGCAAATTTGCTTCAGTTCGTGCACTGGCATCGCTTTGTAATAATACCACCCCTGATGTACTGACACTCCCTGCCGGGACAGGTATTCCGCCTGGTGCGCCGTTTCTACTCCTTCCGCAATCAGCTTTTTATCAAGCTTTGCCGCCATCTCTATCACTGCATTTAGTACAGGGGATTGCAGGTTCTCCATACCAATAGAAGCAACAAAGGTTTGATCTATTTTGAGTAGATCAATCGGAAAGCTCTGCAGGTAATGTAAGCCACTGTAGCCTGTACCAAAGTCGTCTATTGCTATCTCAACGCCCTGCTCTACCAGTGACTGCAAAACCGAGTGTATCTGCGCCTGAGATAATACATCTCGCTCGGTCAACTCTATGGTCAGCTGAGGGATAACCAGATTCGCTTTATGCAAAACCTCAAGGTAGTCTTTGCAGGTTAACAAGTATCCATTGACGTTAAACGACACCTTAAAGTCAGGGTGATTTTGAACAATCTCGCTCAATTCCGTCAGCGCCCTCTCAATCTGATAAATCGACAGGTCAAGAATACTGCCATCTCGTTCTGCTTCGGGGATAAAGTAGGCCGGGCTAAGCTCGCCCTCTACCGGGTGCTGCCAGCGGATCAACACCTCAACACCAACAACCTCACGAGTCGTAGCATCCACCAGTGGCTGATAAACGTTAAAAAGTTCCTGTCTGCTGATGGCTCCAAGTAAAAGTGCGCGGCTACTCAGTACGCGACGGTCATAGTAGTTTAACAGCATGGTGAGTCCAATCAGGCTGCCACAGTATAAAAGCAAGAGGGTTAGCAACCATACAGGTTGAATCGTGGAAAGTTGCTTAGCATCACTGGCAACCATAATGGTCAGTTGTGGTAAGGCTGCAAGCGGGCGAGCAAAAATATACTTTTGTGTTCCATCATCAAAGTCCCCTTCAAACTCCACCACATCGTGCATCGGGAAAAGCGCCTCACCCAGTGGCAACGTATATTTTCCACGCAAAAAAATGGGTACTCCTGAGTCACCATCAAGCAAAGCAATAAACGCCAGATTTCTATGCCGGGTAATATCCAATGTGTCGCTCAGCCAGCTGGTTGGCAGTAATGCATTGACCTCAAACCCATCGCTGCGTGTCCGTGCCAGTACAAATGCGGGTACTTGTAAAAAGTCAGTGATGATCGGACCGTGGTATCTTAATCCAGATTGTTTGACAGGCTCAGTGGTTTGTACGGGTGGTGTCAGACGGCCAAATGAGTTACACAGTAAGCGCCCCTGTTGATCGACAATGCCAATTTCACTCAATGCAGGATTTACAAAAACCTGCTCTCTCATTAGAGCAATGGTGTCTGCATCACAGTGTGTATTTAGTTGCTCTGCCTGCTTAAGGAAAACATCTATATTGTGAAGCTGCGAATCCAGCTCCAGTCGGATCAATTCGGAAGCGGCCTGAACGGATTGCTTTGCGGCGTCTTTTTGCTGAACGTAGACAAAGATCGCAAGCAGCCCAAACAAAAAAGAGCTAATTAACCAGGCGACGATGATATTTTTGATACGATCAGTCAAGGAGTGATTACCCTGGGTCAACTTCGCACTCCAAACTCAAATACAAAGGCCAGATGGTAAAACAGCTAAATGAAGTTTTTATGACAAAAAACCCCGGCTTGCGCCAGGGTTTCTTAATTATCAGACAGATAGCCTTTGAGCACCTCAGGAAAAGCTTCCTGTGGTTAACTACTTAGCCCACTGCGTGATCACAGGTTTTTACTGGTACCCACTTCTACGCGTGTTTTTAACTTCTGACCAGGTCTGAAAGTTACAACACGACGTGCCGAGATGGGAATGTCTTCACCAGTTTTAGGATTACGACCTGGGCGTTCTTTCTTATCGCGCAGATCGAAATTACCAAAACCGGACAGCTTTACCTGCTCTCCACTTTCCAGCGCTGAGCGGATTTCTTCAAAAAACGCTTCAACTAAGTCTTTGGCATCCTTTTTATTTATCCCCAATTTCTCAAATAGGTGTTCAGCTATGTCGGCTTTAGTAAGCGCCATATCTAGTCCCTCAACGATGCATTAAATTGTTTGGCCAATTCGGCCACCACGATTTCTACAGTGTCGTTGATGTCTTTCTCTTCGAGCGTTCTATCAACGGCTTGCAGTGTTAGAGCAATGGCTAAACTCTTATAACCAGGCTCAATACCTTTGCCCTTATACACATCGAATAAGTTTAGGTCAACTAATTGATTTCCGCCAACTTTCTCAATGCTTTCTAAAATATCGCCTATTTTTACATCATCTGCAACTAAAATAGCAATATCACGGCGATTTGACGGGAATTTCGAGATACTGACGGCTTCTGGAAGGTGTCGCTGTGCAATTGCCGCTGTTTCAACTTCAAAAACATACGCCGTTTCATTCAGATCCAATGATTTTTGCAGTTGTGGATGAACCGCACCAATGAAGCCGACTTGCTCTCCGTTAGCGTAAATTGCAGCTGATTGACCTGGGTGTAGTCCATCACATACCTGTGCTTTAAAGCTAAAACGCGCTTTATCGTTACACAAGGCAAGTAATGCTTCAACGTCCCCTTTTACATCAAAGAAGTCGGTTTTGCGGCTCGCAATACCCCAGTGTTCATTGTGCGTATTACCATAAACTACGCCGCCAATGACCGGAGCTTGACGAACGCCGTTTTCAGCCGCTTCATCTTTAATGAATTTCAGGCCGTGTTCGAACAAGCGAATACGTGACTGCTGACGGTTTTGGTTATACGCCACCGCATTAAGCAGTCCAGGCATCAGACTCACACGCATTGCCGACATTTCTACAGAAATTGGGTGCGGCAATACCAGTGCATCGCTGTCTGGGTGTAAAAGTTGTTGTTTCTTCGGGTCGACAAAGCTGTAGGTAATCGCTTCCTGATAACCACGTGCAACCAGTTCATTGCGCAAGCGAGAAACAGGTAGACGCGCTTCCTGATGGTCGGTCATCTTTAACGCTGCTGTAGGGGCAACGTTTGGAATGTTGTTGTAACCAAATACACGTGCAACTTCTTCAATCAGATCTTCTTCAATACTGATGTCAAAGCGGTAGCTTGGTACCGTGGCTGTCCAGCTGTCGTTGGCAAAAGTCACATCCAGACCCAAACGCGTCAGAATGTCTGCCACTTTGCTGTCTTCAATATGGTAGCCAATAACACGATCAAGACGTGCGCGACGAAGCGTTACTGATTTTGCTTCTGGCAAATCTGATTCTGACACAGCTTCTACCACAGGGCCTGCCTGTCCGCCCGCAATCTCAAGTAGCAACGCCGTTGCGCGCTCCATGGCATCACGCTGTAGTTGATAATCAACACCACGCTCGTAGCGGTGTGATGCATCGGTATGCAAGCCATAGCTACGTGCCTGACCAGCAATAGCTAAAGGACTGAAGAATGCACTTTCAAGCAAGATGTCTGTTGTGCCTTCTTTAACACCTGAGTTTTCACCACCGAAGATACCGGCCATGGCCAGCGCTTTGTTATGATCTGCAATGACCAGCGTGCTTGGCTTCAGCTTGGCCGTATTGCCATCGAGCAGTACCAGCTCTTCACTTTCTGCTGCGCTGCGTACTTTGATCCCACCTTCAATGGCATTCAAATCGAAAGCATGCATTGGGTGGCCCAGCTCAAGCAGCACATAGTTGGTAATATCTACAACCGGGTCGATTGAGCGAATGCCGGAGCGACGCAGTTTTTCAACCATCCACAGAGGTGTAACCGCATCCAGGTTGATGCCCTTAACCACACGGCCAAGGTAACGAGGACAGGCCTGGCTGTTCACCAGTTCAATCTCAATTTTGTCATCAATAGTAGGTTCAACGGCGGGAATAGCCAGCTCATTGACATCAATGCCATTTAATACGCCTACTTCGCGTGCAAGACCTTTAATACCCAAACAGTCACTGCGGTTAGCCGTCAGGTCAACGTCGATGGTGACATCGTCAAGGTTAAAGTATTCGCGGATGTTTTGGCCAATTTGTGCATCAGCTGGTAGCTCTAAAATACCATCGGAGCTTTCAGCCATGCCCAGCTCTTCAAACGCACACAGCATGCCGTGTGAAGGCTGACCGCGTAATTTTGCTTTTTTGATCTTAAAGCCGCCTGGTAGTACCGCACCGACTTTCGCCACAGCCACTTTCAGGCCCGCACGACAGTTTGCCGCGCCACATACGATGTCCAGCAGCTCGTCTTCGCCAACGTTTACTTTGGTGACACGCAGTTTGTCTGCATCCGGGTGCTGACCACACTCAACGACTTCACCGATAACCACGCCATCAAAATCACCTGCAACCGGGTCGACACCATCGACTTCCAGACCGGCCATTGATAACTGTTCAGATAGAGCCTCGGTATCAATCGCAGGATTAACCCATTCTCTTAACCACTTTTCACTAAATTTCATTGTTGTATCGCTCTTATCTGAATTGGTTTAGGAATTTTAAATCGTTTTCGAAGAAAGCACGCAAGTCATTGACGCCATATCGCAGCATAGTCAGGCGCTCTACACCCATACCAAATGCAAAGCCGGTGTATTTTTCAGGGTCAATGCCGACCGAGCGCAGTACGTTCGGGTGTACCATGCCACAGCCTAAGACTTCTAACCACTTACCATTTTTGCCTTTCACATCTACTTCTGCTGAAGGCTCAGTGAACGGGAAGTAAGATGGACGGAAACGGATCTCCATGTCTTCTTCGAAAAAGTTACGCAAGAAATCGTGCAAAATACCTTTCAATTCAGTAAAGCTCACGTCGGTGTCGACCATCAGGCCTTCAACCTGGTGGAACATTGGCGTGTGTGTCTGGTCGTAATCGTTACGATATACCCGGCCCGGAGAAATGATACGCAGTGGCGGCTGCTCAGCTTCCATCGTGCGGATCTGAACGCCACTTGTCTGGGTTCTCAAAACCAGCTTAGGGTTAAAGTAAAACGTATCGTGATCGGCACGTGCCGGGTGGTGCTCTGGAATATTCAGTGCATCAAAGTTGTGGAAGTCATCTTCAACTTCCGGACCGGATTTAACCGCAAAGCCCAGCTCACCAAAGAACTGTTCGATTCGCTCTATAGTCCGTGTTACCGGATGCAAACCACCCTGTGGCATAGTACGTCCGGGCAGAGTCACATCGATAGTTTCTGCTGCCAGCTTCTGAGCCAGTGCGGCCTGCTCCAGCGCTTCACGCTTGTCATTGATCGCGGTCTGAACCTGATTTTTTGCCTGGTTGATCACCTGACCCGCTTCTTTACGTTCTTCTGGTGCCAGTTTACCCAGGGTTTTTAGTAGTCCAGTGATCTCACCTTTTTTACCAAGGTAGTTAACTCTGACTTCCTCAAGTTGCGCAACTTCGCTCGCGTTTGCAACGGCGTCCAGCGCTTGCGCTAAAATATTCTCTAAGTTCATTTTATACCTGATCTTGTTGAGGTAATTTGCCTTTGATTGAATCGGTTATAATAACTGAAACAACGGGGCAGATTCTAGCCCAAATTAGGGGCTTTTCATGGACAATTTAAAGGTTGTCAGTTAATTTTGGGCTGGTTTGAGGTTTTTGGTGGAATTTGAGATACCGGCGTTCAAAAATTCCACAGCAAGAGGTTATAAATTCAGGGTGGTTTTAATAAACGGGATCGTCAATTTTCGCTGTGCCGCCATGGATGCATGATCCAGTTTATCCAACACATCCAACAGGGCACGCATATCCCGACTAAGTCGGGTCAGCAAGAATCGGGCACATTCATCACTGAGTTCCAGTCCACGCATTTTGGCCCGTTTAACCAGTGCTTCGGCCTTATCATCATCACTCATCGAGCGGATCTGAAACGTAGTGCCCCAGGTAAAACGCGATTCCAGATCAGGCAGGCTCAGATTGAGCATATTCGGCAATAGATCGGCCGTGACCACCAAACATTTACCTGGCTCATTAAACCGATTAAAAAAGTTAAACAGTGCTTTTTCCCAGGGCTCATTGCCCGCGACCAAATGCACATCATCAATGCACACGACATCCAGCGCTTCCAGTCCATCTAACACCGCAGGCCCGAAGTTAATCAGCTCTCTGAGCGACAACAGAATTGTAGACAGGCCTTGTTCCTGAGCATGAATACAGGTGGCATAAAGCAGGTGTGACTTACCAGAGTCACCCAGACCACAAAGATAAGTAAACTGAAAATCCTGGTGAATTGCCTGAAGTGCGTTTTTCAGATGTGTTACCTCAAGCGAGCCCTCCCCCCCAAAATAAGCGCTGAAGGTTTCATCGTCGGGCAGGGTTACTGGCAAAGCCATTTGCATAGGCTGCATCATACTACTGCCCCACCCAGCTGTATCTGAGGTTATTGGCACTGGCCACCTGATAAAATGCACGCGGGTCAACATACACACTAAAAGCGCGCTCTAATTTAAGTGATTTTTGTAAATCAACCACAGACGAGCCGTGCTCCACTTCAAACTTCACCAAATCGCCCTGACGATAAATCACGTCGACATCCTGTACCGTGCTGATGCTCATTAACTGTCTTCTGGCCAGCTCGATTTTGCTGAATGAAGTCAATTTATCAACCGTTAAGACTGTACTGTTAGTGGCATAAGAGCGATTAGGGTCAATCACATATTCAGCAGCCAGCGCCGTTGACATATCATTGATCATGGCGATAAGCAGCTGCTGTTTATCACCCACTTGTTGCGTTGATTCAAATTGATCGGTATCCGTATAACGCCAGTCTAGTTGCCAGCTGCTGCTATTGGGTTGTTTAAACAACCGGCCTGTTATCACCCGCTCTGCGTTATAACGCATAGATGCCGCCTCAACTGGCTGGGAAAAGTTCCCCCATACCTCAGCAATGCCCACCTGAGCCCGGTCGGTCAGGTCCATCAGCGGCACCACCACAGGGATCCCCCACTCGGCCGCGGTGTCATAAATGAGTCGTTCCAGTTGAGGGTAGCTTTCCTGCGTTACAAACTCACGTCGCAGGTTGTCCTCAATCACTAACCAGATAGCAATCATGGGCCGACGGTTGCCCCACAAAGGCAAATTACTGTCTCTGACCAGCTGCTCTACTTTATCTGCTTCAAACTTCACCCGTATTTTGATATCGCCATCCGCAGACTCGATATACTCATATTTGAGCATATAGTCAGAAATGCGTTTTTTACTTTGGCGGATCAGTGGATGGTTTAAGTGCTCAGTGCGGCCTGTCAACTTTTGGATTACGCGGTCCAGCGCCTGTTGGCTTGCAACGACACGTTTTGCGCGTGTCTTGTTATCTACCTGCAACGTAGCTTCGTACAGATCTGTTACCTCAACCGCGCTTGCAGCCATACACCAGCCAAACAAACTCAGTAAAAATAATCTTAGTGCCATAACAACCAAAAAGTTAAGGAGAAAACCCGATCCTAATGCAATCGCAGTTGCAAAGCAAAAACCAACGTAGATAGATTTTCAACATTTAAGATGGATTGAGGAATTTATCACCGAATCTCAGACTCATCATAAAAATATGCCTGATTCTTACCCAGCTCTTTTGAAGAGTACAAAGCACTGTCAGCGCACTTCAACAAAGCCTCTGCACTGAATACGCCAGTGTTATTGGCGATACCTATGCTACAACCGCATTGCACCTGCTGCCCGCCTTCCAGCTGAATAGGACTCGCAATACAGGTTATCAGACGTGAACAGATCTGCATTAATACCTGCTTTTCAAGCGGATCGGAGAGTACCACAACAAATTCGTCTCCGCCGAGGCGACATAACACGTCATAGCTGCGCAGTTCTCTTTTAATTCTCTGCGCCACTTCCTGTAATACGATATCCCCACTGTGATGACCAAAATTATCGTTAATGGGTTTAAAATCGTCTAAGTCGAGATACAAAATATGCACGCTCACCGGGCCACGTTTTGAACGCTCGGCCAGATTATTCAGCTCCCGGAATAAGAACTTGCGATTCGTCAATCCGGTCAGCGTATCGTGCAAAGCTTCGTGTTCCAGCCGCTGTTGAAGCGCTTCGCGGATCCCTATCTCTTTTTTCAGTTCAACCAAGCTGGACTCCAGCTCCTCAGTGCGCTCCGCAACTTTAATTTCCAATTCACTTTGGTAATTTTGCAAAACTTTGTTTGCCTCAACCAATGCCTGCTGGTTATTAAAGGCATCCAGTGCAGACGAGATAACATGGCTAATGGTGTATAACACATCGACGATCACGCCTGAATATTCATCCTCACGGCGATAGGACTGAATGATAAACGCGCCCATAAAGTTATTGCGATTCACTAACGGAAAACACAGCCATTGCTTGGGGACAGTACCAATAATATTTAACTCACCCTGTGCCACCAACTCCTTGAGCTGCTCAGTTGTGTAGTTGCATACAGACTGAGATTGTAATGCATACGCAGTCAGCGAATGGGCGATTTCTTCCAGTGACAGGGCTTCGAGATCTTCAGGGTTAATATCATCCTTCACATCATGAAAATAGGGAAATGTCAGACTACGATCTTCGCGATATAAAACAACGTAAAAGTTGTCCGCATAGGTCACCTTTTGCAAGATACAGTGTATATCCAGCAAAAACCGCTGGATAGAATCACTGGTATTTAAGCAGGCAACTATGTCCGTCATGCTGTCAATCACTTCACCACTATTCAGGGAATCCATCGTCTCTAACACAAGATCACTCATCCTTTACTCACTCTGTTGCATCCTACATTTGGCACTTTAGTTAGTTTAGTCGAGGTTTTGTGGGAATGTACAAAGAAAAACAGGGAGAACCGCACCTGAGCCAACACACAAGTTAGGGCTTGACATAAAACCGCAACCCTTTAAGTTTACACTATTTAAACACAAAAATAACAATCAATGACATGCGTAAGGCTACTTTTGTTTTTCTTCATATGTTAATCATCGTATTGGTGATCTGCAGTTTGTTTACCGGCCTGAGGTTTTCTTTGCTCACTCAGGACTGGTTAAAATTCCTCAGTGCTCTGCTACCTCAGGGGAACCTGTACTTCTGGCACATCGGCAGTGCCAGTTTATTATCTGCGCTGGCTGCAGGATACCTGTTGCTTTCTTTGTGGCGTCCATATCGCAGCAGCCCGAGTCACTATCACCTGTGGGTGAACCGGTTTGGTTACCTAATCATACTGGTATTACTGAGCTCCGGATGGCTGCTCTGGCTGGGGCGATTTGTTGCAATCGCACAGCCTCTGCATTTTTACAGTTTCTGGTTATTGCTCATATACCTGCTCATGCATGGATGGGCCTACTTCATTCAACATGGCAAATACGTTATATCCGCTTTACTGCCAAAACAGCCAGACAAACACAGTATCGCGGTTGTTATCAGCGTCACTGCCGGAGGCATACTCTTATACAGCGCCGCTCAACACTCCGGTGAAACCTTAACTGTTGCATCACTCGCGCCCGAGGAGTTTATCGAGATCGACGGTCTTGGTGATGAGTCACACTGGCAGAGGGCGCCAGTTTACACAATTGAGACACACGGGGGGATCAACTTTGATGATGGCCGCAGCACCATCCAGGTTCAGGCTCTGGCAAACAGCCAGGAAAGTTATTTTCTCGTTCGCTGGACAGACTCAAGTATGAGCACCAATCACCTTCCTTTGTTAAAAACGCAAGCAGGCTGGAAAATTCAGCAAAATGGGTTTTATGAGTTCGATGAGCGTACATTTTATGAAGACAAACTAGCCGTTATGCTGTCGCACTCTTGCGAAGTCGGAGCCGATAATACTGCTCAGCTGGGCAACCGCCCGATTGATGGAAAACCACCAAACTGGCATGGTAAGGGGTTCCACGCCAGTATGGATGGAAAAATTCGCGACCTGTGGCACTGGAAAGCGGTTCGTACCAACGACATGTATCTAGCGGACGACAACTTTTTCGGCCCCCCTGCCAAAGAGCAAAAAGGCCAACGCAGATATACGGCAGGCTACCAGCCAGACGGCAAAGAGAGCGGCGCCTATGTGATGAACTGGCAATGGTATAAGCCGGGTTTGGTTACCCCGAAACGATTGCCCGACCAAAGCAACGCACACCTGAGCGTCTTGCCCTGGTTTGGCAGCACCCCCTATACCGCCGAAAATGATGATTTTGCACCAGGCAGTACACTGTCATCGATTCTCTATCGCTCCAATCGTTTTGAAGGTGATCGTGCCGATGTCAGGGCACGGGGAACCTGGGACAACGGCGTATGGACGCTGGAGTTAGTGCGCAAGCACGATACAGGCTCTGAGCACGATGTACCACTCACAAACGGCACCTGTATGTGGTTTTCTGCCTTTGATCATGCACAGGTTGGACATACCCGCCATATGCGCCCTGCAATTTTGAGGTACCCACTATGATCGCCCGATTGCTCATGTCGCTGGCCGCTGTTTTAATTGTGGCTTCTGTGCTTTGGCTGGACCCGGCAACTCCGGTGGCGCAACCGCATCCCAGGTATGTCAAACTGGATGAATATGGCAGTCCTCTGTCTCCATGGCAAGGCCCCTGGTCCTGCGTGCTGGATACGTCACAGCAACTGGTGTGGGAAGTTAAAACCGACAGCGAAAACATCCATGATGGCTACTGGACATATTCCTGGTACCTGTCAGGCGACTCCCGCTCTTCAGACCGGGCAAGAGGCGAAGCCAACCTTGGCGATTGCTATTTTGAAGCGAATCGTTGCGATACCCAGGACCTGATCAACAGAACCAGACAAGCTGCCTTGTGTGGCCTGACTCAATGGCGACTCCCCAGCGCACAAGAGCTAAGCAGCTTAGTGCAGGTACCGGCCCGTCCGGGTCATGCCCATATTGCTCAGGACTTTTTTCCCCATATGAAGCACGGAGACTACTGGAGTGCCGATCACTCTCAACCTCTGTCTGGCCATTACCGGCGCTTTAAACAAGGCGCTCTGGCCGTTAATTTTCATACCGGTAAACAGTATTCGTTGCCCTATCGCAATGCCGCATTCGTGCTATTGGTGGCCGATCTGCCATCAGAGCATCACTCTTCACGCACCTCAGGCGTGACTCATCAACCAACAACAGGAAACTAGGATATGAGAGTGCTTTTAGCAGGCCTCACTACCGTAAGCTTATTTACCTCAGCTGCATACAGTGCCAGTGACTATCACCGCTTAATCTGGGATACCGATCCCAGTCATCAGGCCACGGTGGGCTTTACACCCACAAGTGGAAGCGGACATTTTGTCAAATATGGTACCACCACGAATGAACAAAACTGGCAGGTAAAGCAGCCCACCGCAACCGCCGTTTTTGATGGTAGTCTCAACAGCCAGTTCGTCACACTGACAGGGCTCAGTGCCAACACAGCCATCTACTATCGGGTGTGCGGCAACGCGGGCTGTGGTCAGCGGATGTGGTTTAAAACGGCGCCAGACACCACCACAGGGTTTGTTGCGGTCGCGGGCGGAGACACTCGAACAGGCTGGACAACACGACGTGAAGGCAATGCACTGATAGCCAAGATCCGCCCTCTGTTTATTATGCATGGTGGCGATTATACCAATGCCAATTCAGCCCAGGAAATGCGTGAGTACCTCAAAGACTGGCAGCTGACCTTTTCTGATGACGTTATCGATGGGCAAAGCTACAAACGCATCTACCCGTTTGTTGCCACCTTTGGTAACCATGAAGACGACAACTTTAAAACCTTGTGTCAGGTTTTTGGGGTTGATTATGACCAAGACGGTGCCTGTACCAATAAAGATAGTTACGGCGCCTTTAACATCGCGAACCTGCTACGCGTCTATACCTTAAACAGCCAATACAAAGACAGTGGCTGGTCTAGCTATGCAACCGCCATGAACAATTGGCTTAAACAAGACTTGCAAAGCAATGGTGCCGGCACCAAATGGCGTATTGCTCAGTATCACAAGCCTATGTACCCACATTACTCAGGGAAATCGGACAATACTATTTTGCATACCTGGTGGGCAGACTTGTTCTATCAGCATGGAATGAACCTGGTCGTTGAATCTGATACACACATCAATAAGCTGACCGAAGCGTTGCAACCTTCAGGATCCGGATTTACCAAAACCACTACCGGCGGCACCGTGTATGTAGGTGAAGGTAGCTGGGGTGCCCCCGCTCGTTCAGCCAACGACCCGAAAAGCTGGACTATTGATTTAGCCAGTATTCAGCAGTTTAAAGTATTAAGTGTGACTGCGGACAGCATGAAAGTGCAAACGGCTCAGTTTACTGCCGGTGCTGATACACTCACACGTGAACAACGCACTGCCGACGCCCTTGCTCTGCCTGCCAATATCAGTTGGTGGTATGCCAGTGAGCTTGGAGAAACCATGACGCTCAAGCGCGCCGCCAATTCGCTTTCAATTATCGACAGAGACAGTGGTCCGGTTGACCCGGGCAATGAGCTACAAAATGGCCAGCCGGTCGGTAACCTCGCAGGCAGTGCCGACAGTGAAAAGGTGTTCACTATGGTTGTGCCAGAGGGCGCAAGCAATTTGCGCTTTACTATGAGTGGCGGTAATGGTGATGCCGACCTGTATGTACGTTTTGCGCAAAAGCCAACAACCTCAACATATGATTGCCGCCCATATAAAGATGGCAATAATGAAACCTGTACCATCAGCAACGTACAGGCGGGTACCTATTATATTGTTGTCCGCGGTTACAAAGCCTTCTCGGGCGTATCATTAGTCGGCCAATACGATCTGGGTACACCACCGGGCGATGGCAATAAGCAAGTATGGAGCGGGTTAAGTGCAACAGCAGGAAGCTGGATCCACAAAACCTTTGACGTACCTGCCAGTGCCACTAAGCTCACCGTGAGCACCTCTGGCGGCACTGGTGATGCCGATCTTTATGTGCGTTTTGGTGCGCAGCCTACCTCTTCTCGATACGATTGCCGCCCCTATGAAGATGGTAATACGGAAACCTGTACACAAACGCAACCTCAAACGGGCATCTGGCATATTTCCGTCAAAGCCTATAAAGACTTCAGCGGCGTGACATTAACCGCAGAGTATTGATAGTCTGACGCAACAAGGAGAGTAATCACCCTACTCTCCTTGATTTTTACTCATCTGCCCTTATCTTTGACACCTGAACAAACAGGGGCAATTTTATGAAATATCTGCACACTATGGTTCGGGTTGAAAACCTGGATGCATCTTTAAACTTTTACTGTAATCTGTTGGGATTAGTAGAAGTTAAACGTAAAGACAGTGAAGCCGGGCGCTTTACTCTGGTCTATCTGGCAGCACCCACACAGTTGGATGAAGCGAAAACCAGCTTTTCACCGACCATTGAACTGACCTACAACTGGGATACAGAGCAGTACAGTGGCGGGCGCAATTTTGGTCACCTGGCCTTTGCTGTTGAAGACATCTACGCTCTGTGTGACAAGCTCCAGGCTGCGGGAGTCACCATAAACCGGCCACCAAGATGTGGGCATATGGCCTTTATTAAATCTCCCGACGGTATCTCGATTGAGCTATTACAACAGGGCGAGCCGTTACCACCAAAAGAGCCCTGGCTGAGCATGGAAAACACCGGCAGCTGGTAAACATCGCCGTTTCAGTCAAGGTATACAGGTCGCGAAGTATCGAAGCCAGTCAAAACGCTGTCACTTCGCTACTTCGCGGTGGCGGGGCCGGCATCAATCTGATAACGACTCAAAAGCTGAGTCAGTTTACTGCGAAAGCTCGCCTCATTTAATGTGGTAACTAAACGTTCAAACTGTGATTGCAGCTGTGGAGGTGCCAGCATGGCTCTGTAATAAGACTCATGCGGCTGTTTAGACAAATGGAAATGCTCCTGCCAGCGGTTCTTTTGAATAAAGTAGTTAAGTGTGGAACGACTCACAATGGCAAAGTCCACACGTTCGCGCAACGCCAGCTCCAGCAAGCCTTCTTCACTGTTGGCATCGACCCGCTCCAACACCCCTGCGCTGACCGGTTTGACTGTACGAAAGTAGTGATAACCCAAAATGCCACCAAACTTTTTATTGCTCATTGAGGCCACCCCATCATATTCAAAGGGATTTTCGGCACAGGATACAAACTCATCGGTATCGTACATCAGTGGCTCACTCCATAAGTAGCGAGTCTTGTCCGGGTCTTTAAACCAGACGGGATGCACTCCCAGTACCGCACCATTTAAGGTCTGTTCATTGAGATCCCGCTCGATACGTCTGCGAGGCAAGTACACCAGTTTGTAGCGAGTGTGAGACTGCGAGGCGTTAAGTAATGCCACAAAGTCAAAGTACAAACCTTGTTGCTCTGCCTGATCCATGATGTAAGGGGGCTTGTTGTGATAGACGAATATATTCATTCGTTCAGCTGCATAAACGGGTAAAAGCACACTGAAAAGGGTTAAGATGAAGCTGACTATCAACGGGTTTATTTTCACAAATGACTGCCATAAAAAGGCTGAGAAGACTCTTTAAATCTAGAGCCAGTCTCCCCAACCTTCAAGCACATTGGTTAAATTCTCTTAACGGTTAATTACACCACCCATCGTTATAGGTCACTTGCACAGTCGCACCGACAGGCGCGCCACTGACCTTAAGGTATCCCCAATACTGGCTTTGATCACTCAGGTTAATACACTCACTGTTACCTGTCCGGTAAGATCCGGCCTCAACATTATTGTCGTTCGGCCACCCCTGATTACTGTACTCCAGTGTCAGATCACCGTTGCCATGGGCTGTTTCGATTCGAATGCTCTGCTGGCCACTGACGTTTTCCAGACTAAACCACATTGGATCCTGACTGCCCATACACACAGCAACGCCCTCTGACAGCCGCCCGCCAGACACGCTCCCCTGAGTCACACAGGTATCAGGTAAAGCCGCTACCGGCGCGGTATAGCTGGCAATCAGGTTAACGTCGGCATATGCATTGTAGCCCCTGAGCATAATGTAATACTCACCTGCTTTTGGTGTTGCAACGTCACAACGCTCAGCATTGCCACCAACATAAGGCCGACAATCGTAGGTATCCAGTGTAGGTTGCTGCGCGTGACGCAGATATAAATCAACATCTCCGCTGCCATCACTGGTACTGACGGTTAAGTCCGTTGCGCCTGCCGGAAGCTGAATTTTAAAGTATGTCAGTTCATCCTGAGCACCGGCAACACGCACAGCCTTGCCATTTTGTAACTCAACAATCCCCTGATCTGCACTGATCGTTGCCTGCGTTGTCACCTGATGTGCCAGCCCCTGATTGTCAGTCACAGTGAGTGTAACCGTGTAGCTACCGGCATCCTGGTACGTATGAACTGGGTCCGCTTGTGTGCTTTGCGCGCCATCTCCAAACTGCCACGCATAGCTTAGAGACTGTCCTTCCGGATCTGAGCTGCCCTGACTGCTGAAACGCACAGATGCGCCGGCTGTGCCCTGATAAGGACCATTTATAACCGCTGTCGGCGCCTGATTTGTATCGCCTGCCAGTTGTTGCGTCCACCGGGTAAACTCGTTGCCATATTGCGCAGCCCAGTTATTCATGCGCGCCTTATAAGCACTCCAGTTACCGACCCGGGTTTCTCCCAGCATGGCATTCACTTCATCTTTGTGTGTTTCGATCATAAAGCGCACAGCAAGATAACCCCAGCGATAGATCCTGTCCTGATCAAAGCCGTCATAGGTGGTTTCAAAGATCTCACCCAACTGATAGGTACTGCCGTCTTTTATCGTATCTATGGCATCCTGATTGTCATTCAGGTTGGCCACATATTCTGCCACCCCTTCGCTCCACCAGACAATGGCCTCCGTTGGGGCATTAAAGTCGCCATACAGGTCAAATCGTCCGTCGAGGTAATGCACATACTCGTGCTCCAGATTCCACACATAGTGATCAGCCTTAGCATAGCTGGCTTCATAAGCGATGAAGTTTGCCTGGTTACCGACAACACTCGGGTCCCCTTCCAGATACATTCCACCGTTGTCGGTGTTTATACCAAATATCGGACCCGCATATTTCTTATAATCTGCGCTGCTGTTAAAGATATTAACCTGCAGCATGGTGTTATTATCATCGGCGACGGGTGTTTGATTGGTTTCGAGCATGGTATGAAAGCGCGTCTCTTCTGCCGCCATGGTGTCACAGGCAGACAAATGCTGCGCCTGTGTCATCTCCTGAGAGCGAATACGGATAGTGCTGCTACACTGATAGCTCTGCGACAACGCTTTACCAATCAGCTCCTCTTTAAACCCACAGATCCCGAAATCATTACAATCCGCGTAATAGGTCGCGATATCAGCGGCACCAAGCCAGATCCCATCACCATAACCATAGCTCTGGTAGGTAGAGAACAGAGTTTTCAGGGCTGTATCGACGGCTGGCTGGATTGATGTTCCTGTATAATTCTTGAGCCTGGCAAGCTCTCTGCCGGCGTTAATGATCATGAATTCAGCATCCGACCCCAGCATCCAGCTTTGTTTGGTAAAGTTAGCCAGTAAACTCACCAGTTCTGCATCTTTACCGACTAGCGCAACAAAATCACTGTTCCACTGACCACGAAATAAAATGGTAAATATGCCATTCACCGCGCCACGCATATGCCAGCTGGTCGCATAGCTTTCGCTCCAGCGCGACAACCAGGCTTTCACGACTGGCAGATAAACATGCTGAAGCTCGGAAGAATCCATGGTGGTGATCACCTCGCTGAGTACCTCGCCATGCGCATCGTTGTTGTCATAGAAATGGCTATTGGCCACAAACGCATCCAGCGCGCCTTTCACCGCAGTTTGCACACTGCCGTCGAAGGTAACTGAGTCATTATAAAACTCGACGTAAAAACCGGCCCGAATAAACAAGAAAAACGCTTCCAGATCGGCACTGCCAGTCCCTGAATAATTCACAGACAAGGTCTTTGCCTGCGCAGCGACGGCCAGCATTTTTGCGGTTGTAAAGGTGGCAACCTGGGTATCAGAAGGTGCACTGAACAGATCATTGACACAACTTGCCCCCTGTCCGGAGACTTGCGCAACAATCGTGGATGCACTGGCATTGGCAAAAGCCGCCAGGTCGCAACTGCTTGCCACATCGACCTGTGATGAAGCCAAGTGCATTGCTACCGGCAAATGCGAATGCATTACAGAGTCACGGGCTGCTGTTGGTGCATTGTCTTGTGCAGTGTGGTTATGACCTTCGTCGCCATGAGCCAACTGTAAATCGGCAGCGTTCAGTGGTTTAAATTGTCTCTCAACTTGTTGCTGCGTTGCCTGCACGCTAGTGCATAGCAAGGGAAGCGCAGCGAGTATTGCTTTTATTTTCATAATGTAACCTTATTAAAATGTGTATCCAAACCCCATAAGAGGTGACATATTATTAACACCGATTTCACTATGTATACAATATAATTTATATAATTTTATTGAATATGCCTCCTTACTTTTCCTTTTAAGCATTATTTATTCATTTAAGTCAGAAAGTTAGCGGTTATGTGACAGAAAAAAGAGTGCGCTTGCCCTGTTTGTTGTTCGAAAAACCGCCCAATGAACCAAAAATATATAGCAAAAACATCAACAAACCGGCTGTACAGTTTTGCAGTTATCAGCAACCTGTTAACCAAGCTGTATGACAATGCGGTGAGAAGCAAAAGTGAAAAGCAATAGACTAAAGGCAGGTGTACCCATATAGTTAACGTGTAGCACCGCCAATAAGCGTGAAAAATAGAACATTCATTGCCATACAGATCTGTATAGGGAAAGAAACGATGAAATCTGTGACAGTATCCAGCTTGTAAGATTAGCTAAGTGCAGACAGTGCCTGAATTGATGCGCTTTTGCCAGTCAGGCGCTGCTACTAAGCCCACTCAAGACCCTGGCAACCATTCATCATCTGAGTGCCGCGCTAAAACAGCACATAATGCGGCTGAAGAAAGAGTTAGCCGCCCATCACTCTGCGCAGGTTAATTGTTATGTAATTCAGTGATAGACACTATGCCATAATGCTCAATCGTGACTATCAGAGTCCGATGCTCTAATCTGATCGGATATTGACCATCGGGGAGCCGCTTTGCCGTCAGGTTATTCAGCCCGACGATCAATCCATCCAGATCACTGCCCTGCCGCTGTCCCTCAACGCCACGCCCTCGCATATACTCCATGCCCTGCTGAACACATTTTTCAACAACAGCATCAGCCACCTTTCGGCCCGCCTGGTTTTTCAGTGACTTAAACAGTAACCCTTTGATTAAAGAAAACATAATACTTCCTATATGCGATAACTATGATGCAGGAAGTGTAACAAAGCTGGGTCCAGAGGAGTATGACAAATCGTTTCAAAGTATGAAGGTGTGCGCCCAGATGGGCGCATGTGTTAAGTTAAGCAACGGTTTATAATACTCATTGTTCACACTTAGGCTTCTAATTTCTGGTCAAAAACTGAAAAATTCAAACTTTTTTGTGAATCAATTTATTCCCAGGGTAAGTTATTTAATAAAGCTTTTTTTAATATAGAGGCTTTTACATCCCTACCATACGTTGCATGCTTTGCGTCCAAGACGCTTTAAAAGCTGGGTCTTGGGCAAACAGCTTGTAGAGTTCTAATTCGTCTTTACGGCGTCGAAGCATGATTTCTTTCAACATTTTCTCAAACGCTAGCTCTCGAGTATGAGGGTCTGCGTTGTTTTGGTATTTAGCTTCGAAGTCTGGGTGATTTCGGATGCTATCAGCAATATTCACAAACTTAACTCGTTGCTCTTCTGGGGTTGCGCTCCAACCTTGAAACCAACGTTCGTTAAAGATTTGGATGATCTCATCTAACGGGTCTTTCTCACTTTCAGCGCCATGTGCCCCACGCGGGTTCGGGTTTTGAGGATCTAACTCAGTTTCAGAGTCATCTAGCTCGATGGAGTGGTTAAGCTTAACCCTTTGTAATCCATAAGAGCTCAAATCGACGGAATCTAGTAACGAGTCTAATGCTTCTTTATCCGGGTCTTCGACGGAAAGCTTCGGAATCAAAAACTTCAAAAACCAGAACAGTTTTTCCCACTGAACGACCTCATAAGGCATGATAGATGCCATCTGACCGTAGATTTTCACAAACTGCTTGGCTTTCACTTTGAAATCGATTTTAAATTCGTTCTCAAGTTCTAACTCGTGGTTAAAACGCGCAGCTGCTATGTCAATGATTGGGCTTAGGTCCTGAGCATCTCTTCCTTCAAAGAAAAGCTTGTTGAATTCCTCAACTTCAAACCACTCATAAACACCAGTGCCATCCATATCATCTTTTAGCTCATGAAGAACATTGACATCTGTCGCTTCAGAAAGCGTTGTCGATGTATAGAAAGGGTCGAATGCGGTTTTTATATCATCCACTGAGTTGAAGAAATCCAACACAAACAGATCTTCCGTTTTCTTACCGTACTTTGGTGCTGAACGGTTCAAACGAGACAGCGCTTGCACACACAGTACACTCGCCAGTTTCTTGTCCACATACATGGCACAAAGCTTCGGTTGATCAAAACCTGTCAAATACTTATTCGCCACGACCAACAAACGAAAAGTATCTTGATCTACATGCTTAGGAATTGGGGAGTCCGAATCCTTACGCTTGTAGTTCACATCAAAGTAATCTTTGGTATCACCTTCTGGGAAGCCATTGAGATCTGCTTCAGTGTATTCAATTCCATCAACTTCTTTGGTGCCAGAGAAGGCAATGGCAACTTTAAATGGGTTACCCACCTTATCGAGTTGCCTAGTTAACGCTCGATAGTAGCGGATAGCTGACTCAATATTTTGAGTCACCACCATGCCCTTGCCTTTGCCTTTTAGCTTCTTACCGTTAATCACATGTTTGAGAAAATGTTCAAGCATGATCTCGGCTTTCGTATCTATGGTTTCTTGGCTTGCCTCTACATACGCTCGCAAACGCTTCTGCGCTTTTTTACTATCGAACTCAGGGTTATCTTGGATTGATTTTTCAATCTCGTAATAACTCTTATAAGTCGTATAGTTGGCAATAACATCGAGGATGAACCCTTCTTCGATCGCTTGTTTCATCGAATACAAATGGAAAGGAGCGTAAGTTCCGTCCGCTTGTCGCTGACCAAACTTTTCTAGAGTGGTGTTTTTGGGCGTTGCAGTGAAAGCAAAATAAGAGGCATTTCCACGCATCTTACGAGAGCGCATTGCCTGTAGGATTTTGTCCTGAGCATCTTCCAGCTCTGCCACTTCCCTCTTGCCCATTGCACGGTTCATATTGTCATGAGCGGAGCCTGACTGAGAGCTGTGGGCCTCATCAATAATGACGGCAAAACGCTTATCACTTAAATCTGCAATACCATCAATAATGAATGTAAACTTCTGAATGGTGGTAATGATGATTTTCTTGCCATTCTCTAATGCTGACTTTAGCTCAGACGATTTAAACGCAGGCGCAACAATGTTCTTCACTTCGGAGAACTCTTTAATATTGTCGCGTAGCTGCTTATCGAGCAATCGACGGTCAGTAACAACGATGACCGAATCAAATAGAGGCACTTCTTTTCCTCTACTCCCTGGTAGATCATCGCTGATAGGATAAGTTTCAATGAGCTGATATGCAGCCCATGTAATTGAGTTAGACTTACCTGAACCCGCTGAATGCTGTATCAGATAGGTTTGCCCAACACCATTAACTGAGCAGTGATCAACCAAGCGACGTACGACATCCATTTGGTGGTATCGAGGGAAGAACAAAGTTCGTTTGTCCAACTGCTTTTTGCTGCTGCCATCAAGGCGAACAAAGTGCTGAATAATATTAGCGATGCTTTCTTTGCGAAACACCTCTTGCCACAAGTAAGCCGTCTTGTGGCCATATGGGTTAGTCGGGTTTCCTTTGCCTAGATTGAAGCCTTTATTGAACGGTAGGAAGAATGTCTTTTTACCTGCCAATTTGGTCGTCATATAGACTTCATCGGTATCAACCGCCATATGAACCAAACAACGTGCGAAATTCAACAGAGGTTGGTTAGCGTCTCTATCATCTCGGTACTGTTTCTGACCATGATAAGCAGCATTTTGTCCCGTCCAATGGTTTTTAAGTTCAAGAGTAATCAGCGGAATACCATTGATGAAAAGTACCATGTCGATCTCTTCCAATGGGTTTGCATTGGAATAACAAACTTGGCGAGTCACGCTAAACAAGTTGGCTGCGAAATCTTTTTCTATCTTCTCAGAACTACTTGCGAGAGGTGCTGGATACATTAACGTTAGAAACGCGTCATCAACGTCTAGCCCCTTTTTCAATAGCCGCAATACACCATGACGCTTGATCATACGATCAAAGCGCTCAAGGATCTTTCTCTGCCAATCGTGAGGGCTGGTGCGTTTGAGCTTTTCTAGCTCACTCGCTTGGGTATCTTCGAGAAACTGCCAAAACAAACGGATATCTAAAGCATACTGTTTGTCAAAGTCACTTGGAGAGCCAATAAGATAAAGCGCGTTATTGTAATTAAGCGGTGCTTCACCCAACGCTAGCTCTTCTTTACAAATACCGGCTAAACCTTTTTCTATTGCGGCCTCTAGTGCCTGCTCATTTGTTTTACTAACCATAAATTCCCGTTGTTTGTTTTGATTATTCAGAGTCTTTATTAATGTTCGTAGTGCTGTTCAAAAACAGTCATCATGTCCTCTAGATGTTCATCTATCTGCTGTTTACCCCATGAACCCTGGCCTTTAGCACCAAATATTTCTCTTAGTTTCAGTGCGTCGAAATGGTGCTTCTTATCAAAATCGATACGCTTTTTGTCAACGTCTTGATTACTGTAAGAAGAATTTTCACCAGGACTAAGTAGCACTAAATTACCAAATGAATTTAACGTTTTACAGTCTAACCTATTGTTATATTCATCATTTTGAGGATGAACATGTTCTACTGAATTTTTGGACGTAATTCGGTACTTTTTAAACTTCTTCAATTCTTCATTAGTCAACGAAGATTCTGAAACCTTCATTTGCTTCCAAATCAAATATTCAAGCTTTTGAAACCAGTAGTGCTCGAAACTCGTCCCTAACGACTGTTCAAAGTACGTCGATTGTGATTGCCAACTCTGGTAGTTAGGCTCCAAGCCCTCAGCCATTGCAAAGCTTGCCTCTTTCTGAGTATCGATTGATAGTGACATTTTGTTGTCGATATTTTCTAGCAGCTCTAGCGCCTCAGAGTCTTGTATGATACTCGAACGGATCAAGCCTGAAAGAAATGGCGTTAACCAATACTGAGCGCTGCGCTCACCGGTAAAGTTGCGAACACTTTGCAAAAGAACAATGTCACTTAACTCTTTCTGCGTTCGGTTGATGTAGTAAGTGTCATTAGACTTGCTGCGAGATTGATACGTTAAACCAAGCTGCGCATCTGTCGCATCGTCACGTTCAACCCATTTCACAACCCAACGGTCAAACTGGTAGCGAACCTGCCATAGCGTTTCGATAAACAGCTTTACCGATTGCTCATCACCATTGATAAGTGGCTCGAATATCTCCAACAAGCGATCACTATGCAGACGTGGCTCAATATCATTATGATCATTAAGCGCCAAGTAGACTCGGTAAGCGTGAATCAATAACAGCGGGAACTTGATGATTGGGCGACAGTAAACTGTTTCAACATCCAAATCGTAGGTTTCAAACTTCTCTTGCTCGGTGTTATCAGGAATTGAACTTGCTTTAACTTGTGACGCTAACTGAGCAATCGACAAGCCAGGTAACGCCTCTGACGTTTCATCTTTTGCAGCGAAGCGTTCAGCATCAAAAGACGCCAAATGTTCGGGTTCAATATGGTACCAATCAGCATTAGGGAATACTTTGCGTACATTGCGTTCAAAATAGTTTTCCAGGTGCTCACACGCCACCCACATTGCATCATACTGTGCTTTGTCAGTATGAATGTGCTTGAAGAGCTTCGCCTTTAAAATGTCCGCTTGTTCCAACTGAATGCCAGCGGTATTCATGGTGGCAAACAATCGGTTTAAGTCCATTTGTGTTGGCACAATGTTATTTACCCATTGAACTTGGCGGTAGAGGTAATCCCCCATGGCTTCGGCACTCACCTCATCATCTGATTTGAGTTTCTCTACCTCTTTGGTCAATACATCTAACGCCACGCCCATCTGTTTCAAATAAGCATTGTCGGCGATCGTTTCCTTAGACGGCACTTGATAGTTATTTAGCCCCGCTAGGCCACCCAAAAGCTGCTGAACTTGCTCGCGAATTGAGAATTGGAGACGTGGCTTATCTTCACCATCACTCGATGTATAAACAGCAAGCCCTGCAAGATCAGATTTAATGCCTGCGTATTTAAAGGCAATGGTCATGAGCATTAGCGTTGTCGTGCGCTGCTGGCCATCGATCAACTCATAGATCCGCTCTCCATCTTGTTCAATGCGAGACGACAGGATGGTGCCGATAAAATAGTTTGGCTCTTTTAATCGACACGCTTCTTTAATATCTCTGAACAGCAGTAAGACATCATCGTCTGACCAGACATAAGGACGCTGATAGCTAGGAATAGAAAACTGGTAGTTTTCGGTGTAGATTTTCTCGAGCGTCAAAAGCTCAGTTTGCACTGATAAATGATCACCCATGTTTTACTCCTAACGCAGAGATGTGCTGGCTAAATGCAGGGCCAAATTGATTGGCATAATCTTGCTTTTCTATATCCAGGCCAAAGTATTGAGATACTTTTTCGACGAAACGTTTTTTAACGCTGTTTTTGTCAAAGCCACTCTTGTCGACCGACAACTTGAAACTATCTAACTGTGCAAAACACTGCTCTGGGGTATAGCTCATTGCAATCCAATCCAGCACTGGGGTTTCTTTGGCAAAAGCAGGAACCGATTTCTCCTTTACTGCTTTCTGGTTCTCTACTCTACGAGAATAAACCACGCGGAAAAGTTTTTTCGCTGCTACCTCTAGGCTTCGCTGCCCATGCTGACTGATGTAGAGCAACAGGCATGCGTCATAGAGCTGTTTAAGATAGCCGCAGCCATCAAGTTTGCAGACCAGCTTTTGATAAAACTCGTAAAAGCCAGCAAGCTCACCTTGCGCTGTATTATTCAACAAGTAGGTTTGGCGCAGCTGCTCAAAATACTGCAAATAGTGAATGGTATTGGCACCACTATTTAACGGCTGGCGCAGTTCATAGCCGACTTGAGGCTGAGCCAAGCTCTCACCGCCATTTGGCATGTAAGTACGAGCAATTCTGCCAAATGCAATATCGTCGCCTTTGCCTGTTTGCTCTGCCAGCTCGGTAACAATGCTATTACGCACTTGCTGAGTTTGGTTGTGAAGCGGGTAGTCTCGGAAGTTAAGGTATTGCCAATAGCGACCACGCAGCAAAATATCAACAACAGGGTTTAAATCCCCCAGCGCTTCCCAACGAGTAGCAAAGGTGTTTACCGCAGATTTGTCTTTCTCATCAACGGCTCGCAGATGGTGAGCTTTGATAATATCAGGCCCTGCTAAACGCACCCCGCCCGTGTTTTGGGTTTCAAAAAATCGGTAGGCTTCATCTTCGCTGTCTGTCACTACCAAGGTGATGTTGATTTGCGCAAAATCGATATCAGCCAATGAAGCCTCATGCTTATACAGCCAACCAAGGTTATGTTTGATTTGCTGTTGGCTCTCAGGGGATTCATAAACCAGCTCAAGGTCAGAGTGTTTATTTGCTAAGTGGGAAATCAACGCCATTGTGGTAAGGCGTTGCTGACCATCGATGATATTAAGATTGCTGCCTTGTTGATGCAAAATGACACTGCCCAAGTAAAATGGGCAATGTTCTGCGTCAGGTTTACCAGCTAGATCTTGCTGATGAAGCTTAAAGTCATTCAACAAGCGTGTGATTTGCTCTTCATTCCAGCGATATGGGCGCTGATATTCAGGGATGGCAAGCATCCCGTGAACGTATTTTTCAACCTTACCGTCAGAAGCTAAAATCGGCACAGCAGAAAACAGATTTTCCAGTGTGCAACTGGCAACAACAACCGCCATTTATGCCAGCTCCGTCACTTTGATTTTACCTGTAACGGCGCTGTTGATTAGGGTAGTTTTGTATTCTTTTAGTTTACTTATCTGTTCATTTAGATGCTTGATACCCGCATCTAACTTTGCTGATTCTTTTTCAATAAAAGACACTATATCTTCCTGCTCTTTTACAGGAGGAACCACCATAAACAAAGGCGCTAAGTTATTGTAACGAATTCGCACGGCACGTTGACGAACTGCATTGCAAATAACCTGAATATACTTAGCAAGAGCCATTTCTCTTAGTAAGTAGGCAAAATAATACTGTGATACGTTAACACTATTGATAGGGTCACATATCACGTATTCAGGTGTACATTTTCCATCAGAGTCTGAAACACCAATAGCGCCTTCAAAAGCATCCATTGAGTTAAGAACCAGTTGCCCTTTTCTGATGCCCTGATAGCCACCTTCCAAGATTGCTTCAGTGTACCCACCTACACGGCGGTTCGAGCGTAAAGTGACCTGCCCATCCCTGTAAGAAGTAACAACACCATCTCCTTTGCGTACTGGTAGTCGACTCTGAGTGAATAGGTTCTTAAATCTTACAATCCCCCAGTGTTCAGGAATTTCTCCTATCCAATCCACACCAGAATCTTTCATTGGCACATCAGGGTTCAAACCTTGCGTTACAGCTTGCTGAATGATGATTTGCTTGCGCTCTTTTAACAGATCAATTTGCTTTTGTTTGATTGCGATGGCTTCATCGATTTGTGCTGTTTTTTCATCAAGGAACCTGGCAATTGCTACTTGCTCCGTTTTAGACGGTAACGCAAGACTTATCGTCCTCATTTCGTCATATCTTGTTGTCCACAGGTCAGCAACGATCCCCCTACCAACTCTGTAGTATTCCTCTATAAAAGCATTACTTTTTAGTAAATGATGACAGAATGTCGCTTCAATTTTCTGAGGCTCTAAAACAATATTAATCAACGACACGGAGCCATCTCTGTCTGACACACCACTAGAGCCTTTACGGTCTGATCTACTATTGATAACGAAGTCCCCGCACTTCACTAGCTTTCTATTATCACCATCTTTTGTCTTAGCAGCACTATCCAACTGCGGTAATATACCTTTTTTGGTCACCGACAATGCTGGAAAATCAAGATCAGAAACTTTTGTTCGACGTTCTCTAAACAAACCACCTAGTCTAACAACGTCCCATTCTTTAGGGATTTTGCCAATCCAATCAACATTGGACTCTTTATAAGACTCATACTTGGACATACGCTTAATCATCGTATCTGTCATTCGCTTACCCTTGAACCTTAGCTACAGAGATACCAAGAATGTCAGCAATTAAACCTTCCGCTTTTTGCTCAAGCGCAATAATATCGCTAGCCACTTCATCCATTGAGCGCAGTGGTTTGTGACGGTAGAAGTGCTTGTTAAAGCTGACTTCGTAACCAATCTTGACTGATTCTAAATTTACCCAAGCTTCATCTACGTGCGGTTTTACTTCATCAAGGAAGTATTGGTAAATGCTTTGCTCAAGTGACACGGATTCGCTATCACGCAGATCTGAGCTTGACTCATAAGTCACGAATTCATTGTGATTGCCCGTTGGGTAGTAACCGAAATCTGACAAGTCTTGCAGTTCACATTCGTAGTTTGCTAGCAAGTCATCTAACTTGTCTTGCTTAAGCTTGGCGACTTTCTTGATGACTTTTTCTGCGCTTTCGTCATACCAGCTTACCGCATCAACAATGGCTTTTTTCTCAGTTGCCGCGAGTTTAAGACCGAGTGATTTAAGCTCTGCATCTACCAATTGTTTGAACTGATTAAAGTCGTTGTAAACTTCATCACCAATCTTGCTATGTAATTGACTCGCTGAATTAACCAGTGTGCGCTGTTTAATCCAGTTTTTCGTATCCAGCAACTTGGTTTTCGCTGCTTTGTTTAGGCTGATATCGTTTTCTTCACACCACTTAGTGATCTCTTTTTCAATCCCTTTAACAAACCCAGCGTCATAGACTTGCTCGCCATATTCGGCGTACAAGTACTCCATCACTTCACGCAGTGATTTTTCAAAACGTAGCGGTTCAATTAGGTCTGCGCGGAATTGAGCACTACGGCGATCTGGGCGCTCAATGTTCACTTTGTGGTAACCAAAATCTTGGTTCTTGAAGACTTGAGCAGCAATACCCACCGAATCACCTTTCGCGTCGATGGCACGCTCAACGGTTTGATTATCTAGATAGGTCGAGACAATTTCCGCAATGTGTTCTGGCGAGAACTCGCAGTTTTTGTTACCCAAGTTCTTACGCAACTTACAGAACAGCAAGCTAGCGTCAATCAGCTGCACCTTGCCTTGGCGGCTTTCAGGCTTGTTGTTATTTAGAAGCCAGATATACGTAGTAATACCCGTGTTGTAGAACAGGTTATTTGGCAACTGAACAATCGCATCCAGCATGTCATTTTCGATGATGAAACGACGAATATTACTTTCACCACTACCCGCATCACCGGTAAACAAGCTTGAACCATTGTGAACAGACGCAATGCGTGAACCTAATGGGCTAACTTGAGGCGACTTCATTTTAGTGACCATTTCCATCAGGAACAGTAACTGACCGTCACTGGAGCGAGGGGTTGCATCTTGTTCTGACTCAACACCCCAGTAATCTTTTAACTTCACTTTGAAGCGACCATCAACGACTTCTTTGCCTTCTTTGATGTGTTTTTGCTCACTCGCCCAGCTCTTACCGTAAGGTGGGTTAGAAAGCATGAAGTCAAAGCGCTCTGATGAGAATTCATCGGTAGAAAGGGTTGAGCCAACACGGATGTTTTCAGGGTTGTTACCTTTGATCATCATATCTGACTTACAGATGGCGTAAGTCTCATCGTTAATCTCTTTACCGTAGAGGTAAATATCACGGTTCGATGCCGGATACTTCTCTTCAACAAAGTTCTGTGTTTCTGTCAGCATACCGCCACTACCACATGCAGGGTCATACACTGTGATTGAAAGGGGCAAGTTATCTTTGATTGGATCGAAGACAAGGTGCGTCATCAATTCGATAACTTCACGCGGAGTAAAGTGCTCACCTGCCTCTTCGTTGTTCTCTTCGTTGAATTTACGGATCAACTCTTCAAAAACATAACCCATACCAAGGTTACTGAGCGCCGGTAGTTTGTTGCCCTCAGGATCTTCTTTAACCTCTGGCGTTAAGTTGATGTATGGCGAGACAAATTTATCAACCACATCTAGCAGAACGTCTTTCCCCGCCATGTGGCGGATTTGAGCTCTCAGGTTAAAACACTCAACAATCTCTTTTACGTTGTTGCTAAAACCGTTGAGGTAATCTTCGAAGTTAGCCAGCAGAATCTGTTGGTTGTTGGTCGCAGTACTGAATAGCGTTTGGAGGGTCCACTTGGAAGTGTTGTAAAACACATAACCTGATGCTGCACATAATGGCGCATCATCAAGCTCAGTTTCATTCATCTCTTCCTTTTGGAATCTAACTTCTTCCAATACTGCTTCTTTTGAAGGCTCTAAAAGCGTATCCAGACGGCGTAGCACCACCATAGGTAAGATAACGTCGCGGTATTTACCACGAACATAGACATCACGAAGGCAGTCGTCGGCAATCGACCAGATAAATGAAACGAGTTTGTTATGTACTGAGTGGTCCATAATATTCTTCTTAAATGATAGTTGCTTGAAATTCAAACAATAACAATAGGGGTATTTGGGCAGGATTTTACTGACTTTTGACGCTAGTAGCGAATAAAACATTGGTTTCTGCTCGCTACTAGCTCCTTAGTTTGGCCTACCATCAAGATTTAAAACGCTGCATCTCAATATACTCACGTAGATGCTTAAAAGGATAAGGCGTTACAGTTGGTAAACGATGCCTTAAGTGATAAACGTCAAACAAGTTTTCTACCTCTTCAGGTAGTGCATCAAACGAATGTTTTATTAGGTATAAATGGCTAAAAGTTTCTATTTTGCTCTGTGGGCTGCCTTTGCCACCAGCAAAGTACATACCCTGCTCTCGGTTATAGAAGAAACCTAAAGATGCATTAAAGAACCCGTCACTTTGTCCTCTCATCGATGTTTTTAAGAAGAATCCTTGTTCGCGCAGCCAATCATAGAATTGTTTTTCATCATTGCTTTTGTATGCAATTGTCGAAAACTCATCAAACGGTAGAGGGGTCGTATCATCCCACTCAGACAATATCGCTCTCAGTTTGTTGATTACTTTACTCTCTGGGTTTTCTTCAATGAACTGAGTCAACAATGCAATCGGGACATCTTGGGCTCGTCCTTTTTTAAGCTCACGCAATCGCTCCGCAACCGCTTCAAATTCCGGCAGCATTTGAATACCCGTATCAATGAAAATGGCATAGTCCCCCGTCTCCGGCCAATAAATATAAGGGGAACGTTGGAATCCTTGAAATACTTGCCATTTATCATTACCTAAATCGAGTTCAATATCTTCAAGCTCCTCTTGAGTCGCTTGTATATATTGCCATTCATCGCCCACTAACTTAGACGCATACACTGGCCACGGCCCATCTCGCACCTCTGAAAATTCGCCTTGCGGTCGATGAGGCATGTAATATACACATCCTTCAGGGCTTCTTGGGTATTCAATCAAATGCTTTTTTGTATGAACTTCTAGCTTGATAAGTAGTTCTTTTAACAGCACTTCCACCACGTGTCGGTTTGGCTGGCCTTGACGATTCCATAAGCGCTCTGGGTAACACGATTGAAAAACTGTGTCTTGGTACTTTTTGCGATAAACCTGGTACGGATCTTCTTCAGCTGACTTGTAGGTGTCTTTATTACCAACAATTAGGATATTCAGTGCCCCACAAATCGGAACTTCAGCTATTTCTGCGTTTATATCTAGATGTTCGATACCATGAAGCAAGGTTAATGCAGCGTCAGTATCTTTGCTTTCGGTTAAATCACAGACCACCAAACGATGCTCTTTCAACGCATCAAACAGACCGACATAGTGATTTTTGACAATCGTATCTGAAACAAATCTATGCTTTTCTCCGGGAATCCGCTGCAACTTCACCGCAACTGAGTCACCATAAGCTTGCTTCAAATCTCGCATGAATTGTTCAAGAATTCCGACCTTAGATAGTTGAAAACCGCTATAAGACTCTTTAGTAATATCAATCGCCTGGATTCGATTCTTCGCATTAGAGTAAAGCGGCTTCTTGATGTAGTCGCCCTTTATGGATTTGCTGACCAACATCCCCACTTCATCAAGTTGATAACGTATAGCAGACCTTGCCTTTTTTTGTATCTCTCCGTTCTCTAGCGTAAACCAAGACAAGGGAGAAAATGTTTTAGTACCCATTGAAAGTGTTTGTTTGAATCCAAGTGCTGCACATGGTGCTAAGTCGATTTCCACGGTCGTTAATTCATAGCCAGAATGGCCTTTCGGTAACTTTTTGCTTTTGACTAGATAATACAAACCCTCACTTTCAAAGCGCTTTATCTCTGGCGTAGTGCCACTCAATACTTTTGGTATCGCTTTGATCAGTAAACGGGCCAATTGCCATGTAGGTAGCTCGACAGCATTAACTGGTTTGATAGCCAAAGACGTGTCTTTGAGGTCTAATTTGGCGTCCTTTGCTAACAGCACCCAATAACACGCTTCTTTATTGGCACCTTTGACTAAGCAATAAACACTTCCTGACTTATAGATTTCAGACGCTAATGTTACTAAACGCTTAGGTCGTTCTGAGAAGTCTATTCCTTTATAACTGACACAGTAAATCGCGAAGCTTCTATCAACCCAATCAGTGTCAATGGATATTTGTTCCGCTAAGGTTGATAAAGGACCGTGTGAGGAAGGTTCTAGCTGTTGTGTAACCATTTTATCAACTCCTGTACTGCGGTTAGGTTGGTGTCGGCATTGCTATCATCAATTAGTGCCGGAATTTCAATAACTTTAGCTAACTGTGGTGAGGTTTCTACGAAGCACGAGTCCAAATATCTAATCGGCTTTGAGGCATCCCCTAACGCATTCACGTAAACAAACTTCGAAGGTCCAAACTCTTCTTCTACCAATGAAATTTTCGAACTGTAATCTTCGCTGCTTTCATTACCTTCATGCTTCCAGTATTTGCTGTCTAGCCAGATCGGTTGCTCAACCCCTGCAAATTTGACTCTATTATCAAATCGCTCGTAAATAGAATTTGGAACTTCTTCAAAGATAAAATCGAATGCTGTTAGCACCGCCTCTACCGCTTGCTCGCCCAATGCTCCCTTATAAATGTTGGTAAACATAACTGGCGTCATCACATACGCTTCTTTTTGCCACGAACAGGCAAAACCTTTGTGTTCAAACCAAGGCCTCACATATTGGTTCTGAACTAACGTAGCTAGGCTGCATGCTTCCTCAGAAACCATATCGCCAGTAGGCACTCTATCAAAGAACTCGAAGGCATTCGGGTCACCATCTAAATTACCCTGGTAACGGTAATACCCTTTGGTCATAGACTGTAAGTACAATCGATTGAATCGGGCAGGTTGAGAGGCAATCGTAGGAGAGCGAAGTAACTGAGTTCTAATGTCTTGCCACTCTTGAATATCATTATCAGATGCACGTTGATTATGTAGACGACGAACTAGGGCCTTGACTGACTGAATACCGTCTTTGTTGTTTCGTTGGGCAAGATTAAACAAACGTCGAACAACCCTGTCCTCAACTAAAGGCTCATTAGCTGATTTCGCTTTATCAACCAAAGCAACATATTCGTGCGAAAACAAGCTTGGGTCTCTACTCTCTTCCGCCAGAATTTCTTTCAAACTGGAATCAGCAAACAAGAGAATTTGTTTTCGTTTCAGAGATGTTCTCCCGGCTCTTCCTACCGCTTGTTCAATGTATTTCCTTACCGCGCTTTGGTAGTCACTTGTTTGGTAATATTGCTGTAAAGAGCGCTCTCTGCTCATGCCCATAAGTTGCTGACGACACCAGCTTTCAGCACTTTTCGGCGACAACTCTCCGTTCTCTTGCAAAGATAAGATTTGGTGAAACTGACAAAGCTGGTTAGCAGTATGCGAATAATCATCTGACAACATTAGCTGAGTAGGTTTTTCAAGATATATACTGTCTATATCGCTTCGCTGCTGGGTGCTATAAGTAACATCGGCAACGGATATTAGGCTTCCACCTTCCAACGCTAAATTGACTGCATAATCAGGGTTTTTACCAGCACCCATTGAAGCATATGTACTGAACACAACGACTTTCCCTGCTTCTGTGTTTAGGTGATTGGAAATTTCATCATAGCCAACTAACCTCATCCAATCAGCGTTCACGCCAAAATATGTCTTGGTTGGAACATTAAATTCTATCGCCCATTTATCACAGCAAAACTGGATGAATTCATTAATATCCTGACGTGTTGTATCAAGAGTACGGTTTAACAGCGACAGCATATAACGATTATCAGGAACTGACATAAACGCTTTAATACTCGCTAAGAGCTTAGACAGCCAGCTCCGAACAAATGCCTGCTCTGACTCAGCAATACCGAGATGGTGATTTAGGATAAAGTGGCTTGAGCGAGCCTCCGGCTTATATTCTTCTAACAAAGTATCAAGAAACGCATCTCGACTATTAAGATACTTAACCTTTAAAACCACACCATTATCTTTATAGTTGCGCTTACTATGATAATAATCATTTACCCGCAGCTTTTGCTCCCTAGACAAAGATAGAAGCTTTTTACCCAAACGCTCATTCAAGTACTTAAAATCAAAGTTATGTATTACGGTATCAGCTCTCGCTGTTGCACTTATACCGAGAATAACAGCTCCGGCATCAACCATATCCGCCAAGACACCCGATGGTGAAAGATTTAAGAATGACGCTTTACAATTTACGGTATCGCGAGTCCCCTGATTATGGGCGACTTCAACAAGTTTCATTCCGGTATGATGGTAGCTCTTGCTAGAACTCAACTTGCTCGCTTGTCCACCCGCTGATTGCCGCAGCCCCCTAGTATCAAAAGACTCGTAAACAGCAGACTCAAATTCTTGTAGGTTAAAGTGAGTAAGCAGGGATTGAACGGCTTCTTGAAACGTTCCTTCTAGGCTTCTATTTTCGCGCCCTTCAATTTCAAGGCTACGAACGTTCTCCCAGTACTGAAATACGGCTTTACGCATAGTGCCAAGAAACCACTGGTATATAACATCCGCTTCATTGACAAAGCGGGTTAAAAGCCCATTTTTTTCAATGAGAGAACCTTCCACTTTCTCATCACTAAATATGAGATTTTTCTGCCTCAATAGATCTGATTTTAATGACAGCGTATGAGTGGCACTGCTTACATGCGTGAAGCTTCTATCTGAAAACAACCGAACAGGTCGTTCATTCAAGTTAGGTCCTTCCGTATTAAACGCAAACGCTAGGTTCCACTTGGTGCCAAACTCTTCGAGTCTCTCACGCAGTGGTTCAAACAGGTCTTCAATCTTGTCGTAGCGAGGCGAACTCTCAAGTTGGTGATCTCGAAAGTTTGCTCTCAGAGTTCTTATAGCCCAAATTAAGTCCTGCGCTTGTTGTTTACACAGTTCGGAAAGGATGACTTGATTTTGCTTATCAATTTCATCAATGATAAGCGCCGCACCACTTAAATCGCGTAATGGACTGTAGCGCGAGCGGGTATTGTGGAAGCCTTTCAGAAACTTGCTCGTCGTTAAGAAAACAACATGAGCGCTTCCATTGCGGATTTTTTCTCCCGGCAGAAGTGCTTCAACAGAGGTCAGTAACGAGCCATTCAGCGAGATTCTATCGGCCCCTTTTTGTTTCTTTTGCAAGCGGGCAACTAAATTGCGGTAAAAGTAACCGGCTTGACGACTTAAAGAAACTTTAACTTCTGGCTTGCTCGCATGATGCCTTAGGCCCGATATAGCGCTCCATTCTGCTTTAACATCGCGCTCGGCGTTCAAGTCAAATCCTGTCAACACTTCATTCATTACAGCATCAGAACATTGCAACAACTGCTCTGACTGGTTAGGTAGGTGGACTATTTGTGCTTTAAGGTAGTCTTGTTGTTCAAGAGTGAAGCGAGGTCGCCCCTTAACTGTTTGCTCTTCAATTAACTTAAACAAGTCTGCTTTCGCACTTACGACATTATCTACTGAATCTGTAACGTAATAGAGCAAACGCTTGGATCTACTACCACTCTTTTCTTCCTGTAATTCATTTTGCACTTGAGCAAGCATCTGCTGGAGCAAAAAGTTTAATGCCGTGTAAGTTTTTCCGATCCCAGTCTGAAACGGTAGTGGAAGCAAAGCGCCAGATTTGGAGCCATTAACTTTAGTGTGACTTTCGAGCGATTCAGTAATGACAAGATCAAGCGGCGACGGTTCAGGAATGAGCCGAAAATCAAAATGACGAAACGCTTCTATAGATACATTCAATTTAATACTCCCTACGCAGTGCGTGATATCTCAATGACCAATCCAATGACACTGAACCCTTACCATGAATTTACAATAAATATACACAAAAAATAAACTGCGATATTTATTTTCACCACGTAACGGGTAAATTAGATAAGTTCTTCGACTTCGATACATAATGATCTAGATCATTTCACTCTGAAGAAAGAAGAATAAATACAGGTTATATAATGTAGAGCTTTGTGATGATTCATCAGCCAGCTTAAAAGGATATTAATTCCAGGTTATTGGATGCACAGCCTTGTTTATGATTGCTCTATTGATTTGTTATTGTCTTAACTGCTTTTTCGTCATTAAATTCAGCTAATACTGTCATGAAGTGATAATAACAACCTCTAAATTATCTGGCCTAAATCTCATTGTAAGCGTGCGCCCGGATGGGCGCACTTGAGAATCAAGCAACAGTCTGTGCTTTCTTAATAATAGAAAACAGCTGATCTTTTAAGTGAAGGCGCTGCTTTTTGAGTGTTTCAAGGTAAGCGTCAGAGGTATTTTCTGCGCCGGTTTCGATGCGATGTACTTCGTGATCGCACTCATGGTATTCTTTAAACAAACGGGCGAAGTGTGCGTCGTTCATTTTCAGATGGTGGATCTCGTCTTTATATTCCGGAAATTCGTGGTGCAGATCATGTTTTTCAATTGTCATAATACGGTCCTTTCTATTTTGCGCATTTAATACAAGTCGTTGTGTAAGGCAGAGCGTTTAAACGCTCCGGATTGATTTGTTCTTCACAGTGCTGACACAGGCCATAGGTGCCCTGCTCTATTCGCAGTATCGCGTGATTGACCATGACCAGCTCTTGCTTGGCTTCCTGATGAATTTCATCCAGTACATCGTCGTTTTCACGCTCTGTGTTTTGCTCTGCAAAGTTGGCCGACCGGCCCTTTCTGAAATCGGCTTCAATGGCGGCTATCCGTTGACTCAGTTCATTTTGTTTGGATTTGAGAAAACTCGTTAATTGGTCAGCAGTCATGATGTTCTCCTTTGTTAAACTCATCATAACGCGCTGCTTTTGCGGCTCTTTGATCTGGCACAAGGTTAAGGAGTGGGCAATAAAAAACCCGACACTGGGTCGGGTTTTTGGTGCTATAGGTTAGACAAATCTAGACATATTCAACTTCGATGATGTCGTATTCAACGCTACCGTTTGGAGTTTGAATGGTCACTGAATCATCCAGTTCTTTTCCGATAAGACCACGTGCAATTGGCGAGTTAACCGAGATCAGATTGTTTTTAATGTCTGCCTCGTCGTCACCTACTATCTTGTAGGTCACTTCCTCGTCTGTATCAACATTGACTATGGTCACCGTGCTGCCAAAGATCACTTTGCCATTGTTTGCCATTTTAGTGACGTCAATAACCTGTGATGTAGACAGTTTGGCTTCAATTTCCTGGATGCGGCCTTCGCAGAATCCCTGCTGCTCACGTGCAGCGTGGTATTCGGCGTTTTCTTTCAGATCGCCGTGCTCACGCGCTTCCGCGATGTCGGCAACGATCTTAGGACGGACGACTTTCTTTAAATGGTTCAGTTCTTCACGAAGCATTTCTTCGCCTCGTACTGTCATCGGAATTGATTGCATAGTATCTCACTCATTGCCAGGGCTTGCGCCCTGGCCTTGTTCTTCTTAGTTCAAACGCTGGTGTAGCTCCTGAACAGAGTTTACAGAACTTCTGTCGTCAGCCTCATTGGCTGTACAGTTTGCAAACGCTGCGTTGAGCGTAGTGGTGTAGTTAGTCTTATGCTGAAGTGCACCACGACGTAACACCTTCGAATCTTCGATAGCCTGACGGCCTTCTGTGGTATTCACAATGTAGCTGTACTCACCGTTCTTGATGCGGTCAAGAATGTGTGGACGACCTTCAAATACCTTGTTTACGCGACGTACTTCGATGCCGGCGTCTTCCAGAGCTTGTGCTGTACCTTTGGTTGCATCCAGCTCAAAGCCAATGGCTTTCATGGTCTTAGCCAGCTCTACAACACGTGCCTTGTCACCATTGCGAACAGATAGTAGCGCGCGACCACCACGTGGTAAAGCGTTTGATGCACCTAATTGCGCTTTTGCGAAGGCTTCGGCGAAGTTTTCACCAACACCCATTACCTCACCGGTAGAGCGCATCTCAGGACCACGCATTGGGTCAACACCCTGGAACTTAGCAAATGGCAGTACCACTTCTTTTACGCTGTAGTAAGGCGGGATAACTTCTTTCGTCACGCCCTGGCTTTCCAGTGACTGGCCAACCATACAACGGGCCGCCACTTTTGCCAGCGCAACACCGGTTGCTTTAGAAACAAACGGCACGGTACGCGCAGCACGCGGGTTCACTTCAATCAGGTAAACCTGACCGTCTTTTACCGCGAACTGAGTATTCATCAGACCAACCACGCCCAGCTCCAGTGCCATGTCGCGCACTTGCTTGCGCATTACGTCCTGAATGTCCTGCGACAGTGAGTGTGCAGGCAGTGAACAGGCAGAGTCACCTGAGTGAACACCGGCTTGCTCAATGTGCTCCATGATGCCACCAATGATGACGTTTTCGCCGTCACAGATCGCATCAACGTCTACTTCGATAGCGTCATCCAGGAAGCGGTCCAGCAATACTGGTGCTTCGTTAGACACAGAAACCGCTTCGGTCATGTAACGACGCAGGTCATCTTCGTCATACACGATTTCCATCGCACGGCCACCCAGTACATAAGAAGGACGTACAACCAGCGGGAAGCCGATTTCCTGAGATTTTGCCACCGCTTCTTCCAGTGACGTAACCGTTGCGTTTTCAGGCTGAAGCAGGTCAAGACGCTCAACCAGCTGCTGGAAGCGCTCACGGTCTTCAGCACGGTCAATCGCATCTGGTGAAGTACCAATTACTGGCACACCATTCGCTTCAAGGTCACGGGCCAGTTTCAGTGGCGTCTGACCACCGTACTGAACAATTACCCCTTTTGGCTTTTCAACGCGCACGATTTCAAGCACATCTTCCAATGTGATTGGCTCGAAGAACAGACGGTCTGACGTATCGTAGTCTGTTGAAACCGTTTCAGGGTTACAGTTCACCATGATGGTCTCGTAGCCGTCTTCACGCATTGCCAGCGCGGCGTGTACACAACAGTAATCGAACTCGATGCCCTGACCGATACGGTTAGGACCCCCACCGATCACCATGATTTTGTCTTTGTCAGACGGTGCCGCTTCACACTCTTCATCGTAAGATGAGTACATGTAAGCAGTGTCTGAGCTGAATTCTGCAGCACAAGTATCAACGCGCTTGTAAACCGGCAGGATATCCAGCTGGTGACGTTTCTTACGAATTTCTTTTTCAGACACACCCGCAATCTCAGCGATACGTGGATCTGAGAAACCTTTACGCTTAAGGCGACGCAGGAAGTCTTTATTCAGACCAGCCATGCCCACTTCAGCGATGGTTGCTTCGTCTTTCAGAATGTCTTCAATCTGAACCAGGTACCAGCGGTCAACTTTGGTCAGCTCGAACACTTCTTCTACGCTCATACCGTGACGCATTGCATCGGCGATGTACCAGATACGCTCTGCGCCTGGCTCACGTAGTTCACGAATAATGGTTTCTTTCGCTTTCGGGTCGTCCAGTGCAACAATTGGGTTAAGACCTGTTGCGCCCACTTCCAGACCACGAAGTGCTTTTTGTAGTGATTCTTGCTGGTTACGACCAATGGCCATCACCTCACCCACTGACTTCATCTGTGTCGTCAGACGGTCGTTAGCGCCGGCGAACTTCTCGAAGTTAAAGCGTGGGATCTTAGTCACAACGTAATCGATTGACGGTTCGAATGACGCAGGGGTTGCACCGCCTGTGATGTCATTTTGTAGCTCGTCCAGGGTATAACCCACAGCCAGCTTAGCTGCAATCTTAGCGATCGGGAAACCGGTTGCTTTAGATGCCAGTGCTGATGAACGCGATACACGCGGGTTCATTTCAATGATAACCATACGGCCATCATCCGGGTTAACACCGAACTGAACGTTTGAACCACCGGTTTCTACGCCAATCTCACGCAATACCGCCATCGAGGCGTTACGCATGATCTGATATTCTTTGTCAGTCAGAGTTTGTGCCGGTGCAACTGTGATTGAGTCGCCCGTGTGAACACCCATAGGGTCGAAGTTTTCGATAGAACACACAATGATGCAGTTGTCGTTTTTGTCACGCACCACTTCCATTTCGTATTCTTTCCAGCCCAGTAAGCTCTCGTCGATCAGTAGCTCGTTGGTTGGAGATAGATCCAGACCACGGGTACAAATTTCGTCGAACTCTTCCATGTTGTAGGCAACACCACCACCGGTACCACCCATAGTGAAAGAAGGACGAATGATACACGGGAAGCCGATGCGCGACAGTACATCGTGCGCTTCATCCATTGAGTGTGCAATCTCTGCGCGAGGACACTCAAGGCCAATGTTTTTCATTGCAACGTCGAAGCGCTCGCGGTTCTCAGCTTTGTCGATGGCATCCGCAGTTGCACCGATCAGCTCAACACCGTGCTTAGCCAGTACACCATGCTTGTCCAGGTCAAGCGCACAGTTTAGAGCAGTCTGACCACCCATAGTCGGTAGTACCGCATCTGGCTTTTCTTTTTCAATGATTTTCTCAACCACTTCCCAGTGAATTGGCTCGATGTAAGTCGCATCTGCCATTTCCGGGTCAGTCATGATGGTTGCCGGGTTTGAGTTAACCAGAATAACCCGGTAGCCCTCTTCTCTCAGCGCTTTACACGCCTGAGCACCAGAGTAGTCAAACTCACAGGCTTGGCCGATGACGATTGGGCCTGCGCCCAGGATCAGTATGCTGTTTAAGTCGGTACGTTTTGGCATTGTTACTCCGGTTCTAATTAGGCTTTACGTGCTTGCATTAATTCAATGAAGTGGTCGAACAGCGGCGCTGCATCATGCGGACCCGGGCTTGCTTCTGGGTGACCCTGGAAGCTAAATGCCGGTTTGTCGGTACGATGAATGCCCTGCAAGGTTCCGTCGAACAACGACTTATGCGTTGCACGCAGGTTATCTGGCAAAGTTGCTTCATCCGCAGCAAAACCATGGTTCTGTGCTGTGATCATTACCACGTCACGATCCAGGTCTTTCACCGGGTGGTTACCACCGTGGTGACCGAACTTCATCTTCACCGTTTGTGCACCTGAGGCCAGCGCCAGTAACTGATGGCCCAAACAAATACCAAAAATAGGCGTGTCAGTTTCTAAGAAAGCTTTAATCGCATCGATTGCGTAGGTACAAGGCGCTGGGTCGCCTGGGCCATTAGACAGGAAAATACCGTCTGGATTCATCGCCAGTACTTCTGCAGCGGAGGTTTCTGCTGGTACTACAGTTAGTTTACAGCCACGGTCGACTAACATGCGAAGAATGTTCTTTTTCACACCAAAATCATACGCAACAACATGGAATTGCTCATTTTCAGCACTCAGAGTCTGGAAGCCCTGACCTAAAGTCCAGCTCCCTTCACGCCACTCGTAAGTCTGTTCTGTTGTTACGACTTTCGCTAAATCCATCCCTTTAAGGCCTGGGAACGCTTTTGCCGCTTCCAGTGCCTGCTGCTCATCAATTTCATCGCCCGCGATGATGCAGCCATTTTGAGCGCCCTTATCACGCAGGATACGCGTCAGCTTACGCGTATCTATATCGGCAATCCCAAGGATATTGCGTGCTTTTAAGTAGTCACTTAACGATTGCTCGTTACGGAAATTACTTGCAAGCAATGGCAAATCCCGAATTACCAGACCCTTAGCCCAGATTTTATCGGCTTCTTCATCCTCACTATTAGTACCGGTATTCCCGATGTGTGGATAAGTCAGCGTCACAATCTGTTCTGCATAAGAAGGATCCGTCAAAATTTCTTGATATCCCGTCATAGACGTATTGAATACTACCTCACCAACGGACAGGCCGTCAGCGCCAATGGCAGTACCGCGAAACACAGTGCCGTCTTCAAGGACTAAGAGAGCGGATTTAGTCAAGTTAACCTCCTAGATAGTAAAAAACGGGAGCAAGCCAACGCTTGTTTTCCCGTCTACAAAGCGCTTGGTAACACGCAGTTATTAAAATTTTGGCAAATTCGTTATAGTCTACAGCACTTTCTTAGATTCGTCTAATAATTCGCGTAAAAAATAAAAAAATAAGGTTTTTAGCGACTTTTACTAACGAACACGCTAAAATAGTAAGCTTACCTCTTCAATCCAAGCACATCTTGCATGGAATAAAGTCCGTTCGGCTTATCTTTTAACCACTGCGCAGCCCTTACAGCACCTGATGCGAAGGTTAATCTTGATGTTGCTTTGTGTGTTAATTCCAGCCTTTCTCCCATAGTGGCAAAATAAGCCGTATGTTCACCAACTATATCGCCAGCTCTGAGCACTGAATAGCCAATTTCTTGTTGACTTTTAGCCTCATGTACCTGAGTTCTGTCATAGCGCGCCACCTGGTCATGATCCCACCCTTTTGCCTCGGCAATGGCTTCACCAATCGCCAGCGCGGTCCCCGACGGTGCGTCGACTTTATTACGGTGATGAGCTTCAAAGATTTCAATGTCCATTTCATCGGCCAGCTTTGCCGCGGCAGTTTGCACCAGGTCCAGCATCAGCGTCACACCGACACTAAAGTTACGTGCAAAAACAATCGGAATAGACTCAGAGGCGGTTTCCAGTGCCTGCATTTGCTCTGCACTCAGGCCGGTTGTGCCAATTACCATGGGCGTTTTATTCGCCACAGCCTGTTGCAAGTGGCCGAGCATACCCTCTGGTAGCGTAAAGTCGATCAGTACATCCAGTTCAGGATCCAATTGCTGTTCAGAACTGAAGGTCGACCCGGCAGGTGCTTGCGGCTGTAGTGTGGCAATAGGCTGGTTACGGTGTGGCGAGGACGCTCTGACGAATGCGCTGCCAAGCTGGCAATGCTGAGACTGTTGGACTGCTTCAATCAGCGCCAGGCCCATACGGCCATTGGCGCCAAAAATACCGATTTGTGTCATTTTACGGTTTTCCTTTGTGTTAGATATGCCACCTGTTTGGTGGTACGGAAACGTATTTTCCCGATTTTCAGCGCAAGAGAGATAAGCTCGATCACCCCGCTTTTATGCCAGGTGATTAATTTTGTGCTCTAGAGTTTACCCTATCTCTGTGTCATAGTCAGTTGACAATAATACGAATCTATCCTGTTTTGCGGGCTCGTCATTGACGTGCAACCAGCAAGGCCGAGCACACTTTAAAGTCGTGTTTTGAGCTATCAAAAGCTCTGCTCACGCTCAAAGCTAAACGCTCAGACAGGTAGAAAAATATAATAACGAAACACAATGGACTTTAGACGTCTAACCATATAAACTTCCGCCCTCGCCGATTTCAATTATTGCGGGCGATGTAGTTTAAATGCAGCTAATAATGGACTCGTTGGCTGTGGTTAGTTTTTGGGGAGTGCTATGCAGCCACACTTAAATCACACACAAGCAAAACTTTCTTTGCTACCTCTTTTAACCTTTGTTGGCCTGTTCCTGGGCGCAGGTCTGTACCTGCAATCACAGGGCGTCGACTATGCTTTTTATCAGCTACCGGCACCGGTGGCCATTTTACCCGCCATAGTTATCGCGTTTTGGATCAACAAAGGCACCATCAACCAGAGCGTTGAAACCTTTATTAAAGGCGCCGGACACAGCAATATCATTACCATGTGCTTAATCTACTTGCTTGCCGGTGCGTTTTCATCGGTGGCCAGTGCCACGGGCGGCGTTGATGCCGTCGTCAATGCCGGATTATCGCTGATCCCGCCAAGCCTGCTACTACCCGGGCTGTTTTTAATTGCCGCTGTGGTCTCGACTGCCATGGGTACGTCAATGGGTACTATCGGTGCGATTGGCCCGATTGCCTACGCGGTATCTGTTAAAACCGGTATCGATCCCGCTCTGATGGCCGGTACCATTGTCTCCGGTGCGATGTTTGGTGATAACCTGTCTATCATTTCGGATACCACCATAGCAGCAACCCGTACTCAGGGTTGTGAAATGAAAGACAAATTTAAAGAAAACCTGAAAATTGCCCTGCCCGCTGCCGTGCTTACCGTAGCGCTGCTGGTATTCCTAACCCCAGAGCCACAGGCGGTTGAAACCAAGCCTTTTGACTGGCTACTGGTATTGCCCTATGCCTTTATTTTGGTGCTGGCAGTGATCGGCATCAACGTCTTTGTGGTGCTCTTTAGTGGTATTATTTTCGCTGCACTGATGGGGTTCACCGGCGATTATCAGGGTGCCGCTTTCGTTAAAGACGTATACAAGGGCTTCAGTGATATGCAGGAAATTTTCCTGTTATCTATGTTCATCGGTGGCTTGTCTGAATTTATCCGCGTCAATGGCGGGCTGGATTATCTGGCTCACAAGATCCAGACAATAACGGCCATCATTGCCAAATGGCACAGAAAAGTGGCCGATCAGCTGGGTATTGCCGCGCTGGTACTGACCAGTAACCTGTGTATCGCCAACAACACCGTAAGTATTATTGTTGCTGGTCCGGTTGCTAAAAAGCTGGCCGATGATGGTGAGATCTCTGGTAAGCGTTCAGCCAGCCTGTTGGACATTTTTGCCTGTGTCATGCAGGGATCCTTGCCTTATGGCGCACAAGCTTTGTTGCTGGGCGCGACTTTTAAGATCAGCCCCTGGGAAGTTTCTACCTCGTCCTTTTACTGCTTTATTCTGGCGTTTACGGCCATTGCCGTTATATGTTTGCGCCGCCATAAAGACTAATCACCAAACAGAAATGGCATCCTCAGGGTGCCATTATTTGTCCTAAACCAAGAAAATGCGTGTTTTTATTCCACTTGTTTGTTGATTTGCGTTTATAATTCAGCTGTTTATAACCCCATACACACGAGAAACAATGAAAACACCACTTTTTTCTGCGCTCACTCTGAGTCTTATGCTTAGTGCTGGTACGGCTGCAGCGGCTGACTGGAGTAACACTCAGCTACACCTTAATCACGGTGAATTTAAAAATCCATTTAGTCAGCAAAAGGCCAATCAGACGATTTATTCTCTGCAACATGCCTCCGGTTACCGTTATGGCGATAACTTCTTCTTTATCGATTACAGCACAGACGATCTGGACGATGGCTATCAGGATGGCGACTTTTACGGAGAATGGTACTCTACATTTAGTCTGGGGAAGCTGGCAGATCTGAAGTTTAATGACTCACCACTTCAGGACGTTGGGATTGTGATGGGCTTTAACGCCGCAGGCGATGCCAAAGTCATGAAATACCTGCCAGGCGTAAAACTCTCCTGGAATATCGACGGGTTTAATTTCTTTTCTACCACTCTGACCGGCTACATCGACGACAGTCGCGGCGTGAATGCCGGTGGCGCGCCGAAAGAGACCAACAGTTATATGCTGGATGTGGCCTGGGGCTACCCGTTTACCATTGGCGGACACAAGTTTGAGTTTACAGGTCATGTGGAATACATCACCGGCCGCGACAATGAAGTGGGCGGTGATGTGAAAGGCTGGCTACTGGCACAACCTATTTTGCGCTGGGATCTGGGTCACGCACTGGAGATGCCCGAAAACCAGCTGATGCTGGGTATCGAATGGCAGTACTGGCGAAATAAACTGGGCACCGACACCAATGAATCGGTTCCTCAGGTGCACCTGGCCTGGACATTCTAAGCCACGCTTTTTTGCCGGGTTATTGTCACTGACCCGGCTTACGTCCCCCCTTGCTATTACTTCCGAATAAAAACCACGTAAAACCATTGCACAGAAACATACCATACAGTATGGTATGTTCAGTTGCCATCAAACGGAGTTGTTTATGTTTAGTCAGATTATGAGCCTTAAACCTGAGCACGATCGCCTTCAGGCAAAAGCATGCGCGCACCATTTTCGTGACGCACTACAAGTCACGCTCGACACACCATCCCTAACACCCAGCCAGCTGCAATACCGGATTTTTAATACTATGCCCGGCTGGGTAACACAGTTGATGCGACTCAGAAATAAGTTAGTCGCTGCATTTGGTTTTTCAGTCGGGCAAAACACTATGGTGCCCGCCGGTGATGAGCTGGATGTAGGCGATCAGGCAGGCTTTCTGAACGTTTGCGAAAAGTACCCTGAGGAGATTATCAGCAACGCTGAAGACCGCCATATGGCCTTTTACCTGAGCGTAAAAAAACAGCAAAACACGGTGATTGTATCCACTTTGGTTAATCCAAAAACCTTGACGGGTCGCATTTACCTCACTGCCATTTTACCCTTTCATTATGTTATCGCGCGCAGTGTTATTCACAATGCCAAGAAGGCAGGAAGATTATGAGCGATGCAAAACAGAGTTGGCTGGCATTTGCGCTAAAAACGCTGATCCGCAGTGGACCAGATGCTCTGACCATAGACCGACTATGCAGCCGTAAAAAAGTGACTAAGGGCTCTTTTTATCATCACTTTAAAAATCGCCAGGCTTTTATCGATGCACTGATGACTTACTGGTATGAGCAAGCCACTGCACGCCTGATTGCCATTGCCGATACACAGCCCTGTCCCAAGACCAGGCTGGAACGCCTCGATGAAGCCATTGCAGTGACGGACATTGAAGCTGAAATGCATATTCGGGCCTGGGCCCTGAAAGATACCAGCATCCAGCACCACTTGTGCACCATAGACGCTCAGCGTCAGCATTACCTTAAAACCTGTTACCTTGAATTAGGTTTAGACTCAACGCAGGCAGAGCAACTAGCAACCACCAGCTATGCCAGCTTTCTGGGGCTACAGCAGCTCTACCCTCGCCTGTCCGTTCAGGAGTGCCTGACACTGAGTTCCCGACAGGCGAAAACGCAACTGGAGGCATTATTATGAATCGCGCCGCTTTTTTAGGAAATGGGCTGATATTCACAGGCCTGCTTCACAACCTGGTCGGCATTTTGATGGGCTGGGAGGTACTCACTGCAATGCATCAGGAAGGCTGGTTCGCCACGACCGTCGTCAACGGCAGTATGCTATTTGACCGCGAAGCCATCGTGTGGTTTCTAAGCAGTGGGGTGTTGTTTTTACTCCTTGGCTCTGTGTTACGCCAACTCAGTACATATCAGATACCCGTGCCAGGGCTATTTGCCCCCTCACTCACCTTATTTGGTGTGGTACTGGCGATCATAATGCCTTTCTCTGGTGCTTATTTATTGATTTTGCTTGGTGCCCTCTCGCTATTAAAAGACAAATTCTGGCGCAGGCCGTCGCATTTGTCATAACTTTTGTCCTAAAGATGTCCAATTAAATGTCGATATAAATTAAGATAAAAGTATTAATCGATACTTTGTATGTTTAGCCAAGCGTGATCAGGGAAAGTGCTATGACATTTATAATTCACCAGACATCCAGAGACATTACCGCTTTTCAGAGTAAACCTGCAGCCACCGCGACAGACGAAGTGGCTGCAACCAAAGAACAACAGACGACGCCGTCTGCAACAGATACCGCAGAAGAAGCTCAGGGCATAACTTTATCTAATGAAGACAAGCATGTACTATCCGGGGAAAAAGCCAAAGAAGACGCTGAGGAATTTGAAGATGTCCCTGCCTATATCCAGCGAATGCTGGAGCGTCTGGAAAAGCTCAAAGAAGAAATGACCTTACTCAAAGAAGAGTTAATGGCATTGCAAACAGAACGAGAACCCGATGAGGCAACTCAGCAACTGACAGAAATGAAAAGCCAGTACCTGATGCAGTTGCAGGAGCAGTATTTCGATATGATCAAAAACATTCAGGAAGCGCTGAAAAAAGAAGGGATCACAGATCCCGGGATCATTATTCGCGCCATAACCTGAATACGCACGCCTGGATTATCTTAACCAGGCGGCCATACCACTAACAAAAATACCCAACAGGCTGAGATAGCAGACGCCAAAAGAGATACTTCGCATTAGTTTCTGATCTAAGTAGTAACACACCATATGCCCGACCCTGTACAGCAGGTATGTGGCAGCTAATCCGTTGAGCCAACCCGGATGTGTGCCCGGGAATACCGCAAAAAGCACCACCAGTATCAAGATCCCCACTGTTTCGTTGCTATTGGCAAACACTCGGTTACTTCGAAACAACAGCGTTTGCGGGTCCTGCGAGACCGCCACGCCAGGCGGATGCTTTTGCTTAATTGCGATAATATTGACAATCGCCAGCTGAATTAAAAATAGTCCACCCGATAACCCGAGCACCAGAATAGTCAGTTGATATGGGACCAGTAACTCTGTCACACAGAGCTCCTTATTGTGCTTATTATGGGTGCATATACATTGACCTAATGAGTCGATTAATTCAACTAAGCCACTGAAAAATATACAGTCATCTTAATTTTGTCGGGAATACCACCTCAAACGTGCAGCCCTGTGGTACGTTGGGTTTGCACTGAATGTTGCCATTTAGTACATAGGTCACCAGGTTAAACACCATATATAAGCCCAGGCCTACACTCCCTTTATGGCGCGCAGTAGTATGAAATGGCTCAAAAATCTGCGCAAGCTCTGCCTTGTCGATCCCTTTACCATTATCTGAAAACAGCATGGTTATCATTTCTTCTTGTTGTCTGACTTGAATCAAAATACGCCCCTCAGCAGCATCGAAGCCATGATCAATCGCGTTTGCAAGCAAGTCTTCGAGTATTTTTTCAAGTGCCTGACCATTACTGAAGATATTGATTGCGTCATGACAGTCAAGCTCAACCTTTACTTTGCTTTCCTTTATCCTGTATGCCAAAAACGCCTCTATAAAGGGTTTCAATTCGATTGGGTCGTTACTGCTGATATATTCCTGAGCGGATGCCTGCTTAAAACGCTTAACCAGCTGAGCTGCGCGGGCTGTATTGCTGTCCATCAGCTGTGCGCTAGACTCTGAAAGTTCAATAAACGCTTGGGTGTCGCTTAATGTCAGTTTGCCACTGTCCAGCTTGTCCTTAAAGCTTCGCAAAGACTGAGTTAATACTGAGCTGGCCGTTATGGCTGTGCCAAGTGGAGTGTTGAGCTCATGAGAAACACCGCTGACAAGACGTCCAAGAGACGCCATTTTTTGCGCTTCCACCAGGGTAGATTGTGTTGCGGTGAGTTCTTCAAGGGTATTTGCCAGCTCATCGGCGGATTGTTGCAATCGCTCGGTTCGCTCTTCGACCCGCTTTTCAAGGGATTTATTGAGTTCTGCCAGCGCCAGCTCTGTGGCCTTAAGTTCTGATATATCTTTGATTGTGCCACATGCTCTGATGGCGTTGCCCGCTTCGTCTCGTGCCGTTATTTTGCCTCTGTCCAGCACCCACAACCAGTTACCCTGCTTGTCTTTAACCCGGTAACTCACCTCATAATAATCACTTTCTCCGCTACAGTGTCTGTTGAACGCCTCTTGTAACCTTGTATAGTCTTGTGGATGAACGGACGCTTTGAGTGTGCCAAGATCAGAACCAATCTGAGCATCAGGTAACTGCAAATTACCCAGTCGATTATCTCGTGTGATAACCCCCGCAGCCAAATCCCAATCCCACAGTTCATCCCCACTTCCCCATAAGGCCAGTCTCAGGCGCTCTTTTACATCACTCACTTGTTGTAAAGCAAGTTGCTCTATCTTGAGCTGTTTGTTTTTGCTGTACCAAAAATACAAAAAGAAGACGGTGCCAAATGCCAGTACTAACGCAATCAGAACAGCGCCTTTTTGGAATGCCTGCTTTTCTATTTCTAAATCTTTAATTCGATTTTCCTGAACCAGGGCAGCAATTTCACGTTCCTTTTCTTCAACATCAAACTCCACACTCAACGCACTGAGCCGATATTGGTTATTTCTGTCTTCCCACTCGGTTTGACGCAGTAAATAAGCGTTCAGATATCTAAGCGCCTCCTGCACCTGACCAACGCGCTCATAGACCTGCGCAAGCTCACGATGGTAGTGCAACACCTGCGTGTCTCTTTGATGCCGATGAGCAATTTCAATGGCTCTGAGATAGTGTTCAATCGCCTGATTTGCGTCTCCCCGCTGCAACGACAATTGCGCGAAAGCCTGATAAATCTCAGCTATCCTGTCTTCCCACGGTGACCCCAGATACAATGGCAAACTTTTATTAAGATAGTCTTCAGCTTTTTTCAACTCGCCTGTATCTAAGTACAAACGCCCCAGGTCCAGGTAGGTAGAGATATTAGTGTCATAGCGTTTGATTGCCTGCTTTAACTGCTCGGCCTCCATCAGGCTACTTTCAGAACGACTAAAGTCCCCTGCTAAACGATAGGCGGAACCCAGCCGATTGTAAGTGTGGATCATACCCATTTTATAACCCAGCACTTTTTTGTACTCCAGTGACTTCAAGTACATATCAATGGCGCTGTTGTAGTCACCAATCTCTTCAAAGTAGGTACCCATGTTGCTGTAATAAATGCCAAGCTTTCTGTCGTCTTTGAGCTCTACCGCTATCTGGATGGCCTGATTCTGATGGATCAGCACCTTTTCATACAGATTCATTTTTCTGTAAAGCGACGCCAGACTTTGATGTACCGAAGATGCCCTGTAGGTATCCTGTAAATTGCGATATAAATTCAGACTATGAAGAAAATCGGCCAATGCATCATCAAAACGCATTAACTGTACATTGAGTACACCCGATAACTGTCGTGCTCTGGCGAGATACCTGTCATGCCCTATATTGGCTGCCAGCGCCATTGCCGTAGCAAGATCAGCCTCTGCAACTGCGAAATTTTCCTGCCGTGTCGCAACATCTGCAGAGACCAGTCTGGCTAGCACCTGGTTAGTCTCGATACCACTTTGTACTGCCAATACGTTCGCGCGCTGTGCCAATTCTTTGGCCTCGCTTAGCTCACGTTTCGATATATGGGCCCGAGCTAGATGACTCAGCAACCGCGCTGCCTGGTCGTTATTGGGATTATCTGACAGCATGGATAATCCGATTTTCCCGTAGGTAAGTGACTGAGTAGAATGAAAATGAAAGTGCGCCGCAACGAAATCAATGATTGCTTCGACCTTATCATGGCCTTCAGCATCTTCTATCTTGACAGCCATTTTCTGGGGTGACGCAGGTGACTGGGTCGCAGATGCCATATTGAATGTCAGGCACAGACATAAGCAAACCAGGCACTTAAGGCCATTCAAATTTTCCGGCATATACCACCCCTTCACGGTTCTTTAGAGAACTCAAAGCTATTACTTAAATTAGTACAATTTAGTTGCATTTTGGCACCTCTTTGAATTTGTATTGCGATACAAATAATAAATTACGCCGCTCCAATGACGACCTTTAGCATACTGTCCGCTCACACTGAGCCTCAATAGCACCGCGAAAAACAAACAGAATTAAGCTATAACTAATAACAGCCTTCACCTTAGTTGGTGGTAAAATTGTGAATCGCTCCCATGTTATAGCCCTTTTATTGCTTTGCTTATTGGTTAGCAAATACAGTTTTGCGATGTGCTCTGAAATACGCATGGCGGCAGCCCTGATGCCCCTCCCATTAGCTATGCTATTAGTGAAGACAGTTTACGGGGAATTGGCTTTGATTTTGTTCGGCAAATTTTGCCTAAGCAAACGCACGTTGAAGTAGCAAAGCCCATGCCCTGGCTCAGAGCCATTCAATGGGCAAGAGATAGCCATATTGACTTGCTGGTTGGTCTGCAAAGCACCCACTACCCGCCTGAGTGGTTTACCTATTTAGAGCCTCCTCTGACAACGTCTGCACACAGTGTGTTTTATCGACGCCGAGAATTACCGCTGCGTAACTTGCATGCACTTTTGCCGCTCAGAGGCGCAGCGTTACGTGAAGCTAAATCAGCCACACATAGCCACACCGGATTTGATCTCACCCAACTGACCCTGACGACGGCGGATAGCGTTGAAAAAGCCCTTAAAATGCTGGCGCTGGGTCGGATTGATTACTTTATTGCCCCACAGTGGCAGGCCATCAGCAGTTGGTTGAATGTGTATAGTGAGCAGTCTTTGCCACTTGCCATGTTACCTGAACCTGTACAAATCAACCCTGTGTACCTTGCCTTGTCTAACCAAAGCCCTTGTCTGGCCGACAAAGAAGCGTTGGAAGCGGCCATTATCAAAGCAAGACCTGAAGGGCTGATGGAAGCCTTGCTTGAACAAAGCTTCCTCTATTCAAATGTGGTTGAGCAGTTTCACAATCTGATACGTTAGAGCGAAAAGAGCAGATGTAGGAATCAGAAATAATTGTATTTTTAAGATAACAACACTGAGGATAGTGCTAACAAGGCCAAAAACGCAGGGAGTAATAAAAGCCCGAAATCGGAAAAGTGATATCGGGCTGAGAGTATTTAACAAGGTCACATAGCTTAACCCCTGAAACGATCTGGACCGTTCAGCGCGAATACAGGACTAAAAGACAAAGTCGACACCCATACTGATGGTGCGCGAATCGCCGTGATAGGCCCAACCGTTAGGTACATCGCCCTGATCGACAAACTTGTCATACTGGACTTTGAAAGCCGCCTTAGGCATAAAATCATAGCGAACACCAAAGCTCAGCATGTAGTGTTCTTCCAAATCTTCTGTCGGGACTTTGGAGCGTTCATGATCGGCTTTTGAATAAGATACATAGGGTTGAATATCATCCCAGTGATAGACGAGAGAAACCAGATAGGTAGGAAATTCAGTGCCCAGATCGTCATCGTAATCAACAAAGTTGGCATCAAAAAGTACCGTGAACTGACTTAAATTGATGCTCCCGCCCAGGCCAATAAAGGTCTGAGAAAATGGCGTATAAGGGTCAATACTACCGTCTTGCTGAATGGTCTCCCTGTCGCGGTCGTTCTGGAAGTAAACAAATCTCAGGTCAAAGTTGTCGCCAGAAATATTCCAGTTCATTCCTGTGATATCGGTCCAGAATTCATTGACCGTTCGCGCGTTGCCACCATACAGTTTATCGTAGTAGAGCATTTCGACGTTATCGTCTGAATACTCGTTACCGTAGAAAAAGGTGAGTGTATTGCTGTAATCACCCAGATCAAAGCTATACATTGCATGGACCCCGTTAAACTGAGTAACCTGCCACCAATATAAGTTTGAAGGGGGTCGCATCCAGGGGTAAGCATAACCAACCTCTGAAAACTCTGAGAAATAGTACATGGGGATATTACGACGTCCTGCCATAAGGGTGAGCTGATCTGAGGCCTGATAGGTCACATAATACCAGTCGAATTCAGGCTCAAAATCGTCGACCCCTTTGGCCACCAGCTGCGCAGTGACTGAGAACTTTTCGTTAAGGTCAACCACAGCCTGTACAGCTAAAATTGACTCGGCATTAAAGGTGATGTCATTGTCATACTGACCCACATCATAAAAGTCAGCGGTCAATATTTCATCGCGGGTTTGTCCGGGGTTGAGTGGGTCATCCACCGTACCCAGGGTTTTACCGGCAATGATAGAACCATATCCACTTATCCGCATCTCAGCCATGGCCGATGCTGACAGTAATAAAGACAAACAAGATGAGAATGCTAATAATTTTTTCATGATTATGCCCTATTAAAATTTCGCAACAACCTTGACCGAGTCTGTTGCAGCACTCGCGTCAATATATCCAATCGCATCGGGATTAGAGGCCACAGTCGAGATCACCTCCTGAGCCGAGTTCATCTCCTGCGGGGGGGTGCCCTTTCCTGTGAACAAAATTTTTGACCAGTAGGCTTTCACCTGGCTGCTGGAGCGGCCTATCACCTTTTCGTTAAACTCGTCGGTCGCTGGGTCATCCGCACTGGCACTGATCAAAATCGCATTGCGACCGTTAGAAAAAGACTTTGTTTTTCCTAGGAATATCTTTTTAATTTCACCCTGATCAAAGGATGAGTCATTGCTTGGATGAACAATGACAACAACTTCGGCATGTACGTGCAAGGGCTGGGCCATACTCAAAAGTGCGGCACCATACATGGCCGCACAACACGCCTTCTTGACGGAGATTGACATAATCGTTTCCTCATGTGAGTGGCAGAATCAAGAAGTTTTGTGCACAAACTTCCCCCTTCAAAGTAGTAGAGAGGTTAATAATTAGCCAATTTTTAACAGGTGGTTAGATAGGACATTGTGCGATTTCTGAGACAATAGCGAATACAGCGTAACAAAGGCCAGACTGAGCAACACGAGCACTTTGTTAAATTTAACTAAACAATTGGCTTTTTTTTGTCTTATGACTAAAACTTGGTAGTGGACTGAACAACTTATCGGCGCACAACGGGGCTGTGGTGCAGATATAAATACAGCACCTCCCTTGGAGATTAAGGTTATGCAATGGTTTAAAAACCTACCGTTATTTTACAAAGTTTGTCTAATCGTCGCTCTGTCGGTATCCGTATTTACAGCGAACCTGTTAATTAACTTCTTCGCCTTTAAAAGCACACAAAAAGAGCTTATGTTGCTGGAAAAGCAAATTTACAAAACCGTCCAGTTATCCACCATAAATAGTGTGCTTATCCGCCGCGCAGATGAGCTCTACAGTCAGGCCGTCTCGTTTGCAGACAATGACGTGTTGAATCAGGCGTCTCAAACGGTGCAAGACTTGAAAGCCAACCTGGATGAACTGCGCGTGCTGGACCTTGACAATGCCACACAAATTCAGCGCCAACTCAACACAATTGACGAATATAAGGCGCTGTCCGAGCAGATCGCGCAGGGCATGATCAACGACACCATAGACTTCAGTACCTTACCTGCCAAAGCAAAACAAAAATCGGAGCTGTTTGAGCAAACCGATAGCGATCTGAGCGCTTATCAGCAAAACGTAGATGCACTTTTTCAGTCAACCATTAAGAAGGCCTATCAAAGCGGCAATGACGGCCTATGGATGTCGATTCAATCCGGCGTGGTGCTGACCATCCTACTTGTAGTTGTGGCTCTGTCGGTGGCGCGTAATATCAGCTTTACCGCCAATGAACTCAGATCATCTTTACGTGAACTTGCAGAAGGACACGGTGATTTGAACCAACGTATAAAAGTATTGGGCAAAGATGAGCTCGGTCTCACCGCGCAAAACTTCAATAAGTTTATGGATACGCTGACCTCGGCCATTAACGGCGTGATGTCGGTTTCTCAACCTTTGTTAGATACCTCAGAAAAATTGGTTCATAGTACCGAAAAAGTGAGAGAAGTTACTAATACTCAGTCAGCTCAGGCATCACAGACACAACAATCTATCAATGAACTTATTCAGTCTATCGCCAGCATCAGTGAAGCGGCCTCTGCGGCAAATACCGCAGCACATGAAACCGAGCAGGAAGCCCACAACGGCCTGACTGCAGTTACAGACACCATTGCCAATTCCAAGGAATTAAACCAACAGATCAGTCATGCCGCCGAGGCCGTCAATGACCTTGCCAAAGGCACTGGTAACGTGTCGTCTATCCTGGATGTCATCAGCTCCATCGCGGAACAAACGAACCTGCTCGCACTTAATGCGGCCATTGAAGCCGCTCGGGCTGGTGAACAAGGTCGTGGTTTTGCTGTCGTCGCTGACGAAGTCAGAACTCTGGCATCTCGAACCGGTGATGCCACCACTGAAATCCGCTCCCTGCTCGATTCCTTGCAAAACGCGGCAGATCATAGTGTTAAAATGATGAGCCAGGCCGATGAACAAGCCGCAAGTAATGAAAGTCGGGCATTAAAAGCAGGACAAGCACTGGAAGAGATACAGTCTAAGATTGCCAATATTACGTTGATGAATAATCAAATTGCGTCGGCCACAGAACAGCAAAGCTCTGTTGCCGCACAGGTTGCCGATACCATTGAACAGATGAACGAAGGGCAACAGCAGGTACATGCATCATTTGCTGACCTTGACGATGTATCGCACAGACTGCACGAAGCATCAGACAGGCTGGTCGCAGCAACCAGCCAGTTTAAATTATGAGTTTAAACCCCATGCTTAATTTAGCCAGGCTGATAACCCAATGATAAATATCCCCAGCAGGCTCAGATAACAGACGCCAAATGCAACGCTGCGCAATATTTTCTGGCCGAAGTAGTAACACAACATGTGCCCTACCCTAGAGAAAAGGTAGGTTAAGGCTATTGTATTCAGCCACCTGGGATCCGCACCGGAAAACATGGCAAAGAGTATGACTAACACGAATATACCGACCGTCTCATTACTGTTCGCAAATACCCGGTTGCAACGAAATAACCAGTCATCCGGGTCCTGAGCAACTGCAACTCCCGGTGGGTGCTTTTGCTTAATGGCGACAATATCGACAATCGCCAGTTGAATTAAGAATAATGCACCCGACAGTCCGAGTACCAAAATGCTAAGCTGATATGGCGCCAATAGTTCTGCCATGTAAGGTTCCTGTTTGTTTATAACTTGGGTGCAGATACTGTGACTCGGATTGCATCTGGGGTCAATCGGACGTTCATATGACCCCATGGCGGTTACTTAATTCCCTTTAATTATCCACGCCTTTAAAGGCCACTTCTTGTGTTTCAAGAGAGAAGATTTTGCCATTATCCAACTCAATCTCGATATAAAAAGTCATATTCACAGGGTAGTCTGGCCCGCTATTCAACACCAGATTGCGTGTAAACCCGGCATTTAGCCCGCCATTAGCCCGACCATATTGCACATACTCCTCAACCGTAAAAAAGGTTTTCGTCTCGTTTTTGTAGGAGTAGTACTTATTCAGTGCATCAGCGTAAGTTACCGAGAATAGAGCATTAAGATTGCTACCCGACGGATATGCCTGGCTAAAATCGGACGCTGAAGTAATGTCAATTGAGACGATGTTCTCTTCTGTTTGAGGCGGTACGGGCGACAAAGCATAGGCTTTTTTGATCAATGAAAACGAATGAGGTATATCAAGCCAGGATGCTGTTGTGACCGACATCGTTTGAGTGTCCAGCCCAAAAACAATGTCCTGATAGGTCACTTCCTCAGCTACCTGATACGGTGTGTCTCGATTATATTCTGGGTTTTGTATGTCCTGTTCCGCCATTCGATTGAAAATGTGAACCTCAAACCCTTGGGTGACCGTTTTTGAATTTTTCTCGGTGGGCTTGGGTGGTATCCCCTGCCCGGGAGTCGTTCCGTCGCTGCCTGAACCGCAGCCTGTTAACATGCTAGCCAGCGCCAATGCACCCAGTGTTTTTATCCTCATCATGTGTTATCCTTAAACTGAAAATTCGCCATATTGTATCTGGATATGTATGGGTAACAATGGCTTGTGTGTTATTAAATGTTACCCTTTGCGCAATAAAACACCGTGCTCTGGTTGTGATTGTGCAGACCATTTTAAAGAGGGCCTGACGTCATTGACGGATCCGGCCCCTATGTTAGTTTAGTTACATGCCCCCATTACTTTCCACACTGCCCAGCGGCTGGAGTTGTCGGCCGGATTCTGATTGCGTGTCCACCACTTGGCTTCGAACAATCGATCTTTGTAACTCACCTGATCGCCAGCGGTATAAACCGTATTGGCGGACCAGACACCGGCCCGACATCCGGGAGTCTGTGTTTTGATACTTATTTTGTGCGTTGCTGAGCGAGTTTGCAGCCCACCTTTATCGCTGGCCACGGCATAAACCTCATAAGAACCCGCTTCGCTCAGAGTCACCGAGGCAGAGTAAGGTTTCGTGTGACTACTGGCCACCTGTTTGCCATTAACAAAATAGCGGATCTGAGCCAGGTCGCCATCCTTATCAGATGCGCTGACCTGCAGTGCGATTGGCTGGTCCGGAGCAAACTCACTGCCATTTTTAGGGCTATTCAGAGTTACTTCTGGTGCATGAGCCTCACTTTTTGCTACATTCACTTTGATTGTGCGTATTGCCACAACGGAGCGGGCATCCTTGTTATCTATGGCAACCGCACTCAGGGTGTACTCTCCAGCTTGTTTTGCGTCAAAGTTAAATGCATAAGGTGCCTGAGTAAGCTCAGTCAGCAACTGTCCATTGACGCTAACTAGTACCTGTTTAATTGTGCCATCTCTGTCGGTTGCATTTAATGCTACCGCCACCTTACTACCTTCACTCACTTCCAGGTGATTATCTGGTGATAAGAAAGCCAATTCAGGTATCTGATTTGGCTGCTCCTGAGTGACACCGCACTCTACACCGCGCTGCCATACGCCCCAGGAACCTGAGTTATGCTCGGGACTCTGGCCTCGGTTCCACCATTTGGCGATATATTCATAGCCATCAAAGGCGGCTTTATTGCCCTGTACATAGACCTGGTTTTCTCTCCACTGAGGAGTCTGGCATTGTGCAGGGTCTATTAAAGTAAACCGCACGGGTTCTGAAGTGACTGTCAGTCCTTCATTATCTTCTACAACAGCACTGAGTTGATAGATGCCGGTTTCACCGCTTTGCCAGCGCACCTCAAAAGGCTCAGCGGTTAATGTCCGATATTGCTCACCGTTCACCATAAAGGTCACTTTTGCAACCTCACCATAGTCATCTTTTGCATCAGCACTGAAGGTCAACTCTGACTCAATCTTAAAGCGACTGCCCTCACCCGGATTCGTTATGGTGATTTCTGGTGCTTTATTTTCTGTACAGGCAAACACCCCCACTTGTTTAAACGCCGCGCCAACATCTGTAATGTCGTAACCCAGCTCCTCGGCAGCATCCGTTACACCGCAAGCAAGCGATTCAAAATTACCATTGTAAACCCAATAGTGTTTGTTGGCATGCAACATCACTTCATAGGCTTTTTTCACGCCCCAATCGTTCGTATTTGCCAGATGATAAAATGCTTTGTTAAACACCCCAGAGCTATAGTGGACATCCAGCCCTATGGTGTAGTCATCCGCATGACCAATGGACTTACCGTCTTTGGTTGGGTCATCCATATAGCGCAGCGCTGTACGGTTTTTGAAAATGCTGGCACCTATTAACCAGTCCACTTCACAATTGCCATCGGCGTCTTGATTCAGAAAGCACTCCAGCGCCTCCGACGTCATATCTGAAAACGCTTCGTTCACCCCCCCGGACATACTGCTGTATACCAGCTTCGAGTTTTGTGACGTCACACCATGGGCAATTTCATGGGCGACCACGCCTAGTGATGTAAAAGGATACACGCCATAACGAGATAAGTTGCCATCGCCAAACGTCACTTCCTTGCCATTCCAAAATGCATTGAGGTAATTTTCACGGTAGTGAACACGCATCACCAAATCGCCTTCCAATGCGCGACTGCTGTACCAGTCATCAAACATCTCCAGCGTTGCTTTACCATAATACATGGCGTCATTGAGTGGAGAGTAGGCACCGTTAACTGACTTATGCTGGTTCTCATGGCAATCAAACACAAAAGTCTCTGTATTACTGATGTCGTGTTCCATATCGATAACGCGAATATCATCATGCGCCAGGGCACAGCGTCCGTCTTCACGCTCCGTCGCATAAAACTTAGGCTTATCCTCGCCGTAGTAATGGCGGCCGATTTTCTCATTGCCGCCGGGGCCCGTGCCAATTTTTCCATGGGTCAGAGTCTCAACATGACTCAGGATCTCGGCACTGTGTGCATCAATGAAAAACTCCGGCCTGCTGGGGGCGTGCTCTGTCTCAGCAAATAAAGTGATCATATATGCCAGTCTAAAGCCGCCCTGGTAAGGATAAACCACCAGTTCAACCTGCTCATCGTGAGTGAGCAATAGATCCGGAATACTGTCCTTTGCGGTACTCAGTGCTTGTGCTTCATCAATTGACGCAACAACTGAATCCAGCTTAGGCGCCGGTACCACTGAACCACTGATCCCAGTGATATCCCCCTCCGGTGAAAACCACACACTAAACAAGTTTTGTGCGTCATGGTGTGTGACAATTTCCCCACCGTGTACGCGGACCCCTTGATAATACTGGCTACGACGAAGGTGTTTGCCATCTTTGCTGCGACTGTGGGTTTTAAATTCAAAGCCAGGCTGAGTGTTTGCCTGACGGGACTGGAAAAAGCGCGTTGACTGCTGCAACTGTTCTATCAGCTGAGATTCCAGCTGTTTGTTACTGTGGACACTGATCGGTGCGGTGTTTGCAGTAGCACCAAATACACTCACTGCAGCGAGAAAAGCAGCTATGGGTGATAACTTATACATGATTTTACTCTTTTTGTTCGTTGTTTTTATTTATCTTTAGAAGCGCATCCCTGCGCTCACAGGCGTTATCCGTAACAGCGGTTAATTTAAAGCTTGCGCCACACACCGTTACTGCCAGGCGTCTGACCTCGGGTCCACCAGCGTGCCTGCCAGGTTTCGCCGTCATGTGTTACTTTGTCACCGCCGGTATAAACCAGGTCACTGCGCCAGGCACGCACTTTGCCATCGTCTGGGATGATCTCCTGCCACACACCGCCATTCGAAGGCAGCGCACCTCGTGTCCACCAGCGAGCGCGATATTCAACACCTTTGTAAAACACTTTGTCGCCGCCTACATACACTTTGTTGGCATCCCAGGTGGTGTTGCCGTCACCTGGGATCGGCTCAGGTGTTTCAGCCAGATTTTTCACGGTAACGTTGAATTGACGTTGTACTTCATGGACACCATCGCTGACGGTCACAGTCCCGGTCACAGTCTGTGTTTTATCCACTTTAGAGGCCGTCAGGGTCACAGATGCGCCCTGACCACTGATTGTGTGACCAGGCACATTCCACTGGTAACTCAGTGTTTTACCTTCCGGATCAGTGGCATCCACGATCAGCGTTTTGCTGGACTTTTCATCCAGGCTAATACTCGCTATGTCTCCAACAACGGGGGCTTTATTTTCAACCACCGGCGCTTTTACCAGTACTTTGACCTGTCGCTGTACCTTGTTCACCCCATCGGAGACCTGCAAGTTAACCGTATACACCGCATCCTGAGCGACATTCGGCGCCGTTACGATAACGCTGTCATCCTCACTTTGCAGATTCAGTTGAGCATCACCTGACCAACGATAGGTCAGCACTTTGCCTTCGGGGTCGCGCGCATTGGCAGTCAGAATATAGATGTCACCCGCCGCCAGCGTCAGGTTAGTCGGCATAGTGACTACTGGTGCTTTGTTCACTGGTACCGGCTCAGTCACTTTCCCGGCCAATCCTTCGTGCATCGCATTGAGAATATCACCGTTATCCGCATCAATTTCCCAGGCAAACAAACCACCCAGATTGTGTTCACGGACATATTGCCCCTTGGCTCTGACGGAACGCGGGCTGTCATAGGTCACAAGTGTGCCTGTATCGCGGTTCCAAACATAAGCCGCTTCGGCTGTGGTGTCATAACCCACTTCAAAGCCATTAATGCCCTGCTCATCACTGCCAATCATGTGTGCCTTGAGTCCTTTATAGTCGATGACACCGGCTTCCCAAACGCCCTGTGACGTACTGCCACGCAACTTACCGTTGGCCGGCGCCGTCATCGGGTTATCTGCAATTTGCGCATTGTTCGGATAAACACCTTCCCAGCCACGTCCGTACATGGCTGCGCCAACTACCAGCTTTTCACTGGGCACACCTTGCTTAAGTAATAACTGAATGGCATTGTCCAGGGTATAAGCAGGGCCTTTTCTTGCCTTCCCTTGCTCATCTAACCCATTACCCTGGCATTCATCTGAACTCAGGTGTGAACCACAGTAAATACCCGTCTGATGGCCTGTTTCATTGTTCCAGCCACCGTAAAAGTCATAGGTCATGGCAAAGATGTAATCCATGTACTGCGCAGCATCGCGATAATCCACATCTTCGATTTTGTCCCAGCCGGTACCAATGGCTGAAGTTAATTCGTATTCACGACCGGTTTGAATTTCCAGCTCATCCAACATCTCTCTGAGTTCTTTCATCAGCAACACATAGGTTTCGCCATCCGTGCTAGCGCCCAAATCAGGGTGGGCACCATCACCGCCCGGGAATTCCCAGTCTATATCCACACCATCATAGAATTTCCAGGTCGTCAGGAACTCGCGCATAGACCTGACAAAGGTGTCGCGATTCGCTTTGTCGGTAAAGTCAAAGAAGGGATCGGATAAAGTCCAGCCCCCCACAGAAGGTAAGATCTTCAGGTCCGGGTTACGCTGTTTAAGCGCCATTAATTGTGCGTAGGTACCGCGAATTGGATCTTTACTGCTGATCCCCGGCAGGGCTTTTTGCACCGCAGCCCAGGGGTCGTGGATCACCACTTCATAATCTTCAGAGCTGCCACACGCCAGCTTTAACGCGCGCAGACTATTGCCATTTTCAATTTCTGCCAGCGAGTCATTCGGCCCACAAACAGGAATAAAGCCATACAAAAGGTGAGTCAGGTTATCCGCCGGGAGCTGCGTTATATCAAAGTTGCGGCCGTATATGCCCCACTCGACAAAATAGGCACCCACCACGGTATTGGGGTCGGTGTCATATTGCTTGTTATTGGGGTTGACGTTCAGCTTGAGCGGCTCCAGGTGTCCGCCATCGGTATCCGCTATCACGATAGGCTTGCTGGCAGAGGTGGCACAGCCCGACGCATCACATAGTGCAATACGCAATTCATGACGCCCTGATTTATGATAAGGGAAGCGGATCACCCCGCTGGTGGTGCCTTTCGCCAGCTGTCCTTCATTGACCACCTTGTCATCAAAGTATACTTTGTAACTGTCACCCCCTTTGCCCGACCAGGCATTCCATTCAATGGCAATATCGACCACTTCTTTGGCCTGGATCAGTTGTTTGTAGGAGCCTCTGCCATAAATGTTCACATCAACAAAGGAGTAGTTTTGCGGCTTCCAGTTAATGCTCGGGGTTGATGGCGCAGCGACTGCTGTCGCTACCGATAATGCTGACGCGACCGCAGCCGCACTTATCAAATAGTTAAACATGTTTTTTCCTCGTTCGTTGTTATAGTTTTTTCCACACGCTGTGCTTGCCAGGTTGCTGGCCTCGGGTCCACCAACGCGCCTGATAACGCTCACCCTGATAGCGCACAATTGCGCCGCCGGCGTAAGCCACGGAGGCTTGCCATTGGTCTTTTGGTTCAGAAGGTGATGCAATGCGCTCCCAGGCATGGCTTGTATCGGGACGTTGCCCGCGAACCCACCACTTGGCGCGATATTGGCTGCCGTTAAAGCTAACAATGTCTCCGCCGGTATAAACCTTATCCGCTTGCCAGGCATCGCTCTCAGGCGGTGTCGGAGTGGTATCCTGATTAGTCACCGCAATGATCACATTGACTGAAGTGCTTAGCTGTCCGTCAGAAACAGTGACCTTGCCACTAAACTGCGTGTCTTTATCAACCTGTGGGGCCGTGACGGTGATGGTTGAGCCGGTGCCGGTGTAACTGATCTGAGCCGGTAGCTGCCAGTCGAAATCCAGTCTGCTTTGCTGATCATCGAAAGCATGCACATGCAAATGAGCGCTTTGCTCTTCCTGTACGGTCAATATTGCTGGGGTGTGTACCGTAGGTGGTGTATTCGCAGGTTTAGCCACCACACTGAGATTGAAGCTATGCGTCTGATCAGTAACAAAAACCTGATTACTCGCCAGGCTGGTTGCATCAAAGTAAATATTGCCATGCTCATCCTGCACCCCAATACGGATCAGTGCAGCAAACGCCTCATTGAGCTGAGTCGCAAAATACGCTGGCCAGTCGGCAAGGCGCTGCTCAGAAATGGCGAGCTTTTCCTGAATAAGTTCTTTGCCGTTGCCATCGAACGCCCGCAGCCAGACCGTGTCGCCAATATTGGCCTGCTGCCCCTGACGCAGATAATACCCGGCGCTATGCCAGCTTTGTGGCGGCTGGGGTTCAGCGTCTCTGATGATAGTAATATCACTGCAGTTGTAAAAACCTTCTCCGACCACATCATCCCGTTGCCAGCGACTGTACAGGACAGCATCGCCCGAAAAACGCTCGGGAATGGCCACTGTCATCTCGTAGTAACGTTTGCCGTCGGGCGCCATAAAAAAGTCAATATTGCCATGACTTTGCACCAGCTCCAGATTAGCCCAGCTGAGCGCTTTGTTTTCAAAATCAACACCCGGCTTGGTCAGATAGAACTGCCAAAAACTCGGGTTGTGCGGCGTTGTGGCGCGATAACGGATCTTGATTTGCCCCTGACCATCGACCGTCACAGGGGTTTTCTGCCAGTCTTTGGAGGGTAAACCCATGCCGGCTTTGTTTTTATCACCGGCATGGCATAAAGTCCCATCGGGAATATTCGCCTCAACCGCGCTTTGATCGTTAAACTCTGCCGTGTTGGCAGCGAATTCATGCTTTTGAATAAACTGTACATGACCGGATTTCAAAAATGCGGCGCGGCAGGCTGCATTGGGGATCTTGGAACCATCTTTTGGCCACCAGAACCCGCCCTGCTCCTGACAAATCGCCTGACGGGCCTTAGGAAAGTCCATATAGCCATGCGCTAATGCCTGATTGGCAGCAGCCAAAGTCATCCCCACGGCGAGAGCCGATAGGGTTTTATTATATTTCATAGGGTTATCTCCTGCGGTGGCAGCTATGCCACCGCTATTTATTGAGGATTACAGCGAGCAAACCTGCTGCCAGGCACCACCATTGGATGGCGTGGCATTGGTCCACCACTTGGCTTTGTAAACGTAACCGTTGTGGATCAGCATATCGCCACCGAGCGCATGGCTTGGTGTACCGGCCCAGTTGGTGCGCGGCCACTGTGGGTAATGATTGATATTACTCAACTCAACCCCCTCGCAAAGCCTGCCGGATGGAGGGTTACCACCGGAAGTGTCATCCGACTTTTTCGCTACAGGCAACTGAGGATATTCGCTACTGAAGGCGTATTGTTTGCCACCTTTTTCAATGACAAAATTAACCGGCCCCGTGATCGGCATGTAGTACATAACCTGAGCATTTACGGTCTCGCCTGGCTTAAACGACTCCAGCTGACCACCCCACTCGTTTTTCAGGGTGATTGAGAAGCGATGGAATGCGTTGTCAAAACCACCAATGTTGTTACCGCGTGCATTGCTGGCATCGTGCTCTACTTTCATGCCCAGCTTTTTGCGAGCATTCCAGTTGGACTTAAAGATCGCAGAGGTTGAGACTGGCACATTGAAGCTGATTGTCGCCCCGCTCAGGTCCAGCTCTGAGTGGTTGGTGAACGCGAATGTGGGTCTGATCGGGTAGTTCTGATCGCCAACCGGGAAGTCTTTGGCGTTAAAGCGAATATCAACCGCTGACTCAGGCACAACAAATTCTGCATCGCCCTGCACCGTAGCGTAGTCTGTGCCACTTTGATTGAAGGTGTTGTAGGCTAGACTGGTCATGGTTGACCCCATGAAGTACTCTCCTTTGTCCGCATGGTAGTCGAAGTCGCCTGCAAGCTCCCAAAACATCACGCCACCCAGGCCTTTTTCAACCACATAATTAAGCTTGGTTTGCATGGATTCAGTATCTTCCATCGACAAGAAGACTTTTTTCTGCGCGTTGTACAACCAGGGAGCGACAGCGATGTCATCGTAATGCCGCACATAGTCGCCTCGCATCACATCATCCGGATCTGTAGCAGGCGTCAGACCATAGTCAGCCAGATAACTTGGATTGATACCATGTTGCAGGTTTTTGGCGTGCCATAAAGGGCTCGAGCCCGCCGCGACTTCCTGACCATTTTCAATGTCATGCCACAGGTTGTCGATGCCAATGGCACCGTTACCACATTTGTTCTTCTCACCGATCCCTGTCCCTTTCGGACAGGCGTTTTGATCAGGCAATGGCGCACGACCCCAAAGACCATTTTCACCACCACGCACATCCTTAAATCCACGGGTGTAATAGGGAATACCTATGTTGATCCGCCCGACTGGTAATGCACCTCTGAAATAATTCACGGCCCAGTCTGTGTTGAGGTAGCCAATACCACCAAACTCATTGGTACCGTATACATTCCAGGTTTTCAGCTCAGTGTCTTTACCGGTATCATACAAAGGCGCGTTGTGGCCAACATGGTCATTCCAGGCACCGTGCAGGTCGTAACTCATGATGTTCACAAAATCCAGGTACTGTGCAGTCTGAAACGTTTCCATGCCTCTTAACAAGTAACCCGAAGAAGGAGACGCTATGGTCAGCATGTAGTGCTTACCATCCTGCTCACCCGCTTTATCCAGCGCTTCACGCAAAGATTTCATCAGCACCTGATAAGACTTATTCAGGCCAGCACGGCGCTGGTTACTGATATCAAAATCTTCAGGGTGACCCGAGTCTTTCATTGACGACGGATATTCGTAGTCAATGTCCAGACCATCAAACCCGTACTGACGTAAGAAAGCCACAGAGCTGGCGACAAACGCTTGTATCCCTTCATGATTCACACTACCGTCGGCATGGGTGGTCATGGTGTAGAACCCACCGCTATTGACGCGGTTGCCTGTTTCATCGAAGTAACCGCCCGTCTCAGCCCAGCCACCAACAGAGATCATGGTTTTGACGTGTGGATACTGCTTTTTGTAGCGACTCAATAAGTTAAAGTGACCGGTATAGGGCAGACTTGGATCCATTTCGGCGCCTACCTCACCTGGCCAGGTCATATTGGTTGCAGCGTTACCCTCAGCTTTAGGGTCGCCAATACTTAGCTCATTCTGGCTATTTACATGGGCAAAGGCATAGTTGATGTGAGTGATCTTGTCCCAGGGGATATTATTGACCAGATAGCTTGGCTGGTTATTTTTGCCATGGCGCCAGCTGGTAAAGTAACCAATCACGCGCCGGGGATGATCAGCCCCCATCTTCTCCCGACCTTCGCTATCGTATACATCACAATAGGCACTGGTTACGCCGGGTGTGCGATATAGACCGGCCGGCAAACAATCCAACTGACTGGTTTTATCGTCCCCCGACGCTTTCACAATAAAAGTACGCGTGATGCTTTCTGACACCAGACCATGCTCGTCCGTTGCCTGCAAAGTAAACTCATGGCGCCCAGCTGACGCAGCTGACCATTCATATTGCGCTTCCGTCAGTTCTGTGCGTTTAATCTCTTGACCATTAAGCGTCAGTACCTGAGTTAAGCGGTCATTTTCTTTGTCATGACTTCGTAGTGTCAGCCGGACCAGGCTACCCACCTCCAGTTCATTGGGCAATTCAGCCGTAAGGCGTGAGACAGGTGCAGTATTTTTATCTTCCGGCGGCAATGCAACTACCTGAACAGTGCGCTTTGCCGATACCGACTTTGCGCCATCGTCATCAATCGCAACGGCATGGAAAACATGCTCACCAACACGCGCCTTCCAGTTGAGCACATAAGGAGCCAGGTCCAGCACTTTGACCAAAACATCATTGTGATAGACTGAAACCTGCTTGACGACGCCATCGCTGTCATGTGCACTGAAAACAAACTGAAGCTTTTCACCTTCTGTCACCTTCATATCACCATCCGGTTGCTTCAGGTCAATCACAGGTGATTGATTGGGTTGCTCACCTCCCCGGCACTCTCCCAGCTTGCGCCATTCCTGCCATTGCCCGGAGCGCAGCTTAGGTGATGATCGATTCCACCAATTTGCCTCAAAAGCAATGTTATCTTGTTGCACCTGATGACCAGACGTATACACCTGACCTGCTTGCCACTGCGGTAGTTCACTACAATCCACTGCCGCATTGGCCTGGTGTGCAGCTAATGCCAATGCTATTGCACTGACCTTAACAGTTGGCGTCTTTATGTTAACTAGTTGCATAAATGCATCCTCACTTGTTTTATTTTTTAACCTGACATCAATGGAAATGACATTATTTCCTATCATCGGCGCAGGCGGAGGCAGTGTAACGATGTGAAAAAACATAACAAGTGACTAGTTAAAAGTAATAATCTAGTACATTATTATTTAACCTCTATTGTTGTGAACACACCAGAAATTCACTACCCCCTTGTTTATTATGAAGATTATTTATTTGTTGCACTTTTATGAATAACAATATATTTGGAACGTTCCCGATTGGAATTTATTGTTTACAAACGGCACTGGTAAGAACAGACGTAAGGATGGCTACAATTAAATTATTTAACACTTTAGTGGCAGTCTTTTTATCCGTTACTTTTTTACGAAGATAAGACTCGCTTACAATGAATAAAAAAGCAGAGTAAAAATAGAACAGCAATGAATACTTTGTCGTGGTCAATTGTCAATTCAGATCAGACGATCATGTCTGAAATTGACAATAACTTGCTAAATTCTGAGCAATTAAAGGTATATTGGAAGGTGTGTAGATCTGGCTGGCAGTTTCCACTCAAAAAACCAGTAAGAAGTTTTAAAACTCTGTGTTTGTATGCTAAATCCGGCAAATAACAAGGGCACAGCCGCGGACGATTGGGCCCTTGCTAACAGGTACTATCTGCGACGTCTGCGACGTGTCCATGCCAAAGGCAGCGCAAGCATAGATAGCCAGCTCAAAGAAGCAGACTGACGCTCGTACGTTTCCGCTTCCGGCTCAGCACACTGCTCCAACTCTGTGCTACCGGTTTGAGTCAGCACCACAGACACCACGATTGACTCTGATGCATCATTGCCATTCGCGTCTTTATCTGGTTTTCCCAGCGAGTCTAGCTTTCCAACCGTTTTGGTTGCAATTGCATATATAGTATTGTCATCCGTGATGCGGATCGCTTCGGATACGGTATATGGAAAGTCATCGCTTTTACAAGGCAGTAAATCATTGATGTTAGTTAAATTCTCATCACCGATTTTATACATGAAACCTTCATAGCGAGGACTAGTAACATTTTTCTCAACCTCGCCTTCACCAACCATATATCCAGTATTATTAATGTCTCTCACAACAGTGTCTGAGCCATTGAAATAGGTAGGGAGCTCTACAAACTTTTTATCATTCATGTCGTAGTAATACCCGGTCACGTCGAATAAGGTGCCCTGGTTCTGCCTGCCTACGTATCCCGCAATCACATTGCTGTCGTTGATATCAACAGCAAACCCTGCCTGATAAATGTCATCATGCTCGCGCAAAGTGAAAAACTGACCATCCTGATAATAGCCTGGCTCTTCAAAGGCCTTGAGGCTATCGTCAATCCTGACTCTGGACTTACCTACGGCAATACCTGCTTTATTGATGGCAAATGCAGAACTATAGAACGGGTTGTTTTCATCATCCTTACGCTCCAGACCAATACCCAGATCTTTTGTATCAATGACATTGAAATCTTTATCCAACGTCCATTGGTAAGCTCGCAGATCATAGACACCTCGTCCCTGACGCCAGATACACACCGCTTCAGGCTCATCTTTATCATCACAGTTGTCAGTAATCGTGGTTTGACTGTTTTCAGGTAAGCCCACAGATGCCTGACCAACGATCAGGTAGTTACCTTCGTCTGTCAGGGTTATATCATTTGCAATGCTGTAGCCGCCATATTCAGTAAACGGGGGCTCAAGAGTAACGCGCTTGCCACCCGGAGAGATCACTATCCCACGCGCATGCCAGTCACGAACAAAATAGGTTTTTGCCTCACTCTCTCCGTCAGGGGTAAACGTGATTTTTTTAAAAGGCGCAGACCCCCAGGCTACCACAGTGCCATCTGCCGCGATGGCAGTCATTGCATTACTGACGGAACGTGTCAGTCCCGCATAGTCGGGCGACTCTACATCAAAAATGTCAATCAAATTAGTAGTGGTACCGGTGAATTCAAGCCCAGCTACAGAACTGATTTTCTGAAATTCAGCGCTAGCACTTTGCGTATTAGACGATAAATAGCTCAGCATAAAAGTGTGCGCATCTGCATCTGTTGAAAGCGCGTCACCATTTTCTATATCATCTAAGGTGAATTCGATGGTTTCACCTTTCTTTACTGATTGCTCCTTGTAGAGTTCGTAATATTCGATGAACGACGTGTCCGAAAAATCAATATAGCTAATGTCGACTGGCAAGTTATATAAACCTGTCACACGGCCAATGGCGTCACCACTTTCGTTAACATCAGAGACATAATGCATTTTGCCAATGTCGCTGGTTGGTAATTCAGTGAGTTTGTACGGTGCGGCAATTGCCTGACCAGATAGGCCGAAAATAATACTGGCGGCCATAAGTGAATATTTCATTTCAATCCTTACTACTGATTCTGTAATGCTTCTAATTCTTCCCAACGCTCAAACGCGGCTTCAAGCTTGGACTCAAGGTCAGCCAAATGGTTCAACGCGGTTTGGGTCGTTTCAGGATCTTGCTTAAAAAACTCCGGTGAATTCACCAGGTTTTGTTGCTCTTCCAGCTCGTTTTCCAGAGCCTCTACTTTACCCGGCAATGCTTCCAGTTCAAGCTTTAATTTGTAGCTTAACTTGCCTGATTTGTTTTTATTGGCGGCTTTTTTGTTATCGCTCGCTTGCTGCTTCTCTTTGTCGAGCTTTTCCAACGCTTTTTGCTGCTCAAGCCGTTGCGCCCGGTACGCCTCAAAATCACTAAAGCCACCGACAATCTCCGTGACTTTGCCCTGGCCTTCAAACGCCCATACACTGTTACAGGTATTATCAATAAATTCCCTGTCGTGACTAACAATCAGGATTGTTCCCTGGTACTGGTTGATGATCTCTTCCAGCAATTCCAGTGTTTCGATATCCAAGTCATTGGTTGGCTCATCCAGTACCAAAACGTTTGAAGGCTTGAGGAATAGCTTGGCCAACAGCAGGCGGTTCTTCTCTCCACCCGACAATGCTTTAACCGGCGTGCGCGCTCTCGCTGGCGGGAACAAGAAGTCTTGCAGATACCCCAGAACATGGCGGCTTCGGCCCCCCATTTGTACTTCCTGCTTACCTTCCGCGACATTGTCCTGAACCGTTTTCTCCTCGTCCAGCTTTTCCCGGTATTGGTCAAAATAGGCAACTTCAAGGTTAACGCCCTGTTTTACTTTACCTTTATCCGGAGCTATATCACCAAAGAGAATTTTGAGTAGCGTCGTTTTACCTACCCCATTAGGACCAATTAAGCCAACTCGATCGCCGCGCATAACCAGGGTCGAGAATTCATCGACTATGCGTTTATCTTTGAAGGCATGGCCAATATGTTGCGCCTCAAATACCAATTTGCCTGAACGTTCAGCTGATTCAATGTTAAAGTCAGTCTTGCCAACTTGCTCAACCCGTTGCTTTCGCTCTACCCGCAGTGCTTTGAGGGCTCTGACACGGCCTTCATTGCGAGTACGACGCGCTTTGATCCCTTGTCTGATCCAAGCCTCTTCCTCGGCTAATTTTTTGTCAAATAAGGCGTTTTGTGCCTCTTCAACTTTTAGGTCGTGCGCTTTTTGCTCCAGGTACTTAGCATAATCTCCCGGATAAGAGATAAGCTTACCGCGGTCCAGATCAAGAATACGAGTCGCAACACCGCGGATAAATGCCCGGTCGTGCGATATAAATACAATCCCGCCTTTGAACTCTTTCAAAAACTGTTCAAGCCATTCAACACTGCTCATGTCAAGGTGGTTGGTCGGTTCATCCAGCAGTAACAGATCTGGATCGCTCACCAAAGCCTTTGCCAGAGCCACTTTTCGTAACCAGCCACCAGATAACTTTTCCAGTTTCATATTGGCCGTAAGCTGTAATTGAGTTAAAACAAGCTTGATACGACTTTCAAATCGCCAGGCATCTTTCGCTTCAATGTCAGCGGATAAACGCTCAAGTCGACTCAAAAGATTACTCGAGTGATCGCTCTGCAAGGCTTCACTGACATTGTGATAGTCAATCAGCAGTTGGGCGATATCAGGCAGGCCACCGGCTACGTAATCGAATACACTGCCCTGTGCGCCTTTTGGCGGGTCTTGCTCCAACCGTGAAACTTTTAACCCTGATACCCGGTTGATTTCTCCATCATCCAGTTGAACCTGGCCATCCAGCACTTTTAGCAGGGTTGACTTTCCGGCGCCGTTACGACCAACAATACAGACCCGCTCTCCGGCTTCAATCACCGCGTCGGCTTGGTCTAACAAGGGGTGAGTACCAAAAGCCAGCTGGGCTCTCGCTATTCTGATTAAATCCATCTTACTTTAACAACTCTTTTATATCTTGTTCTGTAAAAGGCCAGAACAGGGTTCTGGCACTCTCTGTTGACTTAAGTACGGGAATTGATGTCTGATATTCAGCCATCAACTGAGGATCGTCCACTATGTCTTTATGTATGACAAGATCACTGGTGACACACCTGAGTACCAGCTCATAAGCCTGCTCACAAAGATGACAACCGTCAGTATAAAATAATGTGAGTTTAGCCATGGGTGATCAACCAGCTGTTGTGGATTTGTTTATTACGCTTGAAATCCGGCGACAAGGTTTTATCTGATACATTCTCTGCTTTGAGGCCTAATCCCATCAGACCGACTTCATCCATTTTAAAGCCTCGCTTGTTATTGGAGAACAGCAAAGTACCACCCGGGCTAAGAATTTTCTTCACCCATTCAAGCAACTGGATATGGTCGCGCTGAACGTCAAACACCTCTTTCATACGCTTTGAATTCGAAAAGGTCGGCGGATCGAGGAAGATCAAATCATATTGGCCCTGCGCATGTTCAAGCCACTTAAGACAATCTGCCTGCTCAAACCTAAAACGTGGGTTACGCAACTCATTTAACGCGAAGTTCTCTTCTGCCCACTTCAGGTAAGTTTTAGACATATCGACGGTAGTCACGGCTTTTGCGCCACCAAGTGCCGCGTGGACCGACGCACTGCCGGTATATGCAAACAAGTTAAGTACACGTTTGTTCTTGGCATTTTGCTGAATATAGCGTCTGGCCAGCCGGTGATCTAAGAACAATCCGGTGTCCAGGTAATCGAACAAGTTCACCTTAAACTTGGCGCCAAACTCTTCAACTACTTGCACCCGATTTTGTTTACTGAGCGCGTTATACTGCTCCTGGCCTTTTTGTTTCTTACGTACCTTAACCGCAATATTGCTGGGGTCGATATCTAAGGTCTCAGCAGTCAAAGTAATGATGTCTTGAAGGCGTTTATTTGCAATCTGCTCGTCTATTTCTTTCGGTGCAGCATACTCAAACACCACAGCACTGTCACCATAGACATCCACTGCGACATTATACTCTGGAATATCGGCATCATAGACACGATAAGCCTGGACCTGTTCTTTTTTAAGCCAGCTTTTTAATGATTGCTTGTTCTTTTTAACACGGTTAGCAAATGCCCGGGATTGCTCAAAATGCAACGCCCCCGACTGTTCATTTTGTGCCACCTGACGCTCGTCCATGTCATACAGATACAGTGCAACATCGAGCGGACCGTTTTTAAACTTATAGCGTTTTTTCGACGACAGTTTCAGCGTTTTAAACAGTGCTTCATCTGTGCCAAGTAACGCCAAAGACCAGTCTTTGTAATGCTTTTTAAAGCGCTCGCCCATGCCTCTATATAGGTTAATCAGCTCCGCCATTGACCCTAAACGCTCACCATAAGGTAAGTTACTTAGTAATGTCCCCGGGCGCTTAGCAACACAGGTCAGTTTACTGGCATCCCCTTCGCTAAAACGAATGATGTCTTCCAGTCCGGCTCGCTTCGCATTTTCTCTGGCGGTATCCAAGACCTGGACATCAATATCCTGACCAATGATCCATAAGGGTTTATCCACTTGCGCTTGTTTTAACTCAGTTTTCAGTTCCTTAAATTTAGCGTCACGAAAACCTGGTAAGCGCTTGAAGGCAAAATCTTTGTTCAGATTGGCAGGGATGTTTAGTGCCATACTGGCTGCTTCAATCAGTAAAGTGCCTGAACCACAGCACGGATCAAACAGAGGTTTTGATGTATCGCTCAGCCAACCACTGCGCTGCACCAAAGCGGCAGCCAGATTTTCGCGGATAGGTGCTCTACCCTGTTTGGTGCGATAACCTCTGTCCGACAGACGCGGACCAGAATAATCTATATAAAGCGCAATCTTTTGCTTATTGAGCTTCGCGATAACGCGAACATTGGCATCTTGCTTATCGACTGATGGACGCTGCTCGTACAGGTCCTGAAAATAATCAACAATGGCATCTTTGATCACCAGGCCAGAAAATTGGGTGTTTTTCAGTTCCCGGTTAGTGCCGTTAAATTCAATCGCAAACGTCTGTTTTGGACCAAACCATTCCTGCCAGCCCTGAAAGCGAGCAAATTTATACAAGTCATCTTTGTTGTTGATGTTTTCGTGCTCATCAATCAGCATCATCACACGCGTTGCGAAACGCGTGGTCATACAGAATTTTTGAACTGCCAGGCTATCCGCGGTAAAGCGAACTGAACCGACAGTTTGTTTGACGACTTCAAGTCCCTGAGACTGAAGCTCTTCAAGCAACAGGTTTTCAATACCGATAGACGTTAAGGCGATAAACTGCAATGTAAATACTCAGTAATTTCAATTGCAGCGAGTATAACACAGCAAGCGGCGGTGTGTGCAGCCTAGTCATATGACATAAGCCAGAATGATTGGGTTGTTATCAGGCTGATTGAGTAAGCTTATGTGCCTGAATAAGCGGATGTACCCTGTCATTGAGCACTTTTATAGCCTGAAATTGCTCAAGCTCGATGTTCTCATCTAACATAAATCCATGGGTAAGATTGATACACAGGCTGCTCTCCTGATTATGATCCACAATCAAGAATTCACCTGGCTGGCATTTCGAATGTAAAGTGATAACGGCATCCACCAGAGGCTGGCCGCCAGTATAGCTTTTAAAAAACCAGCTTTTGGCTTGCACGGGGAGTAAATGGAATTTAGCAGCGGTGGCATTGAGTGCAATCTGGCAACATTGGGGCTCGGACCAGACTTTAAATCCGAGCAAATAGTCGTACACATTACGGTAGAAGGCAGCCTCATCCACACTCATATCGACACTGTGCAGTGAGTCTTCCGTGAGTTGTCTTAGACGAAACGGCGTACACAACTGAAGGTCGTCGCCTAAGTCCACAAGCAGTCTGTTTCTGTGGCTACATCTTATCCAACGCCACTCTTTGGATGCTTGCAAAACTGACCTCCTGATATCAATGTGTTACGTATTTAAGACCTGTTCAGAAGTATATCGCGAATTATCACAGTGTAAAAATTTTTGTAATAACAAATTGTTTTAGATCATCGCGTTATATGAATGATCTTTATAAGGAAAAAACGATCATCCTTGCGAAAAAATGATCGTTTAAGTGAAGTATTGCTGTATGCGCCACAATATTACAGATTAATTACAAATACATTCAATTACTTATAGAACAGCTGGTTAGATCTCTGTGACGATCTTTTTGATCAGCTGAGGGCCTTCATAGATAAAGCCTGTATAAACCTGAACTAAATCTGCCCCGACATTAAGCTTTTCTTTTGCCGCTGCAGCGCTATCGATCCCGCCTACACCTATAATAGGTAGCTTGCCTTGTGTCATGCGTTTTAGCTCACTAACAACCTGGGTGGACTTTTCACGTACCGGACGACCAGATAAACCACCGGCTTCCTCAGCATGTTCCAGTCCTTTGACCGCGTCACGTGATAATGTGGTATTGGTTGCAATCACACCATCGATGCGGTTATTCACTAACGACTCAGCAATTTGCTGCAATTGCACTGCATCCACATCTGGGGCAATTTTGACCAGCATAGGAACCGACTTCTTATGCTTCTCAATCAAATCAACCTGTTCATTTTTCAGACTTTGCAACAAGTCATCTAAGGCCTCGCCGTACTGCAAATCCCTTAATCCCGGCGTATTAGGTGAGGAAATATTGACTGTGATATATGACGCGTGCTCAAAAACTTTACGCATACAATGGATATAGTCGTCTTTGCCCTGCTCATTTGGTGTGTCTTTGTTTTTACCAATATTGATACCCAGGATCCCCTGATAGCGAGCTGCTTTAACATTCGCAACCAGATTATCAACCCCTTTGTTATTAAAGCCCATGCGGTTAATGATGGCATTGGCTTCTGGCAAACGAAATATGCGTGGCTTGTCATTGCCAACCTGGGGTCTGGGTGTGACCGTACCAACTTCAATGAACCCAAAACCCATCTGGCTGAACGCATCAATGCACTCTGCATTTTTGTCTAAGCCTGCCGCGAGCCCTACCGGGTTATCAAACTCGAGACCCAGAAAATTAACCGGTTTCTTTGGAAGTGACTGTGACCAGGCCATACTTAATGGGGTATTCGCGAAGCGGCGTAAATTTCCGAGTGCAAAATCATGAGCCCACTCAGCATCTTTACTGAACATATAGCGACGCGCTAAATCATAAAACATGGAGACTCCTTAAGTTCCTAGTAACGTATGACACCAAGCACATTCATGCATAACCAATTTGAAGGATAAAATCTGCCGCTGACTAAGTAAAAGATTTTTTATTTAGTACAACTAACCAGCAAAATCTTTGCCTGGTTATTGTCGAAATTTTCTTGCCTCACAATGATTAGGCCATTAATGAAGCGACTTGGTATCAATTTCAAATCTGGGATAAAAAAATACCCCAGCAAAGCCGGGGTATTTTAACGGGTTATTTTCTATTTGGAAGTGTCACAGTTGTGACTCAACAACATCAGTTCACGCAATGCCACTGAGAACTTCGCAAAGTCATGACTTTGCGACGTTTTAAACTCAGCCAGCATCTGCTGCCAGCGTAGCAATAAGGTAGACTGATTTTCCATCCACTGATTGATCAGTGAATCAACATCGTGGTCATCGCCCTCAAAGCTGTTCAATACAACTTCAGACAATGCACGTTGTTGCCAGTCCAGCTCTTCACGGTAAGAGGCGCGTGCAAGCGCCTGCCAGTGGTTTGCAACAGGTTGTGCAGTGATCTGATCCAGGAACCAGTGCAGACCCATATTCGCACCCAGTTTGAAGTATGTGTTAGACACCACATCAATCGCGCGACCTGAGTTTGCAGCTACTTCTGCCAGGTCCATGACTGAGAACAAGCTAGACAGAGAAACAATGCGCATAGCGATTTGCTCTGGTACACCTTGTGCGATAAGTGCATCGGCTTTTTCAGCCAAACGTGCACTTTCTTCTTCAACCATGTAGTTGTTCAGGTTGTTGCTTAGATCTGCAAAGGTCGGCGCAAAGAACGCGATGGTTTCTTCAATTGTCATACCTTTGTTACGGTGACGCAAGAACCAACGTGTGGTACGACGTACAGTGCGGCGTAGCTGATACAGCATTTCAGTCTGAACAGCCGAAGGAATATGGTTATCCAGTGCTGCGATTGACTGCCAGGTATCCTTCATTTCAAAAATTTCGCTGGCAATTGAATAGCACAGCGCAATTTCTGCTTCCGTTGCACCTGTTTCTTCGTGCATACGGATCATGAAGTTCAGACCCATATCATTAACGATGTTATTGGCCAGTTTAGTCGCAATAATTTCTTTACGCAGTGGGTGGTTATCCATCGCCGCGTTAAAGCGCTCACGCAGAGGCACCGGGAATGAATTCACTAACAGCTGACGGTAGTATGGATTCTCCGAAATCTCATCAACAACCAGTGATTCTTTCAACACCATCTTAGAGTAAGAAACCAATACAGACAGCTCTGGACGAGTCAGGTCAGAACCTGCCGCAGCACGCTCAGCCAGCTCTTCATCGGTCGGCAGGAACTCGATGGTACGGTCCAGCTTGCCCTCTTTTTCCAGCGCATGAATAAAGCGGATCTTCTCTTTCAGTGTTGCCGGGCCTTTCGACTTAGTGATAGACAAGGTATGTGTTTGACGGTAACAGTCAGCCAGTACCAGTTCAGACACTTCGTCCGTCATAGCATACAGCAGTTCATCACGCTGCTTCTTAGTCAGATCACCCTCAGCAACCAGACCGTTCAACAGGATCTTGATGTTTACTTCGTTATCCGAGCACGCCACGCCACCTACGTTATCAATGAAATCGGTGTTTATGCGTCCGCCTTTCTCGGCAAACTCGATACGACCCAGTTGCGTTGCACCCAGGTTACCACCTTCACCGAAGATCTTAGCACCCAGTTCTGACCCATCGATACGTAGACCGTCGTTCGCACGGTCGCCTACATCTGCATTGGATTCAGGTTTAGCTTTAATATATGTTCCGATACCGCCGTTCCATAACAGATCAGCCGGCATTTTAAGTAGGGCTTTTATCAGCTCGTTTGGTGTCATGCTGACTTTTTTGGTGCCCAGCATCTTTTTCATTTCAGCCGTCAGGTTAATTGACTTGGCCGCACGAGAGAATACACCGCCCCCTTCCGAGATCAGCTCTTTGTTATAATCTTCCCAGCTTGAGCGAGGCAGATTAAACAAGCGTTCACGCTCTACATAAGAGCTTGCTGCATCCGGGTTCGGGTCGATGAAAATGTGCATGTGGTTAAAGGCTGCCTGCAGGCGAATGTGCTTAGACAGCAACATACCATTACCAAATACGTCACCACCCATGTCACCGATACCTACCGCGGTGAAATCTGTAGTCTGACAGTCGATGTCCATTTCACGGAAATGACGTTTAACAGATTCCCAGGCACCTTTCGCTGTGATACCCATTTTCTTGTGGTCATAACCAATTGAACCACCAGAGGCAAATGCATCACCCAACCAGAAGTTGTATTCTTCAGCAATGCCATTGGCAATATCAGAGAAAGTAGCTGTGCCTTTGTCTGCGGCAACAACCAGATACGGGTCATCTTCGTCATGACGTACGACGTCTACCGGCGGTACTATCTCACCATGACTGATGTTATCTGTGATATCTAACAAGCCACGGATAAACATCTTGTAGCATTCCTGGCCTTCTTTAAAGAAGCCTTCGCGGTCATTAGGCAGTTGCTTACATACAAATCCACCTTTTGAGCCAACAGGTACAATTACTGTGTTTTTAACCTGCTGCGCTTTAACCAGACCCAGAACTTCAGTTCGGAAGTCTTCACGACGGTCAGACCAGCGAAGACCACCACGAGCCACTTTACCACCACGCAGGTGAACACCTTCTACGCGCGGTGAATAGACGAAGATTTCAAACGCTGGTAACGGCAGTGGCATTTCTGGAATGGCACGAGGATTAATCTTAAATGAAATATATGACTTGTTTGTGCCGTCCGCTTCTTTTTGATAGAAGTTAGTGCGCAGTGTTGCGTTGATCATGTCAACGTACATGCGAATGATACGGTCATCATCCAGGTTCGCAACGTTTTCAAGTTCCAGATAGATTTTCTCAATCAGCTTGTCCAGCGTTTTCTGTGCCGCTTTCTTTGCAGGAGAGAATTTCTTCACAAACAGCTCTACAATTTGTGCTGCAATGTGTGGATAGTGCTCAAAGGTATTTTCGATATAAGATTGCGAGAATGTCACACCGATCTGACGCATATACTTAGCATACGCACGCAAAATAGACGCTTCACGACCGGTCATGCCACCCAGCAATACCATGCGGTTGAAACCATCGCTTTCCAGACGGTTATTCCACACGTTAGTCAATGCGGCGCGAAAACGTGCTGAAACTTTATCGAAATCAGCAATGCCTTTGGAGTCGATCATCATGGAGAAATCCATGATCCAGTTTACCTGACCATCGCTGCTCTTGATTGCATAAGGTGTTTCACCAATGACGCGCAGGCCAAAGTTTTCCAACATAGGCATAACATCGGAAAGGTGAATTGGTACATCTTTATGGAACAGGCTCAGGCGTACGATTTCACTGTTAGCTTCTTCCTGAGGACGATAGAAAAGCATTTCCAGCTTTTTCTCATCGCTCAGCTGCTCCAGCTTCTCAATGTCGACCACAGCGGCACTAGGTAAAACCTGATCTTTGTATGAGTGTGGGAACGCGTTAGCATATTTGCGGTTTAGCTCGTTACCACGGGTTTCACCATTGCTGCCAAGCAATGCAGATTGTAGTTTATCTTCCCAAGTGCGAGCGGCTTCTGCCAGATTGTTTTCGATGTCTTTCACGTTGTACTTAATACTGTTATCTGCCACACGCACGATGTAATGCGTTCTCGCCAGTGTGGACTCTGAGAAAAAGGTCGTAAACTCAACTTTTTCATTGGACTTAAATGCATCTGCCAATAACTGTTGAGTTTCACGACGTAGTGCCGTGTTATAGCGCTCACGTGGTACATAGACCATACATGAGAAGAAACGTCCGTATACATCACGGCGGACGAACAGACGACACATGTCGCGTTCCTGAATTTGCAAAACACCTGTCGCAACTTCTAGTAGCTCGGCTTCGCGGGCCTGCACGAGTTCATCACGCGGGTACGTTTCCAGCAAGTTCAGTACCGCCTTGTAAGCGTGCGTCCCTTCTGCAAAGTCACACTGCTCCATAATGCGTTGGATTTTGCTCTTAAGGACGGGGACATCTGCCGCACTATTGTTATAAAAACTTGATGAGAACAAACCAATGAAGCGGTCTTCACCGATCACATTGCCCTGCTCGTCAAAACGCTTAATACCGACATAATCAATGTAAGCTGGACGATGAACACGAGACAATGAATTAGTCTTAGTTAAAATCAGCAGATTCTTACTGCGCGCCTCTTTACGCGCAACTTCTGGCAATTCTGAAAGCAGACGGCCACCATCATGGCTTGAGTTTTTCATCAAACCAAGGCTGGTGTCTGGCACTGCCCGTAATTCGTGATCCCCTTGTACAGGCACCAAGTCATATTGACGATAGCCCATAAAGGTGAAGTTATCTGAAGATAGCCATTCAAGGAACTCAACCGCTTCATCGACTTCTGCCTGAGAGCAGTCATGGTGACGCGTTGGGATTTCTTTACTGACTGCAACCAGCTTGTCGCGGATTGGCTTCCAGTCTTCAACGGCCACAGACACGTCTTTTAATACTGATTCCAGTTCCTCGGTGAACTCTTTGATTACCTTAGCATCGGTCTGACGATCAATCTCAATGAAAAACACCGTCTTGGTCGACGATGATTCTTGATCTGCTTTTAAATTTGATAGTGCAGTGATCTTGTTATTACTGTCGCGCTTGATTTTAAGCGGGCTATGTAACAGTAAGTGAGACACGATGTTTTTACGGCTAAGCGCCATGCGCACAGAATCAACCAAAAACGGCATGTCTTTCGCGATGATCTCTACGATCGTGTGAGAGGATTGCCAGCCATCTTTGGCGACTTCAGGGTTGAAAACGCGAATAACCGCATCGTCAGAGGCATTCTTTTCAAGAGAATTCCAAAGACTCAATGCGGCTCCGTATAAGTCACTGTCGTTACGATGTGCCAAGTCCTCTTTAGACATATTGCTGTACAAGGCTTTGGCAAAAGTTTCAACGAGCGACACGTTTTCGGCATGAACTTTTTTGTGGATCAGCTTGGTGACGTTATCCAGGATAACCGATGCTGGACCTTCATTTTGTGTCATTATGTGTTCCTTAATCTATACCACCTTTGAACGGTAGATTATTTGTACAGCCATTTATTAGCGTGGAGTCATGTGAATTTTAACCTTTCTGGCGCTAATAAAAAGCCTTTTCGACGAAAACATTATAGCCTTTTCAGCCGGTTGGTCAGATATTCACTAAATATAGATATAAATGGCCGAAACCGACCATTTATAAGCACTTTTATTCACACTTTTTTTTCTGGTCTGTCCAGATTAAGGTTCCTATTGCAGGTAATAACAAAACCGCACCCAACATATTAACCAGGAACATAAAGGTTAATAATATCCCCATATCCGCCTGGAACTTGAGCGCCGAGAAAATCCAGGTGCTGACACCTATCGCTAATGTGATCCCAGTGAACAAGACTGCACTACCTCTTTCAGCCAGTGCATTACGATACGCATGTGGAAGTGGCATGCCCTGTTTGAGTTGTGTCATCATAGAAGACAGGATATAGATACCATAGTCGACACCAATACCCACGCCCAAAGCAATTACTGGTAAGGTAGATACAGTCAGGCCAATTTCGAGTTTGACCATCAATGCTTGTGCCAGAGTCGATACTATATACAGAGGCAATACAACGGCGATAGTCGCGCGTATACTTCTGAAGCTAATCAGACATAGTATAATCACTGCACCATACACGTAAATCATCATAGGCAGCTGCGCCTCCGATACTGACTCGTTCGTTGCAGCCATTACACCTATGGGACCAGACGCAAGTTTAAATTGCACTGTATCTGTGCCCTCTTCCTTAGCAAAAGCTTTGATCTGAGACACCACATTATCTATGGTCTGGGCCTTGTGATCGGCCATGAATATGATGATAGGCATCACAGAGCAATCACCATTTAGCAGACCGGTACTCGTTTCTACACGAGACGTAGCCTGTACCAGAGATGCACTGTTACGTGGCAGAGTTTGCCATTTCAGATTACCCTCGTTATAGCCCGCGTTGACAGACTGCGCGACTGAGCTCAAAGACACAGCTGACTGAACGCCCGGTAAGTTTTCCACACGCCATTGGAAACGACTGATCCTATCCATTGTATCATGCTCAGTACAAGCCGCAGGATAAGCCTCTACCAGTACTTTAAGGATGTCAGATGAAATTGCGTAGCGATCAGAGATCAGGAAAGTATCCTGATTGTAACGTGCATCCTCATGCAGCGCTGGTGCACCGGCATGTAGATCACCGATTTGCATATGCTGAGATTGCCAGTAGCCCAGACCAAATAGCACCGCACTCACCAGTAAAATAACACGTGCAACTCGTTTGTCAGTGGTTTTAACTAAGGCTTCACGCAACGCCGTAAATAACCTGTGGCTCAGAGAGTTACCATCATCGACACGGTGAATTTTGCTGGAATTGTAGTAAGACGCCAGAATTGGTAGTAATATCAGGTTAGTGAAAATAATCACAGCCACACCTAAACTCGCGGTGATCGCCAATTCACGAATGATGCCGATATCGATGGCAAGCAAGGTCAAAAAGCCCACTGTATCTGATAGTAAAGCGATACCACCCGGGATTAACAAGGCTTTGAAGCTCGCTTCTGCGGCCACTTTACTGCTCACGCCTTCCGCCACTTTTTTACCAATCGCGTTGATCATTTGCACACCATGGCTCACACCAATTGCAAAGACAAGGAAAGGCACCAGGATAGACATGGGATCTAAACCAAACCCTAGTATAGTGAGCAGGCCCATTTGCCATACCACGGCAATCAAGGAGCACATAATAGGCAAGAGCGTTAACTTGAAGCTCTTACAGAATAGCCACACCATCACAAAGGTAAACAAAATCGCTACCGCAAAAAACAGCACAACGCCTTTTGCACCATCTGCGATATCGCCAGCCATCTTGGCAAAGCCGATAATATGGATAGAGACTTTATCTGTGCTCAGTGGCGCACGAATTTCACTTTCCAGTTTTTTAGCAAATGCCAATGTATCGAGCTTTTCCTGCGTTTGTGGGTCAATTTCCATTAACTGAGCAGTCACCATTGCACAGGAGTAGTCGCTGGCCACCATGCGCCCCACGACTTTGGCTTTTTCTATATTTTGTTTAACAACTGCGAGTCCGGCCTCGTCCGCCGTAAAATTAGCCGGAATGATAGGGCCACCGGCAAATCCATCTTCCACGACCTCAACAAAACGCGCGCTCGGTGCAAAAATCGAGTTCACCAGAGGACGGTTTACACCGGGAATAAAGTAAAGTTGGTCATGAACGGCTTTTAACTGGGAAAAAAATTCGGGGTTAAAGATATCACCGTCTGCGTCACACACTGAAATAAGGATACTGTTCGCACCGCCAAATTGCTTTTCATGCTTGAGGTATACTTTCATGTACTCATGATTTAACGGAATGTTTTTATTAAAAGATGCATCGAGCTGGATGTGGGTTGTGCGGTAACCCAAAAACAAAGTGGCCACAATGAACATAAAGATCATCGCAACTCTGTGTCTGAACACGACATACACAAGTTGGTTTAACAATGACTGCATTAGTGTTTAGCCTCTACTATCTGGATCCCTTGTTCAGTCGCCAGGACCAGTTTTCCATTGAATACAACGCCGGCCATAATGGATTTGCCATTTTTCAGCTGCTTACTGGATAACCCGTCTTCGGTTCGGTTGAAAATCACACCGCTGTTTGCAAAGAGGTACTGCTGCTTATCAACTGACAGAACTTGATTAATGGTTGCGGTTTTACTGAGTGCCAAGCGATTGAACGAGGAGAGCTCTGAGTCGGATATAAATGCATTTCCACGCAGACCGGCTGTGAGTATACGGCCATCAGACGTTTTATTTACTGAAAACAGTGAGCCTGCGTAAAAACTTGGCATTCTAAGCCAGCTTTTTCCGGCGTCCTTACTGACAGCAAACAGGCCCATTTCTCCGGCCAGATAATAGTCTGTGCCATCAATCAAAAGAGAATTAAAATGTGGCAGTATGAACGCAGTTTCGTCTTCATAGGCGGCGGGGTCTTCTTCTTTTAGTTCGGCTAGATAATCAATATCATCCGGGTGGACGAAGGTATCAATAAAGCGCTTTTGCCAGTTTTTTCCACCGTCTGTGGTTTCGTACATCATGCCATAAGCACCCACAGCATAGCCAACTTGCTCGTTAGCAAAGGTAATATCCAGACAGGGCTTTTCGATGTCAGGTAAATGTTGCTGGATCTGCCAGCTCTGACCACTGTCCTCAGTGCTCAGAATTGTAGCGTCATGGCCACATGCCCAGCCTTTGCTTTCACTTACAAAAGTCACTGCCGTTAATAAGCTTTGTACAGGAACCTGGGCTTGTTGCCAATTACTCCCATCGCTGCTTGTAACGATCGTGCCATATTTGCCAACCGCAACGAGCCGGGAGCCTGTAAAACTAATATCTGTCAGTAATGTACGTTGTGGATGTGCCACCATTAGTGCATCAGAAGCTGCGACTACTGCATCACTTTGCATTGCCAAAACAGCAATCGTGGTTGCGACTAACTTCTTAATCATGATGAATACTCGAAAATTATTGTGAGAGAGAATAGGAAGTGCAATTCAGGAGTCACTACCGTGACTCCTGAGGAGTTGCGCATTGCCAGCACTAGCCGGCAGTTACGCTTATCGTCTGCCCTCGCGGCGTAAAGCGCTTTGTGTGAACTCATTGTCCTGGAAAGACTGACTGAAATCATACATGCTTTCTTCATTATCCAGGCCAATTGCCAGATAACGACGAGAGTTGAGATCGTGATACACGTCTAACGTACTCCAGTGTGTCGGCACTTCATAGTAGTTCAAACCATGTGCCATCGCGACGCGGTACATTTGGTCACGGTTGTCGTACAGGTCAGCAACATGGATTTGCCAGCTGTCTTCATCAATGTAGAAAACACGCTTCTTATAAATATGGCGAGTACCTTCTTTCAGGTTTGCTTCAACCACCCAGACACGGTGTTTTTCATAACGAACGTGCTCAGGATTTACGTGACCTGCCATCAGAATATCATCATACTTGAGCTTATCACTGTGAAGTTTGTAGCTGTTATATGGAATATAAAGTTCCTGCTTTCCTTTCAATGTCCAGTTGTAACGGTTAGGTGAACCGTTGAACATATCGAAATCGTCTGTCGTACGCAGACTGTCTGACGCAGTTCCCGGTGCATCATATGCTACATTCGGTGCACGACGCACCCGACGTTGACCTGCGTTATATGTCCAAGCCTGACGAGGTGTCAGGATTTGGTCCATTGTTTCATGTACCAACAAAGCAGTCCCAGCAAGGTTCGCAGGCTCAGTTACTTTTTGTTTAAACTTAAACAGGACATTAGACTCTTTCAGTTCTTCAGGCGTAACTTCAGGGCTAGAGTACTTAACCAACAGTTTTTCATCAAAGCCGATGATGTTGTATGAGCCCGATGCAGTTGGCATTGCCTGCCCGCCGAAACGTGCAATAGACAAACCGCGATAGCGAAGCAAGTGATTCCAGATAGCTTCTAAGCCATTCTTAGGGATCGGGAACGGGATACCAATTGCAGTATCTTTAATACCGTTACCGTCTTCAATTAGCTGTGCTGTAGATGCATACTTTTTGGTTGCATCGTACACTAACTGCGGATATGCAGCACTGCGTCGAGTCGGGTAGATATGCATTTTGAACGTATCGGGATAAGTCTCGAACAAGGCAACCTGACCAGGGCTCAACTTATCTTTGTACTTGTCCAGATTAGTTTTATCAATCGTGAACAAGATTTTGTCATCTGCGAAGGGGTCTGGGTGGTGCATACCCACTTTATACTCTGCAGGTGGCTTAGTAATACCACCTGTCCAGGCAGGGATACTGCCGTCGGCATTACCCGCTTTCTCTGCGCCGATTGGCGTCAGGTCGGCGCCCAGGCGCGCAATTTCTTCTGGGGTCATTTTTGCAAATGCCCCCGGTGCTGCCATCATTGTTATAATTGTTGCAGCAAGCATAGTAGGTTTTCTAAACATATTGAAAGCCCTTAGATTGAATACTTAATATTAAATGAAACAAAGTCACGGTCTGAGAATGTGTTAGTCTTACCACCACCCCAGAATGCGTTATAACCAAAGTCAAATGACCAGGCATTTTGATAACTGAAGTTAAGCGTCATGCCCACAGATTTACGGTCTTCAACAAACAGGAACATTGGGTCTGGCGTGATACCATTAACATCATGTGAAAACACAATGCGCGGTGACATATTGACGCCGGCAAACAGGTTGTTGTACTCGCCTTTAGCAATAAGTCGATAACCCCAGGCAGATGCGGTTGGGAAAGGATTAACCTCAGGGCCATTTGAAATAGCCTTGTGGAGCAAGTCGTACTCGTAGTCATTTACCCCTTCAATTGTACCACTTCGGCCAGTTCCGGCTACGTTCAAACGTAACTCATCATAACTAGGCATGTCTTTGATGGTGACGCCACCCACTTCACCAACTAACGCCCAACTGTCGGCTCCCAGTGACGGGCCAAACAAATGCGTTGCAGTAAATTGCAGCTGCATGGTGTCTTTCAGGACATAACCTTGTGCAATTTCACCCGGCTTAACAAAAGCGACATCATCGCCTTTACTCAACTGAGATAGACCTGCAACGTCGGTACGAATGCCAGCCAATGCAAGCTGCTCCAACATACCTGCATACAGCAGTTCTACGTCATCGATTTGAAGTGGTTCGTCCTGGCGATATGAAAACTCACCAGAAAACGCTGTCTCGCCGATGGCGGTATTAAAGCTCAAACCATATAGTTTGATATCTTCAGGATATTCGATCAAACCCTGGGTAAAGGCATTCAGGTTAGTGAAATTCTCAGCATCCAGTGTGTTGTTTTTGATGTAGTCAAGATCTGCAGCAATTGACTCGGCGCGGAAGTCAGACGCTTTACCAGAAATCAGCGGTCGGCGGGCGTGATAATTAATGTAGTAAAGTGCAAATTCAGTATCATTTAGTTCAGGTGCAAACACGCCTAAACGAATACCAAACTGACCGCTGTCTTTTGGCTCTTTCTTACCATTATGACCTTTGCCCTTTAGAGCTACTTTGGTTGGATAAGCCAGATACATAGACGTTAACTGAGAAATTGCTTCTTCACTTTTCAGTACGTTTTCGTCAGTTACATCCAAACCTTGAGCAGCTAATGCCCCCATCCAGTTCGTATGCAGATTGTTAAGCGCTTCCGTCAGGTGAGCCAAATCTATATCAGGGTTAGCGGTAAAGCCGAGCTGAATATTCTGGTTATAACCGTTTTCTGACGCGAAGTCGTTAGTAGAGAAATAACTCCCTGTCGCAGGAAGGCGAGTCTCGTGCCATTCGTACTGATAAAAAGCTTCAAGCGTCACATTGTCTGTTAAACCAAGAGAGGCCCAAAACATACCAACAGGAATGAAGGCTTCTTTAAGTTCAGCCCCGGGCGCTTTCAGACGGTCAATGTCCACCGGGTTTACGTTGATACCATGGCTGATCAGCGTACTTTCACCCCAGTTGACAACCTGCCGACCAAGTCTGACAGATAATGGGTTTTGACCACCATTAAGATCAAAATCAGCCCAAACGAACGCATCTAACAAGCGTAAATCTGAACATACCTGCTCCTTAGTATCGTCGTCTGCACAGGGATCCACTTTTTGACCTGACACAGGGTTAGTGTAAGCAAAGTCACCATCTTCCATTGCAAAATCTTTGAAATACATGAAGCGAGAGAAGAAACCGTAGTTGTCCTTCGTAATGCCAAATTCATGTGTTCCTTTTAGCAACTGAGAAAATGTGTCGCCCGAGTCAAAGTTTAAATTACCGGCATCACCATTGTTTGAGTATGCACCCTGCTGCGACCAGATCTGAGAAGATGAATAGATGGTGTTGCCTAACGAAGCATTATAACCTGTCCAGTTATAGCGAGGGTGATTACTTTTACCAATATGGTCAAAGTCGCGGTCTTCTACACGAATACTCTGGCCATAAGAAAACGTAGAATCAAAGGTTACATCAAAATCACCAACTTGGAACGTGGCGGCTTGCGCAGCAGTGCCAGCGACACCAAGACATGCAGCACTGAGGCCCAACATGATCTTGTTCTTCACAAAGCGCGATGTTTTTATCATTATTTCTCCCCCCTTTGGCGGGTAATTCTTATCAAGTTATTGTTTTTTGTTGTCGTAACGATAGAAGCGATAGCTTTAAATTACAAATAATACGCGTCTGATCGGTGCATTTTTATCTCATTGGAGCGCATTTCACTCATGGTAAGACGTCCTACCAGAGTAGTTATAACACGTAATTTAAGTTTAAAACAAACCGATTTAACAAAAATACTTTATGTCTCGTCGCATAATTGTCATCAAACTACTTTTTCTAACGCTACGAAGCGGTTATTTTCATCAAGCAACAAACGAAAGCGCCCACGGACTCCCAAACTTGAGACATGCCGCCGGATATGATGAGCGGGAAAGCGGATCCGCTTCCCACCATCCTCAACGACCTGTATAAACTCAACATGTCCATGGTAATACGCCATGCACTGTTCATGGCTCAAATCCATGTAAAAGTAATACTCATGCATTTTGTGGATAAAAACCTTTACATATCACAACTAAAAGCGCTGTTAGTTCAACGCTTTATCGATTTTTTCGTACAAATCATCACTCAGTTCAGGCAATCGCGCTAATTTCTCTAACTGTGCCCTCATCAGAGCCTGACGAGTCTCGTCAAAGCGTTTGAAAGACAGCAAAGGTGTAATGATCCTGGCAGCATTTTGCGGGTTAACCTGATTTAGCTCTGCGATCAATTCGCCCAGTAGCGCATAGCCTCGACCATCCTCCCGATGGAAGTGGCGCGGATTTGTGCGAGTAAATGCACCTATCAGTGCACGTACCCGGTTTGGATTCGCTTTGTCAAAACAGGGATGGGTATAAAGTGACAAAATGTTGTCTATACAGTGCTCATCGCGTCGGCTTGCCTGCAACGCAAACCATTTGTCCATTACCAACAGGTCTGACTGCCATTGCTTGTCAAAATCGTCCAACAACAACTGCGTCAGCACGTGCTGGGCATTCACAGCAGCCCTGAGCGCACCCAGTTTCAAAGTCATATTGTGGCTTTCACTTTGTGCCTGTATCCAGCCTTGGATCTGCGAGTCCGATACCTGAGCAAGATAAAACAGGCATTTGTTTTTCATTGTGCGAATTGCCACAGCCTTAGCATCAAGGCTGCCATCGTCCTGGAGCTGCGAATAGGTTGCACACCAGGCTGACTTAAGTTGTTCTGCTATTTGGTACTCTACCGTAGAAATAGCCTGCTCCAGCTGTGCGACTGGAACCGGAGTATAGTCCGCACTGAGCGCATCAAACCCGGGGACGGTAAATAGCTCAGCTAAAATTGATAAATCACCGCTGAGATCGTCAAGTAACATGTTTAGTGCCTGCGTCAAACATTCGGGCAACTGATACTCGGAAAATGTCTGGGTGTTTACCAGAGTCTTAATTTCCGCTTTGTAAAGTTGCTGAATGGCTTCCCAACGCGCGTAATCACTGCTTGCATACTTGGCAATGTGGAGCAATTGATGTTGCTGATAATCGTAACTCAATGAACAAGGTGCGGAGAACCCTTCAAGTAACACAATCACAGGCTCGCTTTCGAGTCCACAGAATACAAAGCTTTGTTGCTTCTCGGTCAGCTCCAGGACTTTACCCTGCTTGGCAATCGACTCAGGCACCTTAATGACCTGCCCTTGCTTATCAAGCAGCTCTATTGCAACTGGAATATGCAGTGAGGCTTCTACCGGGTCGTTATCTGCATGGCTTTGCGCCAGATGTAGGGTAAACTCCCCTTGTTGATCGTCAAAACTCGTGCGAGCGCTGACCTTTGGCGTACCAACCTGGTTATACCAGAGTTTAAACTGGCTTAAATCTTTACCATTGGCATCACTCATGGCGGCTACAAAGTCATCACAGGTCACAGCCTGCCCATCGTGGCGCTCAAAATAGAGCTTCATTCCCTTTTGGAAACCAGTTTCACCCAAGATAGTATGCATCATTCGGATCACTTCAGCGCCTTTGTTATATACAGTGACCGTATAGAAGTTGTTCATCTCGATTACTTGTTGTGGCCTGATTGGGTGCGCCATAGGCCCGGCGTCTTCAGCAAACTGATGTGTACGGACCGTATTGACGGCATCTATCCGGTTCAGTGCGCGAGAGCCCAGGTCACTACTGAATTCCTGATCACGAAATACCGTGAGACCCTCTTTTAGGCTCAGCTGAAACCAATCGCGACAGGTCACGCGGTTGCCAGTCCAGTTGTGAAAATACTCATGTCCGACGATCGACTCTATGATATGGAAATCCCGATCCGTTGCCGTTTCCTGGTTTGCCAGTACACAGGCGCTGTTGAAAACATTCAGACCTTTGTTCTCCATCGCGCCCATATTGAAAAAGTCGACCGCCACTATCATATAAATGTCGAGGTCGTATTCCAGGTCAAAGCGTTGTTCGTCCCAGGCCATGGCCTTTTTCAGAGAGGTCATTGCATGAGGTGCTTTGCTCAGGTTTCCTTTATCAACAAACAGCTGTAAATCAACTTTACGCCCCGTTCGTGTTTCAAATTGATCCGTCAGTACATCGAAATCCCCTGCCACCAAAGCAAAAAGATAAGAAGGCTTTTTAAAGGGATCTTCCCAGCAAACATAATGGCGACCGTCTGATAATTCACCACTGTCGACCTTATTGCCATTGGATAAAAGGTACGGCATTTGTTTAGGGCCGATTATCTTCACTTGGTAGGTCGTCAGTACGTCTGGACGATCCAGGAAGTAAGTTATCTTGCGAAAACCTTCTGCCTCGCATTGCGTGCAATACGCGCCATCTGACAGGTACAATCCTTCAAGTGATGTGTTTGTCCCTGGAGAGATAGTGTTCACAATTTCAATTTCAGCGCGCTCACCCAGTCCGAATAACTCCAGGCCAGTATCATGTAACCTATAATTGGTGTGCACTTGTCCGTTTACATGCACTGATTTCAGTGTCAATTCAATGCCATCGAGCATAACAGAGTTGACGTCGCCCTGTGCCGTTAATATAAACCGAGCAGTTACCTTAGTGTGCTGCGGATCCAGTTCAAAGGTTAGGGAGAGGTTTTCAACTGCATGTGTGGGCGGCTGATAATCATGCAGGTATTTGGCCTGAGGTTTTGAGGTCATGACAATTCCTATTATCAATTTACAGTTGCTGCAGTGCGTGTGGCACGACTAAGCAAAATGAAAAAATGAGTACAAATCAATATCTTTATTGTAGAACGGCCTGCGCTGAGGGCAAAGGGATTTATGAATTGCAGACGTGCAAAAACGCCTCAAATTAAGTGAGGCGTTTTTCTTAACGTTGCGTATTGCTAATTACGATGCGTTAGCTGGAGTCTCAGCCTGTTGCATTGCCTTTGGCTTAATTTTCAAAATCTTAATACCCAGGTATGCATAGACTATTGCCAGGAATGGGTTGATCAAGTTGAAGAACGCATAAACGGCATAATCCAGAGGGTTAATCAACAGCACACTTTGCATATAAGCACCACAGGTATTCCACGGGATAAGTGGACTTGTGATCGTGCCACCATCTTCAAGCGTTCTGGACAGGTTGACACTGCGCAGGCCCCGCTGCTTGTATTCTTCTTTAAACATGCGTCCCGGGACTACGATTGCAATGTATTGGTCAGCTGCCACCAGGTTGGTACCAAAACAAGTGGCGACGGTTGAAGCGATTAATGAGCCTGTGCTTTTTGCAACCTTAAGGATACTCTTAACAAACAACTCAAGTAACCCTGTTTTCTCCATGATAGCGCCAAACATCAAAGCCGTCATGACGAGCCAGGTTGTCGTCAACATGCTTGACATGCCTCCGCCACTAAGCAGATCATCCATTTTAGCATTGCCTGTTTCCAGGCTGAATCCATCAAAGAAGGTAGCCCAAACCAGTTTGAAGTGACTGACCAACACACCTTCATCCGGGTTGACCTGACTCGCTATTAAGTCCCCCTGAAATAACAACGCCCAGATTGCACCAATCACAGCCCCGATAGAGATGGCAGGAAAGGCTGGCATTTTTTTAATCGCCAGAGCAAGTAGAATGATCAAGGGTACCAGGTTCACCAAACCAATATTAAAGTTGGTTTCCAGAATCGTAGCAATTTCGTCGATTTTGCCGGATTCGCTCGATACATCGGCATTGAAACCCATTACGATGAAGATAATCAGGGCAATGACAAAGCTTGGTACTGTCGTCCACAACATATGCTGAATATGTTCGAACAGATCACTTCCGGCTACCGCGGGCGCCAGATTGGTAGTTTCTGAGAGCGGTGATAATTTGTCGCCGAAATAAGCACCTGAGATCACCGCACCAGCGGTAACTACCGGGTCAAGCCCTAAGCCGTTGGCCACACCGAGTAATGCCACACCTATGGTTGCAGCTGTGGTCCAGGAACTGCCAATACTCATGGCCACAATGCCACAGATCAAACAACCAGCAGCGTAAAACCAGGAGGGGTGGATTATTTGCAAACCATAGTAGATCAAGGTTGGTACCGTACCAGACAGCAACCAGGTGCCAATTAATGCACCTACCATGAGTAGAATCAGAATTGCACCTAAAGAGATGGTGATCCCTTTAATCATTGCCTCTTCGAGTGTTTTCCAGGTAAAGCCGTTCTTCAGCCCAATCAGCGCAGCTGTAAAGGTAGCAAATAGCAGGGCTATCTGGTTCGGCCCCGAAGAAGAATTATCACCGTACAGGTACACAGCCGCACCTAACAGGCTGACCAATACCACAATCGGAATAAAGGCATCCAGATAGGATGCTTGTTTTTGTTGTCTCAAACCAGAATACTCCTTCGCACTTAATGGAGTGCTTTATTATTATCTCTGTCGGGTCAGTTCAATGTTAAGCACAACACATGAATCTGCGCCCAAGACAGCGCCAGGCATATTCCTGCCTGACTATTTTTAATATTGCAGCTGACAATAATAACAAATTTCCCACGCACTGGTAACGAAAAAAGGCGCTCAATGCGCCTTTTCATAGTTTAGCCTTCTGTACGTCTTACCTGTAATTAAATACTCAGTCACTCGCTTCGTTTTTAGCCAGACGACCATAGTTGATCATGTCTTGTGTGATCAACGCTGCTTCTTCCAGGTAAGGGTCCAGCTCAGCAATGATATCTGGTACATCGTCCAAATCTTTTACAGGCTCTTGTCCAAGACGCTTGAGGCGTTCATTGGTACGTTTTAGCGCTCGTTCATCACGCTCTTCACGCTCTTTTGTGCGCTCAGCTTCAACCAGAGAAATAGCAATATCGTCTTTTTGGGCTTTGTATCGCGCAATATCATCGTAAACGTATGCAAACTCTGGTTCTTTCGCAATCCGCAGGCCATGACGTTCATTCAAATATGCAATGGTTGGATTCAAATCATCCAATTGCTGATACTTGGCCCTGACAATACTGTCCCAAGGCAAGGCATTATCTTCCTGGCTCTCACCCCATTCCGCAGGGTCGACCGCAGAGGGCAGTAAAATATCTGGGATAACACCTTTATTCTGCGTACTGCCACCATCAATACGATAGAACTTGGCGATTGTATAGGTAATGCTACCAAGTGCATTGTCGAACAGATCATAGGTCTTTCTGAGGCCCCGGTGTTGCTGCACCGTTCCTTTGCCAAAAGTTTGTTCACCAATGACCACGGCGCGCCCGTAATCCTGCATCGCCGCCGCAAATATCTCCGAAGCAGATGCACTGTAACGGTCAACCAACACGGTTAGCGGGCCGTTATAATAGGTTATCCCATCGCTATCTTTCTGTGCTTCCACACGGTTATAAGCGGTATGGATTTGAACTACCGGACCTTTATCTATAAATAAACCTGACAGCTGAGTGGCCTCATACAAAGAGCCCCCGCCATTTTGCCTAAGATCAACGATAATCCCATCAACATTTTGTTCTTTAAGCTTTTCAAGCTCTTTTTTCACGTCTTTCGACAGATTGTTGTAAAAGCTCGGTATCTCTATCACGCCTATTTTGCTGGTGAGATCTGAATATTTTGCTTCGAAGATTTCCGATTTTGCGGCTCTGTCCTCAAGGCGTATTTTATCACGGACGATTTCAACAACCTTAGGTGTACCGTGGGTATCACTGCCTTTGAGGTATTGTAGCCTTACTTTGGTCCCCTTAGGACCTTTGATGAGATCAACGACATCATCAAGACGCCAGCCAATCACATCGACAAATTCTTCCCCGTCTTGTGCAACACCAACAATACGGTCGTCAGGCTTTATTTTTTCCGTCTTGTCAGCTGGGCCGCCAGGTACCAGGCTGCGGATAATGGTGTAATCTTCGTCGTAACCAAGTACTGCACCAATACCTTCAAGCTCAAGCTCCATATCCATCTTAAACTGTTCGGCACGGCGAGGTGACAAATAAGAAGTGTGGGCTTCGATGCTACGTGCAAATGCATTCATTACAATTTGAAAAGCATCTTCATTGTTGGTTTGTACCAGACGCTTAATGGTATTTTTGTAGCGCTTGGTCAGGACTTCTTTGATGCCTGTCCAGTCTTTGCCTGTGAGTTTTAACCTTAATGCATCAGACTTGACACGCTGACGCCAGTACTCATCCAACTCGGCCTGGGTCGTGGCAAATTGCATGTCTTCTCTGTCAAACACAAATTCGTCTGGTTTATCAAACTTCATTTCTGTATCTAACAGAGAAATAGCATAGTTAAAGCGCTCATAACGACGTTGCATACTGTCGTTGAACATAGCAAAAGCAAAATCGAGCTTGCCCTTTTTCAAAGCGTCGTCGAATTGCTTTTTATACCCTGCATATTTGTCAATATCAGACTGCAGGAACAGAGACTTATTATAATCGAGGTTTTCGATATAACGGTCAAATATCTGCTCAGACAAGGCATCGTCTAGCTTAAAGCGCTTATAGTGTTCACGAGTAAATTTACTGGTTACCCTTTTGGTTGCCGTCGCATGCTGGATTTCGGGTTCCAATATGGGAATATCTTTTTCCGTCACCGTCTGTGTTGCAGCTGAGCACACGCCAGATACAAACAGTGCGATTACACCAACTAAAGGTAACTTATTACTCATACACGACTCCTTAAAGAATAAACAGGCTTTCTGCTTTGGTTTTAACTTGCATTCCCGTCACCAACTCAACATGAACTTCATCTTTGTTGACTTCTGTGATGGTTGCATTGACCAACGCCTGTCCCAACTTCACTTTAACCTTATTATTTACCTTGACCTCATTTGCTGGCAGAGGTTCAACTTTCCCTGAACTACGACGCTGCTGCTGCTCAGGCTTAGCATTAACTTTAGCGTTTTTATTCCCGTGGCGGTGCTTGTTATCACCACGTGATTTGTAAGATTTTGTGTCACCATCGCGACGGCGCTCGCCACGACCATCTTGTCTGGGACGTTGAGGTTTTTTACGTTTAGCCATTTTGGCACGTGATTCTTCCAACGCCTTTTGCGCGTGCTCTACGTGCTCTTGCTCTACTTTCTCAGCATCATTTCCGTCTAAATCAACACGAAACTCATTGTTGATGACGGCTTCTAAATAACGCCAAGAAGAGGTGTACTTGCGTAATGCCTGGCGAACCTGAGTCTTACTGACCTTGTCAGAACCTTCGATTCTGGCAGCAATATCTTTAAATATGCCAACCTTCAGCGGTTTAATACCGTCTTTTTGTTTAAAACACTGAGGAAACTCGGCATATAAAAAGTCGAGAACCTCTTTGATATCTTTTAGCTTGTTTGTGGTTTCCATGTCTAAACCTATAGTTCAATATTTTCATCAAGAGATGACTGAATGTAATGTGTAACCCAGTCGACGAGTTCATCATACTCGGCTTCGACAAGCGCCAGCTCGCCGCGCAGATGTTCCCATATTCCATTTATAATTAAATCGATCTTCTCACATTCCAGGTCATCGGGAAGCTGATCCCAGGCTACGTGAATAAGCTCATTCAGCGTCTCTGCAACTCGCTCTTCTTCCCCTTCCCAGTCTCCCACATCAAAATTGGAAAACAGGTAGTCCTGAACGTTGAGTAATTCTTTCATTTACAATGTACCTTCAAAGCATTTCACCAGTGCTTCGAGGCCAAGTTTATCTTCATCGTCAAACCTAGCCAAACTCGGGCTATCAATATCCAATACAGCAAACAATTCACCATTTCTCATCACAGGAATGACAATTTCTGAGTTTGATGCAGCATCACAGGCAATATGACCATCAAAACTGTGTACATCTTCGACAAGCTGGGTCGTTAACTCAGCGGCAGCTGTGCCACAGACGCCTTTGCCTAATGGGATTCGAATGCAGGCTGGATTGCCCTGGAAAGGACCTAGTACGAGCTCTTCTTTACCATCTAACAGGTAAAAGCCAGCCCAGTTTATGTCTTCCATTGAGGTAAATAACAGGGCGCTGAGGTTTGCCATATTGGCGATGTAGTTATGCTCATCACCAATCAGGGCCTGAGCTTGTAGGCTGAGAGTATCGTAGAACTTTTTCTTCTGCATTGCGGTCATTCAACAAATTTACATAAGAAGTAAAGGTACTCTTTCGTGCAGCTAAATGAAACCTTTTAGACAGAAAAACTATTAAATTAGTGTAAAACAACGCCGCACTGTACAAAAAGCCATCAGGCACTCTGAGCATTGCGCCGTAAACTGAACAAAAACAGCCCGCCCCCCAGCGCTGCCATCACAGCATTGATTATAAAAACCATACCAGAGCTTGCAACAAACAAGTAGCTAAACAGTGCGCCTCCGAGCATACCTGCGGTCAAAATACCCGAGTAACTCAGCTTGTTATGGCGCAACAGTATCACATAAGCTGGCAAAACAAAAAACGCCATGGACAGGCCAACGATATGGGCATTGGCTACAGCCGTCATGAGTAGTTGAAATAAAATCTTACTCTGGCCACTTATCAGGGCATAATACCCTCCGAGCACTATGCCAACGATAAGCGGTGATAATAACGAATATGCCACCGCTTTTGCCACTTGCCTTTTGATCATCTCTTTCACCATTATTACTTTGCACAGAGATAGTCAGTGTTGACGCGAAACACAAGTATCACAAGTCAACTTTGGTCGTATAAGCTTACCTTGCTGCTATCATCGCCAACAGCAGCATGCACAAAAGCAAGGCAAACAAAACGCCAGGCGTCATCAAAGAACGTACGGCCGCCATCGCGAGACCAACTACACGCGCCTGCCGACAAACCACACGCTGAGGCAACTGCCAAGAGGTATTCTCTATTTCATCTTTTAATAATTTTAAGCCCTGCGACAGTGTCTCTGCACCAAGACGTACCAGACTGCCCGCTTCCGTATAAGCGACATTGATATCGCCAGCCGGTAATGCTCGTGTTATAAAATAGATCCCCAGACCAAGAAGTACAGGCCATGCACTGCTCCAAAAGCTTGCCGCGGTCAGGTGATTAGCCCAAGTACCATTGGCTTGCGATATCAGATAACTCAGCACCGTCACCAATATCAATAATGTGCCGTACGCACCTAACTGAAGTACATCAGGCTGGCCAGTCACCTTTTTTGGTTGCTTTTGCGCAATCAACTGCAAGAATCGCATCATCAGCCAGGTGGTCCCTGTTGCTGTCAACGGGAGCACTGTCCCCATGAGCAAATCCCGCTCCACAACATCCTTTAGCGCGATCTTGGCAACCGCACCACTGGTTAGTGGCAACCCGGCCAGTGCAGCAGCGGGTAATGCAGCTGCCAGCCAGCAAACCCAGCGATACTTGTGCCATGTTAAAGTGCTATTCATACCAGCAAAAAGAAACAGTGCAGCCTTAGCCAAACCATGATGCACTGCGTACAACACAATAGCGGGCAGCAATAAGGACCATAATTCGGGATATTTCAACCCTACCCCCACAGCCGCAATCAAAATGCCCATCTGGCTCATCGTTGAGTATGCAAGTAAGGCTTTAGGGTTATCCTGTGTAACCCCTACCAGAACACCAAAAAATGCGGCAAATAATCCAAGCACCACGAGCACAGAGCCATACGTTGCGAATGCCACCTCACCGAAAGGAATAAATTTAAGCCATCCCAGCAGCCCCGCTTTCACCATAACCCCGCTTAGTAACGCACTGGCTGCAACGGGTGCAACCGGATGCGCCATTGGCAGCCATACGTGCAAGCCAAACAAGCCTGCCTTTACTCCAAACCCGGCAAGTAAAAACCCGATTACCCAGGCCGGATAAGTTTGCTCCGGATTTCCAGCTAAGGAGGGATCAATTGATCCAAATGCCAGGCCTGCGAGTCCTGTAAAAAGCAACAACTCTCCCAGTACAGCCCATTGCATGTAAGATTTGCCCGCCTGATGGGCTTCATCCGTATCAAAGTGCACAACCAGGCCATACGAAGCCAGACTCATCAAGGTGAAGAAGCTGATAAAACCTGAAATATCCTGGGCCAGCACAAGCCCGAAGTTGCCGCACATAGCTAGCAGGAAAAACAGACAAAACCTAACTTTGCGCTCATCAGCTTTAACAAAATTAACGGCAAAAACCGCTGCCAGTAACCACAGACTGACAGCAAGCAGGAAGAAGGTCGATGTTGTATCATTTAGCGTCAGTACACTGCCAAAAAATAACCAAGGTGTGGTGTTGGAGCCTTGTCCAGAAATTGCATAGGCAAGCAGTGCTATACCTGCTGATAAGGGTAAAAACCAGTGTGCAACCTGCTGCATTTGCTTGCGCACCAGCAATAGCGCACACAATAACGGCGCACCAAGCGCCAGCCACATTGCAGGAATTTGTTGCGAACTGGCTGCCAGTATTGATACAAACTCACTGCCATATTCTCGGGCTGCTATCAGTTTCACCCAGTTCAGCGGGCTAAACTGGGCATCAGCAAACAAGCCTGCGCTGAGCGCCAGTAGTGCAGTCACGACAGGTGGTAACATGAGCATCCAGTGCGTTTCTAGCCGCCCTTTGGGTTTTTCTTTTGGCCAGGCCCCCTGCTGTGGTTTAAACCAAGCCGCGTATAAAATTGGCAGAAAGTAGGTAGCATTGAGCAAACTACTGATAATAAGCACCCCCAGTACCCAATAAAAGCCTGCCTCAAGTGCTCCGGTGCCCAGATACCATTTTGAAATAAAACCCGCTGCGGGCGGTATCCCTATCATGCCCAATACCGCCAGGCTAAACGCCAACATGGTTAACGGCATTCGTTTCCCGGCCCCATTCATCTGACTGACCTTAGTGACACCCAGAGTTTCTGCTATGCTACCGGCGCAGAAGAACATGGTGATTTTCATCAATCCCTGATGGACCAGATGTGCAATGCCACCGATTGTCGCGATTGGTCCGGCAATGGCGGTGCCGAGTGCAATGTAGGAAACCTGACTAACCGTTGAATAAGCCAGCCTGCGTTTAAGGTCATCCTGGAACACAGCTCGGGTAGAGCCATAAACAATTGTCACAGAAGCCATCACGGCCAGAATGATGGTCAGCCCGAGCTCCTGGGCAAATTCAACCCCATAGACGTCATAAACAACCCGTACTATGCCAAATGCACCCGCTTTAACCACGGCAACCGCGTGTAACAATGCACTCACAGGAGCTGGTGCAGCCATGGCAGAAGGTAGCCAGCCATGCAGCGGGATCAATGCCGCCTTTACCCCTAAACCTATAATTATGAGGGCAAAAATCACTTTCAGATGGAATGGGTCTAAATGAGGCATGGACGCGAGGATCCCTGTCGCGGTAAAGTCCAATGACCCAGCCAGAGCTTTTAACCAAACAACACCGGCGAGCAAACTGGCGCCACCTAGCATGGTATAGATCAAATATTTACGTCCTGCCGCCAGCGAGGCTTTATTCCCCTTATGGACTACCAGCGGATAAGTTGTCAGCGTCAGTAACTCATAGAAAATCAAAAAGGTGATTAAGTTACCAGCCAGCGCGACGCCTATGGTTGCGAACACACACAGGCTAAAGAACCCGAAAAAGCGGCTACGATTAGGTGATTGTTCCAGATAGCCAATGGCATAAATCGTCGTTAATAACCACAGAAAACCGGATAGCGCAACAAACAGCAAGGACAAAGCATCAGCATGAAGAACCAGATCCATATTGGGCAGCAAGGGCAAACGCGTTTCAAAAACCTGTCCCTGATACACACCCGAGATCATCACTAAGATCAGGCCAACACAGCTGCCGGCCCCGAAAAAGTTCAGGGTTTTTCTGAGTATAGGCTTGTTGTCGCTGACAAAAAATATCGCAACCCCGGATACCAGTGCGCTCAGTAAAATCAATAAAGGCAGAGTACTTTGCCACATCATTCGCCGCCTTCTATCGCTATCAGGTCAATGATCAGGTCCGCATTGAAACCCAGCGCCATAGTACACAGGGCCAACGCCAGGCCACTGACAGGCATAGCCACAGGCACCTTCTGCCAGTTGTCAGGGGCAACGTGATCAGACGCCTGTTCCGGTTTAATAAATGCCTGATCCAGCACTCTGAATATCGCAAGTGCTGCCAACAGACCGCCGGTAAGAATGATCACAACCCACCACCACTGGTGAGTATCAATGGCAACATTAAGCAGTAACCATTTGGCGATAAAGCCTGCGCTGGGTGGCAGGCCAATTAAGCTGCCTCCTGCTATTGCAAAAGTAAACAAACTCAATGGCATATACTTTGCCATGCCCTGCAGCTTAGCAATGTCATCATGGCCAAGCGAATGTATGATGTTGCCGGCAGCAATAAACATCGCTGCCTTGGCACAGGCATGGGCGACAATAAAATAAGATACCGCGGCGAGCGCACTTTGCTGCTGGGCAGCCAGTTGCGATGCCGATGCTTCCTCAGTGCTCATCAAAAGTGGAAACAGCAAAAAGAGATAACCAATTTGCGCGACGGTCGAGTATGCCACCATCAGTTTGAGACGCTTTGCTCTGAGTGCCTGCACACACCCCCACAGAATAGCTGTCCCTCCTAATATGCCCAATAGCATTAACGCTTCATTGGTAACGGCGGGTGCCAGGATCTCCATCCAAAATCGTACCAACAGATAAAACGACGCTTTGACAACCAAAGCGGACAAAATAGCACTAACTGGTGCCGGTGCACTGCCATGAGCATGAGGTAACCAAAAGTGCAATGGAACCAGGGCGGTTTTTAGCACCAAACCCACAGTGATTAGCGCCAATGCAGCCCAGCTTAATGGATTGGATTCAGCTTTGGCTGCAAGCTGTGCAAAGTCTAGAGTACCATAGACGTGATACAACAAAGCCACAGCAAGCAGATAACAAAGAGACCCTAACAGACCGACTAATAAATAACGCAACGCTGCCGTCAGGCCCGCTTTATTGCCACTTAACGCGACCAGAGCAACCGCTGCCAATCCGATAATTTCGAGTGTCACATAGACATTGAAAATGTCAGCAGACAGGAATAACGCATTGATCCCCGCCACCAACAACCACCACAGAGGCCAAAAACGCACACGTGCAGGTGATGCTGCGAAATAGAAAGCAGAATAAAAGGTCAATACTGTGACCAAAAAAACAGTCAATGACAGTAGCAGAGCTGAGAACCCATCAAGGCTTAGCGCAATACCCAAAGGAGCCTCCCAGCCCGCAAGGACATACCTCAGCGGTGTCGTAAACTCAGTGTCTACAGAAGGCAAATTGACCAAGATGAGTCCAATTACGAGCACCAAGGCCAGTGCGCTAAGCAGCCCAATCAGCACTTGCGCGTATTTGGTACTCAGCAATACCGAGAAAATAGCCCCAATCAGGGGGATCGCAATCAGCAGGGGTAGTAAAGAAGCAACGTCGATTACTGGCATTAAGCGCCTTCCTCAGGCTTTTCAAGTGCGTTGATCCGAACCACCAAAGACAAAGCCATTGCCGTACCTGCGACCGCGACCACGATCCCAGTTAATACCATAGCGTGTGGTACAAAATCTGGTGCAGCGCCGGATGAGGCATTAGCTATAAACACCATAAACACCCCCACACCACAAATATTGATGGCGAGTATCTTCTTAACGACATGGGCAATTGCCAAGACGCCAAACAGACCAATACCGAACAGTGCTATACCAAATACACCATACAACAAAGCTTGTGTCATGAGTGCTTCTCCTTCTCAACACGATTTGGCTGTGGGCCCAAAGGCTCAATCTGCAACGCACAAAATAGCAAAACCAATACCGCCGCTATGGTTATTGTCGCCGCCACTTCTATTACCAGAATTAACATGCCAGCCATAGCCACCGGATAGGCCAACGCGATGCCACTTGACAAGACGACACCTGCACCGACCAACAAAAACATGGCCAAGCCAACCACTAACAACAGGCGTGCGGTGGGTGCATTGAAGTTAAAACTGTGATGACCGGCAAGTAGCAGCAAAATCCCTGCGCCTGCCAGCAATGCACCCGCCTGAAACGCACCGCCTGGCAATACCGCACCAGTCCAAAGTAAATACCCAGATGTAACGATTATCGCCGGTAACAACCACCGCAGGAAAGCTTCAAGTACCAAACTTCGCTCTACGGGTTCAGATACTTTAATAAATGGCAGCCTGGTGTCTTGTAAACTGAAGGGCATCACTGCCAGGGCAACAATCAACAGCACCGCAACTTCCAGCAAGGTATCATAACTGCGAAAGTTAAGTAGCACGGCCGTAACCGGGTTCTCTACACCACTTTGCTCCAGGTTAGAGACAACCAGTGTCACTAGCGGTTGGTCTGTAGACTGAAACTGGACCAGGGACATAGCCAGAAATAGACAGGCTGCAACAACCACCATACCAATAATCAACAAGACGCTGCCGGGCAAGTCTGCTTCTTGTTGTGCACTGTCACTTAACGTCATGTTATTAAACATAAGTTACCTCTGTTGTTATTATCTAACGCAGTTTTATTGGTTGAGCTGCCGACGTGTGGCGATAAGCAATGCGCCAGTCAAACCCGCTCCAATCGCCGCCTCTGCGATGGCAATATCCCACGCACCCAGCCTGACCCAGGCAAGCGTTACGAGCAGGCCCATGCTGATAAACAGTAAAATCGCCTGAAATAGGTCTTTGGCTGTGAGACACAATATTGCGGTTACTAAGGCCCCGCTGCCTAATAGCAGGTCGATAAATAACTCACCGCTTATCATGCACAGCCTCCTGTTCTTCCAGTCTGCCCCGGTGTTCTACCGGGTGTTCACCTTGATCCAAACCTGTGTGACTGGCTAATAGATAGCAAGAGACGGCTCCTGCCAACATCACAGCGACCCAAATCAACAACAGCTGAATTGCATCTGCTACTTCTACAACCTGAGGTAACACCCCCAGCACGACAAACCCTAAGCCCAGATTGTCGGCCTTGGTCAGCGCATGCAGCCGGGATAACTCGTCTGGAAAACGCCACAGACCAACGCCCCCAGCAATGAAAAAGAAAACCCCAAGCGTCACCATAACTACACTGTACCAGTCAAAAAATGTCATGATTTAGTATCTCCCATTTTGACCAAAATGACCGTTGCGGTCGGAGCCAGCAGGGCCAATACAAGCGCTACGTTAAATAAAGCGCTTTGTTGATATACAACTGCCAGCAGCGCCAAAATCGCAACGCCTATGGTGCCAAACAGTTGTAGAGACAGTATCCGGTTAAGCTTCGATGGGCCCAGCCAGAGCCGCCACAGCCCGCCAAGCAGAACCAGGGTTAAAATTGTAATAACCAGGTTTAAATACTCACTCATAGTTGCTCCTTCAAAACCGGCACCACTTGCTTATCTAGTTCTAAATCAAACAAATAGGCGATCTTTTGTTCACATTCAATCACATCCCGATAATTGCTTTCATTTACTTCCAGCATGTGTACCAACAAGAAATCACCATTCAGTTGGGCACTCAACGTACCTGGTAGTAAGCTGATCAGGTGAATAAACCACAGCTGTGTATGGCCCGAAGGCAAACGTAGCGGATAGAAAACCGTACCAGGACGCATTTCAATGCGGTGAGCAAAAGCCAGCCGCGCTGTTTGTATTCCCCCTTTCAACGAGTTAAGCAAAAAATACGGCAGCAGGCGCAACAGACGACTATAATGCAGCTGCCCTGTTACAGAATGAACAGGCACGGCTGCCGCGTTATGAAAAAGACGCATGCTCATCCAGACCGACACAGGCACAACGAAAATACCTATTGCCAAGGAGGACCAAACCCCTTTTGTGAGCAGCAGCCATAAAGCGCTGAAGATCACTGCCCGGATAAGCAAGGTCCGTTTGTCTGAATTGTGAGAATGCGTCTTTTTATTCATACCGATTCACTCACTCTGTTGGTATTTGAATCTGAGGTTGACTGTGGTTCTTTATTGCGACTGCGCAGGTGCTTTTCAGCTCCGACAATCAGCGAAATCAACCAGCCACAGACAATAACTCGTAACCAGGCCTCAAGTGAGATAGGCGCACTCTGGAACCAGTCATTCATCAAGGGCAGGTAGGTAAACAGCAACTGCAATGCCATCATCAGTGCGATGCCTATCCAGATCCAGCGGTTTGAAAACAAGCCGACCGAAAATACCGACCGCTCCAACGAGCGACAGTTGAACAGGTAGAATGCTTCACCGACCACGAACATAGCGACTGCGACGGTTCTGGCTTGCGCTTCAGTCGCGCCCCACATTAATTCAAGCTCGTATAAGCCGAAGGCCGTGATACACAATAAAGAGGACACCAACAAAATTCGCCACATTAAGATCCTGTCAATGATAGGTGCATCCGGGTCGTAGGGTGGACGGTCCATAATGCCCTTTTCTCTGGGCTCAAATGCCAGCATCAGACCGAGTAAAATGGCAGTGGTCATGTTGACCCATAGAATATGTACCGGCAATAGAGGCAATGACACGCCAAGTAACACCGCAAGCAAAATCACCAAGCCTTCGCCACCGTTGGTTGGTAAGGTCCAGACAATGAACTTTTTCAGGTTGTCAAAAACACCCCGACCTTCCTCAACAGCAGCCCGCACTGTGGCAAAGTTATCATCGGTCAGCATCATATCCGACGCATCTCTGGCCACTTCAGTGCCATTGAGTGCCATGGCAACACCAATGTCGGCCCGTCTGAGCGCGGGCGCATCATTAACACCATCCCCTGTCATGGCCACAACATGGCCTTCGGCCTGTAACGATTTCACCAGTTGAAGTTTATTTTCAGGACTGACCCGTGCAAACACATCATTATTACTGGCAATATCACTGAACTCATGCTCCGATAGGTCACCAAGCTGATAGCCCGTAACGGTTTTTCCTGCGCTTTGCGGTTGAATAATGCCGAGCTGCTTGGCAATACTGGTGGCAGTCAGCGCATGATCTCCGGTGATCATCTTGACCCGGACCCCGGCTCTGTGACAGGCAGCTACAGCTTCAATGGCCTCAGGGCGAGGCGGATCTATCATTGCTTGTAGCCCCAGAAACACCAGCTCCTGAGCAACATCGTCATGGCTCAGGCTCGTTTGCTCCCGACGTGTCGCTTTGCTTGCAAAAGCCAGTACGCGCAAGCCTTTAGCAGCCAAGCGTTCGGCTTGTTGCTCTACCGCCCCCTGATCAAGAGGAATTGAGGCGCCCTGCTCATTAAGCATAAACCGACATTTAGGCAGAATACTCTCGATGGACCCCTTCATATGGATTATGCGCATGTCGTCGACGTCATCCAGGGTGGCCATATACTGGTATTCTGATTGAAACGGTATGCAATCAACTCGTTTGGTATTCAAGCTTTCTGATGCCATGTTGGCTTTGCGTGCAGACACCAGTAATGCTGCCTCGGTCGGATCACCGCTGATACGCCACTGTGCATTTCCTGTATCCGGTGCCAATAGTTGAGCATCATTGCACAGCGCACCAGCTCTGAGTGTTGCATAAAGACCAGGATGGGTGTTGGCCTCAACTGACGCTGACTGTAACTCAGACTGCGACATGTGAGTTTGGATCTCACCGGCAGGATCATACCCATTGCCAGATACTGCATAGAGCTGCCCGCCGCTGTAGATTTGCTCTACGGTCATCTCATTTTTGGTCAAAGTACCAGTCTTGTCGGAGCAGATAATGGTGGTACTTCCCAACGTTTCAACCGCGGGTAGATTACGAATAACAGCTTTACGTTTAGCCATGCGGGAAACGCCAATGGCCAGCATAATCGTGACTGCGGCAGGCAACCCTTCCGGAATAGCCCCCACAGCCAAAGCAACCGCGGCCATAAAGGAATCAAGTAGTGGTTGTCCGTGCAAGTACCCTATCAGCAAAGTGATCGCTGCCAGGCCGACAATCGCATATAACAAGACATGACTAAATTGCTTGATGCGTTTGGTCAACGGTGTGTCCAGCGTTGGCGTCGTCGCGATCAGCTCAGAAATTTTACCTATTTCGGTGTTATCGCCTGTTTCAGTGACCACCCCAACGCCGGTGCCATAAACCACCAGCGTCGATGAAAACGCCATATTCTGGCGGTCTCCCAGCAACGCTTCTTTGGCAAGCACCTCGAGGTTTTTCTCAACAGGCACGGATTCTCCGGTCAGTGCCGACTCATCAACCTGTAAATCTCTGACCTTCACCAGGCGCATATCCGCGGTCACTTTATCACCTGCCTGCAGCAGTACAATGTCGCCAGGCACCAGTTGTTGTGCAGCAATGGTCGTTTTTACCCCATCACGGATCACGATTGCGGTTGATTTAACACTGCCAGACAAGGCATTGATGGCATTGATGGCTTTAGATTCTTGCACAAAACCAATGATGGCGTTGAGTAGCACCACAGCAAAAATGACGATGGCGTCGACCCACTCCTGGAGTGCCAGCGTCACTACCACTGCCGAAAGCAAGATGTAAACCAAAGGCTGATGGAACTGCAGGGCGAACCGTTTTATCGGTCCGTCTCCATCATGTTTAGTAATGGCATTTGGCCCAAATTCTGCCTGTTGCCTGTCGACCTGTTGCGAAGATAACCCTCGCTCCGGGTCGGCCTCGAACTGCTTGAGTACTGCTTCTGAGTGTTGACTGTGCCAGTCTTTCAGATCTTGCATAAAACACCTCGGGAACTAGTTGTACTAAAACTATACTAGGGTGCAGCAATGCTATGTAAAACTCGAATTATTAAATTTTAAGCGTCGAAAAATACGAACTGTAATTTTGGAACAAGGTTGATCTTTTGCCACTTTGATAACGTAGCTCATTTGAATAACGACGATTTGGCTGTATTGCATATCGCAGCAATAGCCGGGTGTCGGATTTTTCGCTCTGCCGAAATCGCATAAAACTTTTGTTTAATGTTTGACAGCTCACCCACCGGGCGTACATGGAATGCATCACACACATCTTGAGCAATGGTACTGGGCATAAAAAACAGCCCCAAACCAGACTGGCCAAACGATTTCATTAACGCACTGTCGTCAAACTGCGCCACGATATTGGGGTGAATATTCTGATCGCTCAACCAAAAATCAAACTCTTTGCGAATTTCATGTTGCTGTGTCGGCAGTAATAAAGGTGCATTATTAAGCGACATAGGAAAATTCTGGGCGTATTGTCTGGCAAGTGCTGGGGCCGCCAAAAAGGTAATACTACTTTCTCCCAGCAAATGGTTATACGCCTTAACACTGAACGCCCCTGTAACAGGCACATCACTCAACACTAAGTCAACTTTATGAACCGCCAAGTCTGCAAGCATACTTTCTACTGGCCCTTCCAGGCTGGTCAGGCGAATGTCCGGCTCAATATGCATGGCAGGCTCAATAATCTTATGGACTATGGTTTTGGGCAATACACTGGAGGCGCCAACAATAAACTCTGCCGGGCCCACAGCACTGTTGCCTTTTAAAACATCACTCAACTCATTACCCAACTCAAAGATCTCATCAGCGTAGCGCAATACGACTCTGCCAGTGTCGGTTAGTCGCAGCCCACGGCCCTCTTTTTGCAAAAGCTCATTACCGACGCGCTCTTCGAGCAAAGACAACTGACCGCTGATGGTTTGCGGGGTAATGTTCAGTTTAGCACTGGCCTTGGCAATACTGCCCTCATGCGCAACAGCCCAGAAGTACTTTAAGTGTTTGTAGTTAATGACATCCTGCATGGGGCTTCCTCATAGTTAAAGACACTTCGAATAATCCGAACTGTAGTATATAGAACAAACGATTTCACTTAATTCTTTTCGATTGATACGCTTGATGAGGTAGCACGATCACATTACAGGCGACGTTTAAGCAGATAAACGAACTTTAAATCAATCAATGAGAATAAATTATGTGGGTAGATGTGTTTTCATCCCATAGTGACGCGACAGAAGCCGAAAACAATCATGTAGATGCACAAATCAGGCTTATGCTTGGCCGCTATGCAGGGCAAATTGACAAAGTCGAAGTTTATCTTTTGATGGATGAAAACCAGTTAGACGACATTCAACAAGTTCACTGTACGATCCGAGTCGGGCTGAGGGGCTATCAGCAGGTTGAAGTGAATGAAGTGGCAGATAAAGCATCCGATGCAATTAATGCCTGCGCTCACCGGGCTAAACGTTACGTAAAACGCGCACTGAGACTATCGGGTTAGAAACTATTGCAAGATGAAGTAAATAAAAAGGCCGCAAGTCTGAGACTTGCGGCCTTAATATGGCGGAGAGATAGGGATTTGAACCCAAGGTGCCATCATTAAAACTAAAAATTATTGTTAACTATCAATAACTAAAATCGGTAACACATGCTGCGGTTAAACAATTAATTCCTACAGTTGACTATAGCCTTTTCGATAGGGTTCGACAACTTTTGAACTGAAAAAGGAAACATAACTGGCATCACTTGATATTGTGTTATCACCCCAAACAAGGTGCCAAAATCGCTTGGTGATCACAGCGGGTAGAGGTCCTCTCTGACACGTTTTTGGACAGAAGTGAGTTCCGAACAATTGAGTATTGATCATGTCATATCAAGTTGGAAACTGCGATACACGAGCACTGTGGATAAATCATTTAATTGGTTAACGATTGAGTGAATTTGGTTAAATCCAAAAGGTAAAAAAAGCGCCACCCCTACAAGGTTCGCTTTTTGCATTGTGACTAAGCTCAGACAACGATCCTACTGCTACGCCATAATATTACCACCCAACTATTCGAGCATTTACGCCCACATGCCAGATAATCAGATTGAGGCATGTTAGCCATATAGCTAACATTTACTTGAAAGTGCGAAAAGGTAGCTATATGGCTAACACCTGACTAAGAGTCAATCATATGTACAAACTGTAATCTCAAGCCTAGTTAACGTACTTCCATGTTTGAAGTACGTTTTCGAAGCTACATCTTTCCAAGAGTCGGTTAACCAAACTTGATTAATAATCCTCGATTACGAAGCAATAACTATCTGTTGAGCATCAACTTAGAGATCACACATCAACTTAAAGCTCGACTAGCTAAAAAATGGACAGAACCAAGTTAGAGCAGTAACTCTGACTTGGTTCGTTTGGATAAAGAAACATGAAATGATGTTGATTGAACGTTCTTCCTAACTATTAGCTTACGTACACTGTTATACGGTTTTAAGCTACTCGTTTGACGAATGTTCGGGTAACTTATGATATGGAAAATGTTTTATTAATAGCATGTGAATGAACTTTTGCACTAAGAAGAAAAGGGGCACTTCTGAGTTTCGAAGTGCCACCTGTGAACTGTGATCACCTGTGAACGTTCTGGACAAAAGCTTGTCAGTGACTTTGCTAAATTAGCATTTGACGGATAATCTGATGTATTGCAACACCTCGTACCGCTTGGCCAAATCAACTAATCCACAACAAACCAGTTTTCCCATACTTAATTGAAGATGTATACATGCTTCTGGGATATGTATACGTCCTCAAAAACCATCCTCGATATACTTGTTCTCGTTCTAGCATTCCTTGATATGGAGAGATGATCATGATTACAAAATACCTTACAGATATGATGACGAAAGGCGGTCGATCACCAGTATTCGAAACGCCTGCGCAGTATGGTTTGAACTATAAAGATGTGACCTTTCAGGCGGAAGATGGTGTGACATTGTCTGGCTGGTTGATCGAAGGTTCATCAGACAAGGTCATCATACAGTCACATTTTGGGGTTCAATGTAGCCGTGCTGGTTTCACTCCTGAAGGTAAAGGGCTCATCAAACTCTATAAGCAGAATATTTCATTTTTGCGCCAAGCAAAGCACCTCGTAGAACAAGGTTACAGCGTTCTAATGTACGATCTGCGGAATCATGGCAACAGCGGTCAAGGAACCAATCCATACATTGCATGGGGATCTGAGGAAGCGAAAGACGTTCTCGCTGCGGTGAATTTTATCTCCACTCACCCTCAGTACAAAGAGAGTCAGATTGGGCTACTTAGCATCTGCATGGGCACCAGTTCGACTTCCTTTGCTTATGGGTTAGACAATGGCTTACAAAACTACCCAAACATCAAAGCGCTCATTTCCGTTCAGCCGCTTCGTTATGTTGATTACATGAGCGCGATGGGCGTTCCCAACTTCTTAGCTAAGCGCGTGAATCAATACAACATCAAGCGTGGTGGTGCTGACCTTTCTGGGTCTTTTTTCGAACACGTTTCGAAGATCAAGGTGCCAACCCTAGTTATCCAAAACAAGAATGATCCTTGGACCAAACTTGAGCAAGTGGACGAATACTACCAACTGCTTGGGGGCAAAAAAGAGTTGTTGATGTTGGATTTAGCAAAAAATAGAGCGGCTGCTTATGACTGGTTAGGGGAGTCACCAGAGTCACTAAGCGCATTCTTCAACAAATACATGTAAGCCTCAGCAACTGAACCTAATTTTTATAGACTCAAAGTGGAAAGAGATATGAATAATTCGAAAGTGATTTTCATTACCGGTGCATCCTCTGGTATGGGCAAAGACACCGCGATGGACCTAATTAAGCAAGGCTACATTGTTTATTGCGCGGCTCGTCGCGTTGAAGAGATGGATGACCTCAAGCAAGCAGGTGGTCACGTTCTTCAACTGGATATATCAAACGAACAAGACATCACACGCTGTGTAAATCAGGTCATTGAAGAACAAGGTCGCATTGACGTGTTATGGAACAATGCCGGCTACGGTTTATATGGCTCAGTCGAAGAGACGAGCCTAGATGATGCAAGGTATCAGTTCGAGGTGAATGTTTTTGGGCTTGCTCGTCTAACTCAATTGATGACTCCTTATATGCGAGAGGCGAAATCAGGCACCATCATCAATACCTCTTCGATTGGTGGGAAAATCTATGCGCCTATGGGGGCTTGGTATCACGCAAGTAAACACGCCATTGAGGGCTTTAGTGACTGTTTAAGACTAGAATTAGAACCTAAAGGTATTAATGTTGTGGTCTTGGAACCAGGAGCAATTAAGACTGAGTTCCCTGAGGTAATGTCAAAACAGGTATTAGGAAATTCTGGTAACGGCCCATACCAAGATTTAGCAAAGCGAGTGGCTAACTTAAGCCTGAAAGAATCAGGTAAAGATGGAGCTGGCTCCCCGACTTCGGTGATTTCAAAGGTGATTCAAGAGATCATCAACAACCCGAAACCTAAAACACGTTACGCAGCGGGCAAGTTCTCCACCACAACCTTGTTGATGAGACGCTTCCTTAGCGATAGAGCGTTTGATCGAATCATCGATTTTATGGTTCGCTAACTTTAACTTTTTACCACTCACGATTGGAGGCTGCCATGCCTATCTTTAGTTCTCAAGCGTTACTTGCTGCTAGTATGTCAGTCAGTGCGTTGCTTGGTTCAAAATCGGTTCATACCGAAGTCATCATCCCTAGTACACCGGAAAAGGTATGGCAAGTACTCACAGATATTGAGCGCTATAGCGAGTGGAATCCTGCGATTACCCTAGTGGAAGGTGAGCTTAAAGAAGGTAATAAAGTAACCTATCGCTTTCAAGAAACCGATACCAAAGCCGCGAATATCTCTTCAGAAGTCATTGAGATTTCCCCTCATCGCCATCTTAACCACAAAGGTGGGATTTGGGGTATCATCACTTTTGACCAGCACTACTATCTAGAGCCGCACGAGCTTGGGACTAAGTTTATTATTCACGAGGATTATACTGGGGTGTACGTGAATTTTTGGGATGAGTCACACACCCAGAAGCAGTATCAAAATATGGCGGATGTGCTACAGAGTCGCGTGTTAGATTTATACCCTAATGAGTAAAGTTGCAGGTCATTTATGTCAAACATCATCAATATAAATACTATCGCCCAAATCCACAAAGCACTTGGTCTAGCAGCACCTATGCATCCACTTATCTCCTTAATTCAAATTGATGAGCGGATCACTAAGTATGACTATGGTGACGCAACTTACGTTTACGACTTCTATCAAATAGCGTTTAAGTCTGGGATTACTGGTGACATCACCTACGGTCGAAATCATTATGATTATGACCAAGGCAGTATGGTATTTACCAAACCAGGGCAAGCTCAGCACTATAGCAACACTGGTGAAACTGATAACGAGCAAGGTTGGGTATTGCTGTTTCACCCAGACTTAATACGCCGCTCAGGGCTGGCAAGTCAGATGGAGAGCTACTCGTTTTTTTCTTACGATACCAATGAAGCATTGCACCTATCAGAGCGAGAAAAGGCTATCTTGAGTGACCTAGTCAATCAGATTGAAGAAGAGTATAGCCAGAACATAGATAAACATACGCAACGTTTGATCGTTTCCAATATTGAACTGATTCTAAATTACTGCACTCGTTACTATGAGCGTCAATTCCTTGTGCGCCAAAATCATAACCTCGATTTGATGGAGCGGGTCGACAGTATATTAAAGCAGTATTTTGAGTCAGAAAAAGCTCTTGAACATGGCTTACCAACGGTGAAATACCTTAGTGAAGCGATGTGTATGTCTAGTAGTTACCTTAGCGATATGATGAAAAATGCAACGGGTCGCAACGCTCAGCAATATATTCAAGATCAACTGATCGATAGGATAAAGAACGCTCTGCTGAGCACTAATGAGCAAGTGAGTCAGATTGCTTATGGGTTAGGCTTCGAATACCCGCAGCATCTATCGAAACTGTTTAAAGCGAAAACAGGATTGACCCCAATTGAGTATAGAAAGTCGATGAACTAAACGCTTAAGCCTACATCTACAGAGAACGAAAATAACTTTACGCAAAATGTAGGATCTTTCATTCCCGATATAAAATGACACAGAGAAGCAAAGATGCAGGCTTCTCTTCAATACTGAATGATTGGCACGATCTGAATGAATGCTGTCGTCATTGGATGTCTGGTGGCGCGATCTGAGAGCCTATAATGTATCCATCAGCTTACAACTCTAAGCAAATCATGGCATACGAAAAGAGGCACTCAGCATGACAAATACAGCATTAATTACTGGCGCATCAAGCGGTATCGGCCTGGAACTGGCAAAAATTCACGCAAGCAAAGGTAGTAACCTGATACTTGTTGCTCGTTCTGAGTCAAAACTCAATGACCTCAAATCAGAACTAGAAAATCAGTATGGTGTTCAGGTTACAGTCATTTCTTTAGATCTCTCTCAACCTAGCTCAGCTCAAGCGCTATTTGAACAAACCGAAGCGCGTTCTCTACAAGCCGATACCCTAATTAACAACGCAGGTTTTGGTGGGCATGGCAAATTCCATGAACGTTCTCTGGCCGATGAACAAGCGATGATGCAAGTGAACATGGTTACATTGACTAATCTGACGCACCTTTATCTAAAAGGCATGGTTGAACGTAAACACGGCAAAATCCTTAATGTGTCATCAACCGCGTCATTTATGCCTGGTCCATTACAGGCGGTGTATTACGCAACAAAATCGTATGTCACCTCATTTAGCCAGGCGGTAGCAGAGGAGGTTAAAGATAGCGGTGTAACCGTGACGGCACTATGCCCTGGAGCTGTGGCGACTGGGTTTGTAAAAGCGGGAAATCTAGAGGGCGTTGATGTATTTAAACATGCAAAAACACCTAGCTCCGTTGCAGAGTGTGGCTATAACGCTATGAAAAAAGGTGAGCTAGTGGCATTTAATGAGCCTTCGTTAAAGTTCATGCTTAACTGGATTATCCCGTTTTTACCGCGCAAGCTCGTGTTAAAAATCTCACGCCAAACAATGGAAAAGAGCACTAAATAAAGTAGCGGGTTAATTTGTTATAGTCGGTATCTGTAGTATCAATAGGTAAAAGTGTGGCGATGAAAAGAGCGAGTAAATTTGTTATCCCTCCAAACTGGAAGGTGCTATTTAATGACTTGGGGATTGAGCTTAAACACATATTGGGCTTTGCTGAGCTACCGCCAAGTTTGTTTGAGCAAAATAAGGTGCAATTAACCCCGTCTCAGTACTTCCAACTATGGCATGGTATAGAAGCTGCTGCTCAGGTGAGAGGCATTGATATCGCGCTTAAATTTGCACAAGTTATGAGCTTTGAGTCATTTGATGCTCCAATATTCGCCGCAATATGCAGCGCGAACCTTAATGCAGCAGTCAAACGGCTTCAGGAATATAAACCTCTAATCGGGCCAATGTTGCTCACTATCGAACAAACTGAGCAACATACTCGTATTGATATTGGTTGTTACGGCTATGAAGGCAAACTGCCGAGCATGCTTAACCTTATGGAGCTAGTATTTTTCACTCAATTGACAAGGCTTGCTACTCGGTCAAACGTACAACCCGTTGAAGTTATACTGCCAGAACTGCCAAATAACCTGCATGCCTATCAAGCTTACTTTGGTTGTTCCATTCGCCAAGGTTCCAAAACAAGCATTACGTTTCGTGCTGAAGACGCTCGAATGCCATTCCTGACGGATAATCAGGTGATGCTGTCTGTTTTTGATGGTGAGTTAAAACAGAGGTTAGAGGCTGTGACCCATCGTGGTACAACTTCTGATTCGGTTTCTAAAATTCTGTTAGATTTGCTTCCTCAAGGTGAAAGCTCTATTGAATCTGTTGCGTCTCATATGGCCGTCAGTAAGCGTACCTTACAAAGAAAGCTCACTAGTGAAGGGGTTAGTTATCAAGCCCTCCTACAGCAAGTACGTCTGCAACTAGCCGAACATTACTTGAATGAAACCGAGCTGCCACTGATTGAGGTATCTTTCTTGTTAGGCTATCAAGAGTCAAACTCGTTTATTCGGGCGTACAGTGCATGGACTGGAATTTCACCAGGACAAGTTCGTACCTAGAATGTGATTAGATTATGTAATTGTTGTTTACATACCTATAATAAACTTTGGGGCATTTCTGAGTCAGAAGTGCCCTATGTATGAATGTACTGTACTAAAACTCGTTAGAGGGGAGGTATGCGGAAATTTTTGAGGAAAAGAACTCGGTAACAAACGCAGCCCACCGATAGAACCTCTCTAACCAGGCTCGCCATTCTTGTCGTGAAGGTAACTGGTTAACATGCAATTGCTTTTAAGCAACCCTCCATTCTCATGTTTGAGTTGGATTACCTTGTCATTTAGTTTTGCTGCTCTCTGATTAGCTGAGGACAGTTGCCTCTCTAGCTCTTCAATGATCTGCATGGCATCTTTTACCTCCGCTTCAGCATTTTGCTCACGCTCTTCAGCCAGTTTGATGGCGTGACGAACTCGATACTCTGCGGATTGAACAGCAGTCGCGTGCATTTCCTTTGCCATACTTTCCAGATCAGTAAGTAGCTTTTTGCTCATCGTGTTCAAAATTTCTGCTAGCTCGCTGGGTAATTCAATATCATGATTACTCGGACTGCTCCTGGTCATTTCCAGGTATGCGTGTGCTATGAACGACAGGGTGCAATTTGGCAACAATCAGCGCATTACGATACATGGCTATGTGACGCTCTTTGGTTAATAGCGAGGCTTTGATGTCAAAAGGAAACCCTCTGATTTTTAGGGCTTTCGGTAAACAATGGCGAGTATAGTAAGTGCCGGATGGCGATTTGAATAAGTACATTGTCTCAGTCTATCCTATTTTGATTGAGCAAGTGCACCTAGATACAAAAAAGCCGTTGATAATCAACGGCTTTTTGTTTTGAATGTGGCGGAGAGATAGGGATTTGAACCCTAGATACGCTATTAACGTATGCCGGTTTTCAAGACCGGTGCTTTCAACCACTCAGCCATCTCTCCAAAACAGATTGTATAAACCCGCCAGTGAACCTCACTTGGCAGATTTTCGTAAAATTAGTGGCGGAGAGATAGGGATTTGAACCCTAGATACGCTATTAACGTATGCCGGTTTTCAAGACCGGTGCTTTCAACCGCTCAGCCATCTCTCCGCAGCGGGGCGAATATTAGTGAATCCTGACGCCCTTGTGAAGCTTTTTTTTCGCTTTTTTGTTTAATTGGTTAAATTTCATTTTATTTGTACAAACATCGGACATATTGAGAGGTTTTATGGTCACTAATCGGGAGTTTGAGAACTTTTAGCACAGTTTTAGGGTCTACTGATCCAGAAAGGTTTGCCGAGCGATTTAACTCTTGGTAATCTTGGCCTAGAATAATTTTCGGAACATTGTGTTTCTAATAAGGAGCTGATAATGGCGTTCAATCATTCGTACACTGGCCAAAAAGTGGCTATGTCGACGGTCGAAACTAACAAGGTGCTTAAAAACACCTACTTCCTACTGGCAATGACACTGGCATTTAGTGCGATTACTGCTGCCATCTCTATGACTATGGCACTACCGCGCTTCACCGGTCTTGTCTGTTCACTGGTTGCTTTTGGTCTTTTGTTCGTGATCCAGAAAAAAGCGAACTCTAGCTCAGCGATTGGTCTGGTTTTTCTGTTCACAGGTCTAATGGGCTTCGGCTTAGGTCCTATGCTTAGTCACTACGCCGCGATGCCAAATGGCAGCTTACTGATTGCACAAGCACTGGGTTCAACAGCGTTAGTGTTCTTTGGTTTATCTGCTTACGCACTAACAACCAAAAAAGACTTCTCCTTCATGGGCGGCTTCCTGGTTGTAGGTATGCTGGTCGTGATTGTCTCTAGCCTGGTTAACCTGTTTATCGGCAGTTCAGTTGCCTTTATCGCGATTAACGCCGCTGTTGTGCTGTTGATGTCTGGTTTTATCTTGTATGACACCAGCCGCATCGTAAACGGTGGTGAAACAAACTACATCCTGGCAACGGTAAGCCTGTACCTGAGCATCTACAACCTGTTCACATCTATCCTTGCGTTGCTCGGCTCAAGTGATGACTAATCTGCTCAGTTTGCTAAAATAAGCCCCATTCGGGGCTTTTTTTATGAGTAACTTTTGAGCCAGTACGTACTTTCCCTGCACAGCGATGTCAGTGACCATGACGCATTGCAGCAGCTGCTGCGATTCGCCAATGCTTTACAAGCACAAGATCATCAAATTGAATGTATCTTTCTTTACCAGCAAGCCGTTTTGTTTGCCAGTCCGCATTTCAGCCTGGCCAGCGATGAACTTCAGCCAGCTCAGGTGTGGCAATCCCTGCATGACGCAGGTATTGCGCTCAAGCTATGTGTTACAGCGGCAGAAAAGCACGGACTGGATACCACACAGTGTGCTCCTTTTGAAGTTGCAGGGTTGGCGGAATTTGCCATGTTAGCAACCAAAGCAGATAAGTGGGTGCAATTTAAATGAGTGAAAACATTCTGGTGATCAACCACACCGCTCCTTTCGATGGTGCACATATCCGCGAAGGGCTAGACATGGCACTCATTTTTGCTGCGCTGGATCAGAACATCTCCTGGCTTTTCAAGGGCCCAGCCGTATTAGCCCTAAAACAAGGCAATGATGCATCCGCACTGGGAATTAAAAACTACTTTAAACAGCTTAAAACGCTGGAGATTTATGATGTTGAGCAAGTCTATGTATGCGCCGAAGCCATGAAGCGATTTGCGCTTACCCCTGACGACCTGAATATCGACGCTCAGCTTCTGACTGTAGACGAACAGCAAGCATTACTGTCTCAACAAAGTAAGGTGGTCAGTTTATGAGCCTCCCCACATTACATATTTTTACTAAGCCGCTGAGTTACTATCATGACGTATTCAGTGCAGGTTTGCTCGCTAAGCAGGATGTGATACTGCTCACAAGAGACGCCTGTTATGATCAGGCAGCATGGCGCGCTCTGAGTACTAATCGTACTTGCATGCTGAATGTCTGTGCACTGGCGCGCGGTATCGGTGCGCAAAATAATATCGAACCGCTCAGCGACCAGCAGTGGATCACGCTGGTTGAGCAATGCAATAAAACTATTACGTGGTAACTATGCTCGTTTTTCAAGACAAACAGATCGAAACAGATAAAGAAGGCTACCTGCTAAATCATCAGGACTGGCATAAAGAACTGGCGCCATTGTTGGCGGAGCAAGAGAATATTACGCTCACAGACGCACATTGGGAGGTCGTCAACTTCGTCCGCGACTTTTATGAAGAGTACAATACCAGCCCGGCCATTCGTATGCTGGTTAAAGCCATTGGTCAAAAGCTGGGTGAAGACAAAGGCAAAAGCATCTACTTGTATAAGTTGTTTCCGAAGGGACCTGCAAAGCAAGCCACTAAGATAGCCGGCCTGCCAAAACCGGCTAAATGTATCTAGCTCTTTGTATCGTTATGGCTGTGTGGCATGCCACAGCACACTGATTTCATCAAGCGTGGCAGGGTCGTCAATGGTCGACGGGACTGTCATCGCTTCACCATCCACCAGCTGGCGTAAGTTTTTGCGTAGTATCTTTCCGGAACGTGTTTTTGGTAACCGCTCTACAACCAGAATTTGCTTCAAACAGGCAATTGCCCCTATTTTGCCCCGAACAGACTGAACGAGTGCTTCGCGCAACTGTTCCTGGGTAAGTTCCACGCCATCTTTAAGCACCACCATAGCCACAGGCACCTGGCCTTTTAGCTCATCTTTAGCCGCAAATACGGCACATTCGGCTACAGCGTCATGCGCAGCAACGACCTCTTCCATCTCTCCGGTCGACAAACGGTGACCAGCCACGTTTATCACATCATCCGTGCGTCCCATAATAAACAAATACCCTTCTTCATCCAGGTAGCCCCCGTCACCTGACAAGTAATAACCTGGAAATTCAGACAAATATCCTTGTTTAAAACGACTGCTATTTTGCCAGATGTTACTCAGGCAACCAGGTGGTAAAGGAGTCTTAATTGCAATTAACCCTTGCTCATTAGGCGCACAAGGCTCGCCGCTCGCATCCAGTACGCTCAGTTGATAACCTGGTGTTGGCACCGACGCACTGCCCGCTTTGGTTGGTAAAGGTGATAACCCCATTGGATTGGCGGCAATGGGCCAGCCTGTTTCGGTTTGCCACCAGTGGTCAATCACCGGCAGGCGCGTAACAGATTGTAGCCAGTCGTAGGTAGCGGGATCCAGGCGCTCACCCGCAAGAAACAAGGTTTGTAATGAGCGGGTATCATATTGTGCAAACAACTTACCTTCAGGGTCTTCTTTCTTAATAGCGCGAAACGCAGTCGGCGCACTGAAGAGCGCATTCACCTGATATTCCTCAACTACCCGCCAAAATGCACCTGCATCCGGAGTTCTGACCGGCTTGCCCTCGTACAACAAAGTTGTACAACCAAACAGAAGAGGTGCATATACAATATAAGAGTGGCCCACTACCCAGCCGATATCAGACGCAGCCCAAAATACCTGACCCGGTTTCATACCATATACCGTTTCCATACTATAATGCAGCGCTACTGCATGTCCTCCCTGCTCGCGCACAACGCCTTTTGGGGTGCCGGTCGTACCTGAAGTGTACAAAATATACAGAGGGTGAGTTGCACTCAATGGCACAGCATCGGCCTGCGAGGCCGCTGCAACCAGCTCACACCAGTCAAGATCACGCGGCGCAAACATGTGTGCACGATACTGAGGACGCTGCCAGACAATCGCGTGCTCTATTTGATGTTCAGCCTGTGCCAAGGCTTCGTCTAGCATGGGCTTGTATTCAATCACCCGGCCAACTTCAACGCCACAGGATGCACTCAGCACCAGCTTAGGTTTTGCATCATCAATGCGTACCGCAAGCTCTTTGGGTGCAAAGCCACCAAACACCACAGAATGAATTGCCCCGATCCGTGCACATGCCAGCATGGCTATCACAGCTTGCGGGATCATCGGCATGTAGATCACTACCCGATCTCCAGCTATCACACCAAGCTTACTGAGCGCCCCGGCAAATGTACTGACTTCGTCCAGCAATTGTGAATAGGTGTAGTTCTGCTTTTGTCCTGTTACCGGTGAATCATAAATCAGTGCGGCTTGCTTACCTCTGCCCTCGTTTACCTGATGATCCAGTGCAAGATAACTGGTGTTAAGTCTGCCATCTTCAAACCAGTGGCTCAACGACGCCTCGTCGTAGCTGACTCCGATTTTAGGTGGGGTATGCCAGTTGATGCGGCCAGCTTGATTGAGCCAGTATGCCTCTGGATTTTGCTCAAAATGTTCATATGCCCGTTGATAGGCCTGATATGCAGTTGTTGTCATAATGATTTCCTGTTGGGCCGGGCTTGGCAGGTATGAAACTCTGCCAACTGGTTAAAACCCGGTTAACGACCGATACCCTATTAAACATAGAATTACTGAAATAAAGACAACAGTAGACATTGGTCGATGCCAGGAAGAAATTTGATCTGTCGCAAACTTTCGATTAGCCGAAAAAGTTAAAGGCCCTCTGCCGAGAGCCCGGTTTGATTCAATTTATTCATCAACAGGCCAGGTATAAGGGACCGTAGGCACCGACAAGCCTCGATCGGTTATAGATTCAGCTACTGTCTTGCTTGGATCAGTTGGCGCCCACAGATCCTGACTGAACGCCAGCGTCGCATCTTCCTGAGCGATATCGCCTAATATTCCACTGGCATCAATATCAAACACAAAGCTGCCCGTGCCGTCATAACTGCACGAAGCCGTTGGTGCATATTCTATATTCGCTTTGCTACCACTGCCGTCATAGGTAGCCGTTGCAGTGTCGTACTGGAAGAATTGGCGTTGCGAGAATGCCTGCATGCTGTGATCGTTTCCCGGGCCAGCCCAATTACAGATAAAGCCTTGGATCAGCCCGTCGGTGTCCTCTATTTTCGACCCGTAGCCAAAGTGTGCTTCGCCATTATCCAGACTGGGGGAGTTAAACCCGATATTGAAAATTCGGCTGTTACTGTCGTTAACTCCGGCCTGCCAAACATAGGCATATTGCCCGGCCAATGTGGTCAGGTCAAAGTTCGCACCAAATATCGAAAAGTTTTCGCTCCAACCATCGGGATTATCGACGTTGTGATACTTGTTGTTCACATCTACCTGGCTATCAGTATTGAACATACCACTGTTACCGTGACCACATAGGGTGACCACTCTGGCTTGTAAGGACATGTTGTCTCCAGCCCGCTCATAAGCCAAAGAGCCCGCCCGGGTACGCTCATTTTGGGCGCAATTTCCGCCGGGAAATTCAATGCCACTTACGCCTTGTTCGCCTTCCACCAGATAAGTCAGGTGGCCCGAGTAATTCAACAGATCGGCGCCGGGAGTATGAGCCATAGAGAGTGAAATATCGTAGTCGGAACCACTGACTGTATAAGTGAGCGAAACGGTATATTGCCATTCACTGCCAGCACGAGTGATAGCGGCAGTGCTGAACGTCACACCAGAAACACCTTTGGCATTCATTTCACCGGTTACATCAATATTGCTGCCATCTGCAGGCAGGCTAATACCAGAATCAAGCGCCGCAGAAACCATGCTGGCTAAGGTCATCAGGCTCATTCGCGATTGATCTCTCAGACCACTCAACAACGCGTTGGTCTGAGCCACAGCACAGGCATTGCCATCAGTGTCACTCTCTAACCACAGCCCTAAGTCGCCACCTGGTAAAGTGCCGGAAGCTGAAGCTGGATCGGTCGCATCAGGGTGACCTGTATAAGCGACCTGAGGACCAAAACATGCTGCATTAGTACTATTGCGATAAAATGACTGAACTTTAAAGACATCCAGCAAAGGCACTGTACCATTGAGTATGCGACCAATCCGCTGTGTCGACCATAAATAAGTGGGAACTGAAGGCCCGTACTCTACCGCAGGCCGAGCGCCAAAACCACGCTCCACCTCGTTGCTGCTATCACTAAAAGGAGATGATGCCATTACCTCTCTGGGGAAATATGTGCCACGCGAATCATCCGGCTCGTTCTGATCAGCATCATCATCCGAGCCGTTGTCGCCAGACCCTGCATCACCCGAACTATCTCCTTCAGAACCGTTATTACTGTCTCCTGAATCACCATCGGATGAATCATCAGAAGCGGCTTGTTGTTGATCCTGAGCGTTGGAGTTACCAGGTTCATCGTTGTCCGACGATGAACACCCAGCCAATAATGCCAGTAAAATATAAGGAATATATGTTTTCATAGTTGCATACCTTGTTGTCTAACCCGTTTTAAAAGTAAGCCAAAAAGACCAACAGCTCAAAAAACAACCATCCTGAAGTGTGAAAATATGTTTTGCACTTCAGTGCTAAGGCTTTGATGTTTCTACTTTTGCACAAAGTTAGCAAAAGTATGTATTCTCATTTAGATTTCAGAAAATAGACTAGCGTAGTGATTACATTACAATTTGTTGAATTTTTCAGAACAAAAGATTGTAATCTGCAAAGCACACAAATTAAACAACTTATTACAATTGAAGCTGTGTGTTATTTTACTTGTACCGTTTATTCGCCAGCAATCAGATGGCCTGATTGCACTCGGACTGCTGGATTGCAATATGTATCAGTTCAAATAAATCAACCATTGGTTCTTCAACCTTGTCATAATGTTTTTCTTTAAGCAGCCCATCAATTTTAGTGACTGTCTGATAAATATCATGGCAATCGAACATAGCTGATGTGCCTTTTAACGCATGAATAGACCGCGCCAGACCATCAAAGTCGTGGTATTTCAGCTGGTTTTGTAACTGTACAAGCTGTTCATGCAGTCCTGCTATGTACTGGGATTTTAGTATAGAAAACTCTTCGTCAGGTAAAGCAAGGTCCTCTTCAACCGTGATGTTCAGGTAGTGACTGACCTTCTTAGCAAATTCAGCTCTGTCGATAGGTTTGGCAAGATGATCGGTAAAGCCAAGCTTGAGGTAGCGTTCTACTTCATGGCTCATCGTATTTGCAGTCAGCGCTATCACAGGTGCAGTGCAACCCGTTGCCTGGATAAAGTTAAATGCCTGTTCACCGTCCATCACAGGCATCTGTATGTCCATTAGGATCAAATCAAATTCGTCATCCAGCACCGCTTGCACAGCAAGCTGGCCATTTTCAACGGCCGTAACACTCAGCCCCATTCGCTCCAGAATACGCGTGATCAACCGGCAGTTATCAAGGTGATCTTCGGCCAGTAATACTTCACCTTTTAACGATTCGGTTTCATAACTCTCTGACTCTGTGCCGAGTTCCTCTGATTGATGAATTTCCGAGAACGTATTTAACCACTTTGTTCGTTGCGTGGTATACAAGCCTACAGACAGCGTAAAAGCAGTCCCTGAGCCGACTTCACTCTCAACGGTAATATCCCCGTCGAGTTTCTGTGCCAGGCTTTTCGAGATATTTAACCCAAGGCCGGTGCCGCCATATTTTCTGGTCGTTGACGAGTCGGCCTGATGAAAGGCGTTAAACAGCTCTTTTTGCTCAGCAGAAGTCATCCCAATCCCGGTATCCTGAACCCGAACGGACAAAATATCCTGAGTGCAACTCACATCGATCGAAATTTTGCCTACCGAGGTAAACTTAAGTGCATTAGAAGTCAGATTGAGCAATATTTGTCGCAACCGAGTCGGGTCAATCACAATATAATCAGGCAATGGAAAGTGATAATTCAACTCAAACTCCAAACCTTTGTCTCTGATCTGTTTACCCAACAGTGATTCAACATGAGTAATGGATTGAAATAAATTAGCCTCAATGAGTTCAACTTCGAGTCGGTTGGCCTCGATTTTAGACATGTCGAGAATATCGTTGATCAAGCCCAGAACATGACGTGAGTTTTGCAGGATCACCGAAATCGCATGATTGCGTTCATGGGGTTTAATATCACCCAACATGATGCCATCTGCATAGCCAATAATAGACGTCATCGGAGTACGTATTTCATGGCTCATATTGGCCAGGAAGCGGCTTTTCGCTTCGCTTGCATCACGTAACTCTGACGCCAACTGCTCCAGTTCGTAAGTTCGCTTAAGGACTTTTGCTTCTAGATTTTTATTCAGCTCTATGTTTTCTTCATTCGTCAAGCGATATTTATCTGCCACCGCAAAAGCCAATAGCAAGGCATCCAGGGCAGTCCCTATCAGCCCGATTAAATACAAGTTGACCGCGATAGGAGGGAGTAAACCGAGGTTAGTGAAATTCCCGACCATGTTTGGTATCGCCATACACACGTATGCCAGAACAAAATAACGTGCCGGTTTAAACCCTTCCGTCAGCCGTAATATCCCAACATAAAGCCCCATACACAAAGCTGACCCTGTCGCCAGCGTTGCCCACAAAAAGCCAAATCCTGGAAACAGAATACAAAATGGCGTGCCAATCGCGCCGATTGCGCCAACCCAGAGCGATGCCGTCGACAAGGCGGGGTGCGTCTCTTTAAGCTTAAGCAGTTGATTATAAAATAATACGTTGGTGATCGGCGTCAGGGCAAAACCCAGCCAATGCAAGTGAGCTGAGTAAAAGCCAAAGAGTTGATCTGAGATGTGGAAGAAATGGCTCCAGGCGAATACCCAAGTTGCAGCAAACATCGCATAATAAAGATGCGTCATGTCCTTTGAGCCAATGTAAATCAGCAAGTTGTACAAACCAAGTACAATACCGACACTAAAGCACAGGGACATCAAAAGGTTGTCCATAGTAACCTGGCGCTCAAATTCCTTCACGGGAATAAGCTCCAGCTTAATTGGCGTATAAAAATAGTCACTTTCAAATAAAGTGACTATGTAATACCTCTGATTTGGTAACAGATGGATTTTGTTGCCATAGTGAAATGGGTATTCGTTGGCATGCATACCACCCGTAAAGAACCGCTCAACCTCCGTCTCGGAGTAGATTCGCGTCTCTACATTGGATAATACGGTGTTATAGGGGTAAAGCACCAGGTCCTGATACCTGGAGTGATTTTCAATCTCAGTTACCAACCAATATCGGCCAGAAAACAACGCACGTTGCGTCTGTTCCGCTTGCATACTTGCCCACTGTTCTACCTGAGCAAAACTGTCCGGGAACCGTGCGTTATTCTCGGCTGATAACACTAAGCCTTTGTCATGCAGATTATGCCCGCGTTGTGTTCCGTCGAACACATATACGTTTGCGCTGGCAAAAAAAGTGCACAGGCACAGTATCATTATAGTTAATAGCCTAAAACTACCCATATCGGACCTTAACTTAGATAACCCAGGGCAAAAGCCCGGCTAAAACCGATACGAAAAATCAACCCCAAGACGTCTCCCCTCTCCTTTAAAGTCTTCCAGCATACCCAGAAAGGCACTTAAGTCGAATTTTAAATGGCTGTATTCTTTATCAAATAGGTTCTTTCCCCAGATACCTACTCGCCAGTCACCTTGTTCAAAGTGCACACTCCCTCGCCATAAAGTATATCCTGATTGCATCGCATAGGCGTTTTGATTTTGGTCGAAGTAATATTCTGATTGATAGTCAAACCCAACTGTTGACACTAACTCTCCCTGCCAAAGTGGTAAAGAATGTGTGAGATCCGCATTAATGCTCCACTCTGGGGTAAAGGGTAAACGATTGTCTGTTAATACATTGCCCACAGGGTCGGTGAATTGATCAAAGTTCGCTTCGGGCACGTACCCCGCGGCACTTCTGAACTTAAGAGACTCGTTCATCTTATATTGCACAGCGAACTCTGTGCCATATATTGTAGAGCTACCAACATTCTCAAGAAGCTGCAATGGCGGAGCACCAGACACAGTGGATGCCTGATTCATAAACACTTGCTGGTCACTGTAATCGTAGAAGAACAACGCGCCGTTGAGCGACAGGTTGTCGGCATTGTTGTACTTTACCCCCACTTCATGGGCATATAACTCTTCGGGACCATAGTCTGCCAGGCGAGCCTGTTCTTCCGTCGCGAGTAAGCCGCCATTGTAGCCGCCACTTTTAGTCCCATTAGCAAAGCTATAATAGAGCATTAATGGATCTGAAAGCTGATAATTCCAGGCCAGGCGACCAGATAGTCCGTCATCCTCCACTTTTCCATTTACTCGATAGTATGGAATGGTCACACCATCAAGTTGTGCCACACCTAATACAGTATTCAGCCGGGAAACAGAGTCATAATCAACGGTCTCATCGCTGTAGCGAAGGCCCACTGTAATACGGTGTGCATCGTTTAGTTGCCACTCATACTGAGCAAATACGGCCGCTGACTTCACAATAATTTCATTATCATAGAAAAAAGTATTCGTCAGGGTGGTGTCTAACAAACCACGCATGTCACGTAAAATGTCGTTAAAGTTGTCCTGGTATATGCGCTCTTCTATATGAAATAAGCCCAGTGTCAGGTGGTCTCTGTTTATGGTTTGACTGTACCTTAATTCATTGGAGAGGATTTCATTTTTAAGACCGAGCTCCCCTTCACATAACCTGGCTGGGCTTCCATCACAGTTGAACGCATGGCGCCTGTCGAGGCGGTTAAAGCCATTTATGTAGGTCAATTGCTGACTGTCAGATAACTGCCAGTCTCCCTGTACTGTCCAGCCTTTATAAATTGACAAGTGCGGTGAATTATTATTCACACTAACAGCCCAATAATCCGAGCTGCCATCATTGAAACCAAATGCGTCGTAACATCCCGCGCCTCCCGCTTCACTCGGGGTGCAACGAACTCCATTTGCAGGGTCTTTGTAAATACCTATGCTGCCAACTGGCTGGACAATACCATCCCAATGACCATATTCGAGCTTTGCATACAGTGAAAACGCATCCCACTCAGCCAAGTAACTGAGACGGACGTCTTGCTGTTTTAGGCCCGCTTCCGGAGAAGGCTCAAACAAGTTGTAGCTCGTATATTCGTAATCAGTGTGGTTAAAGGAAAATCGCAGCGCGCTTTGGTCATTCACCCTTGCATTATAGGCGCCCTGAACCCGACGCCACTCGTCAGTGCCCACACCGGCTTTAATAAAACCATAATTCCCGTCATCTGGCCGCTTGGTCCTGACAAGTAATGCACCACCGGTACTATTACGGCCAAACAGGGTGCCCTGTGGTCCTTTTAACACTTCAATTTGTTCAACATCAAACAAGTTCGCAATCTGATTGTTTGCAGAACCGACAGGTCTGCCGTCTATATACATAGCTATAGGTGACGTATTGGCCGTATTGTAATCTATCAACCCGACACCACGAATATTCAAAGCAGGTGGTGTGCCTTCTGCTGCATTCTGGCTGACCTTAAAATTGGCGACATACCCACCCAATTCGCTGATATCTTTAATGCCCTGCTGGGTCATATTATCGCCATTGAGTGTGGCGATTGAGATACTCACTTCCTCTAGTGTTTGCTTACGTTTTTGCGCATATACCTCAATGACTTCCATACTATCATTGCTTGCAAAAACACATACGGGAGAGAGAAAAACTGAAATTAATGATATTGAGATCGCTGAGAGTTTAAACATATCCGTGCTCTTTTTCTGCTTCACGCTTGTGCTTGTTTGAGTATAGTCTAAATGTAAAGACCTCCAACAAAATTGGAGGCCTTTTGTATATTCTATCAGTAGTTAGCTAACGCTGTTACCTGACCAGTTACCTGACCAGTTATCTGAGCCAACTTAATCAGGTTTAAATCCATCCTCCCCACTGATGTTTTCCGGCAACCCGCAAATTGCGCGCGAAGTTTGCATGCCAGCCATTACTGCGGCTTCTACACACCCGGCATTTACGCCCGTACTGATCCAGTCTCCTGTCAGATACAAGTTTCTAAACACAGTGCCGTCCGTTGGTAACCTGTACTGACTACTATCCACAACCGATAATACATAGCGCTCACTGGGGTCAACATTCACACGCCAGTACTGGCTGTCAAATCGCTCTTCACCTTGCGCAATGCTATCGTCATAGAGTGTGTTCCAATTGTACTGCCCTGCAGCATTGTAAGCATTGGGCCACAGCGGTTTCATTTCAGTTGCCAGCTTGTTAATCGCATTAACTTTAACTTTGGCCTTTTGCTCAGCGGGGAAACCATGATCATGGCTGGGCGGATATTCCTCACAGCCAAATGCACTACAAAAATAAGCGATATTTTTTGGGCCGTTGGCCGGCCAGTCTTCGCGTGGTAACAAGAAAGACATCGCAGCCCAGGTATCAAATGGTTGTGAAAAGCCACTGAGTATAGGCCGCTCTTCACTGGGCGGTGTGTAGTCAAACCCGAGCTGCTCGTCAGTTTGATTTAGCCAAACCTGAAACGCTTGCGTTGCCACCGTTTTAACTTCACTGCTTTGCAACCTGAGCCCACCATCTAATGCCAACAGTTGAGGACACAAATGTTCCAGTCCGCCCACTGAGATTCCAAAGATCACTTTATCGAAGTCTTGCCCTCGCTTCAGTGATAGTCGGGGTAAAGGAGTACCAAATTCGGCTTCATAAAGTGCCGACCAATTACTCCAGAATGATTCCAGATTGACATTGTGCTGTTGCAACAACGCAGCCTGCGCATCGTCTATCTGCTCATAGTTAGGCCGATCCGGCCAACATGGTAGCCCTTTGACGTCTACAAACGGGTCATAGTGACCATTTTTCAGCTTAACTTGCTGCGTCATTGTGATTTCATCAACCACATATTCACCGTCCTGCGATACCGGGATCAGTTCATCCACCTGATGGAAATACTCAAATTTCACGCCTCGCTTGCTGAGTAATTCATAGATAGGTGAAAAGATGATGTCGCCCATGCCCGCTTGCATTTTCCACATCACTCCACCACGGTAGCACAGCATCAAACGCAACATCGCCAACGAAGCGACACCCGCTTCTACATTTCCCTTGTCAAAATCACCATCGACATAGCCAAAAACCAGATCATAAAACCCCCTCACAGGAGCCGATTCAACTACATACAATTCATCTGCGCCGTTGCGCTTTAACCAGGCTTTAAAGTCATATTTGTTTATGGCTTCAAAGCCATCTGAGTGGACATGATCCCTAAGCAGACCTATTAACATTGCGATAGCCAGATCGGCGCAAATGTATAAACGCCTGATCACTGGATGGTCGTCCAGTAAATCTCGAGCTTCTGCTCTGAGCCAGCGTTTGAGCTTACGGACAATATACCAGGTCACCAATCGATCTCGGCTGTTTGACAAGTTCTTATCTGCAGCCCGTAAGTTGAGTAACTCATGCAGCTGGGTGATCAACAATCTGGGAGTAGACCAGATTTCCTTTGCCTCATCTTGAGCGCTGTCAAAAAAATCAGACACTTTGTCTTCCAAACTGTCAAATGCCGAAGTGATCTCGCTCGCAAGGTGCTGGAGCAAACCACGGTCACGGCGCTTACGAGTTTGTAAGCGGATTTCCCGATGCGCAGCCTCAACCTCGTCTTCCAGTCCATCAATCCATTTGTGTAGCCAGGCAATAGTCATCTGGATCAACTGCCAAAAGTGCAGATCTAACGTGCCATCTGCAGGATTACCTGGTACCAATGGAAAATCAATCGGCCAGGTTTCCCACTCATTGTCTATGTACTCTTGCAACACTACAAAACTATGTGGTTTTAGTGCTTGCTGCCAGGTTGCAATCGGTACTGAGCTGGGCCTGTCCAGGTTATTATAAACCGTTTCAATAGCCCGAAATGAGTTGACGTACGCTCCAAACCAAACATGTAAGCCATGCTCTTCAATACGCTCGTGCACATCCGGATTACGTCCACTCGCCCCTTTTCCTCCTAACCGCCAACCCAGCTGGTATACCGTAATGTCGTATTCTTCCTGCCAGTTTTCTTTCTCAGTCAAATAGACCGCTGCGGTCATGGCTGACACACCACCACCCAAAATTGCTATTTTTTCTTTACTCATTGCATCCACCTACCCCAACTCGGCCCTGACAATCTCGTGTGCGCCATCCTGGTCAAAGTCCATACATAGGTAATAAGGCAGCTTGGCAAATTGCTCCCCGACAGGGATCCCAAACATATCTTCAAGCGGGAATGCCTCAACCTGGTTAAAAGTGACTTTGTACTCATCTTTCAAAAAGCCCAGCTTGTGTAGTTTTTTAACCTCCGAGGGTGAATGAACAACGGCACTATAAACACTGTTTGTGGCAAATCCGTCGGGAAACTGCTTAAAGAAAATTTGATCTAACATTGGGTTTGTAAACCCGGTGAGTAATTGCTTGATAAACTCACTACTAATATCGATTTCGCTCGCACTTTCGTGCAGTAGCTCAGCAACTTCCTTACTGATCTCAACCGCCTCTTCAAACCAGGTGTCATCATCAGCAACACGATCAATAGACAACAGCTCGTACCAGGCCATTTTCTTATTTGGATCATAAGGTTGAAATGTTTCGAGGCTCAGTGAAAAGTGGTCAGCATGACGGCGATCCGCAGGCATTTCGTAGCGACACAAGTACTTATTGTACCCCCAAGTCTCGCGACCATTGATCAGCGCATTAATGTTATTGACCGTGATGAATGCCGGATACCAGTATAGGTGAGTCATGCGGTTGGTATTTTTGCACACCTCAGCAACAGGTACCCAAATGATGATGTCTGTTTCCTGCATATAGCCATAATTACTAAACGGTGGTACTTTGGAAGCAATATTTTCGATGTCCGTGAACGTTAGCAGGCAGTGTGAAGAAATGGCTTTATACGTATTGGTTTCGTTCGGAACGGAGTTCAACGTAGCGTCGAAAAAGGCTTGTATTTTTTCAATTTTTCCCTTCACAAAAAATCCGTACATCATTGCATTAAGCATTCTGCACGGGGGTTTAGCAATCGGATTGCCAAGAAAATGTCGATAAGGGACAGTTAGTTTTTCAGACATAGAAAACTCCTTCTATTGCGGTGGTAACATGCGGCGCTAAAACACAGCGATACCAAATCAGTTTGCTATCACTGCTCCTTTACATTATCAGCAACCACCACTTCACAACCTTAGGCTGTACTTCCATGACTGATAACTGGGGTGTATTAAGTGCCCACAACGATTAAGATGACACTAAGTCTAGTTCATCTTTGATACGCCGATAGTTAAATTTGATCTTTGCTAATTGCGCTACTTCCTCCTGACATTTCGCCAGATAATGCCCATAAGCATCGCTGTTATAATGGCCTGACAGACTATTCATAAACCCGTGCTCATATCGGGTGCGAAAACATTCGATATTCGGCTGTTGTTGCAAAATTTCCATTATTGGCACAATATCAAAATGGCTTTCCTGATAGGGGAAGAAAACATCGACTCGACATCCGGGGTTGAGGTGCAGGTAATTACGGATTTGCCCGGGATAAAAAGCAATGAGTTTAACGGAGCTTTTGAGCGCAATTGCTGACAGAGCACGCCAGGCTGCAACAGCCCCAGCGCTAAAGGCGATGATGAGATCAGGTTGATGTGCAAGGATGTCATCCAACACCTGCCTCATATATTTGTCATGCCCAACTTCATCAACAAAGCTCTGATATACCTGACTTTCTGGAAGATTTACTTTGGCCTCATACTCGCCGTAGGGCGAACTGACTTTGTAATCCGTCCCCAGGTTCTGTGCAAAGTCCTCAAGATAGTCACTATGACCGAATATGTCACCAACGATGAGCGTAACCATAATTTTTTCTCTTATTTCCAGTAAAATTATTATTGTTACGCCAACCCCTGATCTTAACTGAAAAATGCACCGATTGCAGCGTAACTGAGTTTGACTGTCCATGTTCTTAAATTAGCGCAAAACTCTAGGGGAACCTTTAAAATGTAGCAAACCTTTGCAATTTGTAAAAATAATTTAAAAAATAAATGGTGTTAAACACCCCCTTTTAAAGAGCCGAGCTGTACAACCGTTCCTGCGTTTTAAATCGCCTCTGCTACACTGATTAGTCAGGTAACACTGTCGGAGTATTGCGTGAAAGTTTTTTTGTTGCTGTTAACATGTTTTACTCTATTTTGTCATGCACGCACCGATAACAACGTCATATCATGGATCACCATAGATTTTCCGCCCTACTACATCTACTCAGACCGGGACGAAGGCGAAGGCCGGGATGAGCAACTGATTACGCTCTTACATACTTTGATTGATAATCGGCAACATCAGCGCCAGGGGTTTCCCGCAAGCCGCGCCATTTATGAGCTTAGCCACAGTCACTCTGGTTACTGTATGGTCTCCTTATACAAGACAAAAAGCAGGGAAAAGCACATCACCTATACAAAACACTATTCAACGCTGGGCCTGGCACCCGGTTTGGCGCTTCGCAAAGAAACAGCCAGTGCACTGGGTCTGAACGTCCATCAGGATATCTCCCTGGTCGACCTGGTCATCAAACATGGGCTTACTCTTGGCGTTGCCCAAAGCCGCTCATATGGACAAGCACTGGACCAGCTCATTGCACGATTACCACGCGACCAGATTGTTGTCAGACCAGGATGGGACACCTTACAAAGCCTGACCAACATGTTACTGAAGAAGCGTGTCGATTTGGTGCTGGGCTACCCCAGTGAGCATTACTATCTGAGTAAACGTCTTGGAACAGACAACCTGACTCAGCTGTCCCTGTCTGGCGTGCCACTTGTCGCCAAAGGCTATATTGGCTGTACTAACAATGCAGCTGGTAAAAAACTGGTTCAGCTCTTTGACAATGCACTCATCAGATTGGTCAAAGAGGATGATTACAAAACGATTATGTTAAAATGGCTACCGGATCATTTAAAAAGCAAACTGAATAGACACCTCATCACTGAGACAAATAATCTCAGTAATGAGGTGTACATCGGAGAAGACCGAAATTAAAACGCCTTTAGCGATTTTTGTAGAAGTAACTTTCTTTTTCAATCGTGATGCCTGCATCTTCTTCAGCTGTCACGATAAAGTTAATGGGCGTTGCAGTGCGACTAAGATCGTAACCATCAGCGGTAACAGTTACAGGCACTAGCAGCATTTGCCCCGCTTCAATCTTAATAGATTCGGGCGCCGAAAGAGTCGCGTGCTCTATCCCACTTATACCGATCCGATAATGCAGAACCTGCTGCGTTTTGTTGATAATGCTCAATGTATAGGGGTTTTCAACCAGTCCTTCATAGTTTACTCGGTATAACGCATTTCGGTCACGGATCACCGAAGCTTCTATAGGCGTACGGTTCATCGCCCAAATCACCATAGTGACAACAATCATGGCGAATAAGGCCGCATAGCCAACCAACTTAAGCCTGAATGGATTGGTCTTTTTGCCTGATAGTGTATTTTCACTGGTGTACTTGATAAGTCCGGTGTCATAACCAAACTTGTTCATCGTCTCATCACATGCATCAATACAGAGTCCGCAGTTAATGCATTCATATTGCAATCCGTTTCTGATGTCGATGCCAGCCGGACACACTTCAACACATAAATTACAATCAACACAATCACCCAGCCCCAATGCTTTGTGATCTGCCTTGCGCTTTCTGGGGCCTCGGTTTTCACCCCGTGCCGCATCGTATGATACGACTAAGGTATCTTTGTCAAACATCACAGATTGAAAACGAGAATAAGGACAAGCTACATTACACATTTTCTCTCGCAGGAAGCCTGCGTTTCCATAAGTACAAAACGCGAACAAGAAGACCCAGAAACTGACCAGGCCAGACCATTGCAGAGTAAACATCTCGGTATAGAGTGTTTTTGCTGGCACAAAATAGGCCATGAAAGAAGTGGCAGTAAAGACGGAGATGAGTACCCATACAGCATGTTTTGCCAACTTTTTAGAGACCTTTTTACTATCCCAATTACTTTTATCCAGCTTAATCCTTTGGTTTCGAGTCCCTTCGATCCGATGTTCAACCCAAGTGAACATCAGCATCCAAATCGTTTGTGGACAGGTGTAACCACACCACACCCTACCCAACCAGTTAGTTACAAAAAACAAGCCAAACGCGCCGGCCATAAATACCCAGGCCAGGATCATGAAATCATGTGGTAATAAAGTCACGCCGAAAATACGAAACTGCTGAGAAGCCACGTCCAGCAACACGGCCTGCTGGCCTTTGTATGGGATCCAGGGAATAGCAATAAAAACCAGCATAAGGAACCAGCCCAGGTAGCGACGGATCTGCTGAAAAGGCCCCTTTTGCTCACGGATATAGATCGGCCCGTCCTGCTTATAGGGCTTGATGATCATATCTTCTTCTTTAATATCGAACTTCATAATACTTGCTTATTGTCAGTGAAACACACCATACAATTTGCAAGTTTCAGACCAAACTGAAAGTTTTTAACTTATTGTTTTAGCTAACAATTATAAACAACCAAGAAATTAGAGTCGTGAAATATCGCGAAACCCCGTTATATTTCGCGATCCCTTTGAATATTTAGCTTTTTCATTTTAGATCTCAGGGTGCTTTCAGGCATACCTAGCAGGGCTGCAGCACCTTGCTCACCTGCTACACGCCACTGGCAAAGATCAAGCACCGTTACTATGTGCTCACGTTGAGCATGTTCAAGGGATAAATCCTGAGCTACAGCGACGCCACTGGTATTAGCTGCCAATGCCTGGGTCAGCCTCAATGTTCTGCCAGTCGTTAAAATGGCTTCACGTTCCAGAATATTTTGCAATTCGCGGATATTACCGGGCCAGTCATACGCCTGTAGTTTTGCCAGCGAAGACTTGGCAATGCCCCGCAAATGCTTGCCCAAACGTGCATTGAGCCGGGATAGCATATTGGCACACAGTAGTGGAATGTCCTCCAGGCGTTCTCTGAGCGCGGGCACTTTGATTGGAAAGACGTTCAGCCGATAATATAAGTCCATCCTGAATTCGCCTTTTTCGACCATTTGCCATAAGTCTCTGTTTGTGGCAGCTATGACACGAATGTCCACCGAAATCGTTTTGCTACCGCCAACACGTTCAAACTCCTGCTCCTGCAGCACTCTCAGTAGCTTACTCTGCGCTTCCAACGGTAACTCGCCAATTTCATCCAAAAACAATGTTCCCTGATGTGCTAATTCAAAACGCCCCTTGCGTCTTTCATTCGCTCCTGTAAACGCCCCTTTTTCATGGCCAAATAACTCAGATTCCAGCAAACTAGGCGAAAATGCTGCACAATTAACCCGTACAAAGGGCTGTGTGTTACGCAGGCTCAAGCGGTGCAGGTTACGTGCGACCAGCTCTTTACCGGTGCCATTTTCACCCAAGATAAGGACGGTACTATCAGTCTGGCTCACCAGCTTGATCTGCTCGAGCATGGTCTGAAAAATATGACTCTGTCCTACCAGCCCCGAGTCTTGCCAGTCTTCATTGATCTCTGCAAGCAGGTAACTATTTTCCTCTTTAAGCTGTTCAGAAAGTGTCTGAACCTGTTCAAGTGCGTCCCTCAGTGCCTGCTCAGCTTCAACTTGTTTGGATATATCGCGAAATATCGCGACAGCACCTATTATCTGCTCATCTTTAAAAACCGGTGTTGAGGTATATTCTACGGCAAAGCAACTGCCGTCTTTTCGCCAGAATACTTCATCAGTGACATGGCGGGTCTTGCCGTCAAACATAGTGCGATAAATCTGACAATGATCAGCAGGATAAGGTGTGCCGTCTGCATAACTATGGTGGTGATACTGATGAATTTTCTTGCCCAGTAAATCATCCGCTGACCATCCGGTCATTTTTTCAGCAGCCGGATTAATGAAAACCGCATTGCCGGACAGATCAAATCCATAGATCCCTTCGCCCACGGCATTAAGCAACAGGCGGGGATCATTCAAAAATTGTGCAATTACTGAAGACATAGCTTACCTCGTGACATTTCACGAGCTAATTTACCACGCCAGTCGTTGAAGAAAAACCGAAATACTAACTCTTAAATAAGGACAGTGCCTGCGCATCAAAATGACTGAGATTGGGAAACAGTTCTGTTAATTCACTGTCGGCAAGACCAAACCAACGTGCAAGCGGCGCAAAATACTGCTCGTTACTGAACGCAGGGATCAGGCGCCCGCCGCCAACATCTTCGCTCCCATCAAGTCGTTGTGCCATCATAGCTCCGTGTACATCCCCTCCATTCACTGCGCCACCCAATACCAATTGGTTGCCCGCCCAACCATGATCTGTACCGTCACCATTCGAGGTCAAAGTGCGTCCAAAATCGGACATAGTAAATGTGGTCACCTGCTCTGTTAGGTTAAGTTCAGCCATTGCACTTTGAAATTCGACCATGCTTTGCGCCAGTCCTTCCAATAAAGCCGGATGGGTTGATTCCTGATTGTCGTGCGTATCAAAGCCACCCATGGATACGAAGAAAATCTGCCGTTTAGCACCGAGCTGGGACTGAATGCTGATGGTTTTTGCAACTGCAGCGAGTTGCGCAGACAAGCTAGATTCACCAAATTCGGTGGTTAAAGTCGGTGCCTGCTCAAGTAAGCTATTCATATGTAAGGTGTGATCAATAGAGCCATTCAACCTGCTCGCATAAGCTGCAGCTAAGGGGTGTGCAGCCTCACTAAATAAGGTTTGCATAACACGCCGCACATGTTCAACACGCGGTTCATAGCCACTCAATGCATTTATTTTACTTATCCCACTTTTACTTAGCGCAAAAGCACTGGTATTGGTACCTGTTTGCCAGGGATTAGCTCCATCAATTGTGATATTACTGCCAAATACCGTACCTTGATCCAGCCTCTCTAACAGCCTGGCACCCCAGCCGGTATTCAAAGTCTGTTTTTCCTGACCATGCATCCAAGTCGCTTGCTGATCATTATGGGAAAATAGATGCTGTGGCAGTGGAACGCTTTTAGCTTTGTATTGTGTCAAAGACGTTGGTGTAATTAATGTACCGACCCCCCCGACGAAAGCAAGCGATTGCTGTTCAAAGTGCGGCTGCAGTGCATTCAATGCCGGATGCAACCCCACACCACCTTCGAATTCACTTGTCGGATTGAGAACCGTTGCTCCCTGCACGGCCAGATTTTGTCTGCTTGCTTCATACCAGGCGCGTGGCTCACCACTCAGCGGCACCAACATATTCATCGAGTCATTGCCACCATATAGATACACACACACCAGTGCTTTATAGTTCGAAAAACTACGCGCCTGTATGCTGCCAGAGAGGGCCTGAAGCTGTAAACTGGTTAGCGCCGCCGCAGACATGCCGCCTTTCAGGCACAATGACAAAAAGTCTCTTCTGCTTTTGTTCATCTTCTTTGCCTCCTAATACTGCACATTAAATTCAGGTGATAACGACACCATGAACAAAAGCTGTCCAACCCTGTCTGCGGCACTCTTATTGCTGAAGTATTCGTCCAGCTCAATCAGGGCATTTCGAGTCGACTCTGACATATTGCCGGCAAAATACAGCACGTTGTATCTGTTAAGCAAAGCGCTCAGACCGTTTGACTCCAGCAAAGTAATATCACTGTGGCCATACAGGTAAATCGCTGATGGATTCAAGGTCGTGTGGCGCTCTGCCATTCGCCATATTAGGTCACTATATTGTTGATTTAGAGTGCCTATCATAGCTGCATCATTGGCTATCTGTAATTCAGGCGCAAATAACCCCTGGGCGCTGAGCTCTGCCGGTTGGTGATCAGGCCGGAAAAAATTAAATACTGATGGTGATAACATCGGACCCTGACCATACCTGTCATCGAGGTTCCAGGTGAAATAGTTACCTTCTTCGCTGTGGGCGTTCAATGTGCGCCACATCTGAACACCTTTTAGCAGTGGCTCCTTGATTTTACCCTGATAGGTAAGTACCGAACCATATCGCCGGGCTTCGTCATCGAGGTATATTGCGCGGACCACCGCGCTCAAATCCCCTCTAACGCCGTTGCCATTGTCATTAAACACCTCTGCTACCCGTTCAACATACTGAGCAGAAGGGTTGGAGGTGATCAAACGTTGGATCAGTTGCTTGCTGATAAAAGGGCCCACATTAGGATGGTTGAACAAGTTATCCAACGCCATCTGCATAGACTCTTCAGGTCCAACTCCGGCAGGGATCACAACACCATTTAACAGCGTTTTTTCAAGCGCGGAGTGATATTCCGGAAATGCCTGCATAGGCAGAGAGAAGTTTCGGCTCGGGCGATTCCAGCGTGCTGAAAAAGCAAAGGTCCAGCCGGTAAATACCCGGGCAAACCCGGTGATTTCCTGCTGCGAATAAGTAGCAATGGGCTGATTACCTTCGTCCAGCTTCACAGTGCCATCCTGGTTTAGCACTTCAAGCCCAATAGTGAATAGCTGCATGACTTCACGCGCGTAGTTTTCATCAGGGCGGATATTCCGTTCAGGATCCGCTTTTTCGTTGCCCAGATGACTCAGGTAGGTCCCCATCACAGGAGACAAGGTTACGGCTTCCAGCAAACTACGGTAGTTACCAAACGCATGTTCAAGCAATAAATCGTAGTATGCCAGCATCCCTTCTGGCTCACCTTTAAGTGCATTGTTTGCATCAGAAACCACGAATATTTCACTTAAAGCGAAGGCTACTCGCTGTCTGAGCTGGTCGTCGGCATGCAAAGTGGCCTTCCACCAGGCATCTATGCGGTTGATTTGATATGGGGCATCCCTTTCTGGATAGTTCTCCAGTAATGGCGAGTGATAAGTTGCCGGCAAGGCCATTTGGTCAGCTAACCACTGCTCTTCACTCATGCCAGTTGCTGCATTCACTTCTTCAAGTGTCGGTCCCATCGTGCCCTGATGCAGAAGCATGGCTGCCTGTATATCAGACATTGCATTGCTGGCGTAGATCTCGATTCCTGTTGTTGTTTCAGCGCCCTGAGCATCCGTAACGGTCACAGAAAATTGATAGTTATCAGCTTGAGCCTGATAGGTTTCAGGCAAGGTTACGGTGAGAGTTGGGCCAGTAACATCGCCCAGCTCTACTGGAGGTCCGGTAAGTTGTTTCCAAAGGTAACTAAATGAGGTGTCCTGAGGATCTGCAACGTGTGCAGATAAAGTCAACGGCGCCCCCTTAACGACCTCGGGTTGATCAATAGAGACTTCTACCTCAGGGGGCGCATTTTGTGGCTCGGAGTCGCCACCCCCCTCTCCCAGATCACCAGATGGATCGACTGCACCACCAGAATTGTCATCTGAAGGCGAATCTGTCCCACCAGAGGGCTGCTGGCCGTTGTTTGCATTCGCTGTCGTATTAGATGAATTGTTATCAGTGGCACCACCACTGTCAGAGGAGCCACCACCGCAGGCGACGAGAGTTGTCAGGCAAAAAGCGACCAGACCAAGGTGTACGTTCATAATTGCAGAGTCCACAATGACACTTAGTACTTTTATAACAGTAACAGAACAAAATACATATACTAAATTACTATTATTCTCTGAACGCCCTCATACTAATCTGGAAGTGTTTCTTAAACTGTTTCGCCAGCGCTTGCGGGTCCTGGTAGCCGACCTTATACGCGATCTGCTCCTGAGATAAAGTAGAACCAGCCAGTAGATGTTTGGATTTCTCCAGCCGTACCAGGCGAACGTAGTCCATGGGAGTCATGCCTACGTGTTGTTTGAAACGCCGGATCAAAGTACGCTCTGACATATACACCGCGCCTGCCAGAGTTTTCAGACTCAAGGTCTCGTTGAGCTTTTCATCGATAAGTGATTGTACCGCTCTGACTTGTTCATCTGCATGATCCAGTAGCACACTAAGCCTGATAAACTGATTTTGATTTGCCGACTTTTGCGGAATTGCCAGCCAGGAGGCTATTTGCTCCGCGACCTCTTGTCCTGCCATATCGCTGATAAAGGTCAGGATCAGGTGTAAGTAACTGTGTGCCGCCCCAGCTGTGTAAACGTTATCACTACGAAACACTATTTCATCTGCTTTAAAGTCTATATGCGGAAAGTACTTGGCAAAAAATGGCGCTAACCACCAACTTGCGGTAACCCTGTGTTCGTTAAGCAATCCTGTTGCTGCCAGATAAGCAACACCGCAACAGCCCGCTAAATGATAGCGGCAACCGTTGAGTGTATTATCAAGCCCATTAAGCGCCTGTGTTACCTCTCTGCATTGCTTCCACAAGGTATCAGACCCGCTGTACTGAGCCCCCACCCAAACAATGGCATCGTAATCTCTTAGCTCAGTCAAAGTGGCATCACAGTGGATCGTCAGCCCCTGGCTACTGGCAACCTGAAGCTCGCTGCTCAGTGCTGCAATTTTCCAGGTGAAAAATTGCCTGCCCATTACCTGATTAGCCACGTTGAAGATGTCTATTACACCAGTTAATGCGCTGGCGAATACTTTAGGAGGACACAAAAGTAAAACCTGCATGTCATTTTTAACCTGAAATTAGTCAATATTGACACAGTAACTTATCGCTTGCCTCAGATAAAGTAAAACCAGTCTTAATTAAAAAAGGAACAACCCAATGTGGATCCATATCCCTATCTTTTTCTTAGTGTTACTTTACACCTTATTGTGGTTTACCACTGCCACCTTGCGTATTCGGGCAGTCTACCAACGGAAAATATCTCTGACAGACATACGCTTTGTCAGTAAAGAAGGCTTTCCTGAACGGATAAGGCTATTAACCAACAGCTATGACAATCAGTTCCAGCTGCCAGTCTTGTTTATTTGTCTGTTACTCCTGCTGCACGTTCAGGGGATTCAAAACCAAATTTGGTATGTGTACAGCACCGTATTTGTTGCAGCGCGATATTGGCATTGCTACGAGCATATACTTGGGCACAATCTGAAAATGCGCACACTGGCTTTTGCCCTTGGCAGTATCACCCTGTTCGTTGCCTGGTTTACCCTGCTGTTCCAATCGCTTTAAGTAGCCTTTTTTGGACTAGTCATATGTTGAAAATGTCATTATGATCAGACCGATAGAGCAGCCACAGACACTTTCTGTGGCTGATGTAGTCTCCATTCATTCGGAAATATATTCAGTGGCTAATTTTGCAACTCACTTTAAAGCATCCGTGGTGGTGAGCGCCGCCGCTTCATCCGTTATACTGGCAACCAACCTGGCAGGCCTCAACGATATGCTTGTGTTATTTATCGTTGGCTCGTTAGCGGGATTACTCCCCGACCTTGATGCCGATAAATCACGCTCTTTAAACAGTTTGTTTTCAATTTTCGCGCTTTGCACTGCAATCAGCCTGCCCCTGGCCATCGAGTTTAATTCATTGCTCACCATTTGGTTGTCGGGGTTTGGCATCTATTTGCTTTTCATGTACGCCCTGAAACCTATCTTCGAAAGCTATACCATTCACCGCGGCGCAAGCCACTCACTATTGTCTGTGATAATGTTTGCCGTTATCGCGGTTAACATGCCCTTATTTTTGGGTAAAGCGCTGCCTTTTGCGCTGCTATGCGGTGTAATGGTCACGCTCGGCATGTTGACCCACCTGATCCTGGATGAGTGTTACGCGGTGGATATTAATAATAACGAACTGAAATCTTCGTTTGGCAGCGCGCTTAAACCGGTTGCAACCAGTGCTCCGCTGGCATCAATCCTTCAATTAATCGTGGTACTACTGGGTAGCTATTTGCTTCACCCTCATTACGAGAGCATACCTGAAGTTATCCAGCACTGGCAAAACAGGCTATCTAATCTGCCTTTACTGCCGGATCTGGACACACTAAAACAATTTTACTAAACACAGAGTTCAGCAGCTGCATTTGCCGCTGAACTCTGTGATTATTGATGAATTACTGACAGCTATAACTGGGGGCCAGGCCTTTTGCAACTTCCCATTTTGCAGTGAGCAATGAAGCTGCTCCCTTGCTGTCATGAGACAACTCCCAGTTCATAATACCGCCCGCGTTTAGCTTGGCATACTCAGTTTTTGCTCGAATGGTTGGAATACCGTTGTAATAACTGCTGCCATCTGTATCCCGACAGGCGTTCGCTGGGTTTTCCTGCACCAATGTCCGATATGCCTTCCAGGTTGGGCGCGCATAAAACGGCACACCTAAAACTGTTTTCTCTTTGCTCAGACCACGGCTCTGCCAGTATGCAATAGAGTCTTTGGCATACTGCATCGACGCATGGTTGCCATTGTTCGCGTCGTAAGCCATCAGGTTCAGAAAATCGATATCCTGGAATACAGACTCCAGAACCCCACCGCCTGTATAGCCTAACGCAACAACCGCAGCGGTCAGGAACTTACCACGAGCACGTAACTCTGCGCTTAACTCCTTCATCAACAACGCATAGTTATTAGCAGAGGTGCCAGGATCCGGATATTCCCAGTCCATATCTACACCATCCAGATTATGCAGCTCTACGAAGGCCACTACTTCACGTACAAACGTCGCGCGACCTTGCGCTGACGCCGCAAATGTTTCGAATGCGCTGTCATCGCCACCATTCCAGCCACCTATGGCAATGCCAACTTTTACATTGTTTGCATGCGCAGAGTTTACCAGCGCTGTCATTTTGTTCAAATTTTCAAGAGGCTGAAGCGTGCCATCCGCGTTAGGTAATAAGAACGAGTAATTGATATGCGTCAGTTTATCAAACTGGATATCGCTGAGTGCCCCCTGCCAGCTTGGGAAGTAGCCGACAATTTTAAAATTAGGATCACCCGGAGGAAAATCATCGGCAGCGACTGTAAAGTTTATTGCACTGGACTCCCCTCTGCCGCCTGCGGCATCGACTGCAAATACCTGTAACTGATGGCTACCTAGTCCTTGCGCTTGCCAGGGTACAGAATACGGCGCGGTATTGTCTGTCGCAATCAGCGTTCCATCGATAAAGAATTCAGCCCGCTCAATCGCAACATTCTGCGGATGAGAAACAGATGCAGCCAGATCAACCGGCGTCCCGATAATAATGCTCGCATTGTTGCTCGGTGAGGTGACCGTTACTAATGGTACCGGATCAGTTGCATCGCAGTTACCATCCTTATTCCACACAGCATAAGTAGTAGAATTATTCGCCGGGTTTTGATTCTGAGTCCACCATTTTGCGGTATAACTCACAGACTGATAAGTAACTGAGTCCCCTTTGGTATACACATTCTGAGCTTGCCATTCAGCTAAGCTGCTACAGTCCACCGCAAGCGCGACTTCCATCGCACCAAGCAATGGCAACGCTATTAATAAGTTTTTATATTTCATTACCTTTTCCATGTTGTATTTGTCGGCAAACGCAGGCTGCGCCGACGTTTTAAGAGTTGATGGCCTGCCCTCTCAGAGTAACAGAGCGAACAAAAATCATACAAACAACATATTCTGCGACCTTAGTCTAATAGCAAGCTGTAAAGGCGCATCTAAGCGACAGAGTGATAGGAGGCACTTTCAGTGAACACAGATCCACTTGTGTTATAAAAAGGAGCATGTTTGAGTAGGTGTATTTGGCATACGTACAGTGTGTTTTTCCTGCAGCGGCTCCAGGTTTACCCTGCTTTACCACACCGCCAACAGCAACTCCGTTGTCATTCCGCACGCGATGCGGGAGCTGTTTAAACCTGTTTTTCGGTGCTGAGTAGGTTTGCTCCGGTGTATTTGTCATGCCTACGATGTAGCCTTCCAGCAGCGACTCCAGGTTTACCCTGCTCTACCACACTGCCAACAGCAACTCCGTCGTCATCCCGCACGCGATGCGGGATGACGGTAGTGTAGATCTGTTTGAATGGAGAAATACATGACACTTCGTCACAAATCGCTCTATACATCATGAAAGCAAGGAGTATGTTTGAGCCGGCGTATTTACTATACGTAAAGTGTGGATTTCCAGCAGCGACTCCAGGTTTACCCAGCTCTACCATACTTCCAACAACAACTCCGTCGTCATCCCGCACGCGATGCGGGATCCATTTAAACCTGTTTTTCAGTTCTGAGTAGGTTTGTTCCGGTGTATTTGTCATACGTACGGTGTGGTCTGTTGGTAGATCCCGCATCAAGTGCGAGATGGCGGTAGTGTAGATCTGTTTGAGTGGAGAAATACATGACACTTCGTCACAAATCGCTCTATACATCATGAAAGCAAGGAGTATGTTTGAGCCGGCGTATTTGTCATACGTACGGAGTGGTCTGTTGGTAGATCCCGCATCAAGTGCGGGATGACGGCAGTGTAGATCTGGTTGAATGGAGAAATACATGACACTTCGTCACAAATCGCTCTATACATCATGAAAGCAAGGAGTATGTTTGAGCCGGCGTATTTACTACACGTAAAGTGTGGCTTTCCTGCAGCGACTCCAGGTTTTCCCAGCTCTACCACACCTCCAACAACTCCGTTGTCATCCCGCACGCGATGCGGGATCTGTTTAAACCTTTCTCTCGGTTTTGTTCCGGCGTATTTGTCATACGTACGGTGCGGCCTTCCAGCAGCGACCCCTGGTTTACCCTGCTTTACCACGCCTCCAACAACAACTCCGTTGTCATCCCGCACGCGATGCGGGAGCTGTTTAAACCTGTTTTTCAGTGCTGAGTAGGTTTGCTCCTGTGATTTGTCATACGTACGGCGTGGTCTGTTGGAAGATCCCGCATCAAGTGCGGGGTGAATTGCGACCGAAGCAACGCTTCGCAGCTCTTTGAGATGAGCGCAAGGAACCCACATGGATGTGGGGAAGTAGAATAATGCAGGAGCAATTATCGAGATGCGCGATGGGACCAAGCTTCATGGACGAATAGACAACGCCATTCTGTCTACAGCTTCATCGACGCCTTTTTAAATTCCACATAGCAAAAAACCCGCTGCATTGCTGCAACGGGTTTCTTTTATTAGGAGCTTGGCAATGTCCTACTTTCACATGGACGAAATGAGACCGAAGCAACGCTTCGCAGCTCATTGAGATGAGCGCAAGGATGCGCGATGGGACCAAGCTTCATGGACGAATAGACAACGCCATTCTGTCTACAGCTTCATCGACGCCTTTTTAAATTCCACATAGCAAAAAACCCGCTGCATTTCTGAAACGGGTTTCTCTTATAAGGCCCTGGCGATGTCCTACTTTCACATGGGAAACCCCACACTATCATCGGCGCTATTTCGTTTCACTACTGAGTTCGGCATGGGGTCAGGTGGTTCCAAAATGCTATGTTCACCAGGAAATTCTGTATGCAAGACGTCATTCAACATCTCACTAAAATCTGGAAAAGCGTATTAAATTCTTTCGTCTACTTTAATTCTTAACTTCTAACAAACAAAACCACTTTGGCGTTGTATGGTTAAGCCTCACGGGTAATTAGTACGAGTTAGCTCAATGGCTCA
>NZ_JAMXSF010000040.1 GCF_024124545.1 Pseudoalteromonas sp. XMcav2-N
GACACCCGCAGCGGCAGCGTATTGATCATCATGCCCATCAGCTGGCTGCTCAGGCCATCATCGCTCATACGACCCGATAACACAGTACCAAATACCACCTCCGACTGACCGCTACACACGCCCAGCACTTTGGCCCACACCAGATGGAACAGCGCTGCAGGACTGCTGTGATACTGGCGGGTCAGGCGGCGAATACGCTGCGCCTGCGCGTCATCCAGGGTGACATGTAGGGTCTCAATGCCCGAGCCGTCATTCAGTACATCGGTCAGACCATAAGGCAAGGTGGGTTCGCTGACATCACCCAGCATCTGGGTAAAGAAGGCTTCGGTGTCCAGACTCGCTGTGCGCGCCAGGGTGCGGCCGACAAATTCCCGATAGGGCACCGGTGCGCCCAGACTGGCTTCATTGCCATTCAGCAGCGCCGTTAATTCATGGACCAGAATTTCCAGCGACACGTGATCTGAGATCAGGTGATGCTCGCACAGCAGCGCATAATGCTTGCCCTGCGCGGCGTCTTCGCACACGCTCAGCTGTAAAAGCGGCGCGTTTTCCAGCTCAATCCACAGCGGCTGCTCAGCCACATGCGCGCTAAATGCGCTCCAGACATCCTCTGACTCACTGAAGTCCAGCTCAGCCACAGGCAGCTCCACCTCACGCTGTACCACCTGAAGTGCGGTGGTGCGGTTGCGCCATAAAATCGCGGTGCGCAGCACATCGTGACGGGCAATCAGGGTGTTCAGTGCCCACTTAAAGCGCTCGAGCGACTCGCGGCTGTCGAACTCAAAGGTGGTGCTGGTGACATACGGGTCCTGCCCTTCACTCATGGTGTGTACAAACAGCACGCCTTCTTGCAGCGGTGCCAGCGGGTAGATGTCCTGAATATTAGCCATGCCACCAGGAATGGTCGCCGCAATATCGGTGAGTTGCTGCGCATCTAGCTCAGTGAGCGTCACCATCTCCGGGGTGATTTTGCTACAGTCCGCCGGAATTAAATTGGCGGGCACACAACTTGATTCCTCATTCCCAAGTGCCCGAACCTGGCGTGCCATGTCCTGTAGCGTGTGTGCCCTGAACAGGGCCTGCACATCAGCCTGATACTGACGTGCGCGTAGCTGACTGACCAGCTGCATAATCAACAATGAATGGCCCCCCAGCGCAAAGAAATTAGCGTGGACACCCACCTTAGTAGCGTCGAGCGACAACAGGGAGGCGACAATCTCGACCACCATTTT
>NZ_JAMXSF010000041.1 GCF_024124545.1 Pseudoalteromonas sp. XMcav2-N
AAGTTCGCAGCCGTAGCTTCGGTGGTATGTTTAGCCCCGTTACATCTTCCGCGCAGGCCGACTCGACTAGTGAGCTATTACGCTTTCTTTAAAGGGTGGCTGCTTCTAAGCCAACCTCCTAGCTGTTTTAGCCTTCCCACATCGTTTCCCACTTAACATACACTTTGGGACCTTAGCTGACGGTCTGGGTTGTTTCCCTCTCCACGATGGACGTTAGCACCCACCGTGTGTCTCCCGGATAGTACTTTACGGTATTCGGAGTTTGCAAAGGGTTGGTAAGTCGGGATGACCCCCTAGCCTTAACAGTGCTCTACCCCCGTAAGTATTCGTCCGAGGCTCTACCTAAATAGATTTCGGGGAGAACCAGCTATCTCCCGGTTTGATTAGCCTTTCACTCCTAGCCACAGGTCATCCCCTAACTTTTCAACGTTAGTGGGTTCGGTCCTCCAGTCAGTGTTACCTGACCTTCAACCTGCCCATGGCTAGATCACCGGGTTTCGGGTCTATACCCTGCAACTTAAGCGCCCAGTTAAGACTCGCTTTCGCTACGGCTCCCCTAAATGGTTAACCTTGCTACAGAATATAAGTCGCTGACCCATTATACAAAAGGTACGCAGTCACCCTCGAAGGGCTCCTACTGCTTGTACGTACACGGTTTCAGGTTCTATTTCACTCCCCTCACAGGGGTTCTTTTCGCCTTTCCCTCACGGTACTGGTTCACTATCGGTCAGTTGGGAGTATTTAGCCTTGGAGGATGGTCCCCCCATATTCAGTCAAAGTTTCACGTGCTCCGACCTACTCGATTTCACTTTAAATAAGTTGTCGTGTACGGGACTGTCACCCTGTATCGTCATACTTTCCAGAATGTTCCACTAACTACATTAAAGCTTAAGGGCTAATCCGATTTCGCTCGCCGCTACTTTCGGAATCTCGGTTGATTTCTTTTCCTACGGGTACTTAGATGTTTCAGTTCTCCGCGTTCGCTTCGTTAACCTATGTATTCAGTTAACGATGACCCAAAGGGCCGGGTTTCCCCATTCGGAAATCCTAGTCTCAAGCGCCTCTTACTGGCTTGACTAGGCTTATCGCAAGTTAGTACGTCCTTCATCGCCTCCAACTGCCAAGGCATCCACCGTGTACGCTTAGTCACTTAACCATACAACCCAAAAT
>NZ_JAMXSF010000042.1 GCF_024124545.1 Pseudoalteromonas sp. XMcav2-N
GGCAGGTTCAACTTGGAAGTGCACCAACTTTTTCATTATAGATTTCAAATGGAGTTTTGTAATCAAGGCACCTCCTGGGCCTTGAGTTTAAATTATGCTCTATTTCTTGAATCTGTTTGTTGGTTACAGTTGAGAAATCAGTACCTTTTGGCAGATACCTTCGAATTAGGCTATTTATCTGCTCAACAGCTCCTTTTTCCCAACTATGGTAGGGCTGGCAAAAGTAAGAATCACACTGCAATGTCCCGTTTACCTTTATGTGCTGAGCATTTTCAGACCCATTATCATAAGTAATCGATTGAACAAATCCTGCGGGGTGTGAACTTAGGCGTTTTATTATTGCATTGCTTGTTACTAATGCACTCTTGGAGCTTAGCTTGGTTATATGCACTAGCCGTGTTGCTCTTTCTATGATGACATTCAGTGCCGATTTCTTGTGCTTAGATACTACGGAATCGCTCTCCCAGTGGCCTAATTGGGAGCGCTCATTTATAAATGTGGGCCGTTCCAGGATGCTTGTTTTCATTGAGCATTTTTTGCTATATCGACGTGATGGATACTTTTTTCTGCGCTTTTTGTGTTTTCTAGCCAAGCACGCTATGAGTTCAGGAGGCGAACTGTAAACGAACTGATAGATTGATTCATGGCACACATAGGGAGCTTCATTAGTAAGCTTGAGACGTCCTGATATAATCTGAGGGGACCAGCCTTTCCTGAGCTTATCTAACACATACAGCCGTGTCTCAGAAGTCTTCAGCTTTTCACGTTGAGCACGCTTACTCATCCTGGCCTTGTACATATCATGAGCTGGATTTGGATAGTATGTTGGCACGTAATAGTCATAGATATTCCTTTTGAGCTCTCTACTAATAGTGGAATGAGAGCGATTTAGTAAACGTGCAATTTCACGTATCGTTTTATCCTGATAGTGAGACCAATTAAAAATAAGCTTCCGCTCTTGATGACTCAAATGACAGTATTTTTGACCCATTTTGCACCTCCAAAATAGCTAACTTGAACTATAGTGGTGCACTTCAATTTAGAACATAGC
>NZ_JAMXSF010000043.1 GCF_024124545.1 Pseudoalteromonas sp. XMcav2-N
GGCGTTGTTTCCTAAATCATTGAACTAATTTGGTCTCGTGCGATCAGATCTCAAAAGCAAACACCGAGACTGAACTTTGAAAGAAAAGCGTATCACTAACTGGCGTGATTACAACAAAGCCCTTATCGCCAGAGGCAACATCCAACTTTGGTTTTCCGAGGGTGCAATTGAGCAGTGGAACAACACACAACATCACGGCGGTAAAGGGCGAGCTAATCATTTCTCTGAGCTGGCTATTGAGACCTGCCTGACTTTGCGAGCTGTATTTCGCTTGTCTCTTCGTGCTGCACAAGGCTTTATTTCCTCACTGATATCAATGATGAAGCTTGATTTGGATACGCCAACTTATAGTTGTTTGTGTAAGCGAAGTGCAGATCTGGCTGTTCATTACAGACCAAATACCAGTACTTCCGGAGGCATTGATATCGTGGTTGATAGCACCGGTTTGAAGGTATACGGAAACGGCGAGTGGCACGCAAGAAAACATGGTGCGAATAAACGCCGGACCTGGCGAAAGTTACATCTGGCCATTGATGCAAATACGCACCAAATCGTGAGTGCGGAGTTATCTACAATCTCCGTAGCTGATTCAGAAGTTCTGGGCGACTTACTCAGACCATTGCGCAGGAAGGTCAGCTCGGTCAAAGCGGATGGCGCTTATGATACCCGAGGGTGTTATGCTGAAGTGGCAGCTAAAAAGGCCGACGCAGTGATCCCTCCAAGGTGTAATGCGCAGTTGTGGGAAGATGGACACGCTCGCAACAGCGCGGTTATTTTAACAAAGCATATAGGTAGCAGTGAGTGGAAAAAGTGTGTGAACTACCATCAACGTTCACTGGCGGAAACAGCAATGTACCGGTATAAACAGCTAATGGGTGACAAGCTGGTCAGTCGTGGATTCAATCAGCAGCACACTGAAGCGATGATAAAAGTGAAAGTGCTCAATAGAATGGCCGGGCTAGGTATGCCTGAATATCAGGGAAACAGCTGAAATCGCAGCGTTTCCTAAGCTATTTGGATTTGATCAACAAGGCC
>NZ_JAMXSF010000044.1 GCF_024124545.1 Pseudoalteromonas sp. XMcav2-N
GAACAGTGTAACTAACCTTAGTTAGTTACCGCAGCCTTGCTGCGAAGTGGAGCGCCATATTAACCGCTTCACTTTTAAAGTCAACTAGAAAATTTAATTTTTCTTAATTAAGCTTTCCATTTAGCTTCCCCTTCACTTGGCTCGTTGCTTTTCAGCGTTGTGCCCCGTGTCGGTGGATGCGCATTATAGGGAAATCGAAACTCAGCGCAACCCCTTTTTTGAAGAAAAGTGAGAAAAACAGTACGTTCGGACAAAATACAGCCAAAGAGGTGTTTTTTGATATATTTTTGAGCAGATATTCCCTTTAAATGAGGTGAAATGAGCCAGTTTAGCTAGACTCCGTACTTATCTCATATTGCAAACATTGAAAAAGACCACACTCTCTATCAGGGAGCGGCTTTTTTACAATGCTTATTGCATTAACTAAAGTCGATATTACTCAACGATAGTTGCAACTAGCACCTACATTACCCTGTAGAGAGCGCCACCTATCGTGCAAAGGGTAATGACACAGTGCTTGCACTGGCATTTCCTTTGCGCAAGGGCGATGAGTGAACGAAGCACCGCTTCGCAGCACGAGGAGGTGAGCGCACGGATGCGCGATGGGCGTCGCTACATGGATGTACTTCCACACCGCATTTTCCATCGCCATACTTCAGGCATTAAAAAAGGCCACGCTCTTTATTAGAGAATGGCCTTTTTCACAATGCTTATTGCATTAACTAAAGTCGATATTACTCAACGATAGTTGCAACTAGCACCAACATTACCCTGTAGAGAGCGCCACCTATCGTGCAAAGGATAATGACACAGTGCTTGCACTGACATTTCCTTTACGCAAGGGCGATGAGTGAACGAAGCACCGCTTCGCAGCACGAGGAGGTGAGCGCACGGATGCGCGATGGGCGCCGCTACATGGATGTACTTCCAAACAGAACTATCCATTCTCATATTTCAGGTATTAAAAAAGGCCACACTCTTAATTAGAGAACGGCCTTTTTTACAATGCTTATTGCATCACTACTGTTGATTA
>NZ_JAMXSF010000004.1 GCF_024124545.1 Pseudoalteromonas sp. XMcav2-N
AAAAAACCAGAGAGATGATCGCAATACAAGAGAGGATGAACACATAGGTGGCATCCTGCATAATAAAAATGACTACTACCATCACAACGTATGGTAGTAGTAGGTCTTTAATCGATAAATCCTTTGTCATGTCGAAGTACGTGTAGTTTCAGATTTGAGAGTATATTGTTGGGCATCGGGTCTAACAGGGTGTAACACACTGGAACCGGCAGCGACTTTTTGGCAATCAGTAAATGAAAGAGTTTTCATATTGATGTTCCTTATGTCATTGTTGTTTGCCTAACCAAAACGACTACAATAACTGGCTAGTCAGCTTATTGAGTATAGGCACAGCTTCCGCCTTTGCTCATTCATCGGGAAATTACGTGTTGGCTTGGCAAACGTAATTCAGATGAACAGGGTGTGCTTTAAGACCTATCATATATGATTTATTTCATATAGCACAACATAAGGTCTATTAAGCTCTGGTTAATAAATTTACCACCTAGTCCAGAAAAGTGAAATGAAATTTTTCATATAAGTTTAATTATTTGTTAATTGAATTGTTTGTTTCACTTTTTCTTCTTGAAAATCTGAACATTAACTAGCCTAACTACACTTTGAATTTTGCCATTTCTTTTTCCAGCTGGTGCGTCAATGCCGTAATACTGTCGGTTGCCTGGTGTGCGTGATGAGACACCTGGGCTGTCTGGCTGGCAGTGTCAGATATGGTGACGACTCGGTGAGCTGTGTCTTCTCCAGCTGCAAGTTGCTCTTTGGCTGCCTGTGCAATCTGAAAGCTCATCTGGGATATTGCGCTGAGCGATTCGGCAACGCGTTTCAGTGCCTCACTTGCTTCGCCAGACATAGTGACGGTTTTTTCACTGGTGGCAATACTGAGCGTGACCGACGCCTTTGCTTCTTGTGTCGCTGACTGAAGGTTGCCGATCATGGTATGAATTTCTTCTGTACTGCTTTGTGTCCTTTGAGCCAGTTGTCTCACTTCGTCAGCAACGACTGCGAAGCCGCGACCTTGCTCACCTGCACGCGCCGCTTCAATGGCCGCATTGAGTGCCAGTAAGTTGGTTTGCTCGGCAATGCTTTGGATCACACTCAGTACATTCGCAATGTTTTTCACTTCTTCATCGAGCACCTGGATGTTATTACCAGCACTATCAATCTGTTGTTCCAGCAGTGCAATGGCCTCTGATGCTTTGGTGGTCAGTTTATCAGCACTTTGCCCCTGACTTTCTGCCTGTTGCACAGAATCAGCTGCTTGTTCAGCATGCTCAACAACAGTTTGTGCTGAAGCAGTAAGCTCAGTAATAGCTGACGCGACCATTTGGGTCTCTTCACTCAGGCTGCGGGTCAGGGACTCTAATTCGGTAGAGCGTTTTTCGCCGTTGTGGCTTTGCTCATTCAGGGAATCACTGACCGATTTAAGTCCGCCGACCACGCCTTTCAGACCTTCCTGCATGTATTCCATCCCGGCCAGAATACTGTCAGGTTTGGCGTTATCGCTGTGGATCTCTGAAGTCAGGTTACCACGAGAAACTTCCTGAACAATGTCGAGTACATCGTCCAGTTCGGCACCCAATTTATTAGACAGTGACAGACCAAACCGGGTTAAAGCAAAAGTGAGTGCAACGGCTATCAAAAGCGACAATGAGGCAAGCCAGCTGGCGGTATCCCAGTATCGCTCATCGACTTCCTGATAGCTGATCCCGGTGCCAACATACCAACCAAACAAAGGCGTTTTTTGCACTACTGAGGTCATGGCAGCAATGGTGCCGTTGCGCTCAGATGTCCAATTATAGGTAATGATACGATTGGTTTGTGATCCAACCAGACGTTCCACCATGCGACCAATACTGTTGCCTTTGGCATCTTTGAAATCGTTAAAGCTGGTGTCGTGTAAATGTGGATCGTGTGGGGCGGCGATAAAATTAAGCTTATTATCTACCACATAGACATATTCAGAATCGTGGTATTTATTTTCCCGCAGGATTTGCGATGCCAGCGTTTTGGCTTGCTCTTCTGACAATGCGCCGCTGCGTACAAACCCTTCGAACTGTTGCACAATGTTTGCGGTGCTTTTCATCAGCTGGTTGATGCGCGCAATATTATCCATTTCGCTCGCATGCCTGAGGGATTGCAGCCCTACGATTGCCACTAAGATGAGCGCAACAAAGATTGAGGCTGCAAATAAAATGATTTTTGTTCTTAACGTAAGTGATGAAAACACGTGATGCCCCTGTAGCAGAACCTGAGTTTATGATTTAACACGAATTCCGTATTGTGGAAAGCTGAAAAACGTCAAAGTTCGCTGGTTTTTAGATGATTTTTCCTCATTGTGGGGCATGACAGCGGTTTACTTTGCATTAATTATGTTAATCTCGATATCGCTGAGTAAGCGGTATTCTCCGGGGGCAAGTTGTGCATCCAGTTCGATACCAGCAACATTTTCCCGGTGCAGCTCAACAACCTTGTTACCCACCGCCGCCAGCATGCGTTTTACCTGATGATATTTCCCCTCGCAGATGGATAAACGTAGCGCATACTTATCCAGCTGCTCCGCTATGGCGGGCTGGGTGAGGTTTTTTTCGTTGTGCAGTGCGACGCCCTGGCGCAATTGTTCGAGTGCATCTTCTGTGAGTTGCTCTTGTGTCTCAACCAGGTAAGTTTTGTACTTTTGCTTTTTGGGTGAGGTGATTTGATGTGACCAGTCGCCGTCATTGGTGATTAAAACGAGCCCTGTGGTATCCAGGTCCAGTCTGCCTGCAACATGAAAATCTTTTAAGTTGGGCTCGTCTAAAAGCTCAAAAACGGTGGGGTGCAGGTCGTCCTGATTAGCACATACGTAACCGGTCGGTTTGTTCAGCATATAGTAACGTTTACCCAGGTAAACCAGCTTTTCACCCTCCCACTCGACTGTATCACTTTGCTGGATTGTATGGTCGGCTTTGCTGACTTTTTCGCCGTTGACAACGGCCAGACCTTTTTTGATCCCAATTTTGACTTTACTGCGTGGCAGCTCACAGGTGTGACTGACAAACTTATCTAAACGGCAGGGGAATTTCATAGTAGTTGCTCTGTTAATTGGATACGACCCGCCAGTTGCTGCGGGAGAGCTGAGATCAGCTCTGGAACGCTCTATTATATGCTAGTTCTTGCGATAGATCTCGGGTTCCAAATCATAGGGATGCACGCTGAGATTGAGTGGTTCCTCACCGCATACACTGTACAGCGCATGCAAAATTGTTTCGCTCAGCAGTTGTTTCTGTGCCAGGCTTCGCCCCGCAATGATATGCGCCTGAACATGAATAAAGCCCTGATGTGCCCCACCCAACTGGTAATTGGCGTAGGCAATGGCCCGGGTTTTGATAGTTGCAGGGTCAAACAGCTGCGTGCGCTCTGCGCCCTGATGGACAGCCTGAACGAGTTGAGCAATCGGTATATTCAGGTTCTCTGAATGTTCAATGATGAGATGAGGCATGGTATCACATGATAATTATCGCTAATATGGCGATATGATATGAATCTTTTCTTGCACTGCCAAGTGATTAGTCAGGCAATCAGGCATTCCTGACAGGCGCCTTGGGTATGGCAGGCAGTTATACGGATAACAGGATAATATGCTGGCGATATTTAAATCTAAACCGCTATTGGATGAGGCTCAGGCTCAGCAGTTAATCGCATTGTTTGGCTGGGCGGTGGAACACTTTGATGTGGATTTCTTTCTCAAACACACACGCATTGTTGAGCCTACTGTGCAGGATTTCCCGGATCAGGTTAGCAGCGTTGAGCAAATGGCCCAGACCGTTTTTGCTCGGGTGTGTGATTATGCCGGGTTGCAGCATTGGCCAATTGCACTGTTGCCACCTCAGCAAATGCCGATGCAGCAGAGTTTTCCCAGTTTCACCCTAAGTGGGGGATTACGCGGCGATCAGGTATCTGTGTTACAGCAGCCGGCATTGCCTATTGCGTTGTCGTATAACCCCAATCAGATTAATCAGCCACAGGATATGGTTGCGAGTTTAGCGGGATCTCTGGCAATGATATTAATTCACCAGGTGGGTAAGTTACCACCGGGTGGTCAGGAACACTTGCCTGTTGCCGCTGATGTTCTGGCGGTGTTCATGGGTTTTGGTGTGATGTTAAGCAACAGCGCTTATCATTTCAGGGGCGGGTGTGGTTCTTGTTACAACGCCTATGCGAATCGTCAGGCTGCGCTCAGTGAAGCTGAAACCATATTTGTGCACGCGCTCGTGTGCTACTTTAAACCAGAATATAATGGGGCTAGACACCTGAAGCCGCATTTAAGAAGTCTGTATAAGAAGGCCCGGAAACAGTTAAAGGGGATCATAAAATCGTCCCCAGATCCGGTTTTACTGGCATTAGAGGAGCGCAGTCGTGTCGCCCTATCTGGATGAGTTTGTTCTGATTGCGCTGGCCCATTTTTTTGCGGTGGCCAGTCCCGGGCCGGATTTTGCAATAGTGTTGAAACAGAGCATTAGTTTTGGTCGGCGTAATGCGTTGATGACCAGTGCGGGTGTTGGCCTGGGGATTCTGGTGCATGTCACCTATTGCTTGCTGGGCGTTGCGCTGTTGCTCTCTCAGTCTCCCGAGTTATTTAATGCCTTCAAATATGTGGCAGGCGCTTATCTGGCATATATGGGAGTTCAGGCATTACGAGCAACTGCTGCACCGGCTTCGCAGCAAAGTCATGCAGCGAAGCCGGTGCAGGAAAGCGCGTTTTCGGCGCTTCGTCGCGGATTTTTGGTTAACGCCTTGAATCCCAAAGCCACCTTATTCTTTCTCTCCTTGTTTACCCTGGTGATAGATCCTGACACGCCGCAGTCCGTACAACTTTTCTACGGATTATATATGGCTGTCGCGACCTGGTTATGGTTTTCATCGCTGTCGCTGGTGTTGAGTAAAGCCAAAGTTCGTGGTTTTTTTCAGCGTGCCGGACACTGGTTTGATCGCGCAATAGGGGTGGTTTTACTTTTGCTGGCACTTAGATTGGTTATTTAACGCCGGGAGTTCATATGGCAGCAAGAGAAATACTGAATTTTGCTTTTGGTTCAAATTTAACACCTGCGCGCCTGCACGCGCGCTTGCCTCAAGCCAGGTTACTCGGTACAGCCTGGTTACCTGATTATACCCTGGGTTTTCGTCATCGGGGTCAGGACGGCTCTGCAAAGTGCTCCATTGAACCAGATCACAGCGGTGACGCTTGTGTCCATGGTGTGCTGTATGCGTTGACCGAACAAGAAGTGACGCTGCTTGACCGCATAGAAGGAGAGGGGTATGCGCGCCAGTGTGTTGATGTGGTCCGTCAATGTGGCACTCAGACCACCGCGCACTGCTACCTTACTCAACAATTTCACAACGACCTGTTGCCGTTTTCCTGGTATCTGGAACATGTGCTTCGGGGTGTTCAATATCATCAGTTTCCCGCATCATATCAGCAGCTGTTATCCAGACAGCCTTGTATCCTGGATTTGGACTATCACAGGGCCCGGCGGGAGTTGTCTATTTATCAATAAGGAAGAAAAATAAAAATGAAGTACCAATTTGGCAAAGGTCTTATCGCCGCAGCGCTGTTGACTGTTATGCATACCCCGGTATTGGCCGGACAGGTCACACCTAAAGTCAATGTCGCAGAAGTGGAACGAGCGGTCGTCGAAGCGATGGAGACATTTAATATTCCGGGTATCGCACTGGCAGTAGTAGAGCGCTCAGAAGTGGTACTGGCTAAGGGATTTGGGGTGCGCCATGTTGCACATCGGGATAAGGTAGACGCGGATACCTTGTTCGGCATTGCCTCGAACAGTAAGGCTTTTACTGCTGCGGCTTTGGCTATGCTGGTGGATGAGGGCAAGCTGAACTGGGATGACAGAGTTATTAATCATATCCCGGAATTTCGTCTGGCTGACCCCTATGCAACGCGTGAGATGACCATCCGCGATTTACTGAGTCATCGCAGCGGGTTGGGGAAAGGATCCGGCGATTTGATGATTTGGCCGGACACAGACAAATCCATGTCAGATCTGCTTAATGGTATTGCGCATTTACCGACAAGTAGCAGTTTTCGCAGTGAATATGCCTACAATAACCTGATGTTTGTCGTAGCGGGTGAGGTTGTGCATCGGGTAAGCGGCCAGGATTGGCGTACATTTGTTGAACAGCGACTGTTTAAGCCTTTGGGCATGAATACCTCTAAAGCCGGATTTTCACGGATACCGGCACAAAACACCAACTGGGCCACGGGCAGCATTTACTGGGATAACCAACTTACGCCATTCTTCATCGATTATCTGGAAGATTTCCGTGGTGCAGGCGCCATTGCCTCCAGCGCAAATGACATGAGCCGCTGGCTACTGACCCAATTATCACAAGGACAAACACCTGAAGGTAAACGCTTGTTCAGTAGTGAACAGCAAACCCAGATGTGGTTGCCTCATATTATGCGTAAGCCCAGTAAAGAGGGTAAAAAATACTACCAGCAACAATTCAGAGGCTATGGCCTGGGCTGGGCCATTGAAGATTATTTTGGCCATAAGAAAGTGGGTCATGGCGGCGGGATCCTGGGCATGGTTTCCCAGGTAGCGATGATACCGGGCAAAGAGCTGGGTGTGGTGGTGTTATCAAATCAGCAGGTTTACCCGGCCCTGACCGCCATCATCAATGAGGTATTTGAAGACGCACTCGGCTTGCCAGACAGAGACTGGGTGAAAGAAACCGCAGAGCGTTATTACGCAAAGCGCGAGGAAGCTTATAGTGAGGCGGGTGCAGTAAAAGTTGACAACCCTCAACCGGCACTGGCCAATCAGGTGTATACAGGCACCCTGAGCAGTCCCTGGTATGGTGATGTCATTGTTGAAGAGCTGGATGGTCAGTTGTATATCGATTTTACCCACACTGCGATGCTCAAAGGAAAGTTGGTCCATCATACGGGGAATACCTTTGTTGTTAGGTGGCAACAACCTATGCTGGAGGCAGATGCCTATATTCACTTTACCTTGTCCCCATCGCAACAGGTTGAGGCGGCAAGTATGTCCTGGGTAAACCCGGATATCACTGATTTCAGTTTTGATTTCCATAATTTGCGGCTTACAGCTAAATCGTTACCAGAACAGTAAGTAGGCAGGTTACACCAAAGTATCAGGGTCCGCCCCAGTCGGCTCTGATACACTTAGTCTATTATTTCACGAAGGACCGGCTTTGCTATGCGTACGGCGTTGATCACTCACCCACTTTGCCGCAAACATAAAATGATTGTGGACCATCCGGAATGTCCGGAGCGTCTGGATGCCATCTCTGATCGTATTCTGGCCTCCGGGTTGGATGTCGCCATTGAATATAAAACAGCACCCAGGGCGACATTAGAAGATATTGCACGAGTGCATGACCAGAAACATATCACTCGGGTATATGAGGCATTACCAGAGTCAGGTCTTGCAGAGCTCGATGGCGATACCTGGTTATGTCCGGATTCAATGAAAGCCATCGAGCGGGCTGTGGGCGCGGGGATCCTGGCCGTCGATGAGGTCTTAGCGGGTAAGCTGGATGCGGCTTTTTGTGCTGTTCGACCACCTGGCCATCATGCCAACCAACATAGTTCTTCGGGGTTCTGTGTATTCAATAATCTGGCCATTGCGGTGGCTTATGCAAAGCAACAAGGAGTAGAGCGCATTGCGGTGCTGGACATCGATGTGCACCATGGCAATGGCACGCAGGATATTGTCCGCGATGATCCTCAGGTGCTGTTCTGCTCTTTGTTTCAATACCCCTTCTATCCGAATACAGCGATTGAAAATACTGACTCAGTGTTAAATTCGCCGCTGCCAGCTGGCAGCGATGGGCGTGACTTTCGGGCTCTGGTTGAGCAACAATGGCTGCCCAGACTCAAGACGTTTTCCCCTCAGCTGATTTTCATCAGTGCCGGGTTTGATGGCCACCTTGAGGACGATATGGGGGGCCTGAGCTTTGTCGAGCAGGACTATATTTGGTTTACCGAACAAGTGATTGCCTTTGCCAAAGCTCAGTCATGTCTGGGGATCATTTCCTACCTTGAAGGTGGCTATGATCTGTCATCGCTGGGACGCAGTGTCGAGTGCCATATTCGGGCACTGGCAGAAGCCTGAGATTTATCCTGTTAACGAATATTCTCTAACAGTTTAAAGGCATCTTCGACGCTGCATTCACTGAGTTTAGAGACGCAACACTGGCCTTCCTGTACTAAGGTTTGTTGCACTAATCGGGTGAGTGCATCGGCCGACAGAGGCGCTATCGCCTCCCCGAAACGAGTCATATACTGGCCATCACGATAGATACAGATCCCCTCGTCAGGGCCCGAATAATGGCACATTTCCGTCAATTCACTCTCATTGCTGACATAAGCTAGACTTTGGTCTAACCATAATAGGAACGGGTAAGACTTTATTGTCATTATTTGTTCTTGGTCAAGGTTGTTTAAATTATCTCCATTATACTCGATTAGATTGGCTGAAAGCGAGGCTGTGCTTATGATGGGCGATACACGTCAACTGCAAATTAAAGATGTTTACTCAAATAACCTGCTGTGTTGTGACTACACCACGTGTCTGTATGATGCGCTGAGCCTGATGCGAGAGCGGCGGGTCAGTTCGATATTCATTACGCAGGACGATAAAATCGTCGGGATTTGGACGGAGTCAGACTGTGTCAGTCTGGACTTCGAACACCGTGGTCTGGCACAGATCGCCATAGGCAATATAATGAACTCTCCGGTTCATGATATCCTGATCAGTCAAACGCTAAGTGAAGCGACCATCAAGTTCCATCAACTGGGTATTCGCCATTTACTGGTGAAGGATGCACACAACCGGCCGTTGGGCGTGGTTTCTCTGTCTGACATTGTACGCAATCAGGGACTAGACCACTATCTGCACTTTCGCCCCATAGAAGATCATTTTGAGTCACAGATCAGCACCTTGGATGCACAAGCGTGTATTTCTGAAGCCATTCATACGATGCGCCGAGACAAGACCACGGCCGTTTTAGTCTATCATCAGACCCTGGCAGAATATGGCATTATCACGCAACGGGATGTGGCCTATGTGATCCTCAATCAGGACTGGCGAATGCCCTGCTGGGAGCTGGCCAGTTACCCCATGGAGTCTATGACACCCAAAGATAGCTTGTTTGATGCTTATCGTTTGATGACAGCACGTTCTATTCGTCATCTGGTGATCCGTGAGCCAGAGTCTAACCAGGTGATGGGCTTACTGGCACTGAAAAATGTGCTCACAGAAATAGAAACGGCTTACTGCAGTGAATTGGAAAAAGTGCTGGCTCAGCGTGACTTGGCACTGCAAAAGTCGGAGAAAAACCTCTATCTGGCCAATCGCATTATCGATGCATCGCTCGATGGTATTATGATCACCCGGGCCAATGGTGAGATCATCCAGATAAATCCGGCGTTTAGCGCGTTAACCGGGTATCAGGATTACGAAGTGCTGGGTAAAAACCCCAGTATTCTCAGCTCCGGAGTACATGGTCAGGATTACTATGAACGGATGTGGAAGGAGTTGCGAAATAAGGGCGTCTGGCAGGGAGAGATCTGCAATAAACGTAAAAGTGGTGAAGTCTACGTTGAGTGGCTGACTATTATTGAGATCAATGAACCCTACAGTGATGATGTCCTTTATGCGGCCATTTTCAGTGACATTACTGAACGTAAAAATGCTGAGGAAAAAATTGCCCGGCTGGCTTATTTTGACGAATTAACCGGATTACCTAACCGGCGCTTATTTTACGATAGACTGTCGATGGCTCTGGCCTCAGCACAGCGCGATAAACATAAACTCAGCGTCATGTTCATCGATCTGGATCGCTTTAAAGAAGTCAATGACACGCTAGGCCACAGCGCCGGAGATAAGCTGCTCAGCCAGGTGAGTGAACGGATCAAAGCCATCCTGAAACAAGGGGATACACTTGCCCGTCTCGGTGGCGATGAGTTCGTGGTGTTACTCACGGAAGTAGAGCACATGGAAGATGTCGTTAATTTTGCTGATCAGATCCTAAGTGAGCTCAGTGTGCCCTTTGCACTTGGAGAACTTAACGTCACTGCTACGGCCTCTTTAGGTGCGGCAATCTATCCCGAAGACGGCCAGGACAGCGAGAGTCTGCTCAAACATGCGGACGTAGCAATGTATCGCTCCAAAGAGCTGGGGCGCAATTCATTCCAGTTATACAAAGCGTCAATGAATGCGCGTTCGCTGGAACGTTTGTCGATGTTAAGCCGTTTTCAAAGTGCGCTGGAAGGGGGGGAGTTTGAACTGCATTATCAACCACTGCGCTGTCTGACCAGTGGTCGGATCATGAGTGTGGAGTGTCTGCTGCGCTGGCAGGATCCAAATCTAGGCACTATCTCGCCTGCGCAGTTTATTCCACTGGCCGAAGAGCTGGGCTTAATTGTCAAGCTGGACCAATGGGTGATTAACGAAGCTTGCCGGCAAATGGCGTTATGGTTGAACGAAGGGCTGGATATACGCCGCATTGCTATTAATATTTCCGCCAGCCATCTCAGTCAGGGCGACTTGGTGATGACCATGGCCAAAGCGCTGGAGCAGCATAACCTGGATGGTCGCTATGTGGAGTTAGAACTGACCGAAACCAGTTTTGTGAGTAATCTGCACGATGCCAAGGTCATGCTGAAAAAGCTCAAAACTCTGGGAGTATCGATTGCATTGGATGATTTTGGCACCGGTTATTCGGCGCTGAGCTATTTGACCAAACTGCCGATCGACATACTGAAAATTGATGCAAGTTTTATTGCCAAAATTCCCGATGAATATGGGAATAGCGAAATTGTGACGGCGATTGTCGCGATGGCAAAAGCACTGAACTTACATGTGGTGGCGGAAGGGGTTGAAAAATCGGTGCAGCAGAAGTTTTTGCAGAAGCTGGGGTGCCATACCATGCAGGGATATCACTACTGCCGCCCGTTACCGCAGTCAGACTGGCTGAACTTCTATCGCTCAGAGCGGGGCATAAGCGAGCTTGCGCCCCCGCAACGCCTAGTAAACGGCCGTTAAACAGCCGCGTATAATTTAGTCCAGGCTTACCGAGACTTCGTATGATGTGAACTTACGAATATTGATGACGCCTGTGTCAAAGATTAGGTACTGACCTTTAATACCTTGTAAGGTGCCGCTGACAACTGGCTCCTTATCAAAGTTAAAGGAACTGATTTTACTTGGATAACTGGTAACCGGGAAGTTCAGGTCTACCACTTCTTCATCCAGCCGCTCAATGGCCGTGGCACCAAACAGTTCGGCCAGCTCGTCCAGCTTGGCCTGGATCTGTGGAATAAGCTCTGCTGCGGATGCCTTGAGGTCCAGCTCAGGATTAATACCCTTGAGCATATTGCGCCAGTTGGTTTTATCGGCAATGAATTCGGCCAATGCCACTTCGACCAAGCCGGATTGTAATCGGGTCTGGACTTTGAAGATGGGCACAGCCTGTGTGGCACCCTGATCTATCCAGCGGGTTGGGATCTGGGTATGACGAGTGATACCAACTTTAAGACCGGACGTATTTGCCAGATAGACGTAGTGGGGGATCATACAGTGGGTTTCACCCCACTCAGGTTCACGGCAGGTGCCCTGATCGTAATGACAGGTTTCAGGCTTCATGATGCACATGTCGCAGCTGGCCAGTTTTTTCATGCACACGAAACAGTGACCCTGAGAGTAACTCTTCTTGGTTTTTTTGCCACAGTTACAGCAGAAAATATTGCCACTGAAGGTGAGCGTCAGACGCTTGCCAATCAGGTCGTTCAATGGCAACAGGTCGTCGCCTACGGGTAGCTGATAGTTTATGGTTGGTGCTGATGCACAATTCAATTGTGCCTGCATCTTACGTAGAGTACCTTGCATCTTTACGCCCCTAAAGATGGTTGAAATAGGCGATCCTAGCAAAGCGCGACACAGAGGTGAAGGAAGGGAGAGAAATAAAAACCGGGTCAGTGACCCGGTTTGGTATGATTAAACTTATTGCTCGCGAGCGATGGCGCGATAGGCGATATCGGTACGGTATTCAACACCGTCCCAGTTAATCTCCTGTACCAGCGCATATGCGCGCTTTTGGGCTTCTGTTACTGTGTGACCTAAAGCAGTGGCACACAATACACGCCCGCCCGCGGTAACCACAGCGCCACCATCCTGTTTGGTACCTGCATGGAAGACTTTCTCACCTTCCGGGTAAGTAACACGCAGCCCAGAGATGGCATCGCCTTTCGGATAGCTGCCAGGATAGCCCTTAGCTGCCAGCACCACACCCACAGCGGCGCGAGGATCAAACTGAATGTCAGTCTGATCCAACTCTTGGCGGTTGGCCGCTTCAATCAGTGTAACCAGATCAGATTGCAAACGTAGCATGATAGGTTGCGTTTCAGGATCACCAAAGCGACAGTTGTACTCAATCACTTTCGGCGTACCGTCTGCGGCAATCATCAGGCCGGCATACAAAAAGCCGGTGTAAGGGTGGCCTTCAGCTGCCATACCTTCCACGGTCGGGGTGATCACTTCATCCATAATGCGCTGGTGGATATTTGCGGTCACAACCGGGGCAGGAGAGTAGGCACCCATACCACCTGTGTTCGGGCCTTCATCGCCATTGTAAGCACGCTTGTGGTCCTGACTGGTGGCGAATGGCAAAACGTTCTTACCATCGACCATCACGATGAACGAGGCTTCCTCACCTTCAAGGAACTCCTCAATCACCACGCGGCTACCTGCTTCACCAAAGGCATTACCCGCCAGCATATCGCGAATAGCGTCTTCCGCTTCCGCTTCGGTCATTGCCACGATCACGCCTTTACCGGCAGCCAGGCCATCTGCTTTGACAACAATGGGGGCGCCTTGTGCTTTGACATAGGCCAGAGCAGGCTCGATCTCTTCAAAGGTCTGATAGGCCGCTGTCGGGATCTGATGGCGTGCTAAAAAGTCCTTCGTAAATGACTTAGAGCCTTCCAGCTGAGCCGCGCCCTGAGTCGGACCGAAAATAGCCAGGCCAGCTTCACGGAAGCGGTCTACTACGCCGATCACCAGTGGCGCTTCAGGGCCAACAATGGTCAGCTCGACCTTATTCTCTTGGGCAAAAGCCAGCAATGCATCGATGTCTTCCACACCAATGGCGACATTTTGTAGTTTTGGCTCAAGCGCCGTGCCTGCGTTGCCAGGGGCAACAAAGACTGTTTTTACAGATGGGTTTTGTGCAGCCTTGAACGCCAAAGCGTGTTCACGGCCACCGCTGCCAATGACGAGTATATTCATGGCAATTGATTCCTATTAAAGCTTTTTGAATTTCAGGGTCATTCGATCGCTTTCCCCGATGGCCTTGTACTGCTCGGCCTTTTCATCACCCAAAGCTAAACGTGGTGGTAAAGTCCACACGCCTTTCGGGTGGTTGGCACTGTCCAACGGGTTGGCGTTGATTTCGCTGCTTGCAACTAATTCGAATCCAGCTTGTTTAGCAAGGTCGACGACATAGCTTTGCTTCATATAACCAGAACGTTTCTGATCTTTATCATCACGGTGTTCAGGTAAGCGGTGTTCTACCACACCCAGAATGCCACCTGGCTTCAGTGCTTTGTTAAATGACTGAAATGCCGACAGCACACCTTCGTCGCCCTGACGCATATACCAGTTGTGCACGTTACGGAAAGTCAGGACCATATCGGCGCTGCCCGCAGGCGCAATATTGGTATGCGTACCTGGTGCAAACTCGGTAATTTTGACTTCACTGAAGCGTGCATCTTCTGCCACTTTTTGTTTAAAGCCATCCAGTGAGCGCTTGAAGTAGCCTTCACTGTTTGCCGGGAAATGTGCCGCATAGAGCGTCCCCTGACCTTTAACAACGGGTGCCAGAATTTCGCTATACCAGCCACCGCCAGGGGCGATTTCAACCACGGTCATGTTTGGCTGAAGGCCAAAAAACGCCAGTGTTTGCTCCGGATTACGATACTGATCTCGAGCACGGTTATCCGCTTTGCGTTCTGCGTTTGCAACGGCAGAGGTGATCTCGCTGGATACGCCGCTGTCAGTCGTGCTGTTACAGCCGCTCAGGGCGGTCAGAATACCTGCTGCGATGATAGATTTAATGGCAAATTTCATAGTCAGTTCCTTCACTGTCATTATTGTGATTGTCTGTGAATCACAATACTGGAAATTAGCGCAAACAAAAAGCGCGAAACGGTGAAGGTTTCGCGCTCATCGATTAGTGACGGAAGTGACGCATGCCGGTGAAGACCATCGCCATGCCCGCTTCGTCGGCTGCGGCAATGACTTCTTCATCGCGCATTGAGCCGCCAGGCTGGATCACCGCAGTGATCCCGGCTTCGGCTGCAGCATCGATGCCATCGCGGAACGGGAAGAAGGCGTCAGAGGCCATGACAGAGCCTTTGACTTCCAGATTTTCATCTGCGGCTTTGATACCTGCGATCTTCGCTGAGTACACACGGCTCATTTGGCCGGCACCCACACCTATGGTCATGCCGTCGCGTGCATAGACGATTGCATTCGACTTAACGAACTTGGCTACTTTCCAGCAGAACATCAGATCTTTCAGCTCTTGCTCGGTTGGTTGGCGCTTAGACACGACTTTCAGGTCGCTCGCCTGCACCATACCCTGATCGCGGTCCTGGATCAGTACACCACCATTCACGCGCTTGATGTCGACACCGGTTGTTGCAGTTTGCCATTCACCACATTCCAGCAAGCGGACGTTTTTCTTCGCCGCAACAATCTGTGCTGCCGCATCAGAGATTTTAGGCGCGATGATTACCTCAACGAACTGACGTGAAATGATGGCTTCTGCCGTGTCAGCATCCAGTTCACGGTTGAAAGCAATGATGCCACCAAACGCGGACGTTGGATCGGTTTTGAAAGCGCGGTCATAGGCGCTCAGAATGTCTTTATCTTCTGCCACGCCACACGGGTTGGCGTGTTTAACGATCACACAAGCTGGTTCTGAGAAGCTCTTAACACACTCAAGGGCGGCATCGGTATCCGCGATGTTGTTGTAAGACAGTGCTTTACCCTGAATCTGTTTCGCAGTTGCCACTGATGCTTCTTCAATGTCATTTTCAACGTAGAAAGCCGCATCCTGATGCGAGTTTTCACCGTAGCGCATATCCTGCTTTTTGGTGAACTGCATATTGATGGTGCGCGGAAACTTAGTGTCTTTAGCAGCCTCTTCGGTATAGTCCGGGACCATTTTACCGAAGTAGTTCGCGATCATACCGTCATACTGCGCTGTGTGCTCATAAGCTGCAATCGCCAGGTCAAAGCGCGTCTTGTACTCAGTTGAGCCATTATTCGCTTTCATCTCGTTGATAACACGGTCATAGTCAGCTGCATTCACAACAATGGTCACATCTTTGTGGTTCTTCGCAGCAGCACGCACCATAGTCGGTCCGCCGATGTCGATGTTCTCAATGGCATCTTCCAGTGAGCAGTCAGCTTTTGCAACGGTTTGTGCAAAGGGGTATAAGTTGACTACGACCATATCAATGGCTGAGATGTTATTTTCTGCCATCACGCCTTCGTCCTGGCCGCGACGAGCCAAGATACCACCGTGGATTTTCGGGTGTAGGGTTTTGACCCGGCCGTCCATGATTTCCGGGTGACCGGTGTGGTCAGATACTTCAGTAACAGGAATGCCGTTCTCGGCAATGAGTTTACAGGTGCCGCCAGTTGACAGGAGTTCAACGCCTTGCTCGCTCAGAGCTCGGGCAAATTCAACGATACCGGTTTTGTCAGACACGCTCAGCAGCGCGCGACGAATTGGACGATGTATATCCATGATGGTTCAGGTTTCCTCAATGATAAGTTAAGGGCTAGCTTAGAAGTGCTGTATTTTAGCCTAACTTGGCTCAGAAAACGATTGAAAATGCGTGAGTGAGATTGAGAAAAACAGAGTTGCTTTTCGCTGTGTGTCTTTAGTTGCAGGTAAGTGTTTTGTTTGCAGCAATAATCTGCCAGAGAGCAGGGGAAACAAAAAAAGCACCCACAGGTGCTTTTTTCAGTTCTGACAGGAACAGATTAGTTCATGCCGTACTTTTTCAGTTTCTTACGTAGCGTACCACGGTTGATACCCAGTAAGATGGCAGCACGAGTCTGGTTACCACGGGTGTAAGTCATTACTTCTTCAAGTAGTGGTGCTTCAAGCTCAGAAAGAACCAACTCATAAACGTCTTGTACGTCCTGACCGTTAAGCTGTTTCAGGTAGTGGTGTACAGCTTTTTTCACTGCATCGCGAAGTGGTTGCGGTTTCTCTTGTGACTGAACATGAGCGTTAGTGATAAATGGAGAAGTCACATTTTGTTCGAACATCTTTATGTCTCTTTCTTAGTTAGCTGCTAGTGTTTCAAAATAGTGTTCTAATGTCTCGACCTGCTCAGTGGCATCGTCCAGAGCATTGAATACTCGCCTAAATTGACCTTCTTGGTCATGGGCCTGCAAATACCAGGACACATGTTTGCGTGCGATGCGTACACCCATTGGCATACCGTAGAATTGATGAAGGTTCACTAAGTGCTCCATCAAAATACTGCGAACCTCGGATAACTCCGGGGCTGCAAGCGTTTCTCCAGTACGCAAGTAATGGTCTATCTCCCGGAAAATCCAGGGACGACCTTGGGCTGCTCGACCAATCATGATGGCATCTGCGCCCGTAAATTCCAGCACCTGTTTGGCTTTTTGTGGAGAATCTATATCTCCATTGGCCACAACAGGAATGCCAACCGCCGCCTTAATCGCTTTGATCGTGGCATACTCGGCTTCGCCTTTATACATACATGCACGAGTGCGTCCATGTACGGCTAAAGAAGCGATGCCATTACGCTCGGCAATGCGGGCAATCTCAATTCCATTGCGATTTTCCGGATCCCATCCTGTGCGAATTTTCAGGGTGACCGGGACATCGACTGCGTTGACCACAGCCTGAACTATCTCTTCCACCAGTTCCGGATATTGCAATAATGCTGAGCCTGCCAGCTTTTTATTCACTTTCTTAGCGGGGCAGCCCATATTGATATCTATGATCTGCGCGCCATTGCTGACATTGAACTGTGCGGCCTGTGCCATCAACTCGGGATCTGCCCCGGCAATTTGCACAGAACGGATACCCGACTCACCACTGTGATCCATGCGGTTCATCGACTTATCGGTTTTCCATACCTTAGGATTTGAAGACAACATTTCTGACACCGCCAGTCCAGCACCTAAGCGCCGACATAATTGTCTGAAAGGTCTGTCGGTGATCCCCGCCATTGGCGCGACCATTAAGTTGTTTTCAAGTTGGTAAGGACCAATACGCACTGCAGTTCAATCCGCCTCTTTTCAAGGGGCGCTAAGTTTACGGCTTTTTTTGCAAAAATCAAAGGCTATAAATTGAACATAAGTGCTTTTTTTTTGAGCTTGACGGGTTGACTTTTTATAACAAACTGACTGAAGGTCAGAATTGCTTTAAAATTAACCGCTTTTCATTTTGATGAGGTGAAGAGAGCACTGTAAAAAATGCGTAAAGCCTGTTAACTAAGGGCTTTACGCGTGATAAGGCACTAACCTTTTTTTCCGCTCACTCGGGTCCATTCACCTTGCTGAGCAATGGCGTCAAGTGCAAGGAAAGGGGCATAGACATCGGCAACCGATTGCGCCTGTTCTTCCAGAATGCCTGACATGGCAATTTCACCGTCTGGTTTGAGGAATCCGAGGATCACCTCATGGAGCTCTCTGAGCGGCTGTGCCAGGATATTTGCGACTACAATATCCGCAGAAAACTCGGGTTGGTTCTCAGGTAAATACACTTCCAGCTGATCGGCTACGCCATTGCGTGCAGCATTGTCTCGGCTGGCAACCAAAGCCTGTGGATCGATGTCGATGCCGATCACCCGTTCAGCGCCCAGTTTGATCGCTGCGATCCCCAGGATCCCTGAACCACAACCAAAGTCGACCACGGTTTTGCCACTGAGGTCCTGTTGCTCCAGCCATTTCAGACATAACGCGGTGGTGGCATGGGTACCTGTGCCGAAGGCGAGGCCTGGGTCAAGTAGCACATTGACAGCGTCCGGATCCGGTACATCGCGCCAGCTAGGACAGATCCACAAGCGCTCACCAAATTTAATGGGGTGGAAGTTATCCATCCACTCTCGTTCCCAGTCTTTGTCTTCGAGTTGTTCCAGCTTATATTTGAGCGGCTGATCACTGGCTGTTTTTAAATAATCAACCACAGCCTGCATATCGTGATTCGCTTCAAACAAACCAATGACTATGGTCTGTGGCCATAACAGGACTTCACCAGGCTTAGGCTCGTATATGGGGTTATCTTGTCCGTCAATATAGGTGACAGACGGGCAGCCGATTTCCATCAACAGATCGCTGTAATGGTCGGCACTGGTTTTATCGGCATCAATGCGGATCTGGATCCAAGCCATAGTTCTTACCTATTTCTAAATTGGGTCTATCGATCCCAGAGTAAACTAAAAAGGCCGCAAATGCGGCCTTTAATGATTCTGAATGAGCGTTTAGCCTTTTACATCCAGGAAGCTCTTAAGTAAGTCTGAGCGTGAAGGGTGGCGCAGCTTACGCAAAGCCTTCGCTTCAATCTGACGGATACGTTCACGTGTCACGTCAAATTGCTTACCTACTTCTTCCAGAGTATGGTCGGTGTTCATGTCGATACCGAAACGCATGCGTAGTACCTTGGCCTCACGTGCCGTCAGGCCAGCAAGTACTTCATTGGTGGCACCACGTAAGCTTTCCATTGTGGCTGAATCCACTGGCGATTCAATCGTCGTGTCTTCAATGAAATCACCCAGATGCGAATCTTCATCATCACCGATTGGTGTTTCCATGGAGATAGGCTCTTTGGCAATTTTCAGCACTTTACGGATCTTATCTTCTGGCATCATCATGCGCTCTGCCAGCTCTTCCGGGCTGGGTTCACGACCCATTTCCTGTAGCATCTGACGAGAGATACGATTCAACTTGTTGATCGTTTCAATCATGTGTACCGGAATACGGATAGTACGCGCCTGATCCGCAATTGAGCGGGTAATTGCCTGACGGATCCACCAGGTTGCATAAGTCGAGAACTTGTAACCACGGCGGTATTCGAATTTATCAACCGCTTTCATCAGACCTATGTTACCTTCCTGGATCAGATCCAAGAATTGCAGGCCACGATTGGTGTACTTTTTGGCAATGGAGATAACCAGACGTAAGTTGGCTTCAACCATCTCTTTTTTCGCACGACGGGCTTTCGCTTCACCAATGCTCATACGGCGGTTGATGTCTTTAATACGCTCAATGCTTAGGCCTGTGCTTTCTTCAATGGCCGTCAGTTTATTCACGCAGCGCTCGATCTCAGGCTTAACTTGTGCCAGCTTAGCTGAGTGTTTGTCACCTGCGGCAATTTCTGCATCGACCCAGGCCATATCGGTTTCATTGTTGGCGAAGTGCTTGATGAAGGTTTTCTTCGGCAGCTTTGCAATCTGAACAGCTTGCTTCATGATGATACGTTCTTGTACACGAACGCGATCCATCATGTCACGCATGTTATTTACCATGCGGTCAAACTGTTTTGGAACCAGCTTGAACTTACGGAACAGCTCGCCAATCTCGGCGATGGCCGCTTGAGAATCCGGGTGTGCACGACCTTTTACTTCAAAACACTTACGTGCATTGTTGTACAGGGTTCTTAATTCTTCGAAGTGCTCGCGCGCAATTTCAGGATCCGGGCCAGTATCAGCGTCTTCCGAATCGTCGTCGTCTTCATCGCCATCATCGTCTTCATCGTCGAGATCTTCTTCGCTCAGCTCTGAACCGATGTGCGTTGCTGAAATGGGGGCTTCATCGTCTTCCAACGAATCAAAGAAACCAGTTACGATGTCGCTCAGGCGCATCTCCTCGGCTTCGTATTTGTCCCATTGCTCCAGTAAGTAAGTAATGGCTTCAGGATACTCGGCAACCGAGATCTGAACCTGATTAATCCCTTCTTCAATGCGTTTAGCGATTAAAATTTCGCCTTCACGCGTCAGCAGTTCAACCGTGCCCATTTCACGCATATACATGCGTACTGGATCTGTAGTCCTGCCGATTTCTTTTTCTACCGTTGCCAATGCGGCAGCCGCTGCTTCGGCTGCATCCTCGTCGGTCGTGGTTTCCTGCATCATCAGTTCGTCGACATCCGGTGCAGACTCTGCTACCTGGATACCCATATCATTGATCATGCTAATGATATCTTCTACTTGATCCGAATCTATGATGTCTTGTGGAAGATGATCGTTAACTTCTGCAAAAGTTAAGTAACCTTGCTCTTTACCTTTCTGAATCAGAAGTTTGAGTTGTGACTGAGGAGATTGATCCATAGAGATTATTGCTTCCACTCTGATAAAGTTGTTACAACGGGCGTCAGCTAAAAACCACACTATTTTGGTTGACGCAGTGAATAGAACATTATAACAGCAAAAATTATTATTGACCAGTTCTTCGCGCACCTAACGCTTGGGTCAGAAGCGCGCATTCCAGTCGTTCATCGCTGTTTAAGCCTTCGGTTTTGTCTTTTATTAATAAGGTCTCAAGGCGCAAATTTAAACACTGGTCTTCAATAAACTGAAAAGTATTTTTAAATTCATCAACCAGCTTTTCTTCATCTATATTGTGCTGCCAGGTTGCCAGTTTGTTCAGCGCTGAGTATTCAGGCGTGTCCCGAAAAGCTTCAAGAATATGCGCGGTGGTATAATCGGGGCGCGATAAACAGGTCGCCTGCAAAGTCAGGAACAGGCGCATGCCGGGCAAGGGCAATTCTGCCAGTTCGGGTAAGTGCTCAACGACAGATGCCAGACTCGGGTGTTGCAATAACAGACCTATGGCCCGACGCATTGGTGTCACTTTAAACTTGCGCTCAATGGCATGTTGTTTTCGTGGCGTCGCCAGTTTGGCACTCAGTTGCTCACGGGTGCGACCGATCAGGCGTGCCAGCGTACTCAGCAACGACTCCTGGTAATACTCACTCGGTATTTTTTCAATTAATGGCAGCGCTTCACTGAGCAGTTTAGCTTTGCCGGCATCCGTGGTTAAATCGCATTGCTCCGATAGCCGGGCAAACAGCACTTTACTGTAGTCTTCGGCGTCTTTCAGTCGCTGCTCAAAAGCATCTTTGCCTTCTTTTTGTACTAAGGAATCCGGGTCTTCACCATCCGGAAGAAACACAAAACGCAGCGACTTACCGTCTTTCAGATTGGGCAGGGCATGCTCCAACGCACGCCAGGCGGCATCTTTACCGGCCCGGTCGCCATCGTAACAACAAATAACCTGATCGGTGTTACGGAACAAGGTCTGCATATGCTCTGCTGTAGTGGCAGTGCCCAGTGCGGCAACCGCATAATCGATGCCATACTCCGAGAGGGCTACGACGTCCATATAGCCTTCGACTATCAACACTTGTGCCAGCTGGCGATGGGCCTGCTTGGCTTCATAAAAGCCGTATAACTCAAAGCTTTTATGGAAGATTCGGGTTTCCGGCGAGTTGAGATATTTTGGTCCCTGATCTTGCCCCATGACTCGGCCACCGAAGGCGATCACCCGACCGCGTTTATCACGGATGGGGAACATCAGTCTATCGCGAAAAAAGTCAAACTGACGCCCCGGTGACTTTTCTGTCGCGAGTTTCAATTCAACCAGCTGCTGACGCTGAGCCGGGTTGCGTGCCAGCGTGCGGATCAGCTGATCCCACTCGGGCGGCGCAAAGCCCATCTGAAATTTATCGATGGTTTGCTGGGACAAACCACGTCCAGAAATATAGGCTTTAACCTCTGCGGATTTCTGATGCTGATTAAGTTGCTGCTGATAAAAGCGCGCAGTTTGCTGCATCAGATCGTAGTCGGACTTTTTCTCTTCGAAGCTACGTTGTGGTCCACCCAGGCCTTGCTCTCGGGGGATCTCCAGGCTGAATTGTCCCGCCAGTTCTTCGATGGCATCGACAAATTCCAGCTTATCGTATTCCATTAAAAAGGAGATAGCGTTGCCATTGGCACCGCAGCCAAAGCAGTGATAAAACTGCTTGTCACGAGAGACGGTGAAAGAGGGAGATTTCTCGTTATGAAAAGGGCAGCAGGCCTGATAATCTTTGCCGGCTTTTTTCAGACCGATGCGGTTATCGATTAATTCAACGATGTCAGTTCTGGCCAACAGGTCGTCAATAAATTGTCTTGGAATTTTTCCTGCCATTTTTACCCTATCGCTTAGACGAAGAAACCGAGCGCTAGGCTCGGTTTACTTATAATCATACTTGATGCGGGGCTTATGCGCTAAGCTTCTGTTTAATTAAACCTGAAACTTTGCCCATATCAGCGCGACCTTCAGCTTTTGCTTTAATCACGCCCATAACTTTGCCCATGTCCTGCATGCCAGCGGCGCCGGTATCGGCGATTGCAGAATCGATCAATGTTGCTATCTCTTCTTCGCTCAAAGGTTGAGGTAAGAAGGACTCCAGCACAGTGATCTCACCAGCTTCTACGTCGGCTAAGTCTTCGCGGCCAGCGTCTTTATACTGAGTATAAGAATCGCGGCGTTGTTTTACCAGCTTCACTAAAACGGAGGTAATACCTGCGTCGTCCAGTGTCGTTTGGTTATCGATTTCTCGTTGCTTAACTTCAGCAAGGGCAGCACGAATAGCAGTAAGACGAGGTTTGTCTTTGGCTTTCATGGCTGCTTTTTGCGCGTCTTTTAACGTAGCTAACAGGCTCATATGCAAGACTCGCAGTGATTAGTATAATTTAACGCGACGTGCGTTTTCGCGAGAAAGCTTTTTCATGTGACGCTTTACAGCAGCTGCTTTCTTGCGCTTACGCTCAGCTGTTGGCTTTTCATAGTGCTCGCGACGACGAACTTCTGAAAGGATACCTGCTTTTTCACATGAACGCTTGAAACGACGAAGTGCTACGTCAAACGGTTCGTTCTCTCTTACTTTAATTACTGGCATTAAAAATTCACCTACCTAATTAGTGAGCTTTGCTCTAACCGACCAAAAAACGGTCAATTGGTTCAAAAATGGTGCGGTATTGTAAGCCGAAGCATCACCGCATGTAAAGACCAAATTATAGTTAAAATTGCAGCAACTGTCATGCCTAAAGCCCGACACGGGGTTGAACACCAGCATTTGTACTAAACGGCCTATTATTTCAGCTGTTTAGCCTTGCTGTTGTCGAATAGTTAAGTGCGTTGGAAGAGTCGACAACAAACCTGACCCGCCAACTTTTCTTTTAAGATGGTCCAGTTTTCGGGGAATGTGGGTGTACTTTCGCGTTCAAACTCGACATAAACCAGAGCATCTTCACTCAGCCAGTGATTGGCTTCGAGTAAAGCACAGCTGGTTTGCACCATATCGCGCCTGAACGGCGGATCAACAAAAACCAGATCATAAGCCTGTGGCGCCTCTGTGGCTAGTCTGGCCAAGGTATCGCCATGTTCGACCTGAGCATTATCCAGCTTGAGGGTAACAATATTCTGTTGCAGCTGCTGGGCAACTTGTTTGTCGAATTCAAAAAAGGTAGCACTGTGCGCAAATCGCGATAAAGCCTCAAACCCCAGGCTACCAGAACCTGCAAAGCAATCTAATACTTTGGCATTTCTGACATCCTGCATCAGCCAATTGAACAGGGTTTCTTTTACTCTGTCGGTGGTTGGTCTGAGCCCTTCAACGTCTTTGACAGGTAATTTACGACCCCGAAATCGGCCACTGATCACACGAATATGTCCTGACACTGGCTTTTTTGATTGTTGCTTTCTCATTTTTTACCAACTGCGTGCAAAATATGACGCTCATTATACCGCATCGGGGCAGGAGTATAGCAAGATTTATTGCTGCCTGATGCCGTTATCAGACAGATATCATTAAGCTGTGATTTTTCATCCTATTGGAACATGGTACACTGTCGTCCCAACAATGACAGAGCTTGTTATCAGCCATGTACATGGCCTGTCAGGTCTTCCACCAGAGCGCTCATGCGCATGGATTATCTGCGCCAATAAGTTCTCACTAATTTGATTACACACTAAAACGGTATTTAGCGAGTTATGGGTAAAAAGAGCAAAATTCTATCCTGGTTAGGGTTCGGAAAATCAGACAAAAAACAGCAAGAAGCTGAACGAGAAGCCGCTCGCTTGGCCGAAGAGCAGGCTGCGCGAGAAGAAGCGGAGCGTTTGGCAAAAGAGCAGGCGGAACGTGAAGAAGCCGAGCGCTTAGCCAAAGAACAGGCGGAACGTGAAGAAGCTGCGCGTGTAGCCAAAGAGCAGGCAGAACGTGAAGAAGCAGCGCGTGTAGCCAAAGAACAGGCGGAACGTGAAGAAGCCGAGCGTTTAGCCAAAGAACAGGCGGAACGTGAAGAAGCCGAGCGCTTGGCGAAAGAACAGGAGGAACGTGAGGAAGCAGCGCGTTTAGCGAAAGAACAAGCGGAACGTGAAGAAGCTGCACGTTTAGCCAAAGAGCAGGCGGAACGAGAGGAAGCAGATCGTGTAGCCAAAGAGCAGGCGGAACGTGAAGAAGCTGCGCGTTTAGCCAAAGAGCAGGCGGAACGAGAGGAAGCAGATCGTGTAGCCAAAGAGCTGGCGGAAAGTGAAGAAGCTGCACGTTTAGCCAAAGAGCAGGCGGAACGTGAAGAAACCGCGCGTGTAGCCAAAGAGCAGGCGGAACGTGAAGAAGCCGCGCGTTTAGCCAAAGAGCAGGCGGAACGTGAAGAAGCCGCGCGTGTAGCCAAAGAGCAGGCGGAGCGTGAAGAAGCAGCGCGTTTAGCGAAAGAGCAGGCGGAGCGTGAAGAAGCAGCGCGTTTAGCGAAAGAGCAGGCGGAACGTGAAGAAGCCGCGCGTTTAGCCAAAGAACAGGCAGAACGTGAAGAAGCAGCGCGTGTAGCCAAAGAACAGGCGGAACGTGAAGAAGCAGCGCGTTTAGCCAAAGAACAGGCAGAACGTGAAGAAGCCGCGCGTGTAGCCAAAGAGCAGGCGGAACGTGAAGAAGCAGCGCGTTTAGCGAAAGAGCAGGCGGAACGTGAAGAAGCAGCGCGTTTAGCCAAAGAACAGGCAGAACGTGAAGAAGCAGCGCGTTTAGCGAAAGAACAAGCGGAACGTGAAGAAGCCGAGCGCTTAGCGAAAGAGCAGGCGGAACGTGAAGAAGCAGAGCGTTTAGCCAAAGAACAGGCAGAACGTGAAGAAGCAGAGCGTTTAGCCAAAGAGCAGGCGGAACGTGAAGAAGCCGAGCGTCAGGCTCAGGAACAAGAGAAGCCTAAAAAGAAAGGGTTCTTTGCACGTCTGAAGCAGGGCTTGTTAAAAACCAAGACCAACATAGGCTCCGGCTTTGCCAATATTTTCCGTGGCAAGAAGATCGACGATGAGTTGTTCGAAGATCTTGAAACACAGTTACTGACGGCGGACATAGGCGTTGATACCACCATGAAGCTGATCGACAACCTGACCGATGCGGCAGATCGTAAACAGCTGAAAGACGGTGATGCCCTTTATGACCTGATGAAACAGGAAATGGCAGACATTCTGAAAGATGCTGAAAAGCCACTTGAGATCCCGGCCAATAAAAAGCCATTTGTGATCCTGATGGTAGGGGTTAATGGTGTTGGTAAAACCACCACAATCGGTAAGATGGCTAAACAGTTCCAGGCTCAGGGTAAGTCTGTGATGCTGGCTGCGGGTGATACCTTCCGGGCAGCAGCTGTTGAGCAGTTGCAGGTATGGGGTGAGCGTAACGATATTCCCGTGATAGCTCAGCATACCGGTGCGGACAGTGCCTCGGTGGTATTTGACGCTTTCCAGGCGGCACAAGCACGTGATGTCGATGTATTAATTGCAGATACCGCAGGCCGCCTGCAAAATAAAGATAACCTGATGCAGGAGCTTGAAAAAATTGCACGGGTTATGAAGAAGCTGGATCCGGATGCGCCACACGAAGTGATGCTCACTATCGATGCCGGCACAGGCCAAAATGCGATTAGTCAGGTGAAACTATTTGATCAGGCTGTGGGTCTGACTGGCATTACCCTGACTAAGCTGGATGGCACGGCAAAGGGGGGGGTGATCTTTGCGGTTGCAGATCAATTTAAGGTACCTATCCGTTATATTGGTGTAGGCGAAAGTATTGACGATCTGAGAACATTTAAGAGCGATGACTTTATCGAAGCACTTTTTAGTCAGGATAATGAAAGCTAATAACCAAGTGCTGTTCTGATCCCGCTGGTCGGGATCAGGTAAATCGGAAGCAGTATAACGAAAGCAGGGCAGGCAATGATCAAGTTTGAGCAAGTCAGTAAAACTTACCCCGGAGGCCACCGGGCGCTGGAAAAGGTCAGTTTTGAACTCGCCAAAGGTGAGCTGGCATTTCTGACCGGTCACAGTGGTGCGGGCAAGAGTACCCTGCTTAAATTGATCAGCCTGATGGAACGCCCGTCTGCAGGGCGTGTCGCTATCAATGGCGTCGATCTGAATCAAATCAAAAATAGCCAGGTGCCTTATATTCGCCGCGACATTGGCATCATATTCCAGAACCATCGCTTGCTGGAGCGCTATAACGTATTTGATAATGTGGCACTGCCTTTAGTTATAGAAGGCACACATCACAAACATATGACCAAGCGCGTCCATGCCGCGCTGGATAAGGTTGGTCTGCTGGATAAAGTAAAGTGTCAGCCGAGCACTTTGTCCGGTGGTGAGCAGCAGCGAGTGGGTATTGCACGAGCGATTGTGAATTCACCCCCTTTATTACTGGCAGATGAGCCGACCGGTAACCTGGACCCTGAATTGTCGATGGAAATTCTCAGATTGTTTGAAGACTTCAACCGCCATGGTACGTCGGTTATGATTGCCACCCACGATCTGGGGTTGATCGCACGGATGAAATATCGCAGCCTGACCCTGGACCACGGCCGCTTGATTCAGGATCCTTTGTTAGGGTCTTCGCTGCCGGGAGACACGCTATGAGTTTATTGTTCAAAGGCCGCGGCTCGCAAAACGACAAGCAAAGCAAATCAGTGATCCTGAAGTGTTACTTCTTCATTATTACTATCCTGCGTCAGGGCGTGCACAGTTTAGGCGAAATGTGGCGCACACCCATGGCGTCGATGATGACCATTCTGGTGTTAGGTTTGAGTCTGACACTACCCACCACACTTTATGTGGTGGTCAAGAATGTTCAGAAAGTCAGTAGCGGTTTTCAGGAGGCAGCAGAGATTTCTTTGTTCGTCAAAGAAACCGTGAGTGAGCAGGCGACGCAAACTCTGGTTAAACGATTAGCGCTGTACACTGAAATCGAAACTGTCAGTTTCATAGGCAAAGATAAGGCGTTGGCAGAGTTCAAATCTATTTCCGGGTTCGGCCAGGCACTGGATTATCTCGAAGAAAACCCGTTGCCTAGTGTGGTCCTCGTGACACCGACGGTACGCCATCGCAGTGCGCAGGCGGCTAATGCTTTGCTAAATAAACTTGAGCAGGAAAGAGAAATTGAGTTTGGCAAACTGGATATTGAGTGGCTTGAACGCCTTAATGCCTTACTCAGCCTGCTTAAAGAAAGCGTGATTACCATTGGTCTGTTATTGCTTACCGCAGTTGTGTTGATCATCGGTAACACTATCCGTCTGTCTATTATGGATAAAAAAGAAGAGATCCAGGTGCTTAAACTCGTGGGCGCAACGAACACCTTTATTCATACCCCATTTTTGTGGACTGGGATCTGGTATGGCATTATTGGCGGCCTGATTGCGTTTATCTGCGTTATGCTGATGTTATGGTGGCTTGAGTCTGCGGTTGCTATGGTTGTTGGGGTATATCAGAGTAACTTCGTATTGCAGGGCTTATCGGGAAGCGAACTGATGTGTTTGCTGCTTCTGGCTGTTGCCCTCGGCTTTGTCGGTTCCTTTCTATCGGTACAGAAGTACATAAAGGACATTGAACCTGATAAGGTTTAGCACCCGGGCAGCACGCCCGCTGAAATAATTGAGTGCTAATTTGAGTTTGGGCTTAGCACTCTTGCAGACAATTTTAGCACCTTTACCCTCTAAATTAGCGCTCCAAAATATCGCTACTTAGACTTATCTGAATACAGGCTTAGCAACCTCACTTTTTTACAGTTGAAATAAATTATATAAATCAAAGGTTTAATTATTAATTAAAGTGTAATAATAAAAGGCTTGATCTTTGATGGTGAAAAGTAGTAGATTGCATTTAGCACTCTAAGGTAAAGAGTGCTAAAATTGGCAAAACGAATTATCACTGAGGTGAAAAATGAGTAAAGACATTTATGCGATGGCACTGACCGCTGGGCAACAAAGCGCGAGTATAGAAGGCTACCTACAATCGGTAAGTTCTATTCCGATGCTGGATGCTGAGCAGGAGAAAGCGCTGGCAACCCGCCTACACGAGGATGGGGATTTGCACGCAGCAAAGCAGCTCATTATCTCTCACTTACGATTTGTTGCGCATATTGCCAAAAGCTACTCTGGTTATGGCCTGCCACAGGCAGACTTAATCCAGGAAGGCAACATCGGTCTGATGAAAGCGGTGAAGCGCTTCAATCCGACAGTGGGTGTGCGTCTGGTGTCGTTTGCAGTACACTGGATCAAGGCTGAAATCCACGAATACGTGCTTAAAAACTGGCGCATTGTTAAAGTTGCGACGACCAAAGCGCAACGTAAACTATTCTTCAACCTGCGCAAAAACAAAAAGCGTCTGGGTTGGTTTAACCAGGAAGAGATCACCACAGTTGCTAATGAACTGGGTGTGAGCGAAAAAGAAGTACGTGAAATGGAATCGCGGATGAGTGGTCAGGACATGGGCTTTGACCTGACGTCAGACGATGACGACAATGCACCGAGCAGCAGCTTCTCACCGGTTCAGTATTTAACGGATGCCAGCAGTGATGTGGCAGAAGTGATTGAAGAAGAGCAATGGCAGGAGCAATCACAAAACCGCCTGATTGCAGCCATGAAGACGCTGGATGAGCGTTCTCAGGACATCGTTGCCGCGCGCTGGTTATCAGAAGATAAGGCCACGTTACAAGACTTGGCGGATAAATACCAGGTGTCAGCGGAGCGAGTGCGTCAGCTGGAAAAATCTGCAATGAAGAAGTTGCAGGCAGCAATGAGCTAATTATATAAGCCGTATAAAGAAATTGTAGAATGCCGCTCAATAGAGCGGCATTTTTTATGACTGTAATAAAATTGAGCTTACAAGTGTACGCCTATTTGATTATAATGCGCCGACTTGATAATAGGAGTCTCTATTTTGTTAGCTGTAGTTCGAATTCTGGCAATGGCGCTGTTCATTATCCTCAGTTGTCTGGCAGGCCTGACATTAAGCCTTATCCGTCCATTCCATGCCAATAATGTGCATGTGATTGCCTCCTGGTTTGGCAAGATGTCCCGTGTGATCGGGGTTAAACTGGAAATCTCGATTGATCCCGGTGCAAAAGATCTTGGCCCGGCCATGTACATTGCCAATCATCAAAACAACTATGACTTGTTCACTTTGCCTGCTGTTGTACCGCACAACACGGTAAGTATGGGTAAGAAAAGCCTGAAATGGGTGCCATTTTTCGGGCAACTATATTGGTTGTCCGGCAACATTTTAATCGACCGAGCCAATCGCACTAAAGCGGTGAATACATTGGGCAAGTCTATCGCGAAAATCAAACAACGGGGAATGTCTCTGTGGATGTTTCCGGAGGGCACGCGTAGCTATGGCAGGGGCTTATTACCCTTTAAAACCGGGGCGTTTCATACTGCGATGAGTGCAGATGTGCCGGTCGTACCTGTGTGTATGAACAACACAGCAGGTCAGATCAAACTCAATCGCTGGGATAATGGCACTGTCTATATTGATATTCTGGCGCCAATTCCGTTAGATAAAGACACACCAGCGCGAGAGCATGCTAAGCAGATCCATGCTAAAATGGCGGAACATATTGCACAGTTAGACGAAAAAGTGAGAGCAGCACGTGGAAAATTGGCAAGAGATCAGTGAAGACATCGTTGAGTCGTTGTTAGAGGATGGATCGAACCCCGATATATTGTATGAAGTAGAGCATCATTTTGTCAGTGAAGACTTTGAGAAACTTGAACAAGCAGCGCTTGCTGCCTTTAAACTAGGTTATGATGTAGAAGATCCAGCGGAGCTTGAACTGGAAGATGGCAGCAAAATCTGGGGTTTTGATGTAGTGGTTGAAGCTGAACTAGATGCTGAAGTGATTATGGAAGATGTCACCAAGCTGGTTGAAATTGCTACACACTGTGGCGTTGAATATGATGGTTGGGGCACCTACTTCCAGGAGTAATTCAGCATCTCAACAATAGGTCAGAGTGCTGTTTAGCCTCTGACTGCACATTAATTAATATACACTCATTCTTTTTTCTTAAACTCACACCATTTACTAGACAATTTAGTCTGGCCTATGCATATTAGTGCAATTTACACTGCCGCCAGGCATCATGCGAGCGATATGCGAGTCACCCTCCCTATTGAAGAGTTAAAACCCGGCATGTTTGTGGACAGCGTTCACAAGCAAAAGTCAGGCGCTGAAGTTAAAATCAAATCTCGAGGCATGGTTCGGGATGAAGCTATCATTGCCCGTCTGGCCGCGAACGGGGTGGTTGAGCTGAATATCGACTTTGCTCAAAGTGATATTCCGGTACCTGAAAAATACCAGGCCCCTGAAATAAAGCCAGACAAACCAGAAGCGAAGCCAAAAGAAAAACCTGCCAAGGAAATAAAGGCACAGCCCACTAAAGACAAAGAAATCAGTCTTGAAGATGAGTTTGCCAACGCAGCGAGGCAGTTTGAACAGCACAATAAGCAACTGCAAATGCTGTATGGTAATTTAACTGCAGGCATGCAGGTCGATATGACACTGATCAATGATATCAGTCAGGAAATCGTCGGATCTGTGCTGAGAAACACCAATGCTATGGCAATCCTTACCCGGATCAAAGACAAAGAGGGGTTTAACTGGCGCCATATGATCAACTGTGCCATCCTGGTCACCGTCTTTGCAAAGTATCTGGGCCTTGGTAAGAAGGTAATTGAACAAATGGCCATTGGTGCAATGCTACATGACGTCGGACATACCAAGATACCTCAGGGGATCATCGATAAGAATGGCCCGCTAAACAAGCTGGAAATGAAAACCATGCAACGCCATGTTGCGCAGTCTCTCGGGCTTACCCGTGACGCACCTGGGATCACTCCACTGATGCTCGATATGATTGTCAGCCACCATGAGCGCCTGGATGGTAGTGGTTATCCTCGCCGCCTGCAAGGTATGCAGATCAGCAAAGCTGCGCGTATAATGGCCATTGTGGATGTGTATGAGGGGATGACCGCAGAGCGCCCTCACAGAGATGGCGACGAGCCCCTGGTAGCATTGCGGTATTTGCTGGCTAACAAGGCTCAGTTTGATCCTGTGCTGGTGCAACATTTTATCAAGTGTATAGGTGTACATCCGGTAGGCACGATTGTTAAGCTCAGTAATGAGCGCCTGGCGCTCGTATTGGAAGGTAATCGAGGTGCACCGACCGCACCCAAAGTACGAGTCTTTTACAATACCAAGCATATGCACCATATCACAGCCAAAGATATTGATTTAAACGAGCAAGATAAAATCAAGATCGCATCTACCGTTCGACCTTTAGATTATCAAATCAATTTATCCCGTCTGTTAAAAGATCATCTGCTCGTTTAAGCTTACGCTTTTGCCATTGCGCAGATAACAAGGCTCCGGCAAGGCAGCTGGCCATCATCAGGATCCACACCAGAGTTCCTTTTTCAGTATGCAGTGCCAGACAGCTAAACATTAAGGCAAGCAGGGCACTGAGTATTGCTGCTAACCAGTAATGGTTGAGCGGGTTGTCGCATTGCCCAGCCCGTTGACAAGCACAATAGTTTGCTTTGCACAGACTGTAGATGCTAAGTCCACAGAATGTCAGTGCACCGATCATCAATACTGCCAGCATAGACCTAACCTCCCTACAAATACCCTGAACCTTCAGAGCTGTGAATGTGGCTAAGAGTATATGCGAAACATCTACCTCTTTTCAATAATAATGAGAATTAATATCATTTGAGGCTGTGATAATGGGGTTAGAGTAATTGCTCTTGTTCTGATCTGATGTGTTAATAAAATGCTTTAAATGTTCCAATTTTGCTCAATTGGGTGGTTAAAAGCATTTAAGTAGCGGATTTTTCTTCGTCTTTTATGTACTGTGTGGGCAATTTTTTATTCTTGTTGAATAACATTTGAGGTTGAGAATGAATACAGTACTACGCGCATTGGTTGCGACAGGTTTGATGGCGGCGTCTTCGCAGTCACTGGCAGCGGCATTTCAGCTGGCTGAGCAAAATGTTTCCGGATTGGGCCGTGCCTATGCTGGCGAAGCCAGTGCCGCTGATGATGCGTCGGTTGTGGCACGTAACCCTGCGTTAATGGGCCAGTTCGAGGGCGTTCAGGTGAGTGCTGCAGCTATGTATGTTGAGCCGGATGTTAGCTTAGAAGGTACATCTACTAACAATGGGTTACCTGCAAACCTGTTGGACGATAACAGCATTGCGCCAAGTGCCGTGGTACCTGCCGTATTTATGACAGCACGTTTGAACGAGCAGTGGTCTGTCGGTGCGGGGATCTACTCTCAATTTGGTCTGGCAACTGAGTTCGATAAAGACTATGTTGCCGGCCAGCTGGCAGGTGAGACTGAAATAGTTACGATCAATACGGGTGTCTCTGTGGCCTATGAAATTGACGCACAATGGACACTGGCACTGGGCCTGAATCATGTTTATGCCGACGCAAAAGTGATCCGTCATTTGGGTGCAAACCCGTTACAGGCTTCGGCCAGTACTGAAGTGGTTAATCTGGAGGGTGACGACAGTGGTTATGGCTGGAACCTGGGTCTGAGTTATCAAATTGATGCAGACAACCGGTTAGGTTTTCATTATCGTAGTGAAACAGATATTACCTTTGACGGTCATTTCAGTAACCAGATCCCGGCGGTACTTGGTGGAACCAATGGCGCTGCGCTGGCTGGTACACTGGAGCTGACACTTCCTGCGATAGCAGAAATTTCTGGTACACATAAACTGACTGAGCCTATGACGTTGCACTACAGCGTGCTGTGGACGGGTTGGAACAGCTTCCAGGAGCTTGAAGCGCAAGTGGCCGGTAAGCCCGTGTTTAATAAACAGGAGCTTTTTGATAACTCATTACGTTTCTCTGTTGGGGGCGATTATCAGTGGAGTGAGTCTCTGAAATTGCGTGCAGGTCTGGCTTATGACAGCTCACCGGCCAATGAGTCGCATATGTCTATCTCCATCCCGGATACGGACCGAACCTGGTACTCTTTTGGCGCAGAATATCATCTGAATGACGCTGCCAGTCTGGACTTTGGTTTGAGTATCCTGCGTGGTAAAACTCAGACCTTTGTTGAGAAAGATAGCCTTGGTAGCGAGTGGGGCTTTAAGTCCAAAGGTCATGCTACGGTTGTGGGCATTCAGTATAATCACAGCTTCTGAACATATGCGTAATAAAAAAGCGGCTAGAGAGCCGCTTTTTTATTGCTTACAGGAGTGCTTTCAATTGATAAAGCAGGTCGTGAGCTGCTCGGGGCGATAGCTCGTCCGGGTCAATCTCTGCAAGCATTTGTTCGACTTCAGACGGTTCACTGACCAAAGGCAAACTTTGCTGTATTTGGGATGCCGGGGTTGTCTGCGGGCTTTCGACCACACTTTGGTGCTGCTCCAGCAAGGCCAGTTTGCGCTTAGCCATGGCCAGCACAGCTTTGGGTACTCCTGCCAGTCCGGCTACCTGCAAACCAAAGCTTTTACTCGCGGCGCCTTCCATGACTGTGTGTTTAAACGCGATGGTGTCGTTGTGTTCAACGGCGTCAAGGTGCACATTGACCAGGCCAGATTGCTGCTCAGCCAGTTCCGTCAGCTCGAAATAATGGGTGGCAAACAGTGTCTTAGCTGCTATCTTACCGGCCAGATAGTCGGCGGTCGCATAAGCCAAAGAGAGACCGTCGTAGGTACTGGTACCCCGGCCAATTTCGTCCATTAAGACCAGAGACTGTGCCGTTGCGTTGTTCAGTATGGTGGCCGTTTCGGTCATTTCAACCATAAAGGTTGAGCGTCCGGAAGCCAGATCGTCACTGGCGCCGATTCGGGTGAAAATGCGGTCAACTTTGCCTATTTGAGCTGCACTGGCAGGGACATAACTCCCAATGTGTGCCATCAGAACTATCAGCGCTGTCTGACGCATGTAGGTCGATTTACCGCCCATATTGGGACCTGTGATGATCAGCATCTTGCGATCCGCATTGAGGTGGACCGGATTGGCAATAAAGGGTTCTTTACTGACCTGCTCCACGACCGGGTGACGACCGGCTTCGATGTGGATCTCATCGCCATTACTCAGTTCAGGTTTACAGTAATCCAGCGTTTGCGCCCGCTCTGCCAGGGTATTGAGTACATCCAAATCGGCCAGCGCCGCCGCCATGGTTTGTAGCTGCTCGATATAGGGCGCAATCAAAGTAAACAGCTCTTCATACAGCTGCTTTTCGAGCGCCAGTGCCTTGCTCTGACTGCCCAGCACCTTGTCTTCGTGCTCTTTGAGCTCGGGAATGATATAACGCTCGTTGTTTTTCAGTGTCTGACGACGAATATATTCAGGCGGCGCCAGGTGTGAGTTGGCCTTGCTGATCTCAATATAAAACCCATGGACTTTGTTGTAGCCAATTTTCAGTGTGCTGATCCCAGTGCGCTCACGCTCACGCTCTTCGAGCTGATCCAGTACATCAGTGGCCCCTTCACTGAGAGCACGCCATTCATCCAGCTCACTGTTGTAACCGGGTGCAATTACACCGCCATCGCGGATCAGTACGGGTGGGTTGTCTATGATGGCACGCTCTAACAATTCCTGAAGTTTTGGCAAAGTCGGAGAATGTGTGCGGATCTGCTGCAGTCTTGGATCGCGACTTTCTCCAAGTAGTTGATGTAGCGGCGGCAGGGCCTGCAATGCATTACGTAACCGGGTGAGGTCTCTTGGGCGCGCATTGCACAGCGCCAGGCGAGCAACCACACGTTCGATATCACCAATCTGACGCAGACCGTCGTACACCTCGATATTAAGCTGGGATTCGATCAGGCTGGCAATGGCATTGAGCCGGGCATTGAGCTCATCACGGTTACGCACCGGTGTGTGAATGCGTCGTTTTAGCAATCGCGAGCCCATAGGGGTCGCTGTTTTATCCAGTACTTGTGCCAGAGTATTCTCTATACTGCCAGACAAGTTGACAGTCAGTTCAAGGTTTTTACGCGTGGCGGCATCCAGAATCACTGCATGCTCGTTTTTCTCCAGCGTAATGGCCCGAATATGGGGCAGTGCAGTGCGCTGAGTGTCTTTGACGTACTGCATCACACATCCAGCTGCAACTAACCCCGTTTTGGCTTCTGCAACACCAAAGCCGATGAGGTCCTGTGTACCGAATTGCTGGCAAAGCAGATGGGTGGCGGTGTCGAGATCAAATTCCCAGTCCGGGCGCCGTCTGGCTCCTTTCACCTGCTCAAGCACCAACAGGTTACTAAATGACTCGGGGTAAAGTAACTCTGCGGGTTGTAACCTCTGTAACGTAGAGCTCAGCGCTTCGTCGGTGGTCAGCTCAACTATGTTAAATCGTCCGGAGTTGATGTCTAGGTAAGCCACGCCATAGTGTTGTTTATCTTGCCACAGAGCCGCAAGCAGGTTGTCCTGACGTTCTTGCAGTAAGGCTTCATCGGTCACTGTACCTGGGGTGACGATACGTACGACTTTGCGCTCAACAGGGCCTTTGCTGGTCGCGGGGTCGCCGACCTGCTCGCAGATCGCCACAGACTCGCCCATCTGGACCAATCGAGCCAGGTAATTTTCAACTGCATGATAAGGCACCCCAGCCATTGGAATGGGCGCACCGCCCGCTTTACCTCGATGAGTCTGGGAAATATCCAGCAGTTGGGCGGCGCGGATGGCATCGTCAAAGAACAGCTCATAGAAATCACCCATACGATAAAACAGCAGAATATCCGGGTGTTGTGCTTTGATCCTAAGATACTGCTGCATCATAGGGGTTTGTTGTTTTATAGTATGTTCGGAATAAAGATCTAACGACATTACTTATACCTAAAGGAAATGAGTATGGAGCTTCATACTGAGATAGCCGGGCTGGCGGCACAATTGGGCACTATTCTAACGAATAACGCGATGACAATCACTACTGCAGAATCATGTACTGGTGGTGGCATTAGCTATGCGTTAACAGATACACCAGGGTCATCAGCTTATATAGAGCGTTGCTTTGTTACTTACAGCAACGATGCAAAATCAGAGTTATTAGGCGTTGCACAGAAGACCCTGGCAGAGTTTGGCGCAGTCAGTGAGCAGACGGTTTATGAGATGGTGCAGGGCGCGGCCGCTGCGGCACAAGCAGATGTAGCGATTGCGGTATCCGGTATTGCTGGACCTGGAGGAGGGTCATCGGACAAACCTGTGGGTACTGTATGGTTTGGCTTCTATTTACAGGGAAAAGTACTGTGTGAACGGGGGAGTTTTAGCGGTAGTAGAGCGGAAGTTAGAGAGCAAGCTATTGAATTTTCAATAAGAAAAATAATTTCTCTGCTAAATGCTTAAAATATGCTTGATACTGTAATTCTATACAGTATACTTGTCGTCAATACGCTAGATTGGAGAAGCAAATGAACGATAACAAACAAAAAGCGCTCGACGCTGCATTGTCTCAGATCGAGAGACAATTTGGTAAAGGCTCTATCATGAAACTAGGCGACAGCCAGGCGCTGGACATTGAAGCCGTTTCAACAGGCTCACTGGGACTGGACATTGCTTTGGGTATCGGCGGCTTGCCAACTGGTCGTATTGTAGAAATTTATGGTCCTGAATCATCAGGTAAAACAACGCTGACACTACAGGCCATTGCAGAAGCACAAAAGCAAGGTAAAACGTGTGCGTTCGTGGATGCTGAGCACGCGCTGGATCCTGTCTATGCAGAAAAACTGGGTGTCAATGTAAACGATCTACTTGTATCTCAGCCTGATACGGGTGAACAAGCTCTTGAGATCTGTGACATGCTGGTACGCTCAGGTGCGGTAGACGTAGTTGTAGTGGACTCTGTTGCAGCACTGACGCCAAAAGCTGAAATTGAAGGCGAGATGGGTGATACCCACGTAGGTTTACAAGCACGTCTGATGTCTCAGGCTTTGCGTAAACTGACGGCCAATATCAAGCGCTCAAACACCCTATGCATCTTTATCAACCAAATTCGTATGAAGATTGGTGTGATGTTTGGTAACCCGGAGACTACAACCGGTGGTAACGCGCTTAAGTTCTACGCTTCTGTGCGTTTGGATATTCGTCGTATCGGCTCTGTGAAAGAGGGCGATGAGGTTATCGGTAACGAAACCCGAGTTAAGGTTGTTAAGAACAAAGTAGCTCCGCCATTTAAGCAAGCTGAATTTATCATCATGTATGGTGAAGGTACCTCTAAGCAGGGTGAGCTGATTGATTTAGGCGTGAAGCATAAGCTGGTTGATAAAGCGGGTGCCTGGTTTAGCTATAATGGTAATAAGATTGGCCAGGGTAAAGCGAACTCGATTAAGTTCCTGAAAGAAAACACGGCAATTGCTGATGAAATCGAAGGCAAGTTACGTGAAATGTTACTTCTACAGGCAACCATTAAGCCGGAAGAAGGTGAAGATCAAGGTCTGGCTGACACGCAAGATCTGGAGCTATAAAGACTACTAGCGTAGCGGAGCACTCAGCAGTTCATATGGGTGCTCCTTTTGCCATTGTTTAGTGTACTGCCGGTCGTTACGACCCCTCCTTTCGATGTGTCTGAATGCCTGCATAGTGCTATTGAAAGGATATTCCTTCTCATTTCTGATCAAGCTATTCGCTATTCTTTTTATATTGACGGACAGCAGCCTGAGTCACCCCATCAAATATTCAAAGCCGCCTTATTATCATAGAACGCCTTTCAACAAGGTTGATTTATCCTTTACCCGCGTTGGCAAGCTGTCACGGTTGTACAGACATAACAGATCGCATTGTGATACGTATACAGTATGACTGATACTGCATTCTGCTAAGGCTATAGGCATACAGTTGTCCTTGCGTGTAGTCTCGTCTCGGTTGCTGTATCAACTTGCAAATCGCCATTGTGACCGGCAATGCAAGCCAGTGCAGAGCCTTGAGTATTGGACCTAAGATGTTCACCTTGTCATTCCAGCAAGCAGGGGTTGTATACAGGTTGGTGAGAATTATCCGATTTGAAATAGGTATGGAAGAGCACTCTTGGAGTTTGTTGATCGAACTGACAGAACAATAATGAGTTGATTAATACCAATTTGCTTAATTAAGAGTTCTATTTTGAGGCGAGAAAATAAGGTCGATAACACCGCTCACGCGTCCTGCTATCGCTGAGGCACCTATGTCCATATCGGCGAGGCGAAAATGTGCGAACTTATACCTTAGGTAAAGGTTCTAAATGAGAAATTTTTAATGCCGTAAGTGCCATACTTGCTCCTTCAAATTGAACAGGTATTAAGTGAAATTGGTATAAGATTGCATGGAACCTGTACTCTAATTCTTTGTTCCGCTTGGCATCGTAATTCAAAGGTTTAGCATGATTAGTCCTCCAACTCATTTAACGTGGGAAAAATACCAATGAGCTCGGAATATATCTAATGATGATAAAATTTTGTCTGAGTATCGTTGCGATTTTCTCACATCCGTTTCAGCGACCGCAATCGTACGAGTTGTAGCAATTTGAATAGTTGAGAGTTCTATTCGGAGAAAAGAAAATATTGCTGGTAGCACTGTGCATGCGTCCATGCCGTTGAGACAATTAGCCCGATAAAGACGGGGATAAGAACGGCGAACTCACCCTAAGGCATAGGTTATAAATAAGAAATTTTTAACGCCGTTAGCGTCATACTTGCTGGTTCATATTGAACAAGCTTTACGTGAAATTGATATTATTTCAAAGACAATAAAAAAGCCGCGTAAACGCGGCTTTAATTCAGTTTACTCTAGTAATTAGCTACCGCCAGTACCTGTTAGGTTCTGAACAGTACAAGTAACTGGAATATCAAGCGTTGCAGCAGTTGTGTTAGCTTCAATGGCTTGAGTGAACCAAGTGTTGTTGTTCGGGTTCTTATAACGAACGGTGTAAGCTGCCGAATCACCACTTTCCAGGCTTACTTCAAACTGACCTGAAGGGTAGAAGGTCTTAACGAAGCGACCACCACGGAACAGCTGAGCGATAGTTGGTGTAGAGATTGGTGTTGGTTGCTCGTCTGCATCGTTGCTTGCACACACAAACTGAGGTGTTAGTGGCTTAACAATGTTAGTAGCAGGCGCTGTAGTCAGCTGCAGGGTACCGCCATCTAGGTCACACAGGTCAGTGAATTGTACGCCTGATGCTGCACCATCATCATCCAGGTTAAGCGTTGTTGTACCATCAGCAAGCGTGACACCATCCAGAATGTTCTCACCGTCTTTCATCATTTTCAGTTTAACTGGGAATGAAGGTGGGTTTCTGAAAGTACCTTTTGCAAGGTCAGTACGGTTATATGCGCCAATCAGTAGACGGTAGCTGTTAGCTTCAACCAGTACATCTGCATATACCTGGCTGTCATTGCCGTTTGAATCCTTGATGTCGAAGCTTAGGCGACGGTTATCACACTTATCAGCACCGATGATGTAAGTGAAGAAATCCAGGTTCCAGTAAGACAGGTGATTAACCGATACTGCTACGTTGTGTGTTGTTGCTTCTGCGTTTTCATCTGCTTTAACTACACCATAGCTTTCGAAAGACCACTTACCAGCATCTTCGTCGTAGCTCCACACAGGGAAGATATCGTTCACTGCGATTTGACGTGGTGCTGCAGCTTGAGTACATACACCGTTTTTAAACATGCCGTCAGCTGCTTCTGCTGCCGCTTTAACTGCAGCTGCATCAGACGCGTCGCCGTCAAAAGTCATCGGACAGGTGTTTGACGTGTTCTTGTCAATCTTCATTGCAACTTTGATGTCACCATCAGCGAAGTTGTCAACTTTAGTACCATTTTCGTCAACTAGCTCGATTGCTACAAAACCACCCGTTGAGAATGAACCCTCACGACTAGTTGCTTCGTCTTCAGCGACTGTCAGACCAAGGCCGCCAGGGAAAGCATCAAGAGAAGACTCTTGTGTAGCGGCAGTATCTTCTTCAGAAGTTGAACGTGTTGCTTCGTTACCGAAGTAAGCAACAGTCAGAGTTGGTACTGACTGGAGTTCATTGTTGTCTTTGTCAAGGAATTTTGTACCGTTGTTCAAAGTAACCGCTACACCACCAGCTGCTTTGTTGGTGTTTTTAGCCGCATCAAGATCTTTGGTCAGAGTGATGCTGTCTGCGCCTTCAAGTGCCAGACCGCCTGCCGCTGTGTATGACGTTGTTACGCCTTCACCAGCAACGTCAGCCAGTGTACTTGTGGTCGCAATGATAGGTGCCGCGTTATCTGCTTGCTCAAGAGAGCGAGCGGTAAGACGAACCTGATCAGCAACATCAGTGTCTGTGCTTGACAGTTCAACAGTACCTGAATTCGAAAGGAAGCCGTCTGCTGTGATCACAAAATCAAAGGACAGGCCGTCAGCAGGGATTTCATTAACGGTAAATGCAAATGAACTGCCTGTTGCTGCTTTATCTTCGTCTGTTAGTGCGGTGCCCGCAGTGTTCAGAATGCTCGCAGCGTTGCTGCCAGTGAAGTTGATAGTAGCGCTAACTTCATCGCTCAGAGGCTGCCCTGCAGAATCTGTTACTACGATTGAGAATGAGCCAGCCTGCTTTTCAACAACAATGTCGCCAGGTAAAACTGCAACTGTTTTGTCTTCCGGTGGCGGCTTGATGTCAACGTTGTTGTCATTGTCGCTAAAGCAGCCTGCTAAACTAACTGATAAACCCAATGCTAGGGCAAGTTTAGTTAGTTTGAATTGTTTGTTTCCCATGATTTTTACCTTTTCCTTTAAATCCAAGTAAACTGAGAGTAGTCACTAATGCTTTGCAGATGTAAGAGAGCCTTGCCCCGCATGCAAATTAGTGTTTAGAGGATAAGCCGACATTAATTTTTCGTCAAGTGAACTGCTCGAACTTTATCCAAAATTTCACATAAAATAATAACCTACTGATGTACTTTTAGGTTATTAAGCTATATGTGTTAATAATCCATTTTTCTGAAGAATAATGAACGATTAAATTTGTGCAAATGCGTCTATAAATGCTTGCAATTTAGTCAAATCCACGGGCTTCAAGCCGTCTGATGTTCTTACTATTAACCCTTTTTCAACAAGCTCAGTGACCACTCGGCGATATGCGCGCTCAGTTGTGGCGAACCGTTCAGCTTCAGCACTGACCGTTGAATAGGCACGTAACAGTGCTGGATGATTGTTTTCGGCTCTGAGCAGACAATCTTTAGCAATATTGTAACTCAATGGCAGTAACAATTTATCCAGGTTTATTTTTTGGTTCTCAGTGAATTTTGCAGCAATGGTTTGTGCGGTATACAGGCTCAATTCAGGCTGAGAAAGCAACAGTTGTCGCCAATGTTTGAGTTCAATCAAATTATATTGGACATCATTAAGACACGTCACAGTGTATATACAGGGTTGATTATTTAGCGCTTCAATTTCACCTATCAAAGTATTATTGCAGTCCAGCTGGCCAAGCAACAGACGCCGGCCATTACCGACATCGTAACTGAAGGACACCGTACCACTTCTCACCAGAATCAGCTTTGTGAGTGGCTCATCCTGATGGATTAGCACTTCTTTTTTTGTGTGCTGAAAACTGTTACCTGCAAAACTGAGCAGCTGTTCCACCAAAGTGGTTGAAAAATGATATTGAAACATCTGGATGGCTCTTCGGACAATTGTCCTATTTATTAATTTGTTATGAAGATAGCATGACACTTATCGGTTTCACGCTAACTCACCCGATTGAGAGGCTAAGTGCTTTTCACCCCCGTTCCCGTGTTAGAGCTTATTTCAGGTCCTAATTTCTGTGGGGTTTAGTGAGTTAGCCTTTTTATTCGTGTAGCCCGTGTTGATGGCAACCGCGTTTGTTATTAACGCAGGCCGACGCCAGCTAAGCTGATATCATTATCCAGCATTCTGAGCCTTGGCGTCTACACTGAATAATGCTAACTCACTTGCGAGGAGAGAACAAATGACTTGGGAACTTTTAGGTTATGTTGCGTCTGCTTTTTTAGTCATTTCTCTGATGATGTCCAATGTGGTTAAATTACGTTGGTTCAACCTCGCAGGGTGTATATGTTTCACCATATATGGGGTGATGATCACGGCCTGGCCTGTTGCCTTAACCAATGGTTTGTTGGCACTGGTGAACATTTATCATCTGGCTAAGCTGCACAAGGCAGATAACAGTCCTCAGTCATAAAGCACGAGCGCGGTTACACGACCGCGCTGTGTATTTATTTTATCATCAACTAATCTTTCGAATACCGTAACTGACCTGCAATCCAGGTTTGCATGACCTGAATATCTCTTATTTCCTGCTCCGGCACCTTAAAATAATCTTTGTCCAGTAAGATAAAATCAGCCCATTTCCCCTGCTCCAGACTACCTAATTTGAATTCCTGAAAAGCAGCGTAAGCTGCATCGAGAGTGAATGCCTGCAAGGCTTGCTTACGGGTTAGTCGTTCGTGATTGCGCCAGCCTTGTTGTGGGTATTGCTGGGCATTCATACGGGTAACGGCTGCATGCAGACCATGGAAAGGGTTCGCCAGTTCAACGGGAAAGTCTGATCCTGCTGCGACTTTGCTACCTTGTTGCAAGAAAGTTTGCCACGCATAGGCACCTTGTAATTGCTCGTCGGTGAGCCTCTGCTCAGCCATGTGCATATCCGATGTTGCATGGATGGGTTGCATTGACGGAATAATGTCGAGTGCTTTAAAGCGGGGAATATCGTCCGGTTCAATGATCTGGGCATGCTCTATCCGATTCCTTAAGAGCTTCCCACCGGTTGTTTTAAAGACTTTCTCATAGCTATCCAACACCAGACGGTTGGCTCGGTCACCTATTGCATGAGTATGTGCACTGAAACCATGCCTGACTGCCTGTGAAATAAGTTTTTCCAGGTGCTGAGGTTGCTCAAGCATCAGTCCCCGATATCCCTGACGGTCTTTATAGTCTTTGAGCAGCGCAGCCCCACGGCTGCCTAACGCTCCATCTGCATAGATTTTGACACTGCGGATAGACAGCATATCGCGTTTATCTTTGTAGACACCGGCTTGCAGCATACTATCCAGCTGCGGATCTGCTGCGCTGAGCATGGCATAGATACGCAGTGGTAAGGTTTGGGATTCTGCGCGGCTTCGGTACAGCTTCCAGGTTTGTTTGCCTATGCCCGCATCGTGCGCACTGGTAATCCCCAGGCTGAGCAGATGTGCGCCGGCTTTATTCAGAGACTGACTTAAGTGTGCAGATGAGGTGGGGGGGATGTATTTTCTTATCAGGCTTTCAGCTTTATCGATAAACACACCAGTAGGGTTGCCAGAAGTGTGGCGAATAATCTCTCCGCCGGCGGGAGATTGGCTCTGGGCGTCAATCCCGGCCAGCGCCATGGCTTGACTATTCACCCAGATTGCGTGTCCATCAACACGAGTAAGCACAACAGGTCTGTCTTTGACAAATCTGTCCAGATCCTCAGCCGTTGGAAATGTACTGGGGGTCCAGCGAGTTTGATCCCAGCCTCGTCCCAGGATCCAGCCTTTGGGGTTTTCTTTGCTGAAAGCGGCTAATAATTTGCCGACTTCTTCGACTGAACCAGCTTCACGAATATCAAGTCGGGAGAGGTTATTTCCCAGTCCTATAACATGGCCATGCGCATCAATCAGACCGGGCAGTAAAGCCATTCCCTGTCCATTAAATTTACTGGCTTTGGGGTACTGGTTAGCCAGTTCTTTGTCGCCGGTTCTGACGACTTTACCATCTTTGATAATCAGGGTGGAAAAGGTGTTAATTTCTCCGCTTCGGGTTGGTGTGTAGCCGTTGACATTGTGTATCAGTGTGAACTGAGCCATGCTGATCCCACTGAACAAGAACAGTGCCAGGTAAATTAACCGGATCATGACAGGGTTTTCCTTGTGTTATTTTATTCGTTTATCCACCAATACCGTATTTTCTCTTAAAAAGACATCGAACTGAGACCAAAAAGTGACTGTGTTACTATAAAATGATGGCAAATACAGTTATTGGGGTCAGACATGCAGTTATTTATGGTGTACCTGGGCGGGCGGTTGAGTGGCTGTCATATTGAAATGCACGACATACGTTTTGTTGTTGGTGAGCGTATCGAAGAAACCTTTAGCGCCCTGAAGCAACAATGGGTTGGGGACAAGGACAAAGTACATATGGACAGCTATGTGGCCCTTCAGCATATCGACGGGTATCAGGTGGATTTGGTTAGCGAACCGCCTGCACAACAGCCTAACCTTTATTTCGTTAATCTGGGTGGATATCAGCGCGACACTCTGGCAGAGCAGCATGCATTTGGGTTGTTTGTTGCACCTTCAGCACAGGCTGCAAAGGCACGCGCTTTAGACACTTTGCTGCCTCAGGTGGAATTGCGCCATAAAGATGATTTGTATGAGGTAGACGACTGTATGATGTTAGATCTCATTGATGGCCAGCACTATGTTCGTCTGACGCCCAGTGGCCAGTCACAATCGCTTGCCCCACAATGGTTTGGTTATCACAAACTGTGACTGCCAAAGCCCCGTTATTCAGTCCTCTTTATCTGCTTTGATAGCGATTTTTATGGCGATAATGACGATGGCAAACATCAGAAAAGGCAGGGCCGCTAAGGCATATTCTGCGATGTGGCTATCCTGGTAGTTGGGCTGCAAAATAAAGTGCCCACCAATACACAGCGCGATACTTATAAAGAGTAAAGGTAGCATTTTCAGTTCTTTATTTGGTTTGCTCATGGTGTCAGCCCCATTCAATACTTAATGTCACTGGCTTTTTAAACGAGTTGGCCTTACAACGCAAGCGATAGTGGGCTTTTCTTTGATCCAGCGCTTTTTAAGGTCACCGATTTTTTTGCGTCCACCTTCGTGTTATAACAGGGCTCAATGCCTGTCATTTGTACAGTGAAGGAATGAGGAATGAAAAAAAGTAAGGTAGTAGTGATCAAGCTGGGTACCAGTGTATTAACAGCTGGTACAGATAAGCTGAATAAGCCGCGTATGGTCGATATCGTCACCCAGTGTATGACACTAAAACAGCAGGGGTATTTACCCGTACTGGTGTCCAGCGGTGCAGTCGCAGCCGGAAGAGATGCTGTCGCACACAGTGTGGGTGTTTCGATTGCAGAGAAACAGATGCTGGCCGCCATTGGTCAGGGTCAGCTTATCCATCTTTGGCAGTCGTTGTTTTCCTTGTATGATCAGCCTGTGGCTCAGCTGTTGCTAACCCGCGCAGATGTTGAAGACCGGGAGCGGTACCTCAATGCTCGGGATACTATCACTCAGTTGTTGAAACATCAGGTGATCCCCATTGTGAACGAAAATGATGCCGTTGCCACATCTGAAATTAAAGTCGGTGATAATGACAACTTGTCAGCGCTCGTGGCTATTCTGGCCAACGCTGATAAGCTTATGCTGTTGACGGATCAGCCGGGTTTGTTCACCGCCGATCCTCGTAGCAATCCTACTGCCACGCTGATCTCGGAAGTCGAGTTTATCGACCAGTCTTTAATGGCATTAGCAGGAGGCGCGGGTAGCAAGCTGGGCACAGGTGGTATGTATACAAAACTCGAAGCTGCGCGTACAGCACAACGCGCCGGTATCGAGACCATTATTGCTAAAGGTGCTGAGCCGCAGGTAATCGAACAGGTCATGGCAGGCACAGCAGAAAGTACTACCTTTGTTCGCTTTGATGCGCCCCTGGAGGGACGTAAAAAATGGCTGCTTTCAGGTCCTAAATCAACGGGGTATATACAATGTGATCCCGGCGCGGTGGCGGCTATTTCGCACCAGGGGGCAAGCTTGTTGGCCAAAGGGGTAGTCGCTAGCGGAGGAGAGTTTTCTCGCGGTGACGTGATAGAAATACGAGACCTGGATAGTCAGCTGGTTGCAAAAGGGTTAGTGGCATTTGATCATCAGGAAATGGATCAAATTAAACGCTTACACAGCAGTGAGATCCCCTTGACACTGGGCTACCCAGCGTCCAACGTTGTTGTGCACCGCGATGATTTGGTGTTATTGGATATGTATGCCGGTTCAGTTTAAGACTTCACCCTCCGCCTGCGTCAATTGCACAGGATTCATTGCGCAGGCATGTTTGCAAGGGATTATTGAAAGCTGGTAAATAAACGCTAATCTTTAGAGTGAATCTGATCACCGGGCAACCACGTGACTACATCCACTTGCGGACACGAATACACCATCAGCTTATTGCAGCTTAAAGAAGAGCAGGCGTTGTATCAGCAGTTTTGTGACATTCTGGCATCTTTGCTGCCAGATTCGGCGCTAAGCTTTTTTATTCGGCCCAGTTTGTCGCGCAAAGAGTCCCTGAAGCTGGTTTATCAACAGCATGTGGAACAGGCGCTGGCATTAGAAGATATGCTGGAAAAAGCGCAGTTGTGCAGAGGCAAGCCCGCGTTGATCAGCAAATCCTACACCTGCATGCCTTTGCGACTTGACGACCAGGTTATTGGCTTACTTTGGGTCTACGAGGCGCTCACCCCAGCCAACTGTAACCTGACTGCACATTTGATGAATGTATTCTTTCATCAGTGGCATACATTAGCATTAGCCAGAATTGATCCTTTGTCTCAGTTACTCAACAGGCAAACGTTCGACGAAAGAGTGCTTCAGATAGCATCTGGGCAGGGCTTTTTACAGCCAAGGGAAGCACATAATGCGCGAAATTGGTACCTGGCGCTGTTTGATATCGACCACTTTAAGCGTGTGAATGACTCCTTTGGTCATGTCATTGGTGATGAAGTGATCTTGCTGACTGCACAATACCTCAAAGACAATTTTCGCGCAGAAGACTATGTCTTTCGTTACGGTGGAGAGGAGTTTGCCATTCTGTTTCAGGCACATTCAGATACAGAGGCGCAGTCATTGTTGGACAGGGTGCGCGATGTCGTAGGCATGGCTACGTTTCCCCAGGTAAAGACCGTCACGCTGAGTGGAGGCTACACTGAAGTCACGGACGTGATGCAAGTCTCTGAGTTAGTTAACCAGGCAGACAGGGCGCTCTATCATGCCAAACAGCATGGCCGGAATAAAGTCGTCTTTTTCGGTGCTCTGGGACTTGAATCTGAACAGGTAGCAAGCTCAGATATCGAACTTTTTTAAGCCAATATGTACCAATTATCTGGGAAGTTTGTGGTATTCTACGCGCCATGAGAATCCTGGAGTCTAACTATGAAATTAATCCGTATGCTGCTCGGCAGTCTGATCTTACTGTTTGATTTTATCTTTACCCCGCGTAGTAAAAAACGTCCGGCAGATGCGCAGGCGAAGTTGGATGCGCAAACTGCTAAGCTGAAGTTGTATCAGTTCAAGGGCTGCCCGTTTTGCGTCAAGGTACGCCGCGCCGCTAAGCGCGAAGGGCTGAAGCTGGAAACCCGTGATGCCATGAACAATCAGGTATACCGTCAGGAGCTGCAAGAGCAGGGTGGTAAAATTAAGGTGCCTTGCCTTCGAATTGAAGAACAAAACCAGGTGACCTGGTTATATGAATCGAACGATATTGTTGCTTACTTACAAAAGCTTGAGCAGGCAGCCTGAGCGCGACATCCGTAAACTGCACATCAGCGGTTTGCCCGTACAAGGGGCTATGCTAGCATTAGCCCCATGACCTCATTAGACATAATTTAAGAGAAAAAACATGACTATCCGCACGCGTGTTGCCCCGTCACCGACGGGCGATCCCCATTTAGGCACGGCCTATATTGCGTTATTCAACTACTGCTTTGCGAAACAGCAAAACGGTGAATTCGTACTGCGTATCGAAGATACCGATCAGCAACGAAGCACACCTGAATCTGAGCAGGCTATTATGGACAGCCTGCGCTGGTTGGGCCTTGAGTGGGATCATGGACCGGATGTGGGCGGCGAGTTTGGCCCTTACCGTCAGTCTGAACGCAGCGATTTATATAAAAAATATGCTCATCAGCTGGTGGAAGAAGGCAAGGCGTTTTACTGCTTCGCAACGGCGCAAGAGCTGGACGAAATGCGTGAACAGCAAATGGCGGAAGGCTTGCGTCCTAAGTATGACGGTCGTGGGCTAAAATTGAGTCAGGAAGAAATTCAGGCAAATCTGGATGCAGGTAAACCATACGTGATCCGTATGATGATCCCCGAAGAAGGCAGTTTTAAGTTTAACGACTACTTACGCGGTGAGATTGAGATCCCGTGGGAAAACGTTGATATGCAAGTGCTGCTAAAAGCGGACGGGTTTCCGACGTATTTCCTGGCCAATGTGGTTGACGATCACCACATGCAGATCAGCCATATCTTCCGTGGTGAAGAGTGGATCAACTCGGCGCCTAAGTTGCTGAAGCTGTACGAAGACTTTGGCTGGCAAGCACCGGTACTGGGTCACTTACCGTTATTGCGTAACCCTGATAAATCAAAACTGTCAAAACGCAAAAACCCCACTTCGATTAACTACTACAAAGAAATGGGTTACCTGCCTGAAGCAGTGCTGAACTACCTGGGCCGTATGGGTTGGTCTATGCCGGATGAGCGCGAGAAGTTTACTCTGGCCGAGATGATTGAACACTTCGACATGAAGCGTGTGTCTCTGGGTGGACCGGTATTTGATATCGATAAGCTGAGCTGGTTGAATGGTCTGTGGATCCGTGAAGATCTAAGTGATGAGCAACTAATTGAACGCTTCGTTGACTGGAAACTTAATGGTCAGATGCTGGCGCGTGTGTTGCCTGAAGCCAAGACTCGCATTAACACTTTGTCAGATCTGGTAGGCCTTGCCGGTCACTTTGTGGGTGGAATTCCTGAGTATGATCCTGCGCTACTGACAGCTGGTAAGGCGGAGGAAGAAACGGTACGTCAGGCACTGCAATTTTTCATCTGGGAGCTGGATAAGCTGCGTCAGTGGAACAAGAGTGAAGTCTTTGCGGTGGCTAAATCGGTGGCGACCTTCCATGAGCTGAAGATCAAAGACTTCCTGGAACCAATCTTCGTTGCCATTACTGGCAAAACCTCATCGACTTCAGTGGTTGATGCCATGGAAATTCTTGGTTCAGACTTGTCGCGTGCGCGTTTACGTGTGGCACTGAACCACCTGGGTGTGTCTAAGAAACAAGCTAAGAAGCTTGAGAAAGCATACCGCGAATACCCTAGCATCGGGTAATGAGGTCCTGCCTCATATTAACCCCATAATGTCGGGGCTTAATGATGTGCATGGAAAAAAAGGCTGAACTCAGGTTCAGCCTTTTTTATTGCCTAATTATCACTGAGCTGGCTACTTAAAAAGGTATCCAGCAGTGCCTTAAGCTGTTGCAGATCTGCCACTGGCATATTGGTCTGTGTCAGCATCTGCTGGGGAATACAGCTACAGGCGGCCTCCAGTGCTTTACCTGCATCGGTCAGATAGATATGGCACTGGCGTTCATCACGCTCAGAGCGCACCCGTGTCACCAACTCCTGTTGTGCCAGTCGTTTGAGCAATGGGGTGAGCGTGTTGCTGTTCAGCTGTGCTCGCTTGCCTATCTCTCCTACTAATAACCCGTCCTGTTGCCATAGGATCATCAGGACTATGTACTGCGGATAGGTGAGGCCATGGGCTTTCAACAAGGGTTGATAGAGCCGTGTGACCTGACGTGATGCGGCATACAAGCTAAAACATAGTTGGTTGTCCAGACGCAATTGCGTCGGCTGTTCTTTCATCTTATGCACTTAATGCTTTTTCAATATCTTTGCTTATTTTCTCAGGTTTTGTGGTCGGCGCATAGCGTACCAGTGGCTGACCGTCTTTACCCAGCAAAAACTTGGTGAAGTTCCACTTGATTTTGTTACCGAACAAACCGGGCAGGGCGTCTTTCAGGTAGCCATACAATGGATGGGCATTGTCTCCATTGACTTCAATTTTCTCCATCATCTGAAAATCAACCCCGTAGTTTATCAGACAGCCTTGTTGTATCTCAGTAGCACTGCCAGGCTCCTGTTGACCAAACTGGTTACAGGGAAAGCCTATAATGACCAGGCCTTGGTTTGCATATTGGTCATGCAGTGCCTGAAGTCCTTCGTACTGAGGCGTAAGCCCGCACTGACTGGCGGTATTCACAACCAGCACGACCTTGCCCTGCAGGCTGCTAAATTCAAAAGGCTGTCCTTGCAATGTATTAGCACTGAACTCGTATAGTTTGGTCATTTTAAATCTCTTGTGATTATGTCGTGTGCGATTTAATTTAGTATAACACCGCGAAGAGATCAAGTTTTATCCGGCCGGATTTCCTTAGTCAATCGATGTATTAAAGCGATCTAACAGAAAATCAATGAGTAAGCGCACTCGATACGGCATCAAATCTTTACGAGGGTAAACCAGCCAGGAGGCATTGTCCGTGACCTGGAACTCATCCAGCAGGGTGAGCAGCGCGCCCGAAGCAAGATGCGGTTCAACAATATCGCGCGCCAGGTGTGAAATGCCAAGACCATGCAGGCAGGCCTGCAATAAAGCGTGAGGGTGATTGGTCCGCCAGTTCCCGCTGACTTTGACTTCTTCAATGTTGTCGTCGATGGCAAAACGCCAGCGGTTATTAGCTGCCAGCAGGCAGTTGTGCTGACTCAGCTGATGGGGGTGTGTGGGGGCCGGGTGTTTGGTGAGATAGTCGGGGCTGGCAACCAGGGTCATGGGTCTGGGGGTCAGTTTTCGGGCTATCAGGCTGGAGTCGCGCATTCGGCCAAAGCGAATGGCCAGGTCAAAGCCATCCTCAACCAAATCGACATTACGGTTATTAAAATCAATTTCTACGGTGACTTCCGGGTATTGCAGGCAAAACTCAGCGATCACCGGGGCGACGCTGTTGGCCACAAAATCTCCGGCACCGGTAATACGTATGTGCCCTTTGGGGATCTGCTGACCACCGAGCAGCTGATCGTTGGCCTCGCTAAGCTCCTGCTGGATCAGCTTAAGCTTGGCGGCATAGTGCTTGCCCGCATCGGTAAGGTTAATACTGCGTGTTGTGCGTTGCAGTAATAAGGTGCCCAGCCGTTGTTCCAGCTGCTGGATCTGACGACTGACATGAGAGGTTGATACATCCAGCGCCTGTGCGGCTCGACTAAAGCTGCCATGTTCAACAACGGCGAGAAAAATATCCAAACCCTGCCACATTTTTATCTCTCCAGTGCAAGTAATTCAAATATAATATTTACATTGTTGCTGTATGGCAAAATTAATTTGCCTGCTAACTAATGATCATCACAGACGGGCAAGCTAGACTGAGGGTCGTTTCATATCGAGTCACAAATTAACAGGAACAGAGCATGTTGAATTTCAGTTTTCACAATCCAACGCAGATCCTATTCGGAGAAGGTCAGATAGGGGCGATGTCTGACAGCATTCCTGCGGATGCCAAAGTGTTAGTCATTTATGGCGGCGGCAGTATTAAAAGTAACGGGATTTACCAACAGGTGAGCGATGCATTGGCCAATCATAGCTGGGGAGAGTTTAGCGGTATTGAACCTAACCCCAGCTATCAGACCTGTATGCAGGCGGTAGAGTTGATCCGTCAGGAAGGCTATACCTATTTGCTGGCTGTGGGCGGTGGCTCGGTCATTGATGGTAGCAAGTTCATTGCTGCGGCGGCTGAGTTTGATGGTGAGCCATGGGATATTCTTGCCAAAGGCGCTGAAATAAAGTCTGCACTGGACTTGGGTGTTGTATTAACCCTGCCTGCAACTGGCTCGGAGTCGAACAGCTTCAGTGTGGTATCCAACAAAGAAACTAATGACAAACTGCCATTTGCTTCGCCTAAGGTGCAGCCCAAGTTTGCGGTATTGGATCCTCAGGTCATGGCCTCATTGCCTGAGCGCCAGCTTATCAATGGCGTGGTCGACCCGTTTGTCCACGTCATGGAGCAATACCTGACTTACCCCATTGATGCAAAAGTGCAGGACCGGTTTGCCGAGGGCCTGTTGCTGACGTTGATGGAAGAAGGGCCTAAGTTGTTCTCTGAGCAAGTGGATTATAAAGTCCGTGCCAATGTTATGTGGTCAGCAACCATGGCACTTAATGGCCTGATTGGTTCTGGTGTGCCACAGGACTGGGGTACGCATATGATTGGTCATGAACTGACCGCGGTTTACGGCTTAGATCATGCTCAGACACTGGCGGTTGTGTTACCACGCATGATGCATGAACAGCGCGATGCAAAGCGCGGCAAACTGCTACAATACGCCGAGCGTGTTATGGGGTTAGAAATCGGCGATGAAGATCAGGCCATTGAGCAGGCCATTGAGAAAACCGAAGCCTTTTTCCAGTCTCTGGGCATGAAAACCCGCCTGAGTGAGTACGGTGTTGGTGCAGAAGCTCCGGACAAAATCGTGGCACAGCTTGAACGTCACGGCATGGTTGCCCTGGGTGAACATCAACAGGTTGATCTGACTAAATCACGCGCCATCTTGCAAGCGTGTCTGTAAGGTTAATCTCACAGTTTGGGGCGGTGAGCGCAAATCATCGCCCTGTCTTCACGTATTTTACCTGCCTGTGATACTCTGCGAAGGTTAAAAGCAAAATCACTCGGGGTAATAAAATGGCAACTAAAGTTTGGGATGGATTCATACGTGGCTTTCATTGGTTACTTGTCATCGGTATCGCTGTGCTGTATTTCAGCGGTGAGGAAGGCTGGCTGGAGATCCACTTTGTAACCGGATATGTGTTACTGGCGCTCATGGCAACACGTTTGATCTGGGGGATCATCGGCAGTCAGACGGCAAAACTCAGTAGCTTATTCCATTCACCTAAAGCGATTTTGGCTTCGTTAAAATCGTCAGCGTCCTATGTCGGTCATAACCCGGCCGGCAGCCTGATGGTACTTGCCTTTTTTGTCTTAATCAGTGTGCAGCTCATTTCTGGTTTGTTTACGACGGATGATATTCTGGTAGAAGGACCGCTGGTGGCGCATGTCCCTTACAGCTGGGCCGAGCTTGCCGGGGATATTCATCATACCAATATCGATATTTTATTGATTGCCATTGCTGTTCACATTAGTGCGATTGTGATTTACCGATTGAGAGGCAAGAACCTGGTTAAGCCATTGCTGACGGGCAAAACAGCAGAGTCTGTATCATCTGCGCCTACTATGCGCAGTGGTCTTATCGCCTATGTGATTTTTGTCGTGCTGAGCGCTGTGTTGTTGTTCACATGGGGCTATGAGCCACTGATGGCGTTATTTTAATTTAGTTAAGTTACTGCAAAGGCTAAACTTTTAATAACTTAAAGCGTCCTTTTCAGGAAAGTTAAACAGATATGACCTCTCAGAGTCATAATTCTGCTAACATAGCGCGGTTTTAAAGCAATACAGAAGTGAATTATGCTAACTCCTTATTACCAGCAAGAAATGGATAGCGTGGCGATTAGCCGCGAGCAGGCCAGCCAGTTTGCTAAACTGGTGGCGGATGACTTTAACCCTTTGCACGATGTCGATGCTAAGAAATTCTGTGTACCGGGTGACTTGCTGTTCTCGTTAGTGCTTGAACGCTACGGTGTAAGTGAGAATATGCACTTTGACTTTGTAGGCATGGTGGATGAAACCAGTCGCCTGCAATTTCCACCACTGAGCGATGCCTTTGATATCACCTCAGAGGATAAGGTCATGCTGTCTGTAAAGCGAGATGGTGGGCGCAAGCAATGCGAAAGTTTGACCACTAGCCTGATCAGAAACTACGTCGAGTTCTCTGGCACCACCTTTCCTCATGTGATTATTCCACTGATGGCAAAGCAGGATGTGATGATTAATCCGGCACGCCCTATGGTGATCTATGAGTCTATGTCCATCCACCTGGACAGACTCGATATTGAAGAAGTGGCACTTCAGCCTGCAGAGCCTGAGTTTACCTATGACGGCAAGCGCGGAAAAATCGTGCTGCGATTCAACCTGTTCCATGGCGATGAGCAAGTTGGCCAGGGCGAGAAACATATGGTGGTTGCAGGCGTGCGTGAATATTGTCAGGAAGCCGTAGATAAGCTGATTGAGTATTACAACGAGCGTAAAGCGACCTTATAATCTCGCTCGACAAGGCACAAACAAAATAAAAAGCCCGCTGCTGCGGGCTTTTTGCTATGGGAGCTTATACCAATTTCACTTCATACATGTTCAATTTGAGGGAGCAAATATGACGCTAACGGCGTTAAAAATTTCTTATTTAGAACCTTTACCTAAGGTATAAGTTCGCAAATTTTCGCCTGGTTATCGACCCTATTTTCTCGCCTCAAAATTGCACACTTAATTAAGCAAATTGGTATTAAAAAACATATTTCACGGAGAATTGCAGTCGGTCCAGGTCCCCTTTGGCACCGCTTTCGGTTTCGCGGGTTGCGACCTTATATTCTGCGCCAAAAGTCAGTTTCTTCACTGGCGAGTAAAGAATGTTTGCGCTATAGCTGGTGGTGGACTCTGTAGGATCTACGGTGACGCCTAAGAGATCTTTGTCATTGTCTGCAGAGAAGAACGAATAAAGGAACGTAGAGCGCCATTGTGGGTTCCAGTAATGCTGGTATGCAACAAAGCCTGACGTCGAGTCAATCGCGTGTAACGCTTGGCCATCATAGACTGCACCATGTGCCGCATTGAGACCCACATAACGACCTAACCCCTGACCCTGAGTCAGCATAAATTTAAGGTTATTCTTACCAAAGTTGACCCGACCAGACGCGCTGATGCCGAAAGAGGTTTCGCTTTCATCAGCCGTCGCAACTTTATAGGTCAGCTCACGGCCTAACGCGGCGACGACCAGGTGACCCCAGTCCGCTTTATAGGTATAACGGGCGGTAAAGTCGGGCATACTGGCATCATCGGTAACAACACGGGCACCGCCTTCTGAGGTGATGGTGCTTTCCGGATTTTCTGCCGAGAAGGACCAGTTACCAATTGTGTACTTAGCCATGGCCTGGCGCACGAACACAGTACCATCAGCCGGACCGACAAAGTCCAGCGTTTCAGGTAGTGCACCGACGTTCTGGAAGTTGGACCAGGCCTGACCAAACAGCCAGCCTTTATAGGTCACATAGGCTTGACGGATCCGAGGAGAGTATGAGTTCGTTACCCGTTCGTTACCGCCTGTAGAAGCGATAAAGTCCAGCTCGATTTTGGTTTGAATACTGCTGCCGTCATCCAGCTTAGTATCCGTTGCAAAGTTAAATCGAGACTGGCGAGCATGCATGTCAAATACCGCATCTTTGGGCTCGCCACCACTGACCGGCGTTGTGCCAGGGACGTAGAAATCTCGACCAATGTGCTGAGAGGGCAAGCTGCCATCGGAAAAATCGCTCCAGATGGCATCAAGTTTTATATAACCACCATATTTTACTTCGGTACTACCCAGTTCTGCTGCGTTAACATTGGAAATGAGCAGGCCACTTAGTAATGCACTTTGCACAGCAAGGGCGCTGAGCGTTAAATGATTTTTTTTTGCTGTTGTCATAGTTGAATTCCTGTTTGCATTGCTCCGGGTTGCGCAGACATACCCCGGCGGAGATCAGCGAATGTGCCTCTTACCCTTCAATGTTGTTGATGGCGGCTTTTTACTCAATTAACCTTTGGTCTATACGACTAAGGTGGGATGGGGATGGAGGAGGCATATGCATTGCGGTACTTGTTACTGGTAGCACACCTTAAGAAGGAGCACTCTTATCTACTATGTTTGCAATATGGGTGCAAGTACAACTAAGGTCTAATACTTAATATAAAAAGAGTGGGCGATCCTTGGTGCATCGCCGTCTGGCCAAAAATCAACATGGAGATGACTATGTCACAGAGCATTTATCCAGTTCCTGAAGCTATCAGGAGCGCAGCGCTGGTAGATAACGATCAATACACAAAACTATACCAACAATCCATTGACGATCCTCAGGCATTCTGGGCTGAACACGGAAAGCGCCTTGACTGGTTTACCCCCTACAGCAAAGTAAAGAACACCTCTTTTGACAAAGGTCATATCAGCATCAAATGGTATGAAGACGGGGTACTCAATGCGTCTTATAACTGTATCGACCGCCACCTCAAAGATAACGCAGACAAAGTCGCGTTGATCTGGGAAGGTGACGACCCAACACAAAGTGAGCACATTACTTTTCAGCAGTTGCACGATGAGGTAGCGCAGCTTGCCAATGGTCTGAAAAAGCTGGGTGTAGAAAAAGGTGACCGCGTAGCCATTTACATGCCAATGACCCCTCAGGCGATTTATGCCATGCAGGCCTGTGCCCGTATCGGTGCGGTTCACTCAGTTGTGTTTGGGGGCTTCTCGCCGTCAGCTATTGCGGACCGGATCAAAGACTCAGGCGCCAAAGTGGTTATCACGTCTGATGAAGGGCGTCGCGGCGGAAACTGTGTGCCTCTGAAAGCCAATGTTGATGAGGCAGTCAGTCAGGATGGCGTTAGTATTGAACATGTGATTGTGCATCAGCTCACTGGTGGTGAAGTAGAATGGCAAGCGCACGATGTCTGGTGGCATGAGCTGGTGGCAGATGTCGCCAGCGAGTGCGAGCCAGAGCCAATGAATGCCGAAGATCCTTTGTTCATCCTTTACACGTCTGGCTCAACCGGTCAACCAAAAGGGGTAGTACATACCACAGGCGGTTATCTGGTATATTCATCCATGACGCACGAGTATGTATTTGATGTCAAAGCCGACGATGTTTACTGGTGTACTGCCGATGTGGGTTGGATCACCGGACACAGCTACATGGCCTATGGGCCGCTGGTAAATGGCTGTACTCAGGTGATTTTTGAAGGGGTGCCGACTTACCCAAGCTCCGGGCGCATCGGTGAAGTGGTTGATAAACACAATGTCACCATCTTATATACCGCGCCAACGGCGATCCGTGCTCTGATGGCCAAAGGCGATGAGCCAATTTCCAGCTCGAAACGCACCAGCTTGCGGATCATGGGCTCGGTGGGTGAGCCGATCAACCCGGAAGCCTGGAGCTGGTATTACGAAAAGATAGGTAACAGTCAGTGCCCGATTGTAGACACCTGGTGGCAGACTGAAACTGGCGGCATCATGATCACACCATTACCGGGAGCAACGGACATGAAACCGGGCTCGGCGACGCGACCTTTCTTTGGTATTGCACCAGCCCTGTTTGACGCTGAGGGTAATACGCTTGAGGGCGCAACAGAAGGTAACCTGGTGATCCTGGATAGCTGGCCTTCTCAGGCGCGGACTGTGTACGGCGATCACGAGCGCTTTGAGCAAACTTATTTCTCAGCCTATCCGGGGGTATACTTTACCGGTGATGGATGTCGTCGCGATGAAGATGGCTATTACTGGATCACGGGCCGTGTAGATGATGTGCTGAATGTCTCTGGCCACCGTTTGGGCACCGCCGAGATTGAAAGTGCACTGGTTGCGCACGAAGCTGTTGCGGAAGCAGCCGTAGTGGGTTACCCGCACGATATTAAGGGTCAGGGGATCTATGTATACGTCACTCCAAACGAGGGGGTCGCAGTCACAGAAGAACTGACCAAAGAAGTGCGTAACTGGGTACGCAAAGAGCTCAGCCCAATTGCCTCACCGGATATGATCCAATGGTCACCAGGCTTGCCGAAGACGCGTTCGGGTAAAATCATGCGCCGTATTTTGCGTAAAATTGCGGCCAATGAGTATCAGCAACTGGGCGATACCTCGACTTTGGCTGACCCAAGTGTGGTCGATGAATTGATCGAAAACAGACTAAACCGTTAATTGAGCGTTAATCGCTTGAATTGTGACAAAATATTGACCTACTATATCGGCTGTCGACATGACAGCCGATTTTTTAGGAGCTAAGCATGAACCAGTTTTTAATTGCGGACGATCACCCTTTGTTTCGCGAAGCATTAAAAGGGGCGCTGCAAAACCAGTTTGACGGGTTGGAGATTTTCGAATCTGAAAACTTCGAGCAAACCTTGCAACAATTATCCGAACAGGACGAGCTGGATCTGCTGTTGTTGGATTTACATATGCCGGGCAATGGCGATTTGTATGGCCTGATCCGCATCCGTGAGGATTATCCGAGTTTGCCTATTGTGGTGGTCTCGGGCAGTGAAGACCTCAATGTGATCTCTAAAGTGATGGGCTATGGCGCCATGGGTTTTATTCCCAAGGCGTCTTCATCAAAGGAGATTGTCGAGGCACTTAACCAGGTGCTCGAGGGCGATGTCTGGTTACCAGCCAGCCTTAAAGATCAGATTGCTGAGCTCGACGGAGAAGATAAACAGCTGGCACAGCAAATTGCGTCACTGACACCACAACAATACAAGGTGTTGCAATATTTGCACGAAGGGCTGCTTAACAAGCAAATTGCTTATGAACTGAATATCTCAGAGGCGACGGTCAAGGCACACATTACGGCGATATTCCGTAAACTGGGGGTCTACAACCGTACTCAGGCGGTATTGATTGCAGCTAAGCTGCAACTGGAGCCCCTTGACAGTCAGAGTTAACCTTTACAAGGTAATGATGTATCAGAGTAAATAATATTATGGAGATTAAGCAGTTAAAGGGGTACCGGACTGTTGCGACGATAACAGCGCTAATTTGCTTAGTTAGCATTCAGACCTCATTCCAATCCGAGGTTCTTGATGGAGTTGGTTTCATTGCTGGTGTGTTAGGCAGCTTTTTACTTGGACTTGCGGCAATCAATGTCACCATCAGGTTTGTGATCTGCCTTATTACCAGATTTACTCAAATTGGCTTTGTTAATTGGCTCTCAGGTTTGCTATTACTGTTATTAAGTGTGCTGCTATGGCTTTCTGCACTTGTCAGATTTGTTATCGGACCACTAGCGCAAAGTGATATTGAGCAACTGGGTCATTTTGTTGTCGTAGCTGGTTTGATAAATGGGGTTGCTGGGATTGTTTATTTCTACTTTATCTGGCCATTAAAACAAAGATGTATACCAAGCTAAGAACAATCAAAGAGTTAGCCAGCCACTATTAAAGTGAGACGCCAGTACAAAGGTGCTGGCGTTTTTATTGGATGCTAGGCAAACACCACGGTTTTGTTGCCATTAATAAACAGCTTATGTTCCGCGGCCAGTTGAATGGCTTTACAGAACACCACTTTTTCAATATCCCGGCCCATTTTCGCCATAGCCTCTGCGCTATCGGCATGACTCACCTGAGTGACATCCTGCATGATGATCGGACCTTCGTCCAATTCGTCATTGACGAAGTGTGCCGTCGCACCAATGATTTTTACCCCGCGCTCAAACGCCTGATGGTAAGGCTTTGCTCCGATAAACGCTGGCAGGAAAGAGTGGTGAATATTAATGATCTGATTGCTAAAACGGGCAACAAACTGTGGGCTGAGCACCCGCATATATTTGGCCAGGCCGATATAATCGGGCTGGTATTGCTCAATAACCTGAGCCATGGCATTGTCATGTTGCTCTCGTGTTAGTCCCTGATGAGAAACCAGATGGAAAGGGACGCCAAAGCCCTCTACCAAAGGCTTCAGGGTATCATAGTTGGCGATCACCGCCTGAATATCAACGTTAAAGGCATTCTCGTATTGCTTTAGCAGCATACCACCCAGGCAGTGAGCTTCTTTGGTGGCAAGCAGGACCACTTTGGTTTTTTCATTACCATGTAAGTGTACTTGTGCACCGTCTGGCAACACACTGCGTAGTTGCGGCAAAAACTGTTCACCGACATCACCTGTCAGTTCTGTACGCATAAAAAAGCGCTCACCAGCTTTATCTACAAATTCGTTGTTACGGACTATATTCAGGTTATGCTCAAAACAGAGCCCGGTCACTTTGGCAATTAATCCCACATCATCACGACACTGGGTGGTTAAAACAATACTCATATCCTCATTCCATATGCGCTTTTTATGAACCTTCCACCTTACCCCGTTGAGCGTAAAAAACAACCAGACAAAAGTCCGCCGTATCTGGGTCTTTCAGGTTGCTGGCTTCCTTGTGTTAATAAGTGTTAGTGTTGGTGTTGAATTTATATGAATAAATGCGGGTTTTGCAACGTCTGCTGTTATATCCAACATCCGCAAGGTCATTAAGGCGACGTAACGCATTCAGCGCCCAATAAAGTATCGACAAGCTTGATAATAACAACAAAGGAAATCAATATGGATCAGTTAACGGACTCGTTAGTCTCACCTTATCAATCAACGCACTTACAAAGAAAAGATATCACCCACAATGCAATCGCTATCACCGATTCGGTCGCTGATATATTTACCGCCCAGGCGCAGCGACACCCCGGCAAAATCGCGCTGATTGATGGCACACAGGAAATAAGCTTTCAGACATTATTACACCGTACAGAGGCGATTGCCGCTAAACTGGCAGAAAGTGGCATTGTACCCGGTGCTTTAGTAGGCGTGTGTATGGAGCGCAGCTGGGAGCTGGTAGCAACCCTGCTTGGTGTGCTCAGAGCGGGTTGCGTTTATGTGCCGTTGGATCCGGCCTATCCGCGTGCCCGCACTGACTATATGCTGGCGCACAGCAAAGCCGCTGCGGTGATTGTAGATAGCACTGCGTCGGCAGAGTTATGTCAAAGAGTCAGCACGCATATTGTGCTGGCCGACATAAACGATGAGCCATTGTCTCTGTCAGCGCCTGAATGTGATCCACAAGCTCTGGCTTATGTGATTTACACCTCGGGGTCGACAGGTGAACCAAAAGGTGTCGCAGTCACACAAAGCAATGTCCTTGCGATGTGTAATGCTATGGGCGAGTTGCTTTGTGAGGAAGAGCTGAGCGGCGTATTGGCGGCCACCTCGGTGTGTTTTGACCCGTCCGTGATGGAGATCATTGGTACCCTGTTACTCGGGGGGACGGTGATCCTGGCAAAAAATATTCTGGCATTACCTGATCTACCGCATTTGTCACGTGTTCGGACTTGCATTGCTGTGCCTTCAGCCATCCGGGCCATGCTCAGTGGTTATACCCTGCCGAATACGTTGCGCTGTGTGATTTTTGGTGGTGAGGTGCTTAATCCTGCACTGGTTAAACAGGTCTATAACCAGCAGCCGGGCCTGCGTGTGATCAATGTTTATGGCCCGACCGAAGATACCGTCTTTTCGACGGCTGTACAACTGCATCCAGACATGGCAGAAATCACCATTGGCCAGCCTGTGGCTAATACCCGGGCTTACGTGCTGGATAGAGACTTGCAACCGGTACCTGAAGGTGCAGCGGGAGAGCTTTATCTTGCAGGAGACAAGCTGGCTGCGGGCTACCTGTTTGATATACCACGCACAGATGCGCGCTTTGTTACCCCTGCACCTGATAGTGACATTAGTGAATCGCGCTTATACAAAACCGGGGACATGTGTCAATGGACCGAACAAGGCGAATTACGCTTTATTTCCCGGGTGGATCAGCAGGTCAAAATTCGTGGCTTTCGCGTTGAGCTTGAGGAAATCGAAACGGTGCTGAACACCATGCCGGGAATCGCAGAAGCCGCTGTGAACGTGTTGCAGGGAGAAAACAGACAGGCCAGATTGCAAGCCTGTATTGTCTGTCAGCAGGGGGAAGTACTCAGCCCCGATGTGATTTTATCCTTTGTGGCCCGTCATCTGCCAAATCATATGGTGCCACGTAGTGTCCGGTTTATTGATGCATTGCCTTATCTGCCCAACGGCAAGCTGGACCGCAGCCGTTTACCCGATATATCGGAGGATCGAGAACCACGGGAGTCATGCAACACTGGCGATTCTGAACAGGCAGTAATAGAGATGATCTGTGATGAGCTGAGCACTTTGCTTGGCCACACTGCTGATACTGTGTTGTCGCAAACTTTTGAGCAGGCAGGGCTGGACTCATTAACGACGCTGGAACTGAGCAATCGTCTGGGCAATATACTTGGTGTAGCTTGTTCCGTGCAGGCAATTTATGAGTTTAATACGCCCCAGCGTCTGGCTCAGCATCTGCTGAGTGTAAGCGCGGGTGAATCATTAACCGTCTATCAGAGCCCACTGCGCGATACACTCGAAGAGTTACAATTTCAATTACGTGCCAGTCATCCCCCCTTTGCTTTGGCTAAGGCCCAGTCGTGGTCGGCCGCGGATAAAAGTAAATTGGTTCAGGCTGCCACTCAGATGGTGAGTAAGCGTCGTGCTAACCCCTATAGCAAGGTGCTGCGCACCGGAAGCGGGACGCGTGGCACGGTAGCCGATGCCCGGCACAGCGATGCACGTGAGGCGATTATCTGGACCACTAACTTATACCTGGGGCTGAATCGCGATGCTGCCGTTATTGAAGCTGCACGTCAGGCTGTGGCAGAGTTTGGCACTGGCATGGGGACCTCCGCGGCGGCGTCTGGTTTAACGGATCTGCACCTGGCATTTGAGCAACAGTTTGCCAGCCTGGTGGGCAAACCCGCCGCTTGTTTGTTTCCAACGGGCTATACCGCCAATGTCGGTGCGGTAGCTGGATTATTGGGTGAAAACGATGTCGTCGTGATCGATCAGCTCTGCCACGCGTCCATCGTTGATGGCGCGCGTTTGTGTGGTGCCAAAGTACGTACTTTTAAACACAATGATGTAAACGATTTGGCCTCTGTGCTTGAGACTGAGGCTTCTCCCTATCGCACCGTATTGGTCGTTATCGAAGGTGTTTACAGCATGGGAGAGGGCGCCGCGCCTGTGGCAGAGATTGTCCGCATGGCAAAGTATTATCAGGCACTGGTACTGGTTGATGAGGCACACTCCTTTGGTTTTTATGGTAAGCAGGGTGCCGGGATTTGTGCTGAGCAGGGGATAAGCAAGGATGTTGATTTTATCATGACCACGCTGAGCAAATCGCTGGGCAGTCTGGGCGGCGTCGTTGCAACCAGTGCTGAGTATGTTGAGCTGCTAAAAGCCTCTTCCAGAGCCTACATTTTTCAGGCGTCAGTGAGTCCGGCAGATATCGCCGCAGCGCTTACGGCATTGCAGCGGATCAGTCAGGATGACTCACTGCGTAAACGGTTGTGGGACACCGCCCGTTACATGCGGGCTCAATTCAGTGCTGCCGGGTTTGATTTGGGCAGTGGGGACGGACCGATTGTGACCCCACATTTTGGCGACAAAGATAAACTATATGCGATTGTGCAGCGCTTGTTTGAAAAAGGCATTCAGGCTTCAGCCGTGACTTATCCGATAGTCGAAACCGGTCGCGGGCGGCTGCGTTTTATCTGCTCTGCAGCGCACACCAAAGACGATGTAGATGCGACCTTGGCGGCATTGCAAGATGCGGTGCAAGAAGTGGAAGTATTGTTTGCCAGGGCACCGGTATCCGAGCCTAAAAGGTCGATTGAGGCAACGGCGCTGGATAATTGGTGGGCTGAATTTTTAGCCTATCTGCAAAGGTGGCAAAAGACGCAGCCTGGCAAGGTACCTGACTTACGACTGGAGATCAGCACATCAGCCAGTAAACATACGCTGACTTTGTTGCAGGGCACGGTCAGCGAGGATAGTAAGATTAGGGCGCAGTTACCCGTATGCCGTATACGTCTTATAACACCTGAGGCGGTCGCTGCTCTGATCTGCGCAGATGTGCAGCAGGTGCTACAGGGCATATGCGACGGTGAATGCAACTTGAGCGGCCAGAGCGAAGTGTTCAGCTGGTTTATGGGCCGACTACTGGCATTTTGCGCCAAGTCAGAACCAGTCACTGCCATGTCTGAAACTGTCGGGATTTCGTCATAAATGCACTGTTTACTTATACAGTGCCCATGCTAGAGTAGCTGCCAATGACGATAATAAAACAAGGGATTACTATGCTTCAATCCAATGCACCTGGTGCACCCGGCGACTTCGATTTTATGATTGGCCAGTGGTCGGTACAGCACCGCCGTCTGAAGGACATACTTAATGGCGGCGATGAATGGATAGAGTTCACCGGGGAGTCATCAACGCTCAACACGCTGGGCGGATTTGGCAACGTGGAAGACAATTATCTGCATTTTCCAGAAGGCTCTGTGCGAGCAAAGGCGATCCGTTCATACAACGAGCGCACCGGGCAGTGGTCAATCTGGTGGTTGGATGGGCGCAACCCAGGCATGATGGATACCCCGGTGGTAGGCGAGTTTAACGATGGTGTAGGGCGTTTTTATGCGGACGAGGAGTATAACGGTGAAGCCATTAAAGTGCGCTTTATCTGGGACGCGACTAACCCTGAGCAACCAACCTGGGCACAGGCTTTTTCTAAAGATGGTGGCCAGAGCTGGGAAACCAACTGGGAAATGAGATTTACCCGTCTCTAACCCTTACAGCACATCCGCGCACTATGCCGCGTGGATGTGCTGTTTTACTTATGATTTGCGGTCGTATACGACGGCGTTATGAGCATGTAAGCTTTCCTGATGCTCCACTTTAAACTGATAATCCACGACCTCAGAAATGGACTCCAGCGTTGCTTTAATGCGCCTTGCCGCATCCTCACAAAACATCAGATTTTTCGCATTCAATGCAGCAAATGCCTGCTCATCTTCGCGTTTCACCGCCGTTTGTACAGGTGTTGCCAGCGTTTCTTCAAACAGTGCAAGCCAGTGCGCCAGATCCGGCAAGTGACCGCCAGCCAGATCGGCTTCAATGTACGCATAAGAGCGCTGGCTGTGTGGCGTAGCGACAGAGCCGAGCGGTCCTTTCAGCCATTCCAGCAGCTGCGCCTTGTCTATATTGTCCTGTGTGGCAAATTGCTGTGCCACTGTTTCGCTCAGTAACTGGCGAGACAAAGCTGCTGAGCAAGGGCAAGTACTGCTGTAGGTAATGGTACTGATAAGCTTACAGTGGGTTTTACCTTCAAGGTGCTCACAGTGCAGCTCTATTGGGTAGGCGTTGTAGCCGCTGTAGCTGCTTTTCAAAGCTGGTCTGCTCAATGGCAGCTCAAACTTCAGTACTAACTTGGCAGACCGACTGAGGCCTTGTTGAGACGCGACTATCTCTTTGAGTACCTTATCGAGCTGTGCAAAAGTGAGTTCTGTCCCCACCAATGCTTCGTTGGCAAGCAGGTAAAGGCGCGACATATGGATGCCTTTTGCGCCTGTATCCAGGCTGACAAAAACGTCCATAAGCGTGTTGATGTTGACGCTGGTCTGATCGCAGCGTACCAGCATCGGCAGTGCAATTTTTTCCATCCCAACCCACTTTAGCGGGCTCTGGCTGTCTGGCTCAAAATGGGTCGCAATATCGGGAAGTTGCATCATAGGTTATGAGTCTCACTTAACGGTTAAAACGTAATGCCTGTGCGGCATTGTGATGTGTGGTGACCTTGTCACCATCAAATACCATTTCGCCATTTACAAAGGTGGCGCGGATCTGATGAGAGAAAGTGGTGTTGTGAAACGGACTCCACTGACATAGGTAACGGGTTTGCTCGTGTTGTACGTGTGTTGAGTGATTTGGATCAACCAGCACCAGGTCGGCAAAGTAACCTTCTCTGAGATAGCCCCGCTTGTCGATGGCAAAGCGGGTTGCAACGTTGTGTGCGGTTTTCTCGACCACTTGCTCAAGCGTCATTGTGCCGCGTTTGACCTGCTCCAAAAGAGTTAGCAAAGCATGCTCAACCAGTGGCAGGCCTGCAGGGGCCTGCGGATAGGGCACGTTTTTCTCTTGCCAGGTATGAGGGGCATGATCGGTGGCTATGATATCAATGCGTCCGTCATGCAGAGCTTTTAGCAAAGCAAGCCGGTCGGATTCTGCTTTAATGGCCGGGTTACATTTGATCAGATTCCCCAGCGCCGGATAATCTTGCTCGTTAAACCACAAATGATGGACACAGGCTTCTGCTGTGATGTGCTTTTCTGCCAGAGGGGCAGTACTGAATAAGCTCAGTTCTTTTGCTGTGGTTAAGTGCAGCACATGTAGTTGAGTACGGTATTTTTTAGCAAGCGCCACAGCATACGAGGATGACTGATAGCAGGCTTCGTCGTCGCGGATCATCGGGTGATGGGTGATTTGCGGCGTGCCGTATTGTTGCTCGATGCGCTTGGCATTTTGTTGGATCACTGAACCTTGCTCGCAATGCGTGGCAATCAGTGTGGGACACTCTCTGAAAATTGCATCCAAAGCAGCTGGATGCTCGACCAGTAAATCGCCGGTCGATGCACCCATAAACACTTTAACCCCGCACACTGATTGTGGGTCAACGGCTTTGATTTCATCTAAGTTATCGGGCGTGGCGCCGAGGTAAAATGCGTAGTTAGCGACTGAATCTCGTTGTGCAATGGCTTGTTTGTCTGCCAGTGCCTGTCGGGTGGTGGTCGAAGGGGAAACGTTGGGCATTTCCATAAAACTGGTGATCCCACCGGCAACTGCCGCGGCTGATTCGCTGGCAATGGAGCCTTTATGCGTAAGGCCCGGCTCTCTGAAATGGACCTGGTCATCTATCATGCCGGGCATCAACCACATGCCCTGGGCATCGATGACTTCTTCATTAGACTTAGCCGATAAGTCCGGGCCAATCTCTGCAATATACTGGTTTTCAATTCTGAGATCAGAAACGTAAAGCTTACCTTCATTCACTAAGGTGGCGTGTTTTATTAAGCGTGCCATTGGTATCCTGATTAATTATACAGATAAACAAAAACTTAAGGCGGTTCAACTGGGCCACGACGCAGGCCCAGGCGACATTGCGCATGCCTTTTCTTTTCGTACCCAACTCACATATGGGTCTGTTTAGCGCAACAAAGATTGTTGATTGTTTTGTTATATTATAACATATCTATTCTATTTTACAGATGAGAGAAACAACGATGAAAAAGTTGCTAGCACTGGCGGTGAGTTCCGCCTTACTTGTAACGGCCTGCACGGGTGGGGATCGTACTTCAGGCTTGCAAAAAGGCGCAGCCTCTGCGACGGTAACTGAAGGGAACCCACTACAGGTATCAAGCACATTGCAATATCAATCACCGGATTTTAATACCATCAACGACGCACACTTCGCGCCGGCATTTGAACAGGGCATGGCTGAACAAATGACTGAAGTGAATGCAATTATCAGCCAAACTGATCCTGCCAGTTTTAGTAATACCATTGTTGCGCTGGAGCGAAGTGGTGAATTACTAAAGCGGACCCAGGCGATATTCTTTAACCTGTCTGGCACCGACTCCAATGCAGAGCGCCGGGCGCTACAGTCTGAATTGGCTCCTAAACTGGCCGGTCACTACGACAACATTTACCTGAATAAAGCCTTGTATGAGCGTGTAGCCCAGGTTTACGGACAGCTGAATGTGCTTAATCTCGGCGCGGAAGAAAAGCGTCTGACAGAAGTCTTTTACAAGCGGTTTGTCAGAGCGGGAGCCAAACTCAATGAGACACAACAAAAAGAGATCCGTGAGATCAATGCGTCATTATCGTCATTAACCACGCAGTTTTCACAACATTTGCTGGCACTGTCGAAAAGTAATGTTGTTTTAGTTCAGGACAAAGCAAAGCTGGCAGGCCTGACAGATGCCCATATCGGGCAGCTGGCACAAGCGGCTGAACAAGCCGGGCATCCGGGACAGTATCTGATCAAAATTACCAATACCACGCGTCAGCCTATTCTGGCCAAGCTCGAAGATCGTCAATTGCGTGAGCAGGTATGGCGCGCATCGGCTTATCGTGGTTTAAAAGGTGAAAACAACAATCGTGAAATTGTCGCACAGCTGGCACAGTTGAGAGCAAAAAAGGCGGCGCTATTGGGCTATGAGAGCTGGGCACACTATGGCCTGGATGAGCAAATGGCCAAGACACCAACCGCGGTTTATGACATGTTTGCCAGTATGGTGCCTGCGTTGTTGAAAAACGTTGAAGCCGAAGCACAAGCCATCAAAGACAAAGTTCGCGCCACGGGCGGCGACTTTGAACTACAGGCCTGGGACTGGTTATACTATGCCGATAAGGTTCGTCAGGATAAGTTCGATCTGGATGAGTCACAAGTCAAAGCCTACTTTGAATTTTATCGCGTTCTGGAAGATGGCCTGTTCTTTACGATGGAGCGCTTGTATGGCGTAACCTTTAAGCCACGTAACGATATTCCGGTTTACCACCCGGATGTGAAAGCCTATGAAGTCTTTGATGCCGACGGTACCAGTCTGGCACTTTTTATGGCTGACTACTTTGCCCGAGATGGCAAGCGCGGTGGCGCCTGGATGAGTTCGTTTGTACAACAATCAGGCCTGGATAATCAGCGCCCGGTTGTTATCAATGTGATGAACATCGAAAAAGCGCCTGATGGCCAGCCAACATTACTGAGTTACTCTGAAGCGACCACCATGTTCCATGAATTGGGTCATGGCCTGCACGGCATGCTGTCTCAGGTGACTTATCCGAGCTTAGCGGGGACGTCTGTATCCCGTGACTTTGTGGAGTTCCCGTCAACGTTTGAAGAAGACTGGGCGATCCACCCGGAAGTTATCCAAAACTATGCGAAGCATTACCAAACCGGAGAAGCGATCCCACAGGCATTGCTGAACAAAGTCATTGCCAGTCGCAGTTTTAATATGGGTTTCGATACACTGGAGTATGTAGCCGCTGCGCTTTTGGATATGGAATGGCATGCACTGGCAGCGGATGCGCCTTTGCAGGATCTGGTTGAGTTCGAACAAACTGCGCTGAGCAAGCACGACGTGAACATCGATTATGTGCCACCCAGATATAAATCGGCTTACTTTGCTCACTCAATGGGGGGCGGCTACTCTGCAGGTTACTATGCCTACATGTGGAGTGAGATCCTGGCGGCCGATGCCTTTGCCTATGTACAGTCACAAGGCGGGCTCAATCGCAAGATTGGCACTCACTATCGTAAGAATATTCTTGAAGTGGGTAACTCCCGCGACCTGATGGAATCTTACAAAGCTTTCCGTGGTGCAGAGCCGACCACCGAAGCGCTGCTTAAGCGCCGCGGACTGAACGTCGCACCATAAAGCCAACGACAGAAGGACTGCCATCAGGCAGTCCTAATACCAATTCACATTAATACATAACCAAATGGAGAGATTAAATTTGCCGATAACAGGGTTGAAAATTTCTCATTTAGAACCTTTACCTGAGGTATCAGTTCGCAAATTTTTGCCTCGTTATCGGCGAGATTTACTCGTCTCAAGATTGGCTGCTTAATTATGCGGGTTGGTATTACCAGCTTAAAATTCTTCGATATGTTATAATGTATCCTTTGTTGTGAAAGCCGTACAACCAGATACAGATGTAGGAGAAGATCATGACTAATGCTTTAGCCACCAATGAAAACCCAGAAATCCCAGCCAATCGGTATGCTGCCATATCCTCTGAGCCGAATATTCTGACGGATATTTATCGCGAAGAAATCAACCTGAGTGTCTGGCAATGTACGCTGAGTCAAGCACTTAACTCAGAAGTGGCGGATCTACTTAACGCTGCTAGTGAGTTGCAGCTGTCGATTGCGGCGACACCTGAGCATACCCTAGGTGAGTTGCACGCGGCGTCTGCTCTGCTTATTGATAAGCCAGCGCTGAGTGAGCATTTGGCAATGCTGGTGGATATGTTTTGTACGCTGTTTGAACTCAAACGTACCGGGCTCAGGCTCACGGTACTCAATAAAGCCATGTGTCCTAAATTCCATGTTGATCACATTCCCTGCCGACTGGTGAGTACATTGGGCGGGGTTGCCTCTCAGTGGTTGCCGCATGAAAAAGTGGATCGCAGCAAGCTGGGCGCGGGAAGCAAAGGCAAAAAGGACCATGAATCCGGGATTTATATCTGTCAGTCGGACATTCAGCAACTCAATACTGGCGATGTTGCCCTGTTGAAAGGATCTGGCTGGCTTGGCAATGAAGAGGGAGCCCTGGTACACCGTTCGCCGGCTCCGGCAGCAGGTGAAACGCGCTTATTGCTCACACTGGACTTTATTGACTAAGTGGTCGTTACTGTCTGCTGTTTGAGTGCACTATTAACTTAAGATAATGATATGAATAATAAAAAATATATATTTCCCTTTATAGCTTTGCTTACTCTGGTCGCGACTGATGCAGCTAAGGCATCTGTGGTTAACCAGACTAAAGGCAGTTTTGAGGACAAGTTTCGTCAACTTGACGAGGTATTGCCGACACCAAATGGATACAGGAATGCCGCTGGTGAGCCTGGAGAGCGATACTGGCAGCAGCAGGTTGACTACAAAATTAATGTGACTCTGGATGAAGCGCGCCGTCGTCTCTCTGGCAAGGAAGAAATCACTTATCACAATAACTCACCATACACACTGAAGTATTTGTGGGTGCAGTTGGATCAGAACATCTTTAAGCCAGATTCAATGGCGAACCAGAGTAATAATTTTGGTGGCATTGGGCGCAGGGGACCTAAAACACAAATTGGTAATGGCAAAGAGCCTGCCAAACTGAGTCTGGGGGAACTTCGCCGTCAGCAATTTATGGCCGATAATGAACTCGGTTATGAGATCCATGGTGTGACTGATAATTTTGGTAAGGCACTGAGTTTCACAACTGTGGGCACACAAATGCGCATTGACTTACCGCAGCCATTAAAGCCAAACAGCCAGCTCACATTTAACATTGATTTTGCCTTTAATATAGTAGAAGAAGATGCTGTATCAGCGCGTTCTGGATATGAGCATTTTGCTGACGATGCTCGCCCTGGCGGTAACGACATCTTTTTGCTAGCGCAGTGGTTTCCGCGTTTACATGCCTATACTGATTATGAAGCCTGGACCAATAAAGAGTTTTTAGGTCGCGGCGAGTTTACCCTGGAATTCGGTAACTACGAGGTGAATATTACTGTGCCTGCAGACCACATCGTCAGCGCGACGGGTGAATTGGTCAATGCTCAGGAGGTGCTGACTGCAACACAACTTGAGCGTCTTGAACAAGCCAAGCACACTAAGCGTCCGGTCTTTATTGTGACTGAGGAAGAAGCATTGGAAAACGAAAAAGCTGGCACCTCGAAACAAAAAACCTGGCAATTCAGAGCAGACAATGTGCGGGATTTTGCCTGGGGTTCATCACGCAAGTTTATGTGGGATGCCAAGGCATACCATCAGGATAGTGAAGAAACACCGATGGTGATGGCCATGTCTTTTTACCCTAAAGAGGGTGGAGACTTATGGAAGAAATACTCGACTGAGTCTGTTATTCATACCATGGAGGTCTATTCTCGCTTCTCTTTTGACTATCCTTACCCAACGGCGCAATCAGTCAATGGCCCGGTTGGTGGGATGGAATATCCCATGATCACCTTCAATGGCCCGCGTACAGAGCTGCAAGAAGATGGCTCCCGAACCTATTCACAGGCTGAAAAACGCTTTCTGATAGGGGTCGTGATCCATGAAATTGGTCATATTTACTTCCCTATGATTGTTAATTCTGACGAACGTCAGTGGACCTGGATGGATGAGGGCCTTAACAGCTTTTTAGATGGCGTTGCTGGCCGGGAATGGGATCCTAATATTCCCTGGGGCGTAGAGCCCAGAGACATCGTGGACTATATGAAATCTGAAATCCAGGTGCCGGTGATGACCCAGTCTGACAGTGTGCTCCGCTTAGGGCCAAATGCTTATACTAAGCCTGCAGTTGCTTTGAACATTCTAAGAGAAGTTATTTTGGGGCGTGAATTGTTTGATTTCGCTTTTCAGGAATATGCACAACGCTGGAAGTTTAAGCGCCCTACGCCTTCGGACTTTTTCAGAACCATGGAAGAAGCGTCAGGTGTTGATCTCGACTGGTTCTGGCGCGGTTGGTTTTATACGACAGATCATGTAGATATCGCTATCGACAAAGTATACAAGCTGCGTCTGGATACCCATAACCCGGACATCGACTTTGCCCGTTTACGCACTATTGAACAGAACAAGCCATCTTCTTTATTTGTTGAGCGTAATAAGGAAGAAGGACGTACTTTGTGGGTTGAGCGTAACCCGGATGTCCTTGATTTTTATGATGAACATGACCGCTTTACGGTCACGAATAAGGAACGAAATAAGTATCAGGAGTTTCTGAAGTCTCTTGAACCTTGGGAGCGTCGTACTCTGGAACGTGCTGTTCAGGAGGATAAAAACTACTATGTCTTAGAGTTTTCTAATCTGGGTGGTTTGGTGATGCCAATTTTGCTGGAGCTGACTTATATGGATGGCACCAAAGAGCAGCAATACATACCTGCTGAGATATGGCGTCGGGCCCCGAAAAAAGTACGAAAGCTCATTGTCACCGAAAAAGAGAAAGAAATCCAGAGTGTGGTCGTCGATCCGGGTTGGGAAACCGCCGATGTTGACGTCGAAAACAACCACTATCCAAGACAGATTGTTCCATCACGGCTGGAAGCGTTTAAAGCCAAAAAGCGCTCACAAAAAGTGCATCGTGACATTATGCAGGACATTAAAACTGAATTAGCACCTGAGAAAGAAAAGGATGAGACACAAGAGCGACATGATTAAGAGGTTACTAAGTACGCTTGGGGCTCTATTGTTAATGATAGGGCCGGCTTATGCGCATCAGCTAAAAGCTGCCCAGACAACGGTATTGTTTAACGAACAGACACGTTTGCTGGAGGTAATGCATCGTTTTTATCTACATGATGCTGAGCATGCCGTGGAGCACTTGTTTGGTGGGGGAGCGGATATTCTCCGCTCTGCTCATACACAGGCACAGTTCTCTCAGTATGTGGCTGGACAGTTTGCTATCAGGTCATTGCAAGATAAAGCCTTACCTCTGGCGGACGTTGGATTCGAAGCAGAAGGTAAGTTTTTCTGGGTTTACCAGGAGACAGCAATCCCTGAGCAGGTGAAAGGGCTTAAACTTTTCAATGGCGCATTGCGGGATCTGTGGCCAACGCAAGTTAACATGGTCAATGTAGAGGGCAAGGGTAAGGTAAAAACCTTGTATTTTGCCGATCAGGCTGACTGGTTACAGGTCACGTTAGAGCACTGATTTAGCGTTAGTTGCTTGTTTTTGCGTTTTATTGCCCTACTCAGATAGGGTTTTTCCGGAGGTAGAGTGGAACCTATCCTTGTACTGGTAGGCTTTTTGGGGGCGGGCAAAACCACGCTGTTGAAACGCTTGCTGCTTGAAGCTCAGCAAGCCGACAGGGATCCCTATGTGATCCTCAATGATTATGAGCACGCCGAACTGGATGCCAGACAACTGGCCGGACAGCTGAGCAAAGGGGCGTTAAAACCGCTTGATGGCAGCTGTATTTGTTGCAGCGGCATCACGGCATTGCGTGACAGTATTAATCGCATTCCACAGCGTAAACAGGGGATCACACTGATTGAAGCGAATGGCACATCCGATGCCTGCCGTTTAATGGGGTTTCTTGGCGTGGGATTGGATACTCGTTTTAAACCACCGGTACAGATTGCAGTGGTTGATGCCAAAAACTGGCAACGGCGTGGTGAGCACAATGCGCTGGAAGCGAATCAGGTGCAGGTCTCTTCGCTGGTTGTGCTCACACATACCACAGGGTTATCTGACGTGCGCATACAGGCCGTTAAGGATGAGCTGCACCAGGTCAATCCGAATGCCGCAATTCAGGATGTCAGTGAATTTGCCACTCTGCAACTGCCAGAGCTGTCGCCGGTATCGGGCAGTGTTGATGCATTTGAGCATCAAAAATCACACTGGGCATCCTGCTCTGTGGCGTTACCTTCGTTGCCAGACGAGGCTTGTATTGAGACTTTGTGCGCGCGCATTCCAAAGACCATACTGCGCGTTAAAGGCTGCACCCGGGTTGGCACAAGTCAGGACTATACCTATTTTGAGCGATGTCCGGATGGTGCTGTGTCGATAAGGCCATTTAAGGGGGAGCCGACCACAGGAAGCAAATTGCTGGTGGTTGGGCCAGGGAGTGACCCAACCAGACTGGGAGAGATTGTCAGTCTGGTTATGAGCGCGCGGTGAGTGCAAAGTGCGGCCATGTTGGTTGTCTAATGACAACGACCTGTTTGGCACAGATTGAAATTTTTATAGTGGCTGATCACCAGCAACACGCTGCCCAAAATAGTCAGCAGCTTTTCCCCTTCTTCGGCCATTAAGTCATGGGCAAAAAAGGCCGCGAAAAATAACACGCCAATGCCTGCCGTACCGTAGCCTAAAATACGCCACTGATTATGTTTTTTGCACCCGAGGAACAATGCGCTACTGCTGGTGGCCAGCACGCCAATCAGCAACCAGCGATGAAACGCTTCATCTGAAAAGAAGGTGGCACCGAATGCCGGAAGCAGAGCTACCAGCAGAGGCACAAACAAGCAATGAATGACGCACATCGCAGACAGGCTGATGGCGTATCTATCTAGCTTTTCAGATAAGTTCTTCATAGGTTCCTCATTTCAACAGACTGCTTAGATATTGTAAAAAGTGTGAGAACAACGACACAGATCTGATGGCGCAGATAAGACCTGAGCTGCTGGGTTTGTTATGTTATAACAATTTTGGTGTGTTGGAAATATGCAAATGACGAGCTTGTATAGATGAGATATAAGGTAAAGATAAAAAAGGCCTCAGTAGAGGCCTGATAAGTTGCTAATTGGCAGCGATATTAATGCCCTGAAGAGTTAGAACAGGACTCGTTATAATAGGCATCAGCCCCTTTATAATATGCACGAACCTCGCCCATGAAATCCTGTCTTAAATAGGTCTGACCATAAAACTCATACTTACCAGCGCTCGCATCTGTCTTAGTCAGTCTGATCCGTTCCTGTTTGTCGCTACGGAAGTCATTCAGGTTAAGTTTCAATGACTGAAACTTCTCTCCATTGCTCCCTTTGCCGTAATTGCCTTTCATTATGTAGCGACGATTATGCTGGCTGTAGTCGAAATGAGAGTAACCGCCGATAACCATCTGCCTGCTGGATTTTACGCAAACATGCAAATATTCCTGAAAGTCACTGAACGGATCACGCTTTATTTCTAAGTACAGTACGCCGTGATGCATAAAGTCACCGGTGAAGAAGTGTGGTTCGTTGGTTGGAAATGGCACGAAGTCGCCTGGACGAGTGGCTGAACCTGATGAATCACCTGCACCGAAAGAGTCGCTGCCGCCAAATGAATCACTCGCACCGAAAGAGTCGCTACCGCCAAATGAGTCGCTCGCACCAAATGAGTCATTTGCACCGAAAGAATCATTTGCGCCAAACGAATCGCTGGCCATCAGGGTGTCTTCAAATGCTTGTTGCTCAAACCCCGTTTCGTGATAGGGGGTTTGCTGGCCATCCATAATGGCGTCAACGGTATTCGCGATGGATTTACCTGCTGTGGTTGCCGCAAGTGCAACAGGCAGTACGGTCATAATATTGAATTTCATTTTCTATCCTTATGTTTTTTTGGAGGTTATTGTCCAAGGGACAATTTTGTTAAAACAGACTCACAGAATGTATCTAAACAGGGTTTCAGCTCAGTGAAATAATCCTGACTGGTTGCTGGTGGCAGATGATTAATATGGCTTGCTATCTGGCTATTAAGGTATTTGATTGACCCACTGAGAATGACATGGCTTAGCATCAGTTCAGGTTTATGGGTCAAATCTGTCAATGTGTTTATCAGGGTATTTTGCACCTCGAGGGTTGAATGGGCACGCAGCAGCGCGTTGCGCAATTGCTGTATTATCGCTATGCCAGGGTGTAATAATGAAGCGATATCAATGCCGCATGGCGTGTGATCTGAGGCATAAGTCTTTATGGTAGTGCGCGTTGCATCAATCGAGTGTTCCCCAAGTGTGATATCGGCAAGTCGAATAGTACGAGTGCCTTCAATAAACGCGCCGTGGCTGGTGTTATCGACGCGCAGGCGGGGTTGGGTTCGAAGAAGGGCTTCCTGTGCCAGCCTGGATTCATTATAAATCCTTGTTGTATAGACCTTATCACAGAAGTTACCCCGTACACTAAACTCTGCTGCAAACCTGGCCTCAGAGAGTGCACTGTCTGGATTAAAATACCCCGAGTGCCGGCTATGATGGTGCTGAGCTGTTTCGTAGCCATAATCGCAACCAAGTAAAATAAGGTGCTGAAATCCAAGCCGACACAGCGCAGCCGTAGCCATATTAGTCACTGTCGGGTTGCAGTGAAAGAGCGGGGTTAACCCAGGTTGTCGACTGGCCAGTGCGTGCGCACCAAGGTCATGACCTTTAGCAAACAAGATACGGTATTTAAACTGGTCGACAAAAGCCGGGTAGAGTGTATTCAGCCCTATCAGCACGACATCATTGAGTCTGGGGTCGGTCAGTTGCTCCTTTTTTAAGTAAAAAGTTGCTGCAGTACGTTCCATCTCGATTTGCAGATCGGGCACTATATTGTTGTGCAGCAGTGCGTTTAAGGCCGTACCGCACGATGCAACCAGCACTCGATTACGCACCGATTTTAAATAGGTGATATCTTGGTCCAGTGAAGGGCCATTACCAACCACAACCACTGGCACTTCCCCAACACCTGACAATGCAGCGCCATGGCCTGTGATGCGGTGCTTTTGGCTATTACTTTGGGTGTGCCTGAGCCCCATCAATTCGTCCTCAACAAAGCCCCACATACTTAATGCACTGTTGCGCCAGGCTTTAAACTCAGCCAAAAGTTGGTCAAACAAGGGGTGTGAGTAATGCCTGAAGACGCTGATGTCTGCAACCAGTTGTGTACCATGTTGTTTTATCAGTTGTTTGAAGGCTTGCTCAAAGTGTGTAAATTCGCTGCAACTCAGCACTGACAAGGTGCCGCTACGCTGCTGACAGAGGCGCTGTAATGCTTGCAGGTCACTGTGTATACAGGTCATTGCCCATTGCTCAGCATGCGGCTCGATCACTATCACATCGCTGTAATTGATGCGCTGAAGTAGTTCACTAATGTGATAGCCCGCACCACTTCCTAATATGACTAACGTGCCGCGCTGTGGTTTGGAGTTTGGCCGCCACCCCAGCTTAGTGGCATGTTCATTGAGCCGATTTATGGCTTGCTGGTGTGCATTATCTGAGTTTGGGGCGCTTTGGAAATGGACACTCAGATGCTGAGGATGCTGTAAGAATACCCCGGTTTGTGCCCGGCAACTCGCCTGTGCATCTGCACCGTAAAAGTCATGGGTGAGCTGCTGACTATCGGCCAGACTGAATGAGGTTATCTGCTGATTTAATGCATCGGGCAGTCGGTCAGCAAGAAAAGCCTGATTGCTTGACAGCAAGCGCTGCTGATCAGACGAAGGGGTGAGTTCCTTTACCGGTGAATGCACAGTTAAGCGTCCTTTTATTTTGTTTTTCTATACAGTTAAAGCCAGCTCATTGTACTCAAATTGATGTTGAGTGTATGCAATAAATTAGAGCAAATGTTATTTTAAGTCAAAATGATATGGAGCCTTCCAGAGGGGGGAAGGATTGCTTGCAAACGCAATTGTTGCAATTGTTTATTCTTGCGATTGGATAATGAAATAGTATGATATTTGGCTGTAAGCAGAGTCAGGTAAATAAGAGAAAGCATACCGAGTCAGGTGCACCGTAAATACTCGGATTTGTCGCTATTTTTTAGTTGTAAATGAGGTATTGTGGTGCAGCTCTAGGCTTACGGCTGCACGAAATATCCTTGCCATATGATAAGGAGGCAAACCGAGGTGATAGCCAGTGCAAGGTTAATGTATTTGTGTCTCTTTGTATTTACCATGTCCGTCACGGCACTTGGTTTGGAAAACAAGTAATTACATATAAAAGCAAACACTATAAATAAGCACACCTGTAGCCAGCTGAAGTTAAACAGTAATCCCGTCAAAATCAAGCTGCCAATCATGCTGAACGCGGCAAAATATTTAGCCTTTTTAGGTATTACCTGACATGCGCGCCAGTCACGTAAAATACAGCCAAATTTAGGGTGGTTAAGTAGCCAGGCTTCTAAAAAATCTGATGAGCGAGTAAAGCACCACAGTGCAATGATCAGGAACACTGTGGTTGGCATGACAGGTAAAATGGCGCCGATGAACGCCAGTATTAGTGCCACATAGCCACCTAACATATAGCTATATTTGGCGGCATTTTGTTTTAGTTTAAGCAACATCGGTTGTGAGGTTTGGAGTTTGGTTATAGCTCAACTCAACTAGCTGGTTGGCAAATTTAAAGGCTGCCTGAGCGCCACTGAGCATCTCTTGTTCTTGCTGTTCACTCAGGGTCAGTGATTCAATGTCTTGCATAAACTGGCGCCAGTGTGAACCCCTGCCTGCACCGGAACCAGAAAGAAAACGCGCGCCAAATGCACTATCCAGGCCCAATTTTTTAGCCTCTTTAGCCAATACCGCTGCACCCAGTTTTGAGCCTTCAACAACATAGAGCCAGCCCAGGCTTTCATGCAATGAAGCATTGAATTGAGCATTATTAATTATCTGAGTAGGTTGGGCCATATCCAAATCTTGAAAATCAGCAAGTAGCTGCTCGGTACGGTCTCGTGATTTTAAGTTGTTAATCATCAAGGCTAGCTGGTCACCCTGATATAAAGACGCAACATAGTTCATCAGGTGATATTGATAGCGTAAGAACAGGCCATAATGTTCTTTGCTGGCAAACGGAGACTGATCCATGATCTTTTTATCAAGCTGATCATGCACAGCGGATGTAGATGTTCTCAGTTTACTCATTCGGGGGTAATGCTCTGCTCTTAAGTTACTCATTTTGTCACTCAATAAAAAAGGTCTTACTATAGAGAACGAATGAGTTGGCAAAACCCTCAATATTCAGTGAAAAAAGAGTAGTGAGGGTTTTTTGAGCAGTGAAGGGGTAGGTAAAGTTGTCTGTCACTTCTTAATGAAAAAGGCAATGGGAACAGCCATTGTGATAGGGTTGCCCTCAACACTCCCCGGCGGTACTGGTAATGGCGCTGCTCTGTTGACCAGCGCGACAGCTTCATCATCCAGGGCGGCAATGCCACTAGCCCGATACAGGCTGACACTGAGCACGTTTCCCTGTCTGTCGATACTGAACTTGACCCAGGGCGCACCCTGTTGTGCACGAATTTTGGCACTGCGAGGGTAACGCTTCTTTCGTTCCAGGTGTGCCTGTACCTGGCCCCGCCACTGCATTTCAGCCTGCATATGGCTATTATTTTGCGTACCCTGCTGCTTAGCTGAGGTGTTCTGGCTGGCCTGGGCTTGTGCACTGGCCGGACTGCTTTTGGCACTATTATGGCTACTTTGAGTATCGCGCGGGGTATCTGGTTTTGCTGGTTCTGGTTCCTTTTGAACTTTCGACAGCGCTTTTTTTGGCGGCTTTGGTGCAGGCTTAGTGTCTGGCTGTTTCTGCTCTTTTGGCTTTTCCTTTGGTTTTGCTAATTTGACAGGAGATTCCGCGGACTCATTGGGTTTGACCTGAGTATCCGGCTGTGGTTGAACTTCTGGTTGTGGCTCAGTTTGTGTCGGCTGTACAGCTTTGGACTCTTCCTGCTGAGGGCCTTGTAATTCCTGGTTTTGCACCTGAGTTGATGCCGAAACAATACTAACCTCAAAAGTCTTTGGGCTTGATGCGGGAGGTGGTATCAGTTTAGTCGGAGCGTGCCACAATAGCGCCAGGGCAATGAACAGATGCAGTATCAATGCAGCTGCAATGGCAAACACCCACTTTCTGCGTTGTTGAGTATGCTGTGCGTAACTAGGACCTGCGAGCAGACTCATGGGTTTTGATCTACCTGCTCTTCACCCATCAGGGCGATTTTACTATAGCCAGCCTCAGCCAGTTGATTCATTAGTGCAATAAAGTCGCCATAGGGGACTGTGGTATCAGCACGTAATAAAATACTTTTGTTAACATCGACGCCTTGGTTTTTCAGTGTTTCAGCCAATGCACTACGCACAACAGGGGTCTCTTCTCCCAGTGTCAAAGACAAGTCTTTTTGCAGTGTAAGATATATCGGTTTTTCGTCCTGTGGTGTTGGCTCGCCGGTAACTGCGGGCAGGTTGACTGGCACATTGACTGTGGCTAATGGCGCTGCCACCATAAAAATGATTAGCAGTACCAGCATCACATCAATAAATGGCGTTACATTGATTTCGTGCTGCTCATCGGGTACTGCCGGGTTTTTATTGCCGCTCGAAAAAGCCATTAGCTCGCCGCCTTTAGGTTAGTTTGCTGATCCTGCGCGGTTATATTAAGCTCTTCGGACATCGCTCTGGCTTGAGGGTGAGTCCGATCCAGATCTCGACTGATAAGCACCATTACTGCGGTGACAATGTCGGCGGTTTGAGCGCTATAATGGGCGATGGCGCGAGAAAAATGGTTGTAAATCACTACGGCTGGAATAGCGGCAACAAGGCCTATTGCTGTGGCCAGCAAAGCCTCGGCAATGCCCGGAGCAACAACAGCCAGGTTGGTAGTCTGAGTCTCTGCGATACCGATAAAGCTGTTCATGATCCCCCAAACGGTGCCAAATAACCCGACGAAGGGCGCAACAGAGCCCACTGTCGCCAGCACACCCGTACCCTGATTCATATTGCTAGAAAGGCTTGTTTGTACGCGTTCCAGTCGTGCTATTATCCGTTCCTTGAGGCCGTCATCCGACACCACACCAGCACCAGATAGTTCGAGCTCATGCTTGGTAGCTGCCATCAGTAACATGACTTCGTGATCTATGTGCTCTGCGGCCTTATCAGCGTCTTTGAAGCTCTGACTGTTGACGAGTTTGGTTAACAATGTACTCGCATGGCTTGTGGCTTTATTCAGTTGCAGCGTTTTGAGTAACCAAATACCCCAGGTTGCAACGGACGCCAGTACAAGTCCTATCATTACACTTTTAACAACAAAGTCGGCAGCCATATACATGCCCCAGGGGGATAAATCATGGCCGGCAAAGGCGCTGTCTGTGCTATTTGCCAGCGCAAAACCCGGTAAAAACATGCAGGCAAAAAGAGTGAACATAAAACCTTGTATCGGGCGAAGAGACATGGACAGCTCCTGAATAACTAGAATATTGGTTAATAGAATCAAAATATTAAATCTTTTATATGAAAAGTGCTGCTCCATAGCGGGCGATAAATTTATCGCTTCCACTAATATTAGACGGCTGAAAACGCTAAACCCGTAAAATAAAAACGAAAAAAGTTATCAGAATAATTTATCAAAAATTACGCTTTAAATGAGATTGAATATCATTTACACTTTTGCGCTTTCCAGAACATAGTCCGAGAGAAAACGCTTTGTCCAGTAACACTTCAAACAGTCTTGATAGCTTATACCAGGAGCATTATGCGTGGCTGGTAAAGTGGATTTCGCGCCGTACACAAAACTGGGGAGATGCCCAGGATGTAGCGCAGGATACCTTTGTAAAATTACTGGGACGCCCAGATAAACTGGAAAACGTAAAAAGTACTAAAGCCTGGCTTGCAAAAATTGCAGATAATCTGGTTATCGATAAAGTGCGTCGTGAGATCCTGGAAAAAAATTATCTGACCATGCTGGCAAATATGCCAGAGGCACACACGCCTTCTGCCGAACAGAAGTGGGAAACATTGGAGTTACTTGAGCAGGTAGACCGATTATTGAATGGTCTCAAGCCAAAAGAAAAGTTGGCTTTTTTGTTGGTGCGCCTAGAGGGGATGGCGTATAAAGACGTGGCAGCTCAGCTGGAAGTGAGCTTGTCTTCAGCTGAAAAGTACGTGGCAAAAGCAATGATGGCTTGCTATGTCAATATGTATGGCCTGGAATGAGAAGACCGCTATGCTTGAATCATCACATACATCTTTAAGCATCTCTGAAGAAGTGGTGCGTCAGGCAATCGCCTGGCGAGTACGTTTGGAATCACGCGGGCAGGACGGTGACATAGTACGGGCATGTGAGCAATGGCGGCAAGCTGAGCCAGAACATGAACAGGCCTGGCAAAGGCTCTGTATGCTCGATGCCACGTTTAATAAAGTGACTGACTCGTCCACTGAGTTGGTCAAGCAAACCATTATCAATACCGATAGTGAAGTGAAGCTCAGGGGACGCAGGCAAGCTATCAAAACGTTGGGCGGTTCAGCCTTTGCACTGGCTAGTGTCAGCTGGTTGTCGTATGAACAAGGCTTATTAGACCCAATCTATACAGATCACTCCACCCGTGGAGAAAAAGCGCATGTGGCGTTGGCCGACAATAGCCAATTGTGGCTCAATCAGCATAGTAGTGTCAGCGTTGATTACAGCGACACCTGGCGCCGTATCGAAGTACCGCGTGGAGAAATACACCTTAGCGCAGCAAAAGATAAGCGACCGTTCGAAGTACATTCTAGTCATGGAGTGTTGAGCACCTTATGGGCGCAATTTAATTTGCGTGAGGGCAAAGATGCCTCCGTCATTCAGGTTGATGAAGGTGAGGTATGGATTGCAGCGAATAGTGGTTACGCACAGCGTGTAAAAGCAGGTGAAGTTGTGCAGTTTAGTCAGTATGACACTGATCAGCTTGTTGCAGAGATGTTTGATTACAGCGCCTGGGTAAATGGTTTTTTATCAGTGCGTGATATCCCATTGCAGCAATTACTCAGTGAACTGGGGCGCTACCGTACAGGTATACTGCGAAGCGATCCGAAACTGGCAAAGCACCCGATATCAGGTGTTTTTCAGCTGAATGACCATGATCTTATCTTGAAAACACTCGCACATACCCTAGGTGCAGAGCTTCAATATCGAACCCGTTTCTGGGTTCAACTTTCTTTAAAAGCAAACGCTTAAGTTCACTTACCTCAGTTAGCTCCAGACTCAATTGAAGTAATGAGAATAAATTTCATTTTCTTTTACGGGTTTGGGACCGCTATTCGGCTCAGTATATGAGAAACAAATTACGGAACCTAGTTTAATGCACAATCGCACGTCTTTACCTTTTATCCCAACTGTATTGGCCGCAGTCCTGAGCTGTGTTGGTTTACCTGCCATGGCAAACGAAACCAATATGCTGCCACAAACAGTCGAGTTCCGTCTGCCTGCTGGTAAGCTGGGTGATGTGCTGAACATATATTCGCGTCAGGCTCGGGTGACCTTATCGTTTGAAGAGCAGCTAGTTGAAGGCGTAACAGTACCTGCGATTTCAGGTCAGTTTGACAGTCAGACCATGTTGCTGACTTTGCTGAGCAATACCAATTTACAGGCCATTCCTGTTGGGGCGGGTGCTTGGGTCATACAGCCTAAATCCACCGAGGGTGTTGTCACCCTAGATACCATCCAGGTTGAAACACGCAGTGACAGTGCCAAAGCCAAAACTTATCAGACCTCAGCATCCGTGAATGTCGTTACAAAAGAGAATATTGAACGCTTTCGCGGTACCAGTGTGGGGGATGTTTTCCAGGGTATCCCCGGTGTCTTAGTCAGCGAAAATCGTAACTCGGGTGGTCTGGATATTAATATTCGTGGTATGCAAGGGCAAGGTCGGGTACCGGTTGTGATCGATGGTAGTCGTCAGGAAACAACTGTTTATCGGGGATATTCTGGCGTTTCAAGCCGCAGTTATATCGACCCGGATCTGATTGGTAACATGCAGATCAACAAAGGCCCTACGATGAGTGCATCGGGTACTGGAGCTACCGGTGGTGTTGTAAATGTTAAAACACTAAGAGCTGAGGATATTGTAGCCGAGGGAAAGTTAAGTGGTTATAGGGTGCGTCTTAGTGGCATAGGAAATAGCACCGAAGCTCCTGAACCTGGTACATATGCCGGCTACTATCTACCGCGTAATGCTTATCGCTCGGATTGCCGTTTTTCGGAATATTGTGAAGAAAAGTATTTAATGCCCGAACGTTTTGCACCGGAAGAGGGCATGGATCGTCCGTCTCTGTTTGATTTTTCCAGCTATGCCATGAGCCTGGCTGGCGCACAGCGGTTTGAGTGGGGTGATGTGCTGATGGCATATGCACATCGCAAACAGGGTAACTACTATGCAGGTACAAACGGGCCTGCACCCTCGTTGCACTATAGTGAGCCCCAAAAGCAGGCTTGGTATACCGAAACTGAAGTAGCAATGGAGGGGGTGTCACGCTTTCGAGCGAGTGAGCGTATTCCCAATACCAATTTTGCAAGTACCTCATGGCTACTTAGTACCACATTGGTATTACCACACGACCAAAGCCTGGAGTTGAGCTACATTCGCTACGATAGTGAATATGGTGAAATGATGCCGTCGCAGATACAGTCATTTGGACACGCTCGACAGTGGTTGAATAGTGAAGTGCTGAATCAGACCTATACCATCTCATATGGCTGGCAACCAGTGGAACTGGATGGTATCGATTTGGAGGCAAACTTGTGGCACACAGATACTGTAACAGATTTGAACACGCCTGGCGTTGGGTCGATTGAGCTGGAATCAAACACGGCGCGTACCGATGCATATCAACGTTGGGGGGCGGATGTCTCAAATACGATGCGCTTCTACCCAAAAGGTGAGTTGAAGTGGTCTTACGGTATTGCCGGCCAGTGGGAGGATATGGATACAGATACGCCGACAGACAGTGGGTTTTATGCTGGTTCCAGAAGTGGCTGGCGGGATGAATATAGCGCATTTACCAATGTGCTCTGGCAGCCTTGGCAGGCCTGGACCTTTGAGGCCGGCCTGCGATATACCCGCTTTACGTCGAAAGACAATAACCCATTGCCATTGAGCACCGATGATCCGGCCTGTGTAAGTGATGGTACTGGAGGATGTGAGGCTGTTTACTATCGTAATGAACACTCGGGCGGTGCACCTGTGTTCGCAGTTACGTGGGGATTTGCCAAACATACCCAACTATACGTACGTCATGCCAAAGCACTACGCATGCCGAGTTTATTTGAAAACACCTCTGGCTGGTCTGTGAGCCCGACATTGGATGTCGCTGTTAAACCCGAGCGTGCACTGAACCGCGAGCTAGGGATTAACTATTTCAATGAGAGTGCTTTCAAATGGGGGCATCAGGTTGGCGCCAAGTTGGCGGTGTTTAATAACCATGTTGATGATTATCTGACTCGTACTCGAGCTAATGCATGGGAGCAATCTCAGGGTTTGCAGGGCTATTTCCGATTGCGCAATATTGACAGTCTGACACTCAATGGAATGGAGGCGAACCTTAGCTATGATGCCAGAACCTGGCTGGTTGAATTAAATGGAACCCATTACAGCAAAATTGAAGTATGTAATGTTGCCAGCTACGTACGCTACTACTGCAACGACTGGGGCCTGCCTGAAAGCTATGTCAATAACATGATACCGCCAAACTGGCATGCCAGCCTGAATCTTGGTTTGCGACTGATGGGAGAAAAGTTGGAGTTAGGTTTGCGTGGTACGCTAATGGGCAAACGGAACTCTGTACCTGCAAACAATGCGAACCCCGGTTTTATCAAGCCTGTAGAGTGGCACAGCTATCGCCTTATTGATTTTTATTCTCGCTACAAATTTAACGACATGGTCGCAGTGGACCTGACCATAGACAATATCACGGATCGTTACTACCTCGATGCTTTGAGCCTCGGCTTAGTACCAGCTCCAGGCAGAACTGCAAAACTCAGCTTAACCCTCGAGTTTTAAACTCTTTAATCCTGACAACGGAGACATATATGAATCGCGCACTCAGTATTCTGGCTGCATTAGGGGTATCTGTTACCTTGACCGCCTGTGGCGGCAGCTCTGAAAACACTCAAACCACAACGCCATCAACGCAGAGGGGCAATGTTGCGAAACCGGTTGCAACCATCACGACAACATCAGCGAGTGAGAACATCTTTTCCGTTGAGGAAGGTGCCGTCAAAGTGCAATTAAGCGGTTCGCAAAGCTCAGGTGCCGAAAATAGTACCTTAACCTATGATTGGCAAATCACGACATTACCAGCCTTTAGTAAGGCTACTCTGAGTAGTAAAGATAGTGTGAATACTGAGTTTGAAGCAGAACTGCCGGGTGACTATGTGATCACGTTAGTGGTCAGCGACGGTGAGGTGAGCAGCGAAGTGAGCAAAGTTCAGTTTGAGGCAACCAGTAAAAAGCCGGTTGCGGTAGTGCCAAAAACACATTACCAGGTCCCTCTGGGCACTTATTCACTGGATCTGGATGCCAGCAATAGTATCTTGCCAACAGGTTCAGAAGGTGAGCTAACCTATACATGGAAACTACTCGAAAAACCAGCCGATAGCGCGGGTAAGTTAAACAATGCAGGCAGCGATGTTGCGTCAATTGAGCTGGATGTGACCGGTGATTATAAAATGCAGTTGGTGGCTAGCTTGGGCGACAACAATAGTGAGCCAGTTGATATTGTGGTAAGCGTTGAAGCTGCAAATGTGGCACCTGTGGCTAAGGTAGAGGATGTGACTGTTACTTTGGGTCAGACTGTGGTTTTGGATGCACATGAAAGCTACGATGCGGAAGGCAAGCCATTACAATATCGCTGGCAATGGCCATCAAGAGCTGTTGAACCGAGCAATGCTCCTGTACCTGAACTGACTGGTGATAAAACCAGTGCTGTGAGCTTTACACCGGTTGCAGCCGGGGAATACACCATGACCTTGTTTGTTTTCGATGGTGACCGAAAGAGTGATCTGACGGAAGTTAAAGTGACGGTTGAAGCCAATCCTAATGCACAGACTAATGCCGCCCCTGTGGGTGAACTACAGGCGACAGGTTACTTCCCATCTTACAGCATTGGTGAGCAAGAGTTAGGCCTGAGAGCCGAGTTTAACTTTGTTGGCTACGATCCTGAAAACGATGATATGCAAATTGTGGATGCCCAGCTGATCACAAAACCTCAGGGAAGCACCGCAGAATTGGTCGACATTGGGTCTTGGAAGCCACTGGGTAAAAAGATCCAAAAACTCGATGTTGTGGGTGATTACATTGTCCGCATGACGGTATCTGATGGTGTTAATGAGGTGACACAGGAAGCCAAAATGGTGGCCAAGATTGGCAATGTAAATGGCCAACCTTCTACACGTAGTGTTGATGCTCAGGCGAAGTCTGTGATTGTCGGTAATGATCTGGTCTTCGACGCTTCCAGCAATGATCCTAATGATGACCCTATTACTTTCCACTGGGAGCTGATTGATAAACCAGATGGAAGTAATGCTGTAATTGAGCCAGTTATTGAACCTGAGTCGCAGGAATATCGCCGTGCTAAGGTGAAGACTGATGTGCCTGGGTCCTATACTGCCCGCTTGATTGTTGAAGATGACCGTGGGCTGCGAGCTAAATCGTATTCACAGGACAGTGGTTTTGCGAAAGTCTCGAATTCAGTACCAGAGATTAGAACAGTGGTGTGGGCGCGCAACTGGAGTCGATTAAGTGCAGGTGAAGACTACTATCAGATCTTGCCATGTATGTCTTTATTGCATCGTCCGGTTGTTGTTGATGCGGATGGTGATGAAGTTTATACCCATGAAGAGCTGATCAGTACGCCAGCCTCTGGTGGCGAATTTACCAGCTATCCGGACGAAGCAGATTGTCCTGATAGCCGCGGTCAGGTATTCACTAAACCAGGTACTTATGTATTCCGTTATTCGGCAACTGATCTGATAGATGACGCTGAAGACTACGACTTTGTTGTGAAGGTAGATGCGATGGAAGATGCCAAAGGTGTCCGCCTGCGTAGTCTGAACGAAGACAATGAAAGCTTATGGCACCCATTACCATACGAAAATAAACCGCCTTACGCGAGTGACTTCTACGCAAGCTCTAAACCTCATCTGACAGAAGGCGCTGTGCAGTGGTCATTAACTGCAGTTGATAGTGATTACACGATTGAGAACGTCAAGGTTAGTCACATCAATGGTGGTCTTGCTAGTCTGACTCCTTATTTTGAGGGGCTGGCCGAAGGCACTGTGATCCCAAAAGGTGGTGATCTGGACTTCCGCACCATCGTACCAGCCGTCCCTTGCGTTCGTACTGAAGACAGAGCTGAAGGGTTCCACTTCTCTTTCAATATTAAAGAGGTACCTGAAATTACGTATGTATATGAAAGTTGGCGCGCAGCCAGCAATGGTATTTTGAGCGAATGGAAAGAGTGTGAACCAGGCGAATTGAACTAAATCATTGAGAGCAAAAGCAAGCCAAAGCGCGTTGAGGTAATTTAACGCGCTTTTTTATATCTGATAAATATAGAAAGTAAAGCTGTCAGTTTTGACCGTTTACCCCAGCGGTTAAAGTGAGCACACTCACCACAGCAAACAATAGCCAGGACCAATGCTTTCCTTTTGATAGACCTAACGCCAGCACGCTGTGAAGCGCAAAGGTCACCGCGGTGATTTTCAGCAGCGCAGCAGCGGTAAATTCAGGTGATGCCAGTGTAATTAACAGTGTGGCAAACCCCAGCCAGGCGATGGAAGTCAGATGCCAGGCAAAACGCAGCGTGCGAATGGTAAAATCGCTACTGCCAAACAGTTCAGGCAGGTTATCGCGCTTAAACAGCCGAATGAGAATATAGCGCTCACCAAGGTAGGAGTGGGCCAGCGAAACTAAAATTAACAACGCAGCGGCAAGGTAAAGCAGTACAGTCATAAATAAACTCCTGATTTGTAAGTTATTATATTAATTTTCTTTCGAGGCTAAACTCGGCATTGATCAGGTGTCAGCCTCAATAAGGAACACGGTGCTGCTCTGATCATGTCATCTGTTACCGACTGCGTCTTCGGTGACGGGAAGACATATTCGCTTTGCGCCGTTTGATATAAGTTGAAGACTGAAGTTGTATGGTGTGTTAGTTGTGTTAACGCTTCTTCCGTCAGGCCATCATAGCTGCAACTAATATTTGCGCTGTGCGTATAGTCTCCCCGGTCAAATCTGGCCTGGATAAGTACTTGGTATGATTCAGACGTCGGGCTTTCACGGGTAAGGCTGAACTGTATTGGCGTATTTACACCGGATAACTGAAAGGATTGCTGGTATTCCCTGTCTGTTGTTCGAATGGTCGTTAACTCGCTGAAAGCAGAGCTGTCTGCCAGGCCTGTCATGGTTGGCCAGTCTCCTGTCAATACGTGATTTCTGCAAGTGCGCCAGATCAATTGGTAACTGGGCATCACCACCTGGGTACGAATAAAAGATTCAGTGTAGCGTTCGGTGTCTGGTTGATTGACGTGTGCTGGTGAGGTCATGCACCCACAGAGCAAAGCAGGGAGCAGGCAATATCCGGGGTGGGCGTTCATAGGGTCACAATCCTTGGCTCAACAGGCTTTCTTTGTACCTTATTTATTCGGATATGGCTATGTTTTACAGGCCTGAATGCCAGAACACATGTCTCTGGCTGGCGTCCCTGCCAGTGAGAACAAAGCGTGATTAACTACAGCTAATAGAGTCACCACTGCTGTTATAACAGGTCTCAGTTTGCTGAATAATGTGACGGCACATATAGGCCACATTGTTTTCCATGCAGTTGAAGTAAGTGCCATAAATGCCTGAGCTTCCGACATTATAATCAACCCGCCATTCATAGTAAGAATACGGCAGAGTCGATTGGTCGCTCAGCCAGCGCGCAAAGACGGCACCGGATACAATGTCGTATAACGGAGTCGGGCGGACACCCAGGCTACGCCAGCCATTGTTATAGCCAGAGTATTCACCGGACATTTCAACCACCGCGTTGGCCGCCTCGTAATAGGGGTTATTAAAGTTACTGCGGTTATCCACCTTAGACAACAAGCCCTGATAGTCTTTTACCCAGGTGGTGCCTTCACAGCTGTTCAGAAACACCATACCCTTGTCATCGCCTTTACCACAGGTGCCCTGAGGCGCAGCGTCGGCACTCCAGATGTAGTCGGCACTTTTTCCGCCATGAATTTTTGCTTCATAGCCACTCGAAGAAGTGATGATCACATCATTGTCTTTACCGCCTTCCTGGTTGGAGTTTTCGCCATTGGTAAAGAGGATATCGTCACCATTGTTACCCCAGGCTTTGTGCCAGCGCAGGCTGTTTGGATTACCATCGCCATTTTCGAACAAGGCATCGTTGCCATTGCCGCCATGTAAGCGATCTTCGCGGCCGCCATTGCCGGTCAGGTAGTCATTGCCATCTTCGCCATACAGGGTGTCATGACCGTTGTCGCCGCTGAGTACATCATGACCCGCGCCGCCGTAGAGTTTATCGTTACCATCGCGATTACTGTTACAACTGCTCTGCTCATAAATATAGCCATTGTTGGCATTGGCCAGACGACAGCCACCGCCCAGATAGTCGTTGTCGTTGCCACCATAGAGTACATCGGTACCCTGGCCACCCATCAGCAAGTCGCCGCCATTATCACCCCATAGGGTGTCGTCGTTATAGTCACCAAACAGTTTGTCATGATGGTTGCCGCCCTTGAGCTGGTCGTTACCCCAGCCACCGTGAAGCGTGTCGCTGCCATCTTCACCGAACAGCTGGTCATTACCACTATTGCCCTTGAGGGTATCGTTGCCCCGGCCACCGTAGAGCCGATCGTTCTGATTACCCGAGATCAGGGTGTCATTACCATATTGACCGTACAAGGTTTGCGGCACCGAAATATTGCTGGCATTGAACGAATCGGCCCCATTGCCCAGGCGGGCTTCAAGCGCACTGATCTGGCTCATAAAGAAGGTTTCACAGCTACTGTTGCTACCCAATTTACGGGTCACGGTCAGAGTATCGCCAGATTTACTGAGGGTGAACTGTTCGCTGTGACCTGAGCCCTTAACTTTCAGTGTTTCGCCATCCAGGTATGCTGAAGCGCCGCCCGTAAGCCCGCTACAGGCTGCCATTGCCTGCCCAGAGGTGCCCAGCGTAACCGCCAGGCAGAGCGCATTTAACTTGGTGTTCATTCGCGTTCCTTAGTTTCTTATTTTAGGTACTTTTATGCTGAGGGTAGCGGACAAATCTGCATGGAATATGGAGTGACTGGTCTGTACTGTTTTGTTTTTACTTCTTTTTAATGAAAAAGCACTATGCAGCCAGTGAACAATACCAAGTACCCGTACAGTCGTTTGTGCCACGCCGAAATGCCACCTGCCCATTAATATCAGTTTCAAAAATGCGACACACCTTTGTCATACATGCCCCATAAACTGTTTCTCAAAATCTGGTCTAGACCAAATGATTGCTAATTATTAAATAACTTTTCTTGGGGATGACATGAACAAACTGACACCGATAGCCGCGGGCATATTGGCCATGACAAGTTTTTCTGCGCTGGCAGATGGCTCAATTACAGGCTTAATTACGGATGCATCAGGCACGCTATCAGGCGCTAAAATTTCAGTGGTGGGTACTAAATCAACCACATCGACCGATTATCAGGGGCAATTCAATTTATCGCGCCTGCCTGCGGGCACACACACGCTGCGTGTGGAGTATCTGGGCTATCCGTCTGCTGACTTTGATATCACGGTCGTGGATGGGGAGGTTGTGGATTTGGGCAGTTTAAGCCTTAATCGTAACGACAATACACTGGAAGAAGTGGTCGCCGTGGGCCATATGCGCCGTGGTGCTATGAAGGCCATCAACATTCAAAAAGAGTCCGACAATATTAAAAATGTACTGTCGGCGGATGGTATAGGTAAATTGCCGGATCGTAATGCGGCGGAAGCCGTGCAGCGTATGCCGGGCGTATCCATTGAACGGGATCAGGGGGAAGGTCGCTTTGTGGCTGTTCGTGGCTTGCCGGCTCAATGGAACTCTACGTCGATAAACGGTGATCGCTTACCGACCGCGGAAGAAGAGACGACCAGCCGTGCGGTGGCCTTTGATTTTTTCCCGACCGATATGATTGAGCTGGTGGAAGTATCCAAAGCCATTACGCCGGATATGGAAGGAGATGCGATTGGCGGTAACATCAATTTTGTGACACGCCGGGCACCAGATGAGCGCCTGCTTTCTGTGAATGTGGGCGTGGGAGATTCTGAGAAAGCCGAAGGCGGCAGTCATTCCTTTAACCTGCTCTACGGTGACCGCTTAGCCAATGATAAGTTTGGCTTTTTAATTAACGCCACCGCCTGGGAACGTGACTGGGCGACTGACAACTATGAACCACGCCGCGAAGTAGATGAAGAGGGCGTCGCAGGTGTACACAGATTAGAACTACGTGACTACACAGGAACGCGCAAAACCTACGGTCTGAATATGTCGGGCGAATACCTGCTGGATAAGGGAGTTGTCTATGCTAAAGCCATGTATGGCACCTTGTCGGACGTGGAAACCCATTACAAGCATCGAGTGCGCTACAACAAAAATCGCGTAGAGCTTCAGCATATTCATGATGAACTGATCACCGAGATGACGGGGTTTGAGTTTGGTGGTGAGTTCGACATCGACTTCAATACGCGTCTGGAATGGAAGCTGAGCACCTATGAGAATCAGTTTGAGTATGGTGACATTCCTAATGGTAAAGACAATGCCTATTATGTGGTTAAGTTTAAACAAGGTGTCGAGTTTGATGCTGATGTGGGCATGCGCGATGGCGAAAACAAAGAAACCGGCCTGATCTATAACACCATAGATGGCGGCACCGATCCGGCGCACCAGATTGGCATGCATCTGCCGGATGACTGGGTGATGGATCCCAACAAAGCCGTGCTGGCAGATGTTGAGCTCTATGGGGTAGATATTAAAGAAAAAGACAAAATCGTCGCCCAGTTTGACCTGATCCACACATATTCAGACCAGCTTGAGTTTAAAACTGGCTTTAAATACCGAGACAAAGAACGTAATGCCAGCTTCTTCGATAAGTTTTACAGCTGGAACGACGACGAGTTTGGACCAACGCCGACACTGGCGCAGGTAGCAGATGAGTTAGGCGTCAGCTTAGTGGATCAACCTGGTCGACGTGACTACCTCGATAACTATGAGATTGACTATCAAAAGCACTTCTCAAAAGTGATCCCAGTGAATGATCTGAAGCGCTGGTGGGACGAAAATAATCACAAGTTAAATTACGACCTGGACGACTCTGAGGTGGTAGAAAACGGCGGTGGTTTAAGTCGTAACTTTGACCTGGAAGAAAGCCATTTATCTGTCTACGGTATGTCGACTTACACGCCTTCAGAGCGCTGGACAATCTTAGGTGGCCTGCGTGCAACGCAGACCAAAACGGATGTATTTGGTTATGTGGCGGTGAAGAATGATGACGGAACCCGCGTTGAACCAGAGCATGGCGGTAAAGACTATTGGTCCGTGTTGCCTTCAGTACATGTTACCTATCATCAGGACGAAATGACCAATGTACGACTGGCGTTGACTCGTACGTTCGCCCGTCCTGGTTTTGGCCAGCTATCACCGGGCAGCACGTACCTGGAAATTGAAAACCAGTTGCGCTCAGGCAACCCTGAGCTGGACCCGACTTACTCAAATAACCTTGATTTGATGTATGAGCACTACTTTGATAATGCTGGCGTTATCTCCGCAGGGTACTTTTATAAACAGATCATCGATCCGGTTTTCTCTCAGAGCTATCAGGGCACTTATCGGGGCAATTCCGTGACGGTGAAAAGCCCGCTGAATGGCGATGATGCCTGGTTGCATGGGATTGAGTTCAATGCCAACTCCAGTCTGGCATTTGTCAATGAGTCATTCGATAACTTTGGTATGAGCGTGAACTTTACCCTGATGGATTCAGAAATGGACATCCCGGGTCGTGACGATAAAGTGAAGATCTCCCGTCAGGCCGATGCGCTGTATAACGTTGCTTTTTACTATGACAATGGTGACTTTGCGGCGCGTATTGCAGTGAACCATAAGGGGGAGTACATCGAAGATCACGGCGATAACACGACGCTGGACACGTATTATGGAGATTATACAAGCGTCGATGCCACCGCGTCTTACTACCTCAACGACAATGCCATGATTTATCTGGAACTCAACAACCTGACCGATGAGCCGCTACAGTATTTCACTGGATCGGAACAGCGTCCGAACCAAATCGAATACTACGGTATCCGTGGTCAGATTGGTTTTAAATACGATTTCTTTTAATCGCACTGTCAACTGGGAAGGTTAGCCTTCCCAGTCTTCTTTTTCAGGTAATAGTGTTATGTCATTCATCAATCGCGTTATTCAGCGCAGCCACACCTGGGTGTTTGTTGTGTATGCTTCTTCGGCGGCATTTATGACTTACTTCTGCATGTATGCGTTTCGTAAACCCTTTTCTGTTGGCAAGTTCGAGCAGGTTGAGGCGTTTATTGGCGTGCTTGATTTTAAGATAGCGCTGGTGCTGGCTCAGGTGTTTGGCTATTTGTTGTCTAAATTCATAGGTATCAAGGTGGTATCCGAGTTAACTGCAAATCGCAGAGCGCTGGCCATACTGACACTGGTGATGGCCGCGCAGTTAGCGCTGGTGTTATTCGCACTGGTACCGGAGCAACTCAAACCGCTGATGATGTTCTTAAATGGCGTGCCGCTTGGCATGATCTGGGGGATTGTTTTTAGCTTTTTAGAAGGGCGAAAAACCTCTGAGATCCTCGGTGCGTTTTTAAGTGTGACCTTCATCGTGGCATCGGGTTTGGTGCGCACTGTGGGGCAATGGCTGATAGTCGATCTGAACGTAACAGAATACTGGATGCCAGCCACAACCGGGGCCATTTTCACGGTACCTTTATTTGTATCGGTGTATTTGCTGGCGCAAACCCCGCCGCCTTCGCTGGACGACCAAAGTGCAAGGCAAGCCCGTGCGCCTATGAATGCTCAGCAGCGTCTGGCGTTTTTCCTCCGTTATGCGCCGGGCATTTTACTGCTTATCACTAGTTTTTTGCTGTTTACCGGTTTGCGAGATTTTCGCGATAACTTCTCTGCGGAGATCTGGCAGGCACTCGGTCACGGCGAAGAGCCTGCGATTTTTGCCTATGCGGGCATTCGCATCGCCGGTGTCGTGTTGTTTGTGCTCGCTGCTATGGTGATGATTAAGAACAACACCAGTGCGTTTTTAAGTAATCATGGCTTTATTTTGTTGGGTTGCGTGCTGCTTGGAGGCACCACCTATGCGTTTGAGCAGCACTGGATAGACGGCAAAAGCTGGATGGTGTGGCTGGGTGCCGGACTGTATATCGCTTACATCCCTTATAACTGCTTTTTGTTTGATCGCATGATTTCAGCCGTAGGCTCAACGGCGAATGCGGGTTTTTTAATTTACCTCGCCGATTCAGCGGGTTACCTGGGGAGTGTCAGCATCTTGTTGTATCGCACATTTGCCTCCCCGGAGATCAGCTGGCTCGCGTTTTTTATTCAACTTTGTTACCTGGTAGCAATCCTTGGTGGCGCGCTGGTGGTTGGCTCTATGGTGTATTTCAGTATCCGCCTGTTACGCCGGGGCCACATGCCACTGACCAACTCGCCTTCACGGCCGGCATAAGCGCCGCACATTATCATAAGGAAACCACATGAATCATATTGAAGCTGTCATTTTAGACTGGGCTGGAACTGTCGTGGATTATGGCTCTGTTGCCCCCACTACCATTTTTGTTGAGGCCTTCAAGCAGGCTTATGACTTTGATATTTCTCTAGCAGAAGCCCGTGTACCAATGGGCATGGGCAAGTGGGATCACATAAAAACACTTGGTCAGCTGCCTTCGGTTGATGCGCGCTGGCAGGCACAGTTTGGCCAGGCCATGAGCGATGACACGGTCGATACTATTTACAACACTTTTATGCCGTTGCAAAAAGCCAAGGTGGCGCAACATGCAACGCCGATTGCCGGTGCACTTGATACCATCGGCTGGTTACAGGCGCAGCAGATCAAAGTGGGTTCTTGCTCAGGCTATCCACGCGAAGTGATGGAGATCCTGGTACCAGAAGCGGCAAAGCAAGGGTATAGCCCGGACTGCTGGGTCGCCAGTGACGACACCATAGGGTCAAGACCGGGTCCCTGGATGGCATTAGAAAATGTACAGAAGTTGGGGATCAATGACGTGGCCAACTGCATCAAATTTGACGACTCAGCGCCGGGTATTACAGAAGGGCTACGTGCAGGTATGTGGACTGTGGGTCTGGCGGTCACTGGCAATGCCATCGGTTTAACCGAAGCTGAGTGGCGGGACCTGACGGCTGAGCAGCAAAGTGTGCTGAAAGAAAAAGCTTATTCTGAGCTGTATCAGGCTGGCGCCCATTTTGTGGTCGACTCTTTGGCGGATGCCATTCCCGTGATCCAGCAGATCATGGCGAAACGAGCCAGACACCAGCGCCCATGAGCCACAGTCAGCCATTTTGGTTCAGGCAGGCGCAGGCGTTGACGGACGACAAAACAACCAAGCCATTAACTGCCCATATTCACAGTGATGTGTGTATTGTCGGTGGCGGTTATACCGGGCTTTGGAGTGCCATTAAAATAAAGCAACAGTCGCCCAACACCGATGTCACCCTGGTTGAGAAAGGCCGCTGTGGCGAAGGGGCATCCGGGCGCAACGGCGGTTGTATGCTGACCTTTGCGACTAAGCTGAATACCTTGCTCAGGCTGTTTGGTGTTGAAGAAGCCATTCGTCTGGTACAGGCATCCGAGCAGGCGGTATTCGATATTCAGCGATTTTGTCATCGCTACAATATTGACGCTGAGGTGCGCGCTGAAGGCGCGCTTTACACTGCCACCAATGCGGCACAGGCGCAATCTTTGTCACATCCAGTGTCTTTGCTTGAACAGCATGGTATCAATCGCTGGCAGGCGTTAGCGCAGGCTGATGCCATCAGGCTTTCAGGCAGCACACAAACCCGTGCAGCGATTGCCACTGATGCCGCAGGCAGTGTGCATCCGGGCAAGCTGGTGCTGGGCCTCAAAAAAGTGGCCCAGTCGCTGGGCGTGAAGATTTATGAGCAGTCACCTATGACGGGGTTGCAGGGCAGCACTAATCCGACGGTTGAAACACGCCTCGGTAGCGTGAAAGCAAAGAAAGTGGTTATCGCCATTAATGGCTGGATGGGGCAATGTTTCCCGCGCTTTAATCGCCACTATGTACTGGTGTCTTCCGATATGATGATCACCCGGCCGATGGGGCAAGCCCTGGCCGACATAGGCCTGTCCCACGGTAAAGCGGTGGCTGATTCACGTATTTTTGTACACTATTACAGAACCAGTGCGGATGGCCGCCTGATGCTGGGTAAGGGCGGTAATCTGTTTGCTTATGGCAATAAAATGCTCAGCGCATTCGACAAACCCAGTGGTTTTGAAGCCATGCTCAAAGCCAGCTTTCGGCATCTGTTTCCTGCACTGGGTGGCGCGTTTGAAACGAGCTGGACAGGGGCGTCAGACAGGTCTGCTACCGGCCTGCCATTTTTTGGCCGACTGAATGGTAACCCCAATGTATTTTATGGGCTGGGTTATTCGGGCAATGGTGTTGTACAAAGCTATCTGGGTGGTGAGATCTTGTCGTCGCTGGTATTGGGGTTAGACAATGCCTGGGCACGCAGCGGTCTGGCACAAGGACCGCTGGGCACATTCCCGCCTGAGCCAATACGTTATTTAGGGGCGCAACTGGTAAAACAGTCGGTGCAGCGTAAAGAGCGGTGTGAAGATGCCGGCCACTCCCCCTGGTGGCTTGATATGCAGTTATCAAAGCTGGCGGCCGCCGCCGGTAAGGCTGATAAATGACAGACACCATAGATGAAATTGCCTGTTTGTTTAGACTGTTCGGTGACAATACTTACGGCGAAGCATGCACACAGATCAGCCATGCAGTCAGCAGCGCCTGGCATGCACAACAGCATCAGGCAGCGCCTGACATGGTGTGCGCAGCATTTTTGCATGATATTGGCCACTTTATCGCGGACAAAGCTCAGTTAGAGGGGCTGGACCAATGGGGGCACAGTGAGCATGCTGACATTGCCAGTCACTGGCTCGCACAAAAGGGGTTTCCCGCTAGCGTTTATTTGCCAATTCGCTATCATGTGCAGGCAAAACGCTACGCTGCCAGAATAGCTGGAGCCCGGTGCTTATCTGACGCAAGCTGGCAGACCTTGCAACAGCAGGGCGGAGCAATGACTGACAGCGAAGCGCGTGCGTTTGAAGCGCTCGGCTGTTTTGCTCAGGCGATGGAACTGCGCCGATATGACGACTCAGGCAAACCCAGCCACATCATCGACACAGACATTGCACCCTGGCTGGCGCTGACCACTCAGGTGTTAACAGGACAATAGGGACTTATGCTGCTTTATAAAGAAATCAGGCAATATTTATTTGCGTTGATCGCCGATCATCCCGAGCTGAAAAAGCTGCCTTCCGAGCGCGAGCTACAAGATACGTTCCGCTCCACCCGGATCACTGTAAGAGAAGCGCTTATCAGGCTGGAAGCCGAAGGCGTGATTTATCGTCAGAACCGTAAAGGCTGGTTTATCTCTCCACCCCGGCTGAAGTGGGATCCGGTTAAAAAGGTGAACTTTTACCAGCTTGCACAGGAGCAGCAGTTTACGCCATTAACCCAGGTGGTGTCCTTTGAGACAACCCTGGCTTCGAATGTCGTCAATCAGGCATTTGCAGTACAAAGCCCGGCAACGTTCCATGCCATTTGCCGGGTGCGCTCTTTGGATGAACGTCCTGTGATGGTTGAAGAGATCTACTGTTTGGCCGCCCAGTTTGATGATCTGGCGTCTAAGTCCTTAGAAGGCTCGGTGACCACCATTTTTGAACGAGATTATGGGATTAACGTGACCCATGAACGCAGCAGCCTGGTTGTCACAGCTATTCCCGATGACAAAGCTGACCTGCTTAACGTGAACAGTGGCGCGTTATGCCTGAAGATAATTCGCCATCGCTTTAATCAGGCCGACAAGTTGGTCGATTACAACATAGAATACTGGGTACACAGTGCGATAGAAATCGAAGTGGACAGTCAGTAGGTTGACTCGCTGTTTGACCCATAAAAGGCCGCACATTGCGGCCTTTTTAGTGGCTTATGGTGGAGTTTATTCCCAGTATTTGACCTCAGCAATCGCGCTGATAAGTCGTGCTATGTCTTCGGGGTACACGGCGCCGATATTGCCAATTCGAAAGCAGTCTGCGTCGGATACTTTACCGGGGTAAATCACAAAGCCCTTAGCCTTCAGAGCTTCATAAAAGCGTTTAAAGTCATAGTTAGGTGCCGTGGGGGAGTAGAAAGAAGTGATGATGGGCGAGTGCAAATTAACCGGTAACAAAGGCTCAAATCCTAATTCCTGCATGCCCTGACATAACAGCTGCTGATTTTGCATATAGCGCGCCTGTCTGGCTGCTACGCCGCCTTCATCGGCCAGCTCAGTGAGTGCCTGAGCAAAGGCCCTGACCACATGGGTTGGTGACGTAAAGCGCCACTTGCCATTCGATACTTCCATGGTATGCCACTGATCATACAGATCCAGGCTGAGCGACTTTGCATTGCCTTTACAGCGCTCAATGGCTGCTTGCTTGCCGATCACAAAGCCAAAGCCTGGGACACCCTGAATACACTTATTGGCGGAGCTGATTAAAAACTCAATATTCAGCTTTGCCACATCCATAGTGATGCCGCCAAAACTCGACATAGCGTCAAGGATAAAACGCACCTCATAATCGCTACATAGTTGTGCTACGGGCGCCAGGGGGTTGAGCATACCTGTGGTGGTTTCGCAGTGCACCATTGCCAGGTGACTAAACCCGCCAGTAGCCAGCTTTACAGCAATCTGTTCTAAATCTGGCAGCTGGGTTTCTTTAAAGCTCAGCACTTCATGCGCCAGGCCAAGTATCTGACAGATCTCTGCCATGCGTTTGCCATATGCGCCATTGTTGATCACCAGTATTTTGTCTTCGGGCAACAGGGCGCTGCCAAGCACAGATTCAACAGAGGCGGTGCCGCTGCCTTGCATCAGTACGCTGGTGTAACCGGCTGAGGGGGTTGCCAGCTTAATTAATGTACGGCGGATTGTTTGGACTACGTCCAGGTTATAGTCATCATCCCAGGTGCACCAGTCTTTCAGCATTGCTTGTTTCACTGTATCTGAGGTGGTTAACGGGCCAGGTGTTAAGAGTAAGTAGTGAGTCATAATGGGTATACCTCTGTTGGTCTAGACCAAATTGTATGAAGCCCAAAGTGTTTAAACAATATGGCACCGTCACCTTTCACAGAAATGTCATGTTAAAGGGGCAAGCACGCGCTGTGTGCGAGGTCGCTTAAAGCAGGATAATTATCTGTATTTATAATTGGTTACATTTATTTCAGCGCACAGGTATCGCCCTACCTGAAGTGCTATGTTGTTTTATTACTAAATCCCTAAAAAAGGTAAAAGTAACGCGCAGTTAGTCACTTAGGGCTTACCGGGCCGTCAACGGTGTCACTTCAGTCAGAAGCAGGTATGCACTTTTGTCAGCTCAGGCTCATTGAGAATATCTTGGTTAGTAAAATAGATTGTTGAAATTTCATCAAAAATGAGACAAGTTTGGGCCCGATGTATTGGAAGAAAAAGGAAGGAACGGGTGAAAATACAATCAACTATGAAATATACCCTGTGTGCCATGCTAACAGCACTGGCTGGTCATAGCTTTGCGGCGCCAGACCGATTGCTTGCCAATGACGGCAAGGCGGAAGACTATTTTGGCTATGGTGCAGCGATTGACGGCAACACGGTTGTGGTGGGCGCGCACAAAGCGGATATCAATGGGATTAATGACGGCGGCGTGGGCTATGTCTACGTATTAGGGGAGAAGGGCTGGCAGCAACAAGCTAAGCTGGTTGCAAAGCCTCTGTCTGCTGATGACACCCTGGGTGGTAAGGTGGTCTTAAAGAATGACATCGCCATGCTCGGCGGTATGAGACGAGATGACAAAGGCAAAGATGCCGGTGCGGTGGTGGCCTTTGCGCGTAAAGCAGACACATGGACACAAACTGAGATTTTCACCGCGCCAGATGCCAAACCGGGCGATGCCTTTGGCCAGAGTGTGGCATTTACTGACAAAGTGCTGGTGATCGGTGCTCCACGTAACGATGCAAAGGCGAATGATGCCGGTGCTGCATATATTTATATTCGCTCTGGTGATATCTGGCGCTATCAGAGCAAAATCATGGCCAGTGATGGCGCGGCAGGCGATCTGTTTGGCATCGACGTCGCAGTTGATGGCAATACCATAGTCGTTGGCGCTGACTTGCATGATAAAACGGCAGAAAACGCCGGAGCCGTATACATTTACGTGCAAGACGGGGAGCAATGGCATCAGCAGGCCAAGTTGATGGCGTCCGATGGCGGTGATACCGATATCTTTGGCGTCAGGGTCGCAATTTCAGGAGATACGGCACTCATCTCGGCACGACGCGATGACGTAGAGGGTCTGGGCGTGGATGCCGGCTCTGCCTATATTTTTGAGCGCAACGGCACACGCTGGACCGAGGCGCAAAAACTGACTTCTCCTGATGGTGCAGCTGATGATCGCTTTGGCCGCGGTGTGGCACTCAGTGGTGACATGGCGATCATCAGTGCGATGAACCATGACGCACAAGGCAAAGACACCGGCGCGTTATATGTTTATAAAAAGCGCGCTGATGGCTGGCACTATTCATTCAAAGTGGTCGCTAAAAATGCGCAGCCAGGCGATCAGCTCGGCTGGAATGTCGGCCTCTCCGACGGTAAAGCTGTGATAGCCACTCCACATCATGACGCCAATGGTAAAGAGTCCGGTGCGGTCTACGTACAGGACCTGAACCAGTACAGCGCATTTCATATTGAAAACCATATTTCTGTCGCGGAGAAAGGGAAAGTGAAGTCTACGCGGTAATGTGATTTCACTATATGGGGGGAGTAAATCGCTACAGTAAGAAATAGAATCTTAGGTTATTTTCGACTGGGCTTCAGGGTGAAGCCCTTTCTTTCAGAGCTGAATCGAAAAATTAATTTTTTTCTGAGATACAGTCTTTTAAGTATGAGAGCAATTCATCTTTGTTACACGGCTTAGATGAAAAATATGTTCGAGCTTTTGCTAATAGTTTACCTACCTCAGGTCCGGGAGCCAATCCTAATATGGTAATAATATCATTTCCCGTTATGGGGATAACTAAGGTGCTATCATCAAGCATTGACTTTTCTATGAGCCTGGTAGCTTCGAACTCAAAACTAAAGCCGTCTTCAAGTATTTCTAGTGCTTTGGTCCATCGGCGTAGGTTTCTGTTTCTGAACTCAACTGTGTTCAATGAGTTTCTTCCCAAACGTATTTTGATATCTTCGATTAGAGGATCAAATTTTGCTGCTGGCCATGAGCGCTTTAATCTATTGTGCCATTCAGCTGCATAGTATGCACAGTTCTCTGAATCCTGTTCTAAGCTTCTAACTACTTCTTCTATTTTTTTTAGTAAAGAAGTCGCTTCAAGAACTAATTGTGTGTAGCAAGCTGCCCAGTCTTCATCTTTATTTGGTATTGAAGTGCTACATGCCCCTCTACACCAACTCTCTGCTACACGCCTAGTTTCGGCATCGGAGTTTTCAAAACCTAAGTTGTGATGCAGTTCTGTCCTGAGTGAACGAACAACCTCAAGATGCTCGTCTATGATACTTTTATCTACAACTGAATAAGTTTGCCCTAAGTCTTTTAGAAATTTTATACTTACACGACCACTCTCAAAATACAGGCAATATAACCAAGAAGTAGCCCTAATAAACGATGGCTCCGGACTATTTCGGTTAGGTAAAGCTACATTTTGTTCCTGAAACGCATGAGTATGGATAATGCTTTGAGATAGCCGATTAATACGTTGGCTAATAATAAGGATTTCTTCAAAACTCATTACCTTACTCCTCTTCTTCGTACAGGTTCAGCGACTGGGCCGATAAAGTTAAATGCGATGTAAAAGCCTCCTCTGATTTGGGCTCCACGCCTAAATTCTTGCTCTGGAAAATCTTTTTGAAAAATATCGATCTGTTGTCGAGTACCCTCAACTTGCACGCGAGCTTTCCCTGAGTTATTTCTATCATTTTGCGTTATTTTTCCATAAAACAGCTTTGGTTTTCCATCGGAACCAGTCCATAGGTGATGCTTAATTATCCTCCTTGGGTCGCTAAAAGCTGTATCACGGCTCAAGTCTCGCCAAATTTCAATAGCTAGGTTCTCTCGATTTGATCTCCAACGAATAACTGCTTGTAAGTATTTGAAACGATTATCCCCATTATCGCCCTCTATACTCTGCAAGTGCTCTAGTATGTTAGATATACTTTGCAAGTCTTGGGCGTCATTTGGTATGGCGGATTTTTCTTTATCAAATAGATAGCTACGTGTTGCTACTAGCCAATGCGCGCGCAGCAAATATCTAAGGCTACGAGAGTCAAACTTAATATCCTCCCAGTTGCTTTCTAGGAATGGAATAACTTTACCTGCTCGGTCAATATCCTGTTGTTTTTCTTCTTTGTTTCGCAGTGAACCGCCCAGCTTATGGGCCCTTAGATAAAATCCAGCTGGAGAATTCATTAAGTCCAATTGCTCAAGTGCGTGCTCTTCGAGCTTTTTGTCTTCCAGTACTAATGAGAGTTTATGTTGACGCTCTAAATATTGTTGTCTTTGGACTGAGTCTAGTTGCGTGTCATCGACCTGTTCTAAACTATCTAGAATATCGGCTACTAATTCCGCGTGATGAGTGAGCTCCCATGTTCTTTTTTTTAGCAAGTCATGAGGCACCCACAAGCTGACATCAATTGCATGGTATGTGTCTGCCACATTTCTAGCGGATTTCGCTGAAGCTCGGGCTGCTTCGTAAAACCCCCAAATTTCATGTTCTGCCATAGGCTCTTCGATTTGTTGTACAGCCCTAAAACCATAAATTGCTGCCCTCTCAACTCTTAGGTTTGCACAAGCTCGCTTTAAACCCGGAGAGCTACTATCACCAAATTGAGCTAAAGCAAGATCAATTATTTGGCGAGCATCGTCCAGTATTTCGCTAGTATCTAATTGATCAACTGCACTTGGTGCCTTTATTGCTCTACGCCGAAGAGTTGCTTCTTGCAACATCAAACTAGGATCTGCAAATCTCCGTTGATTTCTCATGTCAGTCAATGCTAATGCTATATCGTAATACCATTCTTGATATCGCGTATTGAAGAGACCATCGACACCGAGCCGATTAATTAGATCTAACAGAAATCTCTTTTCACTATTTGAATTTGAAACTGATGTCGGGTTTGCTGCCTGTATAAGCTCTACAACAATCGCCGCTTCGGCGGCTGTGCTGCCTAACCTGCGTGCAGTTATCAGCTCTGCTTCGACTTGCAGCCTTGGGTGAATAAATACGTCATCATATTCATTGGAGCTCCAACGAAATAAGTCGATTTCAGAAAATAAGCAGCTAATATCTGTTTTGTTGTCGCTACCTTCAACTAGTCTCATTAGCAGACTTATTGGGACTGCAACATCTAGCTTTCCTGCCATCATTACACAATCTACTATCTTGGATGCGCCGTCAGAGACAACTCCCATGAATTCATTTAAACGCTTTGCTAGTAGCTCTATTGGCGGCGATTTGTAGCCTGCATCGATAAAGGCTTGCGCAAATGCGTTATTGGACTTTATTGAACTTGTTCTTTTTTGATGTCCTTTTGTGCGCAGAGTGCTTTCCATAACATGGGCTTCTTTACCTAGGCCTTGAGCAAGCTGATATCTCGATGTTGGTAAGAGTCTGTATATTGTAGGAAGTAGATAGGACGTGTCTGAAATTTTGTAATCTTGATCTGTATATTCTTTAAGAAGTGTTACAAGAATGGTTCTCTCTAATTCATTCAGCTCTGCATCGGCTTCAACTAGCTTCTGACGTGAATCAGATTCGATTTTTATTCGGTAAGTGCTACCAACAACAATAACTTTTCTACCTCGACTATAAAAGCCCCGAACAAGGTCTTGGTACCACTTCATTGGAGCATTGGCGTCGCAAACTATGAGTGTACATGCGGCCCCTACGTTTTCAGATAACAAACAAAAATCATCGAGTTCCTCTACTGAAGGCACTCTTTTTGCCCTGCTAGATAACAGTACGGGAAACTCGTATTCTTTACGAATATTATATGCAAGTTTGGCCAGCGATATGCTTTTCCCTGATCCAGATTGGCCATGAAGTAAAATAGGTTCTTTATTTTTAGTTGGATCAGAAAGCGCACTCTTGACTATATGTAAAAGCTCATCGTCAAACTGGCGATCTATGGAGAAGCCTCGTTGTATGCCTTCAATGATGTTTAATGAGCCTTCACTGTGCCCATGGAACTTTCTAAATTCGGCAAAATTCAAGTCGCTTGCTAGAGGCTCAGGAGCCGCTAACCAAGAATCTTCAATAATGCTAGCGCCTGTAGAAGTTTTAAGCCTAACAGATGGGTCAACATCTAGAGTGCGGTCTTTGATAGTAACGCAACTCGGAAGGAGAGTGTGTGCTACATCTTTTAGAGGTAGCTGCCCGAGTTCTTTTAATGTAGATACAGCAGAAGATAGTCTTTCAGGTATAAATGTTATAGGACCATTTGGTTCAGACAACATCTGCAACAAGCTACTGTTTTTATTTTCACTTGAGGACCATCCGAACCACAAAACCTGTCCAGGTTTAAACTTTGCGAGCACACCATAAAGATCTTCTGGATCAAGCCAATCATCTTCTAAACTCACACCATCTATTATTAGTGTTCCAATTGACGTTGTTGTATCGTAAAGCCTACTCAGAAGGGGAGAAGCGTTACTAACTCTTCGTTGATAGTATTGCTGAATGCTTGAAGGGGGTTTTTCATTATCAGCTAGTTCCCCTGCAACTCCATAAAGGTAAGTCAAATGTAAGTTATTTTTCTGACGAGGAGAAATGAGGGAGTGCGAATTGCACAAGACAGACTCAACATCTCTGATTCCTGTTCTGAAAAAAGATGGAAGGGTAGGGCTTATGTGGCTTGTAAATACTGCATTCCAGGGTAATTGAGCAATATTTTCAAACCAGTCAGGCTCAATTTGCATCTGATAGCGAGCAGCTATCCACTCATAAAATTTATCATCAAGCTGTGTTTTATTTAGGAGCGATGATAGAGAAGCTGTTTGATTTAAGGGTATCTCCAATTGAAATCTTTCAACAGCTGATTGGATTACTGGGTCTGGGTGTTTACCAGTAGATAGGAATCGTTGACCTGCCAAAAGGACAAGCGGTCTTTTTTCAAGAACGGTTTCAACTAAAATTTGAAGGTCGGATACTGATCGCATAGCTACCTTAATAATGTTATTACTATGTCGTATGCAACACCTTGAATGGCAACTTAAATTTCACAATTTGTATGCAGAAAGAGGCTGTGATAACTAAGTGTTAAGGTATCGGTGAATACTTATTGGTTAAAATACTAACAGGCTACACTAAGGTTTTACAGGTTATTTCATCGTAACATTAAAGTTTACCTAAATATTTTCATGATTGAAGTAAACTGTCATATTGACTTAAGTTTAGCAGTAGCTACTACCTCTGTTGCGATTTAGTTCGAATGAATACTAACAATTCATGTTTAAAGTGGTACCGGAATAGTTAATACATTGTTGAGTTTCTTTAGGCTCAACAATGTATGCATGTTTGTTATATTGCAGGAATGACTGCGCTTAGCGCATAGTAACAAACTCTTCAGACCCTGTTGGGTGAATCGCCACTACCGAGTCAAAATCCGCTTTGGTGGCGCCCATCTTCATGGCCACACCAAAGCCCTGGATCATTTCATCTACGGCAAAGCCGATGCCGTGCAGACCGACGATTTTTTCGTCCTCGCCGGCACACACCAGTTTCATTTTGCAGGGCTGGCGGTGCTGGGTTACCGCGGTATACATGGCCGCAAAGGTGGAAGTGTATACCTTGATGTTGTCTTCACCATACTGTTCGATGGCTTCTGGCTCGGTCAGGCCGATGGTGCCGATGGGCGGGTGGCTGAAGACCACGGTTGGGACCAGGTTGTAGTCCATTTTTGCGTTGGGCATATCCGGATTAAACAGGCGCTCTGCCAGCATACGGCCAGCTTTAACCGCGACAGGCGTCAGCTCAATGCCGCCGTCCATAATGTCGCCCAAAGCATAAATGCCAGATACCGAAGTGTTCTGATATTCGTCTACTTTGACGTAGCCGCCTTCTGTGATGGTCACATCGGTGGCAGCCAGGTTGATTTTATCAGTCACTGGCTCACGACCAATCGCCCAGATCACTTGCTCAACCGTGTGTGATTCGCCGTTTTCTAAGTGCAGGGTTACGCTGCCGTCGTCGTTTTTGCTCAGTGATTTAGGTACGCTGTGAGTGTGTAGTTTGGGCCCTTCTTTGTCCATGACTTCGGTCAGGGTGTCGACCAGGATAGGGTCAAAGTTACGCAGCGGGGCATGCTTACGCACAAACAGATGTGTTTCTGTGCCCAGGCTGTGTAGTACGCCTGCCAGTTCAACGGCAATGTAGCCTGCACCAATCACAGCCACGCTCTTTGGCTGTGCCTTGAGCTCAAAGAAATCATTAGAATCTATGCCCAGCTCCGCACCCGGGATATTTGGAATCGACGGGCGGCCACCCACGGCGATACAGATATGGTCAGCGGTGTAGTGCTCGCCGTTAACTTCTACCGTGTTGTTATCAACGAATTTGGCAAAGCCGTTGATCACGGTCACGCCATTGCTGGCCAGGTACTTATTATAGCCCTGGTGAATACGGCCAATGTAGGCTTCGCGGCTTTCAACCAGTTTGCCCCAGTCGAAGTCTTTAACTTCTACATCAAAGCCATAATCCGGTGCGTACAGCTTAATGGCTTCGGCCACCTGGGCACCGTGCCACATCACCTTTTTGGGCACACAGCCCACGTTTACACAGGTGCCGCCCATATGCTTAGCTTCGATGAGTGCCACTTTGGCGCCACGCATTGCAGCGCGGTTGGCTGAGGCAATACCACCGCTACCGCCACCAATGGCGATATAATCAAAATGTTGTGCCATGATTAATTCTCTATAAATGCTGATAAATGGCACTAGCTTAACACTATATTAGCCGGGGCAAAGTCCGGTGGGATAAATTTTTCCGATAGAGGCCATCGCTTTTTTCGATGGCACACGGGTAAGGTCCATCAGGTCAAACTAACACCGACTGAACAAACCCCGGTTTAATTTGTCTGGATTGGCTGGTGTACCTTGTTTTTTTTAAAGAAACACCCCAAATACAAAAGATAATCAAAGATCAACAGAGAGGCGTTATGACTAACCCGTTAATTGGCATGGAAGGCTTGCCACCGTTTTCAAAAATTAAACCAGAACACGTTGTGGAGGCACTGAAACAAGCCATCGCACATTGCCGAGACACCATAGACGAGGTGCTGAAAAACGATTCATACAGCTGGGAAAACCTGGTGCTGCCACTCGAAGAAGCCGACGATAAGCTGTCGCGCATGTGGTCGCCGGTTTCGCATATGCACTCGGTGGTTAATAACGATGCATTACGTCAGGCATTCGATGCTTGTCTGCCTTTGATCTCAGAATACAGTACTTATGTAGGTCAACATCAGGGCTTATATCAGGCATACAAGTCGCTCAAAGAATCAGACACCTTTGCAACACTGAGCACTGCCCAGCAAAAAACCTTAGAAAACGCATTGCGTGACTTCAAGCTGTCGGGCATTGCGCTGGCACCAGAACAGCAAAAACGGTACGGCGAGATCAGTGCGCGTTTGTCTGAGTTGTCGTCTAAGTTTGGCAATAATGTGATGGATGCGACACAAGCCTGGACTAAGCATGTGACCGACGAAGCTGCATTATCAGGTCTGCCTGAGTCCGCACTGGCACTGGCGGCACATACAGCGCAAAGCAAAGAACTTGAAGGCTGGGTGTTCACGCTGGACATTCCTTCGTACCTGCCGGTCATGACGTATGCCGATAATCGTGAGCTGCGTGAAGAAATGTACCGTGCTTATGTGACCCGTGCGTCTGATCAAGGTCCGAATGCTAAAGAATTTGATAACTCAGAATTGATGAGCGAAGAGCTGGCACTGCGCCATGAACTGGCTCAGTTACTGGGTTTTGACAGCTATGCGCATAAATCACTGGCCACAAAAATGGCACAATCTCCTGAGCAGGTATTTACTTTCCTGAACGATTTGGCGCTACATGCCAAGCCTCAGGCCGAAAATGAGCTGGCTGAGTTAAAAGCATTTGCTGAAAAAGAGTACGGAGCTACAGAGCTGGCTGCCTGGGACTATGGCTATTATGGCGAGAAGCTGAAACAGGCCAAATATGCTATTTCTGACGAAATACTGCGCCCTTACTTCCCGGCAGATACCGTATTAAACGGCTTGTTCGAAACCGTGAGCCGTCTGTTCGGCATTAAAGTGACTGAGATTCAGGACTTTGATACTTATCATCCGGATGTGCGCTTCTTTGCAATTCACGATGCACAAGGCACTTTGCGCGGTCACTTCTATCTCGACCTGTATGCCCGTGAGCACAAACGTGGCGGCGCCTGGATGGACGACTGCATGGGTCGTAAAGTACGTGTCAGTGGCGAGTTACAAACGCCGGTTGCCTACCTTGTGTGTAATTTCAATAAAGCGGTAGGTGATAAACCTGCGCTGTTTACTCACAACGAAGTAACCACTTTATTCCATGAATTTGGCCATGGTATTCACCATATGCTGACTCAGGTTGATGCATCAGCGGTTGCGGGTATCAACGGGGTTGCCTGGGATGCGGTAGAGCTGCCAAGTCAGTTCCTGGAAAACTGGTGCTACGAAGAAGAGGCACTGGCGTTTATTTCCGGTCATTATGAGACGGGTGAGCCATTACCAAAAGCACTACTGGACAAGTTGCTGGCGGCGAAAAACTTCCAGTCAGCCATGCAGATGTTACGTCAGTTAGAGTTCTCGTTGTTCGATTTCCATATCCATGCAGACTTTGACCCGGCTAAGCCATGCCAGATCCAGCATACTTTGAATGCGGTCAGAGAGAAGACTGCGGTCGTCAAGGCGCCGGAATTCAATCGCTTCGCACACAGCTTTAGCCATATTTTTGCTGGTGGTTACAGCGCTGGTTACTACTCGTATAAATGGGCTGAAGTACTGTCGGCTGACGCATTCTCGCGCTTTGAGGAAGAAGGGATCTTTAACGGCCAGACAGGTTCCGACTTTATGCAGCATATCCTTGAGAAAGGGGGATCTGAAGATCCTATGACGCTGTTCACTCGTTTCCGTGGCCGTGAACCCAGTGTCGACGCACTGCTGCGTCACAGTGGCATCGAAAAAGCGGCATAAGCCGTCTTTCTGGCGGCTTTTTGAACACCTGTTCCCCGCATGCCGCCAGACCTGACTTAAAAACACCACATAAGTCGCTTGTGTGGTGTTTTCCATTCGCAAATTAGACAGTTCGCGCTATGCTGTTTTAGAGAACCAACCTTGTAGGGACCGCTGCATGAGCAATTTAGTACTGGCCATTGATGACGATAAACTGGTACATCACATTGTCGAACAATCCTTATTGCACAGCTGTAAAGTTATCCACGCATACAGTGGCGAAGAAGGGCTGAAAATGGCCCAGGAGCAACAGCCGGATATTATTTTGCTCGACATAGAAATGCCTGGCCCTTCGGGCTTTGAAGTGTGTGAGCGGCTGAAAGCGAACCCTCAGTTGTGTGATATTCCGGTGATGTTTTTGTCGTCTAAGAGTGCCATTTCTGAGCGAATGCGCGGCTACAATGCTGGCGGGGCCGACTACATTGTTAAGCCTTTCGACAGCGATGAAATGCTGGCGCGTATTAAGGTGTTGGATGAATATCGCCGCCAATCGCTCAAGCTTAAGCAGGATGTGCAAAAAGCACAGATCACTGCCGAAATCGCGATGTCGGATTCTGGCGATATGGGTCGGATCATGCGCTATGTGGGTCAGTCATATCATGCTCATGACCTTAATACCCTGTCTGAGTACTTTTTTGAATTTTTTGTACCCCTGCAATTGCAGGTTGCGGTGGCATTTTGGTATCACGAAGGCGAAGTCTTTTATTCTCAGGAAGGCGCCATTCAGCCACTGGAGCAGGAGCTGCTTGAGAAACACCGCGATGGCGATCGCTTTGTGGACTTTGGTCGTCGTACCATTATTAACTATCCCAAAGTATCTCTGCTGATCAAAAACATGCCGATGGACGACGTAGGGTTATACGGCCGTTACAAAGATTTGTTGCCGCATATTCTCGAAGCCACCAATGCTAAAATCAAGGATATGGAGGTCAGTGAGGTGGCATTGAACAAAGTAGAGCAAATTGGCCTGGCGTTTGAATCGCTGAGCGATCAACTCGGTGATGTTGCCGCGGCATTTAACAGCAAACTGACCGAGTTTTCAGAGTATGTGGCCGATGAGCACGTCAATGGCAAGCAGGCTGAAATAAAACAATTGTATGAGCACTTTTCACTGGTTAATGATGAATTCTCGATTATTCGCTATAAACTGGGTGAAATCACCGAAGTTCGGCATGAACTTATCCAGAGTTTAAATCAGATGGCTAAACCCTGGGGTGAAGAAGACGTGCCAGCACAGACAGATATCGAGCTGTTTTAATCGCAGCTCGGCATGTGTAAGACAGAGATTTCATAACCGTGATGATCCAGATATAATCTCTGCGTTACTATTTGCGGAGCCTGCTGTTGATCATCCATACCCCTTTTGCCGAAAACCGTCCTTATTTAGCGCGTATTGAACAACAGTTTGCCTTGCAAACCTGGCAGCAGGACAATCCTAATTTTCGTTTAACCTTTGATGAGGCCGGATTGCAGCTATTAAAGCTTGATGAGCCTAAGCTGGGGGGGATCAGGGTTGACTTTGTTACGGGAGCGAGCGCACATCGTCGTAAGTTTGGCGGCGGTAAAGGGCAGGCCATAGCCAAGGCAGTGGGGCTAAATAAAGGGGCTACTCCTGTGGTACTGGATGCCACTGCGGGGCTAGGGCGAGATGCCTTTGTGTTGGCAGCGCTGGGCTGTGAAGTGATCTTACACGAGCGTCACCCGGTTGTGGCGGCATTGCTGTTTGATGGCCTGGAGCGCGCTTATCAGGACGCTGAGATAGGCAGCTGGATGCAGCAAAATATGCGTATGGTGTTTGGCTCCAGCCACGACCTGCTGGCACAGAGCGAGCTACAGCCAGATGTGGTGTATCTGGATCCTATGTTTCCGCATCGTGAGAAATCGGCGCAGGTTAAAAAAGAAATGCGGGTGTTCCAGTCTTTGGTAGGCGGAGATGCCGACGCCGATGCCTTGCTACCGTTTGCTCATGCACTGGCATCGAAACGTGTGGTGGTCAAGCGACCCGACTATGCGCCATTTTTGAATGAGCAAAAACCCAGTATGCAGATCGAGACCAAAAAGAACCGCTTTGATGTTTATGTTAAAGCGGCAATGAAGTAATACCAATCTCCAAAACTTTGCCTGTTATCTCGTATTCGATTTGAGCGCTAAGAAACAGGCGGCTCATCCGGTCATCCCGTACTTGATGCGGAAACTACCAGCAGACGGCTCAGCAGATCATCCATGGCACTAACCCTAAACCCACCCCCAGTCATCCCGCACTTGATGTGGGATCTATCAGCAAGCTGCTCAGCAGATCACTAATGGCACCAACCCCAACCCCACCTCCGGTCATCCCGCACTTGATGCGGGATCTACCAGCAAGCGGCTCAGGGGGTATTGGTGGTCCATATTAAAATGCTAATGGTTCCCGGCTCGGAGGCCGGGATGACGAAGGTTCGGAGGCAGGGATAACTGAGAGGCCGAGATGACGAAGGTGGTCAATCATCGATACCGTATGCAACGGTATTGAGCTGGTATATCGGCTGAGTAGCGAGCGGTAGAGCCACACAGTCAGAACCACAGTCAGAACCACAGGTAAAGTCATAAAAATGGATGTCCAAACAGATTTTGGCTACAACAAAAGACAGCCAAAGCACCTGTCAGATCTGCTTGTCATTTGTTTGACGTAAAGTTCCTGTAAAAGGTATTCACTTCTTCTACGCCAAAAGTATGTTTTTAAAATTGACTGGTTGATTTCTGAGCAATCTACATCAAACTGTCATAAAATGTTAATAGTCTACGCCCGAATTTGAATCAATATGGCTGTAGTATCTATGCGTGTTTCTACTTTTACTCGGTTGCTTGCCGTGTTACTGGCCCTGGCCAGTATCGTGCTGGCTGCCACCTTGTTCTGGGCCAGTCAGGTCTTTAGTGAATTAGACAAACAAAACAACGCTTATGTTACGCTGAAAAACACCATACTGATCGATCTTGCCGGTACGATCGAAGATTATCTGAGCACAGGTGACAGCCAGGAGCTCAGCAAGGCCAGCGAACAAATAGCGACCCTCAAACAGCATCAATTGACAGCGTTGCCTTCAGTGCTTGCTTCTGACATGACGAATCAACTTGATGCACTCGATAGCGACATTAATGGTAAATACCGTGCCCTTGGTAAGCTGTCGGGCAATGAAATGGCGCTGCTGGACAACGCCATCAGACAAATGTCGGGCTCGGCGTCCTCTTTAATGAGCTATACGGCCAAAGCCCCGGATCATCCGCTTGCACCACGCTATTACGCGCTGGCATCAGATTACTATGGGGAAGTCAGCAACCTCAGTATTTACACCTATCAGCTGGTGATCCACTTTGAGCAGCAAACACGTCAAAACCTGTTAAACAGCGTGCGTCGCCTTCAGGATTTGGCACAGCAGATAGACCGCCTGGCCGACTTAGGGGTAATGAGTGAAATTGACGAAGACGAGTTATTTCTGGGGGCTGAGGCAGAAGACTTAGCACTGGAGATCAAAGCGGAATTGATCAGCTGGCCCAAGCGTTTTAGTCGCGACCTGGAAAATACCTTGGCTCAGGCTGAACAGCGTCAGCAGGGCATAGCTCAGCTGCGAGGGGATATTAAGGCGATTTCGGCGCTGGTGTTGAGCGCTGAAGAAGCCCTGCAGGCAGAGCAAAATACGCTTAAGCAAAACGTCTTTACGATTTTTGGTGTGGCCATTGGCTTGCTGGTGCTACTAGCCATTGCTGTATATATCGTGCAGTTTAGTCAGGTACTGACGCCACTTCGCCAGCTCCGCAATGGCTTTGCGTTCCTGATAGAAAGCAATGAGCTGAAAAACATCGACAGTCAGAATGCCAATACTGAGATTGGCGAGATAGCCAGTTACTTTAATCAGCTTATTGAACGTCAGCGTGGTGAAGCGCAGGAGCGGGAGCAAATGCTGGCGGTGATCAATGACTTTATGCAGGATATGAATACCAACCTGGCCAGTATTAGTGAGCTGGCAGAAACCACCTCCTCTCAGGTGGAGCAGAATCAGCATCAGCTTGACGAGATCAAAGCGTTGGGTTCAGAGGCCAGTGAAATCAATCAGCAGGTGTCGGATAACGCCAGTGAAACTTTCTCTGCGATGAAGCAAAGCGTGAGCTATGCCGAGTCAATGCTCAGCGCAAGTTCCAGTACCCAGCAGCGAGTAGAGCAGGGCTTATCCAGCCTCAACGAACTGTTAAACGGGGTGGCTGATGTGGGCAAAGTGATTGAAATGATCCGCACTATTGCAGAGCAAACCAACTTGCTGGCACTGAATGCGGCCATTGAGTCGGCGCGTGCCGGGGAGCACGGGCGAGGGTTTGCAGTGGTGGCCGATGAAGTGCGCAAGCTGGCTCAGCAAACGCAGGACTCGTTGTCAGACATCAATGAACAGCTGAACATCCTCAGTGACAATTCAAGTAAAGTGTCGTCGCAGATCAGCGCACTGGCAGACGAAGCACAGCAACAAACTGAACATGCGCAGGAACTGAAGAGTAATTCTGAAGGGGTTGCTGAGCGCGCTCAGGGAGCCAGCCAGGTGGCTGAGCATGCCATGGAGCTGGCTCAGCAACAAAGTTCGCTGGTAGATAACTTCAGCAGTGCGATGGCCCTGATGAAACAACAGGTGAACGGCTCAAATCAGCAGGTACGGGATATTCAACACAGTTTGCAGGAGCAGATGATCAAAATTCGTGAAAGTATTGGTATTCAATAACTCACACAGCTGTTCTTTGCTCGCTGACATGATGTATTGATGTCGGCGAGCAGCTGCTCACCTTTTCGTCTATTTCTGGTAACTTGCCGGTATCTTTGCTACAACTTGGCCATGCGTTATCTGCTATTAAGGACAGCAAGATGAATTGGTTAGTTAACACGCTAACGGCAAGTTTATTTGCTCTGACTCTGAGCGCCTGCTCCGACAGTGCACAACAAGCCGACCCTGACTTTACCCCACAAAACACCGAGCGCAGCTTTTTATCCGACAATAGTCCGGTCGTTTTTATCGATGAAGCCCACCATAACTTTTTAACTATGAATGGTCGTTTCCGGCCTTTTACGCAGGTGCTGCAAAGTGATGGCTATACGGTTAAAGCAAGCAAGGTTACGTTCAATACAGAGCACCTGAATCAGGCTGATATTTTAGTGATAGCCAATGCGCTGGACAAAGACCGGACTGACTGGAATCCCCCCTTTGGCAATGCTCTTACCATGCAAGAAGTCACGGTCGTGACAGAGTGGGTGAAGCAAGGTGGCGCGTTGTTTTTAGTGGCCGATCATACGCCGTTTCCTAAAGTGATAGAAAACCTGACCCATGCACTAGGATTTGAATTCAGCCATGGTCACGTAGGTAATGCACAGTTCACAACTCATGCTAATACCTTAGCACAGCATGCAATTACCTTAGCGGTCGTGCCTGCGCTGAGAAAGCTGCCAGGTGCGTCATCCATGACAGGGTTTGGTCTGACGGGCGCTGTAGGTGGTGCAGCTTCAGCGGCAGCAACAGACCAATCGACAGGTCAAATCGAACAGGTTCGCTCGTTTGGTGGCTCGGCATTCAGAGCACCAGAAGGCGCGATTTCACTGCTTACGCTTGGCCCGCAAGCTATGTCGGTTAACCCTCAGGTACCTTTTCAGATCACGGCGGACACGCCACGTATGTCTGTGGATGGCTGGAGCCAGGGCGCGGTGCTCGAGTTTGGTAAAGGGCGGGTCGCTGTATTTGCCGAAGGCATGATGTTTTCCTCGCAAGTGGATACACAATCAGGGCAAAAATATGGGCTGACTTCAGAAGGGGCTGAGCACAACGAAGGTTTTCTGCTCAATGTGATGCGTTGGCTGGCAAACGCCGAGTGATCGTCAGGGCATACACTGGGTGACTTGGTGTGTGTCAGTTTGTGAGCCGGTTTAGCAGCGACTATCTTTATCAGGGTGAGTGTCTTACAAAGAAAAAAGTTGAAAGCAAGCAGGAGTAATAATGAGCGACAGTAACTTAACTGAAAACTTTGAACATAAACTCAATCTGCGCAGCCTGAAGGTGGAGGATTATGCAGCTCTTAAAGAGGTGATGGGTATTGTTTACCCTGATCTGGGAGGCGCCCCGTCAGAGAAGCAGTTCAAGGCTCAGCTCAGCAGCTTTCCCGAAGGTCAGATCTGTATTGAAGACCATGGTAAAGTGGTCGCCGCAGCATTCTCCTTGATTGTGGATTACGACAAGTTTGGCGATCACCACACTTATGATGAAATTACCGGTGACGCCTACCTCACCACACATGACCCGCAGGGAGATGTGCTTTACGGTGCCGAAGTTTTTGTGCACCCTGACTATCAGGGCATGCGTCTGGGACGTCGCTTGTACGAGGCCAGAAAAGAGCTATGCCAAAACCTCAACCTTAAATCGATTGTAGCCGGTGGTCGTATTCCTAACTATCAACACCATGCCAGTGAAATGTCGCCACAAAAGTACATTGAGCTGGTAAAGAAAAAAGAAATCTATGACCCCATACTCAGCTTTCAGCTGTCAAACGACTTTGAAGTAAAGCGCGTACTCAATAAATACCTGCCGGAAGATAAAGAATCCAAGGGGTATGCAACCTTGCTGGAATGGACCAACCTGTACTACGAGCGCCATGAATCCCCTTTGTTTGGCGCGGTCAAAAAATCCGCCCGGGTAGGCTGTGTACAATGGCAGATGCGTCCGCCTAATTCCGTTGCAGAGTTGACCCAGCATGTGGAGTTCTTTATTGATGCACTGGCTGACTATCAGTGCGATCTGGCATTGCTGCCCGAGTTGTTTAATGCGCCATTGATGGGCATAGAGGCGCACGAGAACTCGCTGGACTCCATCAAAGCATTGGCGGCATTTTCCAATGAAGTAGTGGAAGCCATCTCCCATCTGGCGGTCAGCTACAACATTAATATTATCGCAGGGTCAATTCCGGTGATAGAAGACAAAGCACTCTACAATGTGTCTTATTTTTGCCGGCGCGACGGTACCATAGAGTCGCAAACTAAAATTCACCCGACCCCGTATGAAAAAAGTGCCTGGATCATGCAAGGTGGCGACAGCCTGAGTGTGTTTGATACCGACTTTGGCAAGATTGGTATTCTGATCTGCTACGATGTGGAGTTTCCTGAGCTGGCGCGCCTGCTGTCAGAGCAGGGGATGCAGATCCTGTTTGTGCCTTTCTGGACAGATACTAAAAATGCCTACCTGCGGGTACGTTGTTGCGCGCAAGCCCGTGCCATTGAAAACGAATGTTATGTGGTGACGGCGGGCAGTGTGGGGAACCTGCCCAAGGTGGATGGGGCCGATATTCAGTACGCTCAGTCTGCAGTGTTTTCACCGTCTGATTTTGCGTTTCCCCACGATGCCACTATGGCCGAAACCACCCCCAACACAGAGATGACTCTGATAGTCGATTTGGATCTGGAGAAGCTACACGAGTTGCGTCACGAGGGCTCCGTCAGAAACTATCTGGACAGGAGGCGGGACCTGTATCGAATTAACTGGTTGGGCGAACAAAAAATTAAATAAACGGGCTATGCGCTGTACTGATATGGTCGTAGCCTCTGGCGTATCGAATCTCTGTGAGTTGATTAAGGGGGCCTGATTTATTAGGCGTCTTTGAAGGGCGATATCCAGCGCCTGTGCTGGATATCGCGACTGGGTTATTCTGATTCTAACCCTTCGATTTCAATGCCGAATTGTGTGCTGGTGACCCCCGCCAGGCTTGCAATATACGCTTTAAATTCACGCAGCTCAGTGTTGGCGTCGGCAGCGAAGATAGCACGGTTGGCTCTGACATAAACCAGCTTCAGCTTGTGTGCTGCGGCAAACTCCCGGGCATCAATCAGTGGCTCCAGTTCCGCTACTACCTCACCTGTTAGAATATAGATCGAACCAGACTTGGCATCTGTGATGGTGGCACCGCTCAGTAATGTCTCGCTGGTGGTGAGGTAATGTTTACCGTTCAGTGTAACGCTGTGACTCAGTGCAGAACTCAGTGGTTGTGCCTCATAAACATCTGTGGTGGACGCGCTGGCAGTGGATATACCGCAGGCGAGTAGCACGGTCGCGATTAGTTGTTTTTTCATGTCAGTACTCCTTATTTACGACCGATGAAACGAATGTCCCACGATTTCAGCAGGCCATTTTCAAGGTTGTTTCTGTGCACCATATTAACATTAGGTGCGCCTGCAGTACGGGGATCAAAAATATAGTATTCATCCTCAGCGGCTGTATCAATAACACGTAAGGTCCAGTCACCTTGTGCCTGTTCCCCATAGAAGTGGTGGGTCAGCATTTGCGTGTTGTCCATACCACTTTTACCCAGAATTGTACCGGTGCGTGGTGTCATGATGACGCTGCGAGTACCAGCTGGAGAGATCAACTCAATCGCGAGATCTCGGGTGCTGGTGTGGTCGATATTGACGCGCACCTGAACAGCGTCAACCGTCATCTCTTCTGTGGACTGGTAAGTGCTTTGTACACCGTTCACATCACCGTCTGGGATCTCAGCGTTAGCGCTAATCACAAAGCGCTCGGTCTGAGTAAACTGCCCCAGAGTCTGGTTGTAGAATCGCGCCATATTGACCGCCGCGTCTACATCCACGGCACCAAAGCCGTAATAATTATGGAAGGTATAGCCAGCAGCATTGGTCTGCCAGGCATCAATAGCCTGATAACTGACGGTAGTACCTTGTGCATTATCAAAAGCCAGCGAGACACCCGGGTTATCAGCATCAATTTTGCGTGCCGTCGTGGCCAGGATATGGCGCACATCTTGCCATGTTAGCGCGGGGTTGGCCGACATGATCAGGGCGATGGCACCGGCTGCACTGGGTGCGGCAGAAGAAGTACCGTTAAAACGTGCGCCATAATCACAGGTCGGATCCAGTGGATGACCGCCGTGCAGATCGTTGCGGCCGTATGCCGGGTTATAGCCAGCATCACACCCGCTCAGATCAGTGGTGATCATCGCCGGAGAATAGACTCCATACTGTCCGCCTGTGGCAGAGACGAAAACGGCAGAGCCTACGGTTGAATATGAAGAGAGCTGACCATCAGCATTATAGGCCGATACAACCAAGTTCCAGAATGACGTATCCATTCGCTCCAGATTGACATTTTGCAGCGGTAAACCATGGTTATCATTGTCGAAACGCAGGTAGCCGGAACCTAAATTAGGGTCCTTAAAGGTTTGTCTGGCATAGCCGTTACCAGCCGATTTGACGAAGAGTGCACCGCGGCCACCATGTGTTGTACGCGTAATTTCTTCCTGTGCATCTTCATAGGTTTTAAGCCAGGGCTCTTGGTCATAGTCAAAGCTGACAGGTGAGGACAGTGTACGGCCATAACTTTGGTTAAAAACTCTGGGAAAATCAAAAGAGTGCTTGCTGTAACCATCCGAGTACATGCCGTGTGACTGTAGCCAGTTGGCGGTGTTGTAATTACCTGATGAGATCAGATTAAAGCCCACAAGCCCTGCACGAGGGGCAATACCTCTGCCGCCAACGCCATTAAATGCACTTGCCGCGATAATACCGGCAACGGCTGTACCATGGCGATCTGTGGGGCCGCTGGGCTCCAGGTTGGGTGTATCAGTGGTAAAATTCCACGAACCCGGCCGCACATTATCGCGCAAGTCCGGGTGAGTCAGCTCTACGGCTCCGTCAATCACGGCAGTGGTAACGCCGGTGCCCAGAATGCCCAGCGCATGGGTCAGAGACAGGTTCATATCCTCGCCTGCCTTACCGCCGCGCTCTGAAAAGGCAGCCTGTCCGGTATTTTGTAAATGCCACTGGTGAGATACCAGTGGATCGCCCAGCATCAGTGGATAGTCGGCAGCCGAGACGGCCACACTGTGCGAAGCCGCGATACATGCAGCCAGTATGGTGAGTTTCGTTTTGATCATGAGTTTGGATTCTTCTTGTTGATGATTTGTCCCTGTTTTCATGTACCCTATATTGTCACATTTGAAAATGCAAGGTTGCCATATTTAATGTATGGTTAATAGCTTTAGGTGTTACAAGGAAGTAAGGTCTAAAAATGCGGCTATTTGGCTGATTTATGAAAGACTTTTACCTGAACGGCTAGGTGTGTGTTCTAACTCATGCGCAAAAATGCACACTTTCTAATTCGCTCAATTTCGCCTACATTTTTAACATAAATTCTTTCTTGATTTCATTATGACCAACTTATCGGATATAAATGGCGTTGATGGAGGGACATATAGTGAAGCAGACTTAACCGCATTTCCTGCATCGATGAATGAGGCCGAGCTGCTCAGCTTTCTTAAAGTGTCTATGGAATACGCCGCTGATGAAGTGTTTTGGGTGACATCTGACTCTAGAGTTCTCTATGTGAATAAGGCTGCATGTAAAAAGTTGGGCTATAGGAGAGAAGAGCTGATAGGGATGAGGCTGTGGCACTGGGACCCTTGTTTTTCTCGGCAGCGATGGCCTGCGTTTTGGCAACAGCTTCAGAAAAACAAGCATATTGATTTTGAAACCCAGCATCAGCATAAAACAGGGACATATTTTCCTGTCAGAGTGCGCGGTCACTTGATTGAACAAGGCGGTAACGCTTTTTTGCTGGCATTTGTCTCTGATATTTCTGACATAAAAGCGCGAGAGCATGCGCTTCAAGATAGCAGCGACAAGGTGAAGGTGCTGCTGGAACAAGAAAGGCAGAAGTTTGCAGAGTTTGTAAACCTCGCGCCGGTTGGTATTGCCATCAACCATCTCGAAGATGGGCGGTTCGATTATATCAATGCAGAATTTAGTCGCTTTACGGGCTACAGTGTTGATGAATTGAACCAGATGGATTACTGGCAACTGACTCCCAAAAAATATGCCGAACAGGAGGCGAAACAACTCGCTGATATGGCTGACTCGGGGAGTTATGGGCCATATCAAAAGGAATATATCCATAAACTCGGACATACCTATCCTGTGTTGTTATCGGGTGTTCTGATCACTGATGCGAGCGGTCAGGACTTTATCTGGTCCATTGTACAGGACATCTCAAAGCAAAAAGAAGTTGAAGAGCAGTTACGTGCAGCCAAAGAGAAAGCGGACGTCAGTGCATTCAGAATGCAGTTGGCGAATGACTCGGCCGGGATAGGTGTTTGGGAGTGGGACTTGCTGAGCAATGCTTTGGTATGGGATGACTGGATGTATAAGTTGTACGGTATATCAGAAGAGGCATTCTCAGGCGCTTATGAAGCCTGGGAGAATAGTGTTCACCCTGATGATATTACGTCAGCTAAAACTTTGCTTGAGTCGGCCATCGCAGGCACTGGTTACTATGATACTGAGTTTAGAGTGGTCCACCCAGATGGGCAGATAAGAACAATGAAAGCGACAGCTGAGGTGATCCGAAATGAGCAAAATCAGGCTGTCAAAGTTATAGGCGTTAATTACGATATCACTGAAAAAGTGAACGCCATGAAAACTATGGCAAAAGCCAAACAAGTAGCGGAGAATGCTGTTAAGGCTAAAAGTGATTTTCTTGCCAATATGAGCCATGAGATCCGCACGCCGATGAACGCCATACTGGGTGGGCTGCAGCTTCTTCATCAAGCCAAACTGGAACCTGATTTAAAAGTTATTTTGGATAACGCCGCTTTTTCTGCTCAGAGCTTGTTGACCATTATTAATGATATTTTGGATTACTCTAAGATCGAATCGAACCAGTTAACACTGGAGCAGGTGCCTTTTTCTTTGCTTGATGTGCTGGATTCAGTGAAATATGACCTGGATAGTTTGGTGAGCCGAAAAGGTATTGATCTTCTAGTGACCATTGATGAGTCTTTTACTGATGGGTGGTCTGGGGATCTGGTCAGGGTCAAACAAGTATTGCTGAATCTTGTCTCGAATGCTGTGAAATTTACGGATCAGGGCTGTGTTAAAGTCATTGTCAGCTGTATAGAGCACAATCGGCAGCAGGCGTTGTGTATAGATGTTATTGATTCAGGTATCGGGATGAGCCCGGAAGCTCAGCAGCGAATATTTGAACGTTTCTCTCAGGCTGACAGTTCAACGACACGAAAATATGGTGGAACAGGTTTAGGTATGTCCATTACTTTGAGCCTCGTGAAGTTAATGAATGGCGCGTTGGAGCTAACCAGCCAAGCGGGAAAGGGGACCCAAATCAAAGTTGTATTGCCATTGGCACAAACGGCTCTCAAATCAAACGCGCAACAAAGCGAATCACTGTCGCCTCCGGATATGAAAGGTCGCCACATTCTAGTTGCAGAGGACAACAAGATTAATCAAATGCTCATTAAGGCATTTTTAAAAGGTACACAGGCAACACTCACGATTGTTGAAAATGGCAAGCTGGCGGTTGAGGCGGCAATGTGCACCGAGTTTGATTTAATACTAATGGATATTCATATGCCTGAAATGGATGGCAATGAAGCTCAGCGACAGATACACGCTCGTAACCCAGGTATTCCGGTCATTGCACTGACGGCGAATGTGATGACGGAGGATGTGAAAGGCTACCAGGCACAAGGCTTTGTGGCGCACGTTGGCAAGCCTATAGATATGAATAGCTTATATCAAGTTTTGGCACGGTTCTCAGTGCCTGAGAAAGAGTGATAATACCAATTTGCTTAATTAAGTGTTCTATTTTGAGGCGAGAAAATATGGTCGATAACACCGCTCACGCGTCCTGCTATCGCTGAGGTACCTACGTCCATATAGGCAAGGCGAAAATTTTGCTATTTAGTTGTTCTAAATGAGAAATTTTTAACGCCGTTAGCGTCATATTTGCTCCTTCAAATTGAACAGGTATTAAGTGAAATTGGTATAATATTATGGTCATTACAAAGAGTTAAAAAAAGAAGCCGCTTAGCGGCTTCTTTTTTCATATTTAACCCAGAGCCAGGTAACCGACTCTGGTTAAACCATTACAGACTCTCGATTTTCGCTTTTTGCTCAAGCAGCTTAGCTTTTGCATCGCTGTACTCGGCCAGTTTGGCTTTTTCTTTGTCGAGTACCGCAGCAGGTGCGTTGTTGACGAACTTCTCGTTTGCCAGCTTTTTCTCGACCTGTGCCAGACCTTTTTCTGCTTTTTCAAGTTGCTTGGCGATACGGGCCATTTCAGCTTCGACGTCAATCAGACCCGCCATTGGGATCATGATCTCCAGGTCGCCGATAAAGGCAGTTGCCGATGCCGGCGCATCGTCTTTGCTTGCCAGTACCTTGATGTCTTCCAGTTTAGCCAGTGAGCTCAAAAATGCCTGGTTGTCGTCAAGACGACGCTGGTCCTGCTCAGATACATTGGCCAGTAACACGCTAAGTGGCTTGCTTGGGCTAATGTCCATTTCACCACGGATGTTACGAATAGCCAGAATGAATTGCTTAACCCACTCCAGATCTTCCATCGCCTGCGTGTCTACCTGCGATGCATCAAACTGTGGGAAGCTCTGTAACATAATGGTATTGGCTTCGATACCGGCCAGTGGTGCAACACGCTGCCAGATGGTTTCTGTGATGTAAGGCATCAGTGGGTGCATTACTCGCAACAGGCCTTCGAGCACAGTGATCAGGGTATGACGTGTACCGCGTTGTTGTGCTTCGTTACCCTTGAACAGAATTGGCTTGGTCAGCTCCAGATACCAGTCACAGAATTGGTTCCAGGTGAACTCATAAATGGTGTTTGCCGCCAGGTCAAAGCGGTAGTTGTCCAGGTGCTCACTGAAGGTTTTTACTGTGTTCTGGAACTGGCCCAAAATCCAGCGATCAGCAAGAGACACCTGCATCTCGCCACCGTTGAAGCCACAATCCTGCTCTTCGGTGTTCATCAGCACGTAACGGCTGGCGTTCCACAGCTTGTTACAGAAGTTACGGTAACCTTCCAGGCGGTTCATGTCCCAGTTGATATCACGACCGGTTGAGGCCATCGCTGCCAGGGTAAAGCGCAGCGCGTCTGTGCCGTGTGCTTCAATACCGTCAGCAAAGGTCTTGCGGGTGTTCTTTTCAATCTTTGCGGCCAGCTGTGGCTGCATCATGTTGCCGGTACGCTTCTGAACCAGGCTTTCCAGATCGATACCATCGATCATGTCCAGTGGATCCAGCACGTTACCTTTGGATTTTGACATCTTGTCGCCATTTTCGTCGCGGATCAGACCGGTCACGTAAACGGTTTTGAATGGTACCTGAGGTTTGCCTTGGTCATCTTTCACAAAATGCAGTGTCATCATGATCATACGGGCAACCCAGAAGAAAATGATGTCGAAACCGGTTACCAGCGTGTCTGACGGGTGGAACATTTTCAAATCGTCGGTGTTCTCTGGCCAGCCTTGCGTGGAGAAGGTCCACAGGGCAGAAGAGAACCAAGTGTCCAGTACGTCGTCGTCCTGGCTCAGAGCCACGTCATCTGCCAGGTTGTTGTCGCGGCGCACTTCGGCTTCGTCGCGGCCAACGTATACATTACCTTCGTTGTCGTACCAGGCCGGAATACGGTGTCCCCACCACAGCTGACGAGAAATACACCAGTCCTGAATATCACGCATCCAGGAGAAGTACATGTTTTCGTATTGTTTAGGCACAAACTGAATGTCACCGTCTTCTACTGCTTTGATTGCCGGCTCAGCCAGTGGTGCAACGCGCACATACCATTGGTCAGTCAGCAGCGGTTCGATGACTACACCAGAGCGGTCGCCGTAAGGCACGGTCAGGCTGTGGTCATCGATTTTTTCCAGCAGGCCGGCTTGCTCAAACTCGTCAACGATCAGTTTACGGGCTTCGAAACGGTCCAGGCCATGGAAGCGCTCAGGCAATGGTGCATCCAGCTCCAGTGGTTTGCCATCAAAAGTGAAGGTTTCGCCTTCGCTTAAGATTGCCGCATCTTTGTTGAATACGTTAATCATAGGCAGCTGATGACGCTTACCAACTTCGTTATCGTTGAAGTCGTGCGCTGGTGTGATCTTCACACAACCAGTGCCTTTTTCCATATCGGCGTGCTCATCGGCAACGATTGGAATACGACGGTTGACGATTGGCAATAAGATCTCTTTGCCGATCAGGTCCTGATAACGCTCATCGTCCGGGTTGACTGCTACACCCGTGTCACCCAGCATGGTTTCCGGACGCGTTGTTGCAACAACTATGTAGTCTTTACCGTCTTTGGTTTTAACACCATCGGCCAGCGGGTAACGCAGGTTCCACATGTGGCCCTGCTTGTCTTTGTTTTCTACTTCCAGATCAGAAATCGCAGTGTGCAGTTTCGGATCCCAGTTCACCAGGCGCTTACCGCGGTAGATCAGGTCATCTTTATACAGACGAACAAACACTTCTTTCACCGCTTCTGACAGGCCGTCGTCCATGGTAAAGCGCTCACGATCCCAGTCTACTGACGCGCCAAGGCGACGTAGCTGTTTTGTGATGGTGCCACCTGACTCGTTTTTCCACTGCCAGATGCGGTCGATGAATTCATCGCGGCCCAAATCATGACGGGTTTTGCCTTCTTCGGCTGCCAGTTTACGCTCAACCACCATTTGAGTAGCGATACCGGCATGGTCCGTTCCCACCTGCCATAAAGTATTTTTGCCCTGCATACGCTGGTAGCGGATCAGGGTGTCCATGATGGTGTCCTGGAAAGCGTGGCCCATGTGCAGGCTACCCGTGACATTCGGTGGTGGGATCATGATCGAATAGGCATCGCCCTGACCTGATGGCTTAAAGTAGCCATTCTCTTCCCAGCCTTGGTACAAAGACTGTTCGATATCTTGCGGATTATAGGTTTTATCCATTACACAGAACCTTAAAAAATACTTTAGTTGTCAATTTCTTTGGTTGAAATTTCAGCGCCGAGCTGACGCAGTTGCATGAACCGCTGGCGTGCCGCGTGTTTGGCATTGCTTTCAACCGGCACAAAATCATAGATCTTGTCGAATCGGCGCACAAAATCCGGCAGCTGCTGTGCCAGATTAATTAAAATAGTGCGTCTGCCAACGGGTGGCATTTGGCCGATCTCGACCGGTGCGCCCCCTTTGGGGCCTTCGCCTTGCAGATTATGAGGCACAAAACTGTCGGCCTCAAAACACCACAAGTGCTCGTCAACCGCATGGGCATCTTCAACGCTGTCTACGTAAATAAAGACACGTTGTCCGGCGCGATACAGCTTAGCGGCGCTGCGTGCGGCGAGATCAAAATGAGCCGGTACTGGCTTGCCCGGCTCATTGTCTTGCTTTAATACAAAAAAGCGTGCGTTGATGGTCATGACATGTGGTTTTCTAGCTAGCGAAACGCCCTGTCATAGTGGGTAAGTCTGCATATGACACAGCGTTCAAAATAAAGCCGCATTCTGACACAGAATGCGGCTATCATCAATCAACGTGGAGGGGTGACATGGGATGTCACACCATCAATTAGTCCTGAGGTTGCTCAGTGACGTCCACGCGGTTAAGCAGGTATTGCATTAGCATAGGCACCGGACGGCCGGTTGCGCCTTTGTTAGCACCACTACGCCAGGCTGTACCTGCGATATCCAGGTGTGCCCAGTTGTACTTCTTAGTGAACTTGGATAGGAAGCAGGCTGCGGTGATAGTACCCGCCGGGCGTCCACCCAGGTTCGTGAAGTCAGCAAACGGACTTTTCAGTTGATCCTGATAATCATCCCACAAAGGCAGCTGCCATGCGCGGTCGCCACTTTGCTCTGAGGCTTTTAACAAGTCATGCGCCAGTGGGTTGTGGTTTGACAACAAACCCGTTGCATGGTGGCCCAATGCAATAATGCAGGCACCGGTCAGGGTCGCCACATCAACCACGACTTCTGGTTCAAACGCTTCTACATAGGTCAGTGCATCACACAGTACCAGTCGGCCCTCGGCATCGGTATTGAGTACTTCAACCGTCTGACCAGACATAGTGGTCAGGATGTCACCCGGGCGATAAGCATTGCTGCTTGGCATGTTTTCACAGCCAGCCAGTACGCCGATGACGTTGAGTGGCAGTTGCATTTGCACCACGGCACGCATCAGACCCAGTACGCCCGCGGCACCACCCATATCGTATTTCATTTCATCCATGCCTTCGCCTGGCTTGAGAGAAATACCACCGGAATCAAATGTCAGGCCTTTGCCAACAAAGACGATAGGCGCTTGCTTTTGCGGAGCGCCATTGTAGTGGATCACCGACATGACAGATTCATTGTCACTACCGCGACCAACAGCCAGATATGAGTGCATACCCAGCTCTTCCATTTCTTTCTCACCAACCAGGTTTACAGTAACGTTGTCGAACTCATCGGCCAATGCCTGTGCTTGTTCACCTAAGTAGCGAGGGTTGCAGATGTTTGGCGGCATGTTTGCGACGTCTTTACATAAGGTGGCACCGGCCGCGATGGCAAGGCCATGCTCGATGGCGCTCTCACCAATTGGCAGTTCGCGACGCGTCGGGACATTAAAGACGATTTTACGTAGCGGGCGGCGCGCTTCGCTCTTTTTGCTTTTCAGCTGGTTAAAGGTGTAAAGGCTGTCCTGAGTGGTTTCGACGGCCTGGCGAACTTTCCAGTAAGTATCGCGTCCCTTAACGTGCTGTTCAGTCAGGAAGCAAACGGCTTCCATTGAACCTGTGTCGTTTAAGGTGCTGATGGTTTTGGCGATGATCTGTTTGTATTGTTTGTCGTCCAGCTCGCGCTCTTTACCACAGCCAACAAGTAGCACACGTTCACTCAATACGTTTGGTACATGGTGAAGTAAAAGCACCTGGCCGGGTTTACCTTCTAGGTCTCCGCGGCGCAGCAGGTTAGAAATATACCCTTCGCTGATTTTATCCAGCTGCTCCCCGACGGGTGAAAGGCGGCGTGGTTCGTATACGCCGACAACAATACACGCACTGCGTTGTTTTTCTGGGCTACCACTTTTTACGCTGAATTCCATTGCGACTCCTGAGTCAATGTGCTGTCTTTTTTGAACTTTTTATGCCTCAGCCACTCAATTTCTGAAGGCTGAACTAAAAAACGGCTAATTGACGCGTGCATTTGGCGCTTTAGCCTGTTGCTTTAGTAGGATATTTGGATCCGATGGCATATAATAAAGTGATTAAAATAACCAGTTTACTCAAAATTTCCTACTATTCCAGTGAAATGAGACGTTTTATAGGGGCGGACATTGCTTATTTTTCGTTATCTGACTGCTGAGATTTTAAAATCTCAGGTCGCCGTTTTTATGACCCTTATGACCATTTTCATCTCGCAGAAGTTTGTCCGGATCCTGGCAGAGGCCTCTGGAGGCAGTATTCCGGGTAAGCTTGTCATGTCTTTTCTCGCGCTTAATTTGCCCAAACTGGCGGTATATATTCTGCCATTGAGCTTATTTTTGGGCATTATCCTCGCCTATAGTCGAATCTATGCCGACAGCGAAATGACGGTACTGAAAGCCTGCGGTGTTAGTGAGTGGTACGTCGTGCGTGTGACTCTGATATCGAGTTTTGTGATTTCTCTGATGGCGGCCGCGCTGAGTTTATATGTGGCCCCCTGGGCTGGTGAAAAAGAAAACCAGCTGCGTGAGCAAGCCAATGCAGAATCCGGGCTCAGCCAGATCCGGGCCGGACGGTTTCAGCAAACCGGTAACGAAAAGGCCGTGGTATTTGTCCATAACACCAGTGATCAGGGGAAAGAGCTGAATCGCGTGTTTGTTGCTCAGTTGCCTGATCGCGAATCAAATCAGGCGGCGCGGATCGTCTTTGCTCAGAGTGGCCGGGTAGTGGAAGAAGGCTCCGGCGAGCAGCAACTGGTGCTCAGTGATGGTAAGCGGTTCGAAACAGACGGCTTTAGTCAGGCCCTGAATAAAACCGAATTTAGCAGCTATCAGGTGCAGATCCGCGAACAGGAAATAGAGCAACGACGTCGTAAACTTGAAGACTTACCCTCATCCAATCTATTGAAAATGGGTACGCCTGAAGCCATTGCCCAGTTCCAACTGAGGTTATCCGTGCCCATCTCGATTATTTTGCTGACCCTGCTGGCGGTACCGCTCAGTGTGGTAAACCCCAGACAGGGTAAGTTTGCCAAACTGGTACCCGCCATTTGTATTTATCTGGGCTACTTTATCATGCTCAATGCGGGTAAATATCTGGTGGCTGAAGGTAAAGTACCGACCTCGGTAGGACTGTGGTGGATCCACTTATGTGTGTTGTTTATAGGTGCTTACTTGATTGCTAAAGGCCGGCCTTTTGGCGTTTGGGTGCGCTCCATGCTGTTAAAACGGGAGCCACAACAATGATGAAAACGCTGGACTGGTATCTTGGACGCAGCATTTTGCAAACCACTGGCTTTGCGCTGCTGGTGTTTGTGGGTATCAATACCTTAATCAAATTTATTGAACAATTGCGCTCAGTCGGTCGTGGTACCTATGAAGTGATGGACGCCTTGTTGTTCACTTTGTACAGCATGCCCAGCGATATTGTGGTGTTTTTCCCGATGGCAGCCCTGATTGGTGGCTTAACAGGCCTGGGCGCGCTGGCTTCGAGTAGTGAACTGGTAGTGATGCAGGCGGCGGGCATGTCGCGGTTGCAGATCATTGGCTCGGTGATGAAGTCGGCCATTGTGCTGGCACTGTGTATGATGGCGCTGGGCGAGTGGGGCGCACCACAGGCAGAGCAAACCGCTAAGCAATTGCGCAATCAGGCAATTAATGGCGGCGAGGTATTTGAAGCGCAGCAGGGCGTGTGGGCCAAAGATGGCAGTAATTTTATCAATATTGCCAATATCGAGAAGTCCGGCAATCTGCAAAATATCAATATTTATCACTTTGATGATGACCTGAACCTGCTGAAAATCACCCGGGCTAAATCGGGCACAGCAACGGACGAGGGCTGGCAGTTACGAGCCATTGAAGAAGTGCTCATTGAGGAAGAGCAGATCCGTACAGAGTACGCGCAAACGCTTGTTTATGCCTCTCAGCTGACACTGGACCGACTGGATGTGGCTTCGGTCGAGCCAGATGCATTGTCGTTTTCAGGCTTGTGGTCATATTTACAATATCTGGAGCAAAATGAGCAGGATACCAGTAACTATGAACTGGCGCTGTGGCGCAAAGTCATGCAGCCGCTGACCATTGCTGTGATGCTGCTGGTTGCTCTGTCCTTTATTTTCGGGCCGCTGCGTTCGGTCAGCATGGGCGCACGGATTATTATGGGCGTGATCACGGGGCTTATTTTCCACCTCAGCAATGAGATTTTTGGTCCGATTGTGATGGTTTACGAGATTCCTCCTGTGGTGGGCGCGGTGATGCCCAGCGTGCTATTTACCGCGACGGCGTTTTATCTTCTTAACCGCCAGCGTGGTTAGCAAAGATAATGCATACAAAAAAGCCTGACTCAGTCAGGCTTTTTTGTTGCTGTTTTTAAGCTTCGCTGGTTAGTCCAGGCTATCGTAAATCCGTTTATTTTCTTCTTTACTTAACACCACGACTTCGGTGCCACAGATCATATCTTGCAGCGCACGTTTGTGTTTAAAGTCGAGCAGTACCAGCAGGTTACCCAGTCCCAGCAGCGCACATAATGCCCGTGCACTGGCTCTGGGCCAGCTGAGCAACTCGCCATCTGGTGTTTGTACTTTCAGTCGCCAGGCGCGCATGCCTATGGTCTGGCCGCTCTTAGTCCAGAAATAAGCAAAAAACAGCACTGAGACGGCGATCAGCACAAATCCACGGAAAAATGACAACAGAGGAGAGGCCTGGATCAGCGCCGAGACGTCTTCATGGTTGCCCTGCGATAGCCAGCCTGCCGAGATAAAGCCCTCAATCACCAACAAAAATACCACCATAGACAGCATTGCAAATGCAATTACGACCAGACCATCATAGATCAGAGATGCAAGACGACGGGTTAAACCCGCACGGGGAAACGAAGCCATGTAGTTCACTCATTAAAGCCGAAATATGGCCTATTCTACCTGATTTTTAATCTAACACTAAAAAACCCGGCGAGTTTTCAGCAGCTGTTCATTTACCAAGCACTTGAACGACGTTTTGTAAAAAACGCTTGCTACCCTCCCGCCAATTTGTATAATGCTGGGCATAGAGACGAAGGCATATAAAACAAAGCCTAAGCTCAAAGTGGTTTTTCTTTATTTTCTCTAAGTTAGAAGATAAAAGAAAAATTATGCCAGTGTGATGGAATTGGTAGACATGACGGATTCAAAATCCGTTGCCTTCGGGCGTGGCGGTTCAAGTCCGCCCACTGGTACCACTTTTTATAACCCAGCTTTTTAGCTGGGTTTTTTTATGCCTGAATTTTGATGTTTAGCTGAGTGTGGTGTCGGACTTGAGCCCCACGCCGGGCGTGGCACTGATGTAAGTTAAGAGTCCGCCCACTGGACCCACTTTTTATAACCCAGCTATTAAGCTGGGTTTTTTTATGTCTGAAATTCAAGTAATCATCTTGAAGCAAAGTGGAGTCGGACTTAAGCCCCACGCCGGGCGTGGCGCTGATGTAAGGTACGAGCCCGACCATTGGGACCTCTTTTTATAACCCTGACCGAATAGGTCGGGGTTTTTTTATGCCTGAATTTTGATGTTTAGCTGAGTGTGGTGTCGGACTTGAGCCCCACGCCGGGCGTGGCACTGATGTAAGTTAAGAGTCCGCCCACTGGACCCACTTTTTATAACCCAGCTATTAAGCTGGTTTTTTTATTCCTGAAATTTACTTCCTGTGAAATGGAATCGGACTTGAGCCGCACGCCGGGCGTGGCGCTGATGCAAGTTAAGAGTCTGCCCACTGGACCCACTTTTTATAACCCAGCTTAATAGCTGGTTTTTTATGCCTAAAATTTATGTGTTAATATAATTTGACCACTAATTAGAGTGAACCTTATGAAAATCAGGAAGAAAGAGTACAAAGATGGCATATGAATTAATGATTTGGAAAGATGAAGGTATTACACTTGAGGATTGGCTAGAAGCTGTTGATAAGTGCGAATTAACTAAGCCTGACATCGCGGGTGTAGAGTTACGAAATCCAAGTAATGGTGAAAAAGTCTCTATACAAGGAGAGCACGGAGATGTCGCAGTAAAGTTTACGGAAAAAGGATTCCTAGGGCTCCTGAATAAAACGAGTTGGCATACTTCATTCTTTTTCAGACATTCTTACGGAGCTTTTGCATATGCAGACAGTTTAGAGTTACCTGAAAACCCAGTTAGAATAGCTGCTGTTAAATTGGCCAAGCTACTCGACGCAAAAATTATCGGTGAAGAAGACGAAGAATATCACTGGTAACACCGCGCCAATTTAATGTCGGAAGATATAGTTTGCATAATAAATTGTAAATTTCTACTGCTTCTGGACGTCTTGCACTGATAGAGTAATGCGGTTTTTAGTTTGTGCTTGTATCGAAAGAAAAATGGACCGGATCAGAGTAAGTAGCAAGTGGTGTCAATTGCAACGTGTATAATGCCGTTACGGATGTACGCTATTCAAGCTCTGAGGAAGTTCACTTTGTTGTATCTTACGCCGATTATGGGCGGTTAAACAACTTCCATCATTTGACCGACTTTGTCAGTACGCCATACTTATAAACCATCTTTTTGACCCTTATATTTCAACGCTAGAGAGATTAAATGAAAACGTTAATTGTATTGCTTATGACCGCTGTGGTTGCTTTTTCAGCCCATGCAGATGAAAAGTCCATTCAGCACCTTAAGGTCGCGGATGTAACTTCGGTTGAGGATGCGAGAAAGATTTTTATAGAAAAAACGTCAGAAATCAGAAGTAAAAGGGACCTGGATGCGACCGAGCTTCAGGATATCCATGTTATCACTTACACCCTTGAGAAAAGCGTTGAGTTTTTCACGCTTAACCTGATTGGTGACAAGAAAAAGCTGGCTGAAGACATTGCCGTTGTGGTTGAAGATATCCACATTAATTCAGAAAGAAACCGTAAAGAAGAGACACAAAAGCACTTAAACCAGTACTTTGTGCTGGCAGATAGATTCATCAAGAGTTTTTAATTTAACGCCCTCATTGATTTATCTCTTGGGTGCGAGCTGTTACAAATGGCTCGCACTCACCCTTCCTGAGTTTCTAAGGTCCGCTAACCTGAACCTTGGTTGTTTTGCATAAATGGCAAGATGCTGAAGTTTCCTGTGAGCTAAAACTCGGTCAAACTACCCGACTGGTTATCCGTTTTACTGGACTGTGACTTTGCATATTGCTTTGCCGTCATACCAAATTGCTTTTTAAAACAGGCACTGAAATATGAAGGTGAATTAAAGCCACAGTGCTCCGCGGTTTGGGCTATGTTGTGCCCGGCAAGTAGCTGTGGCAGAGCCTGATATAAACGGTACTGACGCAAATATTCATTAGCACCGATAGACGTTACGGACGTTAATTTACGATGCAGCTGGCGCTCGCTCAGGGCCATTTCACTGGCGACCATAGAGACGGTAAGTGTTGGATCGCTGAACAGAGTTTCCAGCACAGATTCCAGTTTATCTAAAAACGCGAGTGTGGCGGGGTTATTGGCAAACTGTTGCTTCGGCGTTTCCGGTGCTTGTATCAGGCGCTTAGTGGCAGGCATAAGCTGCGCTTTCAACTGAGCTTGCGTTGCTTCTATCAGTTTGAAGGTATTGCGTATTTTTAGTTTGAAAGCGTCCAGATTAAAGGGTTTAGTGAGGTAATCATCCGCTTGCAGTGTAAGTCCTTTAAGGTGTTTCTCTTCATTCAGGTTCGCAGTGACTAACATCAACGGAATATGGGCGGTTAAAGGGTCGGATTTTAGCGCTTGTGTGAGCGCAAAGCCATCCATGACTGGCATCATAACATCAGAGATGACCATATCCGGTAAGTGAGCACGAGCCGATGCTAGTCCAGCTTCACCATCACTGGCTGTGAGCACCTGATAGTCCGGTGCCAGTACAGTATGCAAATATTCAAGCATATCCGGGGTGTCATCGATTAACAAAATACATTGAGTCTTATCATGCGGCACCTGTGGGGAGGCGGCTTCAACGCTGACATGAGTCTGAGTAGGCGCTTTGGTAAGGGGCAAGTTCACGGTAAAACAAGTGCCTTGACCTGGTGCAGACTCAAGCTGGATCTGACCACTGAGCTGATCGACTATTTCTTTGACCCGGCTCAGACCCAACCCCTGTCCGGAGGTAAATTGATGGCCTGCCTCGGTTCGGTACTCGGGCTCGAAAATACGCGTATGATGCTCTGGTGCGATGCCAATCCCCTGGTCAGATACACTCAGTACCGCGTGCTGACTTGAACGAGCCGCTTTCAGAGAAAGGTGTATTTCGCCGCCCTCATAGCTGTATTTGATAGCGTTACTGAGCAGGTTGCTGATGAGTTGATGCAGTTGATCTGGCGGTGTATTCACTAATAACCCGGGCTCTATCTGATTATTGCAGTTCAGAGATTTGTCGGTTAACAAGGGCGTGAAAGCGCTGAGCTGTTCTTGAAGCAACGCTGATATATCCTCAGGTTGCCAGTTATCTTGTGTGACAGGCGCTGCCTGTGAGTTGTTCGATGAAATGAACATGAGGTGCTCTATGAGCACTTTGAGTCGTTTGGTGTTACTGATCACCAGATTGGCCATCTGGGTTCTTTGCTGTTCATCGGTACTATTGCGCAATTGTTCAGCCGGACCCTGAATTAAAGTAACCGGCGTCATCAGCTCGTGAGAGAGGGTTTTAAGCAGGGCTGTACGTTGTGCTTGTGCGGCCTCAAGCTGACTATTTTGCACTTGCATCGTTTGCGTGTGCGCACGAATTGTATCCTGTAACTGCTGTTGCCGGCGTTTCAGCGCTGAGATTCTGATGCGGTAGGCACTATAAATCAACAAAGTTGCCAGCAGAGCATAGCTTGTTTTAGCCAGCGCTGATGCATACCAAGGTGTGTGCACCGTAAAGTGTAATTCAGAGACTTGTTCGGACCAGTTGCCCTGGTTGTCAGTGGCTTTCAGCCGCAGGGTATAGTCTCCCCAGGGTAAACGTGGGATCATCAAGGTATGCTCATTACCCAGTTCGACCCAGGTATCGGCCACGCCAGACAGTTGATAGCGGAACTTTTGTTTGATGTTATTGATCAGATCGCCATTGGCCAGACGCAAACGCAGGCTAGCATGTTGTGGATCAATGGCTGGAACAGTACTGGTATTGTAATAGTGTTGCTGTTCTCCGTGGGGCGCCGTGATTGTCAGGACGCTGATCCGGGGGCGTGTGTCGATCCGGTTTAGCTTATCAGGGTTCAGGCGCGTTATTCCTTGTGTGGATGCGAACCAAATGTGTCCGTCAGAGTGGGTTGCAGTGCCTTCCAGATAGCCCTTCCTGAACAACCCGTCTCCATGGTTATAAAATGCCACTGCACCAGAATTATGTTGCCAATGCCACAGGCCTTGTCCGGTTGAGATCCACACAGTGTGTTTATCATCAAAAGCCAGGCTGGTCGCACTCAGTTTATTTAGCGGCTCGGGTAAGTCCTGCCAGCGTTGCTGCTCAGAGTTGTATAGGCGCAAGCCGCGGTCGGTTTGCACCCAAATCCTGCCATCGGGTGCCGGCGTGACGGAATATGTTGCTGTAAAAGGCTGACTGGCAGAGCCCGGAATGGCTATAAACTGCTCAGAGCTGAGTGAATACACCTGCAATCCCGAATCGGTTGCCAGCCAGAGTTTGTCTTGTTCTTTTGCCAGGTGATGAAGCTGATTGCTTAGTAGCGGGCTATTTGTGCTGGTGAAGTGGGTGATAGCCCGGGTATCTGGGGCAAATCGACTCAGGCCATCAAAACTGTGTGCCAGCCACAGTGCCCCGTCGTCGGATTGCACCAGGGTATTGATTGCCTCAGGAATCGTGTAGTCGGCCAGGCTGTAGCGGGCATCGACCTTGGCATTTTCCGGGTTCACCACCAGTAGTTCGTGATACATAGCGGCCCACAGGCGTCCGTCTGGTGTCGGTGTCATCGCCTGAGCAGAGTGACTTTCGGAAGACACGCAACGTTTAAACTTGCCGTTTAGTGTGTACTGACACAGACCAGCCAGTTGATCTGCAAGCCACAGATAGTCATTGAACTGTGTCAGCTGATTAATTTCATATTTGCCTGTTTCGCTGGGGTGAGAAAATCCAAAGTTGCTGACAGCACTGTGATTGACGGATTCAATAATCACGCCTTCGTTAAAGGTGCCAAAGATGCGCAGGCTGTTGTCTTTGTATAAAGATAAAAGGGGCGGATATGATTGTATGTGAGTCATCACTCCACTGGTAAGTTTTAGCATACCTGTATTCAAAGACGCTGCGTGTATTTCACCATGCTCTTTATATAAGTCAAAAACATAGCCAACCGTATCAAACTCATTGGGATCCCGGTAGATGAGCTCAACCTTATTCTGGCTCTGGTTATACATACCCAGTCCGAGCCCATGCATGGCCACCCAGATCTGTCCGCCTTCGACAGTCCAGAGTTTATCGGCCGTAACGGACTCTCCGGGTGGCAAAGTGACTGGAGTAGCCTTGCCACTGATCGTGTCAAACAGATACAAACCGCGTGTGGTTGCCAGCATCAGTGCATGCTCTGATGCCTGTGCTATCGAGAGGATCTTAAAGCGCTGCACAACGTTGTTAATATGAGTCTTGACAGGGAGTAGTGCGTCTTTGCTCACCATGTACAGGCCATCGGCAGCGCCTGCCCAGAGTCGATTGTCTTGAGCCTGGAACAAGGCATAGATGTTCAGTGGTTCAGTGCGTCCTGTGATGCTAAGGGCGCGAAAGTACTCTGAGTTTGGCCCGCGCACTTCTAGCCCCTGTTTGCCGGCAACCCAGAGGTTATTTTGTGCATCAATCAGGATGTCTCTGATCCACAATGCGTTGCTGAGGGTCGGAGTATGGTCACGAGAAAAAACCTCAATGGCAGCGCCATCGTAGCGCGCCAGCCCTTTGTCGGTAGCAAACCAGGCAAACCCCGTGTGATCCCGCTCAATATCAAATATACGGTTGCTGGGTAAACCGTCTGCCACGGTTAATGTGGTGTAGGTGGTTGCAAGTGCACAAAAACTAAGTTGCAACATCAATAGAAGCGCAATGAGTTGAAGTAAAGCAGGTCGCAAGGCAAATCTCATGTATTCAAGTCTTTGTTATTGTTGTTTTTATTTTTTGTTGTGGGAGGTTTCAAGCAAAATTAAACAACTATCATAGCCTGCAAGCAGGCAAAAAAAAACCGCCAGTTTTAAAGAAAATGGCTGGAAATTATCGAAATATGTCTGATTTCAGATACAGAACAAGACCGATAGCAAGGTACAATTTGAACCATCATCAATCCTGATACGATTTTTAATCGGGTGTTCTGCGTATCAGGTGAAGCAGTACAAAGGAAGCAACAATATGAACAACAAACAACTTAGCTCGCTCAGTTTACTGGCCTTATGTATAGGTACTCTCACCGGATGTGGTGGCTCAGATAATAACCTCAATCAGCCTGTCTCAGCCAACAACAGTAGCCATACACAGAATAACTCTGGTACTGATTCGGGTGATGGGAACCAGGTTACGGGAGACGAGAATAAATACAGCCAGCGTGGACGGGTGATTGATGGCTATGTATCCGGGGCCAAGGTTTGGCTGGATCTGAATAACAACGGCTCGCACGATGCAGATGAACCCAGCGCGCGCTCGACAGATCAGGGAAGCTATTTACTTGAACTAACAGCCGCTCAGAGACAATGTAGTGTGTATGTACCTACTTACGTTGATGTGCCTGTAGGCGCTATTGACGAGGATTTAGGTGAAGTGACCAAGGCCTACCAGCTGGTATTACCCCCGTCTCTGGAGGCCATCGAAGATGACCGCATTGCGGCGCATGTAACGCCTCTGACAACGGTATTGTGGCAGTCATTGAGTGAGTCTGAGGCCTTCAAAGGAAAAAGCTGTGCTCAATTGCAACAGGAACCCAGACTGTTAAGTGAGTTGCTGAGCATCTTACGTCAAACCACAAACGAAGTAATTGCACATTACAACATTTCTGAACAGCAGTTGTTCAGTGATTACATTGCGAATGAGGACGAACAGGCAAAGCAGTTAGCAGAGCGGATTGTATTAGGGCTTCAGGCAAGTTTGAAAAAGCGCCTTGAGTTAGCTGAGCAATACCCGGATGCGGATGAGATCCGCGTTATTCACTACCAAAAAACGCCTCGGTCTGAGCATAGCAGCGAACAACTCTGGTATCGCGACATTGTGGTATTTGGCAAAGACGACAGTACTTTTTTCAGTGAAACGGCACAAATGGATAGCGAACTGGAAAACGTGGTATTTGTGGAGTATCTGAGAAACACGGTATACCAACCCTGGGGAGCTGCAGGCCAATACAAGCAGCAAGTTGATCTTATCAGAGAGAATGCGGAAGATACTGGCCGTTGTGTATTTAAAGAGGGCATTTCAGTCACCCTGCAAGGGATTAAATATGCGCTCTCAAACTCACTGGATCGTAAACGCGACAACGAAGTGCAAAGCTGTGACTGGCAACAGGACTTTAGCGCGAGGAATGAACGTTTGCTGTCGATCACATACGGCACAGAGCTGGTAAAAAAATACACTCAGATAGAACAGCGTGACGGGATGCTTGAGGGGTTGAATGACTGGCATTCTCTGGGAAATAAGCATTCTGTGCTGGTATCGCAAGAGTTGGCTGACTATTTTGTTGCAAGTGGCTATGAATTAGAAAAGACACTGACTCTGCCTGCTTTTAGCTGGTATAAGCGGATGACGGATGATAGCGGTGAGCACCGGGTGATGACGGAGCGATTTGCCGACACAGACTGGCTTAAAACCACGTATCAAAGCGATGGCACTTACACAACACAATGTAGTGAAGATGGCATAATCTGGGGATCCTGTCAGCGATAATTGTGTTTACGCTCTGGGTGCAAAAAAAGTAATTTCACGCCCTCTTGAATTTGATTGATTTGTTTTGCGCAATAACCGCGTTCAACTATGCTTATCATCAGACAGAACAAGGGGGTTGTGATGGCTTTAGTTGAGCTTATTTATGTCAGTACTGTTACTGCGCCTTTGTCGGACGAGCAGCTGATAGAGTTAAACCGTTACTGTAAAAGTACCAATCAACTCATGGGTATTTCCGGTATGCTGCTGTACGACGGTCATCATTTTATGCAAGTGATTGAAGGCGAGAGAGATCACGTTGAGCGCTTGTATAAAAAAATCCAGCAGGATTCGAGGCATACAGGTGTCGCTGCGTTAATTGTGAATGATATTACCAAGCGTAATTTTGCGCGTTGGTCCATGGGGGTCATTGATCTGTCAAAGCATGCGAGCTATCGCAAGGTGAAAAACTTGCGTCCACACAGGCGCCTGCCTTTGAGTTATAAGCTACTTAAATCGTTTCGGGATCATGAAATGGAGTTCGATGAACGAGTTCGCAAGTCATTCGGTTAAATATATATTTTGGAAAACATAGCTGCTGCCACACACAGCAGCTATGTTTAGGTATTTGCGCTAAGCTAGCTTTCTTGACCTGTCTCGGGTTTTGGATGAGGAAGCACAAGGTTAAGCACTATGCCTAAAATGGCACACAGGCTTACTCCTTGGAGGCTAAACTCGGTGCTGCCAAGCTGCATACCGCCAATACCAAACACCAGGATCAGGGCGATGATACTCAGGTTACGCGGTGCACTGAGGTCAGTCTCTGACTTAACCAGAGTATTTAAGCCAACCACAGCAATGGAGCCAAACAACAGGGTCATGATACCGCCCATAACCGGGGTTGGAATGGTCTGTAACCCAGCGCCCATTTTGCCAACAAATGCCAGCACAATCGCAATGACTGCGGTCCAGGTCATCACCTGAGGGTTGAAGTTGCGCGTAAGCATCACTGCCCCTGTAACTTCTGAATAGGTGGTATTAGGTGGACCTCCAAACAAAGAGGCTGTTGAGGTTGCCAGACCATCTCCCAGTAAAGTGCGGTGCAGACCGGGTTTTTCCAGATAGTCTTTACCGGTTACGTTACTGATTGCCATCATATCGCCAATGTGTTCAATGGCCGGCGCAATTGCTACGGGCACCATAAACAAAATGGCAGGCCAGTAAAACTCCGGCCAGACAAACGCAGGAACAGCCAGCCAGCTGGCATTGGTGACGGCATCAAACTGCACTATGCCGAAAACCAGCGATAAGGCATAGCCGGTGATAATCCCTGCCAGAATGGGGATGAGACGAAAAATCCCTTTGGCCGTGACGGCAACCACTAAGGTCACAATGAGTGACAGCAGAGAAATAACCAAAGCCTGTTCATAGGCAACCAGCTGAATGCTGCCATCACCACTTTTACCCATGGCCATATTAACGGCGACGGGGGCCAGCGCGAGGCCGATCACCATGATCACGGGGCCAACAACCACAGGGGGTAAAATCTTATGCAGTATATCAGCTCCTTTAAAGCGTACCAGCAAGCTTAGCAGGATATACGCAAACCCCGCAGCCATGAGTCCGCCCATGGTCGCGGGGATCCCCCATACCTGTACGCTGGCAATGATGGGCGCGATAAAAGCAAAGGAAGAGGCCAGAAAAACGGGTACCTGTCCGCGCGTCACAAACTGAAAAACCAAAGTGCCCAGGCCTGCGGTAAACAGCGCCACATTGGGGTCCAGACCGGTCAGTAGTGGTACCAGTACCAGCGCACCAAAGGCAACAAACAGCATCTGGGCACCGCTGACAATGGTTTTAAGCGATGTGAAAGAAGTCATTGATGTGTTGGACATTCAGCGTGCCCTACACCGTGCCAAAGATTTTATCACCAGCATCACCCAGGCCAGGCACTATGTAGCCTTTTTCATTCAGGTGACTATCCAGTGACGCGGTAAAAATTTCTACGTCTGGATGGGCTTCCAGGGTTTTGTTTACCCCTTCAGGTGCCGCAACCAGCACAATGATTTTGATTTCTTTACAGCCGGCTTTTTTTAGCATATCGATGGTTGCGATCATAGAGCCGCCAGTGGCCAGCATTGGGTCGATCACCAGACTCATGCGCTCCTCAATATTACCAACCAGCTTCTCAAAATAAGGCACAGGTTCGAGTGTTTCTTCGTTGCGTTGCAGGCCGACCACACTAACCTTAGCGCTTGGGATTAACTGCATCACGCCTTCCATCATGCCCAGTCCGGCGCGCAGGATTGGCACAACGGTGATTTTCTTACCTTTGATGTGTTGAACTGTCAGGTCATCTCCTTGCCACCCCTTGATGGTGATATCTTCTAATGGAATGTCCTTTGTTGCTTCATAGGTCAGCAGGGTACCCACTTCCTGACATAACTCGCGAAAGCTCTTAGTGCTGATCCCGTGCTCACGCATCAGGCCAAGTTTATGCTGTACAAGGGGGTGTTTGATTACATGAATACTCATTGAAAAGATACTCCAGATAAAATTTATCGCTATTTTAGCTTAGCTCTTCAAGAATTACCCTGAGGTAACGCAAATAATTTATTCAATGAGTTAGGTGTAGTTTACACGGCTAACCTCGATACCGTCCGCAGCGCTGCACAGGCTCAATGTGATGGTAACGGCAGAGGCTCTGATTGAGCGGGCGCAGGTGGTAATGTCAGGGAGATAACACGTCGCTGCGATAGTCTGTGGCGCTGTTGCAGATAGCCAAAGTGCTTGCGCAGTAACTGAGCTTGCAAGCCGCTGTCGCGCGCTTGCTCCAGTGCGCGTGTGAGAATAGAGATATGGACTTTGTTCTCGGGGTGCAGATAAAAATGAAAGTCCAGTGGGTAACTCAACACCAAGTGAGGCTCTATGATCAGACCGTTGCTCAGAGTGTAGTCATCTATTTCGTTGAGACCCCGAGAAAAGTAATCAAAGCCTCGGTTACCGTCTGTGAGCATTCGTAAAATGGTGGTATGATCGCTGGCACTTTCAACATAAGGCAGGTGGTTGGCCTGCCAGATTTGGGTGTCGTACCAGCCAGGTGCAAAGACACCGACCAGTTCGCTGTCTCGAAAGGTGTCCAGCGATGTGACCGTGTCAAAACGCGGCTGATTGCGCTGATGAATGAGTAACAACCGTTTGCCTATCAGGCCCTGAGTAAGCGGCACCGCGATCTTATGAAAAGTGGCATCACGCTGGGGTGTTGCCAGACGCATGATCATCGTGATCTTGCCACTATTGAGCAGTCGTGACTCACGTTTATAGAGTGGGTTAGGGGTCATGGTGAGCGTCAGGTTGTAGCCCAGTTCATAAAGCGACACATGGAGTAATTCGCTCAGGTACTTTTGTAATTTGACCTGCCGTACCGGCAAGGTTATTTTCAATTCTGGCTGAACTTGCTGACTGGTTTGTGCAACGACACAAGGGCTGAACTGCACGAGTAATATCAGATAAAAAAAGTGTTTTACTACCCACACAAGCCTACTACCATTGAAGTCACATCTCTGAGAGTATAGGCAATTTAAAGCGGCTGTTATGCCAATGCTTTTCTTTTTTTGTCGTTTATGTGAGAATTCACAGCGATAAACCGAGGACCCTATGAGCAAATTCTCCGCCACATTACTGATGATAGCCGCTTTGCTTGCCTTTATTGTACAAGGTATGGCGAATGCTGTAATGGCGTGTGAAGCACATATGCAGGGTCACGATATGCACACTGCTATGATGCAGCATCACCATGAAGCTGCAGCGCCAGAATTAACGGGCACCTCTGTTCAGCTCAAGCATGACCATGGCAAGATGAGTCACACGCAGCAGCAAATGGACTGCTGTGATGATGACAGTGATTGCGTATGCCTGACGCACGCTTGCGGTAGTGCGCAGCTGCTGCCTGTTGCCGAATTTTCTCTCACTACAGACTTAGTTTTCCTTGCTGCCATTTGGCATGAGGACCAACTCCCTGTTGCTGTCGCTCAGTCCTTATATCGCCCCCCCATTTTTGCCTGACCCAGGTGAAGTGCGTCTGAAATTCGGCGCCTGACCTGTCAATCCAACTGCTTATTATGATTTCACTGCGTTTTGCAATGTGATGTTTACATAATCCTTGCCTGCGCTCGTCGTTTTATCGCGCAGGAAGAAGACGGAGGCAAATTGTGTCTTTTACTACTAATAAATATGTTCTATTTCTGAGCGCCTGTTTGTTCTCGCTGCTGAGCCTGAGCAGCGAGGCTCAGCCGGGCCCGTTACAGGCGTTAACTGTCTATAAAACGCCAACCTGTGGCTGCTGTAAAAAGTGGCTGTCACACCTGTTGGCGCAAGGCGTTGCGGCGCAGGGAAGGGAGCTGGCGTCTTTAAGTGCGCTTAAATCACGTCACGGTATTGCACCGCGTTATCGCTCTTGCCATACCGCGCTCAGCCATGACGGCTGGGTATTTGAAGGGCATGTCCCGGCTAAATTTATTCAGCAGTTTCTGGCCAACCCTAAAGCGGATGCCATCGGGCTGAGTGTGCCTGCCATGCCACTGGGTTCGCCTGGCATGGAAGTGGATGAGCGTTTTATGCCATACCAGGTCTTACTGCTGATGAAAGATGGCAGCCATCAGGTTTATGCGCAAATTGATACCTATGAGGAGCAGTTTTGATGTCGTTTTTAATTCCTGCAACAGCCCGTTGCGCGCTGTTGGGCGCACTGATAATGGCAACCAGCTCTGTGCAGGCCTCTGCCAGTTTGCCTTTACAAAAAGCCATAGAGCAGGCAATTGCTCAGGATCCTTTATTGCAAAAACACCAACATCAGCAGCAAGCCACTTATGCGCAAGGCCTTGCCGCCGGTACGCTACCCGACCCAAAAGTGTCCTTGTCTATGATGAATCTGCCGGTGGATGGCTGGCAACACGACCGCGAGGCAATGACCCAGCTTAAGGTGGGCGTGAGCCAACAGTTTGGCCGTGGCGATGAGCTGGCACTTAAACGTGAACAGCTACAGATTGCCAGTGAAGAGTACCCGCTGCTGCGCGCCGACCGGGTTGCGCAAATACGGGCACAAGTCAGTCAGCTATGGCTCGATACCTATCTGGCCGAGCGTACCATTGCTTTGATTGAGCAGGATAAAGCCCTGTTTGAGCAACTGGTCGATGTCAGTAAAGCCAGTTATGCCAATGTGGTCGGGCGTACCCGTCAACAGGATGTGATCCGCGCGCAGCTGGAGTTGGTACAGCTCGACGACCGTCTCAGTGTTGAATACCAAAAACGGGAGTCTGCGCGTGCACAGCTGCTGGCCTGGCTGCGAGGCGCTCAGGCGCATATCGCCTGGTCTGATATCAATTTGCCAGAGACCTTGCCTCAGCTAAAAGTGGCTGTCCCGGCTATTTTTGTGCAGGGCAAGCCGGATGCCGCGCGACTACTGGCACGGCTTACCAGCCATCCGGTGGTGCTGGCGCAGGATGTGCGTATTGAGGCAGCTGGCAAAGGGGTTGCGATTGCCCGCCAGCAATATAAGCCGCAGTGGGGCGTCAATGCCAGCTATGGATATCGCAGTGATATGCCAGATGGCACCAGCCGCGCCGACTTCTTTTCGCTGGGGGTGACGCTGGATGTGCCTTTATTTACGGACAACCGTCAGGATCAGTGGCTGAGTTCAGCTCAGTCAAATCGCGAAGCCATCAAAACCGATAGACTGTTGCTGCTGCGTGAGTTGTCCGGCCAGGTTGAAAAAGAGGCGAGCCAGCTGAGGCGCCTTGCTGAGCGTCAGGTCCTATATCGGGAGCTGTTGCTGCAACAAACACACGAGCAGGCGGAGGCGGCGCTTACCGCCTACACCAATGATAACGGCGATTTTGCCGAGGTCGTGCGAGCCCGCATTGCTGAGCTCAATGCCAGAGTAGCGGCCAAACAAATTGACGTAGATGCCCTAAAAACCGTTGCCAGACTGAACTACTACCTCACCACTTATCAGCCAGGAGTGACCGATGAATAATACGCTGAAACTATTGCTAGCTGGCTTATCAGGGGGGGCGCTGAGCTATGCCCTGATGACCCTGACCGCCGCACCCTCTCATACCGCTGACGCAGAGGCTGACAGCAACCAGCCGCTCTACTGGGTGGCGCCAATGGACAGTAATTATCGCCGTGATAAACCCGGAAAGTCGCCCATGGGCATGGATCTGGTGCCCGTTTATGCCGAGAGTGAAGAACAAGTGCCGGGGGCCGTTACTATATCTCCTGAAGTGGTGAACAACCTGGGCGTGAGAACCGCTGCGGTTGAGGTGGGGCCGATGCACAGCACAATTTCGACGGTCGGTTATGTGCAATATGATGAAGACAAACTGGTGCACATTCACCCGCGCGTTGATGGCTGGGTTGAAACCTTATACATCAAAGCAGCTGGTGAGCCGGTTGAGCAGGGGCAGCCATTGTATTCGCTCTATTCGCCACAGCTGGTGAATGCGCAGGAAGAGTTTTTGATAGCGCTGAATCGTAACAATGCAGCGTTGATCAAAGCGGCGCGCGAGCGGTTAATGGCGCTGCAATTATCGACTGATTTTATCGCCAGTTTGGAAACTCAGCGTCAGGTGCGTCAGACCATTACCTTCTACGCCCGTCAGAGCGGCGTGATAGCCGAGCTGAAGATCCGCGAAGGGTTTTATGTTAATCCGGGCAATACCCTGATGAGCGTTGCCCAACTGGATCAGGTCTGGGTGGAAGCCGAAGTATTCGAGCGCGATACCGCGCTGGTCAAAGCCGGTCAGCCCGTTACCATGACGCTGGATTATCTGCCCGGTGTGCGCTGGCAGGGCAATGTAGATTATGTTTATCCAACCCTCAATGAAACCACCCGGACCCTGCGGGTACGATTGAAGTTTGACAATGCAGCAGGGCAACTGAAACCCAATATGTTTGCTCAGGTGCAAATTCAGGCCGGCAGTAAAGCACAAGCCATGCAGGTGCCGAGCGAGGCGGTGATCCGCACCGGTAAGCAGGATAGGGTTGTTATGGCGTTGGGCGAAGGGCGCTTTAAATCTGTGGCCGTTACTTTGGGCCGGGTAGGGCTGCAAAGCACTGAGATCCTCGAAGGACTTCAGCAGGACGACCGGGTCGTCACCTCGGCTCACTTCCTGATTGATTCGGAGTCCAGCAAAAGCTCTGACTTTAAGCGTATGAGTGCGGATGCAAAACCGACTCAGGTCTGGATGGCCGGCACTGTGAACCACTATGAGGCGCAATCGGATGTGATCAACATGACCCATGATGCCGTGCCCGAGTGGGAATGGCCTGAAATGACCATGGACTTTCAACTTGCCGATACGCTCGACAGCAGTGCGCTAAAAACCGGCCAGTCGCTGCATTTTGAGGTTACCAAAACGGATGCCGGGTATGAAATCACCACCATTCATATCATGGCTGAACCGACCTTACCAAGAGCGACTGTGGACGGCCATATCAAGGCAATCGACGCCGCCTCTCGTATCGCTACTATCCATCGCGGTGCCATTGAAAAATGGGGGCGAGCAGCGGCCACCATGGACTTTGTGATAGCCGAGGATATTGACCTGAGTGCGTTTAATGTGGGCGATCAGATAACCTTTACCTTTGAGGTGGGGGATGACTTTGTTGTGACCCAGATGCAGCACAGCGAGCAAGACTCAGCCATGTCTGAACATGCGCATCATTAAGCCGGGAGTATTATCATGATAGCAGCAATCATAACCTGGTCTTTGCACAATCGCGTACTGGTCCTGCTGAGCACGCTGATGCTGGTGGCAGGCGGCCTGTTTGCACTGAAGCAAACGCCGGTTGATGCCATTCCTGATTTATCGGATGTGCAGGTCATTGTAAAAACCAGTTATCCGGGCCAGTCGCCCCAGGTAGTCCAGGATCAGGTCACCTTTCCACTGACCACCGCCATGTTGTCGGTCCCCGGCGCAACCACAGTGCGTGGATATTCCTTTTATGGCGATTCCTATGTGTATGTGATCTTTGATGATGACACGGATCTCTACTGGGCGCGCAGCCGGGTACTGGAGTATCTTAGCCAGGCGGCCAACTTACTGCCACCGACTGCTAAACCGCAACTCGGACCGGACGCCACCGGGGTGGGCTGGGTGTACATTTATGCCCTGACGGACCGCTCAGGTAAGCATGACATCAGCCAGTTACGTAGTCTTCAGGACTGGTTCTTAAAATACGAGTTACAGACGGTGCCCGGGGTCTCCGAAGTGGCTTCTGTGGGTGGTATGGTTAAGCAATATCAGGTGCAGGTTGATCCCGATAAACTGCGCGCCTATAACCTGCCCCTGAGTCATATTCAGCAGGCGCTGCAACGGGGGAATCAGGAAACCGGTGCGTCAGTCATCGAGATGGCAGAAGCCGAATATATGGTGACGGCCACCGGCTATATTCGTTCGGTCACCGACCTTGCCCAGATACCGCTGGGCCTCAACGAGCAGGGCACCGCACTGACCTTGGGTGATGTCGCGCAAATAACGATAGGCCCGCAAATGCGACGCGGCATTGCTGAGCTTAACGGCGAAGGTGAAGTAGTCGGTGGGGTGGTGGTCATGCGTTTTGGTGAAAATGCACAGCAGACCATTGCCGGCGTGAAGGCCCGACTGGATGAACTCAAAGCGTCCTTGCCCGAGGGCGTTGAGGTGGTTACTGTGTATGACCGCAGTCAGCTGATTGAGCGGGCGGTTGATAACCTATGGCAAAAGCTACTTGAAGAGCTGCTGGTAGTGGCTGTGATCTGCGTCGCCTTTTTGTTCCATCTGCGTTCTTCGCTGGTGGCGGTGATAACCTTGCCGCTGGGGATACTGGTGGCCTTTATTGTCATGTATTTGCAGGGAATCAACGCCAACATCATGTCGCTTGGCGGGATTGCCATTGCCATTGGCGCGATGACCGACGGAGCGATTGTGATGATAGAAAATTTTCATAAGCACATGGAAAAGACGCCGCTGACCGACGACAATCGCTGGCAGGTTGTAGCAAAAGCAGCCACGGAAGTGGGTCCAGCCCTGTTCTTCAGCTTGCTGATCATCACAGTATCATTCCTGCCGGTGTTTATTCTCGAAGCGCAGGAAGGGCGTATGTTTGCGCCGCTGGCATACACGAAAACCTATGCCATGGCGGCGGCTGCCGGACTGGCAATTACGCTGGTGCCTGTGCTGATGGGTTACTTTATTCGCGGCAAAGTCACGCCAGAGCGAAAGAACCCGCTTAATCGCTTGTTAATCGCCGCTTATATGCCGCTGCTGCGTCAGGTGATGCGCTTCCCCAAAACCACGCTACTGGCAGCGGTCGCGCTGACTGTGGTGGGCTTTTATCCGCTGAATAAAATCGGCAGCGAATTTATTCCACCACTGGATGAGGGCGATCTTATGTATATGCCCACCACTTATCCGGGGATCTCCATCGGTAAAGCGCGTGAGCTGTTGCAGCAAACCGACAAGCTAATTAAGACTGTGCCGGAAGTCGAAAATGTGTTTGGTAAAGTCGGACGTGCAGAGTCAGCCACCGATCCCGCGCCGCTGACCATGATTGAAACCTTTATTCAGCTTAAGCCTCGCAGCGAATGGCGTGAGGGAATGACCACAGATAAGCTCAAAGCCGAACTGGACCGTTTGGTGAAACTACCGGGTGTCAGTAATGCCTGGGTGATGCCCATCAAAACCCGTATCGATATGCTCGCCACGGGGATCAAAACACCGGTCGGGGTGAAGATTGCAGGTCCGGATCTGGCTGTCATTGAATCGCTTGGTCAGCGCCTCGAAACCATTCTGAATACGGTGCCGGGCACGGCGTCAGTATACTCCGAGCGGGTTGCAGGCGGGCGTTATATTAAAGTGGATATTCGCCGCGAGCAGGCCAGTCGTTTCGGGTTGAACATTGCCGACGTACAGCAGGTGGTGGCCACCGCCATTGGTGGTATGAATGTCACGCAAACTGTGGAAGGGCAGGAACGTTACCCGGTTAATTTACGTTATCCGCAGGACTATCGTAGCTCGCCTGAGCAACTGGCGCGCTTGCCGATAGTGACGCCCACCGGTCAGCGTATTGCACTTGGGGATGTGGCCGATGTGTACGTGGAAAGTGGCGCGCCGGGGATCAAAAGTGAGAACGCCCGCATCAATGGCTGGACCTTTGTCGATATAGACGGCGTTGACCTGGGCAGTTATGTCGAGCAGGCGCGTAATGTAGTGGCCGAGGAACTGGATTTACCCGCCGGGTACTCTTTAAATTGGGCCGGACAGTACGAATATATGATCCGGGCACAAGAAAAGCTCAGTTATGTACTGCCGTTGACTTTGGCGATCATCATGTTGCTGCTGTATCTCAACTTCCGTCGTTTTGGCGAAGTAGCACTGATCCTGCTGACTTTGCCTATGGCTACCGTGGGCGGCCTGTGGTTGATGTATCTGCAAGGCTTTAACTTCTCTGTTGCGGTTGGGGTTGGCTTTATTGCGCTGGCCGGTGTAGCGGTTGAGATTGGGGTGATCATGCTGGTGTATCTGGAACAGGCGTTTAAAGGCTTGCAAAGCGAGGCCAGTGCCCGCCAATTGCCGGTGAGCGAGTCGCAATACATTGACGCCCTACTGCATGGCGCTGCACTGCGGGTAAGGCCGGTAATGATGACCGTCGCGACTATCATTATTGGTTTGCTGCCCATTTTGTATGGCACAGGCACCGGCTCTGAAATTATGAGTCGGATTGCGGCCCCTATGGTAGGCGGCATGGTAAGCGCACTGGTGTTAGCGCTATTGGTATTGCCGGTGTGTTATAGCTTGATGAAAAAGCCAGCGTTGCAGCGCTTTAATGCGCAAATGCAGGAGGCTCGCTAACGAGACTAGGTTGGGAAAGTCGGACCGTTATTGACCTGAGTGGCCGCGACAAAGGCATCAAAGGCACTGACTTTCCCAAGCAGCTCCACTTTAGTGGCGTGCCATTCCCGGCGCTGATAACCTCCAATCTCCTGCCAGGCAGCCATTTCATCGGCACTGGGGTAATAAATGGTCGCGCCATTTCTAAGCAAGCCACGCTGGCAGTAAAGCGCAGCCTGACGGGCCATCGGCAGGTGCTGAGTGAAGGTTTTCTCGGCGCCTTCCCAAACGGCGATGCGCAGCTTACGAGGCAGCGACTTGAGCCAATGCTGGTTAATCACCGATACCCAGCCGTCTTGCACCGAGTTGATCAAAGAAACGGCCCCGATGTGACGGTTTAACCCGATTGGGCCGTTATATAACCCGGTTACCGATGGGTCCAGGGCATCGAAACGTTTACTCGCCGCCAGCATGGCTGTTTTTTTCCAGGCCACCTGAACAGGTGTGGTGCCACAGAGTTGATAAAACTGTCTGAGTACCTGACTGGCAGGCACACGAAAGATCACATCAATGATATCACTGGGCGTTTTCAGCAGTTTGCCGTACTGGCGTGTGGAGGTCAGGGTTCTGGCGCCGGGCAGATGATAGAGCAAGATTGCAATCTCGCTCTGAGCACGGATCTGCTCGGTGATCTGCTGCTGCCATAATTTTGAGGTGATGAGATTCAGATAGGGCTGAGATTGGGCAGCCCAAAAGGGGATATTGAGTATATCCAGTTTGGGTACGATAGGCGACAGGTTAGACACACTCAGCAGTGCGCCCTGAATCGCGCCTCGGGACACCTGGACAGCCAACTCATGGCCAACGCCTTGCCGGCCTTTATCGCGGATCTCCACACAAATTTTGCCATTAGAGAAGTCTTCAATATTGTGTTTCAGTTGCTGGTGCATATGAGGTGAAGAGAGCCACTGTTCGCTATTGTAGGGAGAGGCGAAGACCAAGCGATAGCGCGCTCCTGTGCAGTCTGGTTGCTTTGCTTGTAGTTGCGTTCCCAGTAGAGGCAGCAAAGCGGCACTCTGGCGCAAGAAAGTGCGCCTGCAGAGTGACAATGGATTCTTGGGTTTACTTAAGCTGCTCATGTCCTCACTCTAAGTAACTGCAACCCAACTGCATCAGGTCTGAATGAACTACTAGTATGTAAGTCTAGACCGCTCTAGATGAAATGAAAAACGGGCCATGGACATCCATCGCGAGCGGCGCTCTGGACAAGACGATATTTTTAACCAAAAGCGAATGATGCAAAGTCTTGGGCAATGCTCGCCGAACGCGATTATGTTGTCTAAGCTTAGGAAGACTAGGGGCAGGTCGGGAACTTATTTGTGCAGTTAAAACAGTCACTTTTGTTATTCAAAGTGGCCGCCATTGGTGCGGCGTTGATTATTGCGACCGTGAGTTGGTTTCTCTATCGGGAGTTGGATCACAGCAAGCAGCTCAACGATCATTTATTTAAATTACAAACCCAGATCCAGCGGTTACTGGATCAGGAAGAGCGATTTGTGATTGAAAGACAGAAAGCATCGTTGCTCTCTATTGATGACTATCGCTATGCATATCGGGATAGCTTCAATGAGCTGGTTGCTTTACTGGTGACTGAGCATCAACACCTTGAGCTGTTGTTTAAACTCGATGAGCAGGTTAACCAATTCGCCGAATTGTATGAGCAGCTGGCCTCTATGCAGGCACTGCTGGGCTACGATAAAGACGATGGCGTGTATGGTGAGTTCCGCAGCAAAGCGCATGCCTTACAGGCGCTGGCCAAAGAGGCACAAGATCCGCAACTGGAGCTCTTACTCCTGGAGTTGAGGCGACGGGAAAAAGACTTTTTGCTCCGGCTCGACAGAAGCTATCTCAATCAGCATGGCGATCTGATCTTGCAAGCCAAAAACCGTATCCGAACACAGTTTCCAGATCGTGCAGAGGCATTTCTGTTAACGCTGGAGCATTATCAGAATGGTTTTGTCGTTTATACCAATGTGCTGCAAAAACAGGGGCTGGATCATAATCAGGGCGTACGTGGTGAGTTAGGAGAGCTGAAACTGGCAATACGCGGCCATTTTACGATTGTGGCTAAACAGCTTTTCAGTGCGTATCAGGAGGAGCAGCAACAGCTGATCCTGATCAGCTTGCTATCAATCGTACTCAGTAGCGGTTTTAGTCTGCTGTTGTTGTACTATCTGAACAGTCGGGTATCCGAGCAGGTCATGGCCATTGGCAGAGTGCTTGTCAGGGTTGCTAGACATGAAGACTTTTCTTTACGGGTAAACCTCAAAAGTGAAGATGAAATTGCTCAGATAGGGCACCATCTTGATGAACTACTCGATTTTATTGAGACCCTGATGGCTCGGCTCAGTGCAGCCCAGCAGCGGCTGATTGAAGAGGCCAAAATGGCCAGTCTCAGTAATATGGTCAGTGGCTTTGCCCATGAGCTAAATACCCCACTGGGCATTGCCATTACCAGTCAGTCGCATCTTAAAGCGCAGGTTGAGAATATGCGTCGCGATTTAGATAGTGGACAGCTGAAGAAAACCACGCTGACCAATCTTATCGGGGAGGCTGAGTCGGCGCTATTCTTGCTCGAAAACAACTTGCACCGCACAGCCTCGCTTATCGACGACTTTAAAAAGGTATCGGCACAGCAACATTACGATACGGAAATGGAGTTTGATCTGAAAACTCTGGTGGAAGGGGTGTTTGACTGTTATCGCAGCGAGCTGCCAGAGGAGGAGTATAAAATTGAAGTCGAAATACCGGATAATCTGATTCTCAGCAGCTATCCCAATGTGTTTAATCAGATCATCGGATATAGCCTGAATAACAGTATTTTGCATGGTAAACATCCGGACAGGCAGCTGACCATCATTGTCTCGGCGCATATCGTGAATGACTATGTGCACTTCTATTTTAAAGACGATGGGCTGGGCATTGATAAGGAACTGCTGCCAGTGATTTTTGAGCCTTTTGTTACGTCAAAACGTCATTCGGGCGGCACAGGTCTGGGGCTGAGTATTATCTACAATCTGGTGACACAAAAGCTTGGCGGAGAGATTAAAATACAAAGCCCCGCACATGGCGGGGCTTGCTTACACATTATTCTGGCAAATACCGCGTTTAAGATGGTATCACCAGAGCCATGTGATTAGGCTTTTTTGCTGGCAACCCATTCGTTCACGAACTGCTCTAGTACGTTTAGCGGGACAGGGCCACTTTTCAGTACTACATCGTGGAACTGACGGATATCGAACTTGTCGCCCAGCTCTTTCTTAGCAGCTTCACGTAGTTCAACAATTTTCAGCATACCAATCTTGTAAGCCGTCGCCTGAGATGGGATCACGATGTGGCGCTCTACCATTTTCACAGCGTCTGACTTCGCGTTTGGCGTATTGTTTACATAGTAATCAATACCTTCCTGACGCGTCCACTTCATTGCGTGGATACCTGTGTCTACGACCAGGCGACAAGCACGCCATAGTTCCATCGCTAAGCGGCCAAAGTCTGAATACGGGTCTTCATACAGGCCCATTTCTTTTGGTACCAGCTCAGAGTACAGTCCCCAGCCTTCAGTGTAAGCGGTATAGCGGCCAAACTTACGGAACTTAGGCATGTTTTCCAGTTCCATTGCAATGGCGATTTGCATGTGGTGGCCAGGAATACCTTCGTGGTAAGCCAGTGCTTCCATCTGATAGGTTGGCATAGCTTCCATGTCATACAGGTTTGCATAGTAGACACCCGGGCGTGAGCCATCAGGAGCTGGTTGCTGATAGAAGGCTTTACCAGCTGACTTTTCACGGAAAGCTTCTACGCGTTTGACTATCATGTCGGCTTTTGGCTTGACAATGAACAGCTCGTCAAGACGACCTTTCAGGTTGTCGATCATGGCTGTTGCGTCTGCCAGGTACTTGGCTTTACCTTCTTCTGTATTAGGCAGGTAGAACTGCTTGTCGGTACGCATGAACTGCATAAAGGCTTTTAGATCGCCCTTGAAACCAACTTTTTCTTTGATTTCACGCATTTCATCATGAATACGTGCAACCTCAGACAAGCCAATTTTGTGGATTTCTGCGGCGGTTAAGTCTGTGGTGGTAGTACGTGCCAGGGCGTTGTTGAAGTACTTCTCACCATCAGGGAACTTCCAGGCACCATCACGGGTATCGGCACGTTTTTCAAGCTGCTGTAAGTAACCAACCAACATGCTGTAAGCTGGCTTGACAGCCGTTTTAAGCGCTTCTGTGGCCTCTCCAATCAGTGCTTGTTTTTCGTTGTCAGCAATGTCCAGCTTGTTGACTTTACGTTTAAAGTCAGCCAGTAAAGTTGAGTCTTCACCTGCAACGAATGGCGCACCTTTAATAATGTTCTTGCTTGAGTCAATCACGTGAGGGAAGACAAACTTAGGGGCAATAATGCCTTTGTCGGCACGGATCTCAAGGTTCTTAACCAGTTGCTCAAACACAGCAGGTATGCCATTCAGACGTGAGATATAGGCTTGGGCATCTTTAACGTCGGTGATCTGGTGCTGGTTGATCAAGAATGCCGGTAGCATAGAGTGAGTACCGTACATCTGGTTAACAGGGTAGTTATGGAAACGCCACTGGTAGTCGGCAATTTGATTTTCCAGGTTCTGTTTAAACAGGTCGTAGCTGACCTGAGTCTGTGCATCCAGTTTGCTGCGGTCGAAGGCTTGCAGGGCAATCAGATCTTTTTTAGCCAACTGAAGATCTTCAAGTTGACGTGCTTCTGATTCATCGTCCCATTTGTCGTAGTCTTGCTTAATACCCAGATAAGTTTGGTAAACCGGGCTGCGCATCACGCCGCGCATAAAAACTTCATCAAAAAAGGCATTGACCTTTTCTACTTCGCTTTGTATCACTTGTTGTGTTACGTCCGCCTTAGCGGTGTTAGTTGGTTGCTCTGCAGTTTGCTGACAACCTGAGAGGAGCGCTGCTGCCACGGCTGCGGCAAGGAGTGTCATTTTACGCATGGGTTACCTTTTTTATTGTGTTCCACTTGGATTCGGGTGTTGGTGCACTGTCACCAACAAAAATTGTCTCCGGCAGGTGTATTTCCATCCACCGGTAAGCTTACCAGCCCAATCTTATCCTAAGAGCAGGTATCAGACGAACAATTCTAGCAGGTCATTCAGATATCTGTGGCCCTTAATTGTTACCAACCATGAATCGCCCTGATCTATTAGCAGTTCTTGCTCAATCGCCCTGGTAATCGCGGGTTCAATATCGCTCAGTGATAAGCCGGTATAATCACAAAAATCCTGTTTTGCGCAGGGGGCCTGTAAGCGAAAACAGTTCATAAAGAACTCAAACGGGCGATCGGCGGGTTCTACCTGCCAGCTCTCGTATAAATAGGGCTTAGTGAGATCCATGTAGCCGCGCGGGTGCTTGACCTTAACGGTTCGCAATATCTCGTTGCTATCTGGTAGTGTGATTTTGCCATGGGCCCCACACCCGATACCCAGATAATCGCCGAATCGCCAGTAATTCAGGTTATGTCGACACTGGAAACCGGTCTTGGCATAACCAGAAATTTCGTATTGCTGATAGCCGTGTTTGGCCAGTAAAGCCTGACCTTGCTCCTGGATATCCCACAAAATATCATCCTGAGGCAAGGTGGGTGGCTTAGAAGCAAATTGTGTATTGGGTTCTATGGTGAGCTGATACCAGGATAAATGCGGTGGGTTCAGGTCTATGACTTGTTGTAGATCGCTTAGTGCATCTGCAACGGACTGATCCGGCAGGCCATGCATCAGATCCATATTGAAGCTATTAAGCCCGGCATCATGGGCTTCAAAGGCGGCATGTCGTGCTTCTTGTTCACCATGAATACGGCCCAGCGCTTTTAACTTATCTGCTTGCAAGCTCTGCACGCCGATAGAAATGCGGTTAATGCCAGCGGCAACATAGTGTTTAAAGCGATCCGTTTCCACCGTACCCGGGTTAGCTTCCAGGGTGATTTCTATGTCATCAGCAAAGCCAATCAAGGCTGCAATTTCACCCAGTAGCTGAGTATAAGCTGCGCCACTGAGCAGGCTGGGTGTTCCCCCACCAATAAAGATACTGTTGAGCTTACGGCCCTGTACCAGCGGCAGGTCGGCTCGCAAGTCCGCAAGCAGGTGCTGAATATATTCCTGCTCCGGGATCTCGCCTTTTTGGCCATGGCTGTTAAAGTCGCAATAAGGACACTTTTGCACGCACCAGGGCACGTGAATGTACAAACTTAACGGCGGAAGTTTCACAGCTGACCTTTAAAATGCGCCAGCAGTTGCTGTAATGCCTGGCCGCGGTGACTGCGGGCATTTTTCTCTTCTTTGCTCAACTGAGCTGAAGTGCAGTGCATTTGTTCAACCCAGAAAACCGGGTCATAGCCGAAGCCCTGTAAACCTTGCTGATTGTCGGTAATGCGCCCCTCCCAGCTGGCCTGACAAATGACTGGCGTAGGGTCATCGGCGTGGCGCATGTAAACCAGTATGCACCAGAATCGTGCTGTCCGCTCTGTAACGCCTGTCATTGCTTCAAGCAGTTTATCGATATTGTCCTGATCGCTGGCATCTGCACCAGCATAGCGGGCTGAGTATACACCTGGTGCCCCCTTGAGGGCATCAACTTCAAGGCCGGAGTCATCCGCAATGGCAGGCAAGCCCGTGATTTTGGCTGCATGACGGGCTTTAATAATGGCATTTTCCACAAAGGTAGTGCCGGTTTCTGCGACATCACCCACGTTAAACTGGCTTTGCGGCAGGATTTCGATATTCAAATCTTTAAGCATGCTGCCAAGCTCGGCGACTTTGCCCGGATTACCTGTGGCGAGAACAATTTGTCTGGTCATATTAATCTACATAAAACTTTTGCTGAAATTTAAGCACGTGGCGCGTGTTACCCTGCTGGATGGTGACTTCGAAGCGATAGGTGTCTTCGTGATCCACATCCATCTGCGCCAGATAGTATACCGCATCGCCTTCAACCACTTCTTTAAATGTTAAGGTGGTTTTGTTGCCGATCAGGTTGCGCGCCTGACCGGTGAGCGTGGCGCGCTGCGCTGTGTTGTTGGCATCATCAGCCAGGACGGAAATATTAATGATGGCCTTGCTGTTGCTCCGGGTTAACCCATATGCGCTGGCAATATTCGGCTGAATAAAGGTCGACGGGAAGGCGATATAGTGTACCTGCCAGTCGCCGAGTTGTTTGTATTGGCCTCCTTGTGGATTGGAAGCCTGTGCTGGCTGAGCTAAAAGCAGCATGGCCAGCATTGAAAAAAGTGTCAAAAAGGGTTTCATTGTTACGACTCCGAATGCTTAACGAAGCAGATCCATCATTAAAATTTGTAAAAACTGCATGCCAATTATTACCACCAGGATCGACAAATCGAAGCCGCCCAGCGGTGGAATAATTTTACGGATTGGACGCAGCATAGGTTCAGTAAGCTGGCTGAATACCGCAGCAATCGGGTTGTAGCCCTGAGCCACCCAGCTAAGAATGGCACGGATAACTAACACCCAAAACACCAGAGAGAATGCCTCTTTAAGGACTGTCAGGGCACCAGAGATGGCTGCCTGCATAGCGTCCCAGTAGCCGCCAAACATCAGCATCAGCACCGACATTTTGGCAAAGCCGACCAGCAGCGCCAACACCAATGAGGCCAGATCTAAACCGCCTAACCCCGGGATCAGTTTACGCAATGGGTTCACGGCAAACGATGTCGCTTTGATCACGGCCTGACTCAGCGGGTTATAAAAATCCGCTTTGACTAATTGTAGCCAAAAACGCAACAGTACGACCATCAAAAACAGGTCAAAAATAATCCCTACCAAAAATTGCATGGCGTTCATTGTGTGTCCTCTAGATTTGTTGTTCCATTTCTTCTGCCCGTGCAATACAGGCATCCATGGCATCGGCCACGGTTTGTGGTAACTGGTTTGCTTTTAAATGTTCAACGGCTGCGTGGGTCGTGCCGCCTTTGGAAGTAACGTTAGCACGCAATTGCGCAATACTGATGTCTTGCTGAGAAAGCGCCATCTCAGCAGCGCCCAGTGCGGTTTGTTGCACCAGTGCGCGCGCTTGTTGCGGTGAAAAGCCCAGCGCAATGGCTTTCTCTTCAATGGCTTCCATAAACAGGAAAAAGTAGGCAGGTGAAGAGCCCGTAACGGCAATGACATCATTGATCTGTGATTCTTCGTCCAGCCAAATGGCGATGCCAGTCGACGAAAATACCTGTTCGATATAGGTTTTTTCTTCATCACTGATATCAGCGGCAAACAGACCTGAAACGCCACGCCCAAGTAGTGACGGGGTATTCGGCATGCAGCGCACAAGCTTAACGTCTTGTGCCAGCATTTCTCTGAGGCGTTTGACGGTGATCCCTGCCGCGACAGAGACAAACAGCTTAGTGTTGATATCCAACCCGGCATCCACAAAAGTCTGGCACAGCTCAGCCATCATTTGTGGTTTCACAGACAGTACGATGACATCGGCTTGTTGAACTGCTTTTAGGTTATCTTGCTCGGTACGCACCCCGAAATCGGCATGGGCCTTAGCGAGCTTTTCAGCATTGCGATTGGTTGCGATGATGCTCTGTGGAGCAAAACCATTTTTTATCATGCCGCCAATGATGGCGTAGCTCATGTTTCCGGTCCCGATAAATGCAATCGTTTTATTAGCCATTAGGAGTATGTCACCTTATTGTCGTTTGCCAAAAATGTCCGTGCCTATGCGTACCATGGTTGCACCACCCTGAATTGCCATTTCAAGGTCGCCACTCATGCCCATCGACAAGGTATCCAGCTTTTGATATTGAGTCTTTAGTCTATCAAAGCAAGCCTTCATTTGGCTAAAATATTCCAGCTGTTGTTGGGCATCATCGGTTTGCGCTGTGATTGTCATGAGTCCACGCAGCTCCAGCTGACGCGCGCCGTCGATATAGGCGGCCAGTTCATCAAGCTCATCCAGAGCACATCCTGATTTTTGCTCGTCGTTACTGATATTCACCTGGATCAGAACGTTAATCGGCATCAAATTATTGGGTCTTTGCTCATTGAGACGACGCGCGATCTTGAGACGATCGACACTCTGTACCCAGGAAAAGTGTTCTGCAATCTGGCGCGATTTGTTAGATTGAATGGGACCAATAAAATGCCATTCAATGTCTTTTTGCTGCTGAAAGTGGCGGACTTTATCTACGGCTTCCTGAACATAGGATTCACCAAACCGGCGTTGTCCGGCAGCGTATGCTTGCTCAATGAGTTCGACAGGTTTGGTTTTTGATACGGCCAGTAATGCGACCTCTTGGTCTGTGGCACACTTTTGCTGTGCTTTTGCTATGCGATCATAGGCGTTGTTCAGCCGTTCTGCTATTGTAACCATATTATTATTTGCTCGTTGTGGAGTCTTAGATGGATATTACTGAATTATTGGCCTTTAGTGTGCAACACAAAGCATCGGATTTACACCTTTCGTCGGGGGTTTCACCGATGATCCGTGTCGATGGCGATGTACGCCGGGTAAACATTCCTGCACTGGAAGCGAAGGACGTTAACAGCCTCGTTTACGATATTATGAATGATAACCAGCGTAAGGACTATGAGCAAAATCTTGAGGTGGATTTCTCGTTTGAAGTACCTAATCTGGCGCGTTTTCGTGTCAATGCCTTTAACGCCAGTCGCGGTCCTGCGGCGGTGTTTCGGACCATTCCCAGCTCAGTGCTAACATTAGAAGACCTTGGGGCGCCCGACATCTTCCGAAAAATTTCGGATTGTCCGCGTGGTTTAGTGTTAGTCACGGGTCCTACCGGGTCGGGTAAGTCAACAACGCTGGCTGCGATGGTGGATTACATTAACAGTAACAAGCACCACCATATTCTGACCATCGAAGATCCGATTGAATTTGTGCACGACAACAAGTTGAGCCTGATCAATCAGCGTGAAGTGCACCGTGACACGCACAGTTTTAATGCTGCACTGCGCAGCGCGCTGCGTGAGGACCCGGATGTCATCCTGGTGGGGGAATTACGTGATTTGGAAACTATCAGACTGGCGATGACTGCCGCAGAAACCGGTCACCTGGTGTTCGGCACACTACATACTACCTCAGCGCCTAAAACCATTGACCGTATCATTGACGTTTTCCCTGGTGAGGAAAAAGACATGGTGCGCTCTATGCTGTCTGAATCATTGCAGGCGGTTATTTCACAAACCCTGGTGAAAAAAGTCGGTGGCGGCCGGGTAGCCGCTCATGAGATCATGATGGGGATCCCGGCAATTCGTAACCTGATCCGTGAAGACAAAATTGCGCAAATGTATTCGTCCATTCAGACTGGTGCAATGCACGGTATGCAGACCATGGATCAGTGTCTCACCAATTTGGTGAATCGTGGTCTTATCACCAACCAGGATGCGCAGGCGAAAGCCCATGATAAGAGTCAATTCGGTACTACATATTAATCTCGGGAGGTCATGATGGAGCTTGAACAGTACCTGCAAATGATGAAAGACAAAGGCGCATCAGATTTGTTTGTGTCTGCCGGTTTGCCTGTGAGTGCTAAAATTGACGGCGAGTTACGTGCACTGGATGACGATGTGCTCGATGCAGAGGCATCGCTGGCTATGGTCGAGTCGGCGATGAGTGAGAAGCAAAAGCAGCTGTTTCACAACGAAAAAGAGTGCAATTTTGCCGTCGCGAACGAGATTGGTCGTTTCCGTGTATCTGCATTTTGGCAACGGGATTGTGCGGGCATGGTGATCCGCCGTATCGTAACGGATATTCCTGAAGTAACCGATTTAGGTCTGCCTTCGGTTCTGACTGATGTGATTATGTCTAAGCGTGGCCTGGTGTTGTTTGTGGGCGGGACCGGCACGGGTAAGTCAACCTCATTGGCCGCTTTACTAGGCTATCGTAATCGTAACCAGCGCGGTCATATTCTGACTATCGAAGACCCCATTGAATTTGTGCACCAGCATCGCAAGAGCATTATCACTCAGCGAGAAGTCGGACTGGATACAGAAAGCTTTGAAGCGGCGTTAAAAAGTTCATTGCGTCAGGCGCCTGATGTGATCCTGATTGGTGAAATCCGTTCCCGTGAGACCATGGAGTATGCATTAAGCTTTGCGGAGACTGGCCACTTGTGCGTTGCGACTTTACACGCCAACAATGCCAACCAGGCGATTGACCGGATCATGCACCTGGTACCAAAGGAAAAGCACGATAAGCTGAAATATGACCTGGCATTGAATCTGCGCGCCATTGTCGCGCAGCAGCTGGTTCCGTCTGCAAAAGGGGAAGGGCGTGAAGCTGCCATTGAAGTTTTACTTAACTCTCCGATGATTGCGGAGCTGATCAAAAAAGGGGATATTGGTTCAATCAAAGAAACCATGTCTAAGTCCAAAGAAATGGGTATGCAAACCTTTGATCAGGCGTTGTTTGATTTATACAAGCAGCAAAGGATCAACTATGCCGATGCATTACACCATGCCGATTCACCCAACGATCTTCGTCTGATGATTAAATTACAGAACAATGAGCAACAAGGCGCGGGCTTTTTGCAAGGGGTTACTGTTGACGGCCTGGACGATAAAAAGCGCTGACAGCGGGTTTCACGGGGCCACACTGGCCCTGTGTTTACTTGTCAGCATGTTGTCTGTGCCGGAAACGGCCAAGGGCAGCGAGCAACATAGTGACACACACAATGCGGTAGACATGTATATCCGTGATGATGTGTATAGCGATTATTTGCGGTTTCTGAATGGCCGGGCGCCACTGGAAGTCACCCAGTTTTCTGGCGACTATATCCGCCGGGATGTGGTGGATATGGTGCTGGTACAACAGGCCCTGGCGCTGGGAGGCTTCAAGAAAACCTTCATCTACCGCCCCGGAAACGTCAGTTTTCGTCACTCTAATCTGCTGGAGCAGGGCAAGCTGCTGCTGAGTTTTGATAGCTACTGGCTTGATGATGCGCAGGCTAAGGCTGATAAACTGTTCATCAGTGATGCAGTGATCCGACGGGGAGAGTATTTTGCCGGGATTTTTTATGCGCCGGAGAATCTGGCTGTTGCACGCCTGACCCGCTTGAATGAGTTGCGTGAGCTCAGTGCGGTGTCAACCAGCCGCTGGCGAACTGACTGGAACACACTAAACAGTTTGGGGCTTAAACATTTAATGAATGAGCCTGTGTGGGCCTCTCAGGCGCAAATGGTCAATCGTCAATGGGTGGACTTTATGTTGATGCCTTTGATGCCAAGCCTGAATAATGAGTTCAGGCTGAATGACATTTTGTTAGTGGCCCATCCAAACTTAGTGGTCCAGCTTGATGGCAGTCGTCATTTTGTGGTGTCGCGGCTGCATCCTGACGGTGAGCGGGCATTTAAGGCACTGCAAAGCGGGTTAAACCAGCTCAGATCACAAGGGCGGATCCGCCAGGCCTATCAGCAGGCTGGATTTATACCTGATCTGAGGCGCTACCGGGTACTTAACCCCATTGTGCCTCAAAAAAACTCTCCAGAATGATGATGGCCGACATGCCATCGATTTTATCTTTCGCCAGTGAGCGGTAGCCACCTTGTTCAAATAAGCGTGCTTTGGCATCGGCGGTTGTCAATCGCTCATCCTGAGTTTCTACAGGAAGCCTGAATTGATTGTGCAGACGGTTGGCAAATTTCTTGGCTCGGAAGGTCAGATCCTGGTTTGTCCCGTCCATATTTAATGGCAAGCCGACAACCAGCAAATCGGGCTTCCACTGTTCGATATAAGGTGCGATATCCTGCCAGTCGGGAATGCCATCACGGGCTTTTACGGCGCCTAAACTGCTGGCCGTGCCGGTTAGTTCCTGGCCAACGGCCAAACCGATACTGCGGGTACCAAAATCAAACCCTATGACCGTACGCTGGCCGGGTGCTTTTTTCTCGTTATTACTCATTGTGTATTCTCAAACATTAGGCGCAGAAATCGCCACATACAGCGTGACGATTGCTTGAGCACTCAGGCGTGACCGGCCTCGGTGCTCAGTTGTCCGGCATCAATGCCAAGCATTTCGACGGCTTTTTCCCAGCGCTTTTCCGGTGGGGTGTTAAAAATAATGGCTGGATCTGCTTCAATGATCAGCCAGGAGTTTTCCAGGATCTCTTTTTCGAGTTGGCCTTGTTCCCATCCAGAGTAGCCCAGTGTGATGATAAATGCATCCGGACAGTTATGTGAGGTCAGCGATGCAAGTACGTCTTTTGAGGTGGTGATCATGATGTCTGAACTCAACTCACGACTCGATGCGTAACCAGGCTTAGGGGTGTGGAGAACAAATCCGCGGTCAGTGTGAACTGGCCCACCTGCAAACACAGACTGGCTGGCAGCCTGGCTGGATTTATCGTTATCTATTTCTATCTGGTCGAGCAGCTCACCCACAGTCACGTTAATGGGGTGATTGACGACCAGGCCCATTGCGCCTTCTTCGTTGTGCTCACAAATGTAGGTGACTGTGTGCTTAAAGAAGGGATCTTGCAAATTTGGCATGGCTACCAAAAAATGATTTGCGAGTGATTGCATAGCGAGACCCCCTTTTCGTTACTCTTTAGTATGGTCGAGTTTTGCCGCAATGGCATCAAAAAACTTGTCCATGATGGAAATATCATACGCGGCTTCTATTTCCTTCACACACGTTGGTGCTGTCACGTTAATCTCGGTGAGCTTGTCACCTATGATGTCCAGGCCAACAAAAATGAGTCCTTTTTCTTTTAAAACAGGCGCAACGGCTTCGGCAATTTTACGGTCACTGTCGCTGATAGGACGTGCTTCACCGCGACCACCCGCTGCCAGATTACCCCGTGTTTCGCCCCCTTGTGGAATGCGTGCCAGACAGTAGGGCATGACCTCACCGTCAACCACCAGAACGCGTTTGTCGCCGTCTTTGATGGCCGGGACATAATTTTGCGCCATGGCAAAACGACTGCCGTGCTCGGTGAGTGTTTCACAGATCACACCGATGTTCGGGTCGTCGTGGCGTACTCGGAAAATTGAGGCGCCGCCCATGCCATCCAGTGGCTTAAGAATGATATCACCATGTTTTGTCAGAAACTCACGGATCTGCGCACTTGAGCGTGTCACTAAGGTGTCTGGCGTATGTTCGCTAAACCAGGCTGTAAAAAGCTTTTCGTTGGCATCACGTAAACTTTGTGGCTTGTTGATGACCAGCGTGCCGGCTTGTTCCGCACGTTCCAGCATATAAGTGGCGTAAATGTACTCGGTATCAAAGGGCGGATCTTTGCGCATCAGGATCACATCCAGATCGCTCAGCGCGATATCGTCTTTCTCTGCCAGTTCGTACCAATGCTGTTCGTTGTCAAACACGGTTGCTTTGGCAGCGGTTGCCCGGGCTTCACCCTGGTACAAGTACAGATCCTGCATTTCCATGTAATAAAGCTCATAACCACGTGCCTGTGCTGCCAGCATCATGGCGAAGCCAGTATCTTTTTTGATATTAAAGCCACTGATTGGATCTGAGATGATCCCAAGTTTCGCTGCCATTGGGGTAACCTTATATAAAGTGAATCAATTCAACTGCTAACTGTTTGACTAGGATATGAGGGCAAAACTGGCGTTTTAAAGGGCCAGGTCGCCGAACTCAAGTTGTAATGCGCTGAGTACGGTCAAAGCGGCTGTTTCAGTGCGCAGTACGCGTGGACCGAGGCGAATATCGATAAACCCCTGTTGTGCAGTTGCAGCCATTTCTTCATCGGTAAAGCCCCCTTCAGGACCGACGATAAAACGAATACCATGCTCAGGTGTTGGCAGCGTTTTGATAGAGTGCTCTGCTCTGGGGTGAAGTGTCAGCTTGAGTGCCTCGCTGGATTGGGCCAGCCACTCATCGATTGTAATGGGTGGATGTATGGTGGTAATGGTGTTGCGGCCAGATTGTTCCGCAGCTGCGATGGCGATTTTCTGCCATTGCTGATGTTTCTTTGCCAGACGTTCTCCGCTGAGTTTGACGCCACAACGGGTGGTAAACAAAGGGGTAATTTCAGTGATCCCCAGCTCGACCGACTTCTGGATGGTAAAGTCCATCTTATCACCCCGGGAGATGCCCTGACCGAGGTGAATGGGCAACGGAGATTCAACGTGCTTATCAAAAAACTGCTCTGGTGTGACCCTGACTTTCTTTTTACTGACTTCGCTGATGGTTGCCAGATACTCTCCGCCCTGACCATTAAACAAACTCAGTTTATCCCCTTCGCTCATACGCAGCACTCGGGCTACATGCCCGGCAGCATCATCGCCAAGGTCAATCGTCTGGCCAACGACAAGATCGGAAGGCTGGTATATATGAGGTATGCGCATGGTGGACTATTCCGCTGTTAAATAGCCGTAATGGTAAGGGGTTATTTACAGTGAGTCCAGCACCTATTCGGCTTTGTCAGTGTGATGCTGTGCAAAGTCGATAACGGTATCCTGGGTGGTTGCGGAGACGGTGGAGTGGCATGTCAGGTGATTGTTATTAAAGGGATCTCTGAGCGGGTGATAGACATAGCCTCGGGCAGTTTGCTCGACGGTGATGCGTTGACGATGTAATGAATTAAATATAAACCTCTGTGTCTCGTCGGCGAGGTGGTAGTCAATTGCGTAGATCAACACGCCACGGACTTTATGATGCTCGTGCAGGTAAGAGGCCAGCTCAGACACACTGATTTCATTTGCAAAGTCACAGTAACAGTAATCTTTAACCTGCTCCTGAAACATCATTTTCAGCATCTGTTTGGTGTTGTCTCCAGCGATCAATAAGTCACTGGGCACATCAGGACGCTGCGCTTTCAGATGCGCAGCAAACTCTCTGCTGAACTCCCAGTTGCTGTCGACCAGCAAAAAGTTTTCTAGGTTTAAACGCACTAACAGGCCTGGTTACATTGAGAACATGTTAATAAGTAAATAGCCTATTGCGCAGAAAACAGCAAACTCCAGACAGGCAATCCCGATATTGTCCTGATGGTCCACTTCCAGTCCAATGTCTACTCTGGGTAACGCCAGTTGCAGCAATAAGTAACTGATACCATACAAAAGCAGCCACATTACACCGCAATGCATGACAATCACAAACAGGTTTTCGACCACTTTTGCACCATGATACGGCGCACTGTGCAAACCGGCATAAATCGCCAGTGCTAGTCCAATACTCTTGCCGGCGTAGCGGATCCCGATAGAGGTATTGGCCAGATTAAAGTTTTGTTGCAAAGAAGCACCCTGGTTATATTTGGCAAAGCGGCGCTCGCGAATTTTACTGTCCAGTGCACACATTAGCTGAACGACCAAAAAGCTCAGCGTGACAACCAGTAAGTTGCCAAACCCTTGTGGATGGATCCAATGGTACAGCCCAAGGACTAAAATGGTGTTGCCAATCAACATGCCTGAATCGACCACGGCGGCACAGACATTTTGTTTTAAAATTGCCTGCTCTTCATTGAATTGATAGAGGATCCACTTGCGATGGATATGCTGGCCGAAGTAAATAAAGACCAGAATAAGGAGTAAAATAACGCCGCTGCGAAATGATTCTGCTTGCAACACCATCATGCCGGTGTCATTGAACACATAGGCACAACAAATCACCAGGACAGCCAGATGAGTGGCATAACTGATCCCTAAAGCAAAATTATCCCGTTTAGCCAGTTCATCTTCCAGCATTTGTCTGGCGCTGAACTGAACATATAAACGCAAAGCGACCGTGAACAGACAAATCACGACAAAACTCACTAAGATGGCGAAAAAGTTGATATTGGCTAAAGACAAATAACTCATGCTAAGTGTAAGGTGATGGCAGTTAAGTTTACTATAACACCGCTTTTTGCAATTGCACTGGAGATTTTTCTATGGATTTCGGTGGCTTGCCCCATGCGCTTGGGCATCTGGCACTTGAACGTTGTCAGGCACTATTTGCCCAACACACGAATAATCAGGCCGTTTTGAGGCTACTCGCACTGAGTGATTTTGCCTATCGTATTTTGCAGCGTCATCCCGAGTGGATCGACTGGTTGCTGGATGCTGAACAAATGCGGCTGCGGACCTGTCCAGCGCCACTGTCTGAGCCTCTTTGTGAACTTGATGAAGCCAGCGGTTTCAGACAGCTGCGGGAATATCGTAAGCGTTACTGGCTCAAGCTGATGTGGCTCGACCTGGTAGAGGGGAACCCCATTGACGACAGTATCGCCTATCAGTCACGGTTAAGCGAAAAGCTGATTGATGCGGCAAACCGCTGGGCACACGCCAGTGTGGCAAAAAGCAATGGACAGGTGTGCGATGAGCAGGGAGAAGCTGTGCCTATGCTGGTGCTGGGGATGGGTAAGCTGGGCGGAGGTGAGCTGAATTTTTCTTCGGATATCGACCTGATTTTTACCTATCCATTTGCAAAACCGACTGAAGGCGGGCGCCGCAGCATTGAGGCGCAAGTATTTTATACCAAAGTGGCACAAAAGCTCATTGCTGCATTGGACCAGTGTACCGCCGATGGTCAGGTGTTTCGGGTTGATATGCGTTTACGCCCCTTTGGTGATAGCGGACCGCTGGTGATGAGCTTTGCCGCTATGGAAGACTATTATCAGGATCAGGGCCGTGAGTGGGAAAGGTATGCCATGCTTAAGGCACGCCTGTTGGGTGAGAAAAATCACTACTGGGATGAGTTTAAAACCCTGATACGTCCCTTTGTGTTTCGTCGTTATATTGATTTCTCTGTGATTGAATCCTTGCGCAAAATGAAGCATATGATTGCACAGGAAGTAAGACGCAAAGGGCTGACAAACAACATCAAACTGGGGGCTGGCGGGATCCGGGAAGTGGAGTTCATTGTGCAGGCATTGCAGATGATCCGCGGTGGCCGCGAGCCTGAGTTACAGACGCCGTCTTTGTTATCGGCATTGCAGCAACTTCAGCACCTGTCTTTGATCCCAGCTGAAGTAGGTGAAGTGCTGTCTCAGCAGTACCTTTTGCTACGCCGCACAGAGCAGTATTTACAGGCTTTTGATGACAGTCAGACACAAACGCTGCCGGATAATGAACAGGATCAGTTGCGCTTAGCTGTGTTGCTTGAATGCGCCCAATACAGCGAGGTACTGAACAAACTGGAGCAGGCCCAGGCGGCAGTCAGGGCCGAATTTACTCAGGTCATTGGCGAAGAACCTGAGTTGGGAGAAGCGCTGGCGCCGGAGTTTGTTTCAGCGTGGGAGCAACGTGATATCAGTTATCTTGAATCACCCCTTCCTGAAGCGGTCTGTGAAGCCTGGCAAAAATCACTGGATGCGTTTCATTTGGGATTGAGCAAGATACAAATGGGGACGCGTGGCAGAGATGTACTGGATAAATTGATGCCAGCGCTACTCAGTGAGATTACCCGGGCACCGGTTGCAGAGATACTGGATCGGGTACTGCAGGTGATACTGAAAGTTGCCTCGCGAACGGCTTACCTCGAGTTGCTGTTTGAAAATCGCGGTGCACTGCAGCAGCTCATTAAATTGTGTGCGCACAGTGTCTGGATAGCAGAGCAGGTGGCCCGCTATCCGATTTTGCTGGATGAGCTGATCGATCCGGCGGTGCTTTACCGGCCGTTGCCGCTGAGCGCCTATTACAGTGAAGTACAGCAGTATTTTTTGCGCATCGACAGCGAAGATCTCGAATTACAAATGGAAGCGCTGCGTCAGTTCAAGCAAACTCAGGCGTTGCGTATAGCTGCGGCAGATGCAACAGGTGTGTTAGATATCATGAAAGTGAGTGATCACCTCACCGCGCTGGCGGAAGCCATTGTTGCGAAGGCTGTGGATATTGCCTGGCAACAAATGGTAGCTCGCTATGGCGCGCCCGAAGGGGCTGATGTTGAACATAAAGGTTTTGCCGTCGTGGCCTACGGAAAAGCGGGTGGGCTGGAGCTGGGGTACAACTCAGACCTTGATCTGGTGTTTGTTCATAATCGCGATGGCAACAGTGTCACCACAGGTGATAAGTCCATTTCTTCACGTCAGTTCTACTTAAAGCTGGCACAGCGTCTGATGCACTTGTTCAATACCCGTACTAACTCGGGGATCCTGTATGAATTGGACACGCGTTTGCGCCCGGAAGGCAATTCGGGCTTACTGGCAATCAATATCGAAAGCTTCTATCAGTATCAACAGCAGCAGGCCTGGACGTGGGAGCATCAGGCGTTGGTACGCTCGCGTATGGTGTTGGGTGAGCCTGAGCTTATCTCACGATTTAACGAGATCCGTAGCGAAATTGTATCTCACAGCAGGGAAAGTGACGCACTTCGCAAGGACATTGTTGAGATGCGTGAAAAGATGCGAGGACATCTGGATAAGAGCACAGATACACAATTCGATCTGAAGCAGGGCGTAGGTGGTATGACAGACATTGAGTTTATTGCTCAGTATCTGGTTTTGAATTATAGCCATGCGCACTCTGAATTGGCGCGTTTTCCCGACAATATTCGTATTTTCGAAATGGCATATCACGCGGGTGTCATAGATGAGGCCACTCAGAAGGCGCTGACCCAGGCCTACTGTGAGTTTCGTGATCAGTATCACTTGCACAGCCTGAACGCCGCTGGACGGTGTGTGCCCATGCAGGATGTCTCGGAACTGGTTGTTGCAGTGCGGGCTGCGTGGCAGTTGCTATTAGGATAAAACCGGAGAAAGTCGCTTTCTCCGGCTGCAATGGACTATTTAGTCAGGCGGCGGCAGTTTTCACGCACAAAGCGTGACGGGTTTTGGGTGATGACTGCCGCTCGCTGGCGATGACAAAAGAAGGTATAGACTTCAAATTCAAAGTCGTCGTTGATGGCGGTACCAACCTGATAAAGAGTCGAAACAAAGTTCGTGTCGACCCGGAAATTGTGTTTTACCACATAGTCTTTATCCAGATACCAGAATAGCTCAATGTCTTCTTTCTTTGCGTAATTGCTCAGCACACCACGCAGGGTCTCACCGCTATCAAAACGACGGGGCTGGATCTCACCGGTCCAGCGCTGTGGGGCGGGTTTTACCACTAAGCCGCGCTGTGCGATGGCATCGTCCAGAGGGTAGGTGGGTTTGCCCAGATCCAGTACGTATTTGTCCCGCTCAGTATTACGCTCATTGAAGTTGCGTTTAAACCCCTCGTAAAACTGCGTAAACCCCTGTGCGGCGGCATTGGTGGTATCCCTAAACTCCATTGAGGGGAGATTGCCATACAAAAAGTAATACGCGGCCCACACCAGTAATACACCTAACGACAGGTGTTTGGTCCAGAACCACATGTTTGATAAGCGTTTTGAACGTTTTCTAGCCATAATGTCACGACACACTTAATGCTAAAGGTTACTAATAATACGATGGCGCGTTTTCATCCGGACGCGTTTTAAAGCGTCGATGCAACCACATATACTGTTCCGGGGCCTGTTCAATGGCCTGTTCCATACGCTGATTGACCCGCGTGACGTCGGTTTGGGGATCGCCACTGGGAAAAGCTGCAAGTGCAGGTTGGATTTCTATATGGTATTTACCCTGATCATCCCGGGCGCCATGTAAACTTAATGTCTCACAATTTTTGCTTCCTGCAAAGAGCAGTGTTCCTGTTGTAGAAGCTGCATCGGGTACTGCAAAGAAAGGAGCGAACTCACAGCGATTACGGCCATAGTCCTGATCGGGCAGGTAATAGCAGAGCTTTTTATTTTTCAATGCCTGTAGTAATCCTTTTACGTCTCGCTTGCCGATCAAGAATTCGTTGGAGCGCAACCGACCTTTGGTCATAAAGTACTCCATCAGCGGATTATTATGCGGACGATAAAAACCGATACCAGGTTGTTCTGTGCCCAAGATTCTGCCAAGCATTTCCAGATGCAGCATGTGCGGCACCAACAGGAGTACGCCTTTGCCGTTATTCTGCGCCTGTTCAATATGTTCCATGCCTTTGATTGAGCCTATCACGCGGTTGATACGCCACTGCGGCCACCACCATGCCATTGATGTTTCGAATGTAGCTATGCCCGTGTTTTCCATATTTTTTAATACCATATTGGCACGCTGCTGTGCATCCATATCAGGAAAGCACAAACGCAGATTCACATCGGCAATATGACGACGCTTCTTCAGCAGGCGATGTACCAGACGGCCAAGCATTTTTCCCAGCCACAATTGCAGGCCCTGCGGAAGCCAGGACAGGGCATATAAGAAAAATACGCTGAGCCAGGTTGGCCAGAACTTAGGGGCTAAAAATGCCAGCTTAAAGGTGGGGTTGTTAACCAAAGGTGGACTCTCGTTCAAACTTCAAAGGGTTAGTTTAGCGATATCGGCTGAACAGCTCAAGAGAGCGGCAATGAGCGCCGACCTCTTATCTATACCAGAGCAAGACTTTCTAAGGACAGAAAAAAACCGGCTTACGCCGGTTTTCTACTTAAGTTATATAAGCTTAGCCTGCAATCAGGCCTTTATTGATCGCTTCTAAGTCGCTGCGACTCAGGGTACCCGCTGCCTGCTTCAGTCTCAGTGTCGACAACACGTATTGATAGCGAAGATCTGACAGGTTACGCTTGGCGTTATAGAGGTTCTGAGTACTGATAAGTACGTCAACAATGGTACGTGTACCAACTTCGAAACCTGCTTCTGTTGCCTGTAATGCACTTTCGGCTGACACAACGGCCTGCTCTAGTGCACGATACGTCGCGACATCCGACATCACCTGATTGTAAGAGGTGATCACTGAGCGAGTCACGTTACGCATTGCAGCTTCCAGATCTTCACTGGCTGCAACGTATAATGCACGTGCCTGATCAGTGGCTGCTACAGTTTTACCGCCTGAGTAAATTGGTACGTTTAACGTCAGGCCAATGCTGGTGCCATCAGTACGAGGCTGTAATTCAGCGCCTTCGCTGTTGCTCAGCGTATCTGCATAAGACGCAGTCAAGTTCAGAGTCGGGTAATGGCCAGACTGAGCGAGGTCGATTTGATCCTGAGCAATATCTAACGCTGATTTAGCGACCTGCAATGACAGGTTTTGCTCTTTAGCCAGAGTAATAAAGTCGTTAGTCTGTTTGCCTGGTTTAACGGTTGAGAACTTGTCAGTGTTCAGTTTGTCCAGCTTAGCGTGGTACTTACCTGTGATAGTACGTAAGGTCTCACGGGCAGTTTCGACATTATTTTGTGCCACAATCTCGTTTGCCACAGATTGGTCAAACTGTGCCTGGGCTTCGTGTACGTCGGTAATAGCGGTCAGACCCACTTCATAGCGCTGTTTGGTTTGCTCCAGCTGACGCTCAATAGCGCGTTTTTCAGCCTGTACAAACTCCAGAGTATCCAGCTTGCTCAGTACGTCGAAGTAGCCTTCTGCAACACGCACAATCAAGTCCTGCTGTTGCTGCTCATAATTGGTCAGCGACTGCATTGCTTGTTTTTCTGCAATAGTCAGGTTTTGCCAGGTCGCCATACTAAATATGGTCTGGTTCAGCGTTACAGTACGAGTCAGTTTGTCTCCCCAGGTATCAACAACGGTGTAGCCGGTTGAATCGCTCTGACCAGGCAGTGTAGATTCACCATCGTTGTCCGTATAATTCATACTGAATCCCAGTGACGGTAAAAGGTCGCCAAGGGCTGCGTCCTGGGCATATTTTTGTGCGTCAGCCTGGGCTTTGGCTTTTAATACAGTGGGATCGTTTGCCGTGGCAATTTCGTACACTTGCAACAGATCTTCTGCCTGTGAGGCTGTGCTGGAAAGGGCGCAGGCAACACCGATAAACAGAGATAGAATGCTTTTTTTCATTATTTGCTCAGTCCTTAGACAATTTTCATTGTCGGCATGTTACCTTGTTTTCGTCAATTCCTATATAAGGAAAGTGGCAAATCCGTCAGAACAAGTGTAACAGAATATAATACAGTTCAGTTTGGGGCTTCCCCGGTTAAAGAACGGTAAAATAAAGTAAAATTCGAGAACCCCTATGATGGGGGCTTGGGGTTAAAAATTAAACCCCGATCATGAAAAAAATGGGATTAAACATGAAACCAATTGCACAATTTAATCATCAGGATGTCGAATTTAATGAGCCTGAGCGCTGTTATGACAAATTCTTTAAGATTGACCTGTATGCATTTAAACATGCCCTGTTTGCCGGTGGCCAGTCGCAGACTATTTATCGCGAGATTTTAGAGCGGGGCCACGCGGTAGCTGTGCTGCCATACGATCCCAAAACGGATCAGGTATTACTCATTGAACAGATCCGCATTGGTGCGCTGGCAACGAAGGATTCTCCCTGGTTGCTGGAATGCATTGCGGGCATGGCGGAAGGGAGCCTGGATTATGAGGGGGTGGTACGCAAAGAAGCGATGGAAGAAGCTGGGCTGGTGTTAGATGAGTTGCACTATATGACGTCGTATTTATCCAGCCCGGGTGGTTCTACGGAGCGTTTGTACTTATATCTGGCCAAAGCCGACCTCAGTGAGGCTGGTGGTATTTATGGTTTGCCTGAAGAGGGGGAAGACATCAAAGTGCATGTGATGCCTTTTTCTGAGGCCATGACACGGCTCGAAAATGAGGAAATAGATAACGCTGCTACTGTGATTAGTCTACAATGGTTGGCGTTACACAAACCCGAGATGTTGGCGCAGTGGCAATCTCAGTCCATCTAAAATGAGGTCGTTTGATCAGCGGTTATGCAAAAAGAGTACATCCAGTCATTACCCAAATACATTACCTTGTGCGAGCGCAATTATCTGCGGGCGCTGAAACTGCTGCCCGAAGAGAGCGTAGGAAGCAGTCGTGAAGTACACCTGGGCGCAGCCAGTTACCAGATCCGCGTTGACGGCATTGCCCGTTACACCACAGATATTGCGGTGGTGCAGAAGCAACAGATCAGCGCCCACCTGGATGATTTTGCTTTATCTGTGCGCTTATATCACGATGCCAAAGTGGCAGAGGTGATCCATCACGATTTCCATCAGCGCATTAAACCGTCCTATCGCTATCCTAATCCGGACATGCACCATAAAGACGAAAAATATCAGCTCAATGCGTTTTTAGCGGACTGGTTAATGGCCTGTCTGGAAAGCGGCCGGGAACCACTCAACTGGGATGTCAATAATGGCCTGGTTTGAGCAGTCATATCAGTTCAGCGGTGCAGAGTTACGTCTGGCACATATCACAGACAGCCACCTGTTCGGGACTCGCGAGGGATGCTATTTTGAGGTTAACACGGCGGCGCATTTTTGCAGGGTGCTGGATGCCCTGGCTGGCGAGCAGCTCGATGGCGTGGTATTTGGTGGTGACTTAACTCAGGATCACAGTAGCGCCTCTTATGCATTGTTTGCAGAGTTGCTGGCGCAATCAGCGCTCGATTGCCCACTCTTTTGGGTGCCTGGCAATCATGATGATCTTACTTTGCTGGCACAGATCAGCGAAGGACAGATCAGTGCCGCTAAGTACTTGCAGTGCGCGCAGGGTGATATTGTGTTACTTAACAGCAAGGGACCGACACCCGCAGGCTGGTGCGATAATACGCATCTGGCAGAGCTGGAGGCTGTGCTGTGCGACGCAACACAGCCGGTATTGGCATTTTGTCACCATCATCCGGTCCCGATTGATGGCTATCTGGATAAACATATGCTGGAAAACGGCCCTCAGCTGCTCAATACACTGGTAAACAGTAAGCGTGTTGAGGCACTTATTCATGGTCACGTACATAATGCCTATTCACTTCGGTACCGAGGGTTACCTGTCTATGCCACGCCTGCCACATCTATTCAGTTCACTAAGCATTCGACGCAATGGCAGCAGCATAATACAGGCCCTGCTTATCGGTTGGTCCACTGGACTGCACAAGGTCTGCATACTGAGGTCAAATGGCTCGCAAATTAATCTACATTCATGGCTTCAACAGCTCGGAACAATCCTTTAAGGCACAACAATTAGGCCAGTGGCTTGCTCAGCAGCCGATAGACTGCACCTACCTTACACCCCGCTTACATTACGACCCGGCGATAGCAATGCTCCAGCTGGAGCAATTGATAGACAATGACACAGCGTTGATTGGCAGTTCACTGGGTGGCTTTTATGCGACTTATTTGTCGCAACGCCATGGTGTACGCGCTGTGGTTGTGAATCCGGCGGTCAGGCCATTTGAACTATTGCATGACTATCTTGGAGCTCAGTATAATCCCTACCAGCAACAGCATTACACGTTGACGCACCAACATGTTGAAACTCTGCGTCAGCTCTACGTTGAGTCACTGCACTCACCAGAAAATATTTTATTGCTACAACAAAGCGGCGATGAAGTGTTACCCTATCAACAGGCTGTAAACTACTTCAGCGCCAGCCCCAGTCGCATTGAGTTTGGCGGGGACCATAGTTTTATTGGTTTTGAGCGGTACTTTGACACCCTTGTCAGGTTTCTCGAAATCACCAACACGAACAAAGAAAATCAGATCTAATTATGAGTCAGCAGAATTATAATGCCGAAGCCATTGAGGTGTTGAATGGCCTGGAGCCGGTGAAACGCCGGCCTGGCATGTATACCGACACCACACGACCCAATCACTTGGGTCAGGAAGTAATAGACAACAGTGTCGATGAAGCCCTGGCTGGCCATGCCAGCAAGATCGATGTGATCCTGCATGAAGACAATTCGCTCCAGGTGATTGACGACGGGCGTGGCATGCCGGTTGATATTCACCCCGAAGAGGGGATCCCCGGCGTAGAGCTGATCCTGACCAAACTGCACGCTGGTGGCAAATTCTCAAATAAGAACTATCAATTTTCCGGTGGTCTGCACGGGGTGGGGATCTCTGTGGTCAACGCCTTATCAACCCGGGTTGAAATCACGGTTAAGCGGGATGCCCAGGTATATCAGATGGCATTCGAACATGGCGACAAAGTCGAAGACTTAGAAGTGACTGGCACAGTTGGTAAACGCAATACTGGTACTTCAGTGCAATTCTGGCCAGATCCCAGTTATTTTGATTCCGCCAACTTCTCGCTCAGCAAGCTCAACTATCTGCTCAAAGCAAAAGCCGTGCTGTGCCCGGGTCTACGTATTCGCTTTATCAACAAGCAAACCAAAGAAACGCAGGAATGGTGTTATGAATCAGGTCTGGAAGATTACTTAAAAGACAGTGCGAAAGGCTATGAAACACTGCCGAAAAGCCCGTTTGTGGGTAGTTTCAGTGGCTCTACAGAAGGCGTTGACTGGGCATTGCATTGGCTGCCAGAGGGTGGCGAGTCGATAACCGAAAGCTATGTAAACCTCATTCCCACCGCGCAGGGTGGTACGCATGTCAATGGCCTGCGTCAGGGTCTGCTGGAAGCCATGCGTGAATTTTGTGAATTCCGTAACCTGTTGCCACGTGGCGTGAAGCTGACCCCCGATGATGTCTGGGACAAGTGTAGTTATGTGTTGTCGGTGAAAATGCAGGATCCGCAATTTGCCGGTCAGACCAAAGAAAAACTGTCATCGCGTTCTTGCGCCACCTTTGTTTCTGGGATTGTCAAAGATGCTTTCAGTCTGTGGCTGAATGAGCACACCGACACCGCCGAAGCATTGGCTGAGCTGTGTATCAGCAATGCCCAGAAACGTATGCGAGCGGCCAAGAAAGTGGTGCGTAAAAAGGTCACCAGTGGCCCGGCATTACCAGGTAAGCTAACCGATTGCTCAGGTTCAGAAACCGAACGTTCCGAGCTGTTCCTGGTGGAAGGTGATTCCGCGGGGGGCTCTGCCAAACAGGCGCGTGACCGCGAGTTTCAGGCCATCATGCCGCTGCGTGGTAAGATTCTGAATACCTGGGAAGTGGATTCCGGGCAGATTTTGGCCTCGCAGGAAGTCCACGATATCTCTGTGGCGCTGGGGATCGATCCGGACTCTGAAGACTTGTCAGCGCTGCGCTACGGTAAAGTGTGTATTCTGGCCGATGCTGACTCCGACGGACTGCACATTGCGACTTTGTTGTGCGCCTTGTTCGTTAAACACTTTCCTGAGTTGGTGCGTCGTGGTCATGTGTATGTGGCAATGCCTCCTTTGTTCCGAATTGACGTGGGCAAAGAAGTGTTTTACGCGCTGGATGAAGATGAAAAGCGCGGCATATTAGACCGCATTGAAGCTGAGAAAAAGCGCGGCAAAGTAAACGTACAGCGCTTTAAAGGATTGGGTGAAATGAACCCGATGCAGCTGCGTGAAACCACCATGGATCCCAATACCCGTCGTCTGGTGCAACTGACCCTGGATGAACCAGAAGAAACGCTGGAAGTGATGGATATGCTATTGGCTAAGAAGCGTGCCGGCGACAGAAAGACCTGGCTGGAACAACATGGTGATAAGGCAGAAGTGTAAGCTGGCTGCCATGGTGCTGCGCCGATGAAGCGTGCCACCAAGTATTAAATTCGGATGATTACGCCAACGCGATAACTCGTGTGCGGTACAACAAACAATAAGGTGTATCATGACAGATCCGCAAACCCTGTCGTTACAGGGGATTGAACAACTGGCGATGGGCCGCTTCACAGAAGACGCCTATCTCAATTACTCCATGTATGTGATCATGGACCGGGCCCTGCCACACATTGGTGACGGTCTCAAGCCAGTACAACGGCGTATTGTGTATGCCATGAGCGAGCTGGGCCTGTCGGCCGCAGCCAAATATAAAAAGTCTGCCCGTACTGTGGGTGACGTGCTGGGTAAATACCACCCGCACGGCGACAGTGCCTGTTACGAAGCCATGGTGCTGATGGCGCAACCATTCTCCTATCGCTATCCGTTGATCGATGGTCAGGGTAACTGGGGGGCAGCTGACGACCCTAAGTCATTTGCAGCAATGCGTTATACCGAAGCGCGTTTGTCTAAGTTTTCAGAAGTGTTGCTAAAAGAGTTGGGCCAGGGCACGGTTGACTGGATCCCGAACTTTGACGGCACCATGAATGAGCCAATGGTACTACCGGCACGACTGCCACATATTCTGCTTAATGGTGTGACCGGTATTGCCGTAGGTATGGCCACAGACATTCCACCGCATAACGTGCGCGAGCTGGCTGAAGCCTGCTGTACTTTGCTGGACAAGCCGAAAACCACACTTGAAGAAGTGCTGGAGATGGTGCAGGCGCCGGACTATCCAACTGAAGCCGAGATCATCACACCGAAAGCAGAGATCCAGAAGATTTACACCACCGGACGCGGCTCTATTAAAATGCGTGCGGTGTATGAAGAAGATCAGGGTGAAGTGGTGATCACCGCTCTGCCTCATCAGGTATCCGGTGCCAAGGTGCTGGAACAAATTGCGGCGCAGATGACGGCGAAAAAGCTGCCTATGGTCGCTGACTTGCGTGATGAATCGGATCATGAAAACCCAACCCGCATCGTGGTGGTACCGCGCTCTAACCGGGTGAAAGTTGAGCCACTGATGGCCCACTTGTTTGCCACCACAGATCTGGAAAAGAACTATCGGGTTAACCTCAATATGATTGGCCTGGACGGTCGTCCTCAGGTTAAAGACTTACGTTCTATTCTGGCCGAGTGGCTGATTTTCCGCCGCGAAACTGTGCGTCGTCGTTTGCAGTATCGCCTCGATAAGGTGCTGGCGCGTTTGCATATTCTCGAAGGTTTAATGATTGCCTTTTTGAATATCGACGAAGTCATTGAAATCATCCGCACCGAAGACAAGCCCAAAGAAGAGCTGATGAGCCGCTTTGGACTGTCGGACAAACAAGCCGAAGCCATCTTAGACTTAAAACTGCGCCACCTGGCGAAGCTTGAAGAAATGAAGATCCGCGGCGAGCAGGATGAGCTGAGCGCTGAGCGTGACAAGCTGGAGCAAACGCTGGGCTCAGAGCGCAGAATGTCGACGCTGCTGAAAAAAGAAATTCGCGAAGCCGCCGAATTACACGGTGATGAGCGTCGCTCACCTGTAGTAGAGCGCCTTGAGGCCAAAGCCCTGAGCGAGAAAGACCTTATTCCATCGGAATCGGTTACTGTGGTGCTGTCTGAAAAGGGCTGGGCCCGGGTTGCCAAAGGCCATGACATTGACGCCGAAGGGCTCAATTACCGCGCCGGAGACAGCTACAAGGCATCGGCCAAAGGCCGCAGCAACCAACCCGCGGTGTTCCTCGACAGCTCTGGCCGGGCATTTGCCACCGATGCGCATAGTCTGCCATCGGCACGTAGTCAGGGGGAGCCCATGACCGGACGCTTTAACCTGGCAGCAGGCACCAACTTTGAGCATGTGGTCATGGGCGAAGAGCAGTCGCTTTACCTGATGGCCACCGATGGCGGCTACGGCTTTATTGTTGAGTTTAACGACCTGGTCAGTAAAAACAAAAACGGTAAGGCGCTGGTTAGCATCCCGAAAGGGGCTGAGCTGATGGCACCCATCACAGTGGGTGATGTGGCGACCGACCGGTGTATGGCCATTTCTAACGAAGGCCGGATGCTGATCTTCCCACTGCGCGATCTGCCTAAACTGGCCAAAGGTAAGGGTAACAAGATCATCTCTATCCCGAGTGCTAAAGTGCAGGCCCGCGAGGAGTTTGTAAAAGTGCTTGCAGCAATACCCGATGGTTGTGCTGTAACACTACATGCCGGCAAGCGTAAACTCACACTTAAGCCTGGTGATCTGGAACACTACTATGGTGAACGCGGTCGTCGTGGTAACAAGCTGCCCAGAGGCCTGCAACGGGTCGATGGCTTTGAGATTGAGCACAATGGCAATGACATCGCTGAAGCAGACGACAGCGAACAGCCATCGAGCGAGTCTTAATATATCGAGTGGACATTGTGCATGCATGATGTCCACTTGCTTTTCTTCACTCTGTACTCATGAACATCAAACTCATCACCAGACAGAGGTCTCCTCTTCACGTGCCCAGGATTATACAGTGGCTGTTTTTTCATTTAAGAGGTTATGCGGACTCTGCAGAGTTAAATTCGCTACCATATTGGCAATATTGCGGTTGGGGGCAATATGAAAACCACGCGTTTGGGTAGTGGAGACCCAATGAATGACTTTCTCTTGGGCGGGTATTTGAACCCCTGGTCTGAGGTGGTTGACCAATCGGGCAAGAGTTGCGGTTTCTTGGGCTTTGCATGTTACCCATTCGACGACAATTATAAGAAAGGAGCGCTATGATGAAAGTGTGCAGAAGTGGCAAAGTAGCACTGATAAGTTTGTCATACTATTTGATGGGGTGCTCAGCAAGCCCTAATTTGGCGAATGATACGCGTTATGCGCAATTTAGCAGTCAGTGCTATCAACTTTCCCAAGATAGTTTTTTGTACACTATGAATTACTGTAAAGGGGAAACCAAGGAGTGTTTTGGTATTCAGGCTTTTGGTGCACAATCCAATCGTAGTGAGCAAGGCCGACATGTTCCTAACACATTAGAAGAATTGCATGCCAATCCAGCTAGATGGAATGCAAGGATAGAGCGGTGGTCAGGCACTGCAGGCCTGAGAGACAGCGAGTATGTTGCAAGTGTTCCCAAAGGCAGCCGATTTAAGATAGTCGGCTTATTCAGGGATACGTATGGCACAATGGGAACCTATTGGTATATCCAAATTCAGTTTGAGGACACCCAGCAGAACAAGGTGGTTGCAGTGCCATCACCTTATTATTTGCTACAGCCTTATTGGCAAACTACGGATGGTAAATTGTCGTTTTCGTCCAGGTTTGTTGAGAATTGTACTGGTGGAAACTGAGGCTACAAATAGCAATATACACATCAAGCCGGTGATTACCGAGGTGTACGAGTGTGTCTCTGCCGAGTGTCAAATTGCAGAAACTGACAGAGCGGCCTGCTTTTAGTCAGAGGCCGCCTGTATGCCATGGCGTGAGTTTTAGTTAACCAATGACCGATAACTCTCAATGGCACTGGCTTTTTCTTCACGAATAAGGGCGAGCAGATCCAGTCCGTCTTCTTGCCAGCGAGCAGGGATCGCCATGTTATCAATGCGGAACTGATCTGAATCTTCGTTCACAATACACAGCTCGTCGTGTATCGCAAAGACCCCATGGTCGAACGGCTTGCCAGGAGCAGCTTGTTTAACATAGAACCTTTCTCTTTGATTCTTAGCTGCTTTTTTCAGTGCTCTGTGATGACAATAGGGGTTATTACCGCGCTTGCCAAAAAACACATGAGCGGTCCAGTGACAGCCTGCACGGCATACAGAGGCAAATTCACAGCTGCTGCATTCGCCCCACAGGTGGCGGGTGGCATCTTCGGGTGTGGTGATGTCGTTGATGCGCAGCTCGGGACTATTCTGGTAAATGTCCTGCAGCTTACGGTCGCGAATATTACCACCTGTATATTGATCGCTTGGTAGTGATGGACAGCCCTTGATACTGCCATCGGCTTCAATGCCTATTGCATTTTGACCTGCGCTACAGCCACGGGTGAAGGCCCACTTTGCCTCGGATGCAATGGGCTCTTTCAGTAATCGCTCATAAGGCCCAAAATAGCCAATGTTATTACCCATGTGAACGCGTATACCTTCGCTGTTACCCCGTTTGGACAGGTAGGCGAGCAACGGGAACACATCCAGGAGTTCATAAGGCTGTAGTAAGATATGCGAGTTTTCGACGGCATTTCCCATAGGGACCGTGAGGGCCAATTGCCACGCGGAAATACCTGCTTTAAGCAACTCTTCGTACAGGGAAGGGAGTTCGGCAATGGACTCGCGATTTACCTGTGAGTTACAGCCAACCGGGATCCCCGCTTCACGCAGATGGGCAATGGTTTCAAAACACTTTTGCCAGGCGCCTTGTTTGCCTCTGAGTAAGTCATGGCTGCGCTCCATCCCGTCAATTGATAAAGAGACCGCCGCAATCCCTGCTTCCTTCATCCGTTTGGCTGTACCGAGAGAAATCCCGTAGCCACCCGTTGTCATGGTTGCCTTCATGCCTTTTTTGGTGATCTCTGCTGCAATTTGTAGCCAGTCGGGGCGCATAAATGCCTCGCCCCCGATTAGGGTGACTTCTTTAATACCCAGATCTGCCATCTGCGCGACTAAATCCAGTGCTTCACTGGTGGATAATTCATCAACCCTTGCATCGCCAGCTCTCGAACCACAGTGGTTGCAGGCGAGATTGCATTTCAATGTAATTTCCCAGACTGCATAAGTTTGTCTGTATGCAGCATTTATTCGAATATCAGATCTGTTTGTTAAATCAGTCATACTGGCCCCTAATCGTTTGATATTGTGCGTATTACTAAGCAGGCTATTAGTCAGCCAGGCTACATCCGTAGATTTGTACACCCGGACCAACTGCATCTGCACACATCACGTCATGTGCCATGCCTTTGCTCATATAGTTGTTGCTCAGCTTTGAGCCACCTTCAATTTTTGCTAGTAGCTCTTCTGCTTCGATGACTGCCTTTACGTTTTGTTTAGTTGTTTTCATGGTATTTCCTTGTAATGAGTTATTTATCAATCATATGGTCTGTTGACCTGTCAGTAGCGATAACTGAGCTACTGATGCACCGAATTAGATGTGCAAGCCAGTTCTAATCGGTACGCCATCAATCATGCGAGTTCTCCTGAAGGCTGTCAAAACCAGTGAATAATAAAAATAAACTTTAAAAACATATGCTTAGGTCATTTTGTTATAAGCGGGATTGAACTCAATAAGGTTTGATAAGTGGATATTGTGGAGGAGCGGAGCCGAAGGTGTGGCCGGTTAACCGCATTGATGGTCAGGCAAGTGATGCGATTGTACTCAAAGAAAATAGAGTAAATATTTTATTGTGCAGGACGTCATAGCTGGCGGTGATCAGACAAGGAACTATTATGAAACATCTACCGCATATATTAGGACTGGCTGCTCTGGCAGCCACATCATCAGTGAACGCCGCGGCGTTGCCTGACCCCCAGGCGTTGTTGCAACAATATCTTTCAGGCGATTATACCGATGGAGATGCGCCTTTAAATGCTGCTATGGGCTATTTTCAGCACCATGACCGGGAGTTGAGAGAGGTGCTTTTAAATCAATCTCCGGAGTTGGTCGATATACTGGAGAGCGCGAGCTATTGTTATGCCGCAATTGCGACAAAACCCGGTCCGGATTTATTACCTGAACTTTTTCACTACCAAGATGGACGCTGCCTTCTGGTTCAGGATGAAGTGACGGAGCAGGGGCGCTACTACAGTGACAGCCAATGTCGAATCGATATCGACTATAAAACTGAAACGGATGTAGATTTTTGTGTGCGTGAATTTGACCACAAAGCGGAAAAATATGGCAGTACGGCTGATTTAAACTCTACCAGTGATGCCTGGATGCCTGGCTACAGTGCCACATTACCTGTTACAACTCGTCCTCAGTCTTTTAGTGAGATCCCACTGCTGCAACGCAGCACTTATAAAAGAGTGCACAATGAACAAGGCATGTGTCATCTTGAAATGCGTGTTTATAAAAACATGGATCATCATAGCGCAACTCCCGTCATGCTCATCCACGGTGGTGGGTGGTTAGCAAGGCTGAAAACGGCACGCTTGATGGAGGCGCAAATTGCCCAGCTGACCGAGGCTGGCTTCGTTGTATATATGCCTTTTTATCGTCTGGCTCAGGATAAAGAGGCAGGGCCTGCGTGTAATAATGTGTCGATTGAGGATAGCAAAAACGACATAAGAGATGCTTATTTGTGGGTATTGTTTAATAACTACAAGTACACACACAGCTTCAAATCTATTCGTTTACTGGGGCAGTCTGCCGGCGGGCATATGGCGGTATGGCTGTCGCAGCAGTTTCCATTTTTAATCAACAAAATTGCGCCTATGTTCCCGGTAGCAGATTTTGCTCATCAGCTGAAGGAATTGCAAGATGGCAGCTATCCACACAGCTATATCAAAAATATGCTTGCGATTTTGTCCGGCAAATCGGATTGGCAAGAGCTCAGTGGCAATGAGCCACTGATAGTGAATAACAGCCTGTTGGAATACATAGAGCAATATCCTGACATCGCCCCTGATATGTTTATCAGTCACGGGATGGCGGATATCATCGTTTCTCCCAGTCAATCGCTGAGGCTTTGTAACGCACTTTCAGGCGATATTAGCGATGGGCCCGCCCAGGTTAACACGCTTAATTTTAATCAGCAGTATGCGCAAATCCAGTGTCGAAGCGGAAGTGAGCTACACCTGCTGGAAAATGCGGGGCATCACTTTGATGGCTGCGGGTTAGGTTTATGTGATGTTGGCGGTGAGGAAGGGAGTGTTGCCACCAAAGCACTGATGGAAAATATGGTGAACTGGCTGAAATAACCAGGCGCAAATTACCATTCATAGAGTGTTGCGGGCTTGTCTGATAACGACGACAGGCACGCAACGCTTATATTTCAGCCGAGTACTACATAGTCAGGCCCTGCTTTATATGTGATAGCAGTGCGGTTACTTTTTTCTGCGGGTACTTTCTGCCCGAATAAAATGCATAGAGAATAAGATCTTCAGGCTCATGGTCTAACGGGATTTTGACCAGTGTGCCCGCTGCGATTTCTGCCTCGCAGGCATGCTCGGGCAAGATGGCAAATCCCAGCCCTTTAAGAGCAGCCGCTTTAGCCATATGGCCACTGTTTACCTTGTAACGTGATGGCAGGTGCAGGGTCTTATTGCCCTTAAAGCGCCAAGGTGCCCCCTGAAGTACAGTGAAACTGGATATGCAGGGCATTTTGCTGAGCATATCAAGGGAGTCAGGCAAACCCCGGGAAGTAATTAATTCCGGGGAGGCGACAACGCAACTTGGAAAGTGGAGCAGTGTTTTAGCCACCCAGCCCGAGTCTTCCAGTGTGCCGCGGTCAAAGCGCACTATCATGTCAAAGCCTTCGAGCACCCCTTCCGTTGGATTGAGTTGCGTGTCACAGCTGAGTTGTATATCTGGATGCAGCTGGCAAAAGTGCGTAATGAGCTCTGCCAGAATGGGCAGATCCGGGATAACAATTTTAAGGTGTCCCGACAGCTGACTGCTTTGCTGTGACACTTCGACCAGTGCATCATTCATCGCCAGAGTCAGTGGCTTGAGTGTCTGATAAAGCCGGGTACCAGCAGCAGTGGGGCGCATTTTACGGGTTGTGCGCTCCAGTAAGCGGATATTCAGGTGTTGCTCCAGCAAAGCGACATGCCGGCTTACATTAGATGTGGGTAACTGGCGTTGTTGTGCTGCGCGTTTAAAACTCAGTTGCTCATATACAGCCAGAAAGCTTAGCAGCCACTGAAGATCGCTTCGCTCTATCATAATTCTCTCATTAAATGGGATTAATAAAGTCATACTAGCATGTTTATCCCATTTGGTTGCTTTGTAACACTTCATGAAGACATCAATGAATGGAGAAAAGCATGCAAGAAAAACGTCGAATCGCGATTATCGGCGCAGGTATCGCTGGCATGGCATTGGCACTGCTGGTCAGAAAACAAGGGCATCAGGTTGTTTTATACGAGCGTACGCAGGCACCAGCTGCGATGGGGGCTGGTGTCACCTTGTGGCCAAATGCATTATTTGTATTGGAGCAAATGGGCCTGACTCAGCAAATCGTTCAGGCTGGCGGCTTACCTGATTCACTATGTCAGTATGACCATCGGGGCACTGAGATCAGCGCGCTGAGTGTTAAGCAGTTAAACAAATTAAGTGGCTATCTAACGGTGACCATACTGCGTCGTGATTTGATCCGCTTATTGGCTGACGCGTTAACAGCCTTGGGGGGCGTGATCCGGTTTAATACGACCATTTCTCACGAGGAAATTGACGGGCTTAGGAAAGAGTATGACCTGGTTGTTGGAGCGGATGGCAGGATGAATTCGGCGGTACGCCAGTACTTGTATCCTCAACATGTTCAGCCAGTGTATCAGGGCGTGGTAAATGTTATTGGCATAAGTAAGGCTGAGCCAGGGACGCTGAACAATAGCATTTGTGATTTTCGTCGTCCGGGCGAACGTTTTGGCATTGTACCGGTAAAAAAGAACTTATGTTTCTGGGCTGGTGCCTGGCGTTCAGTAATTGAGAAAAACCGACCTGGAAAATCCTTGTATCATGAGTTAAATCAGCGTTTTAGTTCTTGGGCTGAGCCTGTTCGGTCAGTGCTCAAAGCGGCTGATACTGACGCGATACAGCGTATTTTCGTGCATGATTTGGATACACTGCCATATTGGCACAGAGATAATGTTGTACTCATTGGTGATGCGGCTCATGCATCATTGCCGACCTCGGGGCAGGGGGCCTGTCAGGCACTGGAAGATGCCTGGCACCTGGCTGGACTGATATCAAAATATGATGACCCATCAGTTTTGCTGAGTACATTTTATGAGCGGCGTATTGCCAAGGCAACGGCTGCACAGCACAGTGGCCGGCAACTGGCCAGGCAGATTTTCTTTGCACATCATGATAGCCCAACAGAGCGCTCGCCACTTTCCGTGGCAAAGCTGAATCAACTGTGGATGCAGGGGTTAGAATCCTAAAAAAGCCGTGGATATTGCTGTTGATGAAATAGCGTGTTGGTTACGGTTTTATTGTTGCAGTAACCGCTAGCAGTCGGGTGGATCTCCCTGATCTTCTTTGCGCTTGCGTTGTTCCTGCTTTGCTTTGGCGACATTTTTGAACACGGGTGGTGGGATGGGAAACAAAGAGAGTAATGGAAAAATCGCCATAACCAGGTAGGCGGCTTTGGGCATGCCTTTGGCCCACCTGACGATCCTAACCAGGCACCAGAGGCAGGTTACAACCAGTGTGAAGAGCAGCGCCACTCGCATGAGCAGGTCAAATAGGGTGAAACCGTCGGTGTCCATAGTCTTTGTTCCTTTAAGTCAGATAGGATACGAGATAGGGACGTGGCGGCGAAAAATCAAGCAGCTTGTATTACATTGAGATTATTTAAAAAATTTTAATTTTGCATGTTTTTAAGTGTAAGTTAATCCATTTTTCGTATTTTATTGTTGATTTTTTGTGTTGCTCAGCGCATCATATCGTCAGATTGCAAAGATAATAATGGAAGCACTCATCCTAATGGAATAGGAAATCGCATCGTACAATGGACGTGGATGTGTCATTACTTTGTGTTGTATTAGCCTGAATTTGGATGAACCGAACGAGTTTATTACCATGCTAAAAACATCACTTTCTTTGATTGCCCTGGTGGCGTCTTCCGTTTCTTCCGTGAGCTTCGCAAATACCTGTACCGGTCAGCTATATGGCATTAATGCAGGGCGTGGCGATGTGGGGATCTTATTTGGTCTGAATGAGCAAAATAACAGTGCGTTTGCTCAGACCCTGGCAGAATTTAGTGCATCTGCACTGGCCTACGATGACACCAGCAAGCGAATGTACTATCTCTCCGCCCCGAGGCCTTTTGAATATCAGGTTGACGTGAGTCATCTGAACCTCAGTGCTGAGCAATTAACACACTTACCGATTGAAGGTAAACGCTTTAAATATCTGCGCCTGGCCTACTATGACTTTGCAACTGACACCCATACTGTGGTTGGCAGGAGCTCTCAGGTATTGAGTATGGTCTATGATCCTGAGCGCGATGCGCTGCTTGGTACCGATTTTAAAAAACTCTATGAGATTAACAAAAATACGGGTGAGGCGACAGAGCTGGGTGCACTGGGCTCGCTCAAAGGTAAGTTTCGCGGCGATCTGGTGATCCAAAATGGCAACTGGTACCTGATCACCAGTCGCAGTGTTTATCAGATAGATAAAACCACCTTCCAGGCAACCAAGCTGGCAAATCACAGCCTGACTGCGGCAACCGGGGCTGCGTTGAATCAGGCCGGTGACATAGTGGTCAGCCGCACGTTGATCAACGACTATGGTCACGTTAACCGTTCTAAGCTCTATAAGCTTAATCCACAATCAGGTAATACGTGCTTGCTTGCTACCGTGCCGGTCAGGCTTAATGATTTGGCGGTGAATACGGATCAGCCTGTTGCCTGTTATACAACACCAAGCTGTGAGACAGATCCTGAACCGACCTTTACGCTGGCGCCGCTCACAGATACTGTGCCTGAAGGTGGGCTGCTGCAATATCAGGTTACCCTGAGTCACCCTTACTATCAGGATGTGGTACTTGATGTCAGCGTCCTGGATGGCACGACGTCCGCGGATGACTATACGGCGCCGGTTTCCAGTATCACCCTTGGCGCCGGACAAACGAGCGCGACCATAGAAATCCCGACCCTTGATGATGCAACGCACGAAGCCAGTGAGACACTCACTTTACAGCTTGATGGCGCGACAAATACCAGTGGTACAGCCACATTGAGCGGCACAATTGAAGATAATGATCCAGCCTGTGTACCAGATGACTACACGCGCATTCATTATCAGTTTGTCAGTGAAAGTGCAGGTTATAACAACGACTGGGGGATCAGGGTTAATGGCAGTTACGTTAAGTTGCTGGATGAGTACGGTGGTGCGGGCAGCTATGATGTGATTGACGGCGCCAGTTACGACTATGTGTTGTCAATCAATGGCAACCCAAATCAGTTGACTTCCAACTACCGTGTATATGGTGATAAGCAATTCTGGGAAGATCAAAATGACCGCGATTACAACGACTTTGTGTTGAAGGTCTGGACGTCCAGTATTCAAAAAGGCTGTGACTAATAAGTCCGGGACTGCCTCAGGCAGTCCTGACTCGTTTGTGAGGGTCGGTTATTCGCCTTGTATAAAAGCGTGATATTCCTGGCCCAAATGCCCTGGCGATTGCTCACGTTATACCTCTGTGTCATTGCCTTGTAAAAAGCCTTTGATGGCATACCATAGCGTCATAGGCTTCTTATCTTGCAGGCTGTTTAGTTCACTCTATATATGAACTGCAGACCAGCGTCGCATCTGGTTCGCAACCGAGAGCGCAGTATTGTCGTATATTTTGATCGGCTCAGGGGCAACGATATGAGTGTTTGTGCGCAGGACCTCCAGAGATTTCGCATACTGTTGATTGGCATACTCTCCCATACCAAACATGCTGTTGAGATGGGCCTCAATCATTTTCTCCAGCCAGGCATTACTGTATTTTATTGCACAGAGCTCAGGTTGTGGGGTCAAATCTTCTGCTTCAGTGATAAGTTCTGCAGGGATAAGACTGAACTGCTCAAATGGGTAATGTTGAATGTGTGCCCAAAGAGACATTGGTATTATACGAGCTGCTATATCTGGATGTCGACATTGCCAATGAGCAGCAATAGATCTGTATCACCTATATCTTCATCCAGTTGAGAAAAGAGAGTAGAAACTTGCCCCCTGTGATGAGTCTGATGATTAAAAAAGTGCACAAGCACGCTACTCAGAGGCTTGCTGAAAACAACGCCTTTGGTATTTCGGTAGGTCAGGGGGGTGTCTAATTCGGATTCTTGTAGTTCACTAATAAAACATAAAATGTGTTTGTCGAGCCACTGACGATGTGTAGTCAGGCTAGTCAGGTCTTGAAAAAGGCACTGGTCCAGACTGGCGGGGTCTGGTTGTTCCAACATGGGTTGCAGAGCTCTGGAGCAGGCAGCGTTCGAAGCAAAGCGCTTTAGCCAGATAGTGTCAGCCACCACAAGATGGTTTAAGGTGCCCAGTACCGAGCCAAAAAAGGCACCCAGGTCCTGTTTTAATGCCCCTTCGCTCAGACGTGCCGCTGCCTGATAGACTCTTTGATTCATCCACTGGTTGTAGTCGGCGAGTAATCCGAACTGAGTAAGTTGGTTCATAGCTGTTTCCTTCAGAATACCTGAGCAGAGTTATAAACCACTGTGAGCTGATAACACAAGCCTTATTCAGATTCATCATCCTGTAAAAAAACTGCGCTAGCGCAAGCAATTTTTTTTCGACTCAGCTAAAATACTCGGTTATACGTTATTCTCAGCCGTGCTGATTGCTGTGGTGTCTGTAGTGGCACGTAAAACACAGGTTTGCGCGGTGTTCTTTGCTCAATGACACGGGGTTTGTATGTCTGACAAGTGCTATATCACGGCGCAACAATTACTTGAAGATTCATTTCGACTGGCGGCTCAGGTTTATGAAGACGGCTTTCGTCCCGACTTTATTATCGGTATTTGGCGTGGCGGCGCGCCTATCGGTATTGCGGTTCAGGAGTATTACGATTACAAAGGCATAGAAACAGATCACATTGCTGTGCGTACCTCGTCTTATTATGGTATTGGCAAGCAGTCGAAAGAGATCAAAGTGCACGGTTTGCACTACATTATCGAGAACGCAAATGCCGGCGATTCGTTGCTAATTGTGGACGATGTATTTGATTCTGGTCGCAGTATTTATGCGTTACGTGAAAAGCTCGAAGAGCTGATGCGCCTGAACCTGCCAAAAGATATTCGTGTTGCTTGTCCGTACTACAAGCCGACAAATAAAAAAGTCCCTATGACGCCGGATTATTTTATCCATGAGTCGGATGAATGGTTGGTCTTCCCCCATGAGCTGTCAGGGCTAACACCAGATGAGCTGATCGCCGGAAAATCAGACTTGGCCAATATCAAAGACTTATTTACTAAGTAAATCGGGTCGACTAGTTCGCTAAAAAGCCGTACCGGCAAACGCCCGTGCGGCTTTTTTGTGGGCGCAGATCTGTTACACTCGCGCTATTGTGCTTTTTGATATGATATTTGCTCTCTATGACTACAGCTACGCCCGATTATCAGGCCATTTTGCAGCAGGTTGCACAGCAAGTGCAGCCCTTGTCCCATCAGGGAAAAGTGGCCGATTATATTCCCGCTTTGGCTGAGCAACCACTGGGACAATTTGCCATCGCCTTGCACACCGCCGACGGGCAGACTTATAGTGCAGGTCACTGCGATAGCCGCTTTACCATTCAGTCTGTCTCCAAGGTGATGACTCTGACGCTCGCCTTGCAGCGTTATGGCGATGAACTTTGGCAGCGGGTAGGTAAAGAGCCGTCGGGCACGGCATTTAACTCATTGACTCAGCTTGAGTTTGAAAATGGTATTCCCCGTAACCCTTTTATCAATGCCGGTGCCATTGTTACCTGTGATGCGTTATTCAGCCGTCTGAGTGCGCCAATCCATACTATGCTTGAGAGCTACCGCAGCCATACCGCCAATCCTAAAGTGGGGATCAACAAGGTGGTGGCACAGTCAGAGTATGATCACCGCTATCGCAATGCTGCCATGGCGTATTTGATGAAGTCATTTGGCAATTTTGACAACCAGGTTGAAGAGGTACTGTGGTCGTATTTTAACTTTTGCGCCATTGAACTGAATGTATGTGAGTTAGCCCGCGCGTTTTCTTACCTTTCAACCGGTGGTGTGTGTCAGCAAAGTGGTCAGCGGGTGTTGAGCACACGTCAGACTCAACAGCTCAATTCTCTTTTGTTTACCAGTGGGTTATATGATGCCGCCGGAGACTTTGCATATCGGGTTGGTATGCCGGGTAAATCCGGGGTATCGGGTACCATTATTGCGGTCGCGCCTGAGCGGTTTACAGTGGCGGTGTGGTCACCTGGACTAGATAAAGTGGGGAATTCCGTGGCTGGGATTGCTGCGCTTGAGAAGCTGGCTGAAAAACTGGGTACCGCGTTGTTTTAACCGAGTGCAGAGACATAAAAAATGGGAGCCGTGGCTCCCATTTTTTATTATTTACTGGTCCCAGTACGTCTGTTCCAGTGAGTCTTCACGTTCAGGCAGACCGCGTGACAAGCGTGGCGAATGCTGTACTAATACTTCGTAGCTGGCTCGGTTAGCATATTTGCTGATCTGCGCCAGAGAAGAGTAGGTGATGGCATGCTGCTCATGCTTAGCCGAATTGGGTACGTTGATCTTGTGGTACACATTGGCTGACAGGTCATGCAATACCGCAGCCAGTGCGCAATCCCCTGCACCATTGGTGTTTTTGATGGTGTCTGGACCACCCATGTAAGGGGCGGTGTGGCTGTAAGCTTTAATTGGCTTTTCGCAAGCGCTGCGACGCATTGCCCGTGAGAATTCATACTGATTGAATTCAGGAATGGCACCAGGCAATAGCGGGTATTCGGTTTCGCGTTTCTTCTCATCATCGACGTAACCGGCCATAAACAGGCCTTTTGGTCCGGCCGTACAGATCACTAAATCTACCCAGTCCAGTGCTTTATCGGCGGCCAGCAGTGGATCGTCAAAGCCGGTGATGGCTTCGCCTTCTTCCTCGTTCATGGCAAGAATATCGACGTGTTTTTCAACAAACTCAGCCCACCAGGCGGGGTCTTGTTCGATCAGAAACTTAGTGCCGAGCGTGAGTACGACAGGCACACCTGCATCGTTCGCGTACTTCACAGCCTGCATGGTCGCCTGGGTCATGGTTTCTTCGCCAGAGGTGCGCATCAGGTAGGCACTGATCACTAAAGCTGAGGCATTCTCAATCAAAGACTTGTCAATGGACTCTGGCTTGAGATGATTCATCATACCGGCACTGATCGCGAAAGTACGTTCGCCACTGTCGTCAATCAGGGTAAAGCAACGGCCGATAGGACCGGGCACTGGTTGCAGGTAATCGAGATCGACGCGGCTGGAAGTGTTACACAAAAACTTGTAGGCATAGCTGCCTATTTGAATGTTTTCGCTCATAACGCCCAACAATACCGAACGGCTATCCGCCAGCACGGAGTAGTTGTGCATCGTGTTCCCTATGGTGCCGCCAGCAAATTCATAGTCAATCATGTCATCACGTTTCAGGCGGTCATAGAGCGCGTTGGTGACATCATTGTCTATCACTTGAGACATACCGCGTTGCAGCCCAAACTCATCAAGGAAGGCCTGATCAACCTTAGCTTCGATGTCTACTACGATCTGGTCTATACCACAAATGTAGTTGCGTTTAAGTCGGTCGACGACGTGTAACTGGTTAATTATAGGGTCTTTATCTTCGACTGGAAAATAATGTTTATGTCTTCTGCGGCCCGGAAATTTCATGTTTTACCCGTGTGTGTTGAGCTCGTCAAATAAAAAAAGCGGCGAATTATAGCTTAATTTGATGTCAATGAGCCATGGCAATTTGCTAATTTTAGCAATATAACTGTCACAGTGCGCAGTTCGCGACAATACGCTAGAATATCTCTCATTTTGTACCCAGGAGCACACAGGTGGACGAACAACAGCAAGATCTTTATTGGATGCAGCGGGCACTGGAGTATGCCGACAAGGCCGAGCAGGAAAATGAGATCCCGGTTGGCGCCGTAGTGGTGAAAGATGGTGCGCTGGTTGGGGCAGGCTGGAACCGCTCGATTTGCTGCCATGATCCTTCCGCCCATGCCGAGATGATGGCGATCAGAGACGCCGGGCAGCGTATTGAAAATTATCGGCTGGTGGATTGCACCCTTTATGTGACATTAGAGCCTTGCCCTATGTGTGCCGGCTTGCTGGTGCATAGTCGTATTAAGCGGGTGGTGTTTGGCGCACCGGATGCGAAAACGGGTGCTGCGGGATCGATTATGAACTTATTGCAGGAACCCAAACTCAATCATCAGGTTGAGGTTACGTCAGGGGTATTAGCAGAGCAATGCGGTGATAAGTTATCGGCGTTCTTTCGACGCCGTCGTAAAGAGATAAAAGCACAGAAAAAGGCCAGACAGGCCGACTTAAACGACAAAGCGGCTCAGGGTTGAGCCGCTCTTTCGTCTGCCGCTATCTGGATTAATGCATAGATACGGCGACGCAGTAAAATTTTACGATGAATGTTGCGGAGCATAATACGGCGACGATTTGGATTCGTGTTGCGCGTGTTACGCTTAAATTGATGAGTACGACGTCTTCTTAGCATCGTAACCTCCATTTTGAGTGAGAGAACAACTACGCGCGACAGCTATAGCATAATAGTATGTCAGCTTAATGACAGAGTCAGGATATAATACCGGATACTTAATACCAATTTCACTTAATACCTGTTCAATTTGACGGAGCAAATATGGCGCTAACGGCGTTAAAAATTTCTTATTTAGAACAACTAAATAGCAAAATTTTTGCCTTGTTATCGACCCTATTTTCTCGCCTCAAAATAGAACACTTAATTAAGCAAATTGGTATAACACCGTGCCTGGCAGATCAGTTGGTTGGTTGCTCTGAGTCTTTATTGACTTGAAGGGCCCCATTGTCATCTAACCAGATCAGGGCGTCGTAGTACCGGCGAATATTATCCACATAAGTTACTGCCACATCGCCGCGCGCATATCCATATTTTGTCTTTCGATAGTAGCGCTTTTTGGTGAGCAGTGGTAGTCGTTTTTTCACCTCGGCCCAGCTCATCGGGTCTGCGCCCTGGCCTTCGGTCAGCTTACGTGCATCATTCACATGACCCCACCCGACGTTATACGCAGCCAGTGCGAACCAGGTTCTGTCTGGTGCACTGACCTGTTTGGGGATACGGTTGATGAGCTTACGCAGATAGCGGGCCCCGCCGCGTATGTTTTGTTCGGGTTTCAGCCTATGAGTTACGCCCACCTGTTTAGCGGTACGTTGGGTCAGCATCATGATCCCACGCACGCCTGTGGGAGACTTGGCTCTGGGGTTCCACATGGATTCCTGATAACTCAATGCGGCCAGTAAGCGCCAGTCGAGCTGGTGTTGCTCTGCATATTGGATAAACCAGTCCTGATATTTGGGCAGCGTGGCTTTACTCGCTTCGACAAAAGCCAGGGTGTTGACATAATTAAAGCGTTTGACATGACCAAAGTACTTTTCTTCGAGTGCCGCCAGCTGTGCAGAGTGTTGCATCTTGGCAAAAAACGGTGGCAGTAACGCGAATAATGAGTCGTCTTTATCACGACGCAGCACCCAGGCAACCGGATCGGCCTGAGTGACTGAAAAGGCAATACTGACATTGGGGTGATAGCGCCGAAACAGTGCCAGGGAGTGCGAATCGACAACGGTATACTGAACGTCACCATCAATGATCCCTTGCAGTAATTCTTCCTGGTCCCGGTCATCGACGCTCTGCCAGCTCAGCTCGGGATATTGCTGCTGCGCAGTTTGTAAAGAGATAACATGGTGACTGTCAGCCAAAACGGTGACGGGGCCGCTCAACTGAGCAAAGTTACGTGGTCGGGTATTCCCTTGTTTAAAGACTAATTTTTGGCTGATCTCCCGATAGCTGGGGCCAAAACGAAAATGGGCAGCACGCTGCGGATGATAACTGAGCCCGGCAGCAGCAATGTCCAGATCGCCGCTTTGCAGGCGCTCAAACAGCTTTTTCAGACTGAAAAAAGGCACCATCTGTAACTCAACGCCCAGTTCATCAGCAAACTGCTCTGCCAGCTCGTATTCAAACCCCTGTTCACCGCCAATGCCCTGATAAAAGGTGGCGGGCCCAACCAAAGTGCCAATGCGGATCACTTCCTGCGTTTTGATCCGTTGTAACTGAGTGGCAGGTATTTTTTCGCAGCTGCTCAATAACAACAAACAGCACAGTATCAGCACAGAGGAAAGCAAACGCATAAGTGACTTTTGGCTCCTTGGTTAAAAGAGGGTGGCAGAGGGTCCATGCTCGCAATTAACGGCGCTTTTGTGAAGGGGCTTTTTTTCGATAATTGCTAAATTTGAGTTAAATAAGGAGGCCAAATCGACTATAATAGCGGCCCAAAATATCGTTCAATCCTTAACCCCGGATGAAAATACCTATGTTGATCCTACGTGGTGCACCTGCACTTTCTGATTTCAAAGTTCAAAAAATCCTTAAAAGCTGTAATGATGCGCAATTGCCAGTCACTGGCGTGTATGCCGAGTTCATGCATTTTGCTGACCTGACAGCGGAACTTTCTGAGTCTGAACTGGACAAGCTGAGCAAGCTTTTAAAGTACGGCCCGACCATTGCCGAACATGCGCCTGAAGGAACCCTGATTTTAGTTACGCCGCGAATTGGTACTATTTCGCCCTGGGCATCTAAAGCCACAGACATTGCTAACAACTGCGGCCTGGATAAAGTACACCGTGTAGAGCGTGGTATTGCTTACTATGTTGAGGGCGCACTGAGCGCAGCGCAGACAGCTGAGGTCGCTAAGCTATTGCACGACCGCATGACTGAGTCAGTGCACAACACACTGGAAGACGCGGGCCAGTTATTCCGCGTTGAAGAGCCGCGCCCAATGTCATCGGTTGATATTTTAGGTGGTGGCCGTGAAGCGCTTGTTACCGCAAACGTAGAGCAAGGTTTTGCATTAGCGGATGACGAAATTGATTATCTGGTTGAGAACTTCACTAAACTAGGTCGTAACCCGAACGACATCGAATTATTCATGTTCGCACAGGCGAACTCTGAGCACTGTCGTCATAAAATCTTTAACGCTGATTGGACAATCGACGGCGCAGAACAGCCTAAGTCGCTGTTCAAAATGATCAAGAATACTTACGAAACACACCCGGAAAACGTACTGTCTGCTTATAAAGATAACGCAGCAGTCATGAAGGGGTCTAAAGCGGGTCGCTTCTTCCCGAATAAAGACGGTGAGTACAGCTACAATCAGGAAAACATTGAAATCCTGATGAAGGTTGAAACCCATAACCACCCAACAGCGATTGCCCCATTCTCAGGCGCATCAACGGGTTCAGGTGGTGAAATTCGTGACGAAGGTGCAACAGGCCGTGGTTCTAAGCCAAAAGCAGGTCTGGTTGGTTTTACCGTATCTAACCTGCGCATTCCGGGCTTTGAACAGCCGTGGGAAAGCAACTTCGGCAAGCCAGGTCGTATTGTTGATGCACTCGACATCATGATCGACGGCCCTCTTGGTGGCGCGGCGTTCAACAACGAGTTTGGTCGTCCTAACCTGCTTGGTTATTTCCGTACTTACGAAGAAAAAGTAAACAGCCATAACGGCGAAGAAGTACGTGGTTACCACAAGCCAATCATGCTTGCAGGTGGTCTGGGTAACATCCGTACTGAGCATGTTCAAAAGGGTGAAATCCCCGTTGGCGCTAAGCTGATCGCACTAGGTGGCCCTGCAATGAACATTGGTCTTGGTGGTGGTGCTGCATCATCAATGGCATCGGGCCAGTCTAACGAAGACTTAGACTTTGCTTCTGTACAGCGTGAAAACCCAGAGATGGAACGTCGTTGTCAGGAAGTTATCGACAAGTGTTGGCAGCTGGGCGACGAAAACCCCATCGCATTTATCCACGATGTGGGCGCAGGAGGTCTTTCAAATGCATTCCCTGAGCTGGTAGACGATGGTGGTCGTGGTGGTAAATTCCAGCTACGTAACATCCCGAATGATGAGCCGGGCATGGCACCACACGAGATCTGGTGTAACGAATCACAAGAGCGTTACGTACTGGCTGTTGCGGCAGAAGACTTTGCGCGTTTTGAAGAGATCTGTAAGCGTGAGCGCGCGCAATACGCAGTAATCGGTGAGGCAACTGAAGAGCGCCACCTAACCGTTGCCGATAGCCACTTTGATAACAACCCGGTTGATCTTCCGCTTGAAGTGCTACTTGGTAAAGCACCTAAGATGCACCGTGACGTTGAGTCAAAGCAAGTTGAAGGTGAAGCACTAAACACAGATAGCATTGATGTAGAAGAAGCCGCTAAGCGTTTACTTCGTTTACCGACGATTGCTGAGAAAACATTCCTTATCACGATTGGTGACCGTACGGTGACAGGTCTTGTAGCACGTGACCAAATGGTTGGTCCCTGGCAGGTACCAGTAGCAAACTGTGCTGTAACGGCAGCTGCGTTTGATACTTACCACGGTGAAGCGATGTCAATGGGTGAGCGCACTCCTGCGGCACTTCTAAACTACGGTGCATCTGCACGTTTAGCAGTAGCAGAAGCGCTAACGAACATTGCTGGCGCAAACATTGGTGGCCTTGAGAACATCAAGCTATCTGCAAACTGGATGGCAGCAGCAGGTCACCCGGGTGAAGACGCGGGTCTTTATGAAGCGGTTAAAGCGGTAGGTGAAGAGTTGTGTCCGGCACTTGGCCTAACGATCCCAGTTGGTAAAGATTCAATGTCAATGAAGACAACATGGCAAGACAACGGTGAAGACAAAGCGGTTACTGCACCACTTTCTCTTATCATCACTGCATTTGGCCGTGTAGAAGACATTCGTAAAACAGTCACGCCTCAGCTTCGCACTGATAAAGGTGATTCAAGCCTAATCTTAGTTGATTTAGGTGCAGGTCAAAACCGCATGGGTGCATCAAGCCTTGCACAGGTTTACAAGCAGCTTGGTGATAAGACGCCTGACGTTGATAGCCCAGAGCTATTAAAAGGCTTCTACAACGCGATGCAAGCACTTGTAGCTGACGAGAAGCTACTTGCTTACCATGACCGTTCAGACGGTGGTTTATTCACAACCGTTGCTGAAATGGCGTTCGCAGGTCGTACAGGTGTGACAGTAAACCTTGATAGCCTGACTGGCTCTGACATCGAAGCACTTTATAACGAAGAGCTAGGTGCGGTAATTCAGGTTCGCAACGACGACCTTGCAGCAGTTGAAGCTGTATTAGCTGATAACGGTCTTGCTGCAATCAGCCATACTATCGGTGCACTAAACACAGAAGATAAAGTTATCTTCAACCGTGGTGGTGAAGCGGTACTTGCAAATACACGTACTCAACTACGTACTATCTGGGCTGAAACAACCTATAAGATGCAAGCACTTCGTGATAACCCTGAGTGTGCTAAGCAAGAATTTGATGCCAAGTTTGACGAAAAAGATCCTGGTCTTAACGTAAACTTGAGCTTCGACATTAACGAGGACGTTGCTGCACCTTACATTGCAACGGGTGCTAAGCCTAAGATGGCTATCCTACGTGAGCAAGGTGTTAACTCACACGTTGAAATGGCAGCGGCATTTAACCGTGCAGGTTTTGCAGCAGTAGACGTACACATGAGTGACATCCTTGAAGGTCGCCTAACGCTAGAAGAGTTCAAAGGTCTGGTAGCTTGTGGTGGTTTCTCCTACGGTGACGTACTCGGTGCCGGTGAAGGTTGGGCTAAGTCAATCCTGTTCAATGACATGGCACGCGACCAGTTCCAAACCTTCTTTGAGCGTCAAGACACGTTCAGCTTAGGTGTGTGTAACGGCTGTCAGATGCTATCGACATTGAAAGAGCTTATCCCGGGTACTGAGCACTGGCCACGTTTTGTAACCAACCAGTCAGAGCGTTTTGAAGCACGTTTCAGCCTGGTTGAAGTGCAAGAAAGCCCGTCGGTATTCTTCCAGGGTATGGCAGGCTCTCGTATGCCAATCGCGGTATCTCACGGTGAAGGTCATGCTGAGTTTGCCAACGACGCGGCAGTGAAAGCGGCACTTGAGTCTGGCACAGTAGCGGTTCAGTACGTTGATAACTATGGTAATCCAACAACGCAATACCCGAACAACCCGAATGGTTCACCAGAAGGTATTACCGGTATTACATCAACTGACGGTCGTGCAACAGTGATGATGCCACACCCAGAGCGTGTATTCCGTGCCATCGCTAACTCTTGGCACCCGGATGAGTGGAAAGAGGACAGCCCGTGGATGCGTATGTTCCGCAACGCACGTAAGAATGTGAGTTAATTGAGAACTCTATAATAGAAAAAGGTCACTTCGGTGGCCTTTTTTATTGCCTGAAAAGAGCTAACTCTTGGCAGCGATACCCACGACAAGAGTGGAAAGAGGACAGCCCGTGGATGCGTATGTTCCGTAATGCTAGAAAAAATATCGGCTAATTATTTAGTTTGATGAAAAAGGTCACTTCGGTGGCCTTTTTTATTGCCTGCAACATCTTCCTGTTCATCGTTTAGTATTATTTGTCTCTTATACTTTCTCTCCTTAAGTTTTCTGTGCAAAGACCGATAAGTTGTTTGAATTAGCGGCCCTCTTGATCGCCAAAGCGGTGCGGAAGGCCAATAATGGCAATCAAGGAGTGAGTATGGATATACAAATACATCCAGGCAGCGCGCCTGTAAGTAAGCCCGTATCGCATTCGCAAGTTCGTAACAACAGCGATAAAGTCTCTGATGCTACCTCAGGCGAAGAAGCTCAAAGTGGCGATGAGGTCGACACAGTCCCCCCGTTGCTATCAAAAGAATTGGATGAAGAAGCGGGACAATATAAAGAAGACAACCCGGTATTCAAAGAGGATTATGAGGATCTTGAAAAAGCCATGGAGCTGATCCAGGCTTTAATCCGTAAACTACAATCACAGATCAATAAGTTAATGCAGTCCGTTCAGCAGCGCCACCTGCAGGTACAACAGCACGCAGAAGCTGACACATCAGAGGAGTCAGTCGCGATTGAGCATATAGGCCTGAAGCAGTATCGTGACGCTTCAAAAGTGGATGAAATAGAAGTGCTTGAACAGCAGTTGTCTGAATATAAGCAACAGGAAGCGGATATTCGCGTTAACATGATTAAAATGATCCTCGTTGAGCGTGAGCGACTGGAAGAGCTTAAGCGCAAGGGCAAATTATAATCGTGGCGGCCAACTTGTAAGGGACTTTTGCAAGCTTAACATCTTCTTACTTTGGCAGACATTACATCGCCATCAAGATCCCTTACACTTAAACCAGTTTTCACTGACTGCCTGGTACCTATGCGTCGCTTTTTTCTTATTCTGCTATTTGCTCTGTTTACGATAGGGATCACTGTCTATTATTTTCGCGTGCCACTGACACTCACTATTGGCAAGCAGATACTGACTGAAGAGCAGGGCTTACTTGAGTGTCTGGACTGGTCTGTCGACAGCTGGGATCGTCTGGCGGTCGAGCGACTGTGCTGGCGCAGTGAAGCGGTGTCGGTTGAAGTCAGTAACGCCACCTTTGATGGTGACCACTTTCAGGTAGCCAGTATGATGGTGACTCATCAGCATACCCAAACCGATAATGCGACCGAGGTGGCCCATTCCTCGGCGCCTTTAGAGCTCGACTTGCCAGAAGGCATGCCTAGTATCGAGGTTGAAGCGCTCACCGTATCCAGTCCGTTACTACCAGAGCCACTCAATCTCAGTGTAATGCAGAAGGGGGATTTCGCTTTTGTCATCAGTGGTGACGTGGAGGCAGATATTACCCTGAGTGATACACAATTGCGAACAGCACTGAAGCTGTCCAGTCCGGTTATACAGACGTTTTTACAGCAGACGGAACTCCCCGTTACTGTTTCTGAGCTGGCCGGAACCATAGAATCAACATTTGATGGTCAGGCTGTCAATGTGGATATCCAGCTGGACAGCTTATTGGCTTACCCACTGGCTCAGTGTCAGCCAGTGATCCAGGGTAACGGGGTTATCTCTGGACAATGGGACCTCAGCAGCAGTATTGGCAAGCTGGACCTGAGTCAGCTACCAGTTGGCGTGAACGCACTCGGGTGCGAGTCGATGTTTGCTCAGTTGCCTGAGACCTGGCTGGACACCCTTTGGTCAGGGCAGTGGCAGGCCCAGATGGCAGAGCCTGTGACATTTAATACGCAAATGGTCAGCTTACCAAAATTATCTGTGTATGGGGCGAATGAAGCCACGTCAGCCACGTTTAGCGAACTGGAGTATCAGATTGCTGGTCAGCAGATACAGGGTAAGTTGAGAGTTTCACATCAAAGCGAGGTACTTAATCTCCTTGATGTGCAAGCGGATTTTTTGCTCGCTGACATGCAGCTGGAGAGCACTGGTGTTGCCACGATTGAAGTGTCTCAGGCACCGGCAGGGCTGTCCTTTGATTGGCAGGAACTGGCGTTGCAAGGTCAGTTTTCACTGGCCGGAGATATGACTGAGCTGCTGACGTTCAATACCATACTGCAGCCACAAGCTAATTCAGTTTCGCTGCAAGAGATACGATTAGATAACCTGTCTGGCACCCTGTCCACTAGTACAGTGTTGGCCATGACTGAAGACAATAAACTGGCGGAACATGCGCTATTTGAACAGGTGAAGTGGGAATTAGAAACACAAGCCGAGCGCTATCAGATAGGCTCAGTTCAGGGCCGTAGTTTAGCCCTCAGCGGTCAGGGTGACGTCAACGGACAGCTGGAAACAACCATCAAAGCAGACATTCAGGTTGGCTCATTTAAACGTGATGAGATCCGCGGCAAAGATCTCAGCCAGCACCTGGCGTTTACCGGCCAGTGGCAACCAGAAGGACCAAAAGGTGAGCTGACAGGGCATTCAACGATAGAGCTGCTCGCGCATCCGCAATTAGTCCTCAGAGATATTGCGTTGCAAAGCGAAGGAAATGTCGCCGGCAGCGAGCAATTGACATTAGATCACCGGCTCACTCTGGATAATCTTGAGCTGCAGCTCACACATTGTCTGGAAGCGGGGTTGATGCCATTTACTGTGACTCTGGCGGAACACGGCCTGGGCGCAATGCAATCGCTGGTCAGCCAGTTTGTACCTAAGCTTAATATTGAGCAGGGTCTGATAAATGCTGAGATTTCAGGTGAATTAACGCGTCAAATATTTGATTTTCGGCTTAACGTGGATGATGCTGCATTTTTGTATGAGCACCATTATGTCTCTGAGCTGGATTTACCTGTAAAGGGCAAATGGCATGCTGGTGAACTAATCATAGAGTCGTCACCCTTGAGTGTCACACAAGTGCGCTCTGGGCCTGTATTGACCGAGGTGCGGGGCCAGCTAACGTCAGATAACAATCTGCCGGTATTGCGTGAGTTTAGTGCCAGAGTCTTTGGCGGTCAGTTGGCGGCCGAGCAGATATTACTCAGTACGCAGGACCAGGAGATTTTAGTGACGGCCAGTGGTCTCGATTTGATGTTGATCTCAGAAGCGGGTCGGGAATCAGGGGTTGAGCTCCATGGCCGGGTATCTGGCAGATTACCTGTGTTTATGCGTGGCGGCCAGGCTGAGATCCGCGATGGTTACCTCAGTAATGAGATAGATAGCATGCTGAAAGTAGAAGATAATGCGTCATTCAATGCGTTAAAATCCCAACGTCCGGAACTGGAAACTGTGTTCGGTGTGCTGGATGAGTTGAGTATTGAAACCCTGAGCTGTGCTGTGAATATGGCTCGGGACGGGCAGCTGGAGTTAGCGGTGAAAATTGCCGGTGAGAATAAACAACAAAAACAACCGGTGAATTTTAATTATACGCACAGTGAAAATATATATACCCTGTTCAGGGCATTGCGCCTGAGTGATGAAATCACTCAGGAAGTGGAAAAAGCTTTAAACCAATAGGAGCAACTCAGCATGAAATGGATGCTAACTTTGGTGTTTGCTTGTTTGGTATCGGCTTGTACGCACAAAGTACAGGTCGAAACCAAAGAGCCTATCACCATCAATTTAAACGTCAAGGTTGACCACGAGATCCGTGTTAAGGTCGACAAAGAGCTGGATGACCTGTTCAGCGATGACAGTGAACTATTCTAAGGAGCCAGATCATGAATGCATCTAAGTTACTGACAACGATTGCCGCGGCTTGCATGAGCTTTTCGGTATTGGCTATTTCACTGGATGACGCTAAGTCACGAGGTCTGGTGGGAGAAACCGCAGCGGGTTACCTTGGCGTGATTAAAGGCAACGGTGAAGTCCAAAAACTGGTTGATAAAGTAAACAGTAAGCGCAAGGCCAAGTATCAGCAACTTGCCAAGAAAAACGGCATCAGCCTGAGCCAGGTAGAAGCTATGGCAGCTAAGAAAACTTTTGCAAAAACGGCCCCTGGCCACTTTGTTAAAGTCGACGGTAAGTGGGTTAAAAAATAGCAACCCGGGCGGCTCTAACCGCCCCAATATTTAATCCTGGCGCGGGTGACACTGGCGTAGCAGTTGCTGCCAAAAGGCGGCGCCTTTTCTGCGTGCCAGGCGGATATTATTATCCGGAATTGACTCCGGATCGTCGTAGGTTTCCAGCGCTTCTGCCATACTCGCTTCACGGATCACATGTAAAGCAGGGTATGGAGCCCGGTTGGTGTAGTTGGCTGGATCATCTTGCTCTGAATCAGCGAAGACATAATCGGGGTGGAAGTTAGCAAGCTGGAAAACCCCCTCATAACCCTGTGCGACCAGCAGTGCATTGGCTAAATCGACCAAATCTAAGAACTCATCAAAATCGCTAAAGCCAGCAGTAAAAATAAGCAAGCTGGTTTCCCGCTCAGGTGTGTCTGACAGTGCCTGACACTCATCCAGCATGTCCATGACGGCATCTTCGTGTTTTTGTGACTCGCAGACACGGTAATGAATGGCATTTTGCTCAACTTCCTTACGGGCGAACGGACAAAAGTTATATTTTACGATCACTGAGCTGACCCAGTTTTGCATCGCTTTGACGGCAATATGGTGCATTTATTTTCCCAAAAGAGCGTTTATCATAGTAATACTGCGCGAAATGGCGCCTTGATTGCGTGCCAGACAGGCTTTGGCGTGTGCCCCAAGCTCTGTGGCATCTTGCTTCGAGCGCAGATAGACCAGCAAAGTATCGGCAAGCATCTGAGGATCTGCCACCTCTATGGCACCTTGCATCGAGATTAGCTCGGGGTAAATATGGGCAAAGTTATAGGTATGTGGTCCGGTCAGAACCCCCACCGAACAGGCTGCGGCTTCCAGTGGGTTGTGGCCGCCGCGCTCAATCAGACTGCCGCCAATGTAGGCAACCTGACCACATCCGTACAGCAGCTTTAATTCGCCCAGAGTGTCTGCCAGCAAGACTTGTGATGATGTGTTGTACTGATGACTACGGCGGCTATAGCTAAGTGTCTGTGCTTCAATCAAAGCCGCGACTTTCTCAAATTGTTCAGGGTGTCTGGGAGCTATGATCAACAGCGCGTCGGGCAGCTGAGTCAATATTTGCTGATGCGCTGCCAGCACCTGTTCGTGCTCCATAGGGTGCGTGGATCCAGCAACCCAGACAGGTCGTGTGCCCAGTTGCGCTTTGAGTGTATCAATTTTTTCCTGTTGATTATCATCCAGGCTGATATCGAACTTGATGGATCCCGTTACTGTCACTTTTTCTTTTGCCAGCCCCAGCTCGACAAACCGTTCTGCGTCCTCTTTATTATGGCTTGCGAGCATATCTATCTGGCCCATCAGAAAGGTGCTCAGTGGTGCTACTTTTTGATAACCGGCCTGAGACTTTTCAGACAGGCGCGCGTTAACCACAGCAACAGGGCAGGCTGACTTTTTTGCGTAATAGAATAAATTAGGCCAAAGCTCGGTTTCGAGCACCAGCAGCAGTTTTGGGCGCAATTGGTTGATAAATCGTCGTGCCGCGAAAGCAAAGTCAATTGGCAGGTAGCAAATCGTGATATCCCGAGTCTCCTTATCAAACAACTGAGAGAGTTGCTCCCGTCCCGTTGGTGTGTTGCATGTTAGTACAAAAGGGGCATCGGGGTGTTCCGCCAGTAGTGCTTTGATAAGTGGTGCTGCGGCTAATACTTCGCCAACAGAGGCACAGTGCACCATAATCGCCTGGCGTGACCTGCTTGAGGGGACAAAACCGAAACGCTCAGAGAAATTGGCCTTATATAAGGCGTTCTTTTTTCCTCTGATAACGTACAGATACGCCACAATGACAGGGCACAGCACTAGCAGTAACAGGGAATATAAACGTCTAATCATGGTAGCCATCAGTGTAAAAAACGCTTATTTTAACTTGTCGGACTGAAAAAGCGATAACAGGCGTACAAATTATCACAGTTGTTCAGGTGCTCCACGGGCGGGAATTTGCTAGGATCGGGCAAAATCTCTAATTTCAAAGGTTTTAAGTTGTCCTTTCGTAAAATCACGCTGTCTTCTTTGTGCTTGCTGGGTGCGGCGCAGTCTTTTGCCATGCCAACGGCTTTTCTACCGCTAGGCAAAGACAACATTCTCGAGTATCAAATTGATCAGATGTTCGCCTTAACGGGCACAACGCCTATGGCAAAGCCATATCGTATTACTGAAGTCAATAAAACCTTGTTTCAGCTAAAAACACTAGACCCGGCTTTGTTTCAGAGTATAAAAACACGATTAGCCCCTTATCTGCAAAGAGATGCGATTACGCGCCGCGGCGTCAAATTACGGATAGACTCGGGCGAAACACAGCAGCTTGCGAACGATCGGGGAAACTACAGCAGTGAGTATGCGGAGCTATCGCTCGATGGCGTATGGCGCGGTAGTGATACCAGTCTGGTTCAAATCGGCGCGGAATATCGCGTAGATGCCGGAAAAACTGTGCCCTACAACACTTTTTATGCGTTAGGCGGAGAGAATCTACAACTGACTTTAGGCTACAAAGAACACTGGTTCTCACCATTCAAACACAGTGCTCAGGTATATTCGAACAATGCCAAAACCCCATTGTCCGCTTCGTTAGGGTTAAACCTGCCGCTCGACAATTGGTGGAATTTTGACTTCGAGCTATTTTATTCCGAACTGGAACATGTTGAGAAAGGCATTCATTACCAGAACGAGCTACATGACGGTACACCAAAATTAGCGGGCACGCATATCAGCTTTGAACCGTTGGATAACTGGAAAATCGGTATAAACCGCATGATGCAATTTGGTGGGGGGCCAAGAAAGGTTGACCTGAAAGATGTCGTGAAAGCGTATTTTGACCCTGCTGGTAGTGACAACCGAGGGCTGACTGGTAGTATGGATAATGAGCTTGGAGATCAATGGGCTACCATCACCAGTACATTCACAACCAACTGGATCCAACCTGTTCAGTGGTATCTTGAATACGGTGGGGAAGATACCAAAAATCATAAGAACTACCAGTTTGGAAATACCGTCGTCAGTTTTGGTGTGTACTTTCCATCACTGACCAAAGATATCACATTGCGCTATGAGTATACGAATATGCACAGCCTTTGGTATGTCAATGAAATATACGCCAAAGCGGGCAATACAATAGACGGTTTTGTAGTAGGCCATGCGGCGGCAAATCAGCGTACGTTTGGGGATGCGGCGCCTACAGATGCACACATGCTGGAAGTGAGTTATCGAGAGAGTCTGGCTTCTCTGTGGCGAGTAAAACTGTCAACGGTTGACAATACCAGCAATTACCTCAATGAACAGGGCCAAACCGGCGACGCGTATGAACAAGCTGTTGAGCTGTCGTTGTCCAACACTCGGCAGATGTATGACAAGCAAGTGGAAACAGCATTGACCTATGGCAAAGACGTTTTCGGAGAAAGCTACACTTGGCTGTCTGTCAATGTATACTGGTAACTGGGTGCGAAGCGTCTCCTCAATATTGAAACACGGGTTATATTTGATTTTGCAACGAATGCAAAGTCGCATTATTTTTTAAGGATCACTATGTCAATCAATGATCACATCAAACAAAGCTATCAGGCCAGTTTAGAGCGACACATGGCGTTGTTCGCAAAAATGGCGGACTATCACACCCAGTCACTGGAGTTACTGGCTGCTTGCAAAACAACGCTGGATGCAGGTGGCAAGGTGATCTGGTTTGGTAACGGTGGCAGTGCGGCAGATGCGCAACATTTGGCTGCTGAGTTTGTCGTTCGTTATAAGTTGGAGCGTGGGCCGCTGGCGTCCATTGCGTTGACGACTGATACCTCCATTTTGACTGCGCACAGCAACGACTACCATTTTGATACGGTTTTTGAGCGCCAGGTTCAGGCTCTGTGTAAACCTGAAGATTTGGTGATTGGCCTGACGACATCCGGCACCAGTGAAAACATTAATCTTGCGCTCAAAGCCGCGAACGAGATTGGCGCTTTTACGGTCGCTTTGACAGGTCGCCGTGGCGGAACCGTGAAAGACATTGCTAAATTACCAATTATCATAGATTTTGACGAAACTGCGCGGATCCAGGAAGCGCATATGTTTATCGGTCACTGGTTATGTGAAGCTGTGGACATGGTCATTGCGGAGCAATCGGCATGAATCTGAATGCGCTGAGAAACTTAAACCAGGCTAAAGTCCTGGTAGTCGGCGATGTGATGCTGGATCGATACTGGCATGGCGACACAGGGCGCATATCCCCTGAAGCGCCGGTTCCGGTTGTCAAAGTAAGCAGCCTTGAAGACAAAGCCGGTGGTGCCGCAAACGTGGCGAAAAACATTGCCCATCTGGATGGACAGGTTGGCTTGTTGGGTCTGATTGGTGAAGATGACAATGGCCGCCAGCTTGAATCGATTCTGGCTAAAGAGCAAATCGCCTCGCAATTAGTGACAGTTGCTGAGCTGCCAACTATTGCTAAGATGCGTGTGATCAGCCGTCATCAGCAGGTTGTTCGGTTAGATCTTGAAGAGCCATTTGTACAGTCTCATAGTCAGCTGCTATTAACCCGCCTGGAGCAGGTTGTCAAAGACTATGATTTTGTCCTGTTTTCGGATTACAACAAAGGGGCGCTGACCTGCATTGAGGAGATGATTACCGTGGCCAAAGCGGCGGGTAAAACGGTTTTGATTGACCCGAAATCGTCTGACCTAGGCCGTTACCGGGGGGCGGATTATATTACGCCTAACCTTAATGAATTCCGCCTTGCGGGTGGCGATGACCGTGATGAAGCAGCGCTGACAGCCAGTGCCAGAGCGCTGATAAAACAAGCCGGTATTGGTGCTATGCTACTGACTCGCTCAGAGCAGGGCATGTCCTTGATCACCCAAGATGAGAAACACGATTTTGCCGCACAAGTCCAGGAAGTGAGCGATGTGACAGGTGCAGGTGATACTGTGATTGCGACATTAACGACTATGCTGGGTGCAGGTTTGTCACCGAGTGAAGCCGTAGAACTGGCTAACCTGGCGGCAGGTATCGCCGTTGCTAAACTGGGCGCAGCGACTGTGACTCCGGAAGAGCTGAGCCGCAAGTTAGGTCAGTACCTGCGCCAGACTGGTGAGCATTATCAGACGCCATATGAAGAAGTGCTCAAGCACATTGAGTTTGCCAAGCAAAATGGTGAAACCATCGTGTTCACCAATGGCTGCTTCGATATTCTGCATGCCGGACATGTCCGTTATCTGGCGCAAGCAAAAGCCAGAGGTGACAGACTGGTGGTCGGTCTCAATAACGATGAGTCAATTGCCCGCCTTAAAGGTCCGGAGCGGCCAATTAATCCGCTCAATGAACGGGCTATGGTGTTGTCTGCGCTGGCTTCTGTTGACTGGGTGATCCCCTTCGGCAAAGAGAGTGAAAACGATACCCCTGCTAAACTGATTGAGCAGATCAGCCCACATATCCTGGTGAAAGGGGGTGATTACCAGGTGTCTGAAATTGCTGGCGCAGATCATGTTTTAGCGATGGGCGGGCAGGTTGATGTCCTGCCATTTCTGGATGGATGCTCGACATCTAACATCATCGCTAAGGCGCGAGAAACTGAATAACCCGCGATGTTATAGAACGAATAAGCCGGTTTATACCGGCTTTTTTGTCATTGCATCCTGGTAAGCATCGAGACATGTTTGCCAGTCGCTCTCAGAGCAGAAGAACTGTGCTGAACGGGATGCCTCTTTTTTAAGTGAGCGTGCCAGCCTGTCTATGTTTGCTTGTTGCCAGGCGGTCTCGGGCGTTCTGAGTGCACCTTTGTCAAAATCTATCAGATAAACCTCGCCGCTTTCATCAAAGAGAATATTGTTGCAGTTTAAATCGTCATGATACGCACCGGCCTGATGAAATCGAGCGAGTGTGGATGCAACCTGCTGCCAGTCTTGCGCAGGCAAAGGGGCCGATTGCAGCCGTTCACATAAGCTTTGTGCACCAGCGATTGCATCCGTTAATATATCGGCGCGATAAATTCCGGCTGATACGCTCACGCGAGCTCCTAATGGCGTTGGAACCGGCAAGCTCAGATTGGCAAGCTGATTGAGCAAATCCAGCTCCTGGTACACTCGGGTATGTTTCAGGCCGGTATACAAGTATTGATCTTTGAGTAACTTGCCAATCAAGCCACCACGCCAATAATGTTTGAGCACTGCGATATTATGCGGTGTATAGCGCACGAACCAGGCCGCTGCGCGCCCCTGCTTAGAAGTCACAACGGCGTTGTGTTGTTGCCAGTAGGTCAGGTTAAACCAGTCCAGAGACAGCGCCTCAGGTGTATGGCTGGTACGAAGCAAATAATGAGTATGGTGTTTTTCTATTTTTAGCATGACTTCTCTGTAGTGCGCGCTGCAACGACAGGCGCCAGTGTAACGACTTTTCCCTTCGGGGAAAATCTCACTGGTTGCAAAATGATGGGTTTTATTTAAGATCGGATGCTTATTTTCAGTTACAGGCGAAATGTGTGTCTCAGGCAATTTCTTCTATTTGTATTCTTCGGCTTTCGGCCATTGGTGATGTATGCCATGCCGTTGCAGCGGTTCAGGCGATTCAGCGGGCGCATCCTCAGGCAAAAATCACTTGGGTGATTGGCAAGGTTGAAGCCATGCTGCTGGCGGATCTGCCTGGGGTGGAATTTGTTATTTTTGACAAAAAGCAGGGGAAAGCGGCGTTTAAGCAGCTAAAAGCTAGGTTTAAAGGACATAAGTTCGATGTGCTTCTGCATATGCAGGTGGCGTTTCGCGCCAACCTGGCCGCCCGGTGTATTCCTGCAAAAGTTAAAATTGGCTTTGATAAGGGCCGCTCTAAAGAGTTGCATTCACTGGTGGTCAACCAGCGCATTGAACCGCAAAGTGAGCCCCATGTGCTGGAAGGGTTTCAAAATTTTGCCCGTGCGATAGGTGCACAGTGTGATGCCCCACGCTGGGAAATGCCAGTGAGTGAGGCAGATAAGCGGGAGGCAAGCGCACTTTTAAGCGGGCTGACACGTATCTTTGTCATTTCTCCCGCGGCCAGTAAAGCCGAACGAAACTGGTTGCCCGAACGGTATGCTGCACTGGCAGATCATGCAGCGGCACAAGGCTTTAATGTCGTGCTGACTGGTGGGCCGACCGAACTCGAGCGTCATCTTAGTGATGAAATACTGCGCCATGCTCAATGCGATATTGTGAATCTGGTTGGTAAAACCAAACTAAAAGCCTTGTTATGCGTGTTAGAGCAGGCACAGCTGGTATTGGCGCCAGACACCGGACCTGCCCATATGGCGGTGACGGTTGGTACGCCTGTGATTGGTTTATACGCTCACTCTAATCCTAAACGCACCGGTCCATACCTCTATCAGGATTATGTGGTTGAGGTTTACCATGACAACGTCTTGACACAAAAGGGCAAAAAGGCACAGCAGCTTAAATGGGGCACTCGTGTGAAGGGGGGCGATTTGATGAGCCAAATCTCTGTAGAGCGAGTGACTCAGATGTTTGATCATGTAGTACAGCAGGAGCAGTTATGACACACAAAGCCGTGTTTTTAGACAGAGATGGGGTGATCAATCAAGACCATGCCTATGTCTACAAGATTGAAGACTTTCAATTTATTGATGGTGTGTTTGAGGCATGTCAGCTCTTTCAGGCTCAGGGCTACAAGCTAATTGTAGTTACTAACCAGTCAGGCATCGGTCGAGGTTATTATAACGAAGCCCAGTTTGCACAACTGACAGACTGGATGTGCCAGCAGTTTCTGGCGCATGGCATAGAGATTGAGCGTGTGTATTTTTGCCCTCATCATCCACATAAAGCCCAGCCTCCCTACCAGCGAGAGTGTGATTGTCGTAAACCCAATCCAGGGATGTTGCTTCAGGCTATTGAAGAGTTTGATATCGATCCCAAACGCAGTGTGATGGTCGGAGATAAAGGATCTGATATGCAGGCGGCACGCTCAGCAGGCGTGGCAACCAAGATACTGGTGGAATCAGGCCAGACTTTCAGTGAAGAAGTGCGGGCAACGGCTGATTATGTGTGTAGCTCACTTCGTCAGGTTATTGATGTACCTCCGTTTATCTCATAAACGTTTACAATACGCTGGTGAACAAGATAATCACAAACCGTGCAATTAAGGTGCGAACCTTTTAAAATATCAACAATGATCTAAATGACACAGTCGGTATTGACCATAAACGATATCGGCGTTTTAGTGTGTGCCTGGTGTACACACTCCGTGCAACTAATGGAGACTCCCGATGAGAGCAGCGGCATTTTTCAGCCAGCTTCAGCAACAGATTGAAGAAGTAAAAGCTGAGGGTTTATACAAAAAAGAACGTGTGATCACTTCTCAGCAACAAGCAGAAATCGCAGTATCAACCGGCGAAAGTGTTATCAACTTCTGTGCAAACAACTACCTTGGCCTGGCCAATCACCCAGACTTGATTGCAGCTGCTCAGCGTGGTCTGGATGATCATGGTTTTGGTGTGGCGTCTGTGCGCTTTATCTGTGGTACTCAGGATATCCATAAAACACTGGAAGCCAAAATCAGCGATTTTCTGCAAACCGAAGACACCATCCTGTATTCTTCGTGTTTTGATGCCAACGCGGGTCTGTTCGAAACCATTTTAGGTCCGGATGATGCGATTATTTCGGATTCTCTGAACCATGCATCTATCATTGATGGTGTGCGTCTGTGTAAAGCAAAACGTTTCCGCTATGCTAACAACGATATGGCTGACCTTGAAAAGCAGCTGATCGCAGCAGATGAGGCGGGCGTAAAAACTAAGCTGATTGCAACTGATGGTGTGTTCTCTATGGATGGGGTTATCTGTAACCTGTCTGAGCTATGCGATCTGGCGGATAAATATGACGCACTGGTCATGGTCGACGACTCTCATGCCGTGGGCTTTGTTGGTGAAAATGGCCGTGGTACGCCGGAGTATTGTGGTGTTATGGATCGTGTTGACATCATCACCGGTACTTTGGGTAAAGCGCTGGGTGGCGCGTCAGGTGGTTATACATCTGGTAAAAAAGAGATTGTAGAGTGGTTACGTCAACGTTCTCGTCCTTACTTGTTCTCAAACTCGCTGGCTCCTTCTATTGTCACAGCTTCAATTAAAGTGCTGGATATGATGAAAGAAGGTCAGGCACTGCGTAACAAGTTATGGGAAAATGCCGCGCATTTCCGTACTAAGATGGAAGCTGCGGGCTTTACCTGTGCAGGTAAAGATCATGCCATTATTCCTGTGATGCTGGGTGATGCAAAAGTGGCATCAGATATGGCTGACCGTTTGCTTGCGGAAGGTATTTATGTGATTGGTTTCTCTTACCCGGTGGTACCAAAAGGCCAGGCACGGATACGTACTCAAATCTCTGCGGCGCATACCACAGAGCAGCTGGACAAAGCGATTGATGCCTTTATCCGCATTGGCAAAGAGCTAGGTGTCATTTAATTATTCAGCTATAAGCGAATTTTAACGCAAGCCACAGGCTTGCGTGTTTCTAACGAGTGAAAACACATGAAAGCACTATCCAAGTTAAAAGCAGAAGAAGGGATTTGGATGACGGATGCGCCCAAACCGGAAGTCGGGCATAACGATCTGCTGATCAAAATCCGTAAAACCGCCATTTGTGGCACTGATGTCCATATTTATAAGTGGGATGAATGGGCGCAGAACACCATTCCAACCCCCATGGTGGTCGGGCACGAATACGTGGGTGAAGTGGTCGATATGGGTCAGGAAGTACGTGGCTTTGAGATTGGCGACCGCGTATCAGGCGAAGGCCATATTACTTGTGGTCACTGTCGTAACTGTCGCGGTGGTCGTGTCCATTTGTGTCGCAACACAATCGGTGTTGGGGTAAACCGTGAAGGCTCTTTTGCAGAGTATCTGGTTATCCCGGCGTATAACGCGTTTAAGATCCCGGATAATATCTCAGACGAGCTTGCCTCTATTTTTGACCCATTTGGTAATGCGGTGCACACGGCGCTGTCTTTTGATCTGGTTGGTGAAGATGTTTTGATCACGGGGGCTGGCCCGATTGGGATCATGGCTGCCGCTGTCGCTAAGCATGTGGGTGCCCGTCACGTTGTGATCACCGACGTGAATGAATATCGTCTTGAGCTGGCGCGCAAAATGGGGGCAACCCGTGCTGTGAATGTTGCCGAAGAAAAGCTTGAAGATGTCATGACAGAGCTGGGCATGACAGAAGGCTTTGATATTGGCCTGGAAATGTCGGGTGTGCCAGTAGCGTTTAATAGCATGCTGAATAACATGAACCATGGTGGTAAAATCGCCATGTTAGGTATTCCACCAAGTGATATGGCGGTAGACTGGAATCAGGTTATCTTTAAGGGCTTAGTGATCAAAGGCATTTATGGTCGTGAAATGTTCGAAACCTGGTATAAAATGGCCAGCTTGATCCAGTCGGGCTTGAATCTTGAGCCGATCATTACCCACCAGTTCCACGTCGATGAGTTCCAGCAGGGCTTTGATACGATGATCTCTGGTCAATCAGGTAAAGTGATCTTAAACTGGGATTAAGGTCCACACTTACCTTGTTAAAACACCTCGGGCCTGTGGCCATCAACGAGGTGTTTTTTGTGTCTGCTTAATAAATTGAGAGTATTATGAGTTTTAAACATATTTCAGTGACCCAAACGAAAGACATGCTGGCGCAATCGGATCTGGTTATTGCGGATATTCGCGACGCTAACTCGTTTGCACAGGGACACATTCCCGGTGCCGAGCACCTGTCTAATGACAATCTGGGACACTTTTTACAGGAAAAAGAGTTTGAGCAGCCTATTATTGTCGTGTGCTATCACGGTATCAGCTCACAAGGTGCTGCAAATTATCTCGCTGAGCAAGGCTTTGAAGACGTCTACAGCATGGATGGCGGCTTCACACAGTGGGCGCAGGAACTGCCTGATAGCGTAGCAAAATGAAACTGTCAGGCTCCCACGATAACCCTCGCGCGGTTCAGGGAGCCACAGCCTGTCTGAGGACTCAGCATATTCACTGCCGCGTTGTCAGAAAAAATGGACAATGGCCACAGGCAATCAATACCTGGCAGGAATGTGTTACCAGCCTATATCACGACCAGTATCTTGATACCTCCTGGCAGCTGCCCCGACGGGCTCACCACTGGTATATCAGGGAATTTGGCTGAATATGTGGCGCCGTTTTTGCCAACTGAGTTGGATCCTCAAAGCTGTCTTTATTACCTCGTTGGGTATTTTTCTGAGTTTCTATGTGTATGGTGTCGAGTCTGTCTTTAATATCTTCCAGTTTGAGCCTCACACGCCCTGGCGCTGGATCACACCTGCTTTTTTGCATTTTGGTTTATTGCACCTGGTAGTCAATCTTTTCTGTTGGGTATATCTGGGCCATCTGGTAGAGCGTCGTTTAGGAAACTGGGTGCTAAGCGCGCTGTTCATTGTAGGTGCCTTGCTGAGCAACTGGGTGCAGTATCTGCTGGCAGGTGCTAACTTTGGGGGACTCAGTGGTGTAGTTTATGCCCTGTTAGGGTTTTGCTGGATCCACTCGGTATTACACCCTAAATCACCGCCGTTGATATGCACGCCCGTTGTGGGGCTTATGTTGGCTTGGATGGTGTTAGGTTTTACAGATGTTTTGTTTATCAATATGGCGAACTGGGCACACTTGTTTGGTTTACTTGCCGGTATTGGTGTGGCGATCTTGGTCCGAGCTCGAGCTGAGTAGCAGGCCCATTTGATATGTCTAATGATATAAATATTTGGTAAACAGCACTTCCCGGATGATTTCTTGTCCGGTCTCTTCTTTTAATAAGGTTTTAAGCTTTTCAGCACAGCGCTGGCGAATTTCTTCACGTCCGGTTAGTGACTTTATTGTTTCTTCTGGCTCTTTACTTAAAATCTGGACAATGGCGTCACGCAGTAGTGGGGTGTGGTGTTCGACAACCGCGATATTACTCACGTCATCGAGCATTAAATCGACTGTAACGCGCACATACCCCAGCTTCTTATTAGATTGTCCGATATAGTTTGTAATGATGTCAGGCTCAAATCCGAAGTAACCAACGGTTGATTCAGCGCGTAAGTTTGTACTCACACAAATCAGCACAACTGCCATCAACGCGACACAGATACGATTCATAATAGCCTGAAAATACTTAACTAAATACCAACAATAGGATTAGTTTATACGTAAAACCAGTTTATGAACAGCAGTGAGTAGGGGAAAGGTAAACTTTTTTGCCGGAGTAAGCTTTGCTATTATGACGCGGTTATTACCTTAATTGAATTATCGACTTGTTTAATCTGCCAAAATTATTGCGATCAAGCTGGGAACCACTGTCCCGGTATAAGGACATCATTCCAGACAGGTTGCACCCGTTGTTGTGTGAGACTGGCTCTCTGACAGCTCTGCTGCGTTCTCAGTGTGATGCTTTGCATGTAGAAGTGCTCAGCGAACAAGTGTGTGAGCTGGAACATGAGGTGCAGGCTATTCTTAAGTGTGACAGAGCGCTATGTCGTGAGGTCGTGTTATATTGTGATGATATCCCTGTGGTGTATGGGCAAAGCTGGATCCCAGAAAGCGCGAATTCACTCGGGCTGAACAATATAGGTAACACGCCGCTGGGCGAGCGTTTGTTCGATCAGCAGGCATGGCAACGGGGTGAGATTGAGGTAACAAAACTTCAGAAAAAGACATTACCTTCATTTTTGCCAAGTAAAGACACATTAGGCAGCGATAGCTGTTTTGCAAGGCGTAGTGTATTTACGCGCCAGAATAGCAAAGTACTGGTGTGCGAAATCTTCCTCAATGGAGTTAAGGTATGAAGCTATCTCGGCTTCGAGCTAATCACATCGAAGAATATAAACAATTAATGCGGGTTGAGAAGCCGATCGGCACTTTGTTGCTGATGTGGCCAACACTTTGGAGCTTGTGGATAGCGTCAGGCGGTGTGCCACATTGGCATTTGTTGCTTATATTTGTTTTGGGCACTTTTATGATGCGCAGCGCAGGCTGTGTAATCAATGACTTTGCTGATCGTAAAGTGGATGGTGCAGTTAAAAGAACAGCACAAAGGCCTCTGGCCAGGGGCGCTGTGAGTGAAGGTGAGGCACTGACCTTATTTGCCTCACTCATTGGTGCTTCTTTTATCCTGGTCCTGATGCTCAATTGGCAGACTATTTTACTGTCGTTTGGTGCCTTGGTGTTGGCGAGTATTTACCCCTTTATGAAGCGTTACACCCACCTGCCTCAGGTTGTGTTAGGGGCTGCGTTCAGTTGGGGGATCCCCATGGCCTTTATGGCGGTTCAGGAAACAGTCCCTATGATTGCCTGGGTGCTGTTTATTGCGAACCTGCTTTGGACGGTTGCCTACGATACTAAGTATGCCATGGTTGATAAAGATGACGATGTGGTCGTCGGGATCAAGTCGACTGCCATTTTATTTGGGCGCTGGGACAGACACGTGATCGCAGGGTTGAATGTGGCCTTTCTGGCTTGCATGGCCTGGGTGGCGACTCAGGTAAGTATGTCAATGTGGTTCTGGGTTGGGTTTGCAGTTGCCGTGATCTGGCTTGCAAAACTACAATGGCAGATCAATGACAGAAGCAGGGATAAGTGCTTTAAGGCATTTTTGAGCAATAATTATGTTGGTCTGGCGATGTTTGCAGGTGTGGTTGCTGGCGTTTAATCAGCGAATAAAACGGCAGGGCTGAAATGACATTAAGGAAGATGAGGGTGAGCGAATTTTTTACTTTCTGACTCCGTTCTTCAGGCCCAAAACTTCGCCATCCGAACTGAGTGTATTGCTTAAAACTCGCTCAAAACTCCCATTTAACTAAACAGGACAAGAAAAACGGTTAGCCATAATTGGTTAACTGTTTACGGCTGTTGCAACCGCATTTTTCTGTGCTGTTTGTTCAATTAATGACAACAAGTTACTGACATGTGAACCACTACCAAGTTGGTGACTGGTTTGCACGACAATTTGTTCATGACTCGCATCCTTGTTAGTCTTAAGTAAGATTAGCTCAGGATCCTGTGCGATGACTTTAGAATGTTCAATGCTTGCAATTGCAAAGCTCTGGCTATTCTTCAGTCCATCAATCACCTGGCTGATGTTACCGATTTTGACGTTGGTTGACTTGTTAAGCCCTTCAACCGCCTCATTGAGCATATTCTGCACCTGTTTTGACTGAGAAAAGCAGCCATACATAGGGTACTGAGCAAGCTCGCTGCGACGAATACTGTCTTGTGTTGCCAGTGGATGTTGTTTAGCAACAAACAAAACAAGTTGGTCGGGCAGGTGGATATCACTCACTAAGCTGGTTGCAGATTCCAGATAAACACTGATATCGATTTCGCCAAGCTGAAGCTTGCGAAGTAGATCGTGTTCACTTAGAAGTTGCATTTCAACTTTGACGTTAGGGAAATCCGCCAAAAACTGTCCACATGACGTTGGCACTATGCTACTTGCTTGTGCAGTGTAACCAACAACAACGCGCTGCTGATCACGACCAAACAAACTTTGTTTGATAGTGTTTCTGGTTATGTCTAATTCCGACAAGGTTGACTTACAATAATTTAAAAAAAGCTCGCCTTGCTCGGTCAGTTTGACGGAGCGGGTAGAACGTTTGACAAGTTCACAGCCAATTTCATCTTCCAGTGTCTGAATGCTTCTGGTGAGTGCGGAAGTACTGATATTGGTTTGTTCTGCGGCTTGCCTAAAGTGGCGTAAATTGCCTAAAGCAACGAATTGCTCGAGTTGTTCAAATCTCATGTGAAATTCCTTTTATTTCAACAAAAATGCAATGACAACGTTGATTCCCTAATACTAATACAGTTTAGAGAAACATCCAAGTGAATTTTTTACATTTCGCTTACAAAAACTAATCTGGATACTGATCACGTATTGCGACGAATTGTTCCAGATTTTCTACAAACAGATCAACCAGTTTGGGATCAAATTGTTGACCTCGTTGGCTTTTTATCTCTGTTAGAATTTCTTCAAGTGTCCAAACAGGCTTGTAACATCGAACACTACCCAGTGCATCGAACACATCTGCAAGCGCTGTAATTCTCCCGGCGATGTCTATTTGCTCACCTTTCAGGCCTTGAGGGTAGCCACTGCCGTCCCACTTTTCATGGTGTTGGTGAGCGATGATCGCGCCACATTGCAAAATATCATTTGTTGAGTTTTTTAGTATTTCATAGCCTTGTTGGGCATGTGTCTTCATTATTGCCCATTCTTCGTCATTCAGCTTTCCAGGCTTATTAAGAATGACGTCCGGGATACTTATTTTTCCAATATCGTGCAAGGGTGAAGCAAGCTTTATAATTTCGGCCTTATAATCGTTCAATCCGACCAATTTGGCTAGTAATAAACTGTAATGTGCCACCCGCTTTACGTGTGAGCCTGTTTCTTTGGAGCGCTTCTCAACCGCTTCTCCGAGTATATAGGAGAGCTCTTTTTGTGATTCTTTGACTGTTTCTCTGAGATTCAGGTTGTCGTATGCAAGGGCAATGTTGTTAGCAAAAAATGCGAGTAACTGACAATCGGTAGGCTGCAACAGACCTTTTTTACTGACATACAGCATAGTCTCTAATCCAGCCTGGCTGGTAAAATAGCCCACATATTCATGATCTGATTTACTGGATGTTTTGCGATTATGTGTTTCTATAAAACGGCTTTTCACTTTATCGGGCAGTGCGGTTTGTTCTGGCTCAATACCTGCGCCAGAGGCAGCGAGTAGCTGAAATTCAGCCCCGGCACCATTTTGCTTGTTGACTGCGGCTGCGCAATAAATGTCCGAATCGCTCAGACCCATTACATCAGCAACGTGAGACAAAATGGTTGATGCGAAGTCCTGAACATTATTGCACTTCAAAAAGCTGGAGGATGCATCAATAATGCGTTCCAGACCCTGTTTATGTCGCTCAATTGTCTGAATATCTCGGTGGGAACGCAATGCTGAATAGAGTAAGGTTTTTAATTTGACTGCCGTCAGTTCGGTTTTGTTTTTGTAATCGTTAATGTCGTAGTCGCGGATGACTGACTCTTCCGGTGCCTCACCGGGTTGCCCCGTGCGCAGAATCAGGCGAATATCATGGTTGGCCATATCGTTACGGATGAATTTGATAAGATCCAGGCCCGCATGGTTACTTTCCATCACAACATCAATTAAACCAACAGAAATGGACTCCTCCGAATTCAGTATGTCCATTGCCTGTTTGGCTGAATATGCATGATGAAAGCGCAGTGGCTTTTGCTCAAACCGGAAGTCCGACAGCACCAGTTTGGTAACCTGATGAATGTCTTCTTCGTCATCGACCACCAGGATATCCCAATATGCATTATCTATGGTAATTTGCTCGTCATCCTTAAGTGGCTCATTTGAAAAGAGAAAACTGCTCACATAGAACCTCTGCTCAGTATGCATTCTCTGTTAGTATAGCCAGCAAAAAACTGAGTTGCTTAATCTTGTATTGGCTTTTTTTCAATATTGTTAAGTTCTATCGCAATGGCATCACAGGAAATGTGGATCTCGTACAAGGAAAGCAGCAAAGAGAGTGTCAGGCAGCACAGACTGGCGCCAAACAAGATCACGCCGAAGATAGCCACGTCGATAAACAATGCAAACATCGACAAGGTGCACAGTAAAAAGGCGATGACCCCCCATACCTGCATCAGGCGAATCAATTTGATACGTTTTTTGAGGTTATCAATTTGGGCAATAACCAGTGGTCTGAGATGTTCCCCCTCCCTGGCGTTTAACTCTCTGATCAGCTGTGCCAGCACTAAAAACCGGTTGGTATATGCCAGCAGCAGCAGGGAAATTGCGGGGAACAACAACCCGGGTGTGGTGAGCGTCATTTTTGTACTCCGTATAAGCACGCTACAATAGTGATTATCATAGCAAAATTTTGGAGTCCGGCGATGAGTAATGCAATGTTTGACTGGACGTGTGTGTATCGCACGGATAATCCGTTAGAAGCCCATATTATTTTGGGCTTGCTGACACAGGCGAGACTCAAAACACATGTCGAGGGTGCAGTGCTTGCCACCGCATTGGGAGAGATACCATTTTGTCAGGAGACAATAAAAATATTTGTCTGCGCGATAAAAGTACCCGAGGCGGAGGAAATCTTGGTAAACTACCAGCAAAATAACTTATCGGAAGATTGGCAGTGCCGCGGCTGTTCTGAACACAATGGTTCAGGATTTCAATATTGCTGGCACTGTGGAAAAAGCTATGACGAAAGCAAATAATTTTCAGCGCATCAGAGAGCTAAATTATTTACAAAAGGCTGTTCTGGCCGCGGCCATACTGGAACGTATGCTGCCCAACTACGGCCTGTTCAGTGAAGCAACCGGGTTCGGCGATGAGGCGATATTGCGCAGTGCGCTAAATGTATGCTGGGAAAAAGTGCTTTTGCCAAAAAGCAAAATCAGTCTGGAAAAGCAAATCGAGAAGATTGAGCCCAATGTCCCGGAGCTGAAAGATTTTGATATGTTTGGCACGTATGCTGCGATCGATGTGGCAACCGCATTACTTGGTTTTATTCAGGGTGTGATGAGTAAGGATGAGAGCGAGTTTGTCAATGTGGCGAAGATCTCTCAGGCAACCGTCGCAAGATACATTGAGTTTTTGTTAATAGCAGAAGACATTCAGCCCGACAATCAACAGGTGAGAGAACATCCTCTGATGCAGTACGAGATAGAAGTACTTGGCGAACTCATTGATTGTGTTGCTGACATGCCTCGGATCGATAATCAATCGGTTAAAACACTCAAAGCATTGGCATTGAGTGATGGGCAGACCAATATCGGTCTGGCAATTGAAGTCTGATTTTTTGTCCAAATTTTTACTAGTGGAGAATCAAAATTGCGAATTTTAGGTATCGAGTCTTCTTGCGATGAAACGGGGATTGCTATCTACGATGATGAACAGGGACTTTTGGCACATCAATTATATAGCCAGGTAAAAGTTCATGCTGATTATGGTGGGGTCGTTCCTGAACTGGCTTCAAGAGATCACGTTCGCAAAACCATTCCGTTAATTGAAGCCGCTTTTAAACAAGCAGGCTGTGGCCCCGAGTCTCTGGATGGCATTGCTTATACAGCAGGCCCCGGGCTAGTGGGCGCTTTACTGGTGGGGACTTCTATCGGCCGTTCACTGGCATTTGGCTGGAACATCCCAGCTGTGGCGGTACATCATATGGAAGGTCATTTACTCGCCCCGATGTTAGAAGAAGAGATGCCTGAATTTCCGTTTGTTGCGCTGCTGGTGTCAGGCGGTCACACTATGATGGTCAAAGTGGCTGGCATCGGTGAATATGAGGTGCTGGGAGAGTCTGTGGATGATGCCGCAGGTGAAGCCTTTGATAAAACGGCTAAGTTACTGGGACTGGATTATCCCGGTGGCCCCATGCTGGCTAAGCTCGCGACCAAGGGCGTGGCAGGTCGGTTTGTATTTCCGCGGCCCATGACGGATAGACCCGGGCTGGATTTCAGCTTTAGTGGCCTGAAAACAGCGGCCGCCAATACCATTAAGTCGGCCGGTGATGATGAACAAACCAAAGCAGATATTGCCCATGCATTTCAGACGGCAGTGGTGGATACGCTCGCCATTAAATGCAAACGGGCGTTAAAAGAGACAGGCATAAAGCGCTTGATCATCGCAGGGGGAGTCAGTGCTAATACGGAACTACGGACCAAGCTTGAGCGTATGATGCAGGGCATGCAAGGTAAGGTGTACTATCCAAGAACGGAGTTCTGTACCGACAACGGTGCGATGATCGCCTACGCGGGTATGCAGCGCCTTAAAGCTGGCCAAACCGCTGAGTTGAGCATGAAAACCCAGCCGCGTTGGCCACTAGATAGCCTGCCACCATTGTAATACGTTGGCACTAGTCGACGTTTTTCTTACCGAGCTTTGGCTCGGTGCCGTTCAGGAGTCGACGTATGTTGGCTCTGTGACGGAATATAATCAAGAGCGTCAGGAAGGACACCGGCAGCGTGTACAAAGGCTTTATCATCCAGGTATAGGCTGGTGCAGCTAATACTGTGACAATGGCCGCCAGTGATGAGTAGCGCGTGAGGGCGACAACCAGTAGCCATGTACCAATTAACATCCCACCGAGCGACAGTCCGATTGGCAGTAGGGCACCAAAGGCCGTTGCAACTGCTTTTCCGCCATTGAAATGAAAAAACACAGGATAAATGTGACCCAGGCAGGCACACACTGCAACTATGCCCAGCCAGATCGGTTCAATACCAAGAAAATAGGCACCCCAAACGGGAATGGTGCCCTTGAGAATATCAAATACCAATACCAGTACTGCCGGGAGTTTACCGCCAAGACGCAGTACATTGGTTGCGCCTGGGTTATTTGAACCTGCAAAGCGGGGATCGGGCAAAGAAAAGAGTCTCGAAATCAAAATCGCGGAAGAGATTGAACCAAATAAATAAGCACAAACACATATTAAACTGACTATCACAAGCTTCCTTATTTTTTCTTGCCGTTATTTGGGCTATCATCGTCGCTTTATTTCAAGGCGGCTGGGTACGTGAAAAAGCCGATCCGAATCAGTCATGTCAGGAGTTTACATGGACACGGTCTATATCTCGCAATTACACGTCGAGACCATAATAGGAGTTTACGACTTTGAAAAAGAAAGTAAACAAAGCCTTTTCTTTGATATAGAGATGAAGACCGATATCTCGGCTGCTGCGCAACAGGATGACATCACTCTGGCCGTGGATTATGCCAGGGTGAGTGAGCGTGTAATTGCACATACTGAGGCAAGCCGGGTTGAACTGCTGGAGACACTGGTCGAGCAACTTGCTGCCATTATTTTGCAAGAATTTGCAATTCAGGCAATCACCATTCGGGTCAGTAAGCCGGCAGCCGTTCCTCAGGCACAAACTGTTGGCCTGGAAATCACGCGGACAAGATAACATGGCGCACGTTTTTATCAGTATTGGCTCCAATGTGGAGCGTGATCGTCATTTTCGTCAGGGGCTTAGGGCCCTTATTGAGTATTTCCCTGATTATATTCATTCAGATGTCTATGAAAGTGAGCCTGTAGGCTTTAGCGGTAAAAATTTCTACAACTCAGTGTTTGCGACGCACACGGATATGCCATTGCCAGACTTATGCACATTGCTCAAGCAGATAGAGCGTGACAATGGCAGGACGCCACAGGATAAGAAGTTCAGTCCCAGAACTCTGGATCTGGATATCCTGTTTTACGACGATATGATCTGTGATACCCCAGCACAATTGCCACGAGATGAGATCACCAAGAATGCATTTGTCTTAAGGCCGCTGGCGGAAATTGCGCCTGAATTTGTTCACCCTGTGCAGGGCTGCAGCATGGCTGAAATCTGGCAAGCGTATGACAATCAAACACAAAAGCTATGGAAAGTGGAGTTTTCTTTATCATGAGTATCATTGAAATCATTGTACTGGCTCTGATCCAGGGGTTGACCGAATTTTTACCTATTTCCAGCTCGGCGCATCTGATTTTGCCTTCGCAGATATTAGGCTGGCAGGACCAGGGGTTAGCGTTTGATGTGGCCGTTCACGTTGGCTCGTTGGCTGCTGTACTGATTTACTTTCGTAAAGAAGTGGCAGATATACTGGGTGCCTGGTTTAAATCGTTCGGCAAACAAGGTGTAACGGAAGACAGTCGCTTGGGCTGGTGGATCATTGTCGCGACTATCCCGGGTCTGGTCATTGGCTTCTTGGCCAAAGATTTGGTTGAGGACTTTGCCCGCAGCGCCTGGGTCATTGCGGCGACTACTATTATTTTTGGTCTCTTACTTTGGTATGCCGATGCCACAGCAAAACAAACTAAGACGATTTACCAGCTCAACTGGCGTAGTGCCCTGATCATTGGTTTTGCACAGGTGGTTGCCGCTTTACTGCCTGGTACATCACGCTCTGGTATCACCATGACGGCCGGTATGATGCTCGGACTAAATAAGCAAAGTGCGGCTCGTTTTTCGTTTTTGATGTCGATCCCGATTATTGCCGCCGCAGGTGGTTATTACACGCTTAAGCTGGCCACCGGAGATGAAGTGATTGATTGGGGGGCCATTGTGACTGGCACCATTTTATCTTTTATTTCCGCTTATGCATGTATTCACTTTTTCCTTAAGGTGATTGAGCGCATGGGCATGTTACCGTTTGTTATCTACCGATTATTGCTGGGTCTGTTCCTGGTGATTTTCCTGATGGTGTAATGTCTCAGGGCGGGCTCAAAAGCCCGCCAACCAGCCTATATTGCTTTACGGTAGTACACCACATCCACAGGTCCATCCGGGCCGGTGTGTTTTCCTTCTTTTAAAAATGTCATCGACAGTTTCTGCATGATATTAATTGAGCCCAGGTTGTCTTTCAGGGCAATGGCGCTCAAATAATCCATCTTATTCTGCTCAGCAAGATGCTCTGCAATATGCTTAGCGGCTTCAGTGGCATAGCCTTTCCCCCAGGCCGCTTGTTTGAAGCGCCAACCGATCTCCAGATCTCGTTCTTCCATGTCACCCTCGAAGAAATTCATGGGGCGGATCAATACCCAGCCCAGAAATGTATCGTCGTCAAGTAAACTACAGTGCCACAGGCCCCAGCCTTGTTGCGGGTGAGTAAATTTTGCCAGGCGTGGCAGATAAAACTGCTCAATTTGCTCGCGAGAAGTTGGCTGGCCATTGGTAATGTAGCGCATAACAGCAGGATCACTGTCGAGTTCAGCGAGCAGATCACCGTCCTGTTGTGTCATAAGGCGGTATTTTAAGCGTGTTGAAGGCGCAATTATCATCATTGTTATACTGCTTTTATCATCAGAATTGTCTAAGATAGCCGGCCCAAGTTTGAGGAGAGAAGTGTGGAAAACTCGGTACTGGCATTACGAGCCCAACAAATAGCATCCGCGCGGCGGGAATTCAAGGCCCGGGGATCAAAATTACCCCGCTGCGAGCGGTGTTTACTGGCCGAACCTTTATGTATTTGTGCCGGTATTCAGGAGGCTGAATGCGGCAGTGCAGTGTGTCTGTTGATGTATCACAATGAGAGTTTCAAGCCTTCCAATACGGGCCGTCTGATTGCGGATATTGTGCCAGACAATCATGCGTTTCGCTGGGACCGCACCGATCCTGACCCTGATTTACTGGCTTTACTGAATGATCCTGCCTACCAGCCGGTGGTGGTTTTTCCGGCTGAGAATGTTGAACCTGAGCGGGTGATACATCAGGTGACGCAGCAAAGAGGCAAAGCGCCGCTCTACATTTTTCTCGACGGGACCTGGCGTGAAGCGAAAAAGATGTTTCGAAAAAGCCCTTACCTGGATCAGTTTCCTGTCTTGTCCGTGACACCGGAAAGCTTGTCTGATTATAAGTTGAGGGTAGCTCCGCATGCTCACCAGCTGGGAACAGCGGAGGTTGCTTGTGTGGTGTTGGCAGAAAATGGCGAAACACAGGCTGCGGAATATCTGACTCAGCATTTTGTGGATTTCCGTGATGCGTATCTGAAAGGGAAGAAAAGCAAATTGGCGTGAGCAGTTAAACGCGTAATACCAATTTGCTTAATTAAGTGTTCTATTTTGAGGCGAGAAAATATGTTCGATAACTAGGCAAAAATTTTGCTATTTAGTTGTTCTAAATGAGAAATTTTTAACACAGCTAGCGTCATATTTGCTCCGTCAAATTGAACAGGTATTAAGTGAAATTGGTATAAATTTAAAAGGGCCACAAATAAGAAGAGCGCGACCCTTGCGGGCCGCGCTTGACGGAATCTTCTAAATAGCGTCCTGCTATGTTGATGAGATCAACTCCTTACATGCTCGTCCATGTCTCGCCTTGCGTTGTCATTCTGCGAGATGTACATCCTGTACTGTCCTTAAAGCAATCAGCGCTCCCATATGCTGACTTAGTCCGTGCTTACCATCCTTTGTGTCGTCATCCTGACTTGTTCCTGTCTCCCTGTATTCCAATGCACCATCCACCTGTGCATCAACATCCTTACTTAAACGGCATGTCCTGTTGTCCGAAGCCTAATCCTAGTTCCTGACACTCCTACCGCACAAACTCCCTGACCGGCAACTCAATCCATTTCCCTGTTGCTTTGTGCTCTCCCCTTGAGATGACTAAAGTATATGAGACTCTGGGTGAGATAACACCACAAAAAAACGCTTTGAAATTCGGGTAATTAACTTGGCCACAAAAAAACTTGTTATCTAACAAAGACCTTTTTGTATTTTGTTGATAAAGTCAGCGTTATCTTCATAGATAGCGACAAGCTTAGTGAGAGATATCTCACAAACAAACGTCCGTATGTCGCTATTTAATAAAATTGCAATATGCCGAACTATCGGCTGTATTTTGCCTGGTTTCGGGTTACCATATCCTGAGAATAGTAATTGTTTTTATTTGGAGCTCCTATGAAAAGTGCAATCGTAACTCTGCTTGCTGCTGTTACTAGTTTATCTGCTGTCGCTGCGGATGAGGTAAATATCTATTCCTATCGTCAACCTTTCCTGATCCAGCCGATTCTGGATGATTTTACTAAGCAGACTGGTATTAAAACTAATGTGGTGTTTGCGAAAAAAGGCCTGATTGAGCGAGTCAAACGGGAAGGAAAACATGGTCGTGCCGATCTTGTACTGACGTCGAACTTCAGTGCGATGATCCAGCTTGAGGAGCTTGGGTTGACTAACCCGATAGAAAGCGAAACGGTTGACAAAAATATTCCAGCTAGCTTTCGGGATCCGGATGGCCACTGGGTCGCACTGACCAAGCGTGTACGTAATGTTTATTCCTCAAAAGACAGATCAGGCAAGCTAACCAGCCTGAGCTATGAGGAGCTTGCAGACCCTAAATACAAAGGCAAAATTTGTACGCGTTCAGGTAAACACCCCTATAACCTGGGGCTGGTAGCGTCCATGATTGCACACCATGGTGAGGCTGAAACCAAAACCTGGCTGCAGGGGGTGAAAGCGAATCTGGCACGTAAGCCACAGGGTAATGACCGTGCGCAAGTTAAAGCCGTAAAAGAAGGCCTGTGTGACCTGGCGCTGGGTAACAGCTACTATTTTGGTAAAATGCTGGAAGACAGCAAGCAAAAAGCCTGGGCTGATGCGGTTTATATTAATTTCCCAAATCAGACCGACCGTGGCTCGCATCTGAATGTTTCGGGTGTGGTAATGACCAAGTACTCGAAAAACAAAGAAAATGCCTTGAAACTGATCGAGTTTATGACCGACAATAAAGCCCAGAACATGTACGCCTCGATGAATATGGAATATCCGGTTAAACCGGGCGTCGAATTGTCGAAACTAGTGGCATCCTGGGGCACCTTTAAGGAAGACAGCTTACCTTTGTCCGAGATCAGTAAATACCGTCCGATGGCGCTTAAGCTCATCGATGAGGTAAAATTTGACCTGTAAATGCAATTAAAACAAAGTCTGTCCTCGTGGCAGTGCGTGGCGTGGTTGATAGGCATAGCCCTGTCAATCCCGCTGGCATTTCTGATTTTCGAAGCACTGCAAGGTGAATCGGAAGTATTCAGCCATTTATGGCAAAGCGTGTTATGGGATTATACCCGTAATACCATAGTGCTGATCGCTGGTGTAGTGACGCTCAGCTCACTCATTGCCCTGCCGCTGGGGTGGTTAACAGCCTACTGTCAGTTTCCCGGTAAGCGGATATTTGAATGGGCATTGATGTTACCTCTAGCACTTCCAGCTTACATCATCGCATACGTTTATACTGATTTACTCGATTATGCCGGGCCGGTGCAGATCTGGTTGCGACAGCAATTTGGCTGGCAGGGGCCGGATGATTACTGGTTTTTTGACCTGCGTACTTTGCCGGGCGCCATAGTTATGATAGCCCTGGTGCTTTATCCCTATCTGTATTTGATTTTCAAAACCGCTTTGAGAGAGCAGTCTTTCAAGCTGGTGCAGGCCAGTCAACTGATGGGCATGAGTCCGGCGCAGAGTTTCTTCAAAGTGAGCTTACCTTTATCCCGTGGCGCAATTGTCGCGGCATTGGCGCTGATCAGCATGGAAACCATGGCCGACTTTGCCACCGTGCATTACTTTGCGGTAAGCACCCTGACAACAGCTGTGTATGACACCTGGCTGGGATATTATTCGCTTACTGCCGCAGCCAAGATCTCGGGTATCATGCTGTTGTTTTTATTTGTCGCGCTGTTACTTGAGCGAATGAGTCGCAAAACACAAGTGGTACATGAGCGACAGTCCGGGGTGAACGACACTTATCTTTACGATTTGACGGGTTACCAGGGGTGGCTGGCTTGGGGGTTCTGTATGCTGATCCTCGGTGTCGCGTTTTTTGTGCCGGTTGGAATACTCCTCAATTACGCGTGGCATTATTTTGATCAGGCCTGGAATGCGGAGTTTTTTACTTACGCGCTGCAGAGTCTGAAGATCAGTTTATACGTGAGTGTTATCGCAATGATGATCAGTTTATTGGTGGTGTATTATCAGCGTATTGAACCGGGCAAACTCTCGCCGTTGCCAGGCCGGTTTGCCAGTACCGGATATGCATTACCAGGGACCGTTCTGGCAATTGCGGTGCTGTTACCGCTCACTTTAATGGACACCAAACTAAATGAATGGTTTGATGGCTCAGGCTTTGAACCCGGCCTGTTACTGAGTGGTACTTTGTTCGCTATGGTTTTTGCCTATGTCGTGCGGTTTTATGCGATTGCCCATGGTGCCGTGGAATCGAGTTTTGTGCGTATTAGTCCGAGTATTGATATGGCCAGCTTATCTCTTGGGAAAGGGCGCTTTCAGACCCTGACCCGGGTTCATATGCCTTTACTTAAACGCGGACTGCTGACCGCTGGCTTATTGGTGTTTATTGAATGTATGAAAGAACTGCCAGCGGCACTGCTGTTAAGACCATTTAATTTTGAAACCCTGGCCACCCATGTTTATCAGTATGTCAGCGATGAGCAACTTGAACTGGCCTCTATCTCTGCCTTGTTTATCGTCCTGGTTGGACTGATCCCGTTATACTGGGTTAATCGCTCAATGGAACAACACAACTAATGCCAAGCTTAGAAATTCAATCGTTACACTACCATTATGATGGTCACCCAGTGATCCAGCAGCTCGATTTAACGGTGGCTGAGAATGAAATAGTTTGCCTGCTCGGTGCCAGTGGCTGTGGTAAAACGACAACCTTAAAGGCAATTGCCGGGTTATTGCATCCCCAGCAAGGTGAGATCCGGATCAATGGCAAAAGTGTCAGCGGCGAGCGACATTTTGTGGCGCCTCAGCACCGCAACATCGGTATGATGTTTCAGGATTATGCACTGTTTCCGCACCTGACTGTTGAGCAGAATATCGCCTTTGGTCTCAATAAATTGAGCAAGTCCGAAAAGCACAGTCGTGTGGCACAAATGTTGGAACTGGTGCATCTGGAAGGCTATGCGAAACGCTTCCCCCACGAGTTATCTGGTGGCCAGCAGCAGCGGGTAGCGATTGCCAGAGCCCTTGCATACCATCCCAACTTGTTGTTGCTGGACGAGCCGTTTTCAAACATCGATGCGCAGGTGCGCTTTCAGCTGATCAAAGATATTCGCGATATTATTAAAGATCAGCAGGTATCGGCGATTTTTGTCAGTCACTCCAAAGATGAGGCCTTTGCTTTTGCCGATCGGCTCGCCATTATGCATCAGGGGCAAATTGCCCAACTAGGCACACCCAAAGAGCTCTTCCAGCATCCAAGCAGTCGCCAGGTGGCGGAATTTTTGGGACAGGGTGCCTACGTGACGGCACAGCGTCACAACGGTGCTCAGGTTGAAACGGCATTTGGATCTGTGGAGTCCCTGATTGATATTCAAAACCCGGTACCGGAAGGACAAATATATCTCAGGCCCAGCCATATCGAACTGTTTAATGCAGAGCAGGGTCAGGTTGAAGTGACGCAACATCGCTTTGTCGGGACTGAGTATTTGTATGCCATTGAGCTGGAAGGTCAGAAGTTAGAAGTGGCGATGCCATCAGATAAACCACTGGATCTCTCTCGGCCTGTGAGTTTGAAAATTAAGCCCCATGCGATAAACTTCTTTTCTTAAGGCATAACAATTCGTTACATTACCTAATAGCAAATTAGGGAAGGGCGGTGACCGGGCGTGCGTGGTGATGCCCAATAGAGACGGGTACAACCGCACCAGCCGGGTTTAGTATGGCGCGTTGATTTGATGATAGGAAGGGGTGATGGCGCAAGCACAATCAGGGGTATGTGCCGAGGCAAATCTGCATGGTTTGCACTTATTTTTTAATGTACTGGATGGCCAGGACGAAGTTGTGCGCTCGGCGCTCAGTCAGGCTGGCAGGTTGCAGGATGAACTCAGTGATCGTTTTTCTGAGGCCATGCTGAGCAGTTTTGTGGCCATTGGCGCACAATACTGGCCTCACATTTATCCCGAGTTTATACCTCCTCAGCTAAAGAGCTTTCCCCTGATTAAAAGCAGTGAGCACTTGTGCCACAGCCAGCCGTTTGATCTGCTCTATGTGATCCGCTCAGACAGAGAAGACGTTAATCACCTGTTTGCGCAAAGTGTACTGCACATGCTGGCGGGCAGTGTTGAGCTGGTTGCTCAGGTACGCGCATTTCGATTTCTCGATGGCCGTGATTTCAATGGCTTTGTCTATGGCGCTGATATCCCTCATGGGCGCTTCAAACGCCAGGTTGCGCTGGTGAGCAACCCGGACGGCCTGGATGATCAGGGGAGTTATATTCACGTGCAGCGTACTCAGTTTGATTTGGCTCGCTGGCAGGCATTGCCCTTGTCTGATCAGGAGCAACTGATGGGGCGTACTCGACTGGATAATGAGTTGATTGAAGATGCTCCCCCCTACAATCATGCCCGGCTCAACGAGATAAAGGACAGCGAAGGGAAGCCTTTGTTACTTAATCAAAGTATGCCGTATGGGGATGTTTATGAACAAGGCAGCCTGTGGCTTAGTTGCGCAGCGAAAGGTAATGCGTTTGAGCAATTACTGCATAGCCGGTTTGGGTTGTGTGGAGATGGTGATTACGACCCTCTGCTGGACTACTCTCAGGGTGACATGGGGGCGGCGTTTTTTGCGCCATCGCTAAATTTTCTAAAGCAAATGGCGCAGTAGTCACCGCTATCAGACATTATCAAACAGGGTCTTCACTCGCTCCAGAGTCTCATCAATCTCAGAGACCTTGGCGGGGGCAATAAAAATGGTATCGTCGCCTGCGATGGTACCAAGCACTCCGTCTGCAGAACCTAAAGAGTCCAGAAGTCGGGCAATAAGCTGTGCTGCTCCCGGGCTGGTACGAATAATAATCATCATTTCATTGTGTACTATGTCAATCACCAGCTGTCGCAGCGGGCTTTTGGCTGTGGGCACACCCATTTCTGCCGGTAAACAATACACCATTTCCTGTTTAGCATTGCGGGTCCGGACAGCACCGAACTTGCTCAGCATACGAGAGACTTTGCTCTGACTTATATTATCGAACCCCTGTTCTTTTAGGGCATCGACTATTTCACCTTGAGAACCAAAATTTTCTTCTTTTAACAGGGCCTTAAAGGCTTTGACGAGGGCTTCTTGTTTTTCCTGCGGCTGCATATTCAGTACTTCTTTGTGACTCAATTGCTAGGATTCTACACAAAACCACTCTGTTACCCAAATTTATGCACAAGAAGATTCTTCAAGCGGGCAGGATTTCCTATATATGAAACTGACATTGGGGCGTAAACCATTAGTAGCAGTATTTGTCGCGAACTTTACAACTATAGTCGAAAAAAAGACGAAAATTGCGCGGATAAATTTGTTTTTGGCGGCGCTTTTCATTATCTTTACAGCACATTTAATTCCACCTTCAAATTATGGAGAATTCCAATGAAAGTTGCTGTATTAGGTGCCGCTGGCGGTATCGGTCAAGCATTGTCTCTTTTGCTTAAAAACGGTTTGCCTGCTGGTTCTGAGCTTGCGCTATACGACGTAGCGCCAGTAGTACCTGGCGTAGCGGTTGATCTGTCTCACATCCCTACAGCGGTAAAAGTCGCTGGTTTTGGTAAAGATGACCTGGATGCAGCGCTGGTTGATGCAGACATCGTTCTGATCCCTGCGGGTATGCCACGTAAGCCGGGCATGGACCGTGCTGATCTGTTCAATGTGAATGCAGGCATCATCAAGACTCTGGCTGAAGGCATTGTTAAGAACTGTCCCAAAGCCCTGGTTGGTGTGATCACTAACCCAGTTAACGGCACAGTGCCAATCGTTGCTGAAGTGTTCAAAAAAGCAGGCACTTACGATCCAGCTCGTGTATTCGGTGTGACTACTCTGGATGTTATCCGTGCAGAGACTTTCATCGCTGAGCTGAAAGGCCTGAACGTAAGCGATGTGAAAGTGCCAGTGATTGGTGGTCACTCAGGTACTACTATTCTGCCTCTGCTTTCACAGGTTGAAGGTGCTGAGTTCTCTGATGAAGAAGTCGCTGCACTAACCAAGCGTATTCAGAACGCCGGTACTGAAGTGGTTGAAGCTAAGGCGGGTGGCGGTTCTGCAACTCTGTCTATGGGCGCAGCTGCAGCACGTTTCTGCTTCTCACTGGTTAAAGGCCTGCAAGGCGAAAACGTGGTTGAGTATGCGTACGTTGAAGGCAACACTGGCGATGCAACTTTCTTCGCACAACCAGTACGTCTTGGTAAAAACGGCGTAGAAGAGCTACTGCCATACGGCGAGCTGAGCGCGTTTGAGCAACAAGCAAAAGACGACATGCTGGCAACTCTTGAAAAAGACATCAAAGAAGGTGTTGATTTCATGGCATAATTGCCAGCTTACTGAGCAAAAATTTTGCCTGGTAAGTGAAACGAAAAAAGCCTGTCATTAGACAGGCTTTTTTGTGTCTGCTTACAAAGCCGCTAGTGCAGGATACGGGCACGAATAGTGCCTTCAACCGCACTCAGCTCTTTTAATGCAACTTCGGAATGATCGCTGTCCACATCAATCACCACGTAACCAATGCTTTCGTCGGTTTGCAGGTATTGGGCTGCGATGTTGATACCATGCTGTGCAAACGCCTGGTTAATTTGTGTCAATACGCCAGGGCGGTTCTCATGCACGTGCAACAGGCGACTGCGGTTAGATAGCTCAGGGAGTGATACTTCAGGGAAGTTCACCGCCGTAACTGTTGAGCCATTGTCAGAGTACTTGGTCAGTTTACCGGCAACTTCGATACCAATGTTTTCCTGCGCTTCCTGAGTAGAGCCTCCGACGTGTGGCGTTAGGATCACATTGTCGAATTGGCGCAGTGGCGAGACAAACTCCTCATCATTAGACTTGGGCTCGACAGGGAATACGTCAATGGCTGCACCTGATAGCTTACCTGCACTGAGTGCTTCTGCCAGTGCATCGATATCTACGACGGTACCGCGTGAGGCATTGATCAAAATGGCACCTTGCTTCATTACTTCCAGCTCAGCCATACCGATCAGGTTCTTGGTTTGCGACGTTTCTGGTACGTGTAAACTCACCACATCAGCCCGTTGCAATAGCTGAGTTAAACTCTGAACCTGCTGCGCATTGCCTAAGGTGAGTTTATCTTCGATGTCGTAGAACTCGACCTTCATGCCGATGTTTTCAGCCATGATCCCCAGCTGCGTCCCTATATGACCATACCCTATGATCCCCAGCGTTTTACCGCGTGCTTCATAGGAGCCGATAGCTGATTTGAACCATTCACCGCGGTGTGCCATGGCGTTGCGTTTTGGAATGCCCCGCAATAGCAGCAGGATCTCACCGAGTACCAGCTCTGCCACCGAGCGCGTATTAGAAAATGGTGCATTAAATACGGCAATACCGCGTTTTTTAGCTGCGTCCAGGTCAACCTGATTAGTGCCAATACAGAAGCAGCCAACCGCAACCAGCTTTTCTGCAGCTTCCAGTACGGCTTCACTCAGGTGAGTACGGGAGCGGATCCCGACAAAGTGGACATTCTTAATCCGCTCAATCAGTTCACTTTCAGGTAGCGATGTCTTCACGTACTCGATATTGCTATAACCGTTGCGTTTGAGTGTTTCAACTGCGCTTTGGTGTACGCCTTCCAACAATAAAATGCGAATTTTGTCCTTTGACAACGATACCTTACTCATGACTTATTCCTGTTACTTAATTTGTGGCCCCTCTGGGGTACCTGTAATGACGATGTTGGCGCCGCGCTGAGCGAACAAGCCATTGGTGACAACACCGACGATTTGATTAATTTTTTCTTCCAGTTCAGCTGCCTGGGTGATGGACAGACCATGCACGTCTAAAATCACGTTACCATTGTCCGTCACGACGCCCTGACGATAGACAGGATCGCCCCCCAGCTTGAGTAACTCACGCGCCACATAGCTGCGTGCCATTGGGATCACTTCAACCGGTAAAGGGAACTGACCCAGTACGTCAACATGCTTAGTGTTGTCGACGATACAGATAAACTGTCTGGCAACCGCTGCAACAATCTTCTCGCGAGTCAGTGCTGCACCACCACCTTTGATCATCTGGTTGTGCGCATTGATTTCATCCGCCCCATCCACATAGATGTCCAGCTCAGAGACATCATTGAGCTCAAACACCTCGATCCCCAGCGCCTTCAGCTTTTCTGTGGAAGCTTCTGAGCTTGAAACCGCCCCTTTAATAGTATCTTTGACACTGCCTAATGCATCGATAAAGTGGTTTACGGTGGAACCTGTACCCACACCAACAACTGTACCAGCTTCGACATATTGTAGTGCCGCCCAGGCAGCTGCTTTTTTCATTTCATCTTGAGTCATAACGCGATCACTGTTTTAGTTAATTATTGGTTCGCAATTATACGCCCAAAGCGCAAAAAAGTATGCCAGATGCCTTTAATCGGAGAATTTATGATCTGGCACTTATGTGATGAATCAGTAGTGGGAAAAATACATTATCAATGCGTTCACCACTGATAGCATTTTTGCGGCGTGATTATGGTTGGTAAGGGCACGTCCCAGGCCTCTGTTGGCAATGCCGGGACTTTCTGACAGTCATGTGCCAGGCCAATTAACTTTGGTTGTTGCCAGTTTTCACGATAATAACGCGCCAGCGTGCGATCATAGTAGCCACCTCCCATACCGAGGCGATTGCCAGCGTCGTCAAACGCCACCAAAGGAAGCAGTAAATAGTCTAACTGCGCCAGTGGGCAAATTTGGCTACAATTTAATTCAGGCTCTAAGATAGCATAGCGATTCTGCCTCATGGGTGAGTTTTTTTCATACTTCTGAAACAGCAAAGTGACCCCGCTAAAGGGGTGGATTACAGGGAGGAAAAGCGTCGCACCTTTGGACCAAAGTGATTGAATTAAAAGGTTAGTTCTGAGTTCCCCATCGTTCTCCAGATAGATCCCGATCCGGGCCTCTTTGGGGAAGTTTATGTGTTGAATAAAATTAATATTTAATTTTTCTTCTGCATCTTTCTGCTGTAGTTCTGAAAGTCCATTACGAATTTTTCTAATGTTTTTTCTAATTTCCTTTCTGATACTTGCAGTATCTTCATCTAAACGTGAATTTATTTTCATTACATGGGTACCAACTCAGGGAAAGCGAGGCTGATGCCCAGAACGACCAGCAACAACACTAATAGTGATAGCAGAATATATAAGAGTTTTTTAGATCGTTTAGGAGGCTCACTGTCCAGTTCAAATTCGCTGAACAGGGATTCGTCTTCCCATTCATCGTCTTCACTTTGCTCATTCTGTACCTGCTTACCGTCGATACGTTGTTCAAGCTCATCCAGTTTTTCTTCAATGCGGATCAGGCTGCTGGTGATGTAATCCAGAGCATCAAATACGCGCTCATTCGCAGCGCTTTGAGCGACTCCTGCGCCTGGTGAGGCTTGTGATTGTAATTTGCTCTGGATCCCATACATTGTAAGTAATTTTGCCTGCTTCAGACACTTTTGTTTGTCTGCGGGACCAAACAAGGGTTTACCTGAGGTAAAGTCGGTGACCTTTTGTTCCGGTACTTTTAACTTGGCTGCGAGTTGCTCTATGGCTGCCTGGTTGTCGGAACCGGGCTTAAAACCAGAAAACACAACGCGAAATTGCTCGCTCATGAGGTTTCCTCACTATCTGTACTTCAGGCCCACGGCTCACTCTGAACCCTGCGGATTGTTGTTAACTTATTGCTGAGTAAGCAGAATAAAAACATGGGCATCGTCAATTGTTGTTTTGAGTATACCTAACTTTTCCAATCTGTGTGTGAAGTTATCTGTGCGCGTCGCAAGGGAAAGAAAAACGGCGCCTCAGTTGGGCGCCGTATTGTCGTGATTCAGCTAGGATCAATATTTCGCTGCCTGGTTATATTTGAGCGAGTCTGTAATGAACGCTCGTAAGTCCTGATTGGCCTGAGTCAGGTCTGGGCGACGCAGATACATCATGTGGCCTGAACGATAACCCTTAAAACGTAATCTGTCCTGCATTTTTCCGCTGGGATCCAGGTGCCAGAGGTTGTACTTGCCATCAAAGTAGTTGGTGGCACCATCATAGTAACCTGATTGCACCATCACGTTCAGGTATGGATTTTTCGCCATTGACAATCGCAGTTGTTCACCCACCTCATTATTGCTGCGGTCCCAGGGGCGTACGTCACCAAACATGTTGTATTTTATGTCGGTTTTATAATTCAGCTCGGAGCGGAAATAATGATTGATGGCTGGTGTAAATGCGTGCAACCAGGCATCTAATTCTGGCCAGTAATCTGGGCCTTCACCTGCTTCTCGTTTATCAATCCCCAGGTAACGTGAGTCCAGACGGCCGACAGTATAACCCCGTTCGCGTAACAACTCTTTCCAGAAAGCATGGTTGGGAATGTCGAGGTTATTCTGCAGAACGAACTGCTCCGATAGCCCACTGAAGTGCGCAACTTTTCTAGCTACTTCCCGGCGTGTCTGCTCACTCAACATCGCTCCTTTGGCCAAAGCGGGCAGGTAATAGTCTAACGTATACGCTTCTACCTGCTTAAGTACGCTCAGCAGGTCCTGGTTTTGCAGCTCTTCAGAGAGCGCATTGTGATACCAGGCCGTCGCAGCAAAGTATGGCAAGCGGTTAGCACTTTTCACTGGCCCTTGTCGTTTAATGCCAATATCCGTCGGAGAAACCAGTACGACGCCATTGAGAAATAGCCACTGCTTGTTTTGTAGCTGATGGGCTAAACCAGAAACACGGGTCGTTCCATAGCTTTCTCCGATCAGAAACTTCGGAGACAGTGCGCGGTCATGACGGTTAATAAAAGTATTCAGCCAGCCCGCTAGATATTCCACATCGGCATTGACACCAAAAAAGCGTTTTTGCAGAGTTTGCTTGTCTGCCATCGAACCATCTTGCTCGGGTAATACACGCGAATAACCTGTATTAACTGGATTCACAAACAGGATATCTGCCACATCCAGCACGGAATCCGGATTGTCTTTCAAGCCATATGGCTGCATTGGGTAGCCTTCATCGTCTATTTTCAGTACCCGAGGACCGGTATAAGCGATGTGCATCCAGACCGAGGCTGAACCCGGTCCGCCATTGAATGAGATCAGTAACGGGCGGGTGGCGGGATCTTTGACTTTGCTCTTTTTATAGTAAGTGTAATGCAGCGTCGCGATGGGGTGGCCTTCTTTATCCCATACCGGTTGAGTGCCCGTGGTGGCCGTGTAGGCTAAGCGCGCTCCGTTAAAGGTGCCTTTGTGCTCGGTGACAACCTGGGCATCAATTTGCTGGGTTAACTGACCTTGGGTTTGGGCTTGTGCCAGTCCTGTTTGCGGCAGCGTGGTAAGCAGGGTCGCAGAAAGAGCGAAAAGTAATGGCTTCAACAACATATTCTTTTAATTTTTGATGAAATGAGTCGCGCTATTTAAGACGGATATGTCGGAGAATTCAAAGAACTTGAGACTAATAGCCAAAAAATAGGCTATGTGTGCCAGGTGTTAATTTTTATAGTTTGATTGGTTTCTTTTTTGTGTTTTAAATCACGAGAACTGGTGGTGGTTCGGCGCAGGTCTGTTGCTGTCTGTTTACAATTTAATTGAGTCGTGAGTTTTTTTTGTCACAGAAATCGCGTATATTTAATCCTTATGTCCGTAGTATGAAAGTATTTAGCACTGTTAAATTCTTGTATCTCTTCCCTTTTCTCGTAGTTTTTAGTAGAGCATAGTAATGCAAAGAGTATTAATCGTCGAAGACAGTAAGGTCGTGCAGCAGATCCTACGCCACCTTGCGTCACAACACCTGGATGTGGAAATTGATTATGCCTGGTCACTGAAAGAAACCCAGGCATTACTCGAGAGCCAACATTACACCCTGGCACTGGTTGATCTGACCTTACCTGATGCATCGGATGGTGAAGTGGTTCAGCTAACCCTGAGCCGCAATGTCCCTACGGTGGTACTGACCTCCAAAATAGATGAATACAGTCGTCAGCAAATGCTTGAGATGGGCGTTGTGGACTATGTGATTAAAGACAATCGGGATTCCTATTTGTACGCCATCAAATTGGTATCGCGTTTGTTGCGTAACGAGGGGTGCCAGGCGCTGATTGCAGACGACTCCATGATCAGTCGTGCTGTGATGCGGCAAATGTTGGAAAAGCAACTGTTCACTGTATTTGAGGCTCAAGATGGTGAGCAAGCCCTCAATATGCTCAATGCTAAACCAGAGATAAAACTTCTTTTGACCGACTATGCGATGCCGACCATGGATGGCTTTGAGCTGGTCAAAGCTGTGCGAAACAGTCGTGGACGAGATGACCTGGCTATCATAGGTTTGTCAGGAGCGGGCAGTCACGGTTTGTCTGCAAAATTCATTAAATATGGCGCCAATGACTTTTTGACTAAGCCGTTTATGAATGAAGAGTTCCACTGTCGTGTAATGCAAACGATGGATCAGCTAAACCTGATTGCGGACATCAAAGAATATGCCCACCGGGATTTTCTGACAGGTCTTTATAACCGTCGTTATTTTTGCCAGCACATGGATAAGGTACTCAAAAATAAGCCGGATCAGTTTACGCTGGCCTTACTTGACCTGGACCACTTTAAGGCCATCAATGATCAGTATGGTCACCTTGGCGGTGATAAAGTCTTGTCTCAGGCTGCTGAATTGCTGAGTAGTTCATTCAACCACTGTTTGGTGGCCCGTGTCGGTGGGGAAGAATTTGCGGTGCTGATGCCGGGCAATGATCTGGACGTGGCCAAAGACAGTTGTCAGGACTTTAGAGAACGTTTTGCCAATACCCAGTTTATGATCCAGGATGAGTCGCTGCACTGCACGCTCAGCGTTGGGATTGCCCGGTGCGATAAAGCGACACTCAGTGATGTTATGCGTGCAGCAGATAATGCACTGTACCGAGCGAAAGAAGCCCAGCGTAACTGCGTCATGGTCAGTGAAAGCTAAAGCGGGCGACGCCACATTCAACTTTGCACCATTTCAAGTCAGACAACAAACAAGCGCACCAGTACGGTGCGTTTGTCCTTTCTAAAACGCGATAATAATATCCTAACTTATTAAAAGCTATAAACATTTAGTTTTGGCACAAAGGTTGGATTACCCCCTGTGACAGGATCAGCTGCCCTGGGGGGGCAAATAATGAAAATGATAAGCGCAATAATTAAACCATTTAAGCTGGATGAAGTCCGCGAAGCCCTGGCAGAACTTGGCATTGAGGGCATGACCGTGGTTGATGTAAAAGGCTTTGGCCGTCAGCGTGGTCACACCGAGTTGTACCGTGGAGCCGAATATCAGGTCGACTTTATTCCTAAAATTAAGCTGGAGATTGCCACGCGCAGTGAAAATACCCAACGTGTTGTTGACGCTATCACTGAGATCGCCAGCACAGGCAAAATTGGTGATGGCAAAATCTTTGTTTATGACCTTGAACAGATAGTCCGGATCCGCACCGGTGAACTCGACGAAGAAGCGATTTAAGGGGCAAGACGATGGAAAACACGGTAATCGAATTACAATTCTCTCTGAACACATTTTACTTTCTGGTCTCCGGCATTCTGGTGATGTGGATGGCTGCGGGATTCGCCATGCTCGAAGCTGGGCTGGTTCGCTCCAAAAACACCACTGAAATTCTGACCAAAAATATTGCCCTGTATGCCATTGCCTGCACCATGTTTTTACTGGTCGGCTATAACATTATGTATGTGGATAATGTAGAGGGCGGAGTGGTGCCTAACTTCGGGGCGTTGATTGGTAGTGCTGCAGCGGATGCGGATCACGCACTGGAATCTGACTTTTTCTTTCAGGTCGTGTTTGTAGCCACGGCGATGTCGATTGTCTCCGGCGCGGTTGCAGAGCGCATGAAGCTCTGGGCATTTTTGCTGTTTACGGTCGTTCTGACAGGCCTCATCTATCCGATTGAGGGATACTGGACATGGGGCGCCGGGTTTTTGTCTGAGCTGGGTTTTGTAGACTTTGCGGGGTCTGCGATTGTGCACGGCGCCGGTGCAGCTGCCGCATTGGCGGGGGTATTGCTGCTGGGAGCTCGAAAAGGTAAATATGGTAAGAATGGAGAAATTTATCCAATTCCAGGTTCAAACCTGCCATTGGCAACACTGGGGACCTTTATTTTATGGATGGGCTGGTTTGGTTTTAATGGCGGCTCTCAGTTGTTTTTGGCTGATAAAAGTAACGCTATCGCCGTCAGTCAGATCATGGTCAATACCAATGCGGCGGCGGCTGCCGGTGCCATTGCCGCATTGGTGGTGTGCAAACTGATGTGGAAAAAAGCGGATCTGACTATGATCCTAAATGGTGCGCTGGCGGGCTTGGTCACCATTACGGCAGAGCCTGCGTCACCGACCCCCATATTGGCATGTATCCTCGGCATGTTGGGGGGATCTTTGGTGGTATTCAGCATCGTTGCATTGGATAAGCTACGCATTGATGACCCTGTTGGCGCTATCTCGGTGCATGGTGTATGTGGTGCGCTGGGTATTATGATGGTGCCATTCTCCAACAGTGACGCCAGCTTTGCGACCCAAGCCATTGGTCTGGTGACTATTCTGGGTTTTGTATTCATTGCGTCATATATCGTCTGGGGTATGATCAAAACGCTGATGGGGATCCGAGTCGGGGAAGAAGAAGAGCTCAGTGGCATGGACCAGCATGACTGTGGGATTGATGCTTATCCGGAATTTGTGACCATTCGCAATAAGTAGGGAAGAAATAACCAAAAAGTGCGGCTCATCGCGCTTTTTGGTTTAAGCGGAAGTTAATCTGAGATAATCTAGCATCCATTAACTCTCAGCAAGCATTCCATGGGCAATGGCAGACAATAAAAAAGCACCAGGCAAACCCCGCAAATCCCCGCGTAAAACTCCTGCCAAATCAGGCAAAAAAAAGACAGCTAAGTCTGCAATGACAGTAAAGCACCGTTTGAGTGCATTTCGTCGCCGGGCCCTGAGTACGCTGTGGTCGTTGTGCTGGAAGCTGAGTCTGGCCATGGCGTTTGCCGTTGCCGGTTATGTGGTTTATCTCGATGCCAAAGTCAGTCGCCAATTTGAAGGCAATAAATGGCAACTGCCAGTACAGGTATACGCCAGGGCGATGTCGTTTTATCCGGATCAGTATCTGGCAGAGCAGGAGGTGATTTGGGAGCTGGAGCGGCTGAATTATTCACGTGTTAATCGTATTAGACATACGGGACAGTTCGTGGTTCAGGGGCGCACCATCACCGTTTATCGCCGTACTTTTGAGTTCCATGACGGGGTTGAACAGGCCCGTATATTCACGCTGAACTTTGCCGGGAAAAAGCTTGCCAGCATAGTTAATGAGCAGGGCAGACGAATTCAGGCGGCAAGGCTGGAGCCTGTGCAAATTGCCCGGATAGGTAATGAAAGCCGTCAGGACAGAGAGTTTGTGCCACTGGCGAAAATACCGGATATTCTCAAAGATACCTTGCTGATTGTTGAAGACAGGGCGTTCTATGACCACCATGGGGTATCCGTTTGGTCAATCATGCGTGCCCTCTACCATAATATTCGTGCCGGACGCACTGTGCAGGGGGGCAGTACCCTGACCCAGCAACTGGCAAAGAACTTTTATCTGACCCGGGAGCGCTCTTTGCTGCGCAAAGTCAATGAGGCCTTTATCGCACTCATTTTGGATTTCCGTTACAGCAAAGATGAGATCCTGGAAGCTTATCTCAACGAAGTCTATCTGGGACAGGCTTATAATCAGGGTGTGCATGGAATGGGTCTGGCCGCCGAGTTCTATTTTGCAAAGCCGGTCGATGAACTTGAGTTTGATCAGATTGCCATGCTGGTTGCTATGGTGAAAGGCCCTTCGTATTACAACCCACGCCGTTATCCGGAGCGCACGATGGAGCGACGCGATCTGGTCCTCAGGTTGATGGCTGAGAATGGCCTGATCACCACGAATGAATACCGCCAGGCGCTGGAGCGGCCCATCAGTATACAGCCTTTAAAAGAAAGCCTGATGCAAACCTATCCGGGATACCTGGAACTGGTAAATCGTGAGTTACAACGCTTGTTACCTGATGAAAACGTGGTGAACGCCGGGATCCGGGTATTTACTTACTTCGACCTACAAAAACAGACGGCAATGGAAGATGCCATCAGTGAGGGGTTACCCTATCTTGAGCGACGTTTTTCGACGGCGCAACTGGAAGTGGGCATGGTTTCGGTGAACATTGAAAAAAGTGGTGTTTCTGCACTGGTCGCCGGGCGTCAGCTAAGATACTCCGGGTTTAACCGGGTACTGGATACCCGCCGTAATGTGGGATCTCTGGTAAAGCCAGCTATTTACCTGTCAGCGCTGGAACAACCCCAGTATAATTTGGGCACTTTGCTTGAAGACGCTCCGCTGCAAGTCACCAATGCAGCTGGCAAAACCTGGCAACCGGAAAACTTTGATCACAAATTCCGGGGAGCCGTGCCGCTGTATCGTGCATTCAGTGAAAGTATTAACATTCCAGCTGTGAACCTGGGTCTGGATGTGGGCGTTGATTCGGTTGCCCAGACTGTACAACAGCTGGGAATAGACAGTGATATTCCTCTTTACCCTTCTATGTTGCTGGGCGCTGTTGAATTGTCGAGCTTTGATGTCGCACAGATGTACACGACACTGGCCGCCAATGGTCACTATGCCCCACTCACGAGTATTTCAGCCATTACCAACACCACTGGAAAGCGTTTGTATCAGCATCGGGTTGCCCGGCAACCTCGCTTTTCTCAGGAAGCCATGTATATGACACGCTATGGACTCAAAAGAGTAACAAAAAGCGGTACTGCAAAGCGCCTTAATCAGCACTTTCCGTCTGTTCAGCTGGCCGGTAAAACGGGAACAAGCAATGAGTTAAGAGACAGCTGGTTTGCGGGGTTCGATCATAATACAGTGACGGTGACCTGGGTCGGCCGTGACGACAATAAACCTGCAAAACTGACTGGGGGCCGAGGGGCGCTGGAACTCTACATTCGCTATTTAAAACCCCTGAACCCGCAGGCAATAGCGGATCAGCGTCCTCAGGGAATACGCTGGGCGTTCATCAATGAGCAAACCGGAGAGCAAGCGGCACCACATTGTGGTCCAACTATCCAGTTACCCATACGTATTGAGGAATTTAACCCACGCCCCGGGTGTGGTTAAACCGAAGGCTGGTTTCAATCAGTTACTCGGTTTTGAACTTAGCGATCAGCTGTTTTAACGTGGCCGCCATATTACTGAGTTTCTGAGCATCACTCTTTGTGGCCTCAGCCGAACTCAGGGTGTGGTCAGCAAGGTGGCTTATTTCACTTGACTCTGCCAGTGCCTGTTGTGTTGCAACAGCCTGGCGTTTTACCTGATCGCTGATCACATGACCCTGCTGGTCAATATCGGCCATACTTTGTTCGGCGGCGCTGAGTACCTGGTTTGTCTCATTCGCTGCACTGACACCTTGCTCCATTTTTTCGACACTGCTGAGCATTTTCTTTTGCGTATCATTCGAGGCTTGTTGTAATGAATGAATGATAGAGTGGATTTCTTCAGTCTGTTGTTGAGTCCTCTGCGCCAGAGTACGTACTTCGTCTGCCACAACGGCGAATCCGCGGCCTTGCTCTCCTGCCCGTGCCGCTTCTATGGCAGCGTTAAGTGCGAGCAGGTTGGTTTGCTCCGCAATTTCACTGATCCCCAGACTAACCTTACTGATGTCCTGACTATCCTGGGCCAGTTTATCCAGCGCAATACGACTTTCTTCGAATTCTTGTTGCAATACCGTCATGTGCTCTGCCAGCCGGGTGGTATTTTCACTGCCCTGCTTGACCTGCTGCGCGGCAGTGGCAGCCAGCTCTGTGGCATGATGAGCTGAGTTTTCAACGGCATCCGCAGCATTGGCCATTTCACTGAGTGCCTGGTGAACTGTCTGGATTTTAGCTTGTTGCTGTGCCACGTCTTCTCTGGTGTCCTGGCTTATCTGACTGAGCTTATCCGTTGCGCCGTATAAGTCGGTTGATGTGGTTCTGACATTCCCCAACAAGTGGACAAAGGCATCCAGCACGGCATTATACTGGCGCAAGATTTCGCTAAGTTCATCTTTGCCCCGAGGGACCGCTCTGGCTGTTAAATTGCCCCCGGAAGCGTGTTGTGCTGACGCTGAAAACTCCGCAATGGTATCTACCACAGCAAAATAGAAACCGAGCATAAGATAAAGTGCTAACAGCAGGCTGAGCACAGAGGCCAGCGCCACCAGATTACGGATCCTGCGTTCGCTCGTCAGTTTGGTATCGAGTAGTGTTTTCAATGTCGGCGTTGCTTCGTTGATCAGACCACTGAGCTGGGTCAGCACATCACGGTGCGCGCTGTTAAATGCACTGTTGGTCAGCTCAATGTCATCGGGCTCAAGCAGTTTATCTTTGATGGCTCTATGGTAGTTATCAAGTGAACGATTCAGCGCTGAAATTTTGTCTTTAAGCCGTTTATTCACTTGTTTGTTATGCGTTGTTGCCACGCCCAGTTTGTCGTTCATCTGCGCTTTAACCAGTGGCAGGACTTTGTTTAGGTTAGACAGTGCGATAAAAGAATCCGGCGTAAAACGGCCTCGACCAATGATATCAGTAGCTTGCTGGGCAATATTGTTCACCTGGGCTATCACGTTTGGCAGGGATTCAACCAGAGAGCGGTTGAGGTAAGAGCGGCTGAGATCATTGTCTATGGCGAGCTTAGATGTGATTGACAGATGTTCCAGTTCATTACCTGGCTTTAGACCGGTGGCAAATGGACTGCGTGCCAGCACCTGGGCATTACGCTGGGCTTGCTGGTTGAGTAGGTTTTCCAAAATAGGAGGATAAAATTGTAACCCGGCACGCTGTTGCTGACTGACCTGAATAGACTGGGTCAGGGTTGAGTTCAGAAAAAACAAGCTCAGACTGAGTGGTACTAAGAGAATACCAAATACCAGGCTGATTTTAGTTTTGTATTTTAGCTGTGCCATAAAAGCGATGGCTGGGCTGGCGGCTGATCTGAGTCCTGTCATAATGTTATCTTTGCTTATAAGTCACTGTTAGGAGACCGAGAATAAGCAAAGAATAGTTCAAAGCATCGAAAGTTTTTACTGTCAGCCATAAAAAAAGCCCCAAAAGGGGCTTTTTAGATAAGTGAGCAATGCGGATTGATCAGGCGGCAAGCTTAGCGAAAGCGCGTTCTGCAGCTCTGATAGTTTCAGTAATATCTTCGTCGCTGTGCATAGTACTGACAAATCCGGCTTCGAACGCGGAAGGTGCCAGATAGACACCTTCTTCCAACATCAGGTGGAAAAAGCGCTTGAAACGCTCTAGGTCGCATTCAGTCGCCTGCTGGTAGGTATCAACACGTACAGCCTCTGTGAAGAAGAAGCCAAACATACCGCCGGCATAGTTGGTGGTTAGTGCAATACCCGCAGCATCTGCAGCACGCTGGAAACCGTCACAAAGTTGCTTGCTTTTAGTCTCAAGCGTATCGTGCAGCCCAGGCTCAGACAGCAGCTCAAGGGCTTTCAGACCAGCGGCCATGGCAATCGGGTTACCGGATAGTGTGCCGGCCTGATAGACTGGGCCTACAGGGGCAATATAGTCCATGATTTCACGCTTACCACCAAAGGCACCCACTGGCATACCTCCGCCGATCACTTTACCTAAACAAGTCAGATCCGGCTCGATATTGTAATAGGCCTGAGCACCGCCCAGTGCAACCCTAAAGCCCGTCATGACCTCATCGAAGATCAGGACAGATTGATGGGTATCACAGAGCTCGCGCAGACCTTCCAGAAAACCTTCGACCGGAGGAATACAGTTCATATTGCCCGCCACAGGTTCAACAATGATACAGGCTATTTGATCCGGGTATTGTGCAAAGATGGCTTTCACTTCATCGATATTGTTGAACGATACCGTGAGTGTATGTTTGGCAAAATCAGCGGGGATCCCCGGAGAGTTAGGTACGCCCATTGTCAGCGCGCCTGACCCTGCTTTAACCAGTAGAGAATCCGCATGGCCATGATAGCAACCTTCGAACTTCAAAATTTTATCTCTGCCGGTATAACCGCGAGCCAGACGGATGGCACTCATCGTCGCTTCTGTACCTGAGCTGACCATACGTACCTTGTCAATTGACGGAACAAGCGCTTTGACTTTTTCAGCCATTAGAATTTCGCTTTCTGTCGGAGCGCCATAGCTTAGGCCATTTTCAACGGCATCCAGCACCGCTTGTTTAATTTGAGGGTGGTTGTGGCCCAGGATCATAGGTCCCCAGGAGCCAACATAGTCGATATAACGTTTGCCATCGGCATCAAAGGTATGCGGGCCTTCAGCCTTATTGATAAACAGCGGCGTGCCACCCACGCCGTTAAACGCACGAACGGGTGAATTAACGCCACCCGGGATAGATTCCTGGGCACGAGAGAAGAGATCTTGACTGATTGTCATAATGTGTCCTTTGTTATGTGCATAAGGTATCTGGTGTTTTTACCAAATATCTCAAATCATGAAAACGAGTGTAACAACTTAGCTGTCGCGCTTGCGGCTGAACCAGGGCACATCCACTTCATACTGCTCAACCTTGTCGGCAACGCCCAGTGTCAATGCAAACAGCGCCATGCGGATCAACACACCGTTTTGAACCTGACGGAAGATAGCCAGGTTATCGTTATTGTTTAAATCATTATCCAGCTCGTTGGCATCCCCGCGGCTGTCGCGCGGCAGCGGGTGCATCAGTACCGACTCCGGCTTACAGTGCGCGTCATAAATCGCCTGACTGATGCGAAAGCCACCACGGTATTTATTGGCTTCTTCCTGTGACGGGAAACGCTCTTCCTGAATACGTGTCTGATAGACGATATCTGCAGCCAGATTACCTTCCATCTGAGACACCAGCTCAATTTGATGGCCAGCATTGCTGACCGCATCAAGAATGTAATCTGGCATCTGCAACCCGTCCGGGGCAACCATGGAAAAGCGCACGTTTTTGTAGTGACACAGTAATTTAGAAAGGGAGTGGACTGTTCGGCCATATTTAAGGTCGCCAACCAAAGCGATGTGCATGCCGTCAATGCCCCGCTCAAATCGCCCCAGTTCACGTTCAATCGTCAGCAGGTCCAGCAAGGCCTGAGTGGGGTGCTCGTTCGGACCATCACCACCATTGATCACTGGCACGTCAGAACCCGTGGCAAATTCTGCCACTGATCCCGCATCTGGGTGGCGCATCGCTACTGCATCTGCATAGGCCGAGATGACTCGGGCTGTGTCATACAGGGATTCGCCTTTGGCTAAAGCGGAACTTTGCATACCTGTGGTTTCGCGGACCGTACCACCTAGCAAATTAAAGGCGGTTCCGAAACTGACACGCGTTCGGGTACTGGGTTCAAAAAACAGGTTGGCTAATACAGCGCCTTCTAATACGTTGGTACGTTTGTGCTTCTTAGCGTAGGGTTCCATTTTCTTAGCAACACTGAAAATCAGCTCAATGGCATCTCTGTCGAGTTCGTTGACGGAGAGGATGTTTTCACCTTGGAAACTTAACATGCGGCGATTCCTAATCACAGATTGACAACAGGAGGCGGGGAGCACTCCTAACCGAGCTCGCAAAGCAGGGGCATAAAGCACACGCTGCGTTGGGTAACTGGAGCGACATAATAGCACAATTGTGGTTTTTTGGGCGTGGAAAATGACGGCTGACTCGCCGCCATACTGTGATATCAGAAAACCGGTTTCAAGATAGCGAGCATCACAATGATCAGCAGCAAAATAACCGGGAATTCGTTAAAAATACGATAGAAGCGATCGCTGCGCTGATTTCGATCGTGCTTAAAGTCTGCCAGGAGTTTGAAACAATAGGCATGATAGAGATACAGCATGATCACCGGTACCAATTTATAATGTAGCCAAAGGTTAGCGCGGAACCATTCGCGCCCGTAACTGGCGATCAGTAAAATGCCAAAGACTGCAGTGAGAATGGCAAACGGAGTGACAAAATAGAGCAGACGACGCTCCATGATTTTAAGCATTGCCGAGCAGGGCTTTTCGTCAGTCATAGCATGGTAAACAAATAGCCTGGGCAGATAGAAAATCCCGGCAAACCAGGCAACCATAAAAAAGATGTGCAGCGCTTTGTACACAAGTATTGTCGTCATAAAACCCCTTGGTTGTCTTTAGATGCAATTACAGCAAGCTGTTTCTCGTAGTGAGAATATGGCGGATCTGATCCCACCTTAGCAAGCCCATAATTTGTTCGTTATTCTTTTGATTATACACGTATACTGCGCCGGAGCGCTTGTCTTTAAGAATGTCGAATGCGTCGGCGAGTGTGGCTTGTGTACTCAGACCTTGAAGCTCAATATAGGTGATAGTCATGCTCTGCTCTGAAATCAAACTAAGGTCATATTCCGCGAGTCGATAACCATGCTCCGCGTCGTGCACTATCAGAGGCGTCTGACTGTCGACAGCTGACAAAGTTTCTCTTATCTGATCCTTATCATCTGAATAGAGGAGCTTGAAGCCTTCTTCCATTTCTTCCATGATCCCCACCTTTTGCAGGGCCTCCTTGGCGGGAGAAACCTGATAGGGCAACCCCTGGAAATCAAGCTGTTGCAAGAAGATTGAGCGGTTACCAAATACCTGCAGTGCGGTGACATAGGCACAGGAAATCACTATCATGGCTGGCACCACAATCTGTGGACTGGAAGTCAGTTCCATGACCGCAGTTAAGGCAGCCAAAGGCGCATGCAAAGTGGCCGCCAGCAGGCCTGCCATACCCAGTACGCCATAAGTACCAGCAACACTGACATCCGGTGAAATATACTGAGCGAAATACGCCATCAGGGTGCCAATTAACACGCCTAAACCAATCACCGGGCCGATGATACCACCTGGGATCCCAAGCCCAATGGCAAAAATAGTGGCAAGTAATTTAGCAATCAAAATTGTGGTGAGTAATTGAAGTTCGCCGGGGGTTTCGACTGCGATCTTAATGGCGCTCATTCCCGAACCCATGGCTTCTGGTACCAGAAAGCCGATCAGGCCGGCCAGTAACCCTGCAAGCATCAGACGGGGAAACATACTGATGGGCTTAAACGTTTTTATGATGAGCATCAGGTTTTGGTTAAATGCAAAGGCAATGGCCCCAAGCACAAAACCACACAAAACGAGAAATGGATAGTGCCAGAAAGAGAGTGTTGAAACGCTGATCAATGACAATTCCAGATCATGGCCAAACACATATTGTGTAGCCAGTGCCCCGGTGACCGCGGCAAGCATAATAGGCACAAAGATATGGATCTTATATTCCCTCAATACAACTTCCATAACGAAAATCACCGCAGCCAGGGGCGTATTAAATGATGCTGCGATGCCGGCTGCAACACCACATCCGGCGAGTGTACGGGCTGCGTTCATGGGGAGGTGCAGACGCTCAGCCAGAATGCTGGCACCGGTGGCACCCATGTGCACGGACGGGCCCTCACGGCCAACGGAAAAACCACTGATGAGTGCGACGGCACCACCAAAAAATTGGTTGACAGAATTCCAGATTGGCATTTGTCCGTAGTGCTGTTTGATGCGATAAATAACAAACGGGATACCCAGGCGGTAGTGCTTAAAACCCGTCAGACTGGCAAATAAGGCGATCAGCAGGGCAGCGCCAACAGGCAGTAAAACGCGCTGGTGCTCTGGTAATGTGGTGAAATCATCCGGACTATCTAAAAATACGCTTTGCACCAATAAGATGGTCAGACGAAATAAGATGATCAAGACTGCAGCAATCAAGCCGGCACCAATGCCCAGCAAGCACAGCTGAATGGACGTTTTTGGTTTCGCTAAGCGACGGCGTAAATTATCGAGCGACATACAATATTGGCCTGTAGAGAGTCTTGGTTGTGAGCAGCCTAGTGCCTTAGTGCTGCATTGAGTACCTTTAATGCATCTGATAAGTGTATCAAATATTCTAAGTCCTTGTAATTAAGTAAATCAGGCAACAGAGTACTTGAGTAGGAGTTTAGCGCTTAAACCGGCACATAGCGAAGGTGACTCTATACTTGATTAAAATAGTCAGGTATTAGATAATTCCGCTACTAAATGTACAGGGGTCGAATACACATGTCTGATCAGATACCGATTAAATTTTCCGACGCGGCGGCAAATCGCGTGAAAGAGCTTATCTCTGAGGAAGAAAACCCTAACCTCAAGCTGCGAGTGTATGTGACTGGTGGTGGATGTTCTGGGTTTCAGTATGGTTTTACTTTTGATGAAAAAACCAATCCGGGTGATTTAGAAATCGAGAAAAATGGGGTGTCTATGGTTGTGGACCCTATGAGTATTCAATACCTGGTTGATGGTGAAGTAGATTACACCGAGGGCCTTGAAGGCGCGCGTTTCTTTGTCAGTAACCCTAATGCAACGACGACTTGTGGTTGCGGCGCGAGCTTCAGCGTATAAAACGACACTGAATCGGCGTTTTTAAACACCCTGGCCATGCACTCGCATGGCTTTTTTGTTTCTCTATTAGACAAACAGCTACCATTCTTTGTCCCTGAGTTCTGGTACAGTATAAGGTACTGTGTTGATCGTCTGTGGGAAGTCAGAGCAGTCTTTCTAGCCTGGGTTGGTAAGATGCATCATAAGTACAAAGAATCCCAACACCAAAGTGGAAAAAGCGAGAATATAGATGAATCCGCGTTTGCCTTGTTTGAGCGGAACGCCGTTGACGCGCAAAAAGTAATACCAACCCACACACAGCAAAATGGGTAGCAAAAATATGAGCCGGATCATCAAAAATTCTCCTAAAATTTGTTATTTTGTTACAGACTAGCTCTAAACCACTATTTTTTAAAGAAAAAATAAATTATTTCGTATACTGGTACAAGTTATAAAATTTTTGTTAAAGTGTCACAGTAATCTTACCTCTCTATTTTAGGTAAGAAAGTTGAAAATTTAATTAGGTGTTAGAGAAAAGATCGTCTATACCTAATTTGGTACATAGGAACAAGCCAGCGTAAATCGGTATTTCATGATTTGTTTACCTGGCTTGCTATATAACAAGCCGCCAGTCGAGACGGGCAAATTTCGTATGGCGGTATTAATTAATCATCGAGTAGGAGATGTTTTATTATGATGGGGAAAACGGTTTCTTCTGAAGAAAACAGTAAGTTGACTAAGTGGCTGAAATCAAAACGTCACGAGAAAGGTCATACAATGCGCAGTCTGGCCCAGGTGTTAGGTACACCGCATTCTTTCATTGGCAAAATTGAAAATCAGGAGCGTCGTTTAGACGTGATTGAGTTTCTGCGTTACTGTGAAGCGCTGGAAGTCGACCCATATGAAGGTCTGGCTCTTATCAAAGAAGAGCAGATGTAAACGACTGGCATCGCCAGTATGTGTGCAGGTGCAAGGAGCTGCACCTCTATCCTCTTAAAATGGATCTGACACACCAGTCATTTATTCCGCCGTTACTTACCCTGACTATGATAGTTTCGCTCAATCTCGTAGAGCTTATGACGAATGGCATACAAGAAGATCAGAGACGGTACAACCATCAGAGCTGTCAGCGCGAAAAACACTGCCCAATTGCCACCTAACCAATCATCTATTACGACACCACTGTAACTGGATAGCACTGTTCTTCCCAGGCTACCCAGTGATGCCAGCAGGGCGTAATGGGTTGCGCTGAAAGCACGATCGCAGAGCATTGAAATGAATGCCACCATAGCCACCAGTGACCAGGCCTGAGTAAAGCCATCGATCACGATTGCGAGGGCATATAAATGCTCTTTTGGCCCTGCAATGGCTATCCAGGAGAACATCAGGTTGGATGCGGCCATCGCGACACCACTGATAAACAGCCCTTTAACGATGCCATATTTGTGGTTAAAAATACTGCCCAGAAACGCAAAAATAATTGTGATAAGGCCAGTTCCGAGCTTTGAATATTGAGCTATCTGGCTGTTACTAAAGCCAATTTCTTTGTAGAAAACGATAGACATACGGGCCAAAAAGGCTTCACCGATCTTGAATAAAAAGATAAATGCCAACAGTGCCAAAGCCGCTTTCACGCCATTGCGGTTGAAGAAACTGCGAAACGGCTCTACCAATGTGACGGCAAGCCACGCAAGAATGCGTTGCAGCCTGCTATGATCCAGTCCGGCCAGTTTCGACTGGTATTGTGCTTGTAGCTGTTGTTGGGTGTGCTCACGGTGAGAATGAGGTTCTCGCGCCATCAGCGTAATGAAAAACAATGTCAGCATGATCATGGCCAGTAATGCGTAGATGTCGGCCCAACTGATTCCAGGCAGATCCGCTGCAAAAAATGGAATAGCACCAAGCAGGGCGTACCCACTCCACCACCCTGACGTCGCCATGGCTGCCGCGGCGGTAGATTTTTCACTTTCCTCTGGGGGAAGGATGTCGATCCGATAAGCGTCTATTGCAATATCATGGGTAGCCGCACTCAGAGCAATAATGAAACACAATAATGCAGCCTGATAAAGATCCGCTTTGAGGTCGACCTGACTTAACGCCAGTGCTGACAGCGCAACAATCAATTGCCCGGCGGCTATCCAGCTGCGTCTTTGTCCCAGCCACTGGGTCAGTAAGGGCAAGCGAACCCGGTCCAACAGAGGGGACCATAAAAAGTTGATCGTGTAAGCACTGAAAACGATACCAAACAAGCCTATCATACTGCGGCTCAGGCCCTCATCTTTGAGCCAAGCAGACATCACTGAACCAATGAGCACCCAGGGAAAGCCCTGGCTAACCCCAAATGCAAATACGGTGAGCAAGCGCTTATCCCGATAGTAACTGGCATAGTCACGCAGGCTGGATGAAATGATCATAGTGTTTTCCAACATTGTATCGCCCGCCTGGTGGTGAGCGATACAGGGTAAGTGGTTATTCGAAGGTCTCTTCCGGCAGCATTTCAATGCTGTGGATGATCACGGGCACTTTGGGGATAAAGGTGTAACCCAGCTTTTTATTGTAGTCAGTTTCGACCTGCATAATTTTGTCCAGTGTGTCAAAGCCATCTGATACGCTGCCAAATACCGCAAAACCCCATCCGCGGCCTGGGTTAAGGTGGTCGTTGTCATCCATGTTAAAGAAAAACTGGCGCGTACCTGAGTGTGGTTTATTGTCCTGATAGGCCATTGCTATGGTGTACATATTGTTCTTCAGGCCATTGCCACTTTCGTTAAAAATAGCCGGACGCTCAAACATGCCATCATAGTCTTTATCATAGCCACCACCCTGGATAACAAAATCCCGCTCGTTCGCGTCATCCCGCTCAACGCGGTGAAAAACAGAACCTTTGTAATCTCCGTTGATCACATAGGTCAGAAAGTTATTAACCGTGATTGGAGCACGGGAGCGGTCGAGTTCGACGATCACTTTACCCAAAGAGGTGTTGATCTGAACTTTAGGAAAAAGGTTGTCTTTTTGGACGAAACGTCCTTCTTTATTGTTTGCAAATGAGAAACAGCTCACCAATGCCAACATGAACAGGATAAGGGTACGAAGCATAGCTAGACCTTTTTATTGTTGCAAAAAGTTGATTAATTCTTTGTCTGACAACATGCGTGTGATCACCTGCTCGGCGAGGCGGTTTAACTGTCCCTCAACTTGAGACTGGTCATGTTTCAGCGGTTTACTGAATTGCGCTTCGCCATTGAAGGATTTTGAAAAGGTTCGCTGTCCTTTGATTACTTCGACAACAAAATCAGCATTTGCCGTGCTTTCGTGACGACTGAGAGATTCATCAACCTTGGCGACAAAGGTACGAATACGCAGTGTCAGCTGAGTGTCACTGTGTTGTGCCAGCGTCACGCCGTTGGCTTCCAGAGCCTGAGAAAGCAGCTTGGTTAAAGTGACTGGCAAATCCGCATTTGGCAGATAAACAGCGGGCTCTTGTTCCAGCACTTTAATGGTAAATTTAGTGGTACGATTGTCGACAACCTTAATTGCCATTGTATTGGATAGCTGGCTTATATTACCGCCCTGATAACTGGGATTGAGGATCACAGATTTTGGGGCACTACTACATCCGGCCAGTAGTGTGATTGCTGCACCGAAGAGAGTGGCAGAAAATGCTAAACGCATGATTAGCTCCTTTTAATAGAACTGAGTACCGTAAACTTTTTATTGTTGCCTATCACCTTACAATTCCCGAACAGGCGCTGCAACTTATCAAGGTAATCAAGGTGACGATTGCCAATGATCCTCAGCTCGCCGCCATTTCTCAGGGTATGCTTGGCCTGCAAAAACATCTGCCAGGCGATGTGGTCGGTGATAGCCTGTGCCTGATGAAAGGGCGGGTTGCACAACACCAAATCTGCGGTATTGGGTGCAAAGTCACTGAGGCAGTCATTTTGAGTAAACTGACAATCTGCCAGCCTGTCTGGCAAATTAAAACTGACGTTCTCTTTGGCACTGGCCACCGCCATGGCAGACTCATCTACAAAAGTTACCTGGGCATTTGGCATACGTGCCAGAGTTTGCAGTCCGATCACGCCGTTACCACAGCCCAAATCTATCACCCGCAATGGCTTCTTACCCGCCGGCAGGTAATTCATAAAAAAGCGTGCGCCGATATCCAGTGAATCCCGGGAAAACACATTGGCATGGTTGTGAATTGTGAAGGGCGAGTTTTCCAGAGGCCAGCTGACCGGGAACTTGTCTGCCACGGGTTTGCCTGTAGTGGCACAGAAGATCAGGCGAGATTTCTTAACTGCCAGGCTGGTGGTCGGCTCTTGCAAAAAGTGGCTAAAACTTTTCAGTGTAGAAGTATGAATTTCTTTGGCTTTACCTGCTGCTACAACGGGTATCCCCGGAGCGAGGTGACTAAGTTGGGATAGCTGATGCTGCAGTAGTCCAGCATTTTTTGGCACCTTTATTAGAATCAGATCGCACTGCTTTGGCAAGTCAGCCAGACTATCCAGCTGGGTGAATTTAGCGTCGTCTTGTATCCAGTCCAGTTGATTTTCAGCCAGGTTATGGCATGTTGCCTGCCGGGCCACGAATGAGTCACTCACCTGTGTGATCTGCCACTGCGGGTGATCTTTCAGTTGTGCTGCAAGCGTACAGCTTAATGCCCCAAAGGCATCATTGAGGATCAGGATATCGCGTGCATCCGGATAGGCTGTGGTAATATGGTCCAGCAAGTATTCGTCTGCCGCATCCCAGGCTTGCAGGCTGCGGTTTTTTTGCTCAAGGGGAAAACGATGCAGGGTCAGAGCCGTGCCGGCCAGTACAGCGTCGGTGATCATGACGGGGCTAATCTCACTCATGGTTGGTGCAAACACTTTGCAAAGTGTTGGCAAAACTAACAGAACACGTAATATAGCATGTCGAGACTGAACAAAGAATGTTTGCCCGGGCAAACGCCGCAATTGCCGCCTGGCTTTGAGTTTTTACCCACCTGTATCGGGTTTGAGAAAAGCTTGTCGCTGTATGAACATTTGGCGACAACGCTGAGCTGGCAGCAGCCCAGTATCACACTTTTTGGCCGAACCTCGCCAATTCCCAGGCTCCAGTGTTTTATTGCCGACCCGTCGGTATCATACGGATATTCGGGCACTCAACTCAACAGCACCCCCTGGCCAGATGTACTCAGAGCAATGCGTTCCCGTCTGAAGCGTGAGTATGAGCAGGACTTTAACGCTCTGTTGGTTAATTGGTACCGAGACGGTCAAGACAGCATGGGCTGGCATAGCGATGATGAAGCTGAGCTGGGCCTCAACCCGACGATTTTTTCCTTATCGCTGGGCGCAACACGCGCTTTTAAAATTCGCCACAAACAGACTCGCGAGACAGTGACGCTACCCCTGTCAACTGGATCAGGGCTATTAATGACGGGCCGCAGCCAGCATGACTATCAGCATGCACTGCCCAAACAAGCGCGGGTAACTCAGGGCAGGATCAACCTGACGTTCAGAACAGTTGGTTAATGGCGTATAAATGCGTATAGTATGCGCTAAATTTTCTCCGTACTGGGAGTGAGTTATGTCAATGCAACAACAAATCTACAGCAAACTCGCTGATGCCATTGCGTGCAAACACCTCAATGTTCTCAATGAAAGCCATATGCACAGCCGAGGCAGCGAGTCACACTTTAAAGTGATTGTGGTCAGCGACAAGTTTGCCGGACAGCGCCTGTTACAGCGCCATCGTTTGATCAACGAGGTATTAAAGGAGGAGCTGGCAAATCACATTCATGCGCTGGCGATCCACACTTATACCCCGGAAGAATATGCCGAGCAGCATGGCGCAGTACCAGATTCACCGAGCTGCCTGGGTGGTTCAAAATTCGACAGCGAGTGATCAGACCTGTGTTTTCAGGATCTGCATTTAAACTAACGCGGTTTTCATAATACAGAATATGTAGGAATAGACATGGTCATCAAACCTAAGATCCGTGGTTTTATCTGTACTAATGCCCATCCAGTGGGCTGTGCCGAGCACGTAAAAGAACAAATTGCTTATGTTAAGGCTCAGGGCCCAATCAATAATGGCCCTAAAAATGTGTTGGTGATCGGCGCATCAACCGGCTATGGCCTGGCTTCTCGCATCACCGCTGCATTCGGTGCTGGCGCAAAAACTTTAGGTATCTTCTTCGAGAAAGAAGGTACAGAGAAAAAAACGGCCTCTGCTGGTTGGTATAACACTGCAGCATTTCAACAGGCTGCTGATGAAGCTGGCCTGTGGTCAAAGAACATCAACGGCGATGCTTTCTCAGATGAGCTAAAAGCCAAAGCAGTTGAAACCATCAAAGCCGAAATGGGCAAAGTAGACTTGATCATCTACAGTCTGGCATCTCCGCGCCGTACCGATCCCAAGTCAGGCGAGACCTTTTCATCGGTACTTAAGCCAATTGGTCAGACAATCACAACCAAAAACCTCAATACTTCAAAGCGGGTTATCGACGAGGTGACTGTGGAAGCTGCGAATGAGGAAGAGATCGCGAACACAGTGAAAGTGATGGGCGGTGAAGACTGGGAGCTTTGGCTGGAAGCACTGAAAGAGGCGAATGTACTGGCCGAGGGATTCAAAACATCGGCATACACCTATATTGGTAAAGAACTGACCTGGCCTATTTACGGTCATGCGACTATTGGTAAAGCCAAAGAAGATCTGGACCGTGCGGCTGACGCTATCAAAGCCTCAACAAAAGCGTTAAATGGTGAAGCTTACGTGGCGTCATTAAACGCCGTGGTCACTCAGGCGAGCTCGGCTATTCCGATTATGCCTTTGTACATCTCTACGCTGTTCCGGGTAACCAAAGAAGATGGTACTTATGAGGGGACTATCGAGCAGATCCAGGGGTTGTTTAGCGAAAACCTGTACGGTGAGACGCCACGTTTTGACGAAGGCGGTCACCTGTTCCAGAACTATAAAGAACTGGAAGACGGTGTACAGGCACGCATCAAGGTGATCTGGGATAAAGTAGACACCGACAGTATTGATGAGCTGACAGATTACGCTGGTTATCACAATGAATTTCTGAAGCTGTTTGGCTTCGGCATTGAGTCAGTTGACTATGATGCAGATGTCAATTCTGTGGTTGAGATTAACCATCTAATCTAGCCGACAAGCGGGCGAATTCGTGTAGTTTGCCCGTTTTAACTTGTGCTCACAGTAGAGAAAATGCCCTCCCAATTTGCCTTTCATTTTTCATCAATACCACTTTGGTCTATATTTAAATTCTTGCAGTGACGCCCAATGAACTAAATCCATTGTTAAGTCGTATTATTTTCATATTTCCACTCGCATAGTCAGTACGATTAATGTTAAAATTGCGGAAATATGTAAGGACTATATACCACGGTGCTCGTTTCCCGTTGCGGACAGGTTGGCCCGACTTTGTGTATGTTGTGCCAGCTCTTTGACTCCAATACAACTCAGAGAATAGTGCCGTGGTAAGTAAAGATTTATCAATTTCTTTCCGTTAATGTAATGCAAGTGCGTATGATCAACATAAAAAAAGGTCTGGACTTACCCATAGAGGGCGCACCACAGCAAGTTATTCATGATGGTTCTACTGTCAAACGAGTAGCTGTGTTGGGTGAAGAGTTTATTGGTATGCGTCCAACCATGCGAGTTCGTGTGGATGACCAAGTCAAGAAAGGCCAAGTTCTTTTTGAAGACAAAAAGAATCCTGGCGTCAAGTTTACTGCGCCAGCCTCTGGTGTAGTTAAAGAAATTAACCGTGGAGCCAAGCGTGTTCTTCAGTCCGTTGTGATTGAAGTACAGGGCGATGAGCAAATCACTTTTGAAAAGTTCCCGGCTGCTGAACTCGGCAACCTGGATCGTGAAAAGGTGAAAGAAGTGCTGATCGAATCGGGTCAATGGCCAGCGTTGCGTGCACGTCCTTTTAGTCGTGTAGCAGTACCTAGCGCGTCGCCAAGCTCGATCTTTGTTACCGCAATTGACACTAACCCTCTAGCTGCGGATCCTGCTGTTGTGATCGCTGAAAACGTGGAAGCGTTTGAGGCTGGTCTGGCTGTGGTTTCGCGTCTGACTGATGGCAAAGTGTTTGTTTGTAAGCAAGCTGGCAGCAAGGTGCCGAGCTCTTCGCTTTCTCAGGTAGAAGTACATGAGTTTGCGGGTGTTCACCCTGCTGGTCTGGTTGGTACACACATTCACAATCTTGATGCTGTTGGCGCTAACAAGCAAGTATGGCACCTGGGTTACCAGGATGTGATTGCTTTCGGTAAGCTATTCCTAAGCGGTGAAGTCTACTCAGATCGTGTTGTTGCTTTGGCCGGTCCGAGTGTGAAGAACCCGCGTCTTGTTAAGACTCAAGTTGGTGCGTCGTTAACCGATTTAGTTGCAGGTGAACTTGAAGATGGTGAAAACCGGGTCATTTCTGGCTCTGTGTTAGCTGGTAAAACAGCCACTGGTCCTCATGCTTACCTGGGTCGTTACCATGTACAGGTTTCTGTGTTGTCTGAAGGTCGCGAAAAAGAGCTGTTTGGCTGGATCGCACCAGGTAGTACTAAGTTCTCTGTAACCCGTACCTTCATTTCTCACTTTGCGCCAAGCCGTCTGTTCAAGATGACTACCTCTACCGGTGGCTCAAAGCGTGCGATGGTGCCAATTGGTAACTATGAGCGTGTAATGCCGCTTGATATCCTGCCAACTCTGTTGTTGCGTGACCTGATCTCTGGTGATCTAGACAGCGCGATTTCACTGGGTGCGCTAGAGCTGGATGAAGAAGATCTGGCGTTGTGTACTTTCGTTTGTCCAGGCAAATACGACTATGGATCAATTTTGCGTGATTGCCTGACTACAATCGAGAAGGAAGGTTAAAATGGCCTTAAAGAAATTTTTAGAAGACATTGAACCTCACTTTGAACCTGGCGGTAAACACGAGAAGTGGTATGCCCTGTACGAAGCAGTTGCAACTGTTTTCTACACGCCTGGTTATGTCAACAAAGGCGGCACTCACGTACGTGATAATATCGACCTGAAACGTATCATGATCTTAGTTTGGATGGCGACATTCCCAGCTATGTTCTTTGGTATGTTCAACATTGGCCATCAGGCAGCTATCGCGCTGGGCAATGGTTTTGAAATTGCAAACACTTGGCAGGCGGCGCTATTCCAGCTGTTTGGCGGTGAGCTTACGGCTGATTCTGGCTGGGGCGCGAAGATGTTCTACGGGGCCTGTTTCTTCCTGCCGATTTACGCGACAGTATTTATTGTTGGTGGTTTCTGGGAAGTATTATTTGCCTCAGTGCGTAAGCACGAAGTGAATGAAGGTTTCTTTGTAACATCAGTACTGTTTGCCCTGATCCTGCCTGCAACGATCCCGCTATGGCAAGTTGCGCTGGGTATCACCTTCGGTGTGGTAGTGGCAAAAGAAGTATTCGGTGGTACAGGCCGTAACTTCCTGAACCCGGCACTGGCTGGTCGTGCATTCCTGTTCTTCGCATACCCTGGTGACATCTCAGGTGACACAGTGTGGACAGCGGTAGACTCTTTCTCAGGTGCAACTTACCTGGGTCAGGCTGCAACAGGTGCGCTTGATTATGACAACATGGTACTGTGGTGGAATGCATTCTACGGCTTTATTCAAGGCTCAGTAGGTGAAACTTCTACACTGGCTATCATGATTGGCGGTTTGTTCCTGATTTATGTTCGTATCGCATCGTGGCGCATCGTCCTGGGTACTTTCCTGGGTATGGTCGTGATGTCTATGCTGCTGAACATGATCGGCTCAGACACTAACACAGTATTCGCTATGCCTTGGCACTGGCACTTAGTACTGGGTGGTTTTGCATTCGGTATGTTCTTCATGGCAACCGACCCGGTATCTGCGTCTTTCACAGACAAAGGTAAGTGGGCATATGGTGCATTGATTGGTGTAATGGTTGTGCTTATCCGTGTTGTTAACCCGGCATACCCAGAAGGTATGATGTTGGCAATTCTATTCGCAAACCTGTTCGCACCACTTTTCGACCACATGGTTGTGCAGTCAAATGTGAAGAGGAGATTAGCACGTGTCTAGTAACAATGAATCTATCGGCAAAACGCTAGGCGTTGTTGTTGGCCTATGTTTAGTGTGTGCGGTTGTCGTATCTTTTGCGGCAGTACAGCTTCGCCCACTGCAACAGGCAAACAAAATCGAAGACGTGCAGCGCAACATTTTGGCAGCTGCTGGCGTTGAGAACGTTGAAAACGTGTCAGAAACCTACAACCAAGTGATTGACGCACGCGTTGTAGACATGAACACCGGTGAGTTTGTAGACACAGATCCTAACTCATTTGATTTCACTATGACTAAGTTCGATGCGGCGCGCAGTGTTGCTTTGCCAAAAGCAAAAGACGTTGCGGGCGTTCAGCGTATGACGACTGAGTCTCCGGTTTACCTTGCAAAGAACAGCAACGGTAAATATGAGTCTGTGATCCTGCCAATTCAGGGTTACGGTCTTTGGGGTATCATGTACGGCTTCGTAGCATTGGATTTGGATGGTGAAACCATTCAGGCAATCAAATTCTACCAGCACACTGAAACTGCAGGTCTGGGTGGCGAAATCCAAAACCCAAGGTGGACTGCAACCTGGGAAGGCAAAAAGCTACCAATCGACGTAGTGAAAGGCACAGCAGGTAACGACGCGCATAAAGTAGATGGTCTGTCTGGTGCAACGTTAACGTCTAACGGTGTTGAAAATACATTTACGTTCTGGACAGGCGACGATGCGTTTGGTCCATTCCTTGCGAAAGTACGTGAAGGGGCATTGAACTAATGGCAAACTCAAAAGAAATGAAGCAAGTCCTGTTTGGACCTGTCTTCGCAAATAACCCAATTGCACTGCAAGTACTGGGTATCTGTTCTGCGCTGGCAGTAACTTCAAGCCTGAAAAACGCACTGATCATGTCAATTGCATTGACTGTGGTAACTGCGTTTTCAAGCTTGTTCATCTCTATGATCCGTAACCACATTCCGTCAAGTGTGCGGATCATCGTTCAGATGACCATCATCGCGTCTCTGGTTATCGTTGTTGACCAGGTACTTCAGGCATTTGTGTATGCCACGGCAAAAGAGCTGACGGTATTCGTTGGTCTGATAATTACCAACTGTATCGTAATGGGTCGTGCCGAAGCATACGCAATGAAGTCGCCACCTCTGATGTCATTCCTGGATGGTATCGGTAACGGTCTGGGCTACTCAGTTGTACTGATCGCAATTGGCTTCGTACGTGAACTGTTCGGTGCCGGTGCACTGTTCGGTGTTGAAATTCTGCCGCTAATCTCTAACGGTGGTTGGTACCAGCCTATGGGTCTGTTGGTTATGCCATTTAGCTCGTTCTTCTTAGTAGGTATCTTTATCTGGGTACTGCGTACCTGGAAGAAAGACCAAGTAGAAGCTAAGGCATAAGGGGAGAGAGATGGAACATTATCTGAGTTTATTTGTAAAAGCGGTTTTCGTTGAAAACTTAGCGCTATCTTTCTTCCTGGGGATGTGTACTTTCCTGGCGGTATCTAAGAAAGTCACTACCTCATTCGGTCTGGGTGTTGCGGTAATCTTCGTACTGGGCGTTGCTGTACCAGTAAACAACGTGGTTTATCACGCTATTTTGGCACCAGGCGCACTTGAGTGGTTAGGTTTCCCAGAAGCTGACTTAAGCTTCCTGAAGTTCCTGACATTTATCGGTGTAATCGCGGCACTTGTACAGATCCTTGAGATGACTCTGGACAAGTTCTTCCCGGCACTTTACAACGCTCTGGGTATCTTCCTGCCTCTGATCACAGTTAACTGTGCAATCTTTGGTGCGGTATCCTTCATGGTTGAGCGTAACCTGAACTTTGGTGAGTCAGTGATCTTTGGCTTAGGTTCTGGTGTGGGCTGGGCGCTTGCTATCGTATTGCTAGCAGGTCTTCGCGAGAAAATGAAGTATGCTGATATTCCTGATGGTCTGCGTGGTCTGGGTATTACCTTTATCACGGTAGGTCTGATGGGCTTTGGCTTCCTGTCATTCTCTGGTATTTCACTTTAAGGTAGCGAGGAAACTATACGATGGAAACTATTGTATTAGGTGTAAGTATGTTCATCGCTATCGTTGTGGTGTTGGTACTTATCATCATTGCAGCGAAATCTAAGCTGGTACCTAGCGGTGACATCATGATCGGCATTAATGGCGATCCTGAAAAAGCAATTAAATCTGCACCAGGCGGTAAGCTGTTAGGCTCACTGGCTGATGCTGGCATCTTCATTTCATCTGCCTGTGGTGGTGGTGGTTCATGCGGTCAGTGTCGCGTCCACGTTCACTCTGGTGGTGGTGACATCTTGCCAACTGAACTTGATCACATCACTAAAGGTGAAGCTCGTGAAGGCTGTCGTCTGGCGTGTCAGGTTGCTGTTAAAACAGACATGGAGATTGAAGTTGAAGACTCAATCTTCGGTGTGAAGAAGTGGGAATGTACGGTTATCTCTAACGATAACAAAGCAACCTTCATCAAGGAGCTTAAACTGGGCATCCCTGACGGTGAGGTTGTACCTTTCCGCGCGGGTGGCTATATCCAGATTGAAGCGCCTGCACACCATGTTAAATACGCAGACTTTGATATTCCTGATGAATATCGTCCGGACTGGGAGCGCTTTGGCTTCTTTAACCTGGAGTCTAAAGTTGACGACGAAACAATCCGTGCATACTCAATGGCGAACTACCCGGAAGAGTACGGCATCATCATGCTGAACGTACGTATTGCAACACCGCCGCCTAATAACCTGAGCCTGCCTTGTGGTAAGATGTCATCGTACATCTGGTCACTGAAAGAAGGCGACAAAGTCACGATTTCTGGCCCATTCGGTGAATTCTTCGCGAAAGACACTGATGCAGAAATGGTCTTCGTTGGTGGTGGTGCAGGTATGGCGCCAATGCGTTCACACATTTTCGACCAGCTTAAGCGTCTTAACTCTGATCGTAAGATGTCTTTCTGGTACGGTGCACGTTCTAAGCGTGAAATGTTCTACGTGGAAGACTTTGACGGCCTGCAGGCTGAAAATGATAACTTCCAGTGGCATGTTGCACTTTCCGATCCTCAGCCAGAGGATAACTGGGAAGGTTACACAGGTTTCATTCACAACGTACTTTATGAAAACTACCTGAAAGATCATGAAGCACCAGAAGACTGTGAATTCTACATGTGTGGACCACCGATGATGAACGCGGCGGTTATCAACATGCTGAAAGACCTGGGTGTTGAAGATGAAAACATCCTGCTTGATGACTTCGGTGGTTAAGCTGAAATACATATGATCTTAAAGTGGTTTTTAAGATAAAATAAGAGCCCCTCTGCAGCGATGCAGGGGGGCTTTTTTATGGGTAATGCTCCGTACAGAGCGGGGGTTACTGGCAAACGATGCCAATTTGCTTAATTAAGTGTTCTATTTTGAGGCGAGAAAATATGTTCGATAACAAGGCAAAAATTTTGCTATTTAGTTGTTCTAAATGAGAAATTTTTAACACAGTTAGCGTCATATTTGCTCCGTCAAATTGAACAGGTATTAAGTGAAATTGGTATAAATTACAAGGGATGACACTGATGCTAAGACAGAGCCAGTTTTGTTTAGTTTTTTTATTGAGCATGCTGCTTGTGGCATGTGGCCAGGCAAACAAATCAGCTGAGCCTATTGTGCTACAGGGCAGTACGATGGGCACAACCTATAACATTAAGGCTTTTCCACAGCAAAGCACGCTGACAAAAGTGCAGTTACATACAGAGGTAGAGTCCGCCCTCAAAGCAGTGAATCAGTCTATGTCGACCTATATTCCGAACTCGGAAATTAACCAGTTTAATCGTCTGGCTGCCAACCAGGTCATGCCGATAAGCGATGATTTCAGGAAGGTGATTGCTGAGTCCATCCGTTTGGGTTTGTCTACTCAGACACTGGATGTGACTATGGGACCTCTAATTGATTTGTGGGGGTTTGGCCCTGACAAGCGTCCGACCAAGCGACCTTCTGAGCAGCAGCTGGCGCAAATGCGTGACGAAATTGGTCTCGACAAGCTCACGCTGACAGACGCTGGCCTGGCAAAATCACTGGACCATCTGGAGCTGTCTTTTTCAGCAACCGCGAAGGGCTACGGTATAGATAAAGTGGCCGAACTCATCGAGTCTCACGGTATCACTAATTATATGGTGGAAATTGGTGGCGAGCTGAGATTGTCGGGTACTAAGCCGAGTGATGAGCCATGGCGAATTGCCATAGAGAAGCCGGATGCACCAGCAGGGCAGAGACAAATCCACAAAGTGATTGAGCCGGGTAAGAACAGTGTGGCGACGTCAGGCGACTATCGTATTTTCTATGAAATGGATGGTGAGACTTTTACCCACCTGATTGACCCGGGTACGGGTAAGCCAGTAAAACACGACCTGGTGTCTGTCACGGTATTGCACCCTTCCGCGATGACGGCCGATGGGCTAGCCACCGCGCTAACCGTGATGGGTACAGAACGCGCCAGAGCGTACGCCGAGCTACACGACTTAGCGGTCTATTTGATCAGCAAAAGTGATGAAGGTCTGAAGGTGTATGCCAGCAGCGCATTCAAGCCTTATTTATAATGAGATCTGCGTCGCGAACGTTTTAACTTAAGCGCGTTTAGTTATATAATGAGCACAATTCACCGTCACACATCCACACTTGTGGATGAATATGCAAAAGGGGCCTGAGATGTCACTATTTTTACTTACCTTCGGATTGCTGTTATTGATCGCCGTTGCGATGGCGGTAGGCGTTATCGTACAGAAGAAATCAATGGCCAGCAGTTGTGGTGGTCTGGGCTCCATGGGTATCGACAAGATCTGTGATTGTGACGATCCGTGTGATAAGCGCAAAAAGCGTCTCGCGAAAGAACAAATGTGGAAAGAGAATCAAATTCTTTAATCCGCTGATACTATCGAAAACGCAAGCCCAGGCTTGCGTTTTTGCGTTTCAGGCCCGAATAACAGAGCCCTAACCCAATGCAACAAATCCTGTATTTTATTCGCCATGGTGAGCCGCTTGAAACTGGCCGTTTGCTCGGAAGCACAGATATGCCGGCAAGCGAGCGGGGCAATGAGCAGGTGTATGCCCAACTGCAGGCTTGTGGTGCCATTACACAAGTGATTAGCTCTCCATTGTTGCGGTGTCAGACAGTGGCGCACGCGTTTTGTGAAACAGCCGGTTTGCCATTACAGGTTGATCCCAAGCTCAGTGAAATGGACTTTGGTGACTGGGACGGACAAAGCTATGAAGCGCTCTGGCAGTCAACACAGTCGCCCGGTATTGGAGATTTCTGGCAAAGCCCCTGGCAGTATACGCCACCAAATGGCGAGCCGATGTCGGTATTCCATCAGCGCTTAGTTGACTGGTGGCAACAGTTCACAGCACGCCCCTCATCTGAGTCTGTGGCAATTGTCACTCATGCGGGCGTTATTAAGCAGTTGCTGGCCATCTGGTTAGGCTTACCTGAGGGCTTTGATACGCATTTATCTTGTCTGGAGATAGGCTATGCCAAAATGGTTAAAGTAACTGTGTTCTACGATGAAGCAGGTCGTGCCTGGCCGAAAGTTGTGTTTTAGACGTCTGGACTTCATAATAGGCGCTAAATCTAGAATCGTAATGTATTGGCAGTCATTGGGAATGAGGTGCAAATCCTCAGCTGTCCCCGCAACTGTAATGGACTTTTATACCAATTTGCTTAATTAAGTGTTCTATTTTGAGGCGAGAAAATATGGTCGATAACACCGCTTCCGCGTCCTGCTATCGCTGAGGCACCTACGTCCATATAGGCGAGGCAAAAATTTTGCTATTTAGTTGTTCTAAATGAAAAATTTTTAACGCCGTTAGCGTCATATTTGCTCCGTCAAATTGAACAGGTATTAAGTTAAATTGATATTAGTCTGAAGCCAGATACCAAGGCCAATACCTACACTTAAGCGGGCGCACTTAAGTCAGTACAGAAGGCCAGTCGTGACAATGCGAGTGGCCAGCTCTGCTGCCGCCTGCATTTGAGGCGGTATGACTTCACCACAAATCTCCGTGCACAACCTGAGCCTGACCCTGGGTGACAAGCCGATTCTGTCAGCGTTAAACTTTACCATTGCGCGTGGGCAGTTTATTGGTCTGATCGGGCCAAATGGCGCTGGTAAATCTAGCTTGTTGCGCTGTTTGTACCGTTATTGGCAGCCCTCACAGGGGAGTGTCCGATACGCAGGTAAACTTGTGTCGGACTATTCTCGTCGCGATTATGCTCGTCAGGTAGCCGTTGTCTTGCAGGAGATCCCCAGCCAGTTTAATCTGGCGCTGTCCGAGGTTGTTGCGATGGGCGTGACACCTCATAAAACGCTCTTTCGCGCTGTCAATGCCGATGATAAACAGCGTATTTTAGAAGCCATTGAGCGCGTGGGTCTGAGCCACAAGGCGCAGCAGGCTTTTGATTCCCTGTCCGGGGGCGAAAAGCAACGGGCGATGATCGCCCGGGCCATGGTACAGCAGCCAGATTTATTAATTATGGACGAGCCAACCAGCCACCTGGATGTGAAGTATCAGATCCAAATCATGGAGCTGGCTAAAGCCATGGGAGTGACTGTCATTGCGTCTTTCCATGACTTAAACCTGGCAGCGGCGCTCAGTGACGAGTTACTGGTGCTGGCACAAGGTAAGCTGATGGCTCAGGGCACACCTCTGGATATCATAACCCCCGATTTACTCAGCGACATTTTTGGGGTGTGTGCAGAAGTAGAAACAGTACCCGGACTCCACAGCAGTGCACCGGGCGTGCCACACATTCGTTATCATTATGGGTATCAGCTATGAGGGTTTTGCTTATACCTGGCCTCATTTTTGCCTGCATGTTCAGTCTGCTCAGTGCGCTGTCTGTCGGGGCTGTTTCTCTGAGCTGGGGTGAAGTCTGGCAGGCGTTAAGCAGTTATGACAGCAGCATACTGAGCCAGAAAATTGTGGTAGAGCTGCGATTACCCCGCACTTTACTGGCTTTTTTCGCCGGTGCAGGGCTCGCCATCGCCGGACTCATTCTGCAAACGGTCACCCGAAACCCATTGGCTGATCCCTACTTGTTTGGTATTTCCTCTGGTGCTTCCTTCGGCGTAGTGTTGCTGGTTGCGCTGTTTGGTGTGCAGAGTGCGCTGGCATTGTCTGGTGCGGCCTTTGCTGGCAGCGCCGTGGCAATGAGTCTGTTACTGCTGATTGCCTTTCACAAAGGCACTGCACTGGTTGAAAACATGCTGTTGTCGGGTGTCGCTTTGACCTTTTTATTCTCGGCCTTTACCAGTTTGCTGTTGTACTGGAGTGACCCTCAGGCCATCAGCGCGATTATATTCTGGAGCCTGGGCAGTTTCAGCCGCGCAGACTGGCAATGGCTGTGGTTACCCGCTTTGGTTGTTTCGCTGGGGTGTGTCTTGATGTTACTGATGCGCCGCAGCCTGAACGCCTTGCTGGTTGGAGACGAGAGTGCGGTGACGCTGGGGGTGAATGTCCACCGACTCAGGCTGGGCATGCTGATTTTGGCGTCGATACTAACGGCGGTGATTGTCGCTGCCTGTGGTGGCGTCGGCTTTGTTGGTCTGATGATCCCCCATATCGTGCGCTTTTTTATCTCTCAGGTTCGCACTGTGGGTATGTTAGCGACGGCCTTATCTGGCGGACTCATGATGCTTTGGGTCGATGTACTCGCCCGTACCCTGATAGACAACCAGGAGCTGCCGATTGGGGTGATCACCTCAGCGATTGGCAGCGTGTTTTTCTTATCGCTGTTAATCGCCAAAAAGCGCGCCGCCAGCATCTGATCTAACCGGAGACTTTATGATCCCACAACTCAACCGCCAGCATGACGCGCATATTCAGCACACCATAGATATGAAGACTAAGCCTCAGGGCGCATTGGGCAAGCTCGAAACGCTGGCGCATCAGCTGGTCACAATTTTGAGTCAGGGCATGGAGCGCTGTCAGCTTGAAAGCGAAAAACCAGATATCGTGCGTCCTCAGATGCTGATTTTTGCCGGCGATCACGGTATTGCAGGCGAAGGCGTTTCTATTGCACCCAGCGAGGTGACAGCCCAGATGGTGGCTAACTTTGCCACCGGTGGCGCGGCCATCAATGTTTTGTGTGCTCAGCTTGGCTGGCAATTGAGTGTGATTGACTGCGGTATTTTGACGCCACCAGCGCCTGAGCTGAATGTGGTGTCGCAGCGTCTTGGTAATATCACCCGGCCTTTGCACCTTGAACCAGCACTGAGTGAAGCGCAGCTGGAGCAAGGCCTGGCATTGGGTCAAGAAGCGGTAAAGCCAGCGCTGAGCTCAGGCACTAACTTATTTGCATTGGGCGAAATGGGGATCGGCAACACCACCGCCGCTGCAGCCATTTTTTCTGCCCTGAGCGGGCTAACTAGTGCTGAAACGGTCGGGCGAGGCACTGGCGTCAGCGAAGGGGTGGTAGAGAAAAAGCAACAACTTATCGAGCAGGCTTTGCGATTACATCGTGAGGCATTGCATGACCCGTGTGAGGTATTGCGCCGTCTCGGTGGGTTTGAAATCTGTCAGATGGTCGGTGCCATACTGGAGATTGCCCGAGCTCAGAAGGTCATTCTGGTGGATGGCTTTATTGCGACAGCCGCGGCCATGCTGGCCTATCGGATAGACCCTGCGTGTAAAGATTATATGGTTTTTGCACATTGCTCGGGTGAGCAGGGGCATCAGGCGATGCTGAACTGGCTCAATGTTGAGCCATTGCTGAACCTGAACATGCGACTTGGCGAGGGCACGGGTGCCGCACTGGCCTTACCTCTGTGTCAAAGTGCGCTGGCGTTTTATTATCAGATGGCCAGTTTCGAGGCCGCGGCCGTCACTCAGGTGGTCGAACCCTCATGAATGCGCTGAGACAATTTAAACTGGCGGTGATTTTTCTGACCCGCATCCCCGCTAAAGTGACGGGCGAGGTCAGCGATCAGGATATCAATCAGGCCAGTGGCTACTTTGCCTGGGTGGGCGTGTTATTGGGTGCTCTGCTGGCCCTTATCTACTTAGTGCTGAGCAGCTTCTTGCCCGAAGGCATTGCGGTATTGCTCACGCTTGGCGGCGGACTGCTGATCACCGGCGCGTTCCATGAAGATGGCTTTGCCGATGTCTGGGACGGCTTTGGAGGCGGCTGGCGCGTAGCCGACAAGCTCACCATTATGAAAGACAGCCGCCTTGGCACTTATGGTGCTGCCGCATTGATCATCTTGCTGCTTACCAAATATCAAGCTTTGCTGACACTGAGTGAGCACGCCCTTTATGTCTGCGGTGCGCTCATTCTTGCCCATGGCCTGAGCCGTGCCATGGCGACCAGCCTGATCGGTAAACTGGACTATGTGCAGGCGGATGCGCAAAGTAAAGTGAAACCGGTTGCTCAGTCTCTTGCCTATGAAAGTAAGCAGTTACTCTATGTGTGTGGTCTGAGCTTGCTGATAGTGAGCTGGATAGCCGGGCTGTTTACGTTATGGCAAAGCATTGCGCTGCTTAGTGTACTTTGGCTATGCCGCGCGATTTGTATTTACTGGTTTAAGCGTCAGCTCGGTGGGTATACCGGAGACTGCCTGGGCGCGGCGCAGCAACTGGGTGAGGTGGTCGTGTATTTATTTTGTCTGGGCGTCTGGTTATGACAGGACGGGTGGAATTGCTCCTCGGCGGGGCTCGCTCAGGAAAAAGCAGATTAGGTGAGCAAAGGGCCGAGCGCTGGCTTAGTGATGGCAAAGTGGCCCGGCTAATTTATGTGGCCACGGCGCGCCCCGGGGATGAGGAAATGGCCGCGCGGATCGCCCACCATCAGGCAACACGCACCAAGCACTGGCAGCTAGTTGAGGAGCCCTGGGCACTGGATCAGGTTCTGAGCACACTTGGGCCCGATGATGGCGTCTTGATTGACTGCCTGACTTTATGGCTAACCACAGCGCTGTGCGACTACCGCGACTCGGCATTTCAACACAAGCGCGGGGCGCTGCTGAGTGCCCTGAAATCCAGCCATGCACAGATTATTCTGATCAGCAATGAAGTGGGCCACGGTATCGTGCCACTTGGTGAGTTAAGTCGCCGTTTTGTTGATGAAGCCGGCTGGCTGCATCAGGACATTGCCGCGCTGGCGGATAAAGTCGATTTTGTGATGGCGGGTTTGCCGCTGACACTTAAAGGAGGGGAGATATGAATACGTTAATGGTACAGGGCACCACCTCCGATGCGGGTAAAAGCACGCTGGTAGCGGGCTTGTGCCGGGCATTACAGCGCCGCGGCATTGAGGTCGTTCCGTTTAAACCACAAAATATGGCACTTAACAGTGCGGTCACGCCGGATGGTGGCGAAATTGGCCGGGCTCAGGCGCTACAGGCCATAGCCGCCAAGGTACCGCTCAGCACCGACCTCAACCCTATCTTACTCAAACCGAATTCAGATACCGGTGCGCAGGTAATCGTGCATGGCCGGGCGCTGAGTAATATGGAAGCGGCGGGCTATCACGACTACAAAAAAGTCGCCATGCAGGCAGTACTGACCTCACATCAAAGGCTCAGCGAACAGCATGCACTGTGTGTGGTAGAAGGAGCCGGGAGCCCGGCGGAAATTAACCTGCGGGAAAATGACATCGCCAATATGGGGTTTGCCTGTGAGGTGGATTGCCCGGTGATCATCATTGCGGATATCGATAAGGGCGGGGTGTTTGCCCATCTGGTTGGCACTCTGGCGCTGCTAAGTGAGTATGAGCAATCCCTTGTTAAGGGATTTGTGATTAACCGCTTTCGCGGCGATATTGCCTTACTGCAAAGCGGCCTGGACTGGCTCGAGCAGTATACCGGTAAACCTGTATTAGGCGTGCTGCCTTACCTGCATGACCTGGCGCTGGATGCCGAAGATGCCGTGACCGTTGCCAATCGCATCGACAGCCCCGAGGTGAAAGTGGCGGTTCTGCTACTGCCACATATTAGCAACCACACCGATTTTGATACCCTGCGATTAGACCCTAAAGTGGACCTGCGTTATGTGCGCCACACCGAAACCATAGGCGCTGCCGACTTGGTGATCATTCCCGGTAGTAAAAATGTCCTCAATGACCTGGCCTTTTTGCGCGCAGAAGGGTGGGACATTGAGCTGCGACGCCATGTGCGTTATGGCGGTAAGGTACTTGGGATCTGTGGCGGATTTCAAATGCTGGGCAAGAGCATTTGCGATCCGGAACAGGTTGAGTCGACGCTCGGCACTACTAAAGGTCTCGGTCTGGCGGAGTTTGATACTAAACTGACGAGCAATAAAACCCTGACTCAGGTGCAGGCAAACTGCCTTTTAAACGCACAGCAAACGCCATTGAATGGCTATGAGATCCACTGCGGGATTAGTCAGGGCCCGGCACTGGCGCGGCCATTTTTGCAGTTTGTTGCACATCCATCGGGGTGGCAAGTTGATGGTTTTATCAGCGAGGACAACCAGCTGGCGGGCACCTATCTGCACGGGTTATTTGATAGTCCCGAGGGGCTAACCTGTGTGCTGCAGTGGGCAAGCGAAGGTCGCTACAGTGGCAGCGGATTCAATCTGGCTGAGCACCGGGAGCAGCAACTTGAGCGGCTGGCAGATATGTGTGAAACCCATTTAGAGATAGATAAAATTCTGGCAATCAGTGAACAGAGGACAGCATGAGCGAACACAATCAAGATAAACACAAGGCAAGACAGCAAAAAGTGAAAGAGCAGGTCGATGCCAAAATCGAGCAGGCACAGGAAGAAAAAGGCATATTGCAGGTGATCACCGGCAATGGCAAAGGTAAGTCCACTTCAGGGTTTGGTACCGTGGCCCGGTGCGTGGGTCATGGCATGAATGCTGCGGTTGTGCAGTTTATTAAAGGCATGTGGGAATGCGGCGAGCGTAACTTGCTGGAGCGTGCTGGTGTGCCGTTTGCCGTCATGAAGACCGGCTTTACCTGGGAGACACAAAACCGTGAGACAGATACCCAGGCGGCGCAGGCTACCTGGCAACAGGCAAAGCTGTGGCTCCAGGATGACAGTATCGACCTGGTACTGCTGGATGAGCTCACTTATATGGTCAGCTACGACTATCTTGATTTGGATGAAGTGATTGAGGCGCTGGAAAATCGCCCTGTGATGCAGTCGGTGATCATCACCGGCCGTGGTGCACATCGTCGTCTGACTGAGCTGGCCGATACCGTCAGTGAGGTGCGCAATGTGAAACATGCTTTTGAAGCGGGGATCAAAGCACAAAAAGGATTCGACTTTTGATGAGCAAGGCCCTTATCATCTGGCTGAACATGGTGTTCTTGTTGACTGCGATATCAGCGAGCGCAGATGATAGCTCCGCGTCGCCTGCCAAGCGGATTGTGGCTTTGGCGCCACATATAGTCGAGAACCTATATGCCATTGGCGCAGGGGAGCGCATCGTCGGGACCGTGGAGTACGCGGACTTTCCTGCTGAGGCCAATCAGATCCCACGTATTGGCGGTTATCATGGTATTGCACTGGAGAAGCTACTGGCTTTATCGCCCGACCTCGTGATTGCCTGGCAGGGGGGCAATCAGCAAGCCGACCTGGATAAGCTTGAGCAACTTGGCATCAAAGTGGTGTACAGCGAAACCAAAGATTTACAACAGATCCCTGATGCGCTGCGCTGGTTGGGTCAGTTAACAGCACTGGAAGAAAACGCTGAGCAGGTTGCTCGGCGCTTTGAGCAAGGCCTGACAAAATTGCAGGAACGTTATCGCTCAGCTATGCCTGTATCTGTATTCTATCAGCTGTGGCCTGCGCCTATGATGACAGTCAATGGCACCACCTGGATCCATCAAACCCTGGAGGTGTGTGGGGCCAGTAATGTATTTGCTGATGCCACCACAGCATATCCGCAGATCAGTATCGAAAACGTACTGCATACTAAGCCACAGGTGATAGTGATCCCGCAGGAAAAGTCCAAAAAAGCACAGCCAAAAATTGACTGGCAAAAGTGGCCAGAAATCCCGGCTGCCAAGCATCAGCAATACATAGAAGTGAATGCTGATTTATTGCACCGATATACCAGCCGGGTGCTTGAAGGGCTGAGCGGATTATGTGATAGACTTGATACTTCGCGAACTTACTATCAGAAACTCACAACAACTGGGAAATAAACATGACAACCTGGAGTGACGTGCTCGGGCACGAAAAACAACAAGCGTATTTTCAGGACACCCTAACCTATGTTGCTGAGCGTCGGGCGCAGGGCGTGACTGTTTACCCACCTCAGGAGCAGGTATTTGAGGCGTTCAAGGCGACCCCTTTTGATCAGGTCAAAGTCGTGATCCTGGGTCAGGATCCTTACCACGGACCTGATCAGGCTCACGGACTGTGTTTCTCTGTGTTGCCAGGCGTCAAGGCGCCGCCATCACTGGCCAACATGTACAAAGAACTGGCGCAAGACATCGCGGGCTTTCAGATCCCTGACCACGGCTATTTGCTGCCCTGGGCAGAGCAGGGCGTCCTGCTGCTCAATACCGTACTGACGGTTGAACAGGGACAGGCACACTCGCACAAACACCTCGGCTGGGAGCGCTTTACCGACGCCGTCATTGCACAGCTGAACCAACACAGCGAAGGGGTTATTTTCTTGCTGTGGGGCGCGCATGCGCAAAAGAAAGGCAAAGCGATTGACCAGCAACGTCATCACGTGCTGCACGCACCTCACCCGTCTCCGTTGTCAGCGCATCGTGGTTTTTTTGGCTGTCAGCACTTCTCGCAAACCAATATGCTATTGCAAAACATGGGCAAAACGCCCATCAACTGGCAAGTCTAAGCCGGATTCAAAAACAAAAAAAGGCGCTCAATGCGCCTTTTTCGTTAAATAAAGTCAAGCTCGTCCAGATCGATGCTGTCTGCGAATATGTCCAGTTCTTCCAATTCCTTACGCAGGCGTTGTTTGTCTTTCAGCGCTTCAATTTCACGCCACTTTCTTTTTTTGCCTTTAGATGAGGTTCTTCTCTTTGGTGCAGGACTTTCTAGTGTTGAAATAAAATCGTCTAGGCTATCCATGAATTTCTCCTATTGATGTACTAACCTCAAAGATTTGTGTTTACGCATTACCCAATTTGAATGAAAAACACACTTCAAGTAATGCTGGTATACCACAGACAAGAGAAAAGTAAAATAAAAATGTGTCCGTCAGGTTAAAAGCAGGTGACAGTTTGATGAAGCTCAAATTTGCTTCAAGTTATGCTGAAGTTAGGAAAACAAAGCGCTGGCGGGTAGAGAGCCGATGAGCCGGGCAATAAATCGTAGGGAATAAAAAAACGCCACATAAGATGGCGTTTTTCGCATAGTTGATGAGCGCTGGAAGCGATATGCTTACAAGGCTTTAAAGCGCGCTTCCAGAGTTTCCTGAGCTGCCGCAAATGAACGAATACCTTCAGCCAGCTTTTCAGTGGCCATGGCATCTTGGTTATGCAACCAGCGGAATTCGCTTTCACTTAATGGAGCAGGCTTCGCTGTAACCTCATAATCGCTATCCAGTAAGTAGTCCTCTGTGGCAGGCAACTCACCCAGCTCTTCTAACAGTGCCGGACTGATAGTCAGCTTGTCACAGCCTGTTAGTGCGATAATCTCGCCGGTGTTACGGAAGCTGGCACCCATCACAACCGTGTTGTAGCCATGACGTTTGTAAAACTCGTAAATACTGCGTACAGACTGTACGCCAGGATCTTGCAGCGGATCAGTCGGCTTTTCCAGGCCATTGGCCACGTGCCAGTCCAGAATACGGCCAACAAATGGCGAGATCAGGAACACGTTAGCGTCGGCACATGCACGGGCCTGCGCCTGACTGAATAGCAAGGTCAGGTTACATTTCACGCCTTGCTTTTCCAGAGCTTCTGCGGCTTTGATGCCTTCCCACGTAGACGCGATTTTAATTAAAATCTTGTCTTTGCTGACACCCAGCTGCTCATAGAGCGCCAGTAACTGCTGTGCTTTGGCAATGGTCGCTTCGGTATCAAACGATAAGCGTGCATCGACTTCGGTTGAGATATAGCCAGGTACAATATTGGCAATCTCTTTACCAATCAGTACGGCAAAGTAGTCACAAGCCAGTTCCAGTTGTTGTGCCGCGTCGTCATGCTGACTTTTGGCGTAATCCCAGGCTGCTTTCAGGTAATCCTGATAAGCAGGCATCTCGGCTGCTTTTAGAAGCAGAGACGGGTTAGTGGTGGCATCTTCCGGTTGGTGTTTACGGATTGCCTCGATATCTCCGGTGTCGGCGACGATAGATGAATGCTGTTTTAGCCTATCTAATGCTGAAGTCATGCTGTCCTCATTCCAATTCATAGCAGCGTGTCAAAAAGTCTACTTTTCCTATGTTGCATTACCGTGACCTGTGTGAATAGGTCATATGTCCGTATTTGCGAGGTCGCTTCACGAGAAAATCCGAATGCCGGATGCGGGTGCACTTCGTCAGTCGGGGATCTGTGTGACGAACTGCAAACAGGCTGGTCTGCCAGCAACTGGGCAAGCAGTGTCGAACCCCCCAAGAATATTGCGCTTGCGCTCACCGGGGGATAGTGTTGAAATTGACATTTATCAATAGTTAAGTCAATAGGCAGGCCATGATCACTCTCGTTTCCCCGGCAAAAAATCTCGATTATGATACTCCGGCGCACACCGCGCGTTTTACCCAGCCCGAACTGCTCACACACAGTGAAGAATTGATCCACGTGTGTCGTGACTTATCACCGCAACAGATAGGCACGCTGATGAAGATCAGCGATAAGCTGGCGGGTCTGAATGCGGCGCGCTTTGCCGACTGGTCGCAGCCTTTTACTCCCGATAATGCCAAGCAGGCTGTGCTGGCGTTTAATGGCGATGTGTACACCGGCCTGGATGCGGCAAGTATGGATGACGCAACACTGGACTATGCACAGCAGCATTTGCGTATTTTGTCTGGCCTCTATGGGGTACTGAAACCGCTTGATCTGATGCAGGCGTATCGCCTTGAAATGGGCACTAAGCTGGATAATCCGCGCGGTAAAAACCTCTATGAATTCTGGGGTCGTATCATTGCCGACAAGCTCAACGAAGCGCTGGAAGCGACTAATAGTCAGGTGTTGATTAACCTGGCATCAAATGAATACTTTAAAGCGGTAGACAAAAAGGCACTGAAGGCTGAGATCATCTCGCCGGTGTTCAAAGACTGTAAAAATGGTCAGTTCAAGGTGATTAGTTTCTATGCCAAAAAAGCCCGCGGCATGATGGCGCGCTACATTCTGGACAATCAGGTCGAGTCACCTGAGGCATTAAAAGCGTTTGATGTCGCGGGTTATTACTACAGCGAAGAAGCCACTCAAAAAGCCAGTGAGCCGGTGTTTTTACGCGCTGAGCAAAACTAATCGGGAGTTATCCATGGTGGCTAAAGGGTTGATTTTGGTTACATTCATTGGGCTGTTGACTGGCTGTCAGGGTCAGCTCAGCACACATGCAGGTGGCATCGTCCTTACATGTGAACATAATGAGCGTGCCTGTGTGCAGCGCTGCCAGGATGACTATGTCAGTGCTGATCCGCTTCAGGCACGGTGCATTCAGCGTTGTTATGAACAGGCGAATCAATGCAGGGTGAACGCGCCTGCTGAGCGTAAAACTCTCCCTCCTGAGTGGGAGTGATAACCAGCGTGCGGGCGACAAGCCCGCTTCTCAGATTTTTGGAGTATTATCTCATTGAATAAAAATGTCTTGCTGCTGGCCTGCTGCCAGGGCCTGATCACCACGGGAAATATTCTGCTGGTGACCATCTCTGCGCTGGTTGGTCAGTTGCTCAGCCCGTCGGCGGCGCTGACCACTTTGCCGGTAGCAATGCAAATGGCCGGACTGTTGATGGCGACCATTCCGGCCTCGTTGATCATGGCTAAAACCGGTCGCAGATTGGGCTTCTCACTGGGTAATCTGGTCGGTATCAGCGGCACTTTACTGGGTGTCTGGGCGCTCAGAGAGAATCATTTTGCCCTGTTTTGTGTGGCGACCACTTTGATTGGTATCGGTATTGGTTTTGCCACCTTGTATCGATTTGCGGCCATAGAGGCCAGTGACAAGCCCGCTACGGCCATTTCGACCATTATGGCCAGTGGTGTGGTGGCAGCGATTTTAGGACCGAATCTGGCCGTTTGGGTCAATGAGGCGTATCCGGCACTTAATTATGCTAATTCATTTGTTGCGCTTAGCGGCTTGTATGTGTTTGCCTTATTGCTGTTACAGGGCGTACGCTTTGCTGAAGTGGATCCACATACCACTGATGCACCCGCTCGGACCCTGAAAGAGATCGTGGCACAGAAGCAGTTTCAGCTGGCGGTGCTGGTGGCTATGATCAGCTATTCCGTGATGAATTTTCTGATGACCGCAACGCCGCTGGCCATGCATCGCCATGGATTTGATCTGGCGGACTCCGCGCTGGTGATTGAATGGCATGTGCTGGGTATGTTCCTGCCGTCGTTTTTCACCGGTAAGCTGATTGAGCGCTTTGGGGCACGGGTGATGATCCTGTCGGGTTGTGTGCTGTATCTGGCTAGCGCTGGTATTAACCTGCTGGGCGTGAGCCACTGGCATTTTTTACTGGCCTTATTTGCCCTTGGCGTGGGCTGGAATTTTATGTTCATCAGTGCAACGCAATTAGTCAGTCAGACGTATGCGCCGCAGGAGCGCGCCAAGGCACAAGCCTGTAATGAATTTCTGGTCTTCAGCATGGTAGTGGCATCCTCACTGAGTGCTGGGTTTTTGGAAGCCACGGTGGGTTGGCAGACGCTCAACCTGTGGAGTATGCCTGTGGTGCTGGCCGCTTTAATAGCCACCCTTGTGCTGTCCAGAGGCAGTGTTACACCTGCACGTTTACCGGCAGGCTGAGGTAGGCAAGCACCACTTCATCGCGAAACAGGATATCCAGGTGTTTGCCCTCGCTGCGGTAGTGCTGACACATGGCCTGGGCACTGCGTGTTTGCGCTTTTAACAGCTGGCTGGGCATATCAACACTGGCCGCGGCGCTGTGCCATTTGTCAGTAAGTGTAGGTGGCGGTGCTGGCAAAGTGGGCAGCATCCGCTCGACCAGCTCAAAGGCACTGTCGCGTGCCAGCAGCAGCATGTCGTCGTTGGCGGCGGCAAACCAGCTGACACCGGTATGGCTCACACACACCAAAGGCAAAAACGGCGCCAGTGCCGGGAAAATCTCATTACGATAGACTTCGACCTCCCAGTAGCTGCGAGCGATTTTAACGAACTGCTCAAAGCTGGTAATGGCACCAAACCCCGATTCTGCGAGTAAGCGGATCTCGACCCGGGGTTTATTGGGGTTGACGGTATCATTGGCTGCATCCAGGTACCAGGGGCCGGCCACCAGCGCATTCTGAAAATACTCATCACGCAGCGAGCCCCATACCGGCTCGAGCGTCAGGCCGGTGTCCAGCAGGGCTTTGAGCGGTTGCAGAGGTGCCGCAACGGGCTCTTTTGCCAGCTCAGCTTTGAGCAGATCCTGGATAGCATTGCGAACTTCTTTGCAGCGCCCGAGTGGATAAGGTTTGCCCGCAAAGGTGGGATACTTTTGTGCCAGTGCGGGGTCAACTTTCAGGCGTAAATGGGCCAGATACACTTCCAGAGCGGTGACTTGTTGTGCTGTGAGCATCGGGGTTCCTGCATCAGTGAGTACTGTATGCAGTGTAACCCCGTGTCTGACAAGATAAAAGCCGTTGGCTTATTTTATACAGCTAATCAGATAGCTGAGAATAGCATCCGGTTGAGCTGGATCGCGGCTATAATCCGGCAGGTAGGCCGGTTTATCCAGTAACTGACGTTCAACCAGCATGTCAATGGCATCCAGCTGTGCCAGCCCGGTTTTGCCCAGATAACTGGTATCTCGTAAAAACTCATACACCTGATAAAACTGCTCACCTTTGACCATTTTATCCACGGCCAGCACCCGCAACGCCAGGGTTTTCAGGCGCATGAGATTGATATTCTCTGACTGGAACTCACGGAAAATCGCCAGCCCTTCCTGGGTATAGGTATTGCCCGGCAGCCCCAGGCGCAGAAGATGTAGCGGCTGTTGCTCAGCATTGAGCGTGGTGAGCAGGTGCACACCAATTTCATGCTCAATCAGCGCTCGCACATCCAGTTCTGAGAACATCGCCGTGCTGTTGACCCGCAGGGTTTTCTTGCCGTTATCCACCATGGCCTTGGCCACCAGCTTAGTCGACAGGCTCACCTTACAGGGCAGCTGCATTTGTGCAATGGCCTGCTCAAAGCGGCCCAGTGCCTGTTCGGCATTAATGGTTTTTGGGGCCGCCGGCTGTGGCTCCGTGGCATGAATGATAAAGCGCGCGTTGGCGATGTCATCGACACTCGGTTCACCATAGTAACGCAGCGAGTTATACAAGAACTGCTCTTTGCCGACCTGAGTGATCACATCAATTTTAGTGGCAAAGTTATCAATCAACTTGCGATAAATGTCTTTGATCAGCGGATCGCCGATGTCCGCCACGGGCAAGCGATAGAGCTGCTCTTTAAATTCATAGGGATCCATGCGCAGCGGACGATACTTAAACTGGGGCCGGTAATGGCTTTTGTTAAAGAAGCGGCGCTTTTCCTGAGCAATGTTCGTCGGGTTGACATAATGCAGGGTATCCAGGTTACGGGCCAGTTTATACAGCGCCAGATCGACCGCCTTAATGGCCGGATCTATATGTTGCTGAACATGGTTAAACTGCACCATGCCTTTGGAGCAATAGCGTTTAATAAAAAACCGCGCGGTCTGGGTCAGGGCAATATGCAAATTGCGCTTGAGCTTTTCGAACACCAGCGGGTAGAGCTCCCCGGTCAGCTCATCCATGAAGAACTTACGCACTTCCAGCGGCAGGATCAGGGTGTGTTTGTATGTTTTGGTTACAAACGTGGCCTGGTAGCCGTCACCCTGAAACACATTGTTTTCGGCAAAGCTCAGCGGCGCGCCCTGAAACTTTTTACGACACAGCTGTTGCCTGAGGGTATTAAACACCGGACGCCAGCGCAGTGCATCGAGCTGGGCAGTGCCGAGGTTAAAGTCGGGCGCAAAGTCGTACTGGCGAACCTGCCAGTTGTAGCTGTGGATGTCGAACACCAGACAGGCACCGAATTTTTTCTCCAGTGTATCCAGTACCAGCTTGATCACCTGATAGTAGGCCGCATGTTTAGACAGACTGAGATCACGCTCGGGGCCATCGGGCTGCTGTTGCCAGACTTCTTTGCCCCAGGCCTGGGTATAAATGGCCTGTTGCGGGGCACGGTTGAGGTCGTACTCTTAACGGGAATAACGGGCTATCAACACAATCGGCATGGCATCAATCAGCTCGCCGGTGTGGGGATTTTCCTCTTCAAAACGGGCCTGTTCGCTCAGCGCCATATTGCCGTGCAAGGAGGTCCGCAAGCGGCTCCCGGCATGGACGGCTGTCGCCACATAAGGCACATATTCGCGGATGTGTAAATACACGGCACCGCCGGCCACTTCCCCTTCAAAGGGTTGCAGGGCGGCAAGGGCGCGACCAGCGCTTGTTCAGACTGCATGGGCATCTTCAATTACCTGACGAAATGCATTTTTACGATGGTTTACCAGCTCTTTGGCATGCACTACACTTTCAACAAAGTCGATCACTTGTACCTGCAAGCGGGTGCGATTCAGGCGGTTAATCCGCGAGATCCCGCCCGGACTGAGTACATTGACTTCAATCAGCTTGCCGCCAATCACATCAATGCCCACAAAGTACAGTCCATCGCGTACCAGTTTAGGGCCTATGTGCTTGCACAGTGCCTGCTCCTGCGCTGTCAGTTTGTGCTTAACCACTTTGCCACCGGCATGCACATTGGCACGCACTTCATTACTGGCCGGAATGCGTTTCATCGCCCCGATGGGCTCGCCATTGAGCATCAGGATCCGCACATCGCCCTCTGCAGCGCCGGGCACATATTCCTGTAAGATCACATAATTACTGCCTTTGCCAGACTCATCGCCACCAATATAAAACTCCAGCAGGGAGCTGAAACTTTGCTTGGCGCTTTTCTCCAGCACAATGACCCCGCGGCCACCGTAGCCATCGAGCGGCTTGAGGATCATTTTGTCGCAGCTGGATTCGGCGAAGATCCGCTCCAGGTACTCTTTGTTTTTTGACACATGGGTGGCTGGAATAAACTCACTGGCGGTGCCCTGAAAGGACGCGGTGTACAGCTTATTGTTGGCAATACGCAGCCCGTCGATGTCGTTCACGATAAAGGTATCGTCGCGCACAGAATCAAGAAAGTTCATGGCCAGGGTATCGAGCGGCGGATTGGCGCGCATAAAAATCACATCAAAACCGGCCAGTGGTAACTGAGTGCGCTTAAACTGGGCTTTGTTGTAAAAACTGACGAAGTTATCGGAGACTTTGTCCTGCTTGACGAATACGTCGCAAAACGCGCTGGCAACGCTGTCGCGGATGGTCAGGGCGTTGACTGTGGTAATGGCCACTATGTGATTGCGCGATACCGCTTCGTGGATCAGGCGCAGGGTACTGTCGTTCTCGGCGTCAACCCGCTCCCACGGGTACATAATAAAACAAATTTTCACTGTCGGAATAGTTCACTTAATCAGGCTTATTTTGGGCGACTATAACGACAAAAGCAGTGCTTAGCTCGCGAGTTATTTTTATCGTCAGGATAAAAAATAAAGGGGGATACTAGAAAGTTGAGTAAGTTAGTACAGGACGCCGGGCAGCGTCCTGATATGGCTCAGGTCAGGCTACTTCTTCTTTTTCGCTTTGACTTTGGCGGCCTTTTTCTTGGCTTTGATTTTTGCCGGATCTTTTTTCTTTTTCGGCAGCTTAGCTTCTTTGTGTTTTGGCTCCAGCCCTTCAATCACGCGGCGTTTTAGTTTCTGCTCTGTATAGCGTTCAACCTTGCCGAGGATCTCAGCATCATGGGCCTCAACCAGTGAAATGGCGGTGCCTTTTTTACCGGCACGACCGGTTCGGCCAATACGGTGCACATAAATGTCGGCGGTACGCGGCATATCAAAGTTAATGACATGGCTGATGTCCGCGACGTCGATACCACGCGCTGCCACATCGGTGGCGATCAGAATACGGGTGCGACCACTGTGGAAGCTGGCCATGGCGGCCATGCGCTTGTCCTGCGGCATTTCACCACGCAGCCAGGTGGTTTTGATGTCCTGGGTGTATAGCTCGCCAACCAGTTTTTCGAGGCGTTCGCGGGTTTTGACAAACACAATGGCTTTAGTGACGTCTTCACTTTGCAGCAGGTTGGCCAGCATCGCCAGTTTATGCTCGTAATCATCGGCCAGATGGATCCACTGATGAATTTTGCCTTTTTCTTTACGCGATGACTCCGCCTCAAGCAGCGCCGGATCTTTTAAGATACGCTCGGCAAACAGCTCAACACTGTCGCCTTCCAGGGTCGCTGAAAACAGGAAACACTGACGGCGGTTTTTGGCTTCGTTGCAGATCTTGAGCATTTCTTTTTTAAAGCCCAGGTCCAGCATGCGGTCGGCTTCATCGAGGATCAACAGCTCAACGTTATCGGCATGGAAGTTCTCGGTTTCAAGGTATTCCATCAAACGCCCCGGTGTGGCTATCAGAATATCGTTGTTCTTTTCGAAGATCTCTTTGTGACTGCCGTAGTTAATTCCCCCTGTCACCACCCCGATTTTCAGGTGTGTGCCTGCAGCCAGCGCTTCGCATTGCTCAAACACCTGATAGGCCAGCTCTCGGGTTGGCGTCATGATCAGCACACGGGCAAACCCTGGGTCGCGACGCGGAAAATCCATCAAATACTGAATTGCCGGGATCAGGAACGCGGCTGTTTTACCTGTGCCCGTTGGTGCGGAAGCAAGGATATCGCGGCCCATCAGGGCCTCCGGAATGGCCAGCTGTTGAATGCTGGTGGCTTGCTCAAAGCCCATTTTTTTTATGGCAGTCAGTAGTGTGCCGTCGAGATCGAATTCAGTAAATTGCATAGTGCATCACAAATAAAGGACAATAGCGGAATTATACTTGGCAATCCGGGTTTCTCAAAGGAGCAAAATGGCTGGCTTTGCATTTAAGCAATTTACGGTGGCACAATCACGCAGCGCAATGAAGGTGTCGACCGATGGGGTGCTATTCGGCGCCTGGGTTTGTGTGACGGGCGCGCAGCGCATGCTCGACATTGGCGCGGGTACGGGGTTACTGAGTTTGATGTGCAAACAGCGCGCCCCATCGCTTGCTATTGATGCGGTTGAAATTGATGCGCAGGCCTGTCTGGATGCTGTTGATAATATCAATGCCAGCCCTTGGCAGGGTATTGCAGTACACCAGACACCCATTCAGACATTCGTCTCGGGCCAGCCTTATGATTTGGTGATCAGCAATCCGCCGTACTTTAATCACAGTTTAAAAGGGCCAGATGCCGCTCGTAACACTGCGCGCCATACCGACAGCCTGAGTTTTGTGCATCTGATAGACGCATTTATGCGTCGCAGTCACTCAAAAGGTCGGCTGGCGGTGATTTTGCCAGCTCACGAAGGGCATGAATTTATTGCGCTGGCACAGCAGCACGGTTTGCATCTTGCGCTTCGCTGTGATGTGTCCATGACGCCCGACAAGCCTGTTAGCAGGCTAATGCTGGAATTTCATCGTGACAAAACCACGCAGGAGCAGCAAAGTCTGTGTGTGAGAAATAAAATGGGTGAGTATAGCGAGGCGTTTATTGATCTGTGTCGTGATTTCTATTTGAAAATGTGACCTCATCCTACGGTACAATGGGCGCTATTGAGGTAATCTTGTGTAATACCTATTGTGTTTTACTAACGTTACACTCGCACATAATGACATAAGACTAAACTGGGTGAACGCTTACCCAGTGCAAGGAGCCGATAATGGATCAAGATACTCGAATCATATGTAACTTTCTGAGTGACATTAATTTGCCCCATGCGCTTTGCCCTGTTGAGGGAGCAATGTTTCTGCCGGGATTACAAATTGTACATGGCGTACTTCATATAGATGTAGATAAGTTGGTTTGTCCGGGAGATATATTACATGAAGCAGGCCACATAGCGGTGTGTGAGCCGATATTCAGGTCACAGCTTCACAAAGATGTCTACAAAAACGGGCTCAAAAACGGGCGCGAAAAACAAGCGATGGAAGGCGAAGAAATGGCGGCAACCGCCTGGTCTGTTGCTGCGATTTGGCATCTAGGCTTGTCAATCGATCTGGTGTTCCCTGAAAATAGTTATCAGGGCATGAATCAGGCGCTGAAGGAGACATTCCAAAACGGTGGTGTGTTTGGTGATCCACTGCTTACAGCATGGGACATGACCTGCCCTGAAAAGGGGTTTCCTGCGATGACGAATTGGATGAGAGAAATGCGCTGGGTAACAGAACTGCCGCAGCCGCTTGCGCAAGCTTAGATACGGCTAAGAACTTCCCTCAGAGCATTATGCTCTGAGGGACTTTAATTAAGCTTGACCATGCTGGCGTATCTTGGTCAAAAAGTCAGAGACATCAACAGAGCAAAAAGTCACCATGGCAAAAAATTGATTGAGCTTTGGCTGGCCCACATCTCGCTCCCAGTTTTCATAAGTCTTACGGCAAACCCCCAGTTGAGTTGCCATCGCCTGCGTTGTTACCCCTTTGTTCTTTCTTAACTTCCTAAGGTCATCACCGGTAATATAACGGGAAAAGAAATCCATGCTGTTTATTCCTTTGTTTATTTTTTGAAGGTAAAGCCGGTACCGCATGATGCACTTATCGCATCACTTAAAAGACGGATTGCCGGGCGCCTATTGCTATTTCCTGCAATGGGTAATTTGTAACTCAGATTGCGATGAAATAAATAATAATATGCACCAAATTTGTATGTTATGAATTGATTCATCATGGGGATAGTGTGCCGGTGAAGTAAGCGGGTAAAGTAGACGCTGCAAAGTCAGAATGGTCCGCTAGAGCCAGACTCCGGAACAACTAACTATCCCCGTATATATACCGGGTATAGTTAATTGTTCTATGGATGTTACATAGCAGTAGTTTAACTGGTGATTTTTTTAAAATAGTAATAGTTACTGAAAGATTTATGTGCTGAGAAATCGGGTACATCAGGGAAGGCATAGTCGATCAGATCGTAGTCCGTCGATACTAATTCAAAGCCAAATTCGCATACTAAGGCAATAAACTCATCTTTAGTCCACGCATTTTGGTGATTAAACTGAAAATTGCTTTCTGTATTGCGTATTTTTTCCGTCAGTATTTTCGAAATTTCGTTAATGGACTCTATTTTAAAAATCTCTGCATACTCTGAGCTTGAAAGCTTGGCTGGGCCACAATAACCTGCGCGGTCGGCACCCTGATCTTTATATAAATGTCCGTAATCGGCATCCCAGAAACTGGTGATTACATTGGCCGCATGGGTGAGTGTGCACCGCGGGTCGACATTATATGAGTACCAGCTTTTTAGTTTCTCTTTTGACTGTGAGAACTGTTCGAAATAGCTCATATCACCCTCTAGCCCTGCTGTACGTGCTGCGTCAAAATCAGGAATTTTGATCAGTAGATCACCGTTTTGTTGCAAAATACGCCAGCTCTCAGCGAGCAGGTTGGCGAGTGTTTCGTGATTAATGTGTTCAAAAAAGTGGGATGAATAAACTAAGCTACAGGTGCCATCTGGATTAGGCAGAACGGTCTTGGGTGTAAAGCTAATTGGTTCAACGTTTGCGCCATCACACTCGTCATAGCAGATCCAGTTTTCTCCATTAAAATTGGCTCCACCACCTAAGTTTATTTTATATGCACCACATCTTTGCCATGGCTTGTATGGAAATACCGATGTTTGGCCGACGCTGCGTACTTGAGTATCTTTATACTGGCTGGTGGCAATGGTCAGTTCGCAGATAAATTTGTTTTGTTGCTCAGTAGTGGCACTTTTATATTGTAAGCGACAATTTTGCGCCAGAAAAAATGTGCCAGCCGGGCCTGATATCTTTGTCTGATTGTCGTCGTCCCATTGTACAGCATCTGAGGGAGGGCTTATAAAAAGTACGAGCTTGTTTACTGCGTTTGGACCTTTTTGCTGTTGTGGCTGATTGGCATTTTTATCGGTATGACTTGCGTTGGTCGACTTTAAAATTTCACTGTTAACGATCTTCCAGTGGCTGCCGAGTTGCTCTGCAACTTCATCATAGTGTTGTATTACAAACTTTTGGATCAGCTGATAAGCCACTGGGGATAGTTCGAGCCACTGCAAATGGCTATGTTGTGTGCCCTTATGAGTAGGAAAATAGTCAAAATCTTGTCGGTTTGAACCAGCTGTTGGAGCACATTCAGGTAGCGTATTGCACAGAGCGCGCAGTTTGTCAGCCATCATTACATCGGATTTTCCAATATAAAAACCTTGCTGATAAAACTGAGAACCAACCCAGGCGTGTTTCTGTCGGTATCCAGTTTCTGCCAGCGTCTGATATTCAGCCCAGGCTGCTTCAGAGATATGAAGCCTGTTTGTCACATTGTCGCTGTATGGCGTTAACGGGATTAGTTTAGACTTAAATTGTTTGTTGTATTTCACTAGCGCGTGTTTGATATCACCGTAAAAAGAAATAGACGATACAACGACAGGGTGGTCCACAGACTGCATCTCATACGCATTGATGACTTTGAATGGTACTTGCTTAGCTTCCCGGTCTAAGACCGCGAGAGGGGCTCTGAGGCCATGTGTTTCTATGTAATGAAGGATATCTAAACCGCCTCCACCTGAACCATATAAGTAATAGTCCTTTTCTGATAAGTTGTTTTCCTGATAGACGGTTTTGAATTTCGTAGTAATTTCAGACATGCTGTTCCTCATTTTCTCGATGGTACGAGTGTCCGCGTAACTAACTGTTACTTAGTGGCTTCAGGGGAGTTTGTTCACCGCGGAACCTGATTGTTATCCTAAGCGCTTTAATACAAAGGGGCCAGGTATTTAATCCATGCCTGGCCTGAAGTCGAATGTGTTTTCACTTTTAAGAGGTGATAAGCAATTTGTATTCCAAAACCAAAACCAAAACAACAGACAAATAAGGGCCGTTTTGTGGTAGGTAATACATCCGCGATGCGGTACCAGCGTTGTAAAATAAGAAGGTGCCATGCACGACCATCGTGCACCTCATGAGGTATCAATGAATGTTGCTGGTTGCCACACTCAGTCTAACCTGAGCAATGTACCATAACTGGAATATAAATAGGAACGGATGTCAGGAGGCCTGGCCTCCTGACATGGCAGGGTTAATCGGCGCGTGACGGGTAGGTACCGAAAAGGCATACCTGCCAGCTGATAGCTTGCACCGGACTGCGGATATCTACTGCAGTACTGGAACCGGCACTTTCAACTTGAACGGCTGCTTGTGCTGTAGAGCTTACCGCTACACTAGGCCCTTTAATCTCTTCCAGTTGCGGTTGCGCAAAGGGAGTAGGGCTAAAGAAGCTGGCACTGCCAGGAGAACCGATATAACTTTCTGATGTGGGTATTGTTGCGTTGGCACCATTGGCTGCAACAGACATTGCAGCCGTTGCTGTACTCTCTACAGCCACCTGAGCTGATGCCAAATGGGTGTGTGCAGGCAGTTGGCTGTGAGTCAGTTGGATTGTTTCATTACCAGCCATCATCCCCGGTATATAGTTACTTAAACCGGGTCCGCTGCCATAACTGATGGGGCTTCGTCCGCGCAGGTCGGGTAAGCCAAATGATGTTCGGCCATCACCGCCATAGTAGGTGCCTAATATAGAGAACATCGCCTGAAATTGCGCAATTGAAAGTAATTGTCCTCTGCACTCTGCGTGGTTGCGAACTGCGAATACCCCTGAAAAGGGCATTAATTCGCCGATAAATGCGTCGACAGCCATAACACTCACTCCTTAACTTATTGTTGTTAAAAACTTTATAGTCATATAAAACCATACCCTAGTTTAAGCCATAAGTATATTACGTTGTATTACAACCAAAGTATTGGACCTGACCCTAACGTAAATCCATGCCTGAACGAGCTGTGTGGCAGGTGCGTATCTGCTTTTTGCGAATTATTTTAGTCGTACAAGTCGTGCAGGCTCATTACCCGTCATAACCTGCTCTGTGAGCGGTATCAGTAGGAAATGGGCCTGGCTTAGCATGAGGTGTTTTAAGCGTATAGGGTGTCGATGTACTCACCTAAAGCTGGTGTTTTTCTATATCAATGGCGGCAATTCTGTAGGCTGCTTTGAGCATAACGATAAGCGCCACCACATTAAAGAACAGACTGAATATCGCTTCAAACGCCATAATATCGATATTGAAGGTGCGCAGATAACGTGTGAGCTGATCGACAATCTCAATTGCTATCCCAATCACAATGAGCATAAAGCCATAGTATTCAGAAGTGGCATTGAGTGCACTATGCTGTTCAAGAGAGGGATCGTTTTTACTTTCCAGCATACGTTTGGAGAAGATTTTCCGCCCATCCATGATAGCGCCAAACCCGATCAGTAAAATGGTGATGGTTGATTCATTATCAATGACTTTTTGATAGCCATGCTGGTCCATATGGCCCAGCAAATACCGAATGTCTTCTGCGGTGATGCTACCAACCAGCAGGCTGATCAATACAAGAGGAAACAGTAAAAATCCCCGGTTGAGTACAACCGCATAAATAAGCTGTCGGGTTTTGGTCATAGTCCTGAGTAACTTGTTGTGATAATGGAAATTATCTGACCTGTTGTAGCTTGTGCGCAGTGCCACGCACAAGCTCAGTGCTGGTTACACTGACTGGGCTGTCAGTAGCGCCAGCTGGATCATCTCCTCAAAAGAAGATTGTCTGGCATCGCTGCTCAGATGGATATCTTGAGTGATATGGTCCGCGACGGTGAGTATCGTCAGTGCCCTGGCACCATATTGTGCTGCCACACCATATAGCCCGGCGGCTTCCATTTCTACACCCAGGATCCCCATGGTATCCATCAGGTCAAACATGTCTGGCTGAGGAGTATAAAACAGGTCAGATGAAAAAACATTGCCAACTTGTACTTCTAGTGCAAGCTCGCTGGCTGATTTCACACAGGCATTGAGCAGGTTGAAATCGGCGATGGCTGCAAAGTCATGATCTTTAAAGCGCAGGCGATTTACTTTGGAGTCAGTGCAGGCTCCCATGGCGACAATAATATCCCTGAGCTGCACCTGCTCAGAGACTGCGCCACAACTGCCAACTCGGATCAGGTTTTGGACGCCGTATTCAGTGATAAGCTCTTTGGCATAGATAGAACAGCTGGGGATCCCCATGCCCGTGCCCATCACAGATATTCTGTGATCTTGGTAGTATCCGGTGTAACCTAGCATGTTGCGCACTGTATTAACGACTTTGACGTCTGTCAAAAAGTGCTCGGCAATAAATTTTGCCCGCAATGGGTCACCGGGAAGCAGCACGGTATCTGCAAACGCATCAGCAGCTGCATTGATGTGCACGGTGGTGTGGTGGTTGTGATGGGCCATTAGTATTCTCCTTTTGGCGTAACATCCGAGCCATTCAAAGCGGCAAGCACATCGCTGAGCAGGGCAGATGCACCAAATCGAAAGTGCTGCTTGTTAATCCAGTCAGGTCCCATGATAAGTCTGGCTTGTGTCAGATAGTCGTTGGCATCGGCAACGGTGCGCACACCACCGGCCGCTTTAAACCCGACCTCTTTACCACTGTGTTTAATTGCAGTGAGCATAACTTCGGCTGCTTCGAGCGTGGCGTTTACAGCCACTTTACCAGTACTGGTTTTAATAAAGTCGGCACCAGCGTCTATTGCAATTTGCGATGCCCGGGCAATAAGCGCAGGTGTAACCAGCTCACCGGACTCAATAATCACTTTAAGCGCTACTTGCTCAGGACATGCCTGTTTACACTGCTGAACCAGCTGGTACCCAACGTCAGGATCACCTGCCATGAGTGATTTATAGGGAAAAACCACATCGACTTCATCGGCGCCGAGTGCAATAGCTGCACGAGTTTGTTCAACTGCTGCATTAATGTCCTTATTGCCGTGCGGAAAGTTACTGACAGTGGCAATCTTGATACTTGGATCCAGATGCTGTCTGGCCAGCGGAATAAACTGCGGATAAACACAGATGGCAGCCACGGAACCAAGCTCTGAACTGGCCTGCTGACAGAGCCGAATAATATCCTCGTCGCTTTCTGTGCCGGTCAGGCTGGTTAAATCCATACAATTGAGCGCCAGCTGAGCAGCATTTTTGAGTTGTGTTAATGACATAGGGGACTCCTATTGTGCTGCCGATATAGTGTGGTCAGGCAGCAAAGAACCACTTTCCCAAATGGCAGAAGAGGGGCGCAGGCGGGCATTGCTCACTCGACAATTTGGGAACTCGAGTGGACTTGGTTCCATGAAGACTTGTACGCTGTGTTCAAGCTAATTCCGTTTAATCACCGAGGGATTGTCTGACAGTCAGCATCGGATTTCCAGCTTAAAAGCGTGTTATTTTGATATGACGCAAATTAAATAGGTGAATTCTAATTACAAAAAGCCACAGCAAGGGCTGTGGCTTTTTTATTAGCAGAGCTGACAGCGTTATAAAACAGCTTCAATCCGCTGCTGGATCCCATTGGCATCCAGGCCCATTTCAGTGTGCATCTCATCCTGAGTACCATGCTTGATGAATTCATCCGGAATACCGAGGTGCAAAATGGGTTTGAGGATCTGCGCAGCGGCCAGATGCTCGCTGACCGCACTGCCTGCACCGCCTGCAATGGCATTGTCTTCCAATGTCACCAGCAGGTCATGCTCAGCTGCCAGCTTAGTTACCATGTCGCTATCAAGTGGCTTCACAAAGCGCATATCAACTAAAGTTGCATCCAGTGCATCTGCGACTGGTTTTGCGTTGTGCAACAAGGTACCGAAGTTAAGAATGGCGATCTTCTGGCCTGTACGTAGCAAGTTCGCTTTGCCCACTTCCAGCTCAGTCATCTGTGCTTCAATCTCTGCGTCACCAGCTGAGCCTCTTGGGTAGCGTACCGCGGCTGGTTGCTGCAGACGGTGACCGGTGTAAAGCATCTGGCGGCATTCATTCAGGTCGCTCGGGGCCATAATCACCATATTGGGAATACAGCGCATAAAGCTCAAATCGTAAGCGCCCTGGTGCGTCTCGCCATCAGCACCCACAATCCCGGCGCGGTCTATGGCAAACAGTACCGGCAGGTTTTGCAATGCGACATCGTGGATCAGCTGATCGTAACCCCGCTGCAAAAAGCTGGAGTAGATAGCCACCACTGGGTTTAAGCCTTCACAGGCAAACCCGGCACCTAAGGTTACGGCATGTTGCTCAGCAATCGCGACATCAAAGTACTGGTTCGGGTGCTCTTTTGAAAAACGTACCATGCCAGAGCCTTCACGCATAGCCGGGGTAATAGCCATCAGCTTGCTGTCTTGCTCTGCCATATCACATAGCCAGTCGCCAAAGACTTTCGAGAAGGTTGGTGCACCTGGTTTTGACTTAGGTTTGCTGTGAATGCTTGGGTCAAACTTAGGCACTGCATGATAGCCAATCGGGTCGGCTTCCGCAGGCTGATAGCCTTTCCCCTTTTGGGTTTTTACGTGCAGCAGCTGAGGGCCTTTGAGGTTACGCATGTTTCTGAGCGTATCAACCAGCATATTCACGTCGTGGCCATCGATGGGGCCGATGTAGTTAAAGCCCAATTCTTCGAAAAAGGTACCCGGTATCACCATGCCCTTGAGGTGTTCTTCAACCTTGCTGGCCAGCTCTTTAACAGGCGGCACACCTGAGAGTAGTTTTTTACCGCCTTCGCGGATATTGGTGTAGAAACTGCCTGACAAAATACGTGCGAAGTGATTATTTAATGCCCCCACGTTTTCAGAAATCGACATCTCGTTGTCGTTGAGGATCACTAGCATGTCTGATTTCACATCACCGGCGTGGTTCATCGCTTCAAAAGCCATACCTGCGGTCATGGCACCATCGCCAATCACTGCAACGACTTTACGGCCTTGCTGCTCTTTTTCTGCGGCAATGGCCATGGCCAGTGCTGCCGAAATAGAGGTACTGGAGTGACCAACACTGAATGTGTCGTATTCGCTCTCTTCACGAAACGGGAAAGGGTGCAGACCGTCTTTTTGACGAATGGTATGCATCTTGTCACGGCGACCCGTGAGTATTTTATGCGGGTAAGCCTGATGGCCAACGTCCCATACTAAACGGTCTTCGGGAGTATTGTAGACATAATGCAGCGCCACAGTAAGCTCTACAGTACCTAGACCTGAGGCAAGGTGACCACTACTTTGCGAGACCGAGTTTAACAGGTAGTCGCGCAGTTCATTACTGAACTCGGTCAGTTTGTGTTGCGGCAAAGTGCGCAGCTGATCGGGCTGCTCTATCAATGCCATAAGGGGATACTTGCTGTTATCAAGACTCATATTGATTATGTTATCCTGGGCAGAGTTTGCTGACTAAACTGTCATCATTGTCTGCCATTAAATTTATAAAATCTGTTTCTGGTGCTCAGTCATACTGGCAGGCCACCTATGGCCTTAGTCTTCAAGCTACATGCTGCAATGCACCACAGTATAACTTAACTAGTTATTAATTTAGCGACTTATCAGTCGATTGCTAGCTTGTCTCCGACCTTTAGTGATCTCTGGCGATGATATAATCTGCCAGCAAAGCCAGAGCTTGTGTGTCCGCATCAATATCTTGTAATGCCCGCTTTGCTTCATCAACCAGTGCTTGTGCTTTTTGCTTTGCGCCTGACAAACCCAGTAGTGCAGGATACGTAGATTTATTGTGTTCCAGATCAGAACCCTGCGGTTTGCCTAGCACCTCTGTATTGCCTTCTATATCCAGAATGTCGTCCTGAACCTGAAATGCCAGGCCAATATTTTTGCCATATTCACGTAATCGGGCAAGAGTGTGCGGCGACACATCGGGTGCACACAGCGCGCCGAGCTCAATGGCACAAGTGAGCAGCGCTCCCGTTTTTAAGCGGTGGATACGCTCAAGTTCATCCAGACTGACAGGTTTGTCTGTTGCGGCTAAATCCAGTGCCTGACCTCCCACCATGCCTTGTAAGCCAGAAGCCTTCGCAAGTGTATTGATCATGGTAATCTGGTTCTTTGCCGGTGCTGAGAATGCGTGTCCGGATAACAACTCAAATGCCAGCGTCTGCAATGCATCACCCGCCAAAATAGCCTGCGCTTCATCAAAGGCGATATGGCAGGTCGGTTTGCCGCGACGTAAGTCATCATCGTCCATTGCAGGTAAATCGTCGTGGACCAGTGAGTAGCTGTGAATACATTCAACCGCAGCGGCTGCAACATCTAGATCATGAGGTGCAGCCCCAAAAATCTGACCTGTCGTGTAAACAAGAAACGGGCGCAATCGCTTGCCACCATTACTAATACTGTAGCGTGCTGCTGCAATGGCTGTGCCGTCACTGTCCAATTCCTGTGCAAAGTAGCTGGCCACGGTTTTGTCTACCTGGGCTCTGGCTTGGGCAAGTTGTGCTTGTAAATCCACCGTTTATTGTTCCAGCTCGTCTGTAAACTCGTTCAGTGGGCTTTGTTCATCATTGCCCAGCAAGATCGCGACTTTCTGTTCTGCCTGCTGCAGCTTGTGTGAGGAAGCATTGGCCAACTTGATGCCCCGCTCAAACTGCTTGAGTGACTGTTCGAGGGTCAGTTCGCCGCGTTCCATGTCCTGTACTATGCCTTCAAGCTCGCCAACAGCTTCTTCAAAGCTCATGTTTTCCGGTTTTTTTGTCGCCATGTGCAATCTTCACTTTGAGCTAAATTAAAAAACGCCTAATTTTATGAGTATTACAGATTGAGGTCAAAGATCTCTCGGACTTTTTGCGTTATATAGTCTGCGGGAATTGCCAATGGCTTATGAATTCGCATTTTCAAGGCAATTTAATATAATTGAGTTAAGTTATTGCAAAACTGGCCGATAACTCTGTCGATAATAATAACTGCGTGATAGATAACGGGTAATTTCCTTTGGAGGGTGTGTGGATTTAGCAACCGTGATTGGGATCTTAGGGGCCATAGGCTTGATTGTGATGTCCATGGTACTTAGTAGTGATGGCCAGATTGCCATGTTTTACAACACTCCATCAGTGGTTATTGTGTTTGGTGGCTCGATATTTATCGTGCTTTCCAACTTTACCATGAGCCAGTTTTTTGGCATAGGTAAGGTGGCCGGTAAGGCCTTTATGTTCAAGCTTGAAACACCTGAAGAGTTAATTGAAAAAGCAGTTGAGCTTGCTGATTCAGCGCGTAAAGGTGGATTTCTGGCGTTAGAAGAAGCGGAGATCCCCAATTCATTTATGCGTAAGGGCGTTGATATGCTGGTGGATGGCCATGATGCCGATGTTGTCAGGGCGACGTTACAAAAAGACATTGCACTGACCTCTACTCGTCACGAGATGGGTGCCGGGTTGTTTAAGTCCCTGGCGGATATCGCCCCTGCAATGGGTATGATTGGGACCCTGATTGGTCTGGTAGCGATGTTATCGAACATGGATGATCCTAAGGCAATCGGGCCTGCTATGGCCGTTGCACTATTGACCACTTTATACGGTGCGTTTCTGGCGAACGTAGTCGCCATTCCTATTCAGGTAAAACTGGAACTGCGTAAAGACGAGGAAGAGCGTAATCAGCGATTGATTCTGGATGCTATTTTGGGCATACAGGACGGCCAAAACCCGAAAGTGATAGAAGGTATTCTGAAAAACTATCTGCCTGAATCTAAACGAGGTGGCGAGGCCGAGGAGTAGTTATGTCAGACGAGAACGAATGCAAATGTCCCCCCCCGGGCTTACCTGCCTGGATGGGGACCTTTGCCGATCTTATGTCACTATTGATGTGCTTTTTCGTACTACTGCTGGCGTTTTCAGAAATGGATGTGCTGAAATTTAAGCAAATAGCAGGCTCGATGAAATTTGCATTTGGTGTGCAAAACAAGATTGAAGTAAAAGACATCCCCAAGGGCACCAGTGTGATTGCGATGGAGTTCACACCAGGTAAACCGGAGCCCACCCCCATTGAAACGATTCAGCAGCAAACCGTTGAAATGACCCAGCAAATGCTAGAATTTCAAGCGGGTGACGAAAGTTCAGCGGGCGGCCGACAAGAACAAAGGGGTAACAAGCGTGGTGGTGAATCTTCCAGTACAGCCCAAGAGCAGTCCATGACTCAGGCAATTGCCGCCGCGGAGCAAGAGCAAGTAAATGAATTGGTGAAAAAAATTGCGCAGCAACTCGAAAAGCAAATCATGGATGGTGCAATTGAACTGGAATCACTTGGTCAACAGATCATCATACGTATTCAGGAGAACGGCTCGTTCCCATCGGGTAGTGCATTCTTGCAACCAAAATTTAAACCTGTGATCCAGGATATTGCCCAATTGTTGAAAGATGTTCCTGGCGAAATAACCGTGTCCGGGCATACGGACGACTTTCAGTTTTCCAATGAACTCTACAGCAATAACTGGGATCTTTCCGCGACGAGAGCTGTTGCGGTAGCAACTGAAATGCAAACAGTTCCTGGGTTTGATAAAAACCGCATGGTGGTAGTTGGGCATGCCGACACCCGGCCTCTCGTGCCAAATGAAACAGACGTAGACAGGCGACGTAACCGTCGTGTAGAAATATCGATTATGCAAGGTAAAGCCAAAGAATCAGACCCTATAAATGTGCGAGAAAATAACTAGAGGTATTGCGTGGTACCGATTCTTGGGCTAGTCTAACCGACGATCTAATCAGTTCATTTAAAAAGGAGAGCGTAATGTTGCAAGATAAATTCGTTTATATGCCAGGAGGTAACGGTGGTGGGGCTGATGAAGATGAAAAGCCGAAGTAGTTAACAAGCTAACAGTGTAAAATTATGTCAGACTCATTTATAAACAGTTTAGGTGTTAATGCGATACTGCATAATATCATTGATACCCAAACTGCGTTGGTGAGTCTGGCCGTTGTTATCTTCTACATTCTGAAAGATGAATATGCGCTTCGCTATGCGCTGTTGTGCTGGGTCTTTTATGTCATAGGTTATTTCACCTCTGAGCCAATCCGCAGTATCGATGATGAAAAAATTTATCGATATATCTTTTGGGCTTTGAATGACATTGTCTTTATTGCAATCGTGGCTTACTGGGCACTGAAAGACAGAATGTACATGTGGCAAAGCATAGCTTGCCAACTTATTGTTATTCCAGCACCTATCTTACAGTTGTTCAGGTTGGTAGACAGACAACTCATGGACCTGAGTTACTCCGGATATCTTTACAAGACCATATTGCCTTTGGTCAATTACGCCACGGTATTCTTATGCTTTGTGCCGCTTATCTATGTGTTAGGTAAAAACAGAAAAACCAACAAAGTCACCGAAGAAACCAGCTAACCCTGAGCTCGTCAGGCCCCTTGTGTGTTGTATAGCACTCCACAGTTCATATTGATACTTGATGCGCCTTTGAATATAACTGGGCCTCAACTGATTTCATTTCTGATACCAATTTGCTCAATTACAAACCTGCGATAAGGCATAAGAAGTTTAGCGATAACGTTACTCATAGTTATACCAATTTCACTTAATACCTGTTCTATTTGAAGGAGCAAATATGACGCTAACGGCGTTAAAAATTTCTCATTTAGAACAACTAAATAGCAAAATTTTTGCCTTGTTATCGACCCCATTTTCTCGCCTCAAAATAGAACACTTAATTAAGCAAATTGGTATTACACGTTTGCTGATGCATCTAATCTCAGACATGCCAGACAATAACGTCAGAGCCTGTCCCTAAAGTACAGGCTCTAAATAGTTGTTTTTATTAAAGATAGCGATCAACACACTATTTGATGTCGATCTGAGTGATGCTTAGTTCGGCATCATCGTTGTCTATTGCGAGTGTGCCGGAGACCTTTACGGCTGTTTTGTTACCCGAACTATCAGGCAACGCCACGCTGGTTGTACCAAACTGGCATGACTCTAGTTTATCCGTGGTTGTGAGTGCCACGCTTAAGCAGTGTGTCGTTGCATTATCTCCGGTTCCCTGAGTCTCACAGAAGCTGGGGTTTAACGTAGCCAGCTGGCTTTGTGCAACCTGTGAGAGTGAATAAGACAGGGCAAATCCATCTTGGGTGCAGTTCATTGTTACCGGGTTCTGGTTGCTTTCTGGCGTGCCTAACGTAAAGCGGTTTTCATCTTTATCACGGTACCAGATAGTGATGTCGCTAGCGGGGGAAGTTAATGTGGTCTGTGCAGGAGAACCCTGACTGCGCCAGTCATCAAGAGACTCCAATTCCGGTAAAGCACCAGTAAATGTAATGGCAGGGCTGTAATAATATAATTCGCCCTGATTTACTGAGCCACTATCTTCTCCTATCCATGTCTGGGCACCGCTTGAGCCAAAAATGTCGGCTGCCAACAAACACAGTGTTTCATCTGAACTGAGTTGGTGAGAAGCATTTAATGAAAACTTGTCTGCATACATGAGTAGCTGCGGCTTTGACTGCAACCGTGCTCCTTCAATTTGCCAGAAAACTGCGGTGCGCTCAAATTCGTTGAGCGAGCGTTGCGCGCTAAAATCGTTGCCGCAACTTTGTACGGCGGAATTTGTATCCGACGATCCATTGTCACTTGACGAATTTGGATCCGCTTTTAACGGCTCACTGTTTTCTCCGCCACAGGCAATAAGCAAAACGGTTGGAAGAATGAGGGGGATGAGGTGTTTCATGCGGTCCTTCTTAACTACGGCTGGGAATATCTTAGTACGGACATTATATCGCCAGCCACAGTTAAATCGAGGCAAAAAGTGTGGTTATTTGTTAAAGCGCCGGGATCACACCCAGCATTTGCAGACATTGTGCAGAAATGATCAGCACACCACATAAACCCGCACAAATCAGTCCAACATTGCCACCAACTACCTGATAGCCGCCAGCTGGCTGGTTGTAGCCTTCGGTCTGATGCGTTTTACGCTGTTGCCACACCATAGTAACGGGAAGGAAAATAGCGAGCACAACGAGTGCGATAGCGGCATAGCCCAGTGCCATGATAAATCCCTGCGGGTAAAACAGTGCAAAGCCAAGAGGAGGCAAAAAGGTAATCAATGCAGTGATCACTCGCTCAGACACGGTATTGCGTTTTTTAAAGGCGTCTGCAAAAAAATCGAACAGACCCAGGCTGACACCCAGAAATGAGGTTGCCAGCGCCAGATCAGCAAACAGGGTGACAAACGTACTCACTTGCGGGCTATGGGCAATATTAGAAATACTGGCAACGAACCCAGGCAAGCCTTCACTGTTGAGCAAGGCGCTCTGCGCCATTACGCCCTGACTGAGCAACTGCCAGCCGATATAAATCACCAAGGGCAATGAGGCCCCGACTATCATCACTTTTCTTAAAGTACGTATATCCAGCCCAACGTATTTAACGATGGACGGAATAGAGCCATGAAAACCAAATGACGTAAAGATAACGGGCAGTGCAGAGATGATCAGCCCTTGTTCTACCGGCATATCTAATAAGTGCTGTCCGCGCACATAGGGGGTCAGAACAAAAAACAAACTGGCCAAAACGACTATCTTGATTGCAAACAAAACACGATTGAGCTTATCAACTGTGCTGGTGCCCAGAGTGACGATTGTTGCAACAAGTACGGCCAGCAACACTGAGCCTGCCTGAGGTGCTATCTCCATGTTGGTTAACGCTGAGAGCTTTTCTTGTAGCTGAGCGCCTCCACCCGCGATATAGGCCGCACATAATGCATAGAAAAGGAAGACCATGGAGAAATTAGCAATGTACTGACCTTTCTTGCCTAAAATACGCTTGGCCAAGGTGTTCAAGGTCGCTTCTTTACTGGCGTACTGATGCAGTTCTAACATCAGTAATGCGGTATAAGTCATTAACATCCAGGTTGCCAGTATTAAGAGTAAAGCAGTGGTAAAGCCCAGCCCCGCTGAAGCGATAGGTAACGCCAGCATACCAGCTCCAATAGTGGTGCCGGCGACAATTAACATGCTGCCGATAGTTTTGTTCTTTTGCACACATAGCCCCTAACTTTGTGAGAGAAGCAGGCACCATATAACGGTTAACTAAAAAATGAAATAGTTTTGCTACAAATCAAGGTACAGGCTTGTAATTTGTGCATTACAACTGTGTTAAGGCTATTGAAATTACATATAAAAAGCCGGCGAATGCCGGCTTAGGTTAGAGTCAGATTTAACGAATGCTATTATTCGTCATCTTCTACCAGTGTCATCAGAGAGGTATTACCACCCGATGCCGTGGTATCAATACTAATTGTTTTCTCCGTCACCAGACGGCTGATCAACGTATCGTAGTACTCTGCACTGATCACTGGCAAAATAGCGCCCTTACGCGCAGCCAGCTGCTGACTGAAGTAGCCCAGGCGTGATGAGCGTGCGGCAACCACTGCGCCCGACAGGTGAGGGTGCGCCAGAATCGCCTGCAACTGGTTTGGTTTAGCAACCTGGAATACCCCTTCGGCAACACCAGTCGCGATAAACTTATCGCGGAACGCCTGCGCCTCTTCATAGAATAATTCAGATGCAACCGTAATTACCGTGTTACCGGCAGCCAGAGCTGTAATGACCGACAGCGCCCAGAAGTTAAACGAGGTACTCTTATCGGCATAACATACTACACAGCCGCGAGGCTCAAGGTGCAGGGTGTTAGATTCACCCGTTGGCCCAGGTAATACGATGTGTGAACGCATGCGTTTTTCCAGGCGGTTCAATTGGGCACGGGCATCCGCCAGCGTCAGGGCTAAGTCATCAGCCAACTCGTCGATGATCTCAACCGTGGCTACCTTAGCCAGTAGCTGACGTACCGCAGAAACACGGTCATTTAGCGGCGTTGCACGCCAGATCTTCTCGTCGCGCAGCGAGTTCTGCATCAGAGCTTCAACCTGCTCAACGGCACCCGGGAAGTGGTGTGTTTCCAGCTCATCTGGTGTCAGATTGGTCATCTGCACGTTATCCGGAGACGCTTTTTCTTTAACCAGGCGCAACAGGTAGTTTGGACCACCCGCTTTAGGACCAGTACCAGACAGGCCACGACCGCCAAACGGCTGAACACCAACGATGGCACCAATCATGTTACGGTTAACGTAGACATTACCCGCACGAGACATTTTAGCCAGGTACTCGCAACGCGCTTCGATACGTGAGTGAACACCCATGGTCAGGCCGTACCCTGTGCCATTGATCTGGTCTATCACCTTGTCGAGATCTTCGCCTCTGAAGCGGATAATATGGACGACCGGACCAAAGACTTCACGTTTAAGTACTGACAGGTCAGAGATTTCATACAAGCGTGGTGCAAAGAAGTAAGCACCATTCTCGCTGTTGTCCGGGATCTTGGCTTCGAACAATAGCTTGCCATTGCTCTTCATAAAATCAACGTGCTTGGTTAGCGCATTCAATGCTTTTTCGTCGATAACCGGGCCTACGTCTGTAGACAACATGGCTGGATCACCAACGTGCAGTTCTTGCAGTGCACCCTGAAGCATTTTGATAATGCCATCAGCCACATCTTCTTGCAGGAACAATACACGTAGTGCAGAACAGCGCTGACCTGCACTTTGGAAGCCTGATGAAATCACATCATCCACAACCTGCTCAGGCAGTGCTGTTGAGTCAACTACCATACAGTTCTGGCCACCCGTTTCAGCGATCAGAGGTACCTGGATGTCGTTGCGTTCAGCCAGGATCTGTGAAATCAGGGTGCCGGTTTCAGTAGAGCCGGTAAACATCACGGCCTGAATACGCTCATCCGGTACAATGTGTTTACCCACTTCGCTACCACGGGCAATAACTGGCTGAACAACGTGCTCAGGCAAGCCGACGGTGCGCATCAACTCGATACAACGCAAAGCAATCATACTGGTTTGCTCAGCAGGTTTTGCAATAACTGTATTACCAGTCACAATAGCAGCGGCAACCTGACCAAGGAAGATAGCCAGCGGGAAGTTCCATGGGCTGATACATAAAATCACGCCACGGGCTTCAAAGCGCTCGTCTTTAGCCAGCTCTTCGGCACGGGCAGCATAGTAGCGACAGAAGTCGACGGCTTCACGGACTTCATCGATGCCATCCTGGGTGATCTTACCGGCTTCTTTAATACAAATTGCAACCAGCTCATCGTGATGACGCTCAAGAATATCGCCAACGCGGCGCAGCAGATCCGCACGCTCTTTTACTGGTGTTTGTGACCAGTCGGCAAAAGCGTTTTCGGCATTACTTAGAATGCTTTGCATATACGCATCGTCGTGTACAGGCACATGACCGACAATTTCTTTATGATTGGCCGGGTTACGCACCGCCATACGACCTTCTGGCACATCACTTTCTTCGATAAGATGTTCATTGAACCAGTTGTCCAGACTCTCTTTGAACGGCGTCAGTATGTTGATATCAGTCAGGTCCATACCTTTTGAGTTAGGGCGCTCAGCACCATATAGCTCGATAGGCAGGCTGATCTGCTTGTTGTATTTGTTGCGCAGGCCTTGCAGGGTTTCAACCGGATCTGGCAGCAACGACTCTACCGGCTTAGTGGTGTCGACAATGGCGTTTACAAACGATGAGTTAGCGCCGTTTTCCAGTAGACGACGTACCAGATAAGCTAGCAAGTCTTCATGGTGGCCAACCGGTGCGTAAACACGGCACTGAATGCCTTCGCTTTCAACGATTTGATCAAATAGTGATTCACCCATACCATGCAGGCGCTGGAATTCGAATCCAGTATTGTCGCCTTTCGCAACTTCAAGGATGGTTGCGGCTGTGTAGGCGTTGTGTGTTGCAAACTGCGGGAACAGCACATCACGTGCTTCCAGTAGCTTGATAGCACAGGCTTTATAAGACACATCGGTGGTTGCTTTACGGGTAAATACCGGGAAGTGGTCTAAACCATCTTGCTGCGTGGTTTTAATTTCAGTATCCCAGTAGGCACCTTTTACCAGGCGGACCATCAGCTTGCGGCCAACGCGTCGTGCCAGATCAGCAACCCATTCAACAACGAAAATGGCACGTTTTTGATAGGCTTGTACCGCCAGGCCGAAACCATTCCAGCCATCCAGCTCCGGAGCTGAGAAGACGGCTTCAATTACGTCTAAAGAAATGTCCAGTCGATCCGCTTCTTCAGCATCGACGGTAAAGCCGATGTCGTATTGCTTGGCCGCCAAAGCCAGTTCTTTCAGCTTTGGCACCAGCTCGTCCATTACACGGTCGCTGTGAGAAAATTCATAACGCGGGTGGATAGCAGAAAGCTTAACAGAAATGCCCGGGCTCTTGACTGGACCACGACCCGCCGCAGCTTTACCAATGGCATGGATCGCATTCATGTAGCTCTGGTAGTAACGTTCAGCGTCGGCCATTGTACGTGCGCCTTCGCCCAGCATATCGTACGAGTATACATAGCCTTTTTGTTCTTTTTCTGCGGCGCGGGTAATGGCGTCCTGAATGGTCTCACCCATTACGAACTGCTTGCCCATGATCTTCATAGCAAAGTTGACAGACTTACGGATCACCGGCTCACCGAGGCGGCCAATGGTACGTTTTAGAACACCAAACTGCTCTTCCTGATTTTTATCGCTGTAGTTCACCATTTTACCGGTAACCAGCAGGCCCCAGCTAGATGCGTTGACGAACAGAGAATCACTGCTACCTAAATGCGAGCTCCAGTCACCTTTGGCCAGTTTGTCACGGATAAGTTGATCCTGAGTTTCTTTATCTGGCACGCGAAGCAGTGCTTCTGCCAAGCACATCAATACCACGCCTTCTTCTGACGACAGAGAGAATTCGTTTAGCAGTGCGTCTACACCATTCTGGCCATCCTGATCGCGACGAATATTCAAAACCATCTGACGGGCTCTTTCCCAGGCGCGGCTACGTGCCGTTACGCCGACTTCGGCCAGCGGCAGAATATGGTCGATAACTTCGTTTTCATCGATGCGGTAAAAATCGCGGATCTTCTGTCTGATAGGACAGGTGGTTGTCAAATCGCCGTTATAAAGCATAACTCAGCCTCATAAAATAAGAGTCAAAAATGATTGTAAATTGAACAACTTAATGCTTTGCATGCTAACAAGGTTGGTAAGTACTTGCTAGTCTTTATATGCCTGTAAAATTTGAATGGCATCTGCAAGAAGTCTCAATTACGACAATATGATGCGGTCATAGTGCTAACCTTAACACACCTCAGGGTGTGTTCAACTTTTAGCCAGTCACGCGTTCTAATAAATGGTTTGCCACGGATACGATCTTAATGTGGCGGTTACGTCAAATTTCGGGGACATTCTATCGAAAAGACAGCAGAATATGCTGTCTTATTTTTTTTGATTACGGTAAATTTGCGGGTAATTGCGAAGCTGCACAGAATTTTATGCTGAATGACCACTTCAATTAAAACGCGGGTGCTCGACAGGATCGATATGGCAATTCTGGATATCCTGCAAAAAAATGCCCGTATTTCCAATGTAAACCTGGCAAAAGCCGTCAATCTGAGTCCCAGCCCATGCCTAGACCGCGTGAAAAAGCTGGAGGCAGAAGGGTATATTGAGGGCTATGCTGCTCAATTAAATGCGGCAAAGCTGGGGCAGCACCTGGTTGCGCATGTTGAAATCACGCTAAAAAGCTCCACTGAATCGGTATTTGAAACGTTCAGGCAGCACGTGCTGGAGATCCCCAATGTTGTAGCCTGCGATATGGTTGCGGGCGGATTTGACTATCTATTGAAGATCCGGGTACAGGATATGCGTCAGTATCGCGAGGTACTGGGGCAGATTGTTGAAATACCGGGAGTTGGGACCAATCACACTTATATGGTGATAGAGCACATAAAAGAAGACAGAGGCGTGGAAGTTCTGAACTTTCAGTGAGTACCTGTCGGATTACGAGCTTATGGATAGATTATCCGGGTTTCATATTTTGTAACAAGCTTTTGGCCGCAAGTTAGCTGTAATTAGGAACAGACTTGTTATTATAAATGAGATAAAATAACAAAACTAATTTGTGAGGCTTATGAAACTCAAGCACCTAGTTGCCGCCATTGCGGCTGTAGCTGCGCCATTGGCGGCTGCATATCAAACTCAGGACACGCGTCTACTGCGTTTTCCTGATATTCATCAGGACAAAGTTACTTTTGTATATGGCGGTGATATCTACATTGCGGATACCAAGTCGGGCAACAGCACCCGCCTGACCGACCACGTTGGCTTTGAGACTTTCCCGAAATTTTCACCAGATGGAAAACGCATTGCGTTTGCGGCCGAGTACAATGGCAGTCGACAAATTTATGTGATCGATGCCGATGGCTCTAATCTGAAGCAGCTTACTTACTACAACGATGTGGGCCCGATGCCGCCACGTGGGGGGTTTGATTACCGGGTGTTTGACTGGACACCGGATGGCAAACATATTGTGTTTCGTGCCAACCGTACCCCCTGGGGTAAACGCATGGGGCGTCCTTATATGATCCCCGCAGATGGTGGACTAGAGCAGCCGCTGGCCATTCCAGAAAGCGGTGGTGGTATGCTATCGCCAAATGGCAAACAGTTTGTTTATACGCCGATAGACCGTGAATTCAGAACCTGGAAACGCAGCCGAGGCGGTCGTGCGCAGGATGTCTGGGTGTATGATTTAGAAAACAATACCTCAAAACAGCTGACCGAACACAGAGCAACCGATCAGCAACCAACCTGGGTGAATGACAGCATCTACTTTGTGTCTGACCGTGACTATACCCTAAATCTGTATAAATACCGTGAAGGCAAAGCACCGGTCAAAATGACGAACCACAGTGAGTACGACGTACTGTGGCCATCTGCCGGCCCGGATGCCATTGTGTATGAAAATGGCGGCTATTTGTATCGCTTTGATGAAGCGACTAAAGCCACAGAGAAGCTGACCATCAATGTGCCCGGGGTACGTAAGTACGCCATGCCTTATACAAAAAATGTCAGCAAGTTCATTGACTCAATGGATGTTTCTCACGATGGTAAACGTGCCTTATTCACGGCGCGAGGTGAAGTATTCTCCGTTCCGGTTGAGCAGGGTCCGACGCGTAACTTGAGCATGACAGCAGAGGGCCGTGAAATTGCCGCAAGCTGGTCGCCGAACGGCCGTTATATTGCGTATATGAGTGACGCGACGGGTGAATATGAGATTTACCTTAAAGATCGCGCCAATAACAATGAAGTTAAGCAACTTACCAGCAACGGGTCCATCTGGCGCTTTGATCCTATCTGGTCGGCCGACAGCTCAAAGCTGCTATTTGCTGATAAGAACCACACCATGTGGTGGCTGGATGTAAGCTCAGGAGAGCTGCATAAGATCGATACCGGCAAGTATGACGATGATGGCATCACCCAGTACACCTGGTCGCCAAACAGCGAAGATCTGATCTTTGTAAAGAACAATGCTAATCGTTTTGCCTCTTTATGGCACTACAATACACAAAGCAAAGCGTTGAGCCGCCTGACCGATGACATGACCAATGAACAGAATCCGGCTTTCTCACCGGATGGTCAGTATCTGTATTTTACATCAGAGCGTGATTTTAACCTGACATTCAGTTCGTATGAGTTTGCTTATTTGTATAACAATGCAACCCGTCTTTACGCCGTTGCAGTGAATGACAAGGTTTCATCTCTGACACAGTTTAACAGCGATGAAGCGGCAATTGTCAGCGAAGAGAAAGACGATAAGAGCAAAGGCAGTACACCTGAAAATCAGCTGCAGGTAGATGGCTTTATGTCACGGGTTGTGGCATTGCCTGCGAAAGCGGGTGACTATGGAGACTTAAATGGCGTCAAAGACGGCGTACTGGCGCTGTCTGAAGGCACATTGAAGCTGATCCCCAATAAACAAGATGGCAAAGTGCAAACCGTTGCCAAGGGCGTACAGGCCTATAAACTGGCTGCTGGCGGTGAGCACCTGATTGCACGTGCAGGCGGCAAATACAGTGTGATCAAGCCTAAAGCCAAGCAGGACCTGAAAGCAACGCAACTTGATCTTGGTAACATGATGCTGAAGATCGATCCCAAAGTTGAGTGGCAACAAATGTATGTTGAAGGCTGGCGAACGCTCAGAGACTGGTTCTATGATGAGAACCACCATGGTCAGGACTGGGATGCTATCCTGAAGCGCTATCAGCCGATGGCTGATGCCGTGGCACACCGCAACGATCTGGACTATGTCCTGAGCGAAATTGCTGGTGAGATCAATGCGGGCCACATCTATGTTCAGTCAGGTGATGAGCCTAAAGCGAAACGTAAGAAACATGGCCTGCTCGGCGCCCAGATCAGTGCCCACAGCTCAGGCTTTGTACGCATCGAAAAAATCTATCAGGGTGAAAACTGGCATGAAGAGTTCCGCTCTCCATTGGGCGAGCCTGGCGTTAATGCCAGCAAGGGAGACTACATAGTATCGGTCAATGGCCGTGCAGTGAACACCGTGAGCAACTTCTACGAACTGCTGGAAAATACTCAGGGTACTCAGGTTGAACTTCACCTTAATAATACACCAAGCCTGGACGGTGCCTGGAAGGTAACGGTTAAGCCAAGCGCCAGTGAAGGTGGCCTGCGTTATCTGGAGTGGGTCCAGTCTCGTATGGACTATGTGGATAAGCTATCTGGTGGTCGCATTGGCTACGTTCACTTGCCAAATACGCTGTTTGAAGGTAACCGTGCTATGTTTAAGCACTTTATGCCACAAACAACCAAAGATGCCCTGATTATCGACGACCGATACAATGGCGGTGGCTTCATTCCTGAACACATGATCACCTGGCTGGCACGTAAGCCTCTGAATTACTGGAAGCGCCGTGGTGTTGAGCCGACGAAAACGCCTCAGTTTGCTCACGATGGTCCTAAGGCGATGTTGATCAACGGTTACTCCAGCTCTGGTGGTGACGCACTACCTTATTACTTCCGTCAGGCAGGGCTTGGTAAGCTGATCGGTACGCGTACCTGGGGTGGTTTGATCGGTATTTCGGGTAATCCTCGTTTGGTTGACGGCGGTCAGGTGATTGCTGCGACTTTCCGTATTCTGGACAATGATGGCAACTGGATCATTGAAGATGAAGGTGTCAGCCCGGATATCGAAGTGATTGATCGTCCTGAGCTGATCCATGCGGGTAAAGATCCATCAGTGGAGCGTGCTGTTGAGGAGTTGCTTAAAGAGATGAAAGCAAACCCGAAGAAGCAGCTCACGGTGCCGCCAGCACCAACTGAGTTTGGTCGATAATCAGTGCTGAGTAAGTATTTGATACAAAGCTTATCAACAATATAAAGGGGTGCTTGGCACCCCTTTTTTCAGGAAAAAAATAATAACAATGAAGAAAGTAGTATTAATCACAGGCGCAAGTCGGGGGATCGGTGCCGCAACGGCTAACTTGCTGGCAGAGCAGGGTTATCTGATCGCAGTTAACTATAAATCGAATCGTGCGGCAGCCGAGCAGGTGGTTGCTCAGATCCGCGCACAAGGTGGCATAGCACACCACTTTGCTGCTGATATTAGCGAAGAAGCACAGGTGGTTAAGTTGTGCGACGACATCAAAACACAGCTTGGGCCGATTTCACACCTGGTCAATAATGCCGGAGTACTGGACACCCAAATGCGCGTGGAGGATATGACCGCAGAGCGTATCAATCAGATGTTGTGTACTAACGTGACACCGTATTTTATCTGTGCCAGAGAGGTGCTTAAACAGATCCGTGCCCATCACCAGGTGGACAGGTGCGCCATAGTAAATGTCTCATCGGCAGCTTCTTATTTGGGTGGTGCCAATGAATACGTAGATTACGCCGCAGCAAAAGGCGCCATTGATAGCTTTACTCGAGGTTTGTCTCTGGAACTGGCAGCTGAGGGGGTCCGGGTTAATTGCGTTCGCCCGGGTTGCATCTACACCGATATTCATGCCGATGGCGGTGAGCCTGGCAGAGTCGACAGGCTGGCATCACTCCTGCCACTGCAAAGAGGTGGCAAGCCCGAAGAGGTGGCCAGCGCCATCGCCTGGTTGCTCAGTGAGCAGGCAAGCTATGCCACCGGCACTTTTATAGATTTAGCTGGTGGAAAATAGGGAAGTCAGTTACCCATCTGATACCAATGTGTGTTTCGTTGCAGGTGGTATGGCTTGTGAGCAACGGGTGGTTCAATCATGATGGGATTATGCAAACCCGTTCTCAGCGTAAAATAGAGTTCAGGTAAGATGATTAAAATCTTTCGTTTTATTAAGAGTTTAATTGATAACCGGCTTTTTCTAAGTGGTTTTTTTGGACTCTTAAGCTACTCCGTTAGCTATTTAAACTCGGATATGGGGGAGTATGGTTGGATTCCATTGATATTTTTGTCTTTGTGGGTGGTTTTAGCTTTTATATTTCATTTAGTAAAAAGTGTAGTGGCAAAGAAAAAGAACTGAGGGTTAAGTCGCTTGTTCCATAGTACCTGAGTTTAGCTCTGAGGGCATCGAGATGTTTTATATTAGTGAGGTAGCATCAAAATGTGGAGAAGCAATGCGATGTTGGTAAGAGGAGCAGTTGTTCTGATTGGTATGGCAGCGTTTCAGAGCTTTTCTTGTCAGGACGAATTAGATACATTGGCACATATTCGTTTTCATTATGTGAGCGAGGATACGTTTCCTTATCAGCAGCTTGGGGTTGAGACTGTCAGAGCCAAGCTGTTTGGCCAGGAAGTCTTAATGGCGAAGGGGGAGCTTCAGGAATCAGAAGAGATCTCGGTTGCTGAGGAAGTTTATAAATCTAATATCTATGCACATCCCAAGTATGAGCTGAGCTATACTGTGAGTCCGGCTCCTTTTTCCAGTAAAGAGAAAGGGAGCTTTGAAGTTTTACTGGCAAGCATATCGGAAATTTATAAACTGCCCTTTTGCAGCGAAGAGTTTAGCAATAAGCGGATGGAGATCGTCTCCTTGATTGGCAAGCCTGAGCCGCCGAATATACTGAATGTGTATATAGATAAACATAATGAGCATATCCTATCGGTTAATGAAGACTCTTGGCTGAGTATTTATCCCTCTATTAATCAGGAGCGACTGGTCATTGGTTCAGGAAGCCCGCCTGAGGACTAGGCACACGAGTACCGGTATTCACTGCTTATTTAGTTTACTGAGCTAACTTAAAAATGCTCCGCTAGTTGGCGCATTTTTTATAACAGAATGACTCCTAAAATAACAAATCTTGGCAATGTCTATGCCCGACCACTCCGTGATCTGGACTTTGTTGCCAAACAACTATAACTTCAGGAGCGAAAAGGTGTCCATATTAGTAAAATTAAGTTTTTGTATTGCATGCCTTGTAGCATCATTTTCGGCATTGTCTGAATCCACTCAGGTTTCACTGCTTAAAGTCATTGTTGACCCTGAACGTTACGATGGAATGGTCATTAAGGTTAAAGGGTTACTGTTGAGATCACAGCGCAGGAACCCCGTATTTATGTTCTATGGTGAAGACGCCGCGAGAAGTGGCCGGCAGTTGGAAGCCATTTTGCTTTACAACTTGACGGATAGGGATAACGCTAAGCTGGAAGATGGCAGGCACTATGAGGTGGAAGGGAAGTTTGATGCTGGTTGTCGCTCCAGACTGGAGCCTGGTGCTAAGTTTATTGTTGAATACTTGGGCTGCATAGATCCTGTATTAAGTATTCGTAATAGTACAAATGGTGCCTATCGATATAAAAGGGAAGTGTCTTTATTCCCTCCACCACCGCCTCCATTAAAAAAGGACTAAAAATGAAACTATTTTTATCACACTAAATCGTGCATGGAGAGTCGGTGAACTAGCCCAGTTATGACATTATTTAAAGTGAAAGCATGTACTTGGTTTTGTTTGGGATTGCTTATTCTGCTGATGCTGGGTTGTTCGTTGTGGATCAATTACTGGCAAGGAGAGGCACGTCACCACAAGCTCATCACCGGGCTGTGTCAATTAATAAATGTCGCTGATGCGTTGAAGCAAGCCCCTGATAAACTGGAGTTGATAAACAAACCCGACTGACTGGCAAAGTGTCATATATCACCGTATAAAGCATGACGAGTGTGACGAGAAAATCGTGCTTATAAATGGGCGTATGGTCGATGTGTTTGGGAACAGCTATCTTCTTTCCAAAGAAGGAGAAAAGTTGATTGTTGCGTCTGACCTGAGAGTAGAAAGAAGCAAGGTGCTGACGGAAAAATTTATTGTTACGCTCAATTGATAAAGCCGTTGCTGTGGAAAACAGTCAAAACCTGCTATGAAATAAGAGAGCTGCACTCGGACTAAAACTTCTATATCTACATAGTATATTATTCTTTATTAAGTTTGCCTGGCGAAACCAGCTTAAAATAATAGCAGGTGGCATACAGGACGCCTTGTTGATCACTGACAAAGTGCGGGATCTCTCCGCTTTTGCTAAAACCAACTGCCTGATAAAACTGCTCTGATTTATCGCCACTTTGTGTATCTAACACTAAGAGCTTTATACCCAGCTGACTGGCATAGGCTTCGAGACATTGCATCAGTGTTTGGGCGATACCCTGACGCTGATAATCGGGATGTACCAGTAACTTTTCGACTTCACCCCGATGCCGGCCATTTTGTTTTTGACAAGGGACCAGTTGTACCGAGGCAACCAACTGCTGATTAGCGTAAGCGCCCAGTAAGAGGCGTTTTTTCTCAGCCAGTTCAATATTCACATGAGACCAGTAATCGGTCGCGTCAGCGTCACAGAGAGGGTGATAGAACCCCAGTGATGCACCCTGAGCGACACAGGCTTGTAGTTGATACGCAAGTGCTTGCTGCTGCACCATAGTGAGCTGTGCCAGAGGTTCAATTATGAGTTGCATAGTCATCCTTTTGCATACAAGCCAGCTCTTCACGGATCTGACGAAGTTGAGATTCGAGTTGCTGTTTTTGCTGTAAAAGCTGCGAATAGCGAGACTGAGTACGGGGCTGTTTACCCCGAAGTGCCCTGTAAAGCGTTCGCTGGGATAAGGCAAACTGACTGGCCGCTTCATGAATGGTCAGTTGCTGGCTTTGTACCATATGCACTGCACGCAGCACACTGGGGTGTGTGGAAGAGAGTTTGGCGGCCATGTTAATGCTCCGGACTAATACAGTAAATATCGTTGCCGGGTGGCCATCCTCGACACACTGTGTGCCAGATAGGACTCTGTATGTCGGTAAGTACAGGGGTCATGTTGTTCGCTCCTATTAGTCAATACACGCTGCCAAGGAATATTCATGCCAAAATTAAAAAGGTATATATTACAAATAATTGGTGAAGGTTTTAAGGTAGCGACAATCTTATATATGCACAATGTTGATGCAGTACAGTGACTATCTTGGTGCACATTGGATGGTTGTATTCGTCCCTTTTTGATAAACTCCCCGTGGAGCTATTTTTGAAAAGCATAATTATGGAGCAATAATGAAAAAAGTGATCGCGGCAACAGCATTGGTTCTGATGTCCACTTCGTCTTATGCACGAACGTCTATATGTAAGACGACGGCCACGGGTGTTGAGATAAACCGGTATGGTGAGGTACAGTTTAATACTTCCTCATTTGGCACGTCTAAGCCCGTCTGTAACGTGTCTCAGCAACTTGGCTATATCACTACAGAAACGTGTAAAGTGATGTACAGTCAAATGCTCGCAGCGGTTATGGCACAGTCAACTATTACACTGTGGTTTGAAACAACAGAAACGTGTGCTCAACTTCAGGAAGTTTATAAAAGCGGCTGGACGAGTTATCAAACTCATGGCTTTAAGCACTTTAGGATCAGTAACTAAATGCTGCACCAAAAACGAGCCTACTTTTACAAGTAGTCTCGTTCAACTCGGCACTTCAATCTGGTCAAGCCTTTCTCTAACACAATGAACCCAGCCAGAAACACCAACAATACCCAAACCCACTTATTCCCGTGCTGACTATAAAAGCTGTCCCCATGCATCAGTTTTACGTCCAGTAACATGGTTTCCTCAACAAACTGAGGGAGCGTATGCTGAGTCTGGCTGAGTGGATCGTAAATTCCACTGATCCCATTATTGGTTACTCTGATCAGAGGGCGTTGTAGCTCCAGCGCACGCATGCGCGCTATTTGCATATGCTGATGCGGGCCGTGCGAGTCACCAAACCAGGCGTCGTTGCTCACGGTAAAGAGCATATCCGACTCGCTGGTGTAATTGTTTCTCACCAGTTCGCTGAAGGCAATTTCGTAGCAGATAGCAGGTAAAATATGCAGCCCGTTGGCAATCAGATTAGGCTGCTGCGCTTCGCCTCGCGAGAAGGACGACATGGCCAGGTTGAATAACGGCGCAATGGGTCGCAACCAGGTTTCGAACGGGACAAATTCTCCGATCGGTAATAGCTGGTGCTTCTGATAACGGTTAGGGTGAAGATAGCGATAGTGACCTTGCTCATCCTCTGCATGCTGTTTACCAACCACAATCAAAGTGTTATAGACATTGCGGGTATCAAATTGATAATCCGGAATGCCGGTAATGAGTGCGCTTTGATTAAACGCGGCGGCTTTATCCAGGTTTTGCAAAAAGTCGAACGCTAAGTCTTCCAGCTCAGGAATAGCGGCTTCCGGCCAGACAACTAAGTCGGCCTGCTGCCACAATGGGCGGGTCATATCCTGATATTTAGACATAGTCGGCCAGAACTGCTCAGGCTCCCAGCGCAGACTTTGCTGAATATTGCCCTGAACCAGCAAGGTTCGGGTTTGTTCGCCGTTATAGTGCACTGGGTTATCCGCTAGGCGTGTAAACAGGATGAGTGCCAGCACAGGCAGCAGGGCAATCATGGTCAACTGATAGCGCCTTTGCCAGAGCAGGTAGTAAAGCAGCGCGCCAAATAACACGCAAACCAAGGTCAGGCCAAACTCGCCAATCCAGGGGGCAAGCATGTTAAGCGGTGCGTCGGTCTGGCTATACCCAAAGCTCAGCCACGGAAATCCAGTCAGTAAAGTACCACGCAGGAATTCAAATACCGCAAACCCACCGAGCAGCAGCGCAATACGTTGCCAGGGTTTATCCGAAAATCGTGTTGCCAGCGCAAAGGCCAGCGCAGGGTAAATCGCCAGATAGGCACAGAGCAGGCCCATTAATAACAGCGAAGCAGGTAAAGGCAAACCACCGAACTGAGCAATGGAAACATGTACCCAGCTTATTCCGGCTGCAAACCAGCCAAAACCAAATAAAAAGCCATATTTCGCGGCGTGTCGGGTAGTAGGCTGATCTGTGACAAAACACCCGACTGCGAACGCTACAAAAGTCAATGGCCAGAGACCAAACGGGGCATAACTAAAGGTAAGTAAGGCACCGCCAAGCAGTGCCAGCCACGCAAACTTGTCTTGCAGTAAGGTGGTGAGTTTATTCGAAAACGTCTTCAACATGTTCAGCTTTTGGCATGGTCACCTGTAACTGCAAAATACGGCGATTGTCCGAGTTGGTAACCTTGAACTGCAAAGGTGCAATATCAATGGTTTCGCCCCGGCTTGGCATATGGCCAAAAGCATGCAGGATGATCCCGCCTATGGTGTCTGCTTCTTGCGTGTCATATTCCGTTTTAAAGAAGTCGTTGAATTCATCCAGTGGAGTCAGCGCCTGAACGTTGAACACGTGTTTAGAGAGCTGGCGAATGGCCTGCTGCTCGTCTTCATTGTCGTGCTCATCTTCGATTTCACCTACGATGGTCTCCAGAATATCTTCGATGGTCACCAGGCCCGAAACACCACCATACTCATCAATAACAATGGCCATATGATAGCGTTTTTGACGAAACTCATTGAGCAGAGCATCAACACGTTTACTTTCTGGTACCACAACGGCAGGTCGCAAGTATTCACGGATGGTTGGCAGTTCACTGTCGCGCTGAACAATCAGCGGTAGCAGATCTTTGGCCAGTAAAATGCCTTCGACATGATCTTTGTCTTCGCAAATGACTGGAAAGCGCGAATGGCTGGATTCAACCATAGCGGGTAACTGTGACTCCAGGTCCTGATCAATATCCAGCGTCACCATTTGTGAGCGCGGGATCATGATGTCACGGACTTTCAGTTCTGAGACACTGAGTACGCCTTCCATCATGTCTTTGGTTTCAGGGTCTATCAGGGCTCGTTCCTGAGCGTCGGCAATTACTTCTACCAACTCTTCTTTATTTTGGGGTTCCCCTTGCAGCATCTGAGTGATGCGTCCCAGCCAGGTCTTGCTCGAAGAACCCTGACTACTTTGCGAGTTTTCGTCGCTCATTGCGGTGTGTTACTCCAGTCGGTTAAACGTCATCTCGATATGGGTCATCAATGCCCAGATCGGCTAAGAATTCTTTTTCAAGACTTTCCATTTCATCGGCGTCCTGTTCATTTATATGGTCAAAGCCCAACAAATGCAAGCACCCGTGTACCACCATATGGGCAAAATGATCATGGAAAGTTTTTTCCTGTTCTTCGGCCTCACGAAAAACTACCTGAGGACAAATAATTAGGTCGCCAACTAAAGGCAACTCAATGCCAGGCGGCGCTTCAAAAGGAAAAGACAGCACATTGGTTGGCTTGTCTTTGCCACGGTACTGGCTATTCAGTTCCTGGCTTTCTGCTTCGTCCGCAATTCGTATGGTGACCTCGGCCTCATCCTTATACGCAAGGAGTGCTTTTTCGGCCCACAACTGAAATTGTTCAGCAGAGGGCAGGTTGGCGAAGTCACTGGCAATCTGTAGATCTACCTCAAGCGACATTATGAGCGCTCCTCGTGGTTGGCGTTTGGCTGTGTATCAGCCGGCGCGGCATTGGCCTGTGCCTGTAATCTTGCCTGCTGTTTGTTAAACTTTTCCTTTCGCTCGGCTTCTTCTTTTTTCTCGTACGCCTCAACAATGCGCGCCACCACAGGGTGACGTACTACATCGTGAGATTTAAAGAAGTTAAACGAAATCTCGTCTACCTCACCCAATACATCAATGGCATGGCGCAGGCCAGAGCGGGCACCGCGTGGTAAATCCACCTGAGTGATGTCACCAGTGATCACCGCTTTGGAATTAAAGCCAATCCGGGTCAGGAACATTTTCATCTGCTCTGTTGTGGTGTTCTGGCTTTCATCCAAAATAATAAAGGCGTCGTTCAGTGTACGGCCACGCATGTAGGCCAGTGGTGCAACCTCTATCACGTTCTTTTCGATCAAACGCTCGACCTTTTCAAAGCCCAGCATTTCGAACAGGGCGTCGTACAGCGGGCGCAAATATGGGTCTATCTTTTGCGTTAGGTCACCGGGCAAGAAACCGAGCTTTTCGCCGGCTTCAACGGCCGGACGAGTCAGCAGAATACGACGAATTTCCTGACGCTCAAGGGCATCTACCGCCGCGGCTACCGCCAGGTAGGTTTTACCTGTGCCCGCAGGGCCAATACCAAAGCAGATGTCATGGGTCAGAATATTGGCCACATACTGGCTCTGGTTGGGGTTACGAGGCTTAACCACACCACGACGTGTTTTGATAAACACTTCTTTTTCCCACACATCCGGGGCTTCCTGCTCCAGGCAGTTCGCTTCGGTGATAGCCAGGTGAACCTGATCCGGTTCGATATCCGCAAATTTACCGCGCACAGGCTGGGTTTCGACATACAGAGATTTTAAAATGTCGACGGCGGCTTTTGCCACAACTGGCTGGCCGGTCACTTTAAACCAGTTATCTCTGTGGGTAATCTCTATGCCCAGACGACGTTCGATTTGCTTCAGGTTGTCATCAAAAGGCCCGCATAAAGAAGATAAGCGGTGATTGTCGGAGGGTTCCAGATAAAATTCGATATTCTTGACTTGGTTACTCAAAACAACTTCCTAATAACAAGACGCCAGCATCAGCTGGCGTCGAAATTCCAAGACTAAGGCGTAAAGGTCGCTACACCCAGTTCGTTGGCTTCTGGTTCTGCCGGGGCACGATTTAAGATATCCGATGGTGCAACATCACGACGTAAGTCCATCTCAGCTTCGGTCCTGATCAGCTCACCACGTAGCGAGTTTGGCAGCGCCTCTGTGATACGTACGTCAACAAACTGACCGATCACTGAATGAGGGCCTTCAAAGTTCACCACTCGGTTGTTCTCGGTACGGCCACGCAATTCCATCGGGTTCTTTTTCGACGGACCTTCGACCAAAATACGCTGCTCAGTGCCATGCATTTTGCGGCTGATATCCTGTGCCATTTGATTAATGCGGTTTTGTAGCAAGTACAAACGCTCTTTCTTTTCCTGCTCGGTAACATCGTCAGGCAAGTCAGACGCTGGTGTGCCCGGACGCGCTGAATAGATAAAGCTGAAGCTCATATCAAAGCCAATGTCGTTGATAAGATTCATGGTCGCTTCGAAGTCAGCTTTGCTTTCGCCCGGGAAGCCAATGATAAAGTCAGAACTCATGCTCAGGTTCGGACGGATCTTGCGCAGCTTACGGATAGTCGACTTGTACTCAAGTGCCGTATGGCCACGCTTCATCAGGTTCAGAATACGGTCTGAGCCACTTTGAACCGGCAAGTGCAGGTGATCAACCAGCTCAGGTACGTCTGCATATGCGTCGATGATGTCTGGTGTAAACTCAACCGGGTGCGAGGTGGTATAACGAATACGGTCGATGCCATCAATGGCCGCCACAAAGCGCAGCAGATCAGAGAAATAGCAAATTTCGCCATCGTGCATTTCGCCGCGATAGGCATTTACGTTCTGACCCAGCAGGTTTACTTCACGCACACCTTGCTCTGCCAGCTGAGCAACTTCAAGTAAAACATCATCAAGTGGACGACTTACTTCTTCACCACGAGTATAAGGTACAACACAGAAAGTACAGTATTTAGAGCAGCCTTCCATAATGGATACGAATGCACTTGGACCTTCCGCTTTTGGCTCTGGCAGGCGGTCAAACTTCTCGATTTCCGGGAATGAAATATCGACCACAGAGCCTTGCTTGCTCTGCACTTGTTTGATCATCTCTGGCAGACGGTGCAAAGTTTGCGGGCCAAATACGATATCAACAAAAGGCGCGCGTTGACGAATGGTGTCGCCTTCCTGAGATGCCACACAGCCACCGACGCCAATCACCAGATCCGGGTTGTCGTCTTTGAGTAGCTTCCAGCGACCCAGTTGATGGAATACTTTTTCCTGTGCTTTTTCACGAATTGAACAGGTATTGAGTAGGATCACATCCGCTTGCTCAGCTTCTTCTGTTAGCTGATAGCCGTTGGTGGAGTCAAGCAGATCCGCCATTTTCTGGGAGTCATACTCGTTCATCTGACAGCCCCAGGTTTTGATATGCAACTTTTTACTCATTGAAATAATGCCTCGTTTTCAACTCGGTGAATAGCACGGTGTGCGACGCTAAAACAACTAATATCACTAAGCCGACCCGCTCATCACCTGTGCCATTACAGAGCATAACCTGTATCTTTGCCAGGATCTTGCGTGAAATTAGTTTAAAGGACGCGTATTTTATATGACCTAATGACACTAGCCAAGTATAGTTTTTAACTTTAGAAACCAAGATCAAGGCATCTTGTATTTGCTCGGCTACACTATGCAGGGCTGTGAACCTTTCAGAGCGAATTGGGTTACAATAGCAGGATATGACTTAGCAAGCAGAACTAAGGAAAAAGGGTATGAAAAACAAAGTGCTGATAGTAGGTGGTGGCATGGTTGGCGCAGCAGCCGCCGTCAAGCTCGCACAGCAAGGTCTGACAGTCACTGTGCTCGAAACACATCCACTGGATGCCATGCAGGTACTAACGGACCAGACCATAGATATTCGGGTTTCAGCCATTAACCGCTTCTCAGAAGCTTTGCTGGATGAGCTCCAGGCAATGCCGTTGCTGCGCAATGCCAGACTGGCACCATATCAGCAGCTCGAGGCATATGAGCAGGAAAATAACAGCCTGCTATTTGATTGCGAGGAGCTGGCTGCAACGCATTTAGGCCACATTGTTGAAAACCGTCTTATCCAGGCCAGTTTATGGGCACAGTTCGAACGCCTTGGTATTCAGGTCGAACAGGTTTCTGGTACACCTCAGGCAATCAAGCAAGGTACTGATTCGGTTGAGTTGATTTACCCGGAGCAAAGTTATCAGGCCGATTTGCTGTTAGCAGCTGACGGCGGACGCTCTGTGGTACGCAAGCTGGCTGGCATTGGGGTGACCGGTTGGCAATATCAGCAGCATTGTATGGGTGTGTTGATCAAACTGGATGCACCACAGCAGGTGAAAACCTGGCAGCAGTTTAAGCCGTCCGGGCCGATTGCCTTTTTGCCCATGCAATACCCGTATGCCAATCTTATTTGGTATCACCATGGCAATGAGCTGGCGCAGATGAAGACGTTATCGAATGCACAGTTAAAGCAGGAGATACAAAATCACTTCTTCGATTTACCCGGTGAGTTTGAGGTGTTGCAAAGCGCGGTATTTCCGCTGGCCAGACAACATGCCAATCAATACCACCAGGGGCGTGTCGTCCTGATTGGCGACTCAGCACATACCATTAACCCGCTGGCAGGGCAGGGCGTTAATTTAGGGTTCAAAGATGTGGCTGCGCTGGCAAGCGCGCTGGAAGGCGCTGAGGATATTGGTAATGCCGCCTTGCTGCGTCGCTATGAGCAGAGCCGTCGTAACGATAATCTGATGATGATGAGCATGATGGACGCCTGCTACTTTGGCTTCTCTAACGAAATTGCACCTTTAAGGCATTTACGCAACCTGGTGTTAAAAGTGGCTAATCATGCCGGTCCAATTAAACGTGAAGTATTGAAACATGCAATGGGTGGCGTCGTTTAGACGTCATTCATATTAGGAACAAGAGATAGCAAAGTAATAAAACTAAATGAAAATTATAGTGAAAATGAAAAAATAATTAGGATGTTTCGGAGGAATAAAAGTGGAATTTTTGATGTGTTAGAACTAAATGGTGCGGAAGGAGAGACTTGAACTCTCACAACCGAAGTTACAGAAACCTGAATCCTGCGCGTCTACCAATTCCGCCACTTCCGCATCGTATATTTAGTTCATCAATGAAAAAGAAACCTGAATATCGTTCGACAAAAGCCAACTCTTAGAATTTCAAAATTTTGCATCGATTATATTAGATTTAAGAAAGAAGATATCAAGAAAAGAGAAATAAATGGTGCGGAAAGAGAGACTTGAACTCTCACAACCGAAGTTACAGAAACCTGAATCCTGCGCGTCTACCAATTCCGCCACTTCCGCATTAAATCTCTATCAATACAATGAAAAGAAACCTGAATCCTGCGTCTTATTCGACAACAGCCAATTCCGCCACTTCCGCATCGTATATTTAACTGAATTTTCATCTCGTGAAGAGATGGCTGGAGTACCAGGATTTGAACCTGGGAATGGCGGGATCAAAACCCGCTGCCTTACCGCTTGGCGATACTCCAGCAATAATTCAAATCTTGAATCCAGATAAACCTAAATAGATAATATTCTTCTTCTTAACGCTTGATACTACAGAAATAAAAAGCGTAATCAAGAGTTTTAGTTCTAACTTGAAGAACATGGTGCGGAAGGAGAGACTTGAACTCTCACATCCGAAGATACTGGAACCTAAATCCAGCGCGTCTACCAATTCCGCCACTTCCGCATGTTTTTTCGCTTTGATATTGGAACCTAAATCCAGCGTCTAGTTCAAGACATCTGGCCAATTCCGCTACTTCCGCGTTTTTATCTCATAAGAGATGGCTGGAGTACCAGGATTTGAACCTGGGAATGGCGGGATCAAAACCCGCTGCCTTACCGCTTGGCGATACTCCAACGAAAAATCAAACCTAAATTTTGGTCCCAGGATTTGAATCTGGGGGTGGATGAGTGAGGGATCAAAACCTCTCTCTTCTGTCCTTACCGCTTGGCGATACTCCAACAAAGGTATTCAAAGTTGTTTCAGTTCAAACTTTAAGAACATGGTGCGGAAGGAGAGACTTGAACTCTCACATCCGAAGATACTGGAACCTAAATCCAGCGCGTCTACCAATTCCGCCACTTCCGCATTATTGCCTGGAGTATTTGGAACCTAGATCCAGCGTCTATTTCAAGACAACTGCCAATTCCTCAACTTCAGAAAGTTGGCTGGAGTACCAGGATTTGAACCTGGGAATGGCGGGATCAAAACCCGCTGCCTTACCGCTTGGCGATACTCCAACGAAAAATTGATTATTTCAGTTCTTATCGAGAACATGGTGCGGAAGGAGAGACTTGAACTCTCACATCCGAAGATACTGGAACCTAAATCCAGCGCGTCTACCAATTCCGCCACTTCCGCAACGTGGTGGCTATGCCCTGATTTGAACAGGGGACCCCATCATTATGAGTGATGTGCTCTAACCAGCTGAGCTACATAGCCATTGGCTGGAGTACCAGGATTTGAACCTGGGAATGGCGGGATCAAAACCCGCTGCCTTACCGCTTGGCGATACTCCAACGAAAAATTGATTATTTCAGTTCTTATCGAGAACATGGTGCGGAAGGAGAGACTTGAACTCTCACATCCGAAGATACTGGAACCTAAATCCAGCGCGTCTACCAATTCCGCCACTTCCGCACATCTTTTGCTTCTATGTTGGAACCTAAATCCAGCGTCTATTTCTAGACATCTGGCCAATTCCGCCACTTCCGCGTTTTGCTAGCTCGATGAGTTTTGGTAGTAATTAAAGCATGGTGGCTATGCCCTGATTTGAACAGGGGACCCCATCATTATGAGTGATGTGCTCTAACCAGCTGAGCTACATAGCCATCTCTTTAATTTCTCATCATCGCTGATGCGGGGCGTATTATGCGTATATGCCCGTATGTCGTCAACACCTTTTTTGCAAAAAAATACCTAACACAGTTTGTTTGCAGATAAATTAAGCGAAGCGGGCTGTTTTTAACGCAATTCAGCCAATAATTCTTCATACAGTGTAAGAGAAAGACAAAAAAAGCGCCATCAGGCGCTTTTTGTCAGACCAATAAACTTGGTCAATATTGAATGCAGTTACTTAAACATTGAACAAGAAGTTCATCACATCGCCGTCTTTTACGATGTAATCTTTACCTTCCTGGCGCATTTTACCTGCGTCTTTAGCACCGCTTTCACCCTGGTATTCAATGTAGTCATTAAAACCAATGGTTTGTGCACGAATAAAGCCACGCTCAAAGTCGGTGTGGATCTTACCTGCTGCCTGTGGCGCAGTTGCACCAACAGGAATAGTCCATGCGCGCACTTCTTTAACACCTGCTGTAAAGTAGGTTTGTAGTTTCAGTAGCTCGTAACCGCCACGGATCACCAGATTAAGACCTGGCTCTTCCAGACCAAGGTCAGCCATGAATTCAAGCTTGTCTTCTTCTTCAAGTTCAGACAGTTCAGATTCAATTGCAGCACAGACCGGGATCACAACCGCTTCTTCCGCTGCGGCAATCTCACGTACCTGGTCTAAGAATGGGTTATTTTCGAAACCATCTTCAGTCACGTTTGCAATGTACATGGTCGGCTTAATCGTTAAGAAGTTAAGCGGCTTAATCGCAGCCAGCTCTTCTTTTGTCAGCTCCAGTGAGCGCAGTGTTAACCCTTCATCCAGGTGTGCTTTGACCTTTTCCAGTACTTCGTTTTGGAATTTAGCGTCTTTATCGCCACCTTTGGCTTTTTTAGCATTACGCTGCGCTGCACGGTCGGCCGCTTCCATATCTGCTAAAACCAGCTCAGTGTTGATAACGTCAATATCGTCTGCCGGGTTTACCTGGCCAGATACGTGGACGATGTTTTCGTCTTCAAAGCAGCGAACAACATGACCAATGGCATCTGTTTCGCGAATGTTTGCTAAGAACTGGTTACCCAGACCTTCACCTTTAGAGGCGCCCTTTACCAGGCCTGCGATATCAACAAACTCCATCGTGGTTGCGATGGTTTTTTGTGGATTAACGATCGCAGCCAATTGGTCCAGACGCGGATCCGGAACGGCAACTACGCCGGTGTTTGGCTCGATAGTACAAAAAGGGAAGTTCGCGGCTTCGATGCCCGCTTTGGTTAATGCATTGAATAGGGTTGACTTACCTACGTTAGGCAGGCCAACAATGCCACATTTAAAACCCATAGTTTAAAACCTTTAGTTTGCCATCAATCACAGCTGTAACGGGACGGGAGAGTCGGTGTTACGGCTTAAAAGAATGTAGTCTATTTTGTGCTTTTAACACACCGTCTTTGGCCAGAATTTCCATACAACGCACGGCTTCATCTACCACTGCATCGATTTTTTCCTGATCTGCCTGAGGGGCTTTGCCCAGTACCCAACCTGTTACTTTGTCTCTGTGTCCAGGGTGGCCAATACCTATACGCAGGCGCATAAACTCTTTGTTATTGCCCAGCTTGGCGATTATGTCTTTGAGACCATTGTGCCCACCGTGACCGCCGCCTTTTTTGATTTTGGCGACACCAGGTTCCATATCCATCTCATCATGCGCAACCAGGATCTGCTCTGGCGGGATCTTATAGAAGTTTGCCAGGCTACCTACGGCTTTACCGCTTAGATTCATAAAGGTGGTTGGGATCAGTAGCTTAAATTCCTGATTGTTCAGGATAAGCTTGCCACTAAGGCCATGGTGTTTTGAGTCAGGTTTGAGGGGGACGTTGTAGCGCTTGGCCAGTTCTTCGATAAACCAGGCACCGGCATTGTGACGGGTGTTTGCGTATTCGGGGCCTGGATTAGCCAGGCCCACTAGCATTTGAATAGTATTCAAGGTGCTAACACCTTAGAAATTATTCAGCAGCTTCTTCAGCTGTTTCTTCAGCAGCGCCGCCTTTAGGTGCGTTTAGAGTTACAACCGCTTGGTCGTGGTCTGCACCTTTAGCTAGCTCAACAGAAACTACACCAGCTGGAAGAGTGATGTCTGAAAGGTGTACAGTTGCGCCAACTTCGATAGCTGCTACGTCAACTTCTACGAACTCTGGAAGCTGAGCTGGCAGACACGTGATTTCGATTTCAGTTACGTGGTGAGCAACAGTGTTGCCGCCTTTAGTTGCTGCTTCTTCGTTCAGGAAGTGAACAGGCACTTTAGTGTGAAGCTTTTGAGAAGCGTCAACGCGTTGGAAGTCAAGGTGAGTTACCTTAGGCTTGTACGGGTGACGTTGGATGTCTTTCAGGATAGCTTCAACAGACTCACCACCGATGTTCAGAGTCAGGATGTGCGTGTAGAAACCTTCGTCTTCTTGCATCTGGATAACTTTGTTGTGGTCCAGAGTAAGCGAAACAGCGTCTTTGCCTGCACCGTAAAGGATAGCAGGAACTTTTTCTTCGCGACGTAGGCGGCGGCTCGCACCAGTACCCAGAGTTTCGCGTACTTCAGCGTTTAATACGTATTGTGACATGAGTGTCTCCAATTATTTTAGTTAATACTTCGAAGGGCTCGCGACCAAGCACTTCGGTAAATCACTGTACTCGCCATGGTTGTATCCAAAGCAAGCCCAGTAAAAAGGCGCGCTAATATACCACTAACCAGCAGCCTTGCAAACCTTTGGACATAAAAAAAGCACCCTAAGGTGCTTTTTCTTTGCCAGTGAACACGGATTAGTGTTCAAACATCGCAGAGATAGACTCTTCGTTGCTGATGCGGCGAATGGTTTCAGCCAGCATATCAGCCAGCGTCAGTACTTTGATCTTATCAACAGACTTCAGCTCGTCCGACAGTGTAATTGAGTCAGTGACAATCACTTCGTCAATCACTGAATTGCGCAGGTTCTCTGCGGCATTGCCAGACAGAACCGGGTGCGTTGCATAAGCAAATACGCGCTTAGCACCATGCTCTTTTAATGCCGCAGCGGCTTTACACAGCGTACCACCGGTATCAATCATATCGTCGACGATGATACAGTCGCGGCCTTCCACATCACCAATGATGTGCATGACCTGAGAAACATTAGCCTGTGGGCGACGTTTATCGATGATAGCCAGGTCTTTGTCATCCAGGAGCTTGGCGATTGCACGCGCACGTACGACACCACCAATATCTGGCGACACGACCACAACATCGTCAAAATCGCGCTCTTTCATGTCTTCAAGCAGCACCGGGCTACCAAACACATTGTCTACAGGCACATCGAAGAAGCCCTGGATCTGCTCAGCGTGCAGGTCTACCGTCAGAACGCGGTCAACACCAACGCTTGATAAGAAGTCCGCAACAACTTTTGCAGTGATTGGCACACGCGCAGAACGTACACGACGATCCTGACGGGCATAGCCGAAGTATGGAATAACGGCGGTAATACGACCTGCAGAAGCACGACGTAAAGCATCCACCATCACAATGAGTTCCATCAGGTTGTCATTGGTTGGTGCACAAGTGGATTGGACGATGAATACATCAGAACCACGAACATTTTCATTGATTTGAACGCTGATCTCGCCGTCGCTAAAACGGCCTACAACGGCATCACCTAATTCGATAAACAAACGTTTTGCAACTTTTTGAGCTAGCTCAGGTGTTGCGTTACCAGCGAAGAGCTTCATGTCGGGCACGGTAGGGTTCCTCAGGCACTGTAATATATATTTTGCAATGACGGCGTCTGTGACAGTGTCAAAACAGGCTAACTTAAACTATTTTACTTCATCTTTACGCCATGCAGCCAGTTGCCGGTGGGCAATTGACTCGCTTGCGCTTTGGGTAACAAAGCCTGTCCAGTGAGACGGGAGTTGTTCGAGTACACGCTGTGCCGCCTGTGCTGAATCAAATTCTGCAAAGCAGCATCCTCCGGTTCCCGTCATTCTGGACGGCGCATATTTTAGCAACCAGCTCAGGGTTTTTTCAACCTCGGGGTAGAGCTTTTTGACTAATGCCTGACAGTCGTTGTGTGTCTGTTCGATGGTCCAGTCCTCAGGCAGCTTGGGGGTATTTCGCGGCAGCTCTGGGTGTGTGAACACTTCCACAGTACCAACATGGACATTGGGGAAGACCACCAGATAGTGTTTTGCTGCCAGGGTATAGGGGCTCAACTTCTCTCCAACCCCTTGCGCCAATGCCGTTTTCCCTCGTACAAAGACAGGCACATCCGCACCGAGTGATAATCCGATATCCGCAAGCTGGTCAAGTGACAAGTCACATTGCCACAATGTGTTTAAGGCAAGCAATGTGGTTGCTGCGTCTGATGAACCGCCCCCCACGCCGCCACCCATAGGAAGCTTCTTAACCAGCTGAACATGGACACCGAATGGGGACTGCTTATAGGGTCTGAGCGCTTCTGCGGCACGATAAATCAAATTGTCTTGCAGCGGAATACCGGCGACATCGCCCTCAATCTCAAGTACATCTTGCTCGATAAGCGAAAAAGTCAGCTCATCGCCATATTCCAGCAAAGTAAACAGGGTTTCCAGTTCATGGTAGCCATCAGCACGGCGGCCATTGATGTGCAAAAACAGGTTGAGTTTTGCCGGAGCGGTTAATTTGAGTGTCTTCATAGGGTGTCAAAGTGCCAATCACTGATTCGGATTTTAATGGTGATATCTTTATGTGTCAGGGTGAGCCGAGTCGGGAGTTCGAACCCGTTTACACGCTGGTAGGTTTGATAAGCAACCTGCCAGCGCAGGCCTTGATCGTCTTGCCAGATGGCCTGAGTTAATTGTTGTTTATCATTATACTGATTGTCAGGCGCCTCTATGTTACCCGTTAACCATTGAGGGGCTTGTGACACAGGCAGTTGCCAGCCGCTCAGGCGGTACACTAAATCGCTGCTGTCTTCACTGGTGTAGGTGTTATCCTCAAGCGTCAGCACACTGTGCTGATCGAATTCTTGCAACTTGAGTACCTGAGTCCCGATAAAGGTGTTCAGCGTCAGTGTTTGTTTTTGTTCACGATATTGCCAGTTAAAGTTGGCAGACTGACGCTCTTCGGGAGAAATAAATGCCAGCTTACCTGTTGCCCGCCAATTGTTATAACTTTCGGGACGATTCTGCTGTAAATGCTCGTCAGGTGGGGTAATACGCTGTGCACACCCGTTCAGAAACAATAAAAACATGAGCAAAATCAAATGAAACTGTTTCAAACTAAGTTCCTTACTTTCCATATTCGATTGATTTTTGGTAAAATTAGCGGCTTTAAAGCAGGGCTTGAGCAACACTGGCAGTTATGACCATTATCGCACTTGGGATCAATCACAAAACCGCGTCCGTCGAATTGAGGGAAAAAGTCGCCTTTTCTCCGCAACAGTTATCGGATGCGCTACAGCAACTATCACAGTTGCCGCAGTTTAATGAGTCCGTGATTGTTTCTACCTGCAATCGGACCGAAATCTATTGTAGCCTTGGCGAGTCGAATTCCCAAGCGCTTCTGGGCTGGCTGTCTGATTTTCACCAAATAGAAGAGCAAGAGCTGGCCGAAAATGTTTATGTGCATCACAATCAGGATGCGGTCAATCATCTTATGCGCGTAGCCTGTGGTTTAGATTCTTTGGTGTTGGGTGAACCTCAGATCCTGGGTCAGATTAAGCAAGCGTATAACAGCGCGAAAGCACATAACGGCATTCAGCCGGTATTCGAGCGCCTGTTTCAGAAAACGTTTTCTGTGGCCAAGCAAGTTCGTACAGAGACTGAAATTGGTGCCAGCGCTGTATCTGTGGCTTATGCTGCGGTTAACCTGGCGAAGCACATTTATGGGCAGCTGGAAAAAACCAACGTATTACTGATTGGAGCCGGTGAAACCATTGAGCTGGTTGCCAAGCACCTGTCGCAGCACAATCCCAAAGCGATTACTGTTGCCAACCGCACCATTGAACGGGCTCAATCTCTGGCGGATGAAATTAACGCGAATGTCATCTCTTTAGCCCAGCTACCCGAGCAATTGCATCAGGCGGATATCGTGATTAGCTCCACCGCCAGTACCTTGCCAATCATAGGTAAAGGAGTCGTTGAGCAGGCCCTTAAAAAACGAAAACATAAACCGATGCTGTTTGTCGATATTGCCGTGCCGCGCGATATTGAAAGTCAGGTCAATGATTTAGATGCAGCCTATCTATATACAGTGGACGACCTGCAAGCGATCGTGAATGAAAACATGGCGTCGCGCGAACAAGCAGCACGTGAAGCGCAGCACATTATTGATGACAAAACCCATGAGTTTGCACAGTGGCAGCGTTCACTGACGTCGGTGGATGTGATCCGGGAATATCGTGAATCGGCCCAGACGATTAAATTAGAACTCGTGGAAAAGGCGTTAAATCAGCTACAATCGGGTAAGAATTCAGAAAAGGTCTTGTTAGAACTGGCAAATAAACTCACTAATCGACTCACTCATGCACCGACCCGAGCGATTCAGTCGGCAGCTAAAGAGGGCGATATTGAGCGCATTGCAGTGTTAAAACAAGCATTAGGTATTGAGCAGGAATAAGAGTTAAATGAAAGAGTCCGTTTATCGTAAATTGGAAACTTTGGTAGAGCGCCACGAAGAAGTGGAAGCCATGCTGGGGGATCCGGAAGTCATTGGCGATCAGAACCGTTTTCGCGCATTGTCAAAAGAGTACTCAGAGCTTGAGGATGTGGTGAAGGCGTTTACTGCTTATCAGCAGGCGCAGGAAAACGTAGCAGCAGCCGAAGAAATGCTAAAAGATTCTGACCCGGATATGCGTGAAATGGCTCAGGAAGAATTCAAAGAAGCAAAAGAACAAATTTCAGAACTGGAAGAGAAGCTCCAGATCCTGATGCTGCCAAAAGATCCTAAAGACGACAACAACGTATTTTTGGAAGTCCGCGCCGGTACGGGTGGTGACGAAGCGGCTATTTTCGCTGGTGACTTATTCCGCATGTACAGCCGTTATGCTGAAACTCAGAAGTGGCAGGTTGAGGTTGTTAGTGCCAATGAGGGCGAGCACGGTGGTTACAAAGAGATCATTGCCAACATCAAAGGTGATGGGGTGTACGGTAAACTGAAGTTTGAGTCGGGCGCACACCGCGTACAGCGTGTACCAGAGACTGAATCTCAGGGCCGTGTCCACACGTCAGCGTGTACGGTGGCTGTGATGGCGGAGATCCCGGAAGCGGAAGCCATTGAAATAAACCCGGCAGACCTGAAAGTCGACACTTTCCGTGCTTCAGGCGCCGGTGGTCAGCACGTCAACAAAACTGACTCAGCTATCCGTATTACCCATATTCCAACCGGTGTTGTGGTGGAGTGTCAGGATGAACGTTCACAGCATAAAAACCGTGCTAAGGCTTTGTCTGTATTGGGTGCGCGCCTGCAGCAGGCGGAAGACGAAAAACGTCAGGCTGCCGAGGCAAGTGAGCGTCGTAACCTGGTAGGTAGCGGTGACCGCTCTGAGCGGATCCGTACTTACAACTATCCGCAGGGCCGTATTACGGATCACCGTATTAACCTCACACTGTATCGTCTGAATGAAGTTGTTGCGGGCGATCTGGGTGCTGTTATCGACCCGTTAGTGTTGGAGTACCAGGCTGATCTGTTAGCAGCCATGGGCGATGATTAATGGCGCAACATCCAAATCTTGCTCAGGCGATTGCCTGGGCAAGTGCACAGCTCCAAAATAGCTCCGAGTCAGCAAAACTTGATGCTGAAGTATTGCTATTACATGTTCTGCAAAAGACTCGCAGTTATCTATTTGCCTGGCCAGAAGCTGAACTGAGTGAAGCACAATATCAGCGGTTTGAGTCTCTTATCGGACGCCGAAGAAGCGGTGAGCCGGTTGCACACTTAACCGGTGAGCGTGAGTTCTGGAGCTTGCCCCTGTACGTGAACAACAGCACGTTAATCCCCAGACCAGACACCGAAACCTTGGTTGAGCAGGCGCTTGCACTGCCTTTGTCTGAGCAGGCTAAAGTACTTGACCTGGGTACCGGGACGGGCGCCATTGTATTGGCATTGGCGTCGGAGCAGCCTGGCTGGCAGCTAACCGGAGTTGACTTCTCACATGATGCGGTGGCACTGGCAGAGAAAAACCGTCAACGTCTCGGGTTTGACCATGTTGAGATCCGCCAGAGTGACTGGTTTTCGGCGTTAGCAGGTCAGTGTTTTGATCTGATAGTCAGTAACCCGCCTTACATTTGTGAGACAGATGAACACTTGAGTCAGGGTGATGTGCGTTTTGAGCCTTTGTCCGCTTTGGTGGCACCGGACCAAGGCTATGCTGATATTCGTCATATTATTGAGCAAGCGCAGGCGCATCTCGCATCTGATGGCTATCTGATGTTTGAGCATGGCTATCAACAAGCTGCTGGTGTTCAGCAGATTTTTGCACAAATGAACTATCGCAATATACTTACAATAAAAGATATGGCAGGCTGTGATAGGGTAACGATGGCGCAAAAGCCGCAATAATCGATATTCCTTAAGCAAAACTGCATAAAGGTAGCGATACCGTATTAGCGAGCAATAAGCCGGTTATCCTCAACTGGTTTCATGTCCGTCAGCGCGCGCAATACTGGCGAGATACGAGTACAAAAGAGTGTTAAGGACTCTCCAATGGATGATTTTTTGTTTTCAGACGAGCCAAGTGAATCAGAAATACAGGAAAAAAGTGGCACCTGGAAGGTGATCATTGTTGATGATGAACCCGAAGTGCATGCGGTAACTAAACTCGCACTCAGTGATTTTGAGTTTCAGAAAAAGCGCCTGGAGTTTCTCAGTGCCTATTCTGGCGAGGAAGCAAAGAAGGTGGTTATGGACCACCCTGATGCCGCAATTGTGCTACTTGATGTGGTGATGGAAACGGATGACGCTGGCCTGCGAGTCGCGCAATATATTCGCGAAACGGCTAAAAATAACAATATTCGCATTATCTTGCGTACCGGGCAGCCTGGTCAGGCGCCGGAGCGTCAGGTCATAGTCAATTATGATATTAATGACTATAAATCTAAAACTGAGTTGACAGCACAAAAGCTGTTTACTGTGGTGATGTCGAGCCTGCGTTCCTACCGAGACATCTTGTCTATTGATCAGTCTCGTCAGGGGCTGGAAAAAATCATCACAGCCTCACGTAATATCTTTGCGTCACATTCCATTGACCAGTTTATCGAGGGCGTGATCCAGCAGTTGACTTCTTTGTTGGGGACTGTGGATGAAGCCATTTATGCAACGTCATTGGTTGCCAGTAACGATCCTGCCAATAGCAGTGATAAACTGGTGGTGTTTACAGGCCGTGGCGAGTTTGCCAGAAGCGAAGGCAAGCCCATTGAAGACGTGCTGGACTCGGAACAAATGGAAGCCTGCCGTCAGGCATTGCAAGACCGTGGCATAGTGTATAAGGACAACTACCTGTTTGCGTATTGTTCAAGTGAATATAACCACGCGTCTATGTTGTTTGTCTCCGGGATCCCTGAGTTTTTGACCGATACGCAAAAGCACTTGATCAAAATATTCTCGCAAAACGTACAGCTGGCCTATGAAAATGTTCAGCTCCAGGCTGAAATTGAAGACACTCAGCAGGAGCTCGTGTATCGATTAAGCGAAGCCCTTGAGCAGCGTTCTACCGAATCGGGTAATCATGTTAAACGCGTTGCAAACATCTGTTATGTGCTGGCCAAGCACTACGGTCTCAGCTATCGCGAAGCCGAGCTGGTACGTCTTGCCTCGCCCTTGCATGATGTTGGTAATGTAGGTATTCCCGATGCGATTTTAAATAAGCCACACAAGCTAGAGCCCGAAGAATGGGATGTAATGAAGTCTCATACTCAAAAGGGTTACCAGATTCTGCGCGACTCACGCCGTGAGATAGTTAATGCCGGCGCTATGATTGCTCGCGATCACCATGAGCGGTGGGACGGCAGTGGCTACCCAACAGGTAAAAAAGGCGAAGAGATCCATATCTTCGGACGTATTGCGGCGATTGCAGATGTCTATGACTCAATGCGTCACGAGCGTTGCTATCGCCCGGCGTACAGTCTGGACGAAGTGGTGGCCGAAATTAACAGCCAAAAGGGTAAGCACTTTGACCCTAAACTGGTTGATGTATTCAATACTGTAATTGACGAGCTGGAACAGATCCTGGTTCGGTTAGAAGATTGATTTTATAGTTGATTTAATAAGGGGCAATTTTGGACTACATGGCACTTAAGCACACGCATGTGATGTTTGCAGTTTTAAGTATTATTTTGTTTTATACCCGCGCCGTTTCGCGTTTGGCCAGTGGCAAGTTGGCAGCCAATAAAGGGGTGTTTATCGCCAGTCATAGTGTTGACACCTTATTGTTGATCAGCGCTGTATCACTGGCTGTGATGGCCAGCCTGAACCCGGCGCAGCAACCCTGGTTGATGGAAAAAATCGTTCTGGTGATTGCGTATATTGCACTGGGCTTTGTGGTTGCTAAGTCGACAACAAAAGTAAAACAAGTGGGCGCGCTGATACTGGCAACTGTGACCCTGCTGGCTGTAGGCTATCTGGCCAGCGCTAAAAACGCACTCATACTGTAATGTTTGCGTCGGACAGCCCGCTGTCCGGCTACCTACCTTAAGCTCTGTCAATTTTCCCCAAAATAAAAATCCCCTTGGGAATGTGATGAAAAATGTTACACTAGCCCATTATAATTTTAGACAGTAGAAAACAGTTCGTTATTTATGACTGATATCTGGTTCGATGAACACGACGCAAGTTCGGAGCATTTCTCTACACCGGCCTTGTTACGTTGTATCTGGGCTGAGCCACATTGGGATGCTCAGGCCGATACCTCACACACGCTATGTTTACTGGCTGAGCTTGAGCAGGCTGTTGACGACATTTGCCATAAAAATGTCGACAAGCACACGTGCGTGGATGCGCTGCTCGATACGTTTTATACCCAATGGTTATTTAGTGGCACGGACCAAAAAGTGCCAGAGCATTTGCTAAACAATGTCTGTTACGCTTTAAAGATGCACAGTGGCACCAGCATGGCGTTGGCGCTTATCCTGGTACATTTGCTGGAGCGAGCTAATCTCACAGCAAGCCTGGCGATCAATCAGGGCGATGTGCAGGTACACATTGCGTTGAGCGACGAAGAAGGCTATATCATAGACCCCAGCTCAGGTCACCAAGCCTGGTATGTGATCCCTGAAAATGGTGATGACAAAGAGCAGGAGCCTCTGGAGCTGGTGTTTGGAGAGGAAGCCTTCAAGCTTTATCTTGCTCAGCAAAAATGGTCGTTTATTGCAGCTGAGAAATTTGGTCATGCACTGAGCTGTGTCGAGATGTTGATGGAATTACTGGGTGATGACCCTTATGAGCGTCGTGACAGGGGCTATCTGCTTAATCAACTCAATTGTCCAAAAATGGCAAAAGATGATCTGCAATTTTTTGTTGATGAATGCCCAGACGACCCAACCATTGAACTCATTCAAAATCAAATCGCTGAGCTGGCCGACCATAATAATATCCTCCATTAGGTGAGGTCAGTGCGCACTGCACAGAAGGGAGTTATGCCTGTCATCGGTGCTAACTTCCTGAGCGGTTTTTGTATAATCAAGGAAACAGAGAGATCCTATGCAAGAGAGTAGTGTACTCATTACCAATAATGCCGTTGTGCTTGGCCTGTTAGCAATTATCCTGGGATTTGTGTTTTATACCTCTAATCTGAAAACGGGATTCTGGGCCAAGTTTTATCGCTATGTGCCCGCCCTGTTGATGTGCTATTTCCTGCCATCTTTGCTAAACACCTTTGGGATTGTCGATGGCAGCGGTAACGATGTTTACACGGTTGCTAAATACTTTTTACTGCCCGCTTGTCTGGTGTTGCTGACGTTGAGCATCGATCTTAAGTCCATCATGGGGCTGGGTACACGCGCCATTATTATGTTTCTGACTGGTACGGTCGGCGTGGTGCTTGGCGGGCCGATAGCACTGCTGATCACGGCCACTTTTATGCCTGAATTACTCGGTGTCGCCGGGCCTGAAGCGGTATGGCGCGGTATGGCGGCACTGGCCGGCAGCTGGATTGGCGGCGGTGCCAATATGGTGGCGATGAAAGAAATCTATGGTGCCGGCGGAGAGATCTTTACTATTATGGTAACGGTCGACATAGTGGTCGCCAACTTGTGGATGGCTGGTTTGCTATTTTTGGCCGCCAGGCATAAAGACATCGATGCGCGAACCGGCGCCGATACGGCCTCTATTGAGCGCCTGATTGACAAAGTGCAGGCCTTTGAAGCGGAGCATGCAAGACGGCCTGAATTAAAAGACTTAATGCTACTCGTCGCCTTTGCTTTTGGCGCAACCGGGTTGGCGCATTTCGCCGCCGACTTGCTGGTGCCTTACTTTGCGAGTAATTTCCCAGAGCTTAAGAAGTTTTCCCTGCATTCCAAACTGTTCTGGATCATCGTTCTGGTCACCACCATAGGTCTCGCTCTGTCATTTACAAAAGCGCGCAACTTTGAGGCTGTGGGTGCCTCCAAAGTGGGTAGTAGTTTCTTATATATCCTGGTGGCAACTATAGGCTTGCACATGGACATCACCAAAATTGTTGAAGCCCCTAAATACGTGGTAATTGGCCTGATCTGGATGGCGGTGCATGTGGGGTTATTATTTTTGGTGGCTAAACTCATTAGAGCGCCGGTGTTTTACGTGGCTGTTGGCAGCAAAGCCAATATAGGTGGCGCGGCATCAGCGCCTGTGGTTGCGTCGGCATTCCACCCGGCGCTGGCACCTGTAGGTGTGCTGTTAGCCGTATTGGGCTATGCGTTGGGCACCTACGCAGCCTGGCTGTGCGGCCAAATTTTACGTGTAATTGGCAGTTAGTGCTGCCAGTTAGCGACTATTTTTAGGAAAGACAATGAATACACAGATTATCAAAGTAGCAGACATCGAGGTTGCAAACGACAAACCTTTCGTGCTGTTTGGTGGCATGAATGTGCTTGAATCACGTGACCTGGCAATGCGCATTGCCGAGCACTATGTTGAAGTGACCAGCAAACTGGGCATCCCCTATGTGTTTAAGGCATCGTTCGATAAAGCCAACCGCTCTTCTATCAACTCATACCGCGGTCCGGGTATGGAAGAGGGGCTTAAAATCTTTGAAGAAATCAAAAATACCTTTAACGTGCCGCTGATCACTGACGTTCATGAGCCTCATCAGGCGGCACCGGTTGCCGAAGTGGTTGATGTGATCCAGTTGCCAGCCTTTTTGGCGCGTCAAACTGATTTGGTTGTGGCTATGGCTAAGACCGGCAATGTTATCAATGTAAAAAAACCTCAGTTCTTGGCGCCGCATGAGATGCGTCACATCATCAAAAAGATGAGTGAGGCGGGCAACGAACAAGTGATCTTGTGTGAACGCGGCACCAGCTTTGGTTATAACAACCTGGTAGTCGATATGCTGGGCATGGATGACATGAAGCATATGGCGCCGGTGATCTTCGATGCCACACACGCTCTGCAGCGCCCGGGCGGTCGCAGTGATTCGGCCGATGGTCGTCGTGCACAGGCGGCTGAGCTGGCTCGCAGCGGTATGGCGTTGGGTCTGGCAGGCTTATTTATTGAAGCACACCCCAATCCAAACGAAGCCAAATGTGATGGTCCGTGTGCACTGCCGCTGGCGAAGCTGGAAGGGTATTTGCAGCAGATGAAAGCCGTGGACGATCTGGTAAAGAGTTTTGCTCCGCTGGATACCAGCGCTGCTGACCTCTAAACATAGACTTGTTGGCGGAGGATACTCCGCCATTTTTATAAGCCTGGTTTGGAATTCCCGCCATGTCACGACGATTACCTCCATTAAACGCACTGAAAGCTTTTGAGGCCGCAGCCCGGCACCTGAGTTTTACCAAAGCTGCCGAAGAACTGTTTGTGACCCAGGCAGCCATCAGCCATCAGATTAAGATTCTGGAAGAGCATCTCGGGGTTAAACTTTTCTTACGTAAAAACAGGTCTCTGCTGTTAACCGAAGAAGGGCAGGGCTATTTTCTGGATATCAAAGAGCTGTTTTCTCAGTTGATCGATGCCACAGAAAAACTGCTGGCACGGGGTGCAAAAGGGTCTCTTACGGTGAGTCTGACGCCCAGTTTTGCGATTCAGTGGCTGGTGCCCAGGCTCAGCCTGTTTAATGAACTACATCCGGACATTGATGTGCGAATAAAAGCGCAGGATCTGGATGAAAACTCATTAACCGACGACGTGGACGTAGCCATTTATTATGGTCGGGGTAACTGGAGTGGGGTGCAAACTCATAAGCTGCATACTGAATACCTGGTGCCCATGTGTAGCCCTTTGCTGCTCAATGGCCCTAAGCCGTTGGATCAGCCCAGCGACCTGGCGAATCATACCCTGCTGCATGACACCACCCGACGCGCCTGGAAAGCCTGGCTAAAAACTGCTGGGGTACGTAACGTGCCGGCTAATACCGGGCCGATTTTCAGTCACTCATCTATGGTGACTCAGGCGGCGGTGCATGGTCAGGGGATCGCGCTGGGCAATAGCGTATTGGCAAAACCCGATCTGGACGCGGGCCGTTTGATCATTCCATTCAGTCATCACCTGGAAAGTAAAAATGCTTACTATCTGGTGTGTCGTGAATCTCAGGCTGAATTAGGTAAAATAGTGTCCTTCAAAAACTGGATGCTGGAAATGGTAGAGCAGGAACAACAATGACGCAGAGCGAAGCAAAGATTGATATCGAGTGGCACCAGGCTGACGCACCTCAGGCGCAGCTGATCCTGGCCCATGGCGCAGGAGCGGGCCGCGACAGCGACTTTATGCAGGACATGGCAAACCGCCTGAGTGCGCTGGGGGTCACCGTCGGGCTGTTTGATTTTGGCTATATGCAGATGGCGAAGGCGCTGGATAAACGTCGCCCACCCGAGCGTGCCCCTAAGTTGCTGGCGCATTATCGTGATGTGCTAAGCGCACAACTCGACGGCTTACCTGTATTCATCGGTGGTAAGTCTATGGGCGGGCGTATGGCATCTATGCTGGTCTGTGAAGACAATATTGACGTACAAGGCGTGTTTGCGCTGGGTTATCCGTTTCATCCACCGGGCAAACCTGAGAAACTGCGTACTGAGCACTTTGCCGATATCCCTTGCCCGTTTGTGGTGCTGCAAGGAGAGCGTGATACGTTTGGTAATCATACCGAGGTTACCGCTTTGGCAGCGCAAGCTGAAGAAAAGAGCTGGCCTGAGCTGGTATGGCTTAAAGATGGCGATCATTCATTGAAGCCGCGCAAAGCCAGCGGCCTGACAGAAGCACAAAATCGCCAGCTGGCAGCTGAGGCCATTGCCGCTAAAATTGCGGAGATACTCAATGGCTAAGCTATTCTTACTGCTGGGCGGGGCATTTTGTATGCTGTCGGTCATGTTGGGGGCGTTTGCCGCCCATGGCCTGAAAAGCCGTTTAAGTGACTATGCCATTGGCATATTTAAAACCGGCGCTGAATATCAGATGACCCACGGTCTGGCGCTGCTGGCCGTAGCCCTGCTCCTGAAATGGGGTGTGAAAGTTCAGCTCTCGGGCTATTTATTTGCGACCGGGATTGTCCTGTTCAGTGGCAGCCTGTATTTGCTGGCGCTGACCGGTGCCAAGTGGCTGGGACCGATTACGCCACTGGGCGGACTGTGTTTTATTCTTGGCTGGGCCTGGTTGCTGTTACAGGTTGCCCGCCAGCCCTTTTAATTGATTAGAGACTTTTTATCACTATGTCTAGTGTGGTTATTTATTGCCGAAGCGGCTTTGAAAGCGATGCGGCGGCCGAAATTACGCATCACGCCGCGTTACATAATGTCGCCGGTTACGTGAAAGCTAAGCCCAATACGGGCTATGTGACCTTTGAGTGCTTTGACCCGGCTCAAAGTGAGCTGCTACTCAAACAGGTCGATTTTTCCAGCCTGGTGTTTGCCCGCCAGTGGTTTGCGGGTGTGCTGTTAAGTAAAATGCCCGTTGAAGACCGCGTATCTGAGATCAAACAGGTCGTTGGGGATTTCCCTTTGTGTGGCGATCTGCGGGTAGAAACCCCGGATACCAATGAAGGTAAAGAGCTGTCGAAGTTCTGTAAGAAATTCTCGACGCCACTGGCCAAAGCGCTGGAAAAGCAAAATAAGCTGACCCGCGACCATAAAGCCCATAAACCGGTGCTGCATGTGCTGTTTCTGGCAAACGACACCGCCTATGTCGGTTACTCATTCAGTCATAATAACTCGCCGTTCTTTATGGGGATCCCCAGGCTGAAAATGCCGGCCGATGCACCGAGCCGCTCAACGCTGAAGCTGGATGAAGCTTTCAATGTGTTTGTTGGTAAAGAGAACGAGCCTGAGCGGGTTCGCTCTGGCATGCGCGGCGTGGATCTGGGTGCCTGTCCGGGTGGCTGGACCTATCAACTGGTACGCCGCGGGTTGTTTGTGGCGGCAATCGACAATGGCCCGATGAATGACGATTTAATGGAAACCGGGCAAGTAAAGCACTTCCGTGAAGATGGCTTTAAATATCGCCCCGAAAAGCGCAACATCGACTGGCTGGTGTGTGATATGGTCGAAAAACCAACCCGCGTCAGCGAGCTGATGGTCGACTGGATAGTCAACGGCTTTGTCCGCGAGCTGATCTTCAACCTCAAGCTGCCTATGAAAAAGCGCTTTGATACGGTTTATGAGTGTTTAACACTGATCCACGACGAGCTGAAAAAATATGGCGTAGGCTACGAGCTACAGGCTAAACACCTTTATCACGACCGTGAAGAAGTGACCGTGCATATTCAGGTACTGAAAGTCCCGCAAAACCTCTACAGCTAAGCATTGTTTCGGTGGCTGCCAGGTATGGTAGCCGCCATTACTTTACTTGATTCTTTTCCCGCAATATTTTCTTACGCTCTTGTTTTTACACTTTGCTGTTATTTAAATAAAATCAGCAGCAAAGGAGTAACTGATGACAAGACTACTGCAGCACACTGTGTCTCCTCAGCTAAAAGCAACGCTGAGCTATTATGCGCCAGGCAGCATGATGCCTGCACATCGACATGATCATGCACAGTTATCCGTGCTGCTCAGTGGTGGTTTGCGTGAGCAAACTGAGCAGTCGGCTTTCGATATAGCAACGCCGGGATTATGTTTTAAGCCGCAGCATATTTTGCACAGCGATCAATACGGTGCTCAGGGTACGCTGATCTTCTCGTTTTCCTTGTCACCTGAGCTGCTTACCCGGTTTGATAAATTAACTTCACCTCGATATCAGTGGCAGTCTCGGCTGACGGCAGGCCCCCGGGCAGGGCAGGCTTCTTATTTACAGGCGTTGTATCATGGTCAGTTAGATACGTTGCACGACCTTTTCTGGGACACACTGAGTGAATGTGGTATCCCTCAACATACCGTCAGAGAGCGGCAGCGACCCGACTGGCTGGTGCGAGCTAAAAAGTTGCTGGAAGAGGCTGAACAGCCAGTGTCACTTAGCGAACTGGCAACACAGCAAGGGATCCATCCGGTGTACTTTTCCCGTGCATTTAAAAAGTACTTTCATATTTCTGCCAGTGCATATCAACAACAGCTGCAGCTGAGTAAAGCACTGCGCTCGATGACTCAAGGTCTGCCCCTGAGCGATAGCGCATTTCATGCCGGTTTTTCCGATCAGAGTCATATGAGCAGAGCTATGACGAGCAGGTTAGGTCTGTCACCCGGTAAACTTCAAAAGCTGTTTCAGAGCTAAGCAGGTTAAATCTGTTCAATACAGTGCTAAATCAGCAAGCTAGGATATGCACACAACAATAACCATCCGGAAATCATTATGAAATTACACGCACTACTTACTTTGGCTTGTGCACTGACGCTGAATCCTCTCTCTGCATTGGCAGCCACACCGCAACAGGCTGCAGATTATATTGCCGATTATATCGAGCGTACACCGGAGCTTGGACCGGGATTTGGTATGGTGGTGGTTAATCAGGATAAGGTACTGCTCAATAAAGTATGGGGGAAGCGCAGGGCAGGTACCAATTTGCCTGTCACGCCACAGACACCGCTTTACATTGCTTCTCAGACAAAAGCCTATATGGGGCTGGTTGCCGCTCACCTGCATCGTCAAAAGGTGCTTGATCTGTACGCACCTCTTAGTCAGTTTTGGCCTGCCAACAGTTTTCCCGAAGGTGTAGATGCCAAACAGTGGCGTTTAATTGATTTGCTCTCTCACCAGGTACCTGTCAGTGCGGATTTTGTAACTGAAATGGAGGCCTATATGACGGAAGTGGCGGTCGATGACTATCCGTGGCTTATCAAACAGTATGGCAAAAAACGCGATGACGGATTTGAGTATGACAACCTTGGGTACAATATTTACGGGGCAATCTTACAACAGGTAACTGGTCGCAGCTGGCAGGACTGGCTGGCAAAAGTGCTGTTTAAGCCATTTAATATGCCACACAGTTCAGCCCGTACATCAGACTTTGCGACTGACGAGGTTGCCTGGAATCATATCTGGCAGGGAAGTGAAGCAGGGTGGAAACCGGTACCGCCTAAAACTGATGCAATGATGCACTCTGCAGGTGGGATAGTCACTTCTACCTCAGACATAGCAAAATGGTTGCAACTGAATTTGTCCGCGGGTCAGGGCTATATTTCTGCAGCGGATCTGGCGCTGTCACATCAGCAGGCGGTAGCGCTTGACCCACAAGCGCGCAATGTTTACCGGATCCCCTGTCAAGGTTATTCACTTGGATGGAATATCTGCACCTTTAAAGGTTACTCTGTGCTGATCCATGGTGGTGGCTATACCGGCTCACGTTCTTTGATGGCCATTGTGCCAGAGCTAAAAATAGGGTTGGCGACTTTTTCGAACTCAGACAATATGACTGGCCGTTATACCATTCAGACGATTAAGCAGTATTTGTTGTATTTGCTGGATGCACCTGAATATAAAGCCGCTGAGCGGGAAAATCTGAGCACCTATCAGGACAAAGTCGCCAAACTGCTTAATCGACGTCAACAACGTCTGAATGATGCCGAGCACGCTGAACACTGGCAGCAGTGGCGTTATACGCCTTCAAAAAAAGAGCTAGCAAACTATGCCGGACACTATCGCGGCGACAATGCTTACCTCGATCTGACTTTGAAAGTAAACAAGGACCACCTGAGCGGGCACAGTTTTGACTATCGCTTTACGCTCAAGCCAGCTACTCAAGCTCGGTTTGCGCTCTATGATGTGCCGTTTGCTCAACCTCAGCCTGTCGAATTTAAACTGAATGCGCAAGGGAAACCTGTCAGCCTGGAATGGGCTGGTCGGGTTTATCAGCGTCAGTAGTCAAAACGAGCGTGTTGTGGTTCACTGCCACAGTAGTTGACCCAAGTGTGTAATGTGTTAAAACTGACCTTTCGATGACATTACACAAGGACGGCGCAGTGGCACAACACGGCACACTCTATTATTTATGCGGCAAGATGGGGGCTGGTAAATCCACCCTGTCGCGCCAGCTGGCGCAAGACCATCAGGCGGTTGTGTTGTCTGAGGATGACTGGCTGGCAGCGCATTATCCGGGCCAAATCAATACCTTCGATGATTACATCGAGAAATCCCGGCTAATCAAACCCTTTATCAAAGCCCATGTACAAAGCCTGTTGCAACTAGGTCTGAATGTGGTGATGGACTTTCCGGCGAACACCCGGCGGCAACGCGCCTGGTTTGTTGAGTTGAGCGAAGCGGTACAGGCTGAACATCAGCTTTACTATCTGGATGTCAGTGATACACAGTGCCTGGCACAATTGGCCAAACGCCGTATTGAACAGCCAGCGCGAGCACAGTTTGATAACGAAGCGGTGTTTTATCAGGTTAGCCAGTATTTTGAAGCACCTGAAGCAAGTGAAAACCTGACTTTAGTGCAGGTAACGAATGTCAGCGGCTCAGGCGTCCTGTGAGGATGAAAGCTGCGACAAAGTTTCACCTGCACCATCAAAATCAAAATCCTCAATCTGGGTAAACAGTTGCTCTGCCAATGCTTGCTGGGAGGTCCCGCTGAGCGCCTCGAGCAGCGTTTCAGCCCGGTCGCTGGCATCCATATCAGAATCACTGATCATGCCTTTGAGCTCCGCGAGTAAGGCCGCAATATCAATATCCTGATGTGCGTTTGCTGGGAGACTTGTTTCGTTGCTGTGTTCACGGGCTTGCAGCTCATTCAATGACAGCTTAAGTGCATCAATAAGTGCCGTCAGGCTGATCAATAGCTCATCCAATACGGGTTGTACAGGTGCATTGTTAGCACAGGCGGTTTCTAATTCAGCGGCCAGCTGCGCCACCTGGACTGCCCCAACATTACCAGCGCTGCCTTTGAGCGTATGGGCACACCGCATCGGTCCCTGTGGATCAACATCTGTCTGTGCTTGCGCGTCGGTGAAGGCGTGTGCGAATTGCGCCTGTTTGTCACAAAAACGCATCAGCAACTTTTTGTACAGGGCTGTGTCGCCTTCACTGATGGCCAGTCCTGCCTGGGTATCCAGCCCGGTAATCGCCGGTAAGTTCCCGAGTTCATCTGGTGTTACTGAAGGCAGACGTTCGCTGGTGGAGGATATATTTGCTGGCTGGGCCGGGGTTATCCAGCGGGCCAGCGTGGCAAACATTTTGCGTGGGTTCAGGGGTTTTTCAATGATGTCGTTCATGCCGCATTCCAGCGCTTTTTGACGATTATCCAGCATCACACTGGCGGTCATGGCGATTACCGGGAGGTCCTGCCATCTGGGGTGCTGGCGGATGGCTTCGGTTGCACTGTAGCCGTCCATTACCGGCATCTGGCAGTCCATGAGCACACCATCGTAGTCACGCTGGTGCAGCATTTCCAGCGCCTGTTGGCCATGCTCAGCTACATCAACCTCAATGCCATTTTTTTCTAATAAGGCAATGGCCAGCTCCTGATTAAGGTCGTTATCTTCAACCAACAGTAAATGTGCGCCCGCGACAGAGTTGGGGTGTTCGTCGGCACTCGTATCGTGTTGCTCGCAGGTGCTTGGATCGCCAAACAGGCTAAGCAGACAGGCGGCAAGTGGCTTGGGGAAAACCGGCTTTGACAGGGTATAACTGACCTCGCTTTGTGTCATATCCCCGCCATGATTTAACAGGATGACGGGGAGTTTTGCGCGCAGTGAGTCGGGTAAGATATCCAGACTACGACTGTCCGCCAGAATACACTGGGCACTTATGATGATTGATGCATCAGGGACAAAGGTGTCCCGGCTGACGGCCTCCGCGCTGATCCCAAAAACATGCAGGTAGCGTTTAAGTGTGGTTGCAGCGTACTGATTGTCATCCAGGATCACTGCGTGCTGCACGGACAACTCAGGTAAACGGGTATCGCCGTTGTCACACAATTTCACGACGATATCAAAAGCAAAGGTACTGCCTTCACCGGCAATACTCTGGCAGCTGATCTGGCCACCCATCAGTTCCACCAGCTTTTTACAAATCGCCAGCCCCAGACCCGTTCCCCCGTATTTACGCGTCGTTGAGGTATCCGCCTGGCTAAAGGATTTAAAGAGTTTCTGCTGCTGTTCATCGGTCATGCCAATGCCGGTATCTATGACCGCAAATGCCAGTGTGAGGGTATCTTTGTCGCCTGCCTGGGGCGACACATCTATGATCACATCACCGCCTTTATCGGTGAACTTAATCGCATTACTGCCTAAGTTTAATAATATCTGTGAGATCCGCAGCGGATCGCCTACCAGACGTGCCGGGATCCCGGGATCCAGCATCACACAAAGCTCAATGTCCTTTTCCCGTGCTTTGATGGCCAAAAGGTCTATGCTCTGAGTCAGGGTTTCTTCCAGATCAAACTCGATGGCTTCAATATCGAGCCGGCCCGCTTCAATTTTAGAAAAATCGAGAATGTCGTTGATGATCCCAAGGAGCGACTCGGCACTGCGATTGATTTTCTCCACATAATTGCGCTGCTGACGATCCAAAGCGGTTTGCAGGGCCAGGTAACTCATGCCTATGATGGCGTTCATGGGCGTGCGAATTTCATGGGACATATTGGATAAAAAGTCGGACTTGGCCTGGGTGGCGCTTTCGGCTTTATCTTTGGCTTTTTGCAGCGCCACTTGCAGCGCTTTGGCGTCGCTGATATCCATATGAATACCAAACACTTCCTTACCACCCGGACCATGTTTGGCGACCACACTGCGACCAATACTGAGGATCCACTTCCAGCTGCCATCGGCACATTTCATGCGCATTTCATGGCGAAAGGTGTCGCTGTCGCCGCGCGCATGGGCCAGTAATGCGTCTTCGGTGGTGCTGAGGTCGTCCGGGTGAATGAGCTGGTGCCAGCGTGCAATGCTGGGACCGTACAACTGTTCCAGCTCATCGCACTGGTAGCCCAGCATTTCTGACCAGACATCGTTAGTGATCAGCTGTCCACTACTGATATCCCATTCCCAGGTGCCGGCATTGGCACCTGACATTGCCAGCTCCAGCCGCTGTTCAGCTTCTTTGAGTTCGCCATAGGACAGGGAATTGGCCAGAGCCACAGCGAGGTGATTGGCAACGACACGTAATATTGCGCGCTGTGCCCGGGTCAGCGCGTGCTCATGGTTAAATTGCAGGGTAAACACGCCCAGTACTTCGCCATCGACTATCAGCGGAGCACAAAATACAGTTTGTGTGGCAGTGCCATGAAGGTTGTCAGCGGCATCTAACGCCAGTTTTTGCCAGTCTTGCGGGCTGGCAGCATAAACCTGAATGGCTTCTCTGACACAATACACATCGGCGCCCCGGCTGGTGTTCAGTTTGCTTATTAGCGCTGAAAACGGCTCTTCATCCTGCACGGCGTATATATAGTCTATGTACTGCTGATCTTGCTGATAAATGCCCACCGCACAAAACTCACAGGGCAGGGTTTGCTTGAGGTGCTGATAAATGGTTTCGCAAATAACTTTCATGTCGTAGGTTGCCGCCACTTCTTTACCCACTTCGCCTAACACCACCAGATCCTGAGTGCGTTGTGCGACCTTTTGCTCCAGCTTCAAGCTGGCCAGGCGCAGCCTGCGCTCCCTGATATGCACTATGGTCACTATCGAGATGATGAGCGCAGCAGGTAGCAGCACTTTAAACCACAGGGTTTCATACCAGGCGGGCAGAGAAATGACTGGTAAGCCAATGGGCGTATCATTCCAGACACCATGATTATTGCTCCCCACAACCTGCAGTACATATTCGCCAGGCTCAAGTGAGCGGTAACTGGCACGGGGGGTATCTGTGATTGTGCTCCACTGTGCATCGTGCCCCAGCAACTTATAGCGATAGCGGTTATCTTCTGTGGCATGGTAATCGAGCGCGGCAAAGTAGACGGTCAGGTTTCTGTCCCTATGTGTAAACTCAATACCACTATCGAGTTTGTTAATTCGCTCCCCATCGCGCTCAGCATGGGTAAAAACCAGTTGCGGCGGGGAAATATTGACGTAGACCGTGAGTGGATTAAACCCGGTGATGCCATCTATGCTGCCAAACAGGATCTGTTCATCATAGGTGACAAACGAGCGCGCCAGAAAGTGGTTGTTGCCCAGTCCGTCATGGGTTGTGAACTGATGAAAGATCCCACTGAGCGGATCAAGTTGAAAGACGCCGCCAGAGGTTGCCAGCCACAATAATCCCAGTTCATCGGCGACAATGGATTTCACCGCGAAATTGGCTTGTGATGTGGTGTTACTAAAACGCTTAAACTGCCCACCATCCAGTGTATAACGGGTTATTCCATTATTGCTGGCAAACCAGAGGTAACGACCACTCTGAATGCCCTGATTAATGTGACGGCCATCCAGACTGGTGGGAGTATTATCGGGCAGGTAGTGATGTGTTTGCGTTAAGTCCGGGCTGAGGCGAAACAGGCCATCCCCATCGCTGCCTATCCAGACTTGATCATCACTGTCGAACAGCACAAAAGTCGGATCCGTATTGGGCAGGAAGTATTGTACTTCGCCGCTTGGTGGGTGCCAGCGTGTGACTCTGCGTTCACCAGCTATGATCAGCCACAACCACCCCTGAGCATCAAAATTGATATAATCGACGGGTGAGCCCTCTCGCACTCCGGCTGGCATAAAGGGAGTTAAAGTGCGATTAAGTTCATCGACCATAAACAGACCAAAGTTGGTGCCTGCATACAGCTGACCTTCACCATCCCGGTTGAGGTGGTGGACTCTGAGGCGATAGTCGCCGGTTAGCTCCTCGGGTGAAGCGAACGGGGTAAATTGCCCGTGACCATCAAAATGCACTAAGCCACGACCGGTACCCAGCCAAACACCGCCTTCAATGGCCTGAGCCATACTGAGTACTTGATTGAATAGCCCGGAGAGCTGCTGGCCTGCCAAAAAGTGATGCCAGGCTTTAAAGGCGGGTGGATGAGGAAACACTTTTATGACGCCGGAATAGCGCGTTGCGGCCCACATCAGTCCGGTCTGATCAATTAACACCTGGCGAACATCACGGTTTTGCAGTAATGCCAGTTTGCCGTCCTGTGCTGTGGGTATAAATTTCTCCTGTAATGGAGAAAAGCGGTAGATACCGGCAAAGGTCGACAGCAGAATATCGCCCTGATGGTGCAGCAGGCTGGATACACTGGGCAGGCTGTGATCATGGAGCTGATAGGTATGAAAACGTTCAGTAGCCGGGTCAAAACGGCCAAAGCTGGTACGGGTGGCCACCCAGAGTCGGCCATCGGCTGCAACGGAGACTTGCCGGACTTCCGGATGATCCAGCGACTGCGGGGCAACCTTAAATGCGCTGAACTGGCCAGTTTGGCGGTCAAGTCGGTAAAGCCCGTCTGAGGTTGCACACCAGATAGCACCATCCTGCGCTTCGGCAATACTCCACACCCGGTTGTTGCCCAGACTCGTTGGGTTGTCCGGGTCATGGACAAAACGCTCAAACCCGCTGCCATCTGTGTTGAGGCGATTGAGTCCACCGCCATTGGTGCCAACCCACAGGCTGCCATCCTGACTTTCGAACAGGGCCTGCACTTTGTCCGCCCCCAGAGACTGCGGGTTGTTGGGGTCATGGCGAAAATGCTTAAACCCTTGCTGTGCGCCTAAAAACAGATTCAGGCCACCGCCCCAGGTACCGGCCCATAAACGGCCACGGCTATCAAACAGTAACACACTGACACTGTCTGCAGACAGTGAGCTGGGGTCGTCCGGGATATGTTTAAAATTACTGAACTGATAGCCATCGTAGCGCTTAATGCCATCGGCGCTGCCAAACCACATAAACCCTTGCTGATCTTTGCTCACGGCGTAGATCTGCGGCGTATTCAAGCCGTTATAGGTGGCGATATTTTCAATCTTGAGGGTGGTAGCCAGCACTTTTTGTGCGAATAAAGCACATAAGAGCCATTTCACCGCTAAACTAACAGTGAGTGCTAACCCCCTGCGCGGTGGTCGGGTCGTGCATGAGACAGAAGTGACTGGCATAGCGTTGGCCTGTTGGCTGGTCCATTGAGTCGTTGTACAAATGTTAGACAGATATTAGAAACATGTGCACAATAATAGCAAATAAATTTTCTGACCTTGCAACACCTTAACTGTGCCAAGCCTCATGGTGAGGTAATGAGCTTTAGGAGAGAAGAATGGATAATGGCAGTGCAGTAACCACTATGACTATCCTGGTTGTTGAGGCGCACGAAACCATTCGTTCTATGGTGGCCAACATTGTTACGGGCCTTGGGCGAGTCAATGTGCTACAGAGCCCCAATGGTGCAGACGCACTGGATAAGCTGCAATATCAGGATATCCACCTCATAATCGCCGACTGGATGTTGCCTAAGCTCGCGGGTATCGACTTGCTGAAAGAAGTCAGAAAAAATCCACGCACGGCAGCGATTCCTTTTGTCATGACTGCTACCTCCATTCAGCAATCTCAGGTGTTGCAGGCTATCAAATGTGGTGTGTCTGAATATGTGGTCAAACCCTTTTCCAGCAAAATCATGCTGGAGCGCCTGCGCCGGGCACTCAATAAGCCGGTCAGGCCCTATCATGGAGAAATGAGCGAAGAAGACACCGTTGTAGAGCAGCCCATTCAGGTGCTGGTGGTTGATGATGTGGCAGACAATATTAAAATCATCGGTGATGTACTGCGTAAAGATTACAAAGTCAAAGCGGCGTTGAGCGGCGCAAAGGCATTGCAGATCTGCGCTGCAGAGCCGCAACCCGATCTGGTTTTACTGGATATTATGATGCCGGGTATGGATGGGCTGGAGGTCTGCCGCCGCCTTAAAGACGATCCCCACACCCAGCATATTACCGTGATTTTTCTAACGGCGCTGGAGCAAACTGAGCACGTTGTGCGGGGGCTTGAATTGGGGGCGGTCGACTATATTACCAAGCCGGCCAACCCATCGGTGGTTAAATCCCGGGTGCGAGCGCACTGCCGTAATATAGAATCGAATCGTCTGATGCGCGCACAGATAGACGCCATGCTGGACAATGCAAGATTGCGAGATGAGTTTGACAGTCTGACGCAGACCAATCTTGCCAAACCTGTGTCGGATATTCGCAGTTCAACGGCGATGTTGGCCAGGCACATTAAAGACCCGGAGCGTGCCAGGCGTTATCTTAGCTTTATTCAGCATAGCTGTTTACGGCTTCAGCACGCTATGGACAGTATGTCCGCGTTGGCAAAAATTGAAGCCAATGAGTACCGCCTCAATCCGGTCACTCACCCTTTGCACAAAGTCATAGAAGCTGTACTGGAAGACTTGGCCCCGTTGGTTGAAGAATCTAATGTTCAGCTGCGTACTGTGGTGTCTAAGGATTTGATGTTTTTTGGTGAGCCTGCGCTGTGTTACACCTTATTTCATAATCTTATCACCAACGCATTGGAAGCCGTGAATACAAAACCGTTGGTCACCATCAGTGCGCAACCTGTTGAGCAGCAACTCACGGTGATCATCCAAAACCCTGATCCCGTACCGGACGGTGTCAAAACGCGTTTTTTCGATAAATTTGTGACTTTTGGTAAGCCTGACAGAGCAGGTGTGGGTACTTACACCGCCAAACTGCTCGCCGAAGCGCAGCAGGGCCAGATAGAATTTAACACCGATGAGCAAAGAGGTACTGAGGTGACGGTCAGTTTACCTTTAGGAGAAAAAGCAAACTAGCCTCTTGGGCAGCATCTGTGCCCAAGAGGAAAATGCGCGTGGCTAATCGCGAAATTGGGTGCGGTAATTCTCGACCCACAGTTTGGTTGCGCCACACACCGCTGCCGGCATCACAATCAGATTAACAATCGGAATGCTGGTTAATACCATGACTGCAAACCCAAAACCATAAGACAAGCCCTGATTTGCTTTTAAAGTGTCTTTCATCTGTTTGAAAGAGATTTTGTGGTTATCGAAGGGGTAGTCGTTGTACTGCACATTGTACATCCAGCAAGAAAACAACACCCAGAGTATCTGGCCGATGAAGGGGAGCATCCACAGCAGGATGAAAAAGCCGATAGCACGCGGCAGGTAGTAAACCAGCTTGCTCCATTCGCGCCCCAGCATGCGCGGCACATCTTTTACTAAATCGGCGAAGCCATCATCGTTAATTTTTTGTCCGGTCAGATGTAGTTCGACTTTTTCGGATAACAAGCCATTGAATGGCGCAGCAATAAAGTTGGTGATAACAGTAAACACCATGCTGTAACTGAATAAAATCACTAGCACGGCAATGGGCCACATTAACCATTCCAGCCAGCTTAGCCAGTCAGGCAGTAATTCATTCAGGTAGGCAAAGCCTTGTGTCAGCCAGTCATATAGGAAAAACAACGAGCCGCCAAATAGCAACACATTGATAAGCAAAGGAATAAATACAAAGCGTTTAAGTCCTTTTTGGCTCAGTAAGGAAAAGCCCGCGACAAAATACTCCATACCTTTGGTCAGTTGCATTGAAATACCTCTGTATTTAAAGTTCTATGCCCATTATAAGGTCAGGTCGATAAAAAAGGGCAGTCTGTTGAGTAACAAATTGTGCACGCCTTGCCATCTTATTGTGTTTGCAAAGGTTTCCCGTTAACCCGGTAAAATGGATCTGGTGCACTCTGGGGTTAGGAGAAATAAATTTACAGATTATTGCGCTTTGCTGGTTGAAACCGCACTTGCTTGCCTATACATTCAAATTATCGTCCTCGGGGAGTTTGCTCATGCAATCGCGTTTTTGGTTATTAGCATTGTGTCTGATGGTGTCACTGACAGTGAACGCCGCCGGCAACAGTGCGTCAGTCAAAACTGCGCAGCTGGTAGAGCTTTTATCTGACCCTGACGAAGATAAGCTAGACTGCGACTCCGACATCCCAATGCCAGGCTCTGCCAGCCAGGAAAATGTGCAGCCAGCTCGCAATTTCCCGGATAGCGTCCGCTTATATCACCCGCTTACTTACTATCATCAGGGGATCAGAGCCCCACCTGTTTCAGCCTAATACACGCATTTTTATATTTGAATTTCGCACGCCTGATAGGCAGTGCCGTGATGTGCTTAATGCCAGCGCTGCTTGTGGCAAGTGGCTGGCAATGACCCATGCGTAAATACCCCTGACCAAGAGAGAGCGCATAAACCCGGCGCGTTATCGCCGGAGTTGAATTATCTTTGCTTGGCCAGGTGTTTAATCGCATTGGTATATTCCCGAAACAGAGGTGAATAATGAATACGTTTAACAGACTGAATACGCTTGATGTGACAGCTGATGTTCCTGTCCAGGCTAATCCCTTACTGAGTACAGCTGAAGAGAGTGGGCTTGATCGCCTGTCGGTATCGGCACAAAAGTATATGCACAATCTGGATGACCAGAATGCAGTGTATCTGGACCCGGATACCAGTGTTGATGATGCCACGCTGGTACTGAACAAAACTCATGTGGCCTCCATGTTTGTGGCTCAGGATGGCGTATTGCTGGGGATCATTTCTCAGGCCCGACTGGGCAGTCGACATATCTTAAAAGAAGCTCAGTTGCGCGGCTGTCAGCGCAGCGATCTTGTCGCCAGCGACGTTATGCTGCCGCTTAAAACACTTAAACAGATAAGTCTGACCGATCTGCGTACAGCGCGCTCTGGTGATGTACTGGTGACCATGGAAGCGCATGGCCTTGATTACTTGCTGGTAACCGCGCCTGAAACAGGCCGGATCTGTGGCTACTTTGATCTGGTGGAGTTGATAAAAGTAGGTGGTCGTTCAGTTAATCAGCTGCGCCCGGCTGAACACTTTAACGACATTGTGGTCTCTGTGCTGCACCACAGCGAACGGTAATACCATTCAGCCCAACATAGTCCAACCGATTTATTTCCTAAAGTTAATGTAAATTAACGCCAAGGCACCTGAGGGTGCCTTTTTTATACCAATTTGTCCCTTTAAATTGATCATGTATTAAGTGAAGTGGGTACTACTCTGGAAATTTAACGCCATGACGTTTGGCATACCAGTAACACAACGGCAGTTCAATCAGGGTAAAGGAAATCACGGTAAACCAGGCCCAGTTCACCTCAAATAAGACCAAAGAAAAAGATAATCCAGAGTCATATTAGACTGAGCCGACAATAGCCAGCGAAACGGCGGTCGCTATCAAATCCTGAATCGAGACCTTTTTTAAATCATTACCAGCGTAACGCGGATAAATGACAAAGTAGGCCAGGCATAAAATAATGACGTTGAGCAGGATGACCTGGAGTTCAATGGACATAAATACAACTTATAGGTATGAAGAAGTCCCTATTTTAAGGCGCGCAATGACGCTTTGGCAAGCAAGCAGATGGATGACTCTGCCTTTTCTGTGTTATTGCGGTTATACTTCGCGGGTAAACCAATGAGGTAGGTATGCTGTCGAAAAATCAACAAAAGCTGCTCCGCGCCCTGGCGCAAAAAAAATATCGTAAACAACATGGCCTGTACCTGGTGCAGGGGGCTAAAAATGTTCAGGAACTTCTGAATGCGGGTAAACCGGTTAAACAGATCTTTGCCTGCGCTGATTTTATTGCTGACAACCGGACCTTGTTGGAGCCTCATGAGCTGGTGTTGTGCGATGAGGCTGAGTTGAGTAAAGTCAGTACTCTGGTCAGTAACAATGCGGCTATTGCCATTGCTGAGACAGAACCACAGGCAGAGCTGAACACGAATGGATTGGTTCTGGCACTGGATGACGTATCCGACCCTGGTAATCTGGGCACTATTATTCGTGTTGCGGATTGGTATGGGTTGAACCAGATTGTCCTCAGTGAGCAATGTGCTGACCACCTTAATCCCAAAGTGATCAGCGCAACCATGGGCTCTTTTGCGCGGGTTGATGTGATCAGAACAGATCTTTGCACATTGCTAAAGACCTACGATGGCCCGGTTTATGGGGCTTTTCTGGAAGGTCAAAGCGTGCATACTACTTCATTTGCAACGCGCGGTATTTTGGTGATGGGCAGCGAATCACATGGTATCAGCGCTGCGGTGGCAGAGCATATTAATCAGCCCATCACTATACCCGCTTTTGGCGGCGCGGAGTCGCTTAATGTGGCGATGGCCACGGGGATCATCCTTGATAACATGAAACGCCATGGGTAAGGTGGACTGATCTTGAACTATTGCGTTTGTCATTAAGCTGTTGTTTTTATGCGCCTGAGCAGCATTAAACTGGCCGGTTTTAAATCCTTTGTTGAGCCGACAAAAATACCCTTCCCGGAGCCAATGACCTGTGTTGTTGGTCCAAACGGGTGCGGCAAGTCCAACGTGATTGATGCCGTGCGCTGGGTATTGGGAGAAAGCTCCGCCAAAAACCTGCGTGGCGATGCCATGACGGACGTGATCTTCAATGGTTCGACCCACCGTAAGCCTGTATCCCAGGCCTCTGTAGAGCTGCTGTTTGATAATACTCAGGGGCGTTTGCCCGGCTCTATGGCAGATCGTACTCAGGTTGCAATTAAGCGGCTGGTGACTCGGGATGGTCAGTCACTGTACTTTCTCAATGGTAGTAAATGCCGCAAACGAGACATCACAGATATTTTTTTGGGCACCGGTCTGGGCCCGCGCAGTTATGCCATCATTGAGCAGGGGATGATCTCGCGCCTGATAGAGAGCAAGCCGCAGGAATTACGCATCTTTTTGGAAGAAGCTGCAGGGGTCTCCAAATATAAAGAGCGCCGTCGGGAAACACAGACGCGGATCAAAAGCACCAGAGAGAATCTGGAACGTCTGCTGGACATGCGTCAGGAGCTGCAAAATCAGCTCGACAGATTGGCCAAACAGGCCGAAGCGGCGCTTCAGTATCGTGATCTTAAGGCGCAGGAACGTACCCTGAAAGGCCAGCTGGCAGTGCTAAAGTGGCAGGAACTGCATACCAAGCAGCAAGAAAAAACCAGCCAGATAGCTAAGTTAAACGACAAGCTGACTTTTTTAGAGCAAGCCCACGGCGGACATGACGATGTGCTGGCAACCTTTGAGCAACAGGTTACCCACTTCAGTGATGCGCAGACAGAATTACAGCAGCAACTTCACAACACACAAACCCAGTTAACGCGCATTGAACAGCAGAAGATCCACCTGAGCGAAAAACGCCGCGAATTGGCTGATAAACAAACTCAGTTGAGCGAAGAAATTGCACAGGCTCTGGCGCTATATGAACAACAACAGCAACATTGCGCAGAGCTTGCTGAGCAATGTGAAGTGCATCAGGAAGCAACGCAGATCAGTGCCGAAAAGTTGGCTGAAAGTGAATTACTGATCGATGAAAAAGCGCAACAAGTGCAAGCACACGAAGCGGCGGATCAGGCGATACAGCAGGCACTGGACAAAGCACGCCAACATACACAGCAGTGTCATCTGGCAGTGCAACGGCTGACACAACAACAACAGCATCTGATACAGCGGCAGGAACAGCTGGTGCAACAGCTGGCGCAGCATAGTACACAAAACCCTGACGAGGCGCTGACGCAGCAACAAAAGGCCCATCAGGAACTGGTGCATACTATGGCCATCTCGCAACAGGAAAACCAGCGCCTTAGCACTGAGTTGCAGCGCCTGAGCGAGGCAAAAGCGGCATTACAGCAAAAGCTTCAGGAACAGCAAGTCAGACTCGGACAGGCACAAGCTCAGGTTCAGGCGCTGGAAAAGCTCACCCGTACTCAGCAAGGTGACAGCGAGGATGCACCTGGTTCACCTTTACTGAGTGTGCTGAGGGTTGAGCCGGGCCTCGAAGCGATCGTAGAGCGTGCCATGCTGGGGCTTGGATCGCTTCGGATCACCGAACAAGACTATGTCAATCGTATTTGGGCAGCTCAGGTCGATGAAAAAACGCCGGGCAGTGTGGCGACCCTTATTCAATCGGAAATTTACCCGGACTTTTTAAATCAGATTGAATGGCTGGGAGAGGCTCGTCAGTTTAGTGCGCGTCAGCCATTCTTTGCCGCTATTGATAATGAGGGGAATTTGTATGGTGGCAACTGGCAAGCGCAAGAGAGGGATGTGCAGTCAGGGAGTTTGCTTGCGCACTATAGCGAGCTGCGCACTCACCAGGCGGAGCTGCCCCAGATTGAAGCGCAGCTGAGTGAGCTGGAAGCGTCACTGACGCCTTTGGAATCTGCCGTGACAAGGTGTTCACAACAGCTCGAAGCGAACAAACAGGCAGTCCATGAGGCGGCCAAAATGGTGGCCAGCAGCCAGACCCGGGTGGATATGTTACTTGCTCAGCAAGCCAGTTGGCAGCAACAAAGCAGCCAGCTTGAGGGTAATCAGCGCGAGCTGGATGAGCAAAGTGAACTGCTGGTGGCTCAGCTCGAAGAGAGTGAACAGACCCTTTGGCAAGCCGAGGAAGCACAGGAACAGTTACAACAGCAGGTGAATCAGCAAAACGATTCCCTTGAAGCACTCAAACGGGCACATCAGCAGCAGCAACAGCAGCAGCGCGATATTCAGCAGCAGTACCATCAGGCCAAAATGAAACTCCAGCAGGCGCAAAGTGATGCACAACTGGGTCAGACTAAACTGAGTCACCTGGCGCAAAGCCTGGAGCTGAGCAATGAAGCCTTGGCTCAGGTACAACAACAATTACACGGCAGTGAGGAGCCCGGGGTTGAACTTGAGCAACAACAGACAGAGCTGCTGATCCGTCATACAGAACTGGAGCAGGCGTCACAGGATACAGCTGCTAAGTTGAGCGACGCCAGGCAACAACTCAGTGATAAACAGCTGGCGCTCAAAGATGCCCAGGCACAAAGCGCGCAGCTCAAAGAGCAACGCCAGCAGTTAGCACTACAGGAGCAAAGCCTGATGGTGAAGGCGCAAGCTGCGCTTGAACCTTTAACTGAGCTTCGTCAGACACTTAAAGACGTGTTAACGCAGCTGCCGGAAGATGCGCAGGCGAGCAGTCATCAGGGCAAGCTGACTCGTATTGCGCAACAGCTGAGTTTGCTGGGGGCGGTTAACCTCGCAGCGATTGAAGAATTTGATGAGGCACAGCAGCGTAAGCGCTATCTCGATGAACAACTGGAGGATCTCAGCGCGGCACTTGAGACGCTGGAAGGGGCCATTCGTAAGATAGACCGCGAGACACGTAGCCGTTTTAAAACTACCTTTGATCAGGTTAATCAGGACCTGGCGGAGCTGTTTCCCAAAGTATTTGGCGGCGGCAGTGCTTACCTGGAATTGACCAGTGATGATCTGTTAGAAAGCGGTGTAACCATCATGGCAAGACCGCCGGGTAAGAAAAACTCGACAATTCATCTGTTAAGTGGTGGAGAAAAAGCCCTGACCGCATTATCATTGGTATTTTCAATATTTAGACTAAATCCGGCTCCTTTTTGTATGCTGGATGAAGTAGATGCACCGCTGGATGACGCGAACGTTGGGCGTTTTTGCCGACTGGTCGAGGAAATGTCGCAAACGGTGCAGTTTATTTACATCAGCCACAACAAGGTCGCGATGGAAATGGCGGGCCGGCTGACGGGGGTAACCATGGCGGAACCCGGGGTTTCACGTATGGTTGCCGTAGACATAGAACAAGCAGTGCAAATGGCGCATGCATAATAAGTAAAGGTGAGCAATGGCCACAGAATTAAGATGGGCATTAATCGTGATCAGTGCACTGATCATTGGTGGATTATTGATACATGGCTTATGGTCGGTAAGAAAAAAAGAGAATCAGGATACCGATAACCCCGCAGCCACGAAGAAACCCGCAGCCGCGCCTCAGCCGCAGCGCGAGGAAGAACCACAACTGGATGAAATGAGCTTCTCTGCCGTCGATGAAGACAAAGAGCCGACGCCGACTGAAGAGCATACTGAAGTCTCAGACGCACCGGTGGAACAGGTCGACACTGAGCAGCAAGCACCGCAAGAGGTTGCGCCCCAGGACTTTATTATTTTACACATTGACATGCCAGAAGGCCTGACGATGGCAGGCTCTAAGCTGTTGCCTTGTGTATTGAGTCTGGGCTTTAAGTACTCGGATGAAGGCTTTTTCAATCGCCATGTTGAGTCATCCGGCAATGGCCCGGTCTTGTTCCGATTAGTGAATATGTATAACCCGGGTACATTCGATATCGATAATATGGAACAGTTCAGCACCGGAGGCGTTAGCTTGTTTATGACGTTGCCGTGTGAAGGCGACAGCATGGCGGCGTTCAATATGCTTCACAGCGCCGCGAAAAAGCTGGCCGATGAGTTTGGTGCCAGTGTGCTGGACAGCAATCGTGAGCCACTCACTGTGAATACCACCCGTGCCTACGTTGAAAAGGTGCGTGAATATACCGTTTAAGCGTTAATACTGCCTGCGGGCATATATGCGACAGAGCCACGGACTTAGGTCCGTGGCTTTTTGTGTTATTAAGAGGTTGTAATGTCAGAAACTATCAGCAAACAAATCAATGAATTAAGGCAACAGTTGGAAAGTTATAACTACCAATACTATGTCTTGGATCAGCCTACTGTACCCGATGCCGAATATGACCGGGTAATGCGCGCTCTGATTGAGCTGGAAACCCAGCATCCTGACTATCTAACCCCGGATTCTCCCTCACAAAAAGTAGGGGGGGCTGCGCTAAGCAAATTTGAGCAGGTAACCCATCAGGTCCCTATGTTGTCTCTGGACAATGCCTTTGATGAAGCTGAATTCAATGCGTTTAATCGTCGCATTAAAGAGCGCCTGCTACACAACGACGAGCTGGATTTTTGTTGTGAGCCAAAGCTGGATGGTCTGGCTGTGTCTATTCTCTACCGTGATGGGGTGCTGGTTCAGGCGGCAACCCGAGGTGATGGCCAGGTAGGTGAAAATATCACCGAAAACGTGAAAACCATACGTAATATTCCTCTGCGTTTGCGTGGTGAAGATATCCCTGCTGAGCTGGAAGTACGCGGTGAAGTCTTTATGGACAAGGCCGGATTTGCACGGTTGAACGAAACCGCAGCGCAGCGTGATGAAAAAACCTTTGCCAACCCGCGTAACGCTGCGGCGGGCAGCCTGCGTCAGCTGGACCCTAAAATAACCGCCAAACGTCCACTGATGTTTTACGCCTATTCAATGGGCGTAGTGCAGGGCGCTGAGCTGGCTGATACCCATTATGCGCAGTTGCAGCAGTTAAAAGACTGGGGCTTGCCTATGTGCCCGCAAACAAAGCGGGTAACGGGTGCCAGTGCCGCTTATCAATACTATGAAGCCATTATGGCTGAGCGTGATGCGCTGCCGTATGAAATTGATGGCGTGGTTATCAAGGTTGATAATAAACCGTTTCAGGCGCAACTGGGTTTTGTTGCACGTGCCCCACGCTGGGCCATTGCATTTAAATTCCCGGCACAGGAAGAACTAACGCAGTTACTGGATGTGGAGTTCCAGGTGGGCCGTACCGGCGCCATCACGCCGGTTGCGCGGCTGGAGCCTGTGTTTGTTGGCGGCGTGACCGTCTCGAATGCGACTTTGCACAACCGTGACGAAATCGACCGTCTGGGTGTCAAAGTGGGCGATACCGTGATCATCCGACGCGCAGGTGACGTGATCCCGCAGATCACTCAGGTGGTGCTGGAAAAAAGGCCTGAAGATGCCCGCGATATCACTTTCCCGGATACCTGTCCGGTATGTGATTCCCACGTTGAGCGTGTGGAAGGTGAAGCCGTTGCGCGTTGCACCGGTGGCCTGGTGTGCCGCGCACAACGCAAAGAAGCGATTAAACACTTTGCGTCGCGTAAGGCGCTGGATATTGATGGGCTGGGCGACAAGATTGTCGAGCAACTGGTTGAGCGGGAATTGATCACGACGCCTGCTGAACTGTTTACCCTGCGTCAGGGGCATTTTGAGTCGCTGGAGCGTATGGGGCCTAAATCGGCCAAGAATCTGGTTGGTGCGCTTGAAGAAGCCAAGCAAACAACGCTGGCTAAATTTTTATATGCGCTTGGGATCCGCGAAGTGGGTGAGGCGACTGCACAAAACCTGGCAAATCACTATCTGACGCTTGAAAAGGTCATGAATGCCTCCATTGAGAGTCTACAGGAAGTGAGTGATGTGGGTGTCGTCGTTGCCCAGCATATTCACGCTTTTTTCAGTGAACCACACAACCAGAAGGTGGTGAGTGATCTACTTGAACAAGGGTTGCACTGGCCTGAAATTGCTGAAAAAGCAGAAAGTGAACAGCCACTGGCTGGCCTCACCTATGTGCTAACGGGTACGCTGAGCCAGCTTAACCGCAACGACGCTAAAGCGCGATTGCAGGCGCTCGGGGCTAAAGTGTCAGGCAGTGTCTCGAAAAACACTCATGCGCTGGTTGCAGGCGAAAAAGCGGGGTCAAAGCTAACTAAGGCGCAGGATCTTGGGATCGATATCCTGGATGAAGCAGCACTGATTGCACTGCTTGACTCACATCAGGGCTAATACCAATTTCACTTAATACCTGTTCAATTTGAAGGAGCAAATAGGGCGCTAACGGTGTTAAAAATCTCTCATTTAGAACAACTAAATAGCGAAATTTTTGCCTAGTTATCGACCTTATTTTCTCGCCTCAAAATAGAACACTTAATTAAGCAAATTGGTATAAACAACAGGCGGGCAGGTTAGCCCGCCATAAAATGAGAGAAGTGGTATGAGTAAGTTGCAGGCTGGGTATGGGCCCGAGTACTGGGATAAATACGGGGTATATCGCACGCCTGTTGGTTTTAATCTGACCTTGCTGGTGTTGCTCAGACCGTTGTTTTTGTGGTTGGTGTCAGCTCTGACCTGGCGTCCGGACCTTGATCTCATGTCATTGTTTTTTCATTCGAAGCAGCATTTTTTTGTAGCAGTCATGATAGCTAGCCTGGCCTTGATCCCGACTGTGCTGTTTTCTTTGCGCAGGCCAACCAGCTCACCTAAGTTAGCCCGCTACTGGCGTCATATGCGCTGGCCACTGCTGATCGCTGCCTGCTTAGATTTGGTGTGGCTGGGGATGCAAATTGTCCAGGCACACTATCAATTCTCTTTCTATCTGGCTATTCAGGCCGTACTGGTCTGCTGGGTGATTTTGTATTTACTCAAAAGTCGATACTTAACGTGTTTTTTTGGGGATTGGCCTGAACCTGAAAATAATTGACTTGACGCTGGGGGGCTGACAACTAAACATTAGGGCGAATGTGGCTTTCATACTGGCGTAAAAATATAGAGCTAATCTGATCCAGATCAGCCTATGACACTCTATAACAATAAGACAAAACTTATGTGTTTGCCAATATGGAGTAACTCTACATCAACCGGAGAACGAGACATGTTGACTTGGCGAGATATTCTGCAATTCGCAGATAATGGCAACCCACAGCCACCCCGGCGGGTTGAAAAGAACCTGATGCAGTGGCAGGCCTTATTAGAACCTTCTGTTTTTCATATCACCCGAAACCGCGGGACTGAGCGTCCATTCAGTTCACAAAGCTGCAGCGTTTTTTCGCCAGGTAAATATCACTGTGCTTGTTGCGACCAACTCCTGTTCGATGCGGATGAGAAATTTGACAGTGGCTCTGGCTGGCCTTCTTTCACTCAGCCCCACAGCGCAGATTCTGTTGCATACCGACTAGACAGATCGCACGGTATGGACAGAGTTGAGATAGTCTGTAATGTGTGTGATGCACACCTCGGGCATGTGTTTCCAGACGGTCCTAAACCGAGTGGGTTACGTTACTGTGTGAATGCGTTGGCGCTGAAAAAGCAGGAAGAGGGCACACATTAATAGCCTTTGCTTAGCTATTCCTATCCCATCAGGGTCTGAAATCCAGATTCATTTCTTCTAATTGAGCCTGTAGCTTGTCGAATCGCTCCTGCTGTTCAGGCTCGAGCTGAGCTGTGCTTAGTGTTTTGTAGCACTTCGCTGCCAGGTTTGAGTTAAATGTAGCGGCTTTCTTTCCTGTCGCATCTGCAAGACACTGAAGTAGATTCAGGGCAATGCTGGCGTTTTTAGGCATCACTCTAAAGGCCTGCGTAAAGGCTTCCAGCGCGACGTCGAGCTGCCCTTTCTGGAATTGTTTCACCGCATGATTATTGAGCTCTTTGGGGCCCATTGTGATATGACGACGCTCATCTTGTTGTTGCTGTAGCAGGTGCATAAAAGTGGGGTCATCTTGCTGTTGATGACGCTCGCAATGTGTGATTATCTGGCCAAATAGGGCCTCAGCCTTGTGCTGAAACCCCAGTTCATGGAACGCCTTCGCTTTGTCCAGCGCAGCATCAACAGAACGGATCTGAGGTTCATCTTCCAGCTGCTCCATCAGTTGTCGCGCTTTGGTATGTTCATCTTTGAGGTAATGTAGCCGAGCATTGAGCACGTCAATCTGAGTTTGGTTATTGGCATTGGGAAACTGCTTTTTTAGATCGCTCAGGTATTGCTGGGTCTGCCTGGTCAGGCGGGTGATCTGATCATGTTGATCTGTGCTGAGCGCGAAATCAATTCCGGCACGGGCGGCGTTTAGATAAACCTCAGGGCTGTCATGCATCGAAAAACGGGCAAAATTGGCAATTTCTTTTTGCGCGTTGTAACTGCACTCATAATCATGGTTAATGCGCGCAACGGTACTGAGGGACTTTTGCCTTTCGATATTGCGTGGCGCAATCTGCGAGGCCTGCACCAAAGATACCTGTGCTTCTTCAAACTGATTCAGCTTTAATTCAAGCCGGGACAATAAATCCAAAGCAGCCAAGCGAGTCTCACTTTTTTCGATCAGGGATTTCAGCATTTTTTGCGCCAAAATATCTTCGTTATTTGCAATCAAGGTTTCTACAAGGCCGAGCTTGGCCCAGGTAAATTTTTGCAACTCGAGCATGGAGCGGTAGAACTGTTTGGCTTCATCATAATGTTTAAGCTTTAGCAGTGTTTCACCTTTGAGCTTAAGTAATATCGGGCTGTAAGCGTGCTCACCGCTTTCAAGCTCTGAGTTAATAAGCTTGAGTGCCTTAGAGTAGTTTTCGTCGTCAATCAGATTGTAGAGGGTTTTGAGACTACGTTTACGCTTTAAAACACGCTCGATGCGTGCTTTGAGCTCTTTAATACTAAAAGGCTTTACCAGGAAGTCATCAGGCTGCAATTCAACAATACTGTGCACCAGTTCGGGGCTGGTTTCGGCTGAGGTAAAAATAAACCCGGTACTTTGACGGATCAGGCGCTTTTTGAGTAGCTCTTCGTAGAGTTGATAACCATTTTGACGTTTACTTAGGTCAAACGAGCAGATAATTAAATCGAATTTATGATGGATACAGCTTTCCTTTGCCAGTTGGGCATTTTCGGCAAACTGAACGTTTTTATAAGCCAACTGGTCCAGCGATTGTTTAATGTAGCTCAGCGCCAGTTGCTGTTCTTCCACGATCAAAATTTTTGCATTTACAAAGGGTTGAACAGACATAGAGTAAAGGACAAGGAATAAATTTGGAATGCTTTTAGTCTAGTCGTTTATCTTTTCTTTTGAAACATAAGGATTAAAAAGCTTGGTAAGAATGAGCGCGATGCCGCATCGACCAAATTACGGATGATAGATCAAAATATAAAATAATGTGACTGGTGATATTTTTTAAGTGATGGTGGGTTGTACTGGACTTACACCTGTGACCCTCGCCCTGATAAGAATAAGCGCGATGCTGCATCGACCAAATTGCGGATGATAGATCAAAATATAAAATAATGTGACTGGTGATATTTTTGAAGTGATGGTGAGTTGTACTGGACTTGAACTATTAATCTTCGCCTTGGTAAGAATGAGTGCGATGCCGCATCGACCAAAACACAGATGATAGAGCGAAAAATAAAAGAGTGTGAGTGATTGTGGTATTTTTTAAGTGATGGTGGGTTGTACTGGACTTACACCTGTGACCCTCGCCCTGATAAGAATAAGCGCGATGCCGCATCGACCAAATTGCGGATGATAGATCAAAATATAAAATAATGTGACTGGTGATATTTTTGAAGTGATGGTGATTTGTACTGGACTTGAACTACTAATCTTCGCCTTGGTAAGAATGAGTGCGATGCCGCATCGACCAAAACACAGATGATAGAGCGAAAAATAAAAGAGTGTAAGTGATTGTGGTATTTTTTAAGTGATGGTGGGTTGTACTGGACTTGAACTACTAATCTTCGCTTTGGTAAGAATGAGTGCGATGCCGCATCGACCAAATTGCGGATGATAGATCAAAATATAAAATAATGTGACTGGTGATATTTTTGAAGTGATGGTGAGTTGTACTGGACTTGAACTACTAATCTTCGCCTTGGTAAGAATGAGTGCGATGCCGCATCGACCAAAACACAGATGATAGAGCGAAAAATAAAAGAGTGTGAGTGATTGTGGTATTTTTTAAGTGATGGTGGGTTGTACTGGACTTGAACCAGTGACCCTCGCCTTGTAAGGGCGATGCTCTCCCAACTGAGCTAACAACCCATGCATAGATGCAGGTACATACTCTGTATTTCCGAAGAAATGGTGGGTTATACTGACTTTGATTCAGAACCCTTGCCTTGGTAAGAATGAGCGCGATGCTGCATCGACCAAGTTGTTCACCAAATTAATGGTGGGTTGTACTGGACTTGAACCAGTGACCCTCGCCTTGTAAGGGCGATGCTCTCCCAACTGAGCTAACAACCCAGAGTATTTTTTACTAAACCTTTAAGATGGTGGGTTGTACTGGACTTGAACCAGTGACCCTCGCCTTGTAAGGGCGATGCTCTCCCAACTGAGCTAACAACCCATCTTAAAATTTTGTCAGAGTTTAGTTTTAGTTATGGTGGGTTGTACTGGACTTGAACCAGTGACCCTCGCCTTGTAAGGGCGATGCTCTCCCAACTGAGCTAACAACCCATAACTATTCTGACTTTTGCGTATTGAGCCATAATTTTTCCTTCTTTTTAAACAAGAAGATTATGGTGGGTTGTACTGACTTTAATTCAGAACCCTTGCCTTGGTAAGAATGAGCGCGATGCTGCATCGACCAAGTTTACCAAATTATGGTGGGTTGTACTGGACTTGAACCAGTGACCCTCGCCTTGTAAGGGCGATGCTCTCCCAACTGAGCTAACAACCCAATACGCTGTTTCAAATGTGAATGTCTATATTAACTTTCACCAAATTAATGGTGGGTTGTACTGACTTTAATTCAGAACCCTTGCCTTGGTAAGAATGAGCGCGATGCTGCATCGACCAAGTTCACCAAATTAGTGGTGGGTTGTACTGGACTTGAACCAGTGACCCTCGCCTTGTAAGGGCGATGCTCTCCCAACTGAGCTAACAACCCACATTCGAAACACAAGACACATTGCCGTGTCGTTGTGGGGCGCTATTATATGTTTCCTTTCAAAGGAGTCAACACAAAATCCTGATTTTTTATCTGTATGCTTCTTTTGTGTTCAGGTGTTCATTTTTTAGGTATTTCTCTTCATTATATGTCTAAGCAATATATTGTCCGCCAGGTAAAGTGAGCGGCGGGGTGGTGAAGATGTTGAGTGCTGTTTTTAGACAGGAAGGTGGGCAGGGGGAAGTTAAAAGTATTTGTTTCGAGATTGAATCCGCTTGCAAAAGAAATGAGTTGTCCAATGGATACTCTGGCCTTTTATCTGTGTCCAATTGAGTAGCAGTCTGTGTCTCCTTGTTCAAAATATTGAGAGATCAAGTACAAGGATATGCATAATCGAGAATAGCTGGTTTTAAATTAAGCAAAAACAGGCACTTCTATTGATTGAAGCGCTTAATTCGCTTATATTCTGTGCTCTTGGGGTGTTTTTGCAGCAGTTAGAAAAAACTTGCAGAAAAGGTGTTGACTTTGTTTTCTGTGATGCATAGAATGCGCCCCGCACTCAGCGATGCAGCATTACAGTTTCATTGCTACTGGTGAGGGGCTATAGCTCAGCTGGGAGAGCGCTTGCATGGCATGCAAGAGGTCGGCGGTTCGATCCCGCCTAGCTCCACCAAATTCAGTGCGTAAATGTCCTAGTGATATAATATTTGGAACTGGCTTCGAATGCTGTTTCTAAATGATTGTGTCCCCTTCGTCTAGAGGCCTAGGACACCGCCCTTTCACGGCGGTAACAGGGGTTCGAATCCCCTAGGGGACGCCACTTACTTTAGTAAGTACAAAACTCGTATGGTAAGAGTTTAAATAACCAGT
>NZ_JAMXSF010000005.1 GCF_024124545.1 Pseudoalteromonas sp. XMcav2-N
CGTACTTTCTTTCTGGGATCTTTAGTCTGTTTGGAGAGCTTACTAAATTCAGAGGGCAGCAAAATCATTATCACATCGATGGATATTAGATTTTGATATTAGATCATAAATTTAATCAATTTGGTATAAACCTGGAGTCGCTGCTGGAAGGCCACACCGTACGTATGACAAATACACCGAAACAAACCTACTCAGCACTGAAAAACAGGTTTAAACAGATCCCGCATCGCGTGCGGGATGACAACAGAGTTGTTGTTGGAGGTGTGGTAGAGCTGGGAAAACCTGGAGTCGCTGCTGGAAATCCACACTTTACGTGTAGTAAATACGCCGGCTCAAACATACTCCTTGCTTTCATGATGTATAGAGCGATTTGTGACGAAGTGTCATGTATTTCTCCATTCAAACAGATCTACACTGCCGTCATCCCGCACTTGATGCGGGATCCACCAACAGACCACACCGTACGTATGACAAATACGCCGGAACAAACGTACTCAGCACCGAGAGAAAGGTTTAAACAGATCCCGCATCGCGTGCGGGATGACAACTGAGTTGTTGTTGGCGGTGTGGTAGAGCTGGGTAAACCTGGAGTCGCTGCTGGAAATCCACACTTTACGTGTAGTAAATACGCCGGCTCAAACATACTCCTTGCTTTCATGATATATAGAGCGATTTCTGACGAAATATCATGTATTTCTCCATTCATACAAGCCCCCACTACCGTCATCCCACATTTACTTCGAATGAATAGCAAAGACTGTACGCGGTGCCCTTATGTTAGGTCTGACTTCATACTGTCCTCTCACGTAGCGACCAGAAAATGATGGCAGCGCCTACACTGGGGCTATTATTCGTCACACTTACACCTTTGGACAATTGGTCACTCGATCAATACTCATTTTAGGATGTTAAGCAATTACGGAGCGTGAAATGAAATATTTAACCTGCGTACTTAACATGAAAATATGGTGAGCTAAAGTTTCCCAATATAGGGAAGTTCTGTAATGGAAGTAATATTTAAATTATAAAAATCAATAGTGTACCGATTAATTCATGAATATGAAAAATATTAATGTAAATTTAAATTTACATTAATTGTAAAGATAGTTAAATAAATGTTCCATTTTGTGTTTATTTTCTCTGCAATTGAGCTACATTTTGATTGGAAATTAACCAAACAACAAAAAAGGAACAAGTATGCGTAAACTAAACACACTCGCTTTTGCCATTCTGGCAGGCATTTCTGGACAGTCGATGGCTCAGGCTGAGTTACTGACTACAGACCAGAGCAAGGCCATTCCAGGCAAATATATCGTCGTGTTTAAAACGCCAACTGTACTTAATACACAAAGTGCAATGGCTATCTCAGACTATGCTACAACGCAGGCACAGGCATTAAGCAATGCTTACAATGTTAACGTTGCTAAAAGCTTCAATGGTGTGCTTAACGGTGTTGTGGTAAACGCGTCTGCAGGTGATGTAAAAGCAATGCTGAAAGACCCTAACATTGCCTACATTGAACAAGATCAAATAGTCACAGTGACGCCTCAGGCTTCAGGCGATCAGAGCAACGCGATTTGGGGCCTTGACCGTGTAGATCAGCGCGCATTGCCTCTGAATTCAAACTATCACTACGACTTTGATGGTTCAGGCGTTACGGCTTATGTTATTGATACTGGTGTTCGTATCTCGCATAGTGAATTCGGGAACCGTGCAAGCCACGGCTATGACTTTGTCGACAATGATGCAGATTCTTCTGACTGTAACGGTCACGGTACACACGTTGCTGGTACCATCGGCGGTTCACAGTACGGTGTTGCGAAAAATGTTAATGTTGTCGGTGTTCGTGTATTGGGTTGTAATGGCTCCGGTTCATATTCTGGTGTGATTTCAGGAATTGACTGGGTTAAGAACAACGCTTCAGGCCCGTCTGTTGCGAACATGAGCTTAGGTGGTGGCGTGTCTCAGGCTGTTGATGATGCCGTTAATGCTGCCGTTGCTTCTGGTGTTACTTTCGTTGTAGCTGCTGGTAATGATAATAGCGATGCTTGTAACTACTCTCCAGCTCGAGCTGCCGATGCAATAACTGTTGGCTCGACAACCAGCAGCGATGGCCGTTCAAGCTTCTCAAACTATGGCTCTTGTCTTGATATCTATGCGCCAGGTTCCAGCATCAAGTCTGCGTGGTATAATTCTGACAGTTCTACCAACACAATCAGTGGTACCTCAATGGCTGCACCACATGTAGCAGGTGCGGTAGCATTGTATCTTGACCAGGATCCGTCGCTTACTCCAGCGCAGATTGATTCACTGCTTAGTAGCAGAAGTACTAAAGGTGCGGTATCCGATGCCAAAGCAAGTTCACCGAATGAACTGCTTTATACGCTTGAAGGTGATGCGCCGCCTCCACCACCACCGCCAGGCCCAACTGAGCTTGTTTCAGGTGTAGGTGTGTCTGCGTCAGGTGCGTCAGGTTCGGAGACTTTCTATAAGCTTGCTGTTCCAGCTGGTGCAGCGTCGGTTTCGTTCACTCTGGCTGGCGGCTCGGGTGATGCGGATCTGTATGTTCAACAAGGTTCTCAACCGACTCAAAGCAGCTACGCGTGTCGTCCATATAAAAACGGCAACAACGAGTCTTGTGAATTTTCTAACCCAGCTGCAGGTGACTGGTACGTGATGCTACATGGCTATAGCCAGTATTCAGGCGCTACGCTGACAGGTACTTTTGGTGATGCTTCAGGCTGTGGTGCAAACTGCCTTGAAAACGGAGTGCCAGTAACAGGGCTGTCTGGTGGTACCAACACAGATACCCGTTACACCATCGAAGTGCCAGCAAATGTGACGCTGAATGTGAGTATTTCAGGTGGTTCAGGTGATGCTGACCTGTATGTACGCAAAGGGACTCAGCCAACGACAAACAACTATGATTGTCGTCCATATCGCTCTGGTAACAATGAAACTTGTACTCTGAGTTCAGGTACGGATGGTGGTACTTACCACATCATGGTTAGAGGCTACAGCAGCTATTCAGGCCTTACTTTGCAAGGCAGTTTCTAAATATAGTAACTTAGAAATTCGAGAAAGGCCGGTTTATACCGGCCTTTCTACTTTAATGATGACGATTAATACACTTTACAGATCAAGCCTTTTAGGTAAAACCCCTCCGGGTAACAGCCTGCTATAGGGTGGTCTGCTGCCTGATTAAGGCGCTCCATAATTAACAAGTCTTTACCTGCATCTAGAGCTGCATCAGCCACTACTTTTTGGAACAAATTCTGTTCCATAAGGCCTGAGCAAGAGAAGGTTAGCAAAGTACCACCTGGCTTAAGTAATTGCATAGCCAGCATATTAATGTCTTTATAGCCGCGGCAGGCACCATTGAGCTGTGCTTTATTCTCGGCAAATTTAGGCGGATCCATGACAATGGTGTCAAACTGACGGCCTTCCTCACGGTATTGTCTTAGCAACTTGAACACATCCTGCTTAACAAACTGAGCCCGCGACAAATCTAGTTCATTGTGTTCTACATTACGCTTAGCTGTATCCAGAGCAGGCTGAGAGACGTCGACATTGATGACTTCTTCACACTCACCACGGAGCGCATACAGACCAAACGTGCCTGTATAGCAAAAACAGTTAAGCACTGACTTACCTTTTGAGAAGCGCTCGAGTGCCGCACGGCTGTCTCTTTGGTCCAGGTAGAAGCCGGTTTTGTGACCAGATTTAATATCGACTTCAATTTTCAAGCCGTTTTCCATGATCACAACTGGCGCTTCAGGTTCGTCTCCCCACAATACACCGGTGGTTTTCTCAAGCCCTTCCTTTTTCCGTACATCTACATCAGAGCGCTCATAGATATGGCACTCGGGAAACAGAGTTCTGAGAGCTTGTACGATTTCGCCTTTGTGGCGCTCTGCGCCGGCACTTAACAGCTGACAAACCAAATAGTTGTCAAACTTATCAATCGTTATGCCGGGCAAACCATCTGACTCGGCAGCACATAGCCTGAAGCCGGTTAACTGTCCTTCTTCAATGACCTGCTCGCGCGCTGAGAGTGCTCGCGCTAGTCGTCGTTCGAAAAATGACTGATCGATTTGTTCAGACTGATCAAAGCTCCAGATCCGCGCTCGGATCTGAGAGTCTGGACTATATGCGGCTGTGGCCAGGTATTGACCGTCGTGACTATAAATGGTCACTGTATCGCCAAGTGCAGGCTTACCTTTGACTTTTTTAATCGCCTTAGAAAAGATCCAAGGGTGCTTTCTTTTTAAAGATTTTTCACGGCCAGGTTGTAAATACAGCGCGCAAGACATATAAATTCCTTACAGTAGATTATGGTGACATTTTAGTGAAGCCAATAACAACATACAATCAGAACCACGAGGTTAAGGGATAAATGACATTAAATACGATGGAATTTGAGGCTGCATGCAGAGATTTTATGCTAACAACTGAGTTTGCCGATACTGCCCACGATTTATCGCATATCTTGCGGGTAGTTAAAACCGCGAAGCAATTGTGTGCGGCCGAAGATGCTGACCTTGAAGTCGTCTTGCCCGCAGCCTGGCTGCACGACTGTGTAGCAGTGGCAAAAAACCACCCGGATAGGCCAATTGCCTCTAAACTGGCAGCTGACAGGGCTGTCGCTTTTTTATCAACGCTAGACTACCCTAAAGACAAGTTACCCTCAGTACATCATGCAATTGTCGCACACAGTTTTAGTGCCAATGTGACCCCAGATACTTTGGAAGCTAAGGTTGTTCAGGATGCCGATCGTATGGACGCGTTAGGGGCAATAGGGGTGAGTCGGTGTATGAAAGTTGGCGGCGCGATTGCAAGGCATATGTATCATATCGGTGACCCTTTCTGTCAGGAGCGTGAGCCGGATGATAAAAAATATACGTTAGATCATTTTTACATCAAATTGCTAAATATTGCAGAGCAAATGCATACCCAGTCAGCTAAGAGAGAAGCGCAGAGACGCACTGAATTTATGCGCGGGTTTTTGCAAGAGTTGGGAAGAGAAATTGGTATCTCTGATTAGCGGGTCATGCGTTTTACAAATACGACAACGAACAAGGCCAGAGAAAAGCTGCCGGTAAATGCCTCAACCGTCGCGATTAACCGGGTGATGCCGGTCGGCGTTATGTCGCCATAGCCAAGTGTTGTAAAGGTAACCACACTGAAATAAATACAATTTAGCAACGTGCTTAGGTTTTCCGTCCAGGAGGCTTGGCTGGAAAACTGAATAAGCCCGTCATTGTAATTGATCCCGAACAGGAAGTAGCAGATTGCGCAGGCGATGATCATACCCAAACTGAAACGGATCACATTTTCGGGCTTTTCGCCGTAGCCGCACAACATATCGACAAAAGAGGATACCAAGCGGCGTTTGGAGAATTTGGGGTATTGCGCGTGTCGCATGCGTAGCTCGCTGTAGGTATATTTCCCGGCCATCTCAAATAGACCTTGCTGCTCGGCGCCTTTTCTTAGTAATCGATAGATTTCTTCAGACTGCAAAAATAAGTCGTTTGCTTCTTCCAGATCTTGCTGCTTAAGAGCTTCATTGGCTTGCTTTTCCTGCAAAAGCTTGTCACCGAGATAGAGGTTGTCGATGCGCGTCTTATCGAGCTTCATGCCTAACAGGTTTGTATCTCCAAGCTTGCAGCAGTGCAGATTGGCGTCACGCAAGTCTGCCTTCATTAAAGAAGCATTTTTAATTGTACTATTGAATAAATGAGCACCTTGCAAGTTAGCACGATAAAAGTTGCTGTATGACAAGTCATAGCCTTCGTGATTGTCAAACTTGACCAGGTTGAGGCCTTCGAGGTTTGCACGTTTTAACTCCAGACCTTGCAAGAGACCACCTCTTTTGGCATATCTCTCCAGCTTTTGTGTCAATTCCAGACCGCTCTTGTCAAATTTGCTATCATGCCAAAAGCAATAGCCTGACCCCATATCTATTTCTTGGCATTTATGGCCATCGGGTGATTCATATTGGCAAAGAGGTTTGTTGTTCATAGTGCGCCAGATCTATCCTTCTTATAAGTAAGGGTAGCAGTATTTTTTCAGGGTAAATAAAAAATTGAATCTATGTCATTCGATTATCAATTAAGCATCAGTAAGCGCAGACAGAGTGTTGCCATTAAAGTAACAGCAGATGGCGTGAAAGTATTCGCGCCCTACGGAATCGACAAGCGTTGGCTGGATACGTGGCTAAAAAGCAAATCACACTGGGTCGAAAGTAAAAAATTGGCGATGTCTGCTCAGCAGCAACAGATTCAGATACCTTTTGACAGTAAGAAAATTCAGATATTTGGCGAGCAGTATCAGTTTGAGTTGTCACCAAGTTGCTCTTACATTGATCATGATGCGAAATGCATTGGTCTAAAAACGCGCGCCAACCCCGACTCTGAAGGGGCGAGAAAAGCGCTGTTTGGGTATTTAAACCAGGTGTTACTTAGTTATGTGACGCCGGTACTGGCAGAGTATTCCGACCTGATGAGAAGTGAGTATCAAGAACTTAAAATCAGGGAATATAAACGTCGTTGGGGCAGCTTGTCATCAAGTGGCACTCTGGCACTCAATAGCTTGCTGGTAGGTGCACCTAAGTGGGTAATTGATTATGTTATTGTGCACGAGTTGGCACATTTCCATGTCATGGCACACAACCAAGCCTTTTGGAAAATCGTGGCGCGTCATTACCCTGATTATAAGAAGGCACAATCTTATTTAAGTCAAAACGCAGTGGTGTTGCAGATTAAAGAGTAGGGGCGTACGGGTTCGGTTGAAATCAATGAATCGAATTTTTCTGCCAATAGTTGTCATTCAGAAGCTTCAGCAAAAACGTATAGGTTTCCAAAGGACAGAAGTGCTATCGTCGGGGAATGAGTATTTAAATATGAATGTCTTTTTGATATGGATGAGCAACCAGAAGTTATTTTTTAATTGGCTTCAGAGGAAAGTGGTGGAGGGGGCTGGATTCGAACCAGCGAAGGCAGTGCCGTCAGATTTACAGTCTGATCCCTTTGGCCGCTCGGGAACCCCTCCTAAGAGAAAAACAAATTGTAAGGTGGTGGAGGGGGCTGGATTCGAACCAGCGAAGGCAGTGCCGTCAGATTTACAGTCTGATCCCTTTGGCCGCTCGGGAACCCCTCCTAAGAGAATACAAATTGTTATGTGGTGGAGGGGGCTGGATTCGAACCAGCGAAGGCAGTGCCGTCAGATTTACAGTCTGATCCCTTTGGCCGCTCGGGAACCCCTCCTCAACATGGGCGCTGATAATATCAAAGTTTTTAGTGAAGTAAAGAAATGTTCTAAAGAAAATTGAAAAAATGCCGATAAATTTTCATATTCCATAAATTGTGGCGATTTTACATGCAGATAGATGGCATTTTGTGCAAAGAGGCCCAGCTTGGTAGTGCGCTTAATCACAGTGTTCATGAAGCCCGGCGCGGTGACTTTGCATTGCTTTTATCTTTGTTGTCTCAGGATGCGTTAGATTTTAGCCAGTTTGACCTGCCCCATACTTCACCCGAGCAGCCGGATAAATCTGAAGCAGCGCTAAAATTGGCATTGCAGTTGGGCCCTCAAAAACCACTTGCACCCGAGCACTTTAATATGCTCATCGGCCAGGATAATGGTTTTTTGGTTCAGGAGGGGGATCTAGCCAGTCTTCGTCTCAAAGAATGTCTACAGCCAGAGCCCTATGCCGTGCGTAATGATAAAAAGCACATTCCTTTGCATATTGTTGATAATCTTGAGCCAGCAGTAAGACAGAGGCTAGAAAAAACGAGAAACCCTCACATGATTGTTGATAATAAAGACATCGATGCAGCAGGGTTTTATGATCAGATAGCCGGCGGAGAAATGCAATCTATGTTGCAGGTTGCTGTTTAAAGAAGCACACCGACGGCATGGGAATACAAAAAAAAAGCGCTTTGGATAGGGCTATATGCTTATATGCACCAAATGCAAATCTAAATGAGGAGAATATTTAGCTTTTGCTGAGTATCATTCTACGGGCACTCATCCTGCTTTACAGAACGCTGCTTTGGCACCTTTAAAAACGTAGAAACAAAAAATTAAGAGCAATATTCAAGCGAGAGAACATTACACTTTATGGATTATTGCGCATTCAATAACCCAAAAGTTTAGCCAGCCAACCTAGCCGTGGCACTTTTTGAACTTCTTCCCACTTTGGCAGGGACAAGGATCATTCCTGCTAATTTTTCTCTCAGGGCAGGCAAACAGGTCGCCATCTAGATAACGCCACAGCCCTGCTTCTTTTAAAAAGCGAGACCGTTCATGCATTGTGACGCACACGCCGCCATCAAGGTACATCGCTTTAAACTCCACAAAGTGATAATCAGTAGACTCACTGCACTGGATAATCTCTAACCCGATAAAGGTGACCTGCTCGGCAAATGTTCGGATACTGGCTTCACTGTTTTCTGCACGCATGCTTTGTGCGTACGTATTATGTATGTAACCTGTGTCTTTAAGACAATACGCACTATACCGTGAGCGCATCAGTTGTTGGGCGCTTTCAGGTTGCTTACGTCCTTCAATAAAAGGCAGACAGCACACTTGTGCTTCAGTTTCAGAACCGCAATAACACATATATTCTCATTTGGACTTAATGCGCAACGACGGATGTTCCATGGCCAGTAGAGCGAGTGAAGCAAAACAATTCAGTATCACTGTCTATCAGCTTAAACCGGGCAAGCTGCTGCTCAGATACTATGTCTGTCCAGGTAACCACCGCTGCAAAGTTGCCTTTGCATAAAGCGCTGTTAATAACATACTCCAAGTTTATCAAATGTCTCTGTCGCAGCACCAGTAACTTGCTGCTGTCAATTGAGCCGTTATCCAGCAGTGCTTTGCTTGGGATGTTGTCTGGTGCAATGAGCAGTGTCCATTTATGTAACGAGTTACATCGATACAGAATCTTTAATAGTTCCAAACTGCTGACTATGTCATCTTCCGCATACACTAGCTGATAACGTTTATCGGCTGTATTGGTTTGAGATGAAGAAATATTTTGCACTTGAGTATGTAACATGAGCAGACCACTGATTTTCTATACAGTGTTTATACAGTATTTCATACAGTGCTATTTGGCAAGTAAAATATCGCGTATTTTTTGTTCTTTTCTATTAGAGCTTTGATTGTGTTAACTTTTATTATGAGTTCGTGTCCTGATTAAAATGCATCATCTGGTGGATTTGCTCATACAGTGTTGCAGCATAACATTGAGCATCGATAAACCGTTTCGCAGTCAGATGTGTACGTACTTGCTCCAGTGTACCAGCTGCTGCCTGATTGCCCTGACTTTGCGCGAGTGACAGCCAGGCAATACCATGAAAAACACTTTTAGGCACACCCTGGCCTTTAATGAACAGCATACCCAGATAAAACTGTGCTTTATTGTCGCCTGACATGGCAGCCAGGCGTAGCCATTTTGCGGCGAGCGGATATTGTTTATTTTTCAGATAATAAAGCCCTTTTTTATAGGTAGCTTTGCTATCCGTGTCTGAGGGCCAGCGGTTTTCAGAGTCTGGTGTTGCGGTCACAAACTCCAATACATTGAGGAGTTGTTGTTCCAAGTCATTGCCGTTTGCAACTGCTAATTGGTTCTTTTTCATACTGATTTCACTTAATACGACCTAGATCAGAGTGTAGTTGATTTTTAACTATTTTGTCCGATTACACCAGAGATTTATGATAAAATCCGGCTTTCGTTTCTATATAAAATACAAAGACATGCTGGAAAAATTATTTTCGCTCCGTGCACAGCAGAGCACAGTCAAAACCGAGTTTATTGCCGGTCTGACGACATTTGTCACTATGGTTTACATCGTGTTTGTTAACCCGGCCATGTTGGCTGAAGCGGGCATCGATCATGGCGCAGCGTTTGTCGCCACCTGTTTAGCGGCAGCCATTGGCTGCTTTATTATGGGCCTGTGGGCCAATTATCCTCTGGCCCTGGCACCAGGGATGGGACTAAATGCCTTTTTTACTTACGGCGTTGTATTAGGTATGGGCCACACCTGGCAAAGCGCATTAGGCGCGGTATTTTTATCAGGCTGCCTGTTTTTACTCCTGAGTGTTTTTAAAGTCAGGGAATGGGTTATCCAGGCAATTCCTCTGGTATTAAAACAAGCTATTGCGACGGGCATTGGTGCTTTTCTGGCACTGATTGCGCTGAAAAATGCGCAGATCATTGTCGCCAGCCCAGCTACCTTTGTTCAATTGGGTGACATCACCAGCCCGGGTCCTCTGTTGGCCATTCTGAGCTTTTTTGTGATTGCAGCTCTGATGTACCGTGATATGAAAAGTGGTGTGTTACTGAGTATTTTATTGGTAACGGTTTTGGCTTGGGCTCTTGGCTTGGTTGAATACTCAGGTATTGTGTCGGCACCGCCAAGCATTGCACCCACTTTGGCGCAACTGGATATTGCCAGCGCACTGGAAATTTCAATGCTGAGTGTCGTGTTTGCATTTTTGTTTGTTGATTTGTTCGATACCAGCGGTACTTTAGTTGCGGTTACGCAAAAAGCGGGGATTGCTGATCAGGAGGGGCGGATGCCGCGTCTGGGCAGAGCACTGTCTGCGGATAGTTCGGCGACCATTGCCGGCTCCTTCCTTGGCACGTCTACCACTACCTCTTATATCGAATCTGTGTCGGGTGTATCCGTGGGTGGCCGAACAGGTTTAACTGCCGTGGTCGTTGGATTGTGTTTCCTGCTTATGATGTTCTTCGCGCCATTGGCCCAGATGGTACCAGCTTATGCTACAGCAGGAGCCATATTGTACGTAGCTGTTTTGATGTTACAAAATCTGAAGCTAGTTAACTGGGATGATATGAGCGATGCGATACCGGTGAGCGTTGTACTGTTAATGACGCCGTTGACTTTTTCCATTGCTCACGGCATCGCACTTGGCTTTATTTCTTACACAGCGGTTAAACTGGCCTGTAATAAGCGAGAGGAAATTTCTATCAGTGTCTGGGTATTAACCCTGCTGTTTATTGTGAAGTTTGCGATCAGCTGACGCTGATCACCACTTTTTCTTGGGGGCGAAAAGGACGTCGAGATCGTCCTTTTCTTTCTCGGCTTTCTTTTTCACCGCAGAGGCGTTAGAGGCTTTGAGCTCTGTGCTGATCTCACTCAAGTATCCTTCTAACAATGTTTTCTTTTCATTAATGTATTCATCTGAATAAGAAACACCGCAAATAATCGCATAGGCTTTTTCAAAGTATTGTCGAGCTGAGCCTACCATGTTGGCGCTTTTAGCAGACAGCCCCCGCTTGATTTGGCTTTCAACGTTGATCCTAAGCTGCAACCGCTCCATTTTACGGTCTTCTTGCACGAATACCTGCGTGTCTACCTTGCCTTTACTATGCTCTGAGCGCAGCAGGTGGCGTAATTTTTTAATTCCCTGAACCAGTGCAATGAGTTGTTTGTCGTTATCGGGCAGGGCTACTTTATCAGATTCGTTGGCATTTTGGGGCTCATTATTCATACGCTCCTGTGACTCATGCATACGGCTTTTCAGTTCGCGAGAGGTAGGAGACAATTCAACCATAGCAACGAGCGCATCATGCACTCGACGTTGAATGATACGGATCATTGCGCCCGACATAGGAATATTGCTGCTGTTGAGGATCACGTCTTCGGCTTCTTCTATGATCCGCTTTTGTTTGGCCAGCTCTTTACGGCGCTCCGCTTCTTGTTTTTCTCTGTGTTGTTGAATAGCACTAACCCACACAGCAATTACAATGAGTGCTACAATCAACAAAATTATTACGGTAACAAACATACCCGGATCTCTTCGTAAATCATACAGCTGATAGTTTTTTTATATTACATCAAATAATTGCGGATTGAACAGTGTTAATAACAAGAGACTTGAAAATCCAGCAAATTCCATCATTTTTTAGTATAGCTTAATGACCGGAAGCTGGCTCTAATAGGCTGGGGAAAGTATTGTCCTATCGGATAGACTATAATTATGCTAGGCTGAGTCATTATTTGCCTGTATCTAATGATAGCTGGCCTAGTCGTACACCAGATAACAATTAAAACAAACGCTTAGTTATGAAATTACAACAACTGAAATATATAGTTGAAGTTCTGAATCACAACCTCAATGTGTCAGCAACCGCAGAAAGCTTGTATACCTCCCAGCCGGGAATTTCCAAGCAAGTGCGTATGCTGGAAGACGAGCTTGGTGTACAGATCTTTGGCCGTAGTGGTAAACATCTTACGCATGTTACCAGTGCTGGCAATGAAATAATCAATATTGCTCGAGAGATACTGTCAAAGGTTGAGGGCATTAAGGCCGTTGCTAATGAACATACGCTGCCCGACCAGGGTAAGCTAAATATTGCAACCACACATACGCAGGCGCGTTATGCACTGCCAAATGTGATCCAGGGGTTTATGCAAAAGTATCCGGCAGTCTCTTTGCATATGCATCAGGGGACGCCGCAACAGATCTCAGATGCTGCTGCCAGGGGCGATGCTGACTTTGCCATCGCAACCGAAGCACTACATTTGTATGGTGATCTGATTATGCTGCCTTGCTATCACTGGAATCGTAGCATTGTCGTCACGAAAGACCATCCTTTGGCTAAAAAGGGCAGCAATATCACGGTGCAGGATGTGGCAAAGTATCCTTTGATCACCTACGTATTTGGTTTTACCGGGCGCTCAGAGCTGGACAAAGCCTTTAATGCACATGGCTTATCACCGCATATAGTTTTCACAGCCACCGATGCGGATGTGATTAAAACCTATGTTCGATTAGGCCTTGGTGTTGGTGTGCTTGCAACCATGGCGGTCGATGAAGTGACAGACAAAGATCTGGTATGTATTGATGCCAGCCATTTGTTTGAGGCAAGTACGACAAAGATAGGCTTCAGAAAGGGCAGTTTCTTGCGCGGCTACATGTATGACTTTATCGAACGATTTGCGCCTCATCTGACGAAAGACCTGGTCGAGCGGGCCAGCCTGATGCGCAATCAGGAAGATGTCGATGCGTTATTTGAAAACACAGAGCTACCAGTCAAGTAAGAGGTACCAACTTCACTTAATACCTGTTCAATTTGAAAGAGCAAATATGACGCTAACTGTGTGAAAAATTCTCATTTAGAACAACTAAATAGCAAAATTTTTGCCTGGTTATCGACGATATTTTCTCGCCTCAGAATAGAACACTTAATTAAGCAAATTGGTACGAATAGACAATAAAAAAGCCGCAATCGCGGCTTTTTTACGTACAGACCTTACTGGTTAACACTCGATAATATTAACCGCCAGACCACCACGTGCTGTTTCTTTATATTTTGTTTTCATATCATTACCCGTATCGAGCATGGTTTTGATCACTTTATCTAAAGACACTTTCTGCTCACCACTGCCACGCATAGCAAGGCGCGAAGCGTTGATGGCTTTTACTGCACCCATGGCATTTCGTTCAATACAAGGCACCTGAACTAACCCGCCAACCGGGTCACAAGTCAGGCCCAGGTTATGCTCCATGCCAATTTCCGCGGCATTCTCTACATGTACGACATTGCCACCCATGATTTCTGTCAGGGCTCCAGCTGCCATAGAGCACGCTACCCCCACTTCTCCCTGACAGCCTACTTCGGCACCAGAGATCGAAGCATTTTTCTTGTACAGAATGCCAATTGCCGCAGCTGTTAGCAGGTAGCGTGTGGCAATTTCTGCGTCCACTTCTTTGATGAATGTGTGGTAATACATGAGCACCGCAGGCAAAATCCCGGCTGCGCCATTAGTCGGTGCTGTGACAACCCGACCGCCCGCTGCATTTTCTTCATTCACGGCCAGTGCGAACAGGTCAACCCAGTCCATAGCACGTAGCGGATCATTACTGTTTTCCACATTCAGTTTTAAGTACAAGCTTGGAGCGCGACGTTTTACCTTTAATCCTCCAGGTAATATGCCCTCAGTACGCATGCCGCGTTCAATACAGGCTTTCATTACTTCCCAGATATGGAACAGTTCAGCTTTAATTTCCTGTTCGCTGCGCAGCGTTTTTTCATTGTGCATCATTAGAGAAGACACACTCAGGCCCGTCTCTTTACACATTTCCAGCAGCTGCTGGGCATTTTCAAAAGGATAGGGGGCCGGGTTCTGTTCACGTACATCCAACGCGGCTTGCTTTTCGTTGTCAAACTGTTCTTCGGTTACAATAAATCCACCACCGATTGAGTAGTAAACTTGGCTATGTACTAGCTCAGAACCAGAGAAAGCTTGCAGCTCCATCGCATTAGAGTGTTTTGGCAGGGTTTTACGACGATGGAAGACAATCGCCCCTTGTTTAGGGAAAGCGGCTTTGTGAGTCTTGTCCAGATAAATCACTTGCTCGCGCTCAATGGTATCCAGAATTTCTGGCACTTTGTCCGCATCTACTGATTCTGGATCGTATCCAGCTAAGCCCAGGATCACTGCTTTACCTGAGCCGTGGCCTATGCCAGTTTGGCCCAGCGAGCCAAATAGCTCTACTTTTACTGATGTGATCTGATCAATTATGTTGTTGTCCTGCAGGTCTTTCACAAACAGGCGCGAAGCGCGCATAGGTCCGACAGTATGGGAAGATGACGGCCCAATACCAATACTGAACATATCAAATGCACTAATCATAAATTCTACTCAACATTGCCTCTGAACGGGCGCACATCATAACGTTAATTATTGCATAAGTAACCCATTTCACAGCAAAATTGTATACAGTTTTGGTTGGGCTAGAAGTGGATATAGCCAATGAGCGGCAATAAGTACTCGAAAGCGTACAAACTCATTTGGTTATAGCGCAATTTGATGGCAAGTTTTAGACAGGTCAGGCCACTCTGGCAAGTAGCTGCTGAACTATTTTGGCAGTCGCCCCCCAGAGTAACCCGTGCTCTGTCATCAGGCCGTTAAATGTCACTGATTTGCCCCGCAACTGGGTCTGAACTGGTTGCCAGGCGCGTTGTTGTGCAAGCAGAGATAACGGCAGAGTAAATACCTGTTCTACTTCATCGCTGTGCGTTTCCCAGGTTGCATTGTGATTTAAAACTGCCAGAACAGGTGTTATGCGAAAGCCTGTCAGTGTGGTGTGTAAAGGTAACACCCCAACGGGGTTAACTTGCTGCGGATCAAGGGCAATTTCTTCCTGACTTTCACGTAGTGCTGTGGTGATCACAGAGGCGTCTTGTAATTCAACTTTGCCTCCCGGAAAACATAGCTGACTAGGGTGGCTGCGTAGTTGAGCACTGCGTTTGCAAAGTAGCATCGAGGCTTCTCCATTCACCTCTAACAGTGGCACCAAAACGGCACTTTCCTGACCTTGTCCTAAAACAGGTGTCTGGTTTGAGTCGCTCAGGCTAAAGCGACTTATGACGTGTTGTAGATTCATAGGATGGGCAGTATCTTGTTCACCTTGTGATAAGTCTCCTGATACTCTAACTCACAGTCGGAGTCTGCGACAATCCCTCCACCGGCCCAGCAGTAAATTTTTTGCTGATGACACACTAATGTTCGGATGGTAATCGATGTGTCCATCGCACCACAGGCACTAAGATAGCCTACAGAACCACAATAGGCGCTACGTCTGTGCGGCTCTAATTCTTCAATGATTTCCATTGCGCGGATCTTTGGTGCTCCTGTGATAGATCCGCCGGGAAATGCGGCTTTAAGCTGGTCGACTGCGGTTTTACCTTCTGCGAGTTGAGCGGTAACAGTACTGACCAGATGGTGTACGGCAGGGAAGCTTTCAATTTCAAATAGTTTGGGAACCTGCACACTGCCTGGCTTAGCCACTTTGCCAAGGTCGTTGCGCAGCAGATCGACAATCATCACGTTTTCAGCACGATCTTTGGGGCTGCGCTGTAAAGCCGCTGCCTGCTGTGCATCCGCCTGCTGATCTTGTAATCTGGGCAAGGTACCTTTGATTGGTTTGGTCTCTACCTGGCCTTGACGCACTGAGATAAAGCGCTCTGGAGATACCGACACAATGGCATCTTCTCCAAGGTTAATAAACGCAGAGAAAGGTGCCTGGTTCTTAGCTCGTAAGGTTTTATAAGCACACCAGGGTGAACCCTGGTACTCGGCACTAAACCTTTGTGCCAGGTTTATCTGATAACAGTCGCCACTTTTCAGATAAGCATGGATACGGGCAAATTTGGCGGCGTATTCGGTCTGAGTCATATTTGCCTGCCAATGACTGGTCAGGGTAAATTTATCCCCTTCGTGGCGATGTTGCTCAATGAGCGAGCGGTAAGTACTGAGTCGGTTGTAACCTGGCTGAGTAACAAAGTACCAGCGATTAAGGCGATTATCACGGATCAGTGCATCAGGATAAAGGCCGGCTACCATATCTGGTATTGCAATGTCCTGTACTGCACTTTGAGGTATGCTTTCTATATATCTGCCAAGATCGTAGCCAAAGTAGCCGAGCCAGCCGCCACAAAAGGGGAGGTCTGGATGTGAAATGGCTTTCAGTTCAGCCAGTTTCTCTTGCATGATAGTGAATCCGTCTCGCTCAACGTGCGCACCATCAAGATAAAATTGCCCAGCTCTGGCTTCGAGTATGCACACTGGGTTGATACTCATGATATCAAACCGGCTATTCTCGTGTTTAGCATCGCTGGAGTCGAGCAGTATCGCCAGCGGCGCAGAGGCAAGGGTGTCGAACACCTCAATGGTTGACAAAGAAATGTCTAGTTCAATGGTGTTATTACCTGGATTTGTCATTAACTGAACCCGAATGCTAGCCCGAAACGGGCGAGGAGGGTATCATAATTGTCATTGAATCCATAGCGTGTTTGATTGCATCCCACCTTGTGAATTTGGATAAGCACAGGACTTTAGTCGCTAATCTGTGATTGCGATACTCACTTTTAGCAAGATGGTATATAATCGCGCCTCTCAATAAACACCGGTTTACCTCGTCACAGACCGGAGAATAAAGGAACCGTCATGAGTACTATTCGTCAGCAAGACTTTATTGACAGCATCGAAGATGCGTTACAATACATTTCTTACTACCACCCATTAGATTTTGTTCAGGCTTTAGAAAAAGCGTACGACAAAGAACAAAGTAAAGCAGCTAAAGATGCGATTGCACAAATCTTGATTAACTCTCGTATGTCTGCAGAGGGCAAGCGTCCGTTATGTCAGGATACGGGGATCGTGACCTGTTTTGTAAAGGTCGGTATGGATGTTAAATGGGACAAGACGGACCTGACTGTACAGCAAATGGTGGACGAAGGTACACGTCGTGCTTACACCAATCCAGATAATCCGTTGCGTGCTTCCATAGTTGCAGACCCTGCTGGTGCGCGTAAAAACACCAAAGACAATACGCCTTCTGTTGTGCACATCGATATGGTACCGGGCGCCGAGGTTGAGGTGATGATAGCAGCCAAGGGTGGTGGTTCAGAGAACAAGACGAAAATGGTGATGCTGAACCCATCAGACGATGTTGCTGCCTGGGTAGAGAAAACGTTACCGACTATGGGTGCTGGCTGGTGTCCACCAGGCATGCTGGGAATAGGTATCGGTGGTACTGCTGAAAAAGCAGCAGTATTGGCAAAAGAGTCTCTGATGGATCCGGTTGATATCCACGAGCTTATCGAGCGTGGTGCTGAAACGGCGGAAGAAAAACTACGCCTGGAAATTTTCGAACGCGCGAACAAACTCGGTATTGGTGCGCAGGGCCTGGGCGGTCTGACTACGGTTGTTGACGTTAAGATCAAGTCTGCCCCAACACACGCTGCTTCTAAACCTGTGGTTATGATCCCTAACTGTGCTGCAACTCGTCACGTACACTTTACGCTGGACGGTTCGGGTCCTGCTGATCTTAAAGCGCCGAAACTTGAAGACTGGCCTGAAGTGACCTGGGAAGTGGGTGAAGATACGCGTCGAGTTAACCTGGATGAAATCACCAAAGAAGATATCCAGGACTGGAAAATGGGTGAGACCGTGTTGCTATCCGGTAAGATCCTGACTGGCCGTGATGCAGCACATAAACGTTTGCAGGATATGATTAACTCAGGTGAAGGACTGCCAGAGGGTGTTGACCTGACTAACAAGTTTATTTACTACGTGGGTCCTGTTGATGCAGTTGGCGATGAAGTAGTGGGTCCTGCTGGCCCAACAACATCGACGCGCATGGATAAGTTCACTGATCTGATGTTAGAGAAGACTGGACTGATCGGCATGATCGGTAAGGCTGAGCGTGGTCCAGCTACGGTCGAGTCTATTAAAGAAAACAAAGCCGTCTATCTGATGGCGGTAGGTGGCGCAGCTTATCTGGTAGCCAAAGCAATTAAGAAAGCCAGAGTGGTTGCGTTTGAAGATCTCGGTATGGAAGCCATCTACGAATTTGAAGTAGAAGACATGCCTGTGACTGTTGCCGTTGACAGTGACGGTGTGAATGCCCATACGCAGGGGCCAGCTATCTGGAAAGCTAAGATAGAAGAGCTGGATAGCAAGCTTAAGTAAGCGGTTATCAAGACAGATTTAAAAAGAGGGCGCGGCCCTCTTTTTTTGATCTCCCGGCATTGGGTTTGGCTACAGATATAGCTCACTCCAGGACGTTGGGTATCCACCCCCTCCTGTCTCATCAGACCTGTTGAATTCGTAAAAATAATAGTACGCAAACAAGCCTGTTGACGTTTACGTAAAGATTAACCACCAGAAATTGTAAAAATAACGAAGAATTAAACTCATTTGAATCGACATAATGCATAATTAAGCCAATATATGGCTATTTAATGTATCATGCAGGCAGCTTTAACGCTTTTAGAGTCAATATCAACTCATATTGTGGATTGGATAGTGAGTTAGTGATACAGTTCGATGAATTTCAGCGCTATCTGACTCAAAGTCAGTCTATAACGGAGAACAAACAAAGTGGCTGTATTTAACCAAGTTGAATTTGATAACCACGAACAGGTGGTTTTTTGTTCTGATGAGGCTTCAGGCCTGAAGGCAATCATTGCTGTTCACAACACCAAACTGGGCCCGGCCGTTGGCGGTTGTCGCCTATGGGACTATGCAGACGATGCAGATGCTGTGTACGACGTACTGCGCCTTTCAAAAGGTATGACCTATAAAAACGCGGTTGCTCGTTTGCCTTTCGGTGGCGGTAAATCTGTGATCATTGGTGATGCTAAAAAAATCAAATCTGAAGCGTTATTCAGAGCATTTGGCAGACACCTTGAGCGCCTTGGTGGTAGCTACTACTCAGCCGAAGACGTGAACATCACAACTGGTGATGTGATGACAATGCATAAAGAGACTAACTATGTAATGGGTCTTGAGGGCAAAAGTGGCAACCCGTCGCCGTTCACTGCGCTGGGCACATTCTTGGGTATTAAGGCTGCCTATCAGCATAAGCATGGTCATCAGGACCTGTCTGGCATAAAAGTGTCAGTGCAAGGTCTCGGTGCTGTTGCATATACTTTGTGTAAGCATTTGCACGAAGCGGGTGCTGAGTTATTCGTGACTGATATCAATCAGGCATCGATTGACAGAGTCGTGAATGACTTTGGCGCGACTGCCGTGAGCATTGACGAAATCTATGATCTGGATGTGGACGTTTATGCGCCTTGTGCTTTGGGTGCAACGGTTAATGATGAGACGATTCCTCGTATCAAAGCCAATATTATTGCGGGCTGCGCGAACAACCAGCTTGCTGAGTCCAGACATGGTGAAATCTTACGTGAAAAAGGTGTGCTTTATGCCCCTGATTACGTTATCAACGCCGGTGGTATCATCAATGTGTACTACGAAACTAAGCCGGAAGGTTATAGTGAAGAAGCGGCGACCAAGCATGTTGAAGGCATCTACGATACTTTGACAGAAATCTTTGCTCGCTCTGATGCTGAGCAAAAGTCAACTCACCTGATTGCCGACGAGCTTGCACAGGAGATCATCGCAAACGGTTTGTAATCACCGGACGATGTCATCAATATAGAGGGGGTTATCACTCCCTCTATATTAAACTATGAAACACATTACACCTTCAGACTGGCCTCGAGCTGAGCATTTCGATTTCTACCAGGGCTTTGAACAGCCTTACTTCAACATAACGACTCGCCTTAAAACGGGTGACCTTCATGCTTTATGCAAAAAGCGACAGCTTTCATTTACCTTTAGTTACTTATACTGTCTAAGTAAAGCTTGCCAGCATTATGTCCCGATCCGTTATCGGATAGTAAACGCACGTCCTTGCGTTGTTGATCAAGTTGACATGAGCTGCGTATTCTTGCGTGAAGACAGGAGCTTTCGATTTGTGCCTTTGGTTGCTTGTGAAGGTATCCACGACTACATTAAAGAGAATGAAGTACAAAAAAAAGTGTACCTTGAACAACCTTTGGTTAGTGAACACTTTTTGGAAACTTGTGATAATCCTCAACAACTTTATTTATCTATTTTGCCATGGCTGGATTTTAGTAGTTTTAGTCACGCTCGTAGTGCAAAAGATAACCTGGGTATTCCCAAGTGTGTCTTCGGACGCCTGGATAAACAAACCGGGGAACTGCCATTTTCAGTTGAGGTACATCATGGGTTGATGGATGGTTTGCATGTCGCTGAGTTTATTCAGCAAATAGAAACGCAATGCAAATTACTGTGTGAACAGTTATTAGGCTAAGCATTCCTCCTTCCCTGAATCTGTTGTTGCACGAAAGTGGATGCTTAGCGTCCAAAGAGAAATTAGCTCATTGATATTAAAAGCGAAATTAACTGCCAAATTGGTCAAGAGAAAGGCTGGGTGGAGGCGCTAAATTGCTGTAATAAAATGTAAATAAAGTTGCTTTGTGTATGAAATATAAGTGCTTAAGGTTTTTATTCTTGGTTTCCTTGTTAATACAATGTTTTTTTTCAATTTATTTCATCGCGACAAGCAAAAATTGTTTTAAACATGAAGTTGACATGGGCAATAGCATTTAGCATTATTGCACGGTTGATACTGCTAAAAGTATCCGGGGTACTCTCTAAGAGAGTGCAAAAATTATAAAAGTAACATTACTTAATTGGTTGGGAACTATGTCTGTTAAAATCAGAAAGAGCCTTGTAGCTTCAGCGCTTTTCGGCGCAGCGGCATTTGCAAGCAGCAATGTGATGGCAGATCCTTTGAATGACATACAAAAAGTAGGTCAGCAAACTCAAACGGCTGCTAAAAAGTCTCAAGACAAGATTGATGGTATCTACGGTCAAACTATCGAAATGGTAGCTGAGTACCGTGGAATTGTTGACGAAACAGAACTTCTGAAAGTTTACAACGACCACGTAGCACGTTTGGTTGCAGACCAAAATGCAAATATCGAATCTCTAGAACGTCAGATCGCGACGGTTGATAAAACTAAGCAAGACGTTGTGCCTTTGATGTATCGCATGATTGATACACTCGAGCAATTCATCAAAGCGGACGTGCCGTTTGATACTGAAAAGCGTCTAGAGCGCATCGAAAGACTACGTGAAACGCTTACTAACGCAAAAGTAACGACGTCTGAAAAATACCGTCAGGTACTTGAAGCATACAGCATTGAAACTAACTACGGTTCAGCAATGGTTGCTTCTCAAGGTTCACTTGAAATCAACGGTAAAAACATCAATGTTGACTTCGCCCGTCTGGGCCGTATCGCATTCGTAGCTCAGTCTTTCGACCAGAAGCACGCGTGGGTTTGGAACACCAGCAGCAAGAAGTGGGATGAACTAGGTGAAGAATATCTGAAGCCTATCAAAGACATGATCCGTATCGCACGTGGTCAGGCTGCCCCAGAACTAGTTAAACTACCTATTTTCGGCGCGGAGTAATAAAACATGAAGAAACTATTTAAAGGTTTTGCCGTTGCTGCAGCATTAACAGTTTCTGCTGGTGGCGCGTTGAACGCACATGCAAATACTGATTCTCTGGATAAGATTCTGGAGCAGGTAAAGCAGAACCGTATCTCTGAAGGTAAAATTAACAAAGCTCGCGAACAAGAGTTCCTGTCAGATCGTGCTGACAAGCAAACTTTGCTAAACAAAGCTAAGCGCGACCTGGCTGCTGAAAAAGCACGTGGTGAGCGTCTTAACAAGCAGTTCAAACAGAACGAAGTTACACTAGCAGAGAAAGAAACTGAGCTACTTAACGCTCAGGGTACTCTGGGTGAAATGTTCGGTGTGGTACGTCGTAACGCTGCTGAAGCTATCGGTTCTATCGAAGCATCAATCATCAGTGCTGAAAAGCCAGGACGTTCAGAAGTTCTTCGTTCTCTGGCAGCAGCTAAAGAACTACCAACTACTCGTGAGCTGGAAGAACTTTGGATTGCTTTCCAAACTGAAATGACTGAATCAGCTAAGATCTCTACTTTCGAATCAGAAGTAGCAGAGCTAAGCGGTGACATCAATGTTAAACAAGTAACACGTGTTGGTAACTTCAACCTGGTAACTAAAGACGGTTACGTTGTTTACGATGCAGAAAACAAGCAAATCGTACCACTTGGTAAGCAGCCTTCTTCAGACGTTCTGGCAACTGTTGCTGATCTTCTGAGCACATCTGCTGACCAGTACACACCTTTCGTTGTTGACCCAACGCGTGGTGCTATCCTACGTCTGAACACTCAGCGTGCAACTGTTGAAGAACGTTGGCACCAGGGTGACACTGTAGGTTACATCATCACTGCATTGCTGGCACTAGGTGCGTTGATCGCTGTTGTTCGTTTCCTAGACCTAATGCTGGTTGGTGCGAAGATCAAGTCGCAAATCAAGAACGCTAATAACCCAAGTGACAACAACCCACTGGGCCGCATCTTGAAAGTGTACCACGATAACAAGAACCAAGACGTTGAAAACCTTGAGCTTAAACTTGACGAAGCAATTCTACGTGAAACGCCTCGCATCGAAGCTGGTATCAACATCATCAAGATCCTTGCAGCTATCGCACCTCTACTAGGTCTACTAGGTACGGTTGTTGGTATGATCCTGACGTTCGAATCAATCACACTATTTGGTACTGGTGATCCTAAGATCATGGCAGGTAACATCTCTCTAGCTCTTGTTACTACTGCGCTTGGTCTAATTGCTGCGCTACCGTTAATCCTACTTCACGCTATCGTTGCGGGTCGTAGTAAATCTATCCTACACATTCTTGACGAGCAAAGCGCGGGTATCGTTGCTGCGCACGCGGAGAAGGAGAGAGCATAATGCTAGTCCTGGTGGAGACGTGGGAATCTATCAGGGATTTTGTTGCTACAGGCGGCGATGTATTATACGTGGTCGCGATAGCACTCTTTCTAATGTGGGTATTAATGATTGAGCGCTATTGGTTCCTATTGGCTGAATTTCCTAAAATTAAAAAGGGAATAGTAAGCAGATGGGATGCCCGCCAAGATACTACATCTTGGTACGCACACAGAATCCGCGATGCATGGATTTCTGAAGCGTCTGAAAAATTAGATGAGCGCATGTTGATTATCAAAACATTGGTTGCAATGTGTCCGTTAATCGGTCTATTAGGTACAGTGACAGGTATGATTTCGGTATTCGAAACCATGGCTACACAAGGTACTGGTAACCCTCGATTGATGGCCTCAGGCATCTCAATGGCAACGATACCAACAATGGCTGGAATGGTTGCGGCACTATCAGGTGTATTCTTTAGCACCCGTCTGGAAGCGAGAGCTAAGATGGCTAAAGAAAAACTAATTGATAGCTTGCCACATCACTAGAGAGAGATTTTATTATGGCACGTAAACAACGTTTTCGTGAGGAAGAAGAAGCAGCAGTAGACATGACCCCGATGCTTGACATCGTATTCATCATGTTGATCTTCTTCATCGTTACCACCTCTTTTGTTAAAGAGGCCGGTATTGAAGTTAAAAAGCCAAAAGCTGCGCAGGCACAACAAACTAAGAATGCGAACATCTTTATCGCTATCCGTGAAAACGGTGAGATCTGGATGGACAAGCGTCAGGTTGATGTTGAGCGTGTAAGTGCGAACCTTGAAAATCTGTTAGCTGAACAACAAACCGAGACCGTTATTATCCAGGCGGATAAAGGCGCGAAACACGGTGTAGTTGTTAAGGTAATGGATCAGATTAAGGCAACTGACGACGCCTTGAAGATTTCAATAGCTGGAGCTAAGTGATGATTCGATTTCTGTTTTCACTTCTTGCAGGTGGGGCAGTAACCTTCGGCTTATTCTTCTTTATGTCCTATCTTATCTCAGGAGGAGCGGATAGGGCTGACAATAAGAAGGAAGAGATCATAGTCGAGATTATGTCGAATCCGCCTGAATCAGATGTGCAGGAGAGGAAGCGTGTACCGCCTCCGCCTCCTCCACCGCCTAAGCAGCCGCCTAAGCCGCAGCCGCCTCAGCCTGAGAATGCTAACCCGAACGCAGGTGCAATTGGCTTTAATATGCCTAGCATCGACATCGGTGGCACAGCTGGTGGTTTAAGTGGTCCTGGTGATTTCGGTCGTGACGGTGAAGCAACACCTATCGTTCGTATCGAACCTAAGTACCCGCCTCAAGCAGCGCGTGATGGTAAAGAAGGCTGGGTTCAGCTGCGCTTTACAATCAATGAGCTGGGTGGTGTAGATGACATTGAGATCATCGATGCTGAACCAAAACGTATCTTCAACCGTGAAGCAAAACGTGCGCTTCGCAAGTGGAAATACAGACCTAAAATCGTTGATGGTAAGCCGCAGAAACAACCTGGTATTACTGTTCAACTCGACTTTAAACTTAACCAAGGTTAATAGGAGTAAGATATGAAGCAAATGTCTAAAGCAACAGCTCTTGCTCTGATGATGTCGTTGGCTGGCGGTGCGTTAAGCACCGCAGCAGTTGCCGCTCCGGATCCTGCGAAGATCGAAGCGCGCAAAAACGCCAAAACCAAGGTTATGGGTGAGCGAGTTGGTAAAAAGGTTATCAAAGCGTTTGACCTGTATAACGAAGACAAAGTCGATGAAGCAATCGCGTTATTGCTTGAAATCGACGCGTCTGATGACTTCGACCGTGCTACGGTTAACCGTTATTTAGGTAACCTGTATGCTCAGAAAGAAGACTATCAAACAGCGATTAAGTACATCCGTCAGGCGATAGCGCCAGACGTGTTGAACTTTAAAGATCATGGCGATCTGATCAAGCTGTTAGGTGACCTTCTAATTGGTACTGAGCAATACGAAGGCGCGAAGAAAGCTTACTATGACTGGATGGATTTTACCGGTGAGCAAGATGCGAAGGTATATGGTCGTATCGCTCAAGCCAACTATGAACTTAAAAAGTTCAGAGATGTTATTGAGCCAGCGGACCAAGCTATCGCATTAAATAAAGAAGAGCCAAATAAGTCATTTTATATGCTTAAAATTGGCTCTTACTTTGAACTTAAACAGTTCAACAATGCCGTTAAGGTTGCTGAGGAACTGGTTAAATTGTTCCCTGAAGATCCAGAGTCCTGGACTCGTTTAGGCTCCTTCTACATGCAAACGGAAGACTATAAAAAAGGTCAGACCGTGATGGAAGTTGCATATCGTAATGGCTATTTTGAAAAAGAAAACCATTACAAGATTTTGAGTAGCTACTACTCACTGAACGAGACACCTTGGAAAGCCGCTCAAGTTATGGAAAAAGCGGTTAAAGAGGAAAAGGTTAAGCGTACGAAGCAAAATGTCACAGCGATTGCTAGCTACTTCCACCAAGCCAAACACATTAGTGAAGCGGCAAAGTATTATGAAGAAGCTTCTAAGTTTGAAGACGATGCAGAGTTAATCCGCAAAGCAGGTAGTTTGTTACTGCAGGACCAACAGTATAGTGCAGCCGTTGTTCGCTTGAACAAAGCGTTGGAGCTTGGTTCTAAGAAAACAGGGACAATCTACTCTGATCTGGCAGAAGCTTACCTGTATCAGGAAAAGTATAAGCAAGCATATAGTGCGATTATCAAGGCTCAGGAAGATCCTAGAACGCGCAAATTCGCTCGCAGCTGGGCCTCTTTCATCAAAGAGAAAGCACAGCGTAAAGGTATCAGCCTTTAATTAGAAAGCCCCGAAAGGGGCTTTTTGCTTTTTATTACCCACTAAAACATTGTGGCCTTTATTTGTATCACTCGCGAGGCTTCTACATTAGAACTTTGATTTAAATAACAAAACCTTCCATCAATTTTGATATACTCAAACTACATATGGACCTGAGTGCTAGGTGCACGTCCGCATAGTTGAACAAGGTTGGATAAACGTAAATGAAAATCTCTCGACGTAATATAGTCTGCGCGCTAGTAGCACTGACGATGGCAGCTTGTACCGAGCCACAAGTACAGATCTCATACGAAAACCTGTTGAAACAATTTAAACAGCTCAATTGGTTCGCTTACCAAAACCGTTCAGAGCAGGCAGATATATTGTTGGAACTACCTTTTACAGAGCGTTACCTTGAGCAAAGGCACTATCTGCTTGCGCGAGCGGATCTGGATAGTCTCACCGAGGCGGCAGAGCAAGAATTACAATATCTGTCGATACAACAACGTTATCCAGAACGATTCCAGCCCTGGCCTGCCCATCTAAACATGGCAAAAATCGGACAACAACAGCTTACCTCGTCCCAGCTAGATAATTGGTACAGCTATGTTAAGTCACGTTTGAACGAAGCGCGCGAAAGTAAAATTGTACTTAACCGGATAGAAAAGCAACAGCTACTTGATTACCTAGCGCCTGATATAACCAAGCATTCAAGTGCTGCGCAAGATCTTGTCGCGTATCTAGAAAGTTATCGGGTCAGGTCCTCTTTGGGAATGTATCAGCTGCCTAACGGAAAAGAATGGTATCAGAGCAAACTCAATTTTTATAGCGGCTCTGTTCGATCGCCGGAAGCATTGTTTGGCGAGTTGCAATCTTTGGCGGGTAAAACGAATGAGGCGCCAGTGAAAATTAATGTTGGTACGCATGAGCCCGCTGTGCACCAATTGCTGTCAAACTGTGACAAGGTGCCCGGGCTAAACTGGAGGGATGGATTTGTCTCTCTGAGGCAAACAGTGAGTCAGTGTAAAAAGATACTTACAAAAGGTGAAGCTCAAGTTGCGTTATCTATGATGGAAGTCGATTTGGGTGTGCATTACTTTGCCTGGTCGCAGAAACAAGCTCTGTTGGCACTGCAATCTAGGTTAGCGCTGAATGAAGACCAGGCCTTCGTCGTGCTTAAAAATATCCTTTTCTATCCTGCAACCAGTTTTGTGTTGTTAGATTCAGTTATTTCTGTTTAGCCAGACATTCCAGACACCTTTGTGCGGCAGGATCAGCTGCCAGCAAGGTGTCTTCTATTTTCTTCTCACAATCACAGCAGTAGCCAAACTGGCCTATGTCCATCTGGCAAATTGCCGCTTCAACCTTTACCAGGCGTTCAAAATTAGGAAACTGGCCCGGACAGATGCGATCGGTTGCGATATCAACCCATTCATGTGGCGGTGATGATTGGAGGGTATCGATCAACGCCTCGGTTGCGTGATTACTGGCTTGTTTCAAATCTGCAAGGAACTCGTGCCTGATCTGGTCGAGTTCTGTCTGCAATTTTACCTGATAGTGATTCTTTAAATTCTCATTCATGGCGCTCTTCTCCTTTTCTGAGCATCCATTATCTATTAGGCAGCAGGCTCATTGTTATGATTTGAATCAAGCGCTGGGGACTTTGCGTATTTATCCAGCACAGATACCACGTCATCTTTGCTTTTCAGGCGCTTTATTTCATCAAATAAAGTGTAGGCCTGAGGGTACTGTAACTTTAAGTAACCAAGCCACTGTTTGGTGCGAGATGAGAAATATTTTTCGCCGACTTCGGGGTCCTGGTGCATAGAGGAGTGCAGGATATGATAGACCACTTCTTGCCATTCAAGCGGACGGTATTCGCGCCCTTCCACATGTGCTTTTATTTTAGCTGCCAGGTCGGGCGTCGCCAGGGCACCACGCCCCAACATCAGGTTGTCACAGGCACTGCGTTGTTGACAACGCATGGCATCTTCTACTTGCCAAATTTCGCCATTGGCAACCACAGGAATACTAAGTCGTTCCAAAAGTGGCGGGATTTTCTCCCAATAGGCAGGCGGTTTATAGCCATCGCGTTTGGTACGGGCATGGATCACCAAGCTGGATGCTCCTGCGCTCTGGACAGCATCGACGATTTCAGTGCTGTTTGCATCGTCATCGAATCCGAGTCGAATTTTCGCACTGACCTCATGTTCCAGAGGTACGGCCTCACGCACAGCACGAATAATCTGATAGATTTGCTCGGGCTCTTTAAGCAACACCGCGCCACCTCTACTCTTGTTGACGGTTTTTGCAGGGCAGCCAAAGTTAAGATCGACACCATGTGAACCCAGTTTAACGGCTTTTCTGGCATTGGACGCCAGTGCATGGGGTACCTGACCAAGCAATTGAATACGTACCGGAGTACCTGCTCGTGTCAGGCCACCATTAAGCAGCTCAGGGCAATAACGGACAAACACGCGACGAGGCAAGGTTAAATCAACAACACGGATAAACTCAGTGACACACATATCGAACCCACCCAGGTCCGTGAGTAGCTCACGCATTTTGAAGTCGACAACGCCCTCCATTGGGGCTAAAAATAGTTTCATTATTACCGCACCAGAAAAAATCCGCGCTATTCTATACGAGAGAAGATGATTTATTAATAGGGAAATGGAGATAAAAATTTCTCAAATGCTGAAATAAATATCTTCGGTCCATGGTCTACTAGGCGAATCATTCATTTTATTGCTACCGATTGAGAGAGAACAACATGAAATCAGTAAAGAAAACGAACACACTTGCAATGACACTGGGCGCGGCTGTAGTGACGGCTGCAACATTTGGTGCTCCAGAGGCCGCGGCGAATCCGTTTAGCTTTGAGCAAATGACTGCGGGTTATCAGCTAGACGCTGGAGAGGGCAAATGCGGTGAAGGTAAGTGCGGCGGTGACGCCAAAGGCAAAAAAGAAGGCAAGTGCGGCGAAGGTAAATGTGGCGGTGACGCCAAAGGCAAAAAAGAAGGCAAGTGCGGCGAAGGCAAATGTGGCGGCGACGCCAAAGGCAAAAAAGAAGGCAAATGCGGCGAAGGTAAATGTGGCGGTGACGCCAAAGGCAAAAAAGAAGGTAAATGCGGAGAAGGCAAATGTGGCGGTGATGCCAAAGGTAAAAAAGAAGGAAAATGCGGCGAAGGTAAGTGTGGTGGCCACGCTTAATTGATAACACGGCTAAGGAGTGATAATGACTAAACCATTTGGCAGGGTTGGCATGGGCCTGAGGCGAGAAATGTTAGATGATATCTTGACTACTCCTCCTCAGCAGGTCGACTTTTATGAGGTCGCGCCCGAAAACTGGATGACGCTCGGTGGCAAATTCGCTGCTCAGTTTTCGGAGTTAACAGCCAGGCACCCGTTTGTTTGCCATGGCTTGTCATTATCACTCGGCTCCCCGGCACCATTAGACATCGAATTTGTAAGCGAGTTGAAAACCTTTTTCTCGACGCATAATATTCGTTGCTACAGCGAACACTTAAGTTATTGTTCCGGTGATGGTCATATGTACGACCTGATGCCTATCCCCTTCACGGAAGAAGCGGTAAAGCATACTGCGGCACGGATCAAAGAAGTGCAAGACAGACTAGAGCGCCGTATAGCTGTGGAAAACGTCTCGTATTATGCCGCGCCGGGTCAACAGTTATCTGAGCAGGACTTTACCTTAGCAGTGCTCGAAGAAGCTGACTGTGATCTGCTCTTAGATGTGAATAACATCTACGTCAATTCAATCAATCATGGTTATGATGCCAGTGCATTTTTAGCCGCGATGCCCACTGAGCGTATCGCTTATGGTCACATTGCCGGGCATTATGTCGAAGCAGAGGATTTGCTTGTAGATACCCATGGCGATGCAGTGTGCGGTCCCGTTTGGCAATTATTGCAAGAAGCCTACCGCCTGCATGGTGTTTTTCCAACCTTATTGGAGCGTGATTTTAACATTCCTTCATTACCTCAACTTCTTGAGGAAGTTGATCAGATCCATACTGTGCAGAGTATTGATAAGCTAAAAAGAGGGATTGCCTGATGTCGTTTCAACAAATTCAGGCTGAGTTTATGGCTCATATTAAAGATCCCGATGTCCATCCAGCGCCTGAGGGCATTGAAGACCGCCGTATGCAGATTTACAGGGAGTTGTTCTTTAATAACATTGAGGGGTTTGTTGCTTCCACTTTTCCCGTATTAAAGAGTCTATATGAGGAGCAAACCTGGTTAACTTTGGTGCGTGAGTTTTTCAGTCAGCATGATTGCCAGTCTCCTTATTTTTTAGAGATAAGTCGTGAGTTTTTGTTCTTTTTGCAAGAAGAGTACACAGCAACTCCGTCTGATCCTCCGTTTATACTTGAGCTGGCTCACTATGAGTGGACAGAGCTGGAAGTGGCAATTGCGCAGGAAGTGACAGAAGAAGTGCCTATTCCGCTGCCTTTATCAGAATTATCTGGGTTGCATCTTGCTCAGAGCGCACGCAGTGTAAGTTATCAGTATCCGGTACACCAGATAAGCGTTGAGCATCAACCCCATGAACCGTCAGGACCCCATTGCTTTATTGTTTACCGGGACCGTGCGTTTGAAGTGCAATTCATAGAAACAAACCCAATGACCGCACTCCTTATTCAAAATATTGTTGTTAACCCTGGGATAACTATAGGGGCTTTGGCAGGGATGTTGGCCGAACAGTTTAGCCAGTTTGACGAGCAGACCTTGATCAATGGGGCAATTCAAACCTTAAGCCAGTTTGTCCGCCTTGGCATATTGGTCGATAAAAAAGCATAATACCCCTTTATCGGGCATCTAAGTTCGATTATTATGGGCGCCGTTTTGTCGTGCTTATGCTGAGTGACAGACAAGCGGCAGATCCTGACGTGCCACACCTCAGACCAAGCTGCTTGCGCACCCGGCGCTTAAAAAATAAAGGTAGTAATATGTCTAAAGGTGATTTCAAAGATCCGTTTAACGCTAAGTATTTCCTGGCTTTTGTTGCTGTATTCGCTGGCATTGGTTGCCTGAATGCAATTCTGGGCTGGGCAACGGCACTGAGCGCTTAATCGCTGGTAATAACCTTCTGGTCATACAGAATTAAAAGCCACCTATACTTTGGGTGGTTTTTTTCTACCCGAACATCACGAATTTATTGTGAAATCTGCCCAGCTGGCATTTCATGTGGTTGCTTTCTTGTTATAATCGAGCTCTTTGATATTTAAACTTATTAAGCAATTGATTATGACACAAGCAAACTTGTCACTGATTAAAGACAGCATCGCAACGGTTCCTAACTACCCTAAAGAAGGGATCATGTTCCGTGATGTGACTACCTTATTAGCTAACCCAGCAGCCTTCAAAGCAACTATGGATTGCCTGGTCGAAGCCTATAAAAAGCAGGGCTTCACCAAGATCATTGGTACAGAGTCACGTGGTTTCATCTTTGGTGCACCGCTGGCCTATGAACTAGGCTTACCGTTTATTCCTGTCCGTAAGCCAGGTAAATTGCCGCGTGAAGTGATTAGCCAGTCTTATCAACTTGAGTATGGTGAAGATGTACTGGAGCTGCATGTTGATGCCATCGAAGAGGGCGATAAAGTCCTGTTAGTTGACGATTTATTGGCAACAGGTGGCACCATTGAAGCAACCGCTAAACTAGTAGAGCGTCTCGGCGGTAAAGCTACTGACGCTGCGTTCGTGATTTCATTGCCTGAGTTGGGCGGTGAAAAACGCGTTGCAGATATGGGTATCAAAGTGTTAAAACTGGTCGAGTTCGACGGCGAGTAACCGACTATGAGTTATCAGGTTCTGGCGCGTAAATGGCGTCCACAGTCGTTCCACGAGATGATGGGACAGGAGCATGTCAAGCAGGCACTCATCAATGCTCTGAATGAGCAACGTCTGCATCATGCCTATCTGTTTACCGGGACTCGGGGAGTGGGCAAAACTACTATTGCCAGGATCTTCGCCAAGAGCCTGAACTGTGAGGTGGGGATCACCTCCACTCCGTGTGGCCAGTGTAGTGCGTGTGAAGAGATCGAAGCAGGTAAATTTATTGATCTTATTGAGATTGATGCTGCATCACGTACTAAGGTCGAAGATACGAGAGAAATTCTGGACAATGTACAATATGCCCCAACGCGCGGTCGCTACAAGGTTTATCTGATAGACGAAGTGCATATGTTGTCCAAGCACAGCTTCAATGCTTTGCTAAAAACCCTGGAAGAGCCACCTGAGCATGTTAAGTTTCTGCTGGCAACGACAGATCCGCAAAAATTACCGATTACGATTCTATCGCGCTGTTTGCAGTTTAACCTCAATGCCATGGCACAAAGCCAGATAGTGACTCAATTGTCGCAGATCCTGCCTCAGGAATCCGTCAATTTTGAAGAGACGGCACTGGAAGTTCTGGCCAAGGCAGCAGACGGCAGTATGCGTGATGCACTGAGCCTGACCGATCAGGCCATTGCACAAACCAATGGTGAGCTGACCCTACCAGCCGTACAGCAGATGCTTGGTCTGATGGACAGTAGCCACGCCGTTTTGCTTATGGCTGCGGTGTTATCGCAAGAGGGTGAAACCCTGTTGGCAGAAGTGGCCAATATAGCCCTGAAAAATGGTAACTTCAGCAGTGTGCTGGATGATCTCATCAGCCTGTTGCACCTGGTTCAACTAACTCAGTTGGTGCCTCAGGCAGCTAATTTTGGTCAGTTTGAAGCCGAGCAAGTTAAGACTCTGGCACAGCAGTTATCGCCCCAAGACACCCAGTTTATGTATCAGTTGCTGCTTACCGGCAAGAAAGATCTCAGCTGGGCGCCAGAGCCTAAACTGGGCTTTGAAATGATCATGTTGCGGTTGCTGGCATTTGAGCAAGCCGACTTCAGCCAGGCATCAGGCCCGACGCCTGCTGCTGCAAAGGATCCGGGTAAGGTTGGTAAGCTCAGAGATATGCTGAGCGTAAAGCAGCGTGGTCCGCAAGCTCAGACGAGCGCGGCAGCACCAGACCGTCAGCCACAAGCTACACAAAACCAACCGGTTGCACCTGAGCCCCAGTCTGCGTCGGATCAACAGAATGCGCCTGTGGTTAGTCCAGTGCAAAATAGGGCGTCTTCTCAACAGGAGGGGCCTATGGAGCAAGTCCCGGCTCAGAGTACAGCTCAGCAGGCAACGAGCCCTGTGCAGCAAATGCCTGAATCGCGGGTTGCACCTCAAGTAATTGAATCTCCTGTACAACATACAGAAGCGGCTTTTCAGCAACCTTCTCCTTCAGCACCTCAGCCATCACCTGAGGATGTCTCGATTGAACAACAATATCAGGACATCATGGCACAGGCTGAATCACAAGGATATGAGCAACACCAGAGCGAACCACAGTCTCAGACTATACCTCCTCACCATCAGCATAGTGAGGTGTCTCAGCAGAGTGAACAAACACACACACCGGTTCAGCAGCTGGCACAGAAGCAGCAGCAAGCTCAATCGGCAATTGCTCGAATTTTACAAAACCGACAAATCTCAGGTGCTGGTAAATTGCTTGCAGGAGATGATGAAGCAAAAAAGTCTGAGTCGCAGCAGGGCAGAGGTGCTGTACCTAGCGCTGTTGCGTCAGGCAGGGCTTTTCCGCCGGCCTCGCCGTCAGTTGATAGCCAGACTAGCGGAACGAATGATACTCAGGGACAGAGCCTGCCGCAGCAAGACTTTCAGCCAGCAGCGCCGCTTCGTAAAGCCAAAAAGCCGGATATGGCTGAGCGCTTTAAAAAAGATGAGAGCAAACTGGCACCTGAGTTATTAGAACAATTAGCGCCTCAGGTATCGGACGATCAGCAGAGCCAGGACAATACACTCATTATTCCTGCGCCAGAGAATTTTGTCAGCCCAATCAGCGATATTAAATACGCGCATCAAAAAGACGATTGGGCACAGATGATAGAACACATGCAGCTGGGTGGTCGGGTAAGGCAGTTTGCGCTGCACGCTATGTTCAATCGCCAGGGCCTGCAATGTACTTTGCAGGTTGAGCAAAGCCAGCAGCATCTGGATTCAAATATGCTGAGAGAAAAGCTACACGAGAGCCTGGTTGAAAACTTAAGTGAGCCGGTTGAACTCAATATCGAATTTGTAGATGCAGTGACTAATACGCCGTTTCTTATCCAGCAGGATATAGATCAGCAAAGATATCTTCAGGCGGTCGAAGCAGTGAATGACGATCCCGTGATCCAGGCCTTTGCTCGCGAGTTTGAGGCCTCAGTAGACGAAAAATCGGTAAGGGCATTGTAATTGTGTAAGTAAGCCCTTATCTTGTATCCCATAGAGTTTTAATTTTTTGAAGTGTAAGAGAGCAGACTATGTTTAAAGGTGGAATGGGCAATATCATGAAGCAGGCGCAGCAAATGCAAGAGCGCATGGAAAAAGCCCAGGAAGAGATCAAGAACCTTGAAGTCGTTGGTGAAGCCGGCGCAGGCCTGGTTAAAGTCACTATGCTGGGTAGCCACAATGTACGCCGCGTAGAGATAGACGAAAGCCTGATGGAAGACGACAAAGACATGATCGAAGACTTGCTGGCAGCAGCGGTTAATGACGCAGTACGCCGTGTAGGTGAAGAGTCGCAAAAGCGCATGGCCGACGTCACTGGTGGTATGCAGATGCCGCCGGGCTTCAAAATGCCTTTCTAATTGAACGTTAGAGAAAAATGGCGCCTGATGGCGCTATTTTTTTGCTTAAAATCTGACAACTTCCAACCGGAAACCATAGGGACATAAATGAGTAAGCGTGCGCTGGTTTTTCCAGCCAATTTTAAGCTGGTTTTATATGCAATGGCTGTGATGATTCTGGTACAGCTGTTGGGGAGCGTAATTGGCTTGCCTGTTGGGCGACTCGGGATCATCCCACACAATGAATATTATCTGAGTGGCATTATCACCGCCCCTTTTGTGCATGGCAGCTGGGGTCACTTAATGAGTAACCTGGTGGGTCTCACTATCAGTGGTTATCTGGCCGCGAGGCTACCCAAGTTTAAAAGCGCGACGCTGCTGATCCTGGTTACGACTGGGTTGTTTGTCTGGCTGTTTGCCGGTTCAGGTAATCACATTGGTGCATCCGGTCTGGTCATGGGGTATTTTGGTCTGTTGCTTGGTGCTGCGTTGTTTAATCGCAACGTACTGGCCGTGCTCAGTTTTATTGCCTTACTGATACTCACTTATTATGCCAATATCAGCTTTTTAGCGACTTTGTTCGATTTCTCCGCTCAGACTAGCAGCTCGAGCCATATCTTTGGTTTTCTCAGCGGGCTGGGCGCGGCTTATTTGACCAGGGCAAGTCGCAAGCGGGTGCTGAATAAGTAGGTTCGCTGCTTATTGACTACACCAATCGTCGATTTACCAGTGAGTACCGCAAATTTGGTTTTGTAAGAAACATAACAACTTGTAACGTAGGAAAAAAGTGGTTCTAATAGACTTCTAATAGTTGTTTAGGCCGAGAGTGAGTTGTGTATCGGCTCGAATTAAAAATTTGGATTATGTCTTGTGACGGGACTCAGTCGCAAAAGGAGTTTTATATGTTGAGAGTGAGTATTGTCATACTGCTTTTTTTAGTGTCATCTGTGGCCAATGCCGCGAGTTTTACCATAGTGGAAATGCCCAAGTCGAAATACCTTGAGGAAGCACCCAAGATCACGGTGGCATTACCCGCTTCATATTTCTCACATCCGAGCAAAAGATATCCCGTGCTTTACCTGCTTGATGGTGAACTGAATGGCGAATTAGTTCATGGCATGTTGCAAAGGCTGCACGCATCAAATGGGTCTTACGAACACATAATTGTTGGCATAACCAGTCAAAATCGAATTAGGGATTTTGCGCCAACAGTAAATCAGGACCCGAGAGGGCCTGTTGGCGAAGGGGGTGGGGGAGATGCTTTCTTAGATTTCATTGAAAAAGAGCTCATGCCAACCATCGCTGAAAATTACCGCACGAATCAATTCAATTCACTTGCTGGACACTCTATCGCGGGCTTATTAGTGATCCACAGCTTTCAGTCTCGACCTGTATTATTTCAAAGCTTTTTTGCATTCAGCCCCGCTGTTTGGTGGGGGGCGCGTGAAACCGCAGAAGCAACCAAGAAATATGTTGCATCAAAAGGGCGGGTGAAAAACTATCTCTATATGAATATAGGAAGCGAAGATGGTGAAATGCGCGAGATCTATGACTCTCTGGCACAAACAATATTAAGAAATCGTCATTTAGACTCGCAACTGCAGTTAGACGAGTTTGATGATGAGCCGCACGATTTTACACTGGCCGTTGGCTTGTATAATGCACTAAAAGGGCTGTTTCAGTACCAACAGCAGCAGGCCTTTTAGCAAGGGAGAAGATTATGTATGAATATCTAGTCGGGTTAGAGGTAACGGACGATGAGGTGTACGGCCAGTACCGAACTGCGATGAAGCCTATTTTAGACAGGTATCAGGGTGGGTTTGGTTTCGACTTTATCGTCAGCAAGGTGCTCAAGTCAGAGACGAATGAACCGATCAATCGGGTCTTCACCATTTATTTTCCAAGCAAAGAAATCGCGGATGACTTTTTCATTGACCCCGAATATGTAAAAGTAAAGGCATGCTACTTTGATGCATCCGTTGCGCATACGACCATAATTTCTGGCTATGAGAAGCACAATTGAAGCGTGTGTGTTATTAACCACAAGAATAAATGAATAAGAAGAATAATATGATGTTCAGGCAAATAGTTAAAACGACCCTGGTCGCCTCTCTCTTATTGAGTTCTGGCGTATATGGGGCAGTAGCCCACTTATCGATGGAGAAAGACGGACTGGTTGGTAAGTTCCATTCTTCAGACTCGACAGAGCAGCGAATTGGTGTCCTTGTTCTTGGTGGCTCGGAGGGGGGATTACCCGAAAAACTTGCTCAGCCAATAATCGAAGCTGGCCATCCCACTCTGGCATTGGCCTATTTCAAATCCAAAGGCTTGCCTCAAGAGCTGGAGAAAATTCCGCTGGAGTATTTCACCAAAGCCAAATCCTGGTTACAAAGTCAGCGTAAAGTCTTTCCGGATAAGTTAATTTTGGTTGGCTGGTCAAAGGGTGCGGAAGCTGCATTATTACTGGCAACCCGAGATCCACAGATCTCAAAAGTGGTTGCTATTGCACCAAGTTCAGTTGTTTGGGCGGGAATTCTAAAGGACTGGCAGAAAGTTCCTGCATCGAGCTGGACTGAGCAGGGGAAAGCGTTGCCTCATGTGCCTTTCAAACCCAGTGGACCAGTGAACGGCTTGCGAGATTTATACACTCAGTCGTTGTCAAACCGTGCTGATGCTGACCTGGCAGATATACCCGTTACAGCTATTCGTGCGCAGGTTACCTTAATGTCTGGTGAGAAAGACACTATTTGGCCTGCACCTCAGATGGCAGAAACGATTTGCAACAAGATGAATGCCAAACGCGCCGGACAGTGCGAGCATCTTTACTACGAGGGCCTGGATCACTTGCTGAATTATCAGTTTATTGAGAAAGGTACAGATATGCATCAGTTATTTATTAAAAAGCTCTCTGGTGGCTTTTAGTATGGTCCACTAGTTCAGTGCTGGCTGCACTATTTTGACTATCTAAGCGACGCACAGCATAGAGCTTCCAGCAAAAGGCATTGTTGTAACGAACTCTACCAGACAGATGATCTTTTAAGCGATTTAAAAAGCAATAGATTAGGTTTTTAAAGATGCCCTCTATTTTGGCATTCAGTCGTAGCCAACACAGAGCCGGTAAGTCGATCCAGGCCTGTATTGTTTGACTGTGTGGCGGCGGGCTTTGTTAAGGAGCAACAGAGAAATGTTTTGGAAAATAATGTTTTGGGCCACAGCCCTATTGTTGATCGTGCCTTTACCATTCAAGGTCGGTGCGCTCGTATTAGGTCGGGATACACGATCCCCGTTAGTTATCATTGAAGAGCTATCTAATGCAGTATTTCTTGGCATAGGTTTAATCGCGTTCTGGCAATACGCCTATACCAACGGCATAAGTAATAGTCCTCAGCTATGGAATGGGTGGCTCTTTATTGCTATTGCTTGGTCAATATTAGCGGTATTTAAGTCGCCTAAACTTAGTTATGCGCAGGAAAAAATTGGCAAAACTACAACCGTTGCTGTGAGTGTGCTGAGCACGATCTTTTTTCTGCCTATGTTTGTTGCTGTTTTTAATTACGCAAACTGACTAAAACCTAGATTTTTATATAACGAGCCAGGTGCCATAGAATTAAAGAGCACATTGAGCCAGAGTGATTGTCATGGAAAGCGTACTGCTCAATTTATAAATGTTGATTCAGAGAGCAATTACGATAACAAAGTCGACGGTGAAGGCCTGCCCCAAAGACGCGTATTGCCGAAATGGCCACTTGAGTGGCCATGCTTATCATTACTGATTGGTCAGGTCGAGATGTGTTTGTTTACCAAAACACTTTGGTAACTTTGAGCCTGCCGCCATCGTTTTCACAGGTTGCACCCAGTGTCGGGTTGTAAGTCTGCGAAATTTTGAACCACAGTTGAACCTGATTACTGTCCAGGCATTGGAAGTGATAGTAGCGGAAATCCCCCGGGTTGCTGCCGCGGGCGTGAGTTGTGGTGCTGAGTGTAAACAAACAGGCTGCAACAGCAGCCAAGGTCATAAGCTTTTTCATTTTAGTTTCCTTCATACATTGTTTTGCTCCTTCCACAGATAACGACTTGTTTGTCATTTTATATCGTTAAATGTGAACAAAATTAATAATACGTTACCAGCTCGGTTTTTGTCCACATACTAATTTTGTTCATAACATTCAAATGTCAGACTGATTTTTAAGTCGCAGATATATATAGCTATTTTTTCTTTTCTGCAATCAGTATGGCTATCTCAACTTGGTGTGATAAAGAAAACAGTGGCTGAAGAGTCAGTTTTTTTGCAAATTGATTCGTTTTTAGGTACGTTTAATTAGCACATAATAAACAAATCAAGAGTGCATAAGTGCAGAATAATAAAAAGCGCATATCTGTCATTGACAGCTTTACCTGACCCAAGGAGGAAGCGAATGTTTGAGTTCTTTGCAGCATTATTAGGCCTGGTTGCGTCCATCTGGATTACATTCGGTGTATACATTGCTGGTCGATTTTACCCCAACTACGATCACTTTAATCAGTTCTGCAGCGAACTGGGTGCGTCGGGAAGCCCGACACAAAAGTTGTCTCCCTGGATTAATAATTACCCACTGAGCGTGATGTTTGTGATTTTTGGCTGGCATGTGACTCAGCTGCCGGATGCGAGTATCGCGTTTTATATTACGGGCGGATTGATTGTGTTTCACGGTATAGGTACCTGGTTCGCTGGCTATTTCCCCATGGACAAAGACCCCTATACACTTACGCCGAGCCGACATTGTCAAATCCACTCAACGGCCGGTTCAGTCGTGATGTTAACTTTGCTGGTTGCGCCCGTTATTATCACAATCAGTCCCGACTCCGAACTGATCACGCCGTGGTTTCGTGTATTCTCTGTTTCAGTGGTATTAGCATCGATTTTTTTCACTATCAAGTTGGTTAAAGCATATAAAGCCAGGCAAGGGGCGGGTTTGTACCAGCGTTTGTCCTACTGGACTCAACTTATGTGGTTGAGTGTATTTTCTTTGATGTTGGCGTAATGAATGGTGGTGCCCGGATAAAACATCGGGCACCTGCTGCTTTAACATTTTAGAGCTTCAACAACCAAAAATTCCCCTTCATGAGTGCTATGTACTGCGTGCGATAGTTGAGAAAAGCCACTGCCTTTGAGCAAGGCATTTATACCATCGAGCGCCTTTAATTGTGAATGTACCTCCATATCTCCCTCCGCTGGTGCATTGAGATCTTCACATAGCCATAGTCGACCACCTGATTTGAGCGCAGAGAAAACCAGTCCCATAGCGTAACTTGGGTTTTGCCAATGGTGGACGGAAAATGCGGCGATGACTAAGTCTTGCGTATTATCGGAGACATCCAGTGCTTCAGCACTGGCCTCAAAAAATTGCAGCTGAGCAAGTGACAGCCCGGCTTTTTTCTGGCGCGCTTTTGCTAAAGCGATCATTTTAGGTGTGGGATCAAGTGCCGTGACGCGCACGTTAGCTGCAGACTGCGCCAGGCACAGGCTTAAAAAGCCGCCACCACAGCCAATCTCTACGATGTTGCAACCGGGTTGCACTTTCGCAAGTTGCGGAATTTGCTGGTGGAACGCCAGCTCCCCCCATTGCTCGTCGTAGCTGACTGCATGTTCGTCATTCCAGTGGCTCATAACTATTCCTCTTGTAACTTGTGGTATGGGATCAGTATGCAAGCAAGATGCAGGACAGAGCAGAGCGCAGTTTAAGCGAAAATCGGCTTATTCTAAGATTTGAGTATCGGCACAGTTTGTAACGTAAGAAATATTTACAGACACTTTTTTAGTCCACATTTTGACAAATTCCGTATTAACTAAAGAGACTAACAACACGGACTATGGATACGACAATGAGAAAGCTTTTGATGGTGCTGGCGTTGCTCACAATGACTGGCTGTTCAACTAAATTTATTTATAAAAACGCCGACTGGCTGAGCTATTGGTATCTTGATGACTATGTTTCGCTTACCGATGAACAGGAAGCGCAGTTTGACGAGCGCTTGCTTGCCTGGCTGGACTGGCATAAGTCACAGGAGCTGACACAGTACGCCCAGCAGCTTACTATGCTGAAATCAGATATAGAAAATGACAAAATTACGCTGGAGCGGATTGGCTACCACCGTGCACAAATGCTTGAACATTGGCATCGCTTGCGCAACAAAGTGGTGCCAGATCTGGTCGAAATGGCCCCAATGCTCAGTGATGCGCAGGTCAGTGAACTATTTGATGAAATTGCCGAAGGAGAAGTTGAGCGGACAGAGAAAAGAGCAAAGCGTTCAGAGCAGAAAAAACACAAACGCTGGCTAAAAGAGCGTAAGAACAACCTTAAGCGCTGGATCGGTAGATTGTCTGCTGAACAGGAAGGGCGCATTGAGCAGTTGTATGATCAGCAAATCAGCACCGCTGCGTTATGGTCAGACTATCGCGCGCGCTATCAGGGAGAGCTCAGAGCTTTGTTTGCTCAGCCCGGGCGCGGTGATGTGTTCAAAGCCAGGCTGTCTGAGTTACTGATGGCTCCAGAAGTCTATCGTTCTGAGCAGCTGAACCTGGCTAATGAGCAAAATAGCAAAGCCAACCATCAATATTTGCTGGATGTATATCAAAGCCTCAGCGAAAAACAGAAAAAACGGCTGGTTGCGGAGTTGGATGACCTGATTGAGGATATCGAGTCTCTTGCTGAGGACGAGTAATCACAAAGGCGACGCATATAGCGTCGCCTGACTTTCCTGCCTGCCAGATTAATCCAACAGAGTCAGTTCGGTGACATTGCGTACACCAGGCTGACTCATATAGTCATTTTTAACACCAGTTACACGCAGTTTTTTACCCAATAAAGCAGGGTTCAGCTGAGGGCTGTATGTCGCACGCTGTGATGATTCCAGCTTGATGTACAGCTTGTTACCTGGCGCGTTTGGATCGCTCAGTTCCAGGGCGTAAATGTTGTTGATGGCTGAGGTAATGGTGCCAGCCACAACAACTGGCGTGCCATTGCTTTTTGCCAGTACTTCGCTAACCGTCATATCCAGGTTAGGATCCGGGTCTGGTGAAGTTGACGACGCCTTGGCAATTTCAGAGACATTACGGATACCAGGCTGGCTCATGTACGAGTCGCGCTTACCTGTGATCACCAAAGTCTCATCCAGTATGCTTGGGTTCAGTTGCGGGCTGAACTCGGCGCGCTGGCTGGATTCAAGCTTGATGTTGATGGTGGTGCTGTCGTCAGATAAGTCAGACAGAACCAAAGCATAGATGCTGTTCAGCGGTGCTTTGACCTTACCGGTTAAAGTAATGGTTTCACCCTGAGCGGTGGCCAACGCCTGAGAAACGGATAGCGCGCTCGGTGCGATAACCAAATCTGTAACGTAGCGGATCCCTGGTTCACCCATGTAGCTGTTGCGCTTGCCGGTCACTAACAGAGTTTTACCCAGAATTTCAGGGTTCAATTGCGGGTTGAAGTCAGCGCGTTGATTAGACTCTAACTTGACGTTGATGCTGACAGCCGGGTTATTTAAGTCTGTCAGTAGCAGGCCATAGATACCATTGACGGCGTCAGTTACTTTACCCTGAACAACTAACTCCGTGCCGGTTGTCGCCGCCAATGCGTCAGCAACAGACACCGCAGTGCCTGGTGTTGGATCCGGGTCAGGATCAGGGTCTACCTGGCCCTGGCCATACGGTGCATTGAAAGAGTTGTCTTTGTAGGTATCAGTATCCCATGGGTTAAAGCCGTTACTTGGATTACTCCAGGGTTGACCATTGTTGGGGTCGAACATTTCCTCAGAGGTCATGGGGGTGGGCGTAACGCGACCTGGTGTGCGACCATTGGCACCATCGAAATGGGTGTAGCTTTCAGGTGTAGCCAGCCAGTTGATGATATTAACTGATAAGACAGAGGCGTGACCTGGATCTGTCCAGCCCGGGTAAGTTTTTTTGGTGTTCCCGTTGTCCTGACGACGATATTTAGGAGTTGCATCTTCGATGGGGGAGGAGTCACCAATGAATGCTGCTTTACCAGCACCAGACTTAGCGATGGCAACGTAAGGGCCTTCGGCCTCGCCACCAAAATACAGACCAGAGTCTTTGGCATATTTCCATTTAGTTGGATTGTCTGTTTCAGCAAAGTAAACCAGGCCTTTGGCTTTTTGACCATCAACGATGGCCAGAGTCGCACCTGCAGCCATTAAAATTGGCGCCACACCCTGGGTCAGGCCTTCGGTCTGATTCGCCGGCTCTACACCGCTGACACCTTGCTTATAGTCAACACCGTTAAAGCGAAAACGAATACCAAAGTTTTCTACCAGCCAGCCTTGCTGAGCACTCTTTGGGTTACGCCAGTCACCGTAGGCGCCGCCCAGATTATATTTGCTCAGATCTGAGCGGTTGTAGCCGTTGAAGACTTCGGTAGCATCCCAGGTGTTGAGGTTACGGTCCGCGTCATAGTGGTCGGCGATAAAGAAAATACCTTTACCCGTAGCAACGAAGGTTTCCAATGCCTGTTGCTCTGCAAGGGTAAAGGGACGGTTAGTTTCCGCGAGGACAAAAACATCGGCATGTTTGATGGCATCATAAGTTATGATGGCTTCGTTGGCCTGAGTTGAGATGTTGCGATCGTCATAAAAGCGAATTTTACCGTCATTGTTTAAATCGACGCCGCGATATTCTTCGACACGATAACCTTCAGCGACCAGGGCATCGGCAAAGTCAGAAAAGGCGCCGTCAATAACCCAGTCGGCATTACCTTCAACACCGCCGTGTGAGACGTCGAATAGTACGGTTTTGCCATTGCTTTGTTGTGCACTCGGTACTTTAACCGGTGCGGTATTGTTCCAGTTGTACGGTGTGGCAGCCTGCAAAGCAGTTGCTGATAGTGCAAACGCTACACCAAGGCCTAAGACTGTGAGTTTAGATAGTTTCATCATCAATTCCCGTTGTGAATATCAACCAGACCTTCCACCTATGCTTTGTAAGCGCGCTCACTCAGAGAGTCAAATTGTCGCGAACGTCGCTAAACAATCGTATTTAACTCACCAAGTCGCCAAGCTTCCCTGGCAAGCACACAGTCCTTTGGCCGTAAAGTCGTGCACTGAGTTCAGGTGGTTGATATGAAGTTGCCGCATACTGCCTGTGATTACGGCGCGATATAAAAGCCACGCAAGTGCGTGGCTTTTAATTTGTTTATCGTTCTGACACTCAGTTTGCAGGCTGAGTCAGGTCGATTTGATAGATTGCAAAACCATCTTCTGTGGTTTGATTTAAAGGAGTGATATGGGCAAAGCGCGCACTGAATGCTGTTGCCTTATCCGACGGTGAGCTGTAAAACACAACGTTAGCTCCCGCGACCGGAGCAAATGACCAGTTGCCATCTGCGCTTGGGTCCATGCCGGTTTCAGGGGTTTTGTTTGACTGCAATGAAATATAATCAGCGACCACCTGACGGTTTTCATTTGGTGAGTCTACTGCGATTTTTTCACCAGAGATCCCCGGGAAGTTACCACCACCTGAAGCACGATAGTTATTGGTTGCCACCAGGAATACCTGTTCATCGGTTACCGGTTCGCCCTGATAGGTAAGCGCTTTAATACGATTACCGTCAGACACCTTGTTACCCTTAGTGTCGTATCTTGCAGGCTCTGTGACATCTATCTGGTAGGTCACACCGTCCAGGACATCAAAGTTGTAAGACGGGAAATCTGAATTTACCAGCACCTGAACCGCATCTGTGTTGGGTGTTATCTGGTTAAACTGACCCGCTGACATTTCCAGCCATTGTTTGACTTCAGCACCATTGAGTTTAAGTACTTTCAGCACGTTAGGATAAATATACAAGTCCGCCACATTGCGATAAGCGATGTCACCTTTATCAACCGCTGTGAAATCATCGGCGCCGCCCCGGCCAGCTCTGAAAGGGGCACCCGCTGAAAGGACCGGAAGGTCATCCAGTTCAGTCCCTTTTACAATGGCCTGTGTGTACCAAAGTTGCGCGTCGGTGACTATCTGGATAGACGGATCGTCGTTAACCAGTGCAAAGTAGCTGTTTACCTCGTCAGAGATTTTGGCAAACGGCTCATTAACCCAAGTTTTGGTTTCATCGTGTGCGGCCATTGCCGCGTTTTCGACCTGTGCATCGTTAATGGCCAAAGACGTGACAGTGCGATCTGGGTTGGTGATAGAAATAGGTTCCAGCGTCGACTGAGTGTCTTTTACCTGCCACCCGTCAGCACCGTATTCTAAGGTCATGTCGATGATACCCAGGTTATTACCCCAAAAACCGGGCATGACGGCCGCGATGCCATTAATAGTACCTTTCTCATTGTCGACACCATGTTCTTCTAGGCCAGCATAGCGTGGACCCGGGAAGTTCGCATGGGCATGGCCAAACATGATGGCATCAATGCCGTCGACTTTGGACAGGTAGTAGCTGGCGTTTTCAGCCAGAGGTTTTTTCTCTGCTGTTTCCAGTCCAGAGTGCGGAATAGCTACTATGATGTCTGCACCGGCTTCCTTCATTTTAGGCACATAGTGTTTGGCCATATCGACAATGTCTTTGGCTATGACCTGGCCTTCCAGATTGGCTTTGTCCCACTGCATAATTTGTGGCGGCACAAAACCGATGTAACCGATTTTCAGTGTTTGTGTGTCGCCATTTTTATCAATTACCTGCTTGTCTTTAATGATGTAAGGGGTGAACAGTGGTACATCGTTGTTTGGATCATCGTCACCATCATCTTTAAACACATTGGCTGAGATATACGGGAATTTGGCATCGTCTATGGCTTCGTCCAAAAACTCCAGGCCAAAGTTAAATTCATGGTTACCAATGTTGGCCACATCGTAATCCAGTGTGTTCATTGCACCATAAATCGGGTGGACTTCACCGTCTTTAAGGCCTTTAATTTTGGCCATATAGTCGCCAAGCGGGCTTCCCTGGATCAGGTCACCATTATCAACTAATACTGAGTTTGTAGCGGCTTCTCGTGCCTGACGGATCAAAGTGGCGGTTTTTACCAGACCGACCTTGTTGTCTTCTTTATTCGAGAAGTAGTTAAAGTTCATCAGGTTCGCATGTAGATCCGTTGTTTCCATGATGCGCAGTTCCAGTAAGGTGCCTTCGGCTATCGTGGGCTCTTCAGGTTCCTCAGGGTCTTTGTCATCATCCTTAGGCTTATCATCGTCTACCGGCTGCTTGTCATCGGTCGGTTGTTTGTCTTCATCCGCCTGCTGTTCTTTAACCGGCGGCTTGATCACAACTTTGTTATCGTTATCTGAACAACCAGTGATCAATGCGGTTGTGCCGCAAAACATTGCGAGTGTTAGTAATTTTAATTTCATAGTCCTGACTCTGTAATTGTTTCAGGGGCAGTACTATAGAAACCAAAAAAGACAAAGAGGCTAAGAATTAATGGCATCTCTGTGCCAGATATATGGCTAAAAAAAGACTTTTATTCTTCTGTTAACATTTTAAGCCACGACCGGTTTATTAAATTAAGTATCTGATATTTATTAGGTAAATTCAGTTTTTCGAAAGCAATTCATGACTCTTTGTGAAATGACATTATTGATAAGAGTAAAGTGCAACAGGAGGGGATAAATTCACAAAATGCTTTGCACTCCAGCACTGGGGCGCAAAGCAGGTGTATTTAAACAGTGTTCTGCCACTGTCATTATTGACAATTTTGTATGAGTAGAAAAGCGCCCGTTCTGAGCTATTATTTTGCTTTAGGCTGATAAAGTTGCTCTATTCCGGGAATGTTGAGTTCCCAGCGCGGCTTATGCTCGCCGATATAATGCCGTGCCGCGTCCAAAAATAATCGGGTTCTTACCGGCAGATCCCGGTGCGGGTAAACGGCATACACCGCGCTGTAATCGGGCAGGTTGACATGGGTCAGCAGGGGGACCAGCTGGTCGGTATCTACTCCGTCAGCAAAGAAGAAGGCCGGTGCGGTAAAAAACGCGGTGTGCGATAGTACTTTGCTCATCAGGGCCTCTGCATCATTGGAGCGAAACACTGGCGTAATGGGTTGCTCCTGCGGCTTGCCATCTTCGTCGATATAGCTGATAGCTTCAAAGCGCAGGTGCGAGCTGCTGTATGAGGCTGCGGGCAAGTCTGCCAGGTCGGCCATGGTCTTTGGCTCGCCATAGGTGTCGATAAAGCGTTGGGTTGCCAGGATCAGCATTTTATTACGGGCAATTTTTCTGGCCACCAGAGAGGAGTCGCGGGGCTCACCAACCCGAAAGGCCAGATCGTATCCTTCTGAGATCATATCCACTACCCGGTCATCCATACGTATCTCAACACTGACCTGAGGAAAGCGTTTCTGGAAATCGTTGATGACAGGCATCAGGTAATGTTGGCCGATATAGCTCGATGCGGTAATGCGCAATAAGCCCCTGGGCTCCTGGTGATAGTTTTCTGCCAGTTGCACCGTATCCTGTAATAGTAAGCGCAAGTCTGCGGCCTTTTTTACCATTTCAGCGCCGGCTGCGGTCAGGGAAAATGATCGGGTTGTGCGATTCAGTAACCGAACGCCCAGTTCTTCTTCGAGCTTGCCTATCTGTTTGGAGATCACTGAACGGTCTATATTTCTTAGTTCAGCTGCCTTAGAAAACGACCCCTGCTCAACAACTTCGAGCAACATAATCAACCGGCTGGTGGTATCCATAATCTGTCCTTTCAACACAAAGAAAAGTTTATTGGTGCCATTCTGGCACTAATGTTTTTAAAAAACTACCATTTTTCTTCACGGTAATTCTTCGTACCATCATAGCAACTCATACTGTCGGAGAATGTCATGAATAAAATTAGCTATACACTCAGTGCGGTCGCACTTGCTTTGGTGCTCAGTGGTTGTAGCCAACCAAATGCACAGGAAGGGCAGCAACAGCCGCCACCGCTGACCATTGATGTGGCACAGGTCAAAATGGCCCCGGTGCAGTCGTGGCATACCTTTACCACGCGTTTGCAAGCGCCGGAGCGGGTAGTGCTTAAGCCTCGCGTATCTGGTCAGGTAGAGCAGATGACATTCAAAGAAGGTGAAAGAATTGAAAAGGGCCAGACGTTGTTCAGACTCGACCCGCGCCCGTTTGAAGTGCAGGTTGAAACTCTGAACGCACAGCTGGTTAGTGCTGAGGCTGCGCTGATGCAGGCTAAAAGCGAAGCGCGCCGTGCCAAACAGCTAGTGGCTGAAAAAGCCATGTCAACCGAGCTTGCCGAGCAGCGTGCGGCGACATTGCGTCAGGCACAGGCCAATCGTGATGCTATCGCCGCACAGCTGAAAAAAGCGCGACTTGATTTAGAATTTAGTCAGGTTGAAGCGCCCATCAGTGGCGTGATTTCGCGTGCTATCGTGACCAAAGGTAATTATGTGAGCGCCGGTGAAACCACGCTGGCAACCATAGTTTCAGATCAACAGATCTATGCATACTTTGATGTGGACGAGCGCACCTGGAGCAACAAGTTTGCCGGTGTTGATGCTACTGATGCCGTTACGGTGCAATTACAGCGTATCAATGGTGGGGCATCGGTGCCTGGCGTGGTTGATTTTATCGATAATGAAATTAACCCTAATACCGGCACTTTAGGCGTACGTGCAGTATTTGATGCGCAGCAACACGGTCTGAAACCAGGTGCCTTTGCGCGCATCTCCTTGGGCTCGGCTGACGCAGCTACTATGCCTTTGGTGCCTGAGCGTGCCATTGGAACGGATCTGAAAAACCGATTTGTACTCACGGTAGACGCCAATAACACGCTGCAATACCGATTGGTAGAGCTGGGTGAGCGCTACGGTGCATTCCGTGCGATTAAATCGGGTCTGGAAGCGGGCGATAAAGTTGCAGCCAATGGTCCTGCACGTGTTGGCCCGGGCATGCCTATCACCCCAAACATGGTGACACTGAACCTGGATGATACCCGTCTTGTGATTGCACAGCGCGACACTCAGCTTAGCGCTGCAAACTAAGAGGCAATTATGAACTTTTCTCACTTTTTTATCAGCAGGCCGATTTTTGCGGCCATGCTCTCGCTGGTGTTTGTGATCACCGGCGCCATCTCGCTGTTTCAGTTGCCGGTCAGCGAATACCCAGAGGTTGTCCCTCCAACTGTGGTGGTCAACGCCAGTTACCCGGGTGCGAACCCCAAAGTGATTGGTCAGACCGTTGCAACGCCGCTTGAGCAGGAGCTCAATGGCCTGGAAAACATGCTGTACCATTCATCTCAGGCAACCAGCGATGGCCGCCTTACCCTGACTGTGACCTTTGCTTTGGGCACAGATTTGGATCAGGCCCAGGTTCAGGTGCAAAACCGGGTGAACAATGCCTTGCCACGCCTTCCTCAGGAAGTACAACGCCTGGGTGTGACGGCACAAAAATCGTCACCTAACCTTGCTCTGGTGGTGCATCTGGTGTCTCCGGATGGTCAGCAGGATACCTCTTATATGGCCAACTATGCCGACATCTATATTAAAGATGAACTGAAGCGCTTGCCGGAAGTGGGCGATTTGCAACTATTCGGTGGTGCTAAATACTCTATGCGTGTGTGGCTAAACCCCGACGCGCTTGCAGCCCGTAATCTGACAGCAGGTGATGTGATCAATGCGTTACGTGCACAAAACCAGCAGGTTGCCGCGGGCTCTTTGGGTGCTCAGCCTTCACCGGATGAGAACCAGTTTCAGGTATTGTTGAATGTAAAAGGGCGCTTAACTCAGATTGATGAATTTGAGCAGGTGATCATCAAAGTGGGCGAGCAAGGTCAGATCACGCGCTTGCAGGACATTGCACGTGTTGAACTGGGCCAGGAAAACTATGCGCTGCGCGCCATGCTGGACAACCAGCCTGCGCTGGCAATGCCGGTATTCCAGCGCCCGGGCTCCAATGCTATTGCTTTGTCTGACAACGTACGTGCGACAATGGCGCGTCTGGCAAAAGACTTTCCGGCGGGCATGACCTATGAAATTGCCTATGACCCTACCGTATTCGTACGTGGCTCAATTGATGCCGTTATCCAGACGTTACTGGAAGCCATTTTGCTGGTAGTTGTGGTTGTGGTGGTGTTTCTGCAAACCTGGCGCGCGTCTATCATTCCTTTAATTGCCGTACCGGTGTCGTTGATCGGTACTTTTGCCATCATGCAGATGCTGGGCGTGTCGATTAATACGCTGTCTTTGTTTGGTCTGGTACTGGCTATCGGTATTGTGGTGGACGACGCCATTGTGGTGGTCGAAAACGTAGAACGTAATATTGCCGACGGCTACAGCCCGTTTGAGGCAACTAAAATTGCCATGACTGAAGTAACCGGGCCGATTATTGCCATTGCCTTTGTATTGTGTGCGGTGTTTATTCCAACGGCCTTTATTACCGGACTGTCGGGCCAGTTTTATAAGCAATTTGCCCTGACGATCACCATTTCAACTTTGATCTCGGCCTTTAACTCGCTGACCTTATCGCCTGCGCTTTCGGCCTTGCTATTAAAGTCGCATGATGCGCCGAAAGATGGCCTGACCCGCGTGCTCGACAAACTGTTTGGCACCTGGTTATTCAAACCCTTCAACCGCATGTTCGACAAAGGTGCGCAGGGTTACGAGAAGCTGGTACAAAAACTGATCCGCATGAGTGTGGTCGTGGGAGTGGTGTATTTAGCGCTGGTGGGTTCAACCGTTGGCCTGTTTAACTCAGTGCCGGGTGGCTTTATTCCGCAGCAGGATAAGCAATACCTGGTTGCGGTAGCGCAACTACCGGATGCGGCAAGTCTGGACAGAACTGAAGCCGTGGTCAAACAAATGCAGGCGATTGCGCTGGAAGTACCTGGTGTGGCACATACCGTGGCGTTCCCGGGCTTGTCGGTGAATGGGTTTACCAACAGTACCAACAGCGGCATTGTGTTTACGCCACTGGCTGATTTTTCTGAGCGTCAGGATCCCAGCCTGTCTGCCCATGCGATTGCGATGCAGCTGAACATGCGCTTTGCTGAAATCGATGAAGCCTTTGTTGCGGTGTTCCCGCCGCCGCCAATTCTTGGCCTGGGTACCACAGGTGGCTTTAAATTACAGCTTCAGGACAGGGGTAATAAAGGGTTTGAAGCCTTGTTTTCAGCACTTCAGAATACCATTGGTCATGCGCAACAACATCCGGCACTGACGGGTCTGTACTCCAGCTTCCGTATTCAGGTGCCACAAATGGATATCAACGTTGACCGTGAGCAGGCACTATTGCAGGGCATTCCGCTGGATGAAGTGTTCAATGCACTACAGATTTACCTGGGCTCTGTGTATGTGAATGACTTTAACCTGTTTGGCCGTACTTATCAGGTCAAAGCGCAGGCTGACGCTGAGTTTCGTGCTAAGCAATCGCAGATCAACAACCTGAAAGTGCGTAACGCTGCCGGCAACATGGTGCCGCTGGGCTCCGTAGTTACGGTGACACCCACCACAGGTCCGGATCGGGTGATGCACTATAACGGGTATATGACCGCAGAACTGAACGGCAGCCCGGCGCCGGGGTACAGCTCAGATCAGGCCAAAGAAGCGATTGAATCAGTACTGGCCGAAAGTTTACCGGAAGGGATCAGCTATGAATGGACTGAGGTAACGTATCAGCAAATTCTGGCGGGCAATACTATGGTGTATGTGTTCCCTCTGGTAGTGGTACTGGTTTTCATGGTGCTGGCAGCCCAATACGAGAGCCTGCGTTTACCACTGGCCATTATATTGATAGTACCAATGACGATATTTTCTGCGCTGGCGGGTGTGTATATGCTGGGCGGCGACAATAATATTTTCACCCAGATTGCACTGATTGTACTGGTGGCACTGGCCTCGAAGAATGCGATTCTGATGGTCGAGTTTGCCCGCGATAAGCATAAATCCGGTGCCACGCATCTGGAAGCCATCATGGAAGCGTGTCGTTTACGACTGCGCCCTATCCTGATGACCTCGATTGCGTTCACAGCCGGTGTGGTCCCTCTGGTACTGGCGTCAGGCGCAGGTGCAGAGATGCGTCAGGCAATGGGTAATGCGGTGTTCTTTGGTATGATTGGGGTAACGGTATTCGGCTTGCTATTCACGCCCGTGTTCTATCGCTTACTTACCCTGAACGATAGCGCGAAGGAAGGTTTGCAGGACAGCGCAAGCGAGCCTGTGATTGAAAAATAGCCGTTAACAGGATTTAAACACCTGTCACAATATTGAGTTGTTTGACAGAGACCAAGATGGTTTAATAGCAACAATTGCGAAGTTTTGCCCATAATCGGAAAGTTAAAGTTATGGGCAATCCGGCCTAAAAAGGGTCGAAAAGTGGAGAAAACCACCATGTCAGTCGAAAAAACCACCATGCGAGCACTGGAGCTGCGTCAATGTGGCGCTGAGTTTGATTTAGCGATGGCAGAGCACGCCATGCCAGTGCCGGGAGATAACGAGTTACTGGTGGCCATAGATTATGTGGCCCTGAATCACCTGGACGCACGGATGGCGAAAGACGGATTTTGCCAGTGGCAATACCCGCACATTTTGGGACTGGATGCCGTCGGCACTGTGGTCTCAGCTGCTAAAGGGGTATTTCCCCCCAAAGGCAGCCGCGTATTGTTTAATGCCAGTCTGGCAGAGCAGGGGATGCTAAAAGAATACGCGGTTGTACCCAGCCACGCGGTGTCGGAAGTACCCGATGGCATGAGTGGCGAAGTGGCGGTGTCATTGCCCAATGCGGGCATGGCGGCACTGCTGGCTTTGGATAAAATGCAGGTGCAGGACGGCGACTCGCTGGCCATCAACAGCGCGCAAGGCGCCGTGGCCCATTTTGCCGTGCAATACGCCAAACAGCGCGGCGCTCAGGTGTTTGCTTTTGCACAGAAAGAACACCATAAAAGACTGAGCAAGCTCGGAGCAGACTGGGTGTTCGACTGTGAGTCGGAGTCGGTGTGTGAACAAATCAAGCGAGAAATGGGCCCGGGCGGTTTTGACTGTATTTTAAATACACAAGGCGGCGACTCCTTTTTGGATGACCTGCGTCATTTGCGGTTTTGCGGCCGAATTGCCTGCCTTAATGGCTTTGGCACCATTCCCGAAGAGCTGCTGTTTGAGAAAGCGCCCAACATTGGTGTGGTTTCAGTCGCCGGCGCCTGGATGGCCAACAGCCTGTGCGCCCAGCAGCACTTGTGCTTTATGGGCCGCCAGTTACTTGATGACGTCAGCAACGGCCGCATCAAAGCCCCCGAGGTGAAACTGCTCGACTTTAGCGTCGACACCGTGCGTGATGCACTGAGCTGCCTGCTGGGCAAAACCTGTCAGCAACGCCCGGTGATCCGCATTACGCGTGATTAGACCGAAACGATATTTATGAGTTACAAAGCCCGGCTAGGTTAGTCGGGCTTTTTAATGTGTGCTTGCGCTCCCTGAGCAACATTCTGGCAATTTACCAAGTGGTTAAGAAATAGTTCAACTTCGCTCGCTCCCCATAGTTGTAGGGTGTCGCATATCGTTAAAGCGAATAAATGCAGCAGTCCATTTTTGGTACGCTTCAATGGTGCGTTAGGCATAAAGCCTTAGGCACATTTGTTCTTGTATCATGAGTAGGAAAGGTGATTTCATGAACGCGTCATTTGGCAAAGTTGATACTGGATTTATGTACAGTATTCTGACTATTGTCCAATAACATTATTACGTGCCGTTTTGTCCAATTTTCACACAAATGTGTTTTTGCAGGTTGCAACCGATTGTTTACTTTGAGTTTGTTCCATGGGACTATGAGGGTATGTACTACAGCCCGTTTTGTCGGTTTATGTTCCGACATTTTGGGGTAGAATAAATTGTTATATTTCTTTCATCAAATCCACCATCGGTAAATTTTGCAATGTTGAATTTTAGAATTACAAAATACGATCCTAAAAATAGAAATTCCGATGGTCATTACAAAGTTGATGAATGGACATGTCCGTCAGAAGTCGGGAAAACATTTAACGGTATTGAGTTTAAAGCATCGGAATACTTTGAAACGGAAGAAAAGTATATAAATGCTGTTATAGAATGCCTCCTGTCTAAACACATTAAGCACCTTCGAGTAGTAGATCTTGAGTCTAGGTTTCTACAAGATAACCTTTCGGATAAGGATAGTCAGTGGTTAGTTAACGAAGAGTTTAAGGATATTACTCTTTTTGAAGATAAGAAACTCGAAATAGATGATCTTAAAATTGTAATCCAGATGATTTTACGAGGTTTTTTGGGGTGCAGATTAGAGATTAATGAACAATTTAGTATTAGGTTTGGTTGGGACTACTACATGTATATCTGTTGCGTTAATTTAAATGAGAGCACGATTGAAAAAATTAATGAAACGGGATTGTTTGTTGAGCTACTTGAGCCACTTTACGATATGAAACGTTGTGACTTTTATATCCAGACTTGTCGTGCTGACGAAGATGGGCATAGCTTAGTTGAGGACGAAACACTCCTTAAAACTATGACTCGCGAAAAAATAAAACAAGGTTTAGGTCTTTCTGATGAACATACTGGAAATCATAGTTTTGATATCACTCCTCAAAATTATGCAATGTTTAAAAACGACTTTGAGTTTAACTTCGCTGAATATGAGTATTGTCTATATTGCGATAAGATTTACATATAGGTTAAAACGAAATCTAACAAGTCAATTCAGCAGGACAAAAAACAGTTGGTTTTGCTCCTGCGTCGCTAATTTTAACCAACTGATTTTTGCCTCTGATTGAGGCGTTAGGTATCAATGATAATCGAGTGATTTATGGAAAAAATACTAAGAAAGCTATTTGAAGAAAAAGAAGTTTTTCTTCTGCCAATCATGGTAGGAGTGATGGCGGCTTCTTTTTACCCGGTTATCACTGAATCAAGTTCGATATCGGAAAATAAGGAGACACTAGTTCTTGCAATTGGGTCGGTGACTGCTTTTATGGCAGTTGTAATGGCGCGGTTTTTAAGTGGCTCTTCTAGATCAACTTTACGTGAATCGCGTGAAGTATGGTTGTATAAAGAATTTAGGACGAGAATAAAAGAGCTTGAAAAAGAGAGGTCTCTTCTGCTCGAAGGTGAGAAAAATGAACTCGCAGATGCGATTAAATCAAGACTGATTGAAACAACCACAGAGGATTATCTTTCTGAGATCAAGGAAAAGCTAAAAGAATCAGAATTCAAGTTAGAAATAGCTAAGAGAATGAAAGGAACCTTAGAGCGAATATATAATGAAATAGATGCTCTAGGCCGTCGCGGTACTGTGAATCTCATTCTTGGGGTTATTACTGCACTGAGTGGTGTCTTGGCTTTATCATTTTTTGTCTTGTTTAATGAAGGGGGATCGAAAACTCCAGGTGAATTTGCCATGGAGTTTTTACCTAGACTGTCGATTGTTGTGATAATTGAGGTATTCTCCTACTTTTTCTTGAAGTTATATAAATCAAGCTTGTCAGAAATAAAGTACTTCCAAAATGAGGCTACAAACATTGAGTATTCGTTTGTGGCGCTAGAAACAGCATTGAAGGTTGATGATAGTGAGCTTGTTAAGCAGTGCGTCAATAAAATGCTTCATACCGAAAGGAATCCAATACTAAATGGAGACCAAACAACTCGAGAACTTAAAGATAGCCAGCTAGATGGAAACTCACTACCTTTAACCCCGGATTATTTGGTGAAAATTATTGAAGCAATAAAGACAGAGAAAAATACCTAACAAATAAGGATAGGTGTCGCGAAGCCGACACCTTATCTGGGTGTTGAACAAGCCCTGCGTCGTTGTGTGGTGCTTCTATTTAGTAAATAGCGATGTAGAAATAGAGAAGTATTGAGGGTGGCTGACAGTCGCTTTCTTTTTTAGGGCGCAGTCAGCCCTTAGCATAGTTCGCTAATTAGAAATCTTTAATCTAATCAATTGTTTATATTTCGCTCCTTTTTAAATTCACTTTTGTGTGTGCTTTACCCGGCTTACGATGAGCTAGCCCATGTAAGATCCCCTTGTTTGAATCCGGAGTTAAAGCTTATCGTTCGCGCGCGAATGCCCATAAACTGCATCGGTTTTTGACAGCAGGGGCAAATAATCTTGGCGGCTTTACGCGATGTAACTTTAATGATTGGTAAAGTGTTACCAATTAACGCGAGCAAGTTTTGTATTCGCTGTCGCAGTTTATTGCTGCTTGGGTGCAATAAACCATAGTCACGTACTCGTCGAAATCCCTTAGGTAACACATGTTGTAATATCAGCCATAAAAACTGGGTAGCGGGCAAGGTGCGTGTTTTTCGGGTTTTGGTTTTGCTATCTTGATAAGCAAAGCATATGTTGCCATCGATTTCACTGAGTATGTCTTTATCGGGCAGTACTCCCCGATATAAATAGCGAGATAAATACTTGAGTGCGGGCAGGCCTTTGCCCACATGCTTGCAATGAACCACCCACTTATTAGGTAAATTGGTTGGCAGAGTCAGTGCGGTATGATGAGTTCAGTCGTCGACATGCGGCACTTTTGTGTAACTGGATAAATTTGGGCTCGACGGAGCTTGAGTGTTAACGTAACAAAACTGGTATTAGGTGTGGGCAGTGAGCAGAAATAACTGATTAAAATTGCATACTCACCGATAGCATAAAACTGCGCTTTGGCTGAGGGATAAGTGAGTTAGCCCAGCCCTGTGAGCGCTGCTCAAAATCATCACCACTGGCTGCGGCTTCTGCCCCCGAGTGGTAATAGATTTCATCAAAGATATTTTTTACTTTCAATGCGACTTCGAAGGATTCGAACCGGTAAATGATATTGGCATCTACCGTTAAATAGGCGTCATTTTCTCTGTCTTTAGCACGCAATGTGTTTCTCAAATACAAAGGTTTACTTGAAACCCAGTTGGCCCTGACGTTAACATTAAGTGCCTCACTGACAGGCACATTGAGCCCGGCGCTGATCTTGTGTGGCGCGATATCTCCAAGCTCGGCATTCATATCCTGACAAGGGTTGTAAGTGAGCGTGTTATTGCTTGCGATGTCCCGGCAGTTTTCGATCCCTTCACCCACCCACAGGCCCAGCGTGTGATCGTAGCTGACGCTGCTTTTGGTTTTTGTGTGGGTGTAATACAGATAGCCGGAGATATTTGCAGCGCCCGTTATAAAGTTACTAAACTCAAACTTACCGCGATACTCCAGTCCATAGGTGCTGCGTTTTCCGGCATTTTCGGCTGCTTCTTTTACGACGTCGTCGTACCTGGCCGTAAACAAAGACAAATCATGCAGCCAGTTGTCTTGCTGATACATGTAAATGAACTCAAAGTTTTCCGCCTTTTCGGGTTTCAGATCAGGGTTGGCAGAGCGGCCGCTCCAGCCACCCCAAAGTTGTATCGGGGCTGGCTCCTGAAAAGCCGTACCATAGAGCATCTTAATGGTTGTTTTATCCGAGAGAAAATAAATAGCGGAGGCCCTGGGGTTGGTGGTACTGCCATATAAGCTGTTTTTGTCGTATCTTATGCCAGCATTTACTCGCCAGTCATTGATATTCCAGATGGCCTGAATGTAGGCGCCCCGATCAGTCAGGCTAGCCAGGTTTTCGTCTGGCATGCGGCTGAGTGTGTCTGGCTGGATATTAATGGTGTCGTCTGTATTAAGTGCAACGCCATCACCGGCGGTTTCGGGTGTATCGGACGAGCAAAAAGTTTCGGCAAAATAACCGCAGGCATCGTACGCCTTAGTCAACTCTTTGTCCTCAAATTTAATGCCACCGCTGATCTTTAGCTGCTCAGAGTAATCGAACTCATAATCTTGTTTAAACAGCCAGCTTTTATTGCTGGTTCGCCAGTGTGAAATGGTTAAGGTTGAGACCACATCCGGACCCGTCAGGGCCGTGGAGCCTGGGAAGGATTCAACCCAATAACCCCCATTGCCACTTTTTCTGCTCAGTAGCAGGGTATTTACCTGTACTTTATCTTTTAAAGTGCCTGCATGGCGCAGGTAATATTGCTCGGAGTTGCGATACCACTGCGCTGCAGGCTGCGCTCTGTCGTGAGGGTATTGCGGCCCCCAACCATGGCGCATGTCCCATTCAATGACCCCTAACGTCAGGTTTTTGAACCCGATATCGGCCAAAACCCCCCATTCTCGTTGCGGGTCATGGTAGGCACCAAAATCATTGTATTTAGAGCTATGAGGACAGCCATCGGCTTCACAATTGGCAGACAACGCGGTGTCATAAATAACAGGTCCCCAGATATCCCGGTTGCTCAATAATTCGTTGCTGACAAAGCCCCAGGGAGCCAGTTCGTCTATATCGGCTTCATCACTTGAGTAGTATTTAGCTGACAGGTTATAGGTCAGCTCGTTGTGGCTGCCACCTGCGGCGATATCAATGCTCTGCGTATCATAGCTGCCCGACTGCACATTCACTTTAAAAAAGTCATCACCCTGGTGAGACTCTTTGGCGTCGGACGTAACCAGGTTAATGATCCCCAAAAACGCATTGGGGCCATATACCGCGCCAACGGGGCCATATAATACTTCGATCCGCGCTATATTCGACAGCGGATAATTTTTTGACAAAGTAGCCTCATGATACCACAGGTGATTGTCGACTATGCCATTGACCAGCATCAGTGTACGTTGGGTGAGGGGAGTACGATAGCCGCGCTGATAGGTGATCACACCACCATTGCCATTGGTGACTGTGCTATCAAAGCCAGGCAGATCCAGGATCACTTCATCAATACTTGTATATCCGCGCTGCCTGATATCGGCTGCGGTAATGATCACCATAGCAGCAGGGGCGTCACGTAATGTTTCTTCGATGCCGGAGGCCGATGATACAGTCAGGTCGAGCAAGTCTTCCAGACTAAGTTCCATCAAGGTGTCGAGTTCATCTCCTAGTGCAACCCCAGATGAACCGAATAGAAGCACGGAAGAAAACAAGAGGACCGCTGAAGTGTAGCCAGGTTGTTTCTTAGTCATAAGTTTGCCTTAGCCCTACAAGCTGTAGCGCTCCGATGACTTGTTACCCGAGCAAAATGCTGAATTACCATAGCCAATGCAAAACTTATTCTAGCCTTTAGAGGTTAGAATAAACTCCTTGTTTGTCAAGGTTTCAGGAGTTTATGGCTTTTCTTCTCGGCGGACCAACACACACTTATTCTGCTTGCATATAAAGCTTAGGCAGGTTGCCTTCTAAGCATTTCACGAATGCACTGTAATCAGTCAAAGCAAGTTGATGTAGACCTCGGGGTTTAGCTGATGTGCTAACCAGTCTGACGCCTAGATCGAACAGTTCAGCGGGGTGAATGGCCGCACTTTGTCCCTGAACAATAACGTGATCACATCCTTCAGCAGCACTAAGCAAGTGCCCCATAGTCCCATTTGACAGGGCAGAACCTGTGATGGATACCAGATCTGCACGGCGTAAATCAGTGACATCACAGCCATCAGAAAAGGAGACGCGGGTATGAGGGAAGTGAGCTCTATAATAGGCTTGTCTTGCTTCAACTCTTTTTTTGAACTTAACGATTGCGCTATCGATAACAAGAATATTTGGTGTCTGGGTATGGTGGATCAAATAATCCATATAACCACCAAACCCGACGACAACGGCCTTATTGACCGAGGGCAAAAAAGAGGCCTCGAATGTATCTGAAACTGAAAAACCATTTGCCTGCTCTATAAAAGGCTGCGAAAGGGCACTAACCAGGCACGCTTTTAAGCACATCTGTAACAAGCTCTTGTGCTCGGTCGCGGTTAAAAAATCCAAAAGGAGCGGGTCGTGCTTAAGCCGCTCAGTGAGCTTGGCCGTTGTGTTTGCTATTGCCGCTTGCGACTTAAACCGGTAATAGTTCATACAACAACCGGTGTTGTCGTTATTGAGCGTAACCACACAAAATGTGTTGCTCAGAAAAATTGATTTTATATGGACATCCACTCCAGGCAAGACTCGTTCAAGTGTGTCATCCAGTATTTTAGAATCCGGGTAGGGCAAGGGGTTAAGGCCTGTATCGTTTGCCGGGCTCGCGATTTCTTTAACTTCGGTTACATCCAGACTGGGGATGACATTATCAATGCCCCTTTGGAAACTTTTTGACTGGGTTATGGCACTTTTACAGTTATTTTTAAAAGGAAAACCTAAACCTGTTGCGGCTCCTTCAATGTCTGTCTCACTCAGATAGTTAACCGTGAATTTGTCTCTGGTGGCATCTGTGTTGGTAGAAATTTTGAGTAAAGGTGTTTTGATCTCCGCAATGCCATGCATGGCGGTCCATGTGCATGGCGCGCCAAACAATGTCAGCATGTCATTTAATAAAGATGTGTACCCCATATCACCAGCAAGTGCCATCCAGTTTTCGGCCTGAACCAAAGCATGCTGGCAGTTGGGGGAACACGGGGCATAACTTAGTGTACTAACCCCCAGCTTTTTAAAAGTTTGGTTGAGCAGTGGGGCGTTTTCAAATGTGATGTTGAGCAGTTGTTCGTTGCTATTGAGGGCATGTGCTGCACTCAGATAGGTAGGGTCCTGACACTGATACAGATATTCTAAGTCATGGTTGAAATTGGTACAGCATTGTGGGGCGTTGATAAGCGAGTATATCGATTTTAAATCAGCCTGTTGCCAAGCCATAAGAAATTGTTCGGCATCGTTTTCTAAACAGCATAGCCAGTAGGGTCTGTTGCTGAATAAGTTTAGGGTAGAAGGAGGCAGCCTGATAATTGTAAGCTGCCTGTGACGCTGAGTGTCCGAACGCAGGTTGTCGGCTTGTTTTTGGGTCAGCTCCATTAGTGCACAAGGGTAGTGGCCAGATAAGACTGCTTCAGCAAAAACGTGTGGCACCAAATCCCGAATTGCGTTTATCTTGGGGGCCCAGAGAGTGCGAGCCTGATCGCTCACCCAGGCCCACCTAAAGAAGGCCGGCAGCTTAAAATTAAGCCGTTGCTGTTCTAGTGTGTCATGTATGCGGCTAAATTCAGGTTGCATTGTTGACTCCTTCTTTTTGCTGCATTAGGTACAATATGTATTCAATACTCGGATTCTGACGATTTGCCCAGGCATCTAAGTAAAACGCTTCAATCTCTGAGCGCTTGCTACTTAGGCTGAGGGGGTCTTTTCCAGCATCAATGAGCTGTTGTTCAAGCTTTTCGAAAATCTTGAACCACACTGCACAGTATTCTGTTCTATTGCGCCAATCCCCGTTGATTGATGTGCCCGGGCATTGTCCTTTACACATGGAAAAAAAGCGACAGCCCTGACAACCACCGTTGGCTTGGGGGGTGTGGAATAAAGCGATATATCGCTCATAACCTGGTTGTTCTGATTTTACAAAATCGATTCCATCTTTATTGGTTCTGCCGCAATTGCTACTTTGACCAAACCCCTCAACGCCTCTGACGGCATTGGTTGTGTAGGGATCGCATGCTCTCCAAACACAGCTCGTTTTGCTGTCCTGGCCTGTCAGTAACTTAGTGACTTCTGAAAAAATATCTAAGCTAATGGCACTAAGCTCTTGCTCCAGGTCCAAGAAAAAATTAAGCGCAGTCAGATTCTCTCGTTCGTTAAGCACGTATTTCTGTCTTACTAACTCATTGTCAGATTCCAATAAGTGCAGGCGAACCTTTCTGATCCCCATATTATCCAAACGGAAAAACCATTCCCGCATGGTCGCCAGTTTGTCCTGTGTCGCGTTATTTCTGTGTAGTGTCACTATGATACTTGGAGCCAGCCCCTCCTGACACAGCCGGTAAATGGCACTTTCTGTCTTCTGTGTAAGAGCTCGGGTCTTTTTCAAAGAGCCAGCCCATCGAACATCATTCAATATGCCTGGCCCGTCGATGGAGATACCAACATGGACGTTGAATTTTTTAAATAAGCGAATGTGATTAGCGTTAATTAATGTGCCATTCGTTTGTACCGCATTGTGGCCAAACTGCTCAAAACCCCACTGCCATAGAGAAGCAAGATCTGCTTCAGGTACCATCAGGGCCTCGCCACCGAATAAAGTAAAAGAATCGGCCCCTTCTTCGAGAATAGCCTGTTTCATAGCATTCAGATCATAGTCTTTAGTCAGGTTTCCAGCATCTCGCTGAGGGTTTTGATAACAATACTGACAAGCAATATTACATTTTACGCCCAGGGGTCTTAGCTCGACGTCCATAGTGGTTTCCTCTAGTTCGAACTCGGGAGTTTCAAACGCATTCGGTAGTTCTCAGGTCTGGCTTGCAAAATGCCGAGATCTGGTTGCTCGACGCCTTGTTTACGGGGCACTATTCTAAAGTCCATACTCATGCGTGTTGTTTCAGATGTGTTAGTCACGCTGCCATGAGACAAATAACCGCTATCAAACAGCAGTGCCTGGCCATATTTCACGGATATTGGTTGGTAATCCCTGCGGCCGTACTGTGTTTCACACCAGATGGTGTTTTGTAGCTGAGTATCGACAAAAGGCACCCACACGGTGACATCATTGTGTTGCCCGGTCACCTCAGTATCTCTGTGCCAGGCACTGACACTGCTAGACCCAGCCATTTGTACTCTAAAAACGGGTTCAGCAGGAAAGTTGATGTTGTTATGAAACAGCGGCGCGATAACAAATTCGACAAACCGATAATACAAATCGAGTAGCCCGCTGGGTTTTGCCTGATCGGCGAGGTATTTTCGCTCAGTGATGTTTTGTTTATAACTGATCAACTCATCCGGATTATGGTCCGGAGTTTTCAGAAGGTAGGCGCGATGAAATAATGCCAGATCCTGTGTATTGAAGATCTTGTCAGCAATAATTGTTGCAAAGTCGTATTCCTGAGTGTCGTATTCGACAATTTTGAATACGGCGTTGGCCTGATTGTTTTCTTTCATAGTCAATACGTTATAAATTGAACTGGCCAATCAAAATGATTGGCCAGGAAGTTACTTGTCGTTAGTCTTTATCTGTGTGAGTTGTTACATCGACAACAACATCCACATCGATATCAATATCGACGTCCACTACTGCGATAGCATCTACGTCAATATCAATGTCTATATCAACGTCAACATCGACATCGCTGTGGGTTTCTTTGTCGGTGTGAGCAACTACTTCGTCAACCGTCAGCTTACGCGCCACTACATTCGGAAGATCCGAAAGAATAGATGTCGCCTCCAAAGCTGCCGTTTGCTCGATCTCATACTCGATTTCTATCGACTTAGGTTTCATTACAGTCATTGTTAATCTCCTAATTCAGATCAAGATTCATGAGGCTGTTGGGCCTCACACATTTTTCTTACTAAGCCGTTCAGTAAACGGAAAGTAAAGCGCACCCGCTGCCAACGTGACCATATCAAGTGACTATTTGGACTCGTACTTTGCAGTCCTAAAATAGTGAGTACTTTCCTTACTTCGATAGGGAGTTGTTGTTCTGTTTGTAGGCCTGGTTCTTTTGAAGCTAATCCATACCCCAACCAGTTGTGTGCTCCGGATGCTCGAGTGTCACTTTTGTTTATTCCTTTAAACCTTGCTAATCCCGTACTGCTATCAACTTCGAAATTCAGTTTTACCTGTTTGAAGTTGCACAACTGCCCAGTGACGTTGGGTATGTCGTTCCATACTAAGTCGACAGTGCCAGGGCTGGAGTCTACTGATTGCAACTGCACAACTGCATTTTCATCCCCTAGTGCGACAATGAGTTCGTTTGGTTGTTTTGCATCGAACAACAGGTCCGGACCATCGGGAAAAAGCGTACCGTCAGCTCGATGTACCGCGCTGATATAATGACCATTGAAGTCTGCAATTGATGATGGTTGTTGAGACGGGGCGACCATTCCCGCGACGAAATTGGCCTGAGCTGGCTTTTCACCCGTTTTCCATAAAAAGCCAACACATTTGGGCATCTGAGTAATTGGATCTATTAAAAACTGAATGATGCCGTTGTTTAGGTTGCCGCCGGCGTTTTGCCATTCAATTTTGTTGTCGTCAAAATGCACTTCGTCAACTTTATGTCCGCCCAGTAAGAGTTCTTTACCATTGAATTTAAGTTCAACTTCTCCCTGCCACTGTCCTTTTAAATATAAGTAGCCACTGTAATATCCAATAAGAGGTTGGCTGTAAGATCTGGACTTAAGACCTCTTAATTGAACTTGCTCCCCATTTGGTAGCGTTGTCTGGCTGCTGTGGAGTACTGTATTTCGGGTATCTTCATCATACGAGAAATCAATACGGCTGTTGTTCCAGTATACGCTCTGGTCTTCATATTTAGTCACGTCAATGGCCTGTCCATCAATGTCTAATAGAGCCTGTGAGGTCGCAAACGGTGGCTGTCCATGTAAGCGAATGCTGGGACCTTTTTGCCAATTATTCCCGTCTTGACTTATCTCGGTTTCATACTGTCCGATCAGGGTTGTAATGGTACTGGAATCGGGAGTTAGTTCGGTGGCAGATAATGTATGCTCCGAGGGTTCATCGCAGTCTTTTGGCCAAACCTTACCTGAAACCGAGCGGATCAACTGGCCTTGCGAATTAGTGTTTACGATAAACTTAAGTTCGCCGTTGACCTCATTTCCTTCATCTGCGTACCAAGTAAGCACCTGGTTGTTAAAAGAAAAGCTAACAACTGGGGTCAGATTGATATAAACCAGACTGGCACTATTATGGTTGGGGTCTCCGACGACAGTGACAACATCCCCAGTGTCAGCGTTGTGATAGACACCGGTCCAGGGAAGTAACATACTGGCATTCACTCTGTCACAGGCTGAAGGCAAGTGCAGCAGTGCTGCCTGAAAGCCGTTTTGCTTTATCCAGCCATTGGCTTTATCGAGGAAATCATCGCCATCTTTATTGTCAATCAGTTGCTGTCTGAATAAGCCAGAGAGTTCTGCATTACTGAGCAATTCAAGCACCAATTTCTCATTGGGGGAGGTATCAACCAGACCACCCTTGGCTGCAAGTTGAGCGTAGCTTTCACTGCGCATAGCAAGCAGGTTTTTCTCTATGTTATTCAAGCCGGGGAAAACGTCATCGGATACCGCGGCAACAGGATCGTTGAGGTAGAGATCCTGTAGCGCTGTATCGCGAGCTAGTTCCAATAAAAACTCTGCGGCACGGGTGTTTGGTTGGAATTGATATTCTTTAGGCACTCGAAAGTGGTCGAATTCGTCGATTGCTGCCATTTCCCGTGGTGAGTATGCATCAATCACCCTGAAGCGGGTCGTTTTTGCAGGCTTATCGCCTTCTTTAGCGAACCCTAAGCGGATCGCCATTTCCATATCTGTGGTTGCAGCTTCTTTTGGTGGGATGTAGAAAGTTGAAATGCCGGTAAAGGTTTTCCGTACTCTTGGGTCAAGCATGTCACTTAACTTATATACAGCTATGGTAGGTTCAAACGTAGCGTGTCTGGCTGCAATATAGTGTGTGATCTCGTAATCCTCACCATAGTAGCTCTGCAAGTATTCTATCAATATTGGAAATTTGTCGTTGATAAACCCTTTTCGGCGATAGCCCATTTCACCGATCAGGCCAACTTGCCACAAAACAAGGTGGGTTTGGATATCAAGATAGCGTTTTCTCAGTAAAACCTCCGATGCCTCGAATGTTTGCATGCCTGGATATGAAGGATCGACGCCTAAATCGGCACACAAACAGTCCAGGGCTGAAATACCGGGTTTCATGACCGCATAATGTCCCTCTCTTTTCGCAATCGCGATGGCTCTGTGCGTTGAAAGTACAAAAATCCCCGGGTGACCATAAAAAATACACACTACTTTTTGTCCTTTTCGGACGTAGTGCAGCATGGCCTCTGTCATTTGCATATAGGTGTGGTATCTGGGTTTTGTATCATCGTATAAAACGTACAGGTCGTAGGCGTCAGGTCTTACCTCCCTGAGCCAGAGCTGGGTCGGTGGGCTGGAAACACAATAGAATACTTTGTCGGCCATTCGAATGAGTGCTTCACTGTCCATAGTGAAACCCAGACCCTGTAATCCCGAACCAATAACAATTAAGGATCCCTGCTGATCTTTACTCACGGGTGTCGGAGATTGTGTGATGCTGGTTTTGCAAGCTGCCATTTCAGCGGTCAATTCATGCCAACGCTGGTTATGGGCTTCCCGTTGTTCATCAATTTCATTCACGTTATTCTGCGTTTCCATAATCTTCTCTTTTGTGTCCAGTTATTGTTAGGGCATCCACTTATCTGAAAACCACATCCCCGAAAATACGTATGCTATTTCTGATAGTGAATCACCAAAGTCGATTAGGACATTTTGAGCTACTGAGTGTTGTCTTCAGCTAACCGCAGACCACTGCTTCGATTGCACAGACACAACCGTTCGCTCAAAAGCCTTCTGCTTGGTTTGTGTTTAAGTTGGGATTTATATGCAGCATTTGCCGGGCGTATCTATCAGGCGCAGTGATTTATCTGACAAAAACTGATGACGGTATAAAAAATCCGATAAGTTGATGAGATATTCTGTGACTTCTGTACAGAGGCCGTCACAAAGTAGGCTGACATAGCACGGTGATGAATAGGCATGGTTTACAGGAGGCGCTGTTTGTTCCATTGTTGTGATCATAATGACGCTCCTTTTCCATCTTTCCGTTGAGTTATAGGTGACTCTGACGATTATTTAAAGCTAGGACAGAATGTTTGAAAAAAATATTACAGTGTATTACACCACTGAACTGAGCGTGTGCATTGGAAGTGTTTGAGTGCTGGATAGTCGACTATTTCAGCCTGTTGATAGCAGCCTGAACAGCAATTGGGTTCAGGCTGATATGATTAAAAGTAAGCCGAATAGGATAGGGATAAAAAGTCCAGGCCGGGGTTAGGGCTCTTAAATCCGGCGTTTGAGTAATGCATGTAGCGAATCGCGATATTGGCGTCGTCCATCTGATAAACCAGCCCGATACGATCTTCAAACTGATAGTGTGTGCTGACATTTTTACCCGCAAATTGAGTGTCATCAAGCAAAGCGAGTCCAATTCCGAACTCCACGGCAACCGGATGACCCTGGTAGGTGGTGAATGGGTACCGGATCACAGGCGATACTGCTAGCACAAAATTACCGTCGTGATGATTCTCTTCTCCATAACGCCAAAAATTGATACTGCTTTCAAAGTGCACATCAAAGTGACGCCAGGCGCGGGGCAAGTCTAGCTCAGGGTGATATTGATAGGCCAGTTTAATGCCGTCGACACTGCCTTCGCCGTGAATGTAGTGGATAGCGTAGCCATGTTGTTGTGCTTGTGCTTGTGCTTGTGCTGGGGCTGCCAGGGAAATAAGACATCCCAGTACGAATAGGGTTGCTTTGATCATAATGAAAACCAATCCAGTATAAGTGAATACTGGTATTGTCGGGATACATGTTGCCAATAAAAAGTCATCAAATGACACAGCATTGATGTTGAAATGGCACCAAAAGGTTAGGCCTTTGATTTTTATTGAAAAAACCATTGGTGCTATTATGGCACTAATATGGTGCTAATTTGTATGTTTTTCATCTGCAAAGTTAGCGCTAAACTTGCCCCACTGACACATACCGGAGCGGATCATGAAAAGACTCACGCAATTTATGCTGGTGGTACTACTGGCGTTTAGCAGCTTACACAGCTTTGCTGCAACGGATACACAAAATAACCCTTATGGCTTGATCAAATCAGTGGGCGATCAGTTGTTTGTGGATATCAGTAAGCTGAATACGCTGGAAGAGGCTCATAAAAAAGCTGAGCTCAAAAAGCTGGTGCGCGCGCAACTCATGCCGCATATCGACATTAAATACGTGTCTTTTAAATTGCTTGGTAAACATGTCCGTGAGATCAAACGAGAGCAGGCCGTGACCTTTATTGAAGCGGTGGAACAGTATCTGGCAAACACTTATGCGAATGCGCTGATGAGTTATAAAGGTCAGCAGGTTAATTTTATTGAGCCGGTGGTAAGCAGTGACAGTAAATTTGCATCGGTCAAGTCTGAAATCGTTGAACCCAACGCACCAACTATCGACATCGTATTCAAGTTTCGCAAAAACAAATCCGGTGAGTGGCAGGTATATGATCTGGTTGCCGAAAGTATTTCATTACTCAGCGCAAAGCAAAAGGAGATCACAGCGCGGATCAGCGAAGTAGGGATAGATCAGGTAAGCAAAGAGCTGGTCGCTAAGAGTTAAGCAACACATATTGAATTTAAGACACAATTTGCGTCCTTCAGGCGGGTATTCACTCTTACCCATGAGATCCAATCTTCTCCGATTGCCCGCCTTTTTTCTCTCAGCGGTATCCGGTTTATCTAGTATCTTTGGCTTGTCGCTGTCGTGTCAGCCATAGTAAGATGGCGACCATTAAACGAATTAGAACAGTGTAATATGCGGTAATCGGTTCACCACCAAGGTGCCAGTTTGCTTTATCGATACACTGTCAAAAATTAAGAACGCTATACTATGCAATTATCACCTTCACTTTCAGCTTTGGTTGAGTCTCTGCGTTGTTTACCTGGTATTGGACCTAAGTCGGCTCAGCGAATTGCCTTTCACTTACTCGAAAGAGACCGCAGTGGTGGCACTGCACTTGGGCAGAGTCTGCTGCAGGCGATGGATAAAATTGGCCATTGCGAATCCTGCCGGACTTTTTCAGAAACGCCGGTGTGTGATATCTGTAGTAACGTAAAACGTCAGGATACCGGACTATTGTGTGTGGTAGAGTCACCGAGTGATGTGCTGGCTATCGAACAAACCGGTCAGTATCAGGGGGTATATTTTGTATTGATGGGCCACTTGTCACCCCTTGACGGCATAGGCCCGAACGAAATCGGCATGGATGTGCTGGAAAAAACGCTGGCTAGTGGCAACATCAATGAAGTGATCCTGGCAACGAATCCAACGGTGGAAGGGGAGGCGACCGCACACTTTATTGGCGAGATGTGCCACCAACATAATGTGACCGCTTCGCGGATAGCACATGGTATGCCGGTTGGCGGTGAGCTAGAGCTGGTCGATGGCATGACCCTGATGCATGCGTTTAGCGGCAGAAAAGTGATTTAGTCAATTTTGCGGCTACACAAGTACTCTTAAAGCTGTTTCATGTGTGGCCCTTTTCTCTTGCTATGAATCTAATTTCTTGAAGTTAAATTTATGGTTAATCCAATTGTGTCGATCACCTGTAATCCTCTTCTCATCAAGCAATTTGAACATAGCGATTGGCTCAGGTGGGATGAAATAAACTACCGTTTATACGGGTCTCTCACGCTAAAATAGGACACTCTACCAAGCAATATTATCTTGCTCTCGAGCTCCGAGCTGAGGTAGTCATTCCTATTGTGTTTTCCTTGATTGTTGTCATTAACTTCAGTGAATTAAAACTTAGTCTGGCGCATTGGTCTATGTTCGATGCGCTATTGTCCTTGTGTCCCAGAAGTCCTCTTTTCTACTCAAGCTTGGTCTTTAACTCAAGCTCTGCTATCAGGACTTGAAATACTCATCTTTTACTTTTTCAAAATAACAAAAATAGATTTAAAGTAACTGTTTTGATGTTTTTTTGTTTCCAAAATGTTTATTTTAGTGTTCTTTCTATCTGTTTTAGTCCCTTTTATTGGTTATTTTTACCTGCTTTAGGTCAAAAGTTGGTCTTATGAAGGTTTGACATGGACCTTTTGTGGGGTTAACGTGCTTCCCGTGTTTTTTAATTGTTTCATTTGTTTTGTTAAGTTTTTCTAAATGTTACTTAAATGTGCACTTGATAAGGAGAGTTAATGATGAGACCGGGAATAAATAAAGTTTCACTGCTAGACACAACCCTGAGAGACGGCTCTTATGCGGTTGATTTTAAATTTTCTACTGAATTCGCTCAGGAGTTAATGACTAAACTTGAGTCGGCCCAGGTGGACTTAATCGAAGTGGGCCATGGCTTAGGCTTGGAAGCTGAGCTTGCTGGATATGATGAATGCACCATTGATGTTGAAAAGTGGTGTGAGTTATCAAATTTGCACCTGAAGGACTCGGGTTGGGGGATGTTTGTTCAGCCTCATTTTAGTCGATTACCTACAATAGATTGGCTTACTAAGGAAGGTATGTCGTTTGTTCGTGTGGGAGTTGAGGCGCAGGGTATAGAAAGTCAGTTAGACTATATTGAGTCATGTCTTTCGTTGAATACCGATGTTTATTTGAACATCATGAAAACAAGTAACGTCACCCCAGATACGTTAGCAAAATATCTCGAACAAGCGCCAAAAGAAGTGGCTGGTATTTATGTTGTTGACTCATGTGGCACTATGTTGCCTTCGAGAGTAAGTGAATATGTCCAAGCTATAAGGCCTTTAAATAGCAATGTCGGCTTTCACGGACATGATAATCTCGGGATGGCAAATGCAAATAGTCTTGCCGCGATTAAAGCCGGAGCCAATATTGTCGACGCTACTCTCAATGGTATGGGAAGGGGAGCGGGAAATGCGTCAACTGAGTCTTTGGCTGCCATTTTAACGTCACAAGGCAATAGCCATTACGACTATCAAGAATTATGTAAACTCGCAGACTATTGCTCTTCACAGCTTGATATCTGCTCGTCCGAGCGTTATGCCCAGGTTATAGGGGGGGTGTTTGGTGTTCACTCAAGCTTGTTTCCTCTGATTAAGCAACTTTCTGCTGACTTGCAATTAGACTTTTTCTCATTAATGAAATTGACAGCCCAAGAATGCCAAAAGGAAATTAATGAAGCCAATATAACTAAGGTCGCCAAACAAGTTGCATCAGCCCAATGTGAAGCAAGTTAAATAGTCAGAGAGATATACAATGAAATTAGCAAGTATTATAAGCAATGGTAAGAATGAGCACTTTGTAAGTATCCAGAATACACTTTGGCAGAAGCTAGATGAGAGTGTTTCGGAACTGTCTTTGGTTGAATTAATAAACAATCCTAATAAGATTATATTAGATGAAAAAAGCCAACCTATTAGTGATTCTGATTTTACCAACCAGCTATTAAATGCCAAATCTATAGTGCCTCCAACGGCAAACATATGGGGAGCAGGTCTAAACTTCAATAATCATGCAAATGACTTGTCAACGGAACAGCCATCGTCGGGGCCTGGTTCTTATCTGCGCCCTAATAGCTGCCTTATGGATAATCAAAGTGACATCATACTGCCTAAGCAAAGCAAGCGCGTGACGGCAGAAGCGGAACTCGGATTGGTGATAGGCAAGGCCTGTAAAAATGTCAAACGTGAAAATTGGCGCGATGTGGTCTGTGCGGTCACAACCGTGCTGGATTTAACCGCAGAAGATATTATTCGCGAGAACCCAAGATATATCCCTTGGGCTAAAGGATTTGACACCTTCTGCAGCATCGGGCCTCAGTTAATTACATTAGATGAATTTGAACCAGGCGTGCTTGAGCAGCTGAGTGTTTCGACAGTACGTAATGGAGAAACGATTGCTACGGCTAAGGTATGCCAGATGCTTTACGATCTGCCTTACCTGGTGGAGTACTTCTCAGCTGGCAGGACTCTGGCTCCCGGCACAATAATATGTACTGGGACGCCAGGAGCGGCAGTTATTAAAGAAGGCGACCATGTAGAAGCAATAGTTGAAAAAGTGGGGCGTTTGTCGCACCGAGTAACGGCAGCTCAAAGTGAGTGATAAGGAGACTGATTATGAAGGAACACAGTAGTCGTTTGGTACGCGCTTTTACGCATGTTTTTCTAACTTATCCCGATAGACCAGCAATAGAAACTAACAATGGGGTATTGACTTATGAAGCGTTAAATAAGCTTAGCAGTGATTTGGCGGACTGCCTGACAAAGGCAACTTCCATAGGAGAGTTTATAGGGATTGAAGCCCATAAGAACGCCTCAACAATTGTTGCAATGGTGGCTTGTGTAAGAGCCAACAGACCCTTTGTTATGATCGATCCCAGAGATAGCCTGGAATCAAATCAAAAGAAAATTGAACTTCTGAGAGTGAATTGCCTAGCACGAAAAGGTCCTCAGTTTGGAGAGAACATACTCATCGACACTGAGCAGTATGTAAGCTACTCATCCAATAGTAAAAGAGAAAGACGTGAAGATCTGTCACCTTTTTATGACTCAATGGTATACGCAATATATACCTCCGGGTCTACGGGTGAACCTAAATGTGTGCTGGTGGAGCAGGACCCGCTCGCAGCTGTTGTTCAAGATCATGTAGAGAAACTCGATCTTTCCTCAAGTTCTAAAACATTGCAATTTGCGCGGTTAACGTTTGATGGATGTATGACGGAAATCTTTTGGAGTTTAACTTCTGGTGCTTGCCTGGTGGTACTTGATGAGTCTTACTTAATGCCGGGCGACACGCTTCAGAATACACTAGAAGAGTTCGCAATTACGCATTTGAAAACCACCCCATTTGCTCTGACAGTGACAAAACCAACCCCAAAAATGAACATTCAGCACGTTATTAATGGTGGTGGAGCTTGCCGGCCTGCCATGAGACAGGCGTGGTCGCGATATGCTGCGTTTCACAACGCATATGGTACAACCGAAACAACCGTGTGCAACTTGCTTACGCCAGCGTTAACCGACGAGGATTGTATAAATGGGATCCCGTTGGGTGAATGTGTTGGACAAGTTGATTTTGAACTTGCTCCTGTAGCTAATTCTGATTTTAGTTCTATGTCTGGGGAGCTAGTGTTCACTGGCGCCAGTGTAGCAATCGGGTATCTCAACGAAGACCAGTTGACTCGGTTTACAGATAATAATGAGCCAAAATACTTTACTGGCGATTTGGTTAATCGAATAGGTAACCAGCTCTATTTTGTTGAGCGTTTAGACAGACAACTCAAAGTGAGAGGATACCGGATTGACCCCGGAGAGGTAGAAGGCGCGGTCTGTGGGAGTTACGACGTGTCTGAAGCTGTCGTATTGGCTTCAAATGATGAGTTCAATGAGACGTTGGTATGTTATTACGTAGGAGAACGTGAACAGCGAACGCTTCGCAAAGAATTAGAAGAAAAGCTCGATAGTTACAAAATACCATCAGTATTTCATCAGGTTGCGAAACTACCCTATACCAAAAACGGGAAAGTGGATCGGGATGAGCTACTCCGAATGCATAAGCAATCGGTCAATGACGCAAAAAATGACGAATCTGAACACCCTCTCATATCATTGGTAAGTGCATTAACAGGCGTTCAGGGAGTGTCTGAACAAGATAGTTTCCTGGAACTTGGCGGGGACTCTGCATCCACTTTAATTCTGATTAAACATCTGAAAGAGCAGGGGTGGTCAGATGTGGGCGTAAAGGATATTTTTCAGGCGCCTGACTTGAAAGCACTTATTGCCAGATTTGAAGTAGAAAAGGAGGACCTGGCATGTGTGGAATAAGCGGGACATACTCATTCGATGGTCATTTAGATAGAACCAATGTTTCAGCTATGCATGATATGTTGACGCACCGTGGTCCAGATGAAACATATTCTCTGGATACCCACTGTGTGAGCGCAAAGCTTGGTAGATTGGGAATGAATGGGCTGGCGACCGGGTGGCAGCCAGCTCACGACTCTACGCAAAGGTATGTGGCACTGACAAATGGTGAAATCTATAATGCCCAAACGCTCATTGATGAGCTTGAGTTAACTATCCCTGATGGAAACGCGGTTGACGTTGCTATCATACCTGAATTAATTTCTCGCTTTGGTATCGACGGGCTCAAAAAGGTGGATGGGCAGTTTGCCTGTATGGTATTCGATAAGCAGGAACGCCGTCTTATTTTAGCTCGGGACAGGTTTGGAGTTTGTCCTTTGTACTATGCGGTGCTTGGTAATAAGGTGCATTTTTGTTCCGAGCTAAAGCCGATTGTAAGAACGGTAAATCATCGCTGGCAATTAGATGCTACGGCCGTAGATCAATATTTTAATTTGGGTAATGTCGTTGCGCCAAACACTTTAGTCTCCGATGTTAAAGCAGTAGAACCCGGGTGCGCAGTCCTGTTTGATGTAGCAAGTATTGATGTTCACCGATACTGGCGCTTTGGAGAGTTTGATGTGTCTGACTCTCCCGTCGACCCAGAGCAGCTTCATGAAACAGTTAAGCGTTCCGTTGCAGATAGATTGCATTCTGAAGTTGAAATTGGCTCTTATTTAAGTGGCGGGTTCGATTCTAGCGCTATCTTGGCAGATGCCTCCGCATTGTCTGAATCTCCAATTAAAACGTTTTCCGTGACTTTCGATGAACCTGGTTTGGATGAGAGTAAATTTCAGCGCACGGTCTCTGATGCGATGCATAGCATTCATCATGAAGTTGTCTGCTCGAAAGGGGATATTGGCAGGCGTTTTGAGGAGATGGTACGTCATTGCTGTTTTCCCCAAAGAGAAACATATAATGTTGCTGCATTAATGTTGTCTGAGTCAGTGCAGTTGTCTGGGGTTAAGGGGGTGTTGTCTGGAGAAGGTGCAGATGAGCTTTTTTTCGGTTATGACTCATACATTTTTGACTCGCTTGCGAAAAATAAAACATCCGAAAGTATGGTGAATGAACAAGCTTGGGGGAGGGCCGACTTTTCCTGGGAAGTAGATCCGATCAAAGTTCAGGCACGCAAAGAAGTCTTTTTGTCACAGAGTATGCAAGATGCGATTAAGGGAAACGAATACTGGAGAAAGCGACTTATTCCTTACTCTGAGAGTGAATTAAAGGGGCTCTCTAAAATGCAGCTGCGTTCGATCGCAGATGTGTATGTCCAGTTATCGGGGCATCTTTTGGGTGATCACGGTGATGCAATGGTTATGGCTAACTCTATCGAAGGGCGTTATCCATTTCTTGGTAACTCCGTTGTCGCTATGGCAATGAATATTTCGGATGCTCAGAAAGTGGCAAACTTTGAAGGCAAGGCTTGCTTACGCAAAGCATATGACCAAGTCCTGCCACGTGAAGTGTTAACCAGAGCGAAGCAAGGCTTTACAGCTTATGATCTGGTTCATGTGGTGGATGATAAGACATGGTCTCGTTGGCGGGAGTTGACACACTCTGCAGGCATTTTCAACAACCATTGTATGGACAATCGTTTTAGCAATTACCGAGAGGAAAAGTGGGACTTCAGATTAGCATCTATCAGCCTGGCGATCATTATTGATGAGCTAGGGCTGCATGTCTAAGGGAGTTGAAGGGTTAAGATGAAAATATCTTCAGAAAAAATCTTTGCTTTTCCCGGAATGGGTTCATTCGGGACTGAGTTTGCACACCTGCTAAAGGAATTCAGACCTAACATCAAGGTTGTTCGCTATTCGCAAAGTTGCGAATGCACAACCGATGGTGAGGCTTTGCTGAAACAATATTTGAGTTTCTGCATCGAACAAATTACGGCAGCTGGCTGTACCCAGGTTATCTTACTGGGGCACAGCTTTGGTGCCTATCTTGCCTATCAATGTGCGGTCATTTTGGGACAGTCAAACATTACAGTGAAACAACTTATTGTGGTTGGTGCGAATTCACCTTTAGCATGTAAAGTTCCAGCACCGCTCCCCACCTGTGACAGTGAAGTTGAGGCCTATTTTAATGCACTAGACCCTCAATTGCTGTCGAAAATTCAGGATGAGGAATGGAAGCAGTTAATGATTGAAAGAACAAAGTACGACTTTCTCGTTCTCCAAGAGTTTTATCAACAAACTCATAAGCATGTTGAATGCCCTATCATAGCATGGATGAGTAAAGCTGATTCACTCACTGATGCAGAAGGCACACAGGATTGGGGAAAATACACGGTTGAGGAATTCAGTTTATATGTAGTCGATGGCGGTCATTTTGATTTGCCTGCTCACCCTGAAATCAGGCGTTGTATTGAAAAAATAGTAACAACATCTTCGGATGAAAATGAAAAATTAATGGTATCGAAGATCTCATAAGGATAAATGACAATGGAACCAAAACTTCTTGATAAGATGACTAAGTACTTGCCGGGCTGTAATTTAGATGCGGTTTCGGCTTGCGTTGACCGACTCTATTCAGAATTACCCGATAAGAAGCATCTGAATAAGAATGTAGTGATGGTCGCCTACGGTGGTGGGAAAGACAGTTCATATACAGCTGCTTTTATGCGGGCAGTGCATTTATTAATGGCTGAACGGTTTAATGGAGATACGTTTAAATTGCGGCTCGTAACCATGCGACACTCGGGTATGCCCTATGTTGTCATGCAAAATATAGACCGCGCATATCGTGCACTTGAGGTGTACGATGATCCAAATACCGAGCTGTTAATGCTTGAGCGCAGCGATGTCAGACCTTTCGATTTAAATGCGTCTATGCCGTATCAAGTTCTGTCATTCAATCGTATCGATCTTTTGATGTCAGGGCATAGGTCGTATGGTGATGGACGCACAAGCTTTTGCAACTCATGTAACCTGAATGTTGCCGACTCCTTTGGTATAGCAGCGAGTTACGATGGTGGGGTCGATCTAATCGTGACGGGGGATTCTCCACAAGAGCAGGTTGAGTATGGGCGTTGGATCCGCAAGCTAGCTTTTAAATCAAATCATAAGTTATCAAGAGGCAAAGGGTTTGCGAGCACGCTGTCGACGCTAGATGGCCTGGCAAAAACGTACGCTAAAGAAATTCACGGTGAAACACATGCTGACAGAGTTGCTGAACGGGGCGTAACATCTGATGTTCCAGAGCAATTGAGTTTCTTCTCCATTTATGACTTCACTGATTACGCGTCAGGCGCTCACTGGCAGTTATTAACAGAGTTTTTAGGCTTTGTATTTGATGATATTGCGTTTAGCTTTACCGAGTCTGATTGTGCAAACCCTGCTTTGATGGCACATTTTCGAGGGCTACGAACTGAGTACGTATACCGCAGAAGTTATCGCGAAGGGGTTGACCAATATGTTACATTCGCCATAGAGTTAATGGAACGTAAAGAATTTCCCGAATCACTGATAGCGATCATGAAAAAACGGTACGAGTCTGAGGAGGGTATTTCAAAAATGCGTGATGCTGCATCTAACTATGCGAAGATCACATTTGGTCTTACGGAGGAGCAGTTAGTATGTATGGTTTACTCACCTTTTGCAGGGCAAGGAAAAGAGCTACATGACTATCTGAGTAACGAAAAACCTGAGTTGCTTGAATATGAGCAAGAATTGCATTCGCTACTTGATGGAAACCAGATTACTGATCTTGCCTTATCTAAAAGGCTGGAAAAAATCAGTGGTTTAAGTATCACAGACTTGAGGCAATTATATCGCTCTTCTCTTTGGTCTCCGGTTAAAGCTCAAGGTGATGATACGGATTTACTGCACCTAATTACGGTAAGTGACTCTAATCAGAAGCTACTATACAGCTCCGTTGGACAGTCTGGTGAACAAGTATTCGATCGAGTATCCGGTCGGTGATCTGTCATTAGCTGAATTATAGCTCTTTATCTGGCGATAAAGAGCTATGTTGAATAAGGAATATTATATTATGAGTACTTCCACCTCTCCCCCTGTCTCAGAGACTCAAGACAAAACTGCTTTATTCGCATTTCTTGCGTTGTTGGTGACAATGCTGATGTTTGGCAGTGCGTTTGCCAGCTCAAAGTTCGTAGTAAATACATTACCTTTTGAAGTTGCAGCAGCATTGCGGTTTTGTGGTGGGAGTGTATTTTTAATTATATTGTCAATATTTTTGCGAAATAAACAAGAAACTGTGAGTATTGCAGTATCAACCAAATTTGCACTCGCAGGTCTGTTAGGCGTTTTTGCTTATAATGTTATGTTTTTCTTAGGGTTGTCTTTGGCTCCATCGATGGATGGCAGTATCATAGTTCCAGTACTGAGCCCCATTATCACACTTGCTATTCTACTATTTATGAAGAAAGAAACAGCATCCTATGCAAGGATTTTCGGAATGGCACTGGGGTTAATTGGGGCATCGATGTTTTTGTTCGAAGCTATCGATACAGAGTCTTCCAGTAGTCGAGCTATCGGTGATCTATATTTTGTTTTGGGTGCTGCATGTTGGGGAGCATATAGCATTGTGTCAAAAGGGTTGTTCTCTAAACACAAATTGAGCCCGTTATTAGCTACGACGTACTCGACCTTGGGTGGGACCTTATTGCTGGTTATTTTTAGTCTTCCCAAGCTTACGGAGGTAGACTGGGCAAGTGTGCCCATGTTTGTCTGGGCAAATATCATATATCTTTCGATTGGCCCAACAGCAGTCGCATACTTGTTTTATTTTTATGCGCTGCGTACTGTGAGCGCTTCTACAGCGACAATTATGATGTTTACGGTGCCAGTGTTTGGCGTTGCTTTTTCTAGTGTTTTCCTCAATGAGTCTATTCTTCCCAGTCAGATTGCGGGAGCGTTTTTGATGCTTGCAGGTTCCTTGATAGCGACGGGGATTCTCACTACTTTAAAAAACAATAAAAAGGAGAAGCAATAATGCTGTTTAAAGGAAAAAAGGCAATTGTGTTTGGTGGTACATCGGGCATTGGATTAAGCACGGTTGTAAAACTTGTTCAGGAAGGAGCAGAAGTTATTGCAGTTGGTTTAACTGAGGGAAAAGCTGTCCCGGAGCTTCCTGAACAAGTGATTCGGGATTGGTGTGATGTGAGGAAGTCTGAACAAGTCGCCTCTATATTTGAAAGATATGGGCAGCTGGATATGATTATCAGCACTGCGACCGGAGGTACACGTGCTTTGGGTCCTTTCTTAGAGATGGATATGACAGGATATCGAAATTCCTTCGACAAACTTTGGGGTTATGCCAATGTGGTAAGGTATGGGGCCAAGTGGTTATCCAAAAATGGTTCCATTGTATTGTTGAGTGGTTCGCCGGCGAGACGCTGTGGACAGGGGCAGATAGCTTTATCTAGTGTTGGAGCTGCTGTTGAAGCGTTTGTAAAGGGAGTTGCAAAAGAGGTGGCGCCAAACAGAATAAACGCCCTGTGTCCAGGTGTGATCGATACGCCAATAGTGAAGCTAAGTAAGTCAGAGAAAGAAGCCTACTATGCAGCGAGAACAAAACATCACCTGATACCTAGGGTTGGTACTGCTGATGAATGCGTACAAGGTATCGTATTTTTATTATCTAACGAGTTTGTGACAGGGACTGTGTTAGATGTTGATGGTGGAGCAATATTAGCGACTTAGTGAGTAAAACTAATTTTTTCTTTTATTTTCCCTTGAAAAATACTTTCCCAGCACAATATACCTGAGCATAACGCAAGTTAACTGATTAACTATGTACTACTATTGTGTACCAAATAAGTTAGGGTGTACCAAATGACTACAGAAAATACTAAAGAAAATCATTCATTTAGTGCCAATACGAAGCAGTTGCTTCAACTAATGATCCACAGTTTGTATTCAAACAAAGAAATCTTTTTACGTGAGCTGGTATCCAATGCGTCGGATGCCGCTGACAAGTTGCGCTTCTTAGCGCTGCAAAACGGTAATTTGTATGAAGGTGATGCTGAATTGCGTGTACGTATCAGCGCCGATAAAGACGCGAAGACGGTAACCATTTCTGATAATGGTATCGGTATGACCCGTGACGAAGTGATCAGCTCTTTAGGCACTATCGCTAAGTCAGGTACGGCAGAGTTCTTTAAAAACCTGACAGGCGATGAAGCGAAAGATTCTCAGCTAATTGGTCAATTTGGTGTAGGTTTCTATTCTGCCTTTATCGTCGCTGACGAAGTAACAGTACGTACACGTAAAGCGGGCGAGACTCAGGCAGTTGAATGGCAGTCAAAAGGCGAGGGTGAATATACCCTGGCGGACATTGAAAAAGCCGAGCGCGGTACTGAGATCATTCTTCACCTGCGTGAAGAAGAGCTGGAATTTGCCGATGACTTCCGCCTTCGTTCAATCGTGACTAAGTACTCAGACCATATCTCTATCCCGGTAGAAATGTTCAAAGCGCCAGTACCTGAATCAGAAGGTCCGGATGGCGAGAAAATTGAAGCTCAGCCTGGCGAGTGGGAAGGTATTAACCGTGCCACTGCACTGTGGACTCGCGATAAGTCTGAGATCAGCGACGAAGAATATAAAGAATTCTACAAGCACGTGGGTCATGACTGGGAAGAGCCACTGACCTGGGCACACAACAAAGTCGAGGGTAAAACGGAATACACCAGCTTACTGTATATTCCTAAGAAAGCGCCATTTGACATGTGGAACCGTGACCGTCAGACAGGCCTGAAGTTGTACGTGCAGCGCGTATTTATTATGGATGACGCAGAGCAGTTTATGCCAAGCTACCTGCGTTTTGTAAAAGGTTTGTTGGATTCAAACGACCTGCCGTTGAACGTATCGCGTGAGATTTTACAAGACAACAAAGTAACTCAGGCGATTCGTAAAGGGTGTACGTCTCGTATCCTTAAAATGCTGGATCGCATGGGTAAGAACAAACCAGAAGACTATCAGACTTTCTGGAACGAGTTTGGCCAGGTGATCAAAGAAGGTCCGGCTGAAGACGCCGCCAATAAAGAAGCTATTGCTAAGCTATTGCGTTTCAGCTCTACCCACACCGACGAGAGCGTCCAAAACGTGTCGCTTGAGCAGTACATTGAACGCATGGCTGAAGGCCAGGACAAGATTTACTACGTGGTTGCTGACAGCTTTGAAGCTGCGAAGAGTTCACCGCACCTGGAGATCTTCCGCAAGAAAGGCATCGAAGTACTGTTATTGTCAGACCGTGTCGATGAGTGGATGATGAGTCATCTGACAGAATTTGCAGAGAAGCAGTTCCAGTCTATTACCCGTGGTGACCTTGACCTGGGCGATATGGAAGATGAGGAAAGCAAAAAAGCACAGGAAGAGAGTGAGAAGCAGGTCGAAGGCCTGGTAGAGCGTATCAAAGAAGCACTGGGTGATAAAGTCAAAGAAGTGCGCTTTACGCACCGTCTGACTGATTCTCCGGCTTGTGTTGTGGTAGATGACCACGATATGAGTTCACAGATGCAAAAGCTGATGGAATCTATTGGTCAGTCTGCACCAGAGTCTAAACCAATTTTTGAGCTGAATCCTGAACACCAGTTGGTTAAACACCTGAATGTTGAACAGGACGAAGATAAGTTTGCACAGTGGTCAGAAGTTTTACTGGATCAGGCCCTACTTGCAGAACGTGGCAGCCTGAAAGATCCTGCTGGCTTTGTCGCTCGTCTGAATAAGCTAATGCTTGATTTGAGCAAATAAGCGCAACGCAGATTTTAATGTATTGAAAAAGCCCGGCGAGCTATTTGACCGGGCTTTTTTGTGCCTGATTATTGTTGAGGCGCGATAGGGCAATAACGGCCGCTATCTGGAACCCAGACAGAACGGGTTTCCCACCGACAATTATAAGCTACACGCTGCTCTTCCTGTTGGGTGAAGTAGGTATTGTGCTGGTGTACATACACACCACCCGGAGCGTAGTAATCTGGTCCTGGAATGGTCCAGTTTGCCGGGCAGCTTTTATTAGACAGAACAGTCCGTGTGTCCCAGGCCGGTGCAGAGACGGCACTGTGTTTAGCCGTTAGCTTATAATGACATGTTTTATAAGACACATTGACCAGCTGAGTACGGTAGTCGCATACCCATACGCGGCGCTCATCCCAGTATCCACCACAATTGGCGTTGTTAACCTGAGTGTCGTAAAAGGTGTTATAGTCTGTAACCTGCATACTGTCGGCAGGCTGAGCCTGAGCTGTAGCCGCAGCACATACCAGTGCAGCTCCAATGATTGTTTTGATATTACGTATCATAAGTTAGTCCTTTTTTAAGTTGTTAGCAGATACCTGACTAGACTGCTCCTTCAACTAAACAAAAACGTTTAGTGCTTTACTAATCAGACTGCCATAGTGAAACACAGGCAAGATCTCAATGTAAGACAGGGGCGTGTGATAAATTTTCATCCCTTAAAAAGGCTATTATCTGCTTGTTTTACCTTGGACTAATGGTGTTTTGTCATATAACTAAAGGCCCGCTCATGAATTTGTCATATAAATTCACTAGACAAACCAAACATGAAAAAGATAAAATGACAGCGTTGTCATTGAGATCTATTATCACCTTGAATACGCTTCTGCCCGAACGTTTAATGGAATAATCAGATAGCACAGCTCGCCTACATTAGATTAGTTTATTAATTAGGTCCAAATCTTCTACATAACTCATCGCAATCACTGTAAAAAAGTGCATAGCTTGTGATATATTCACCTCGTTTGTAACAAACTATAACCAAATAATTATTTATTCTTTCTATATCAGTGGGTTAGATTTTTGTTGAAAAAATCTTATGTTAGCCACACAAAAAGATGTAGCGAATCTGTAATTTTGGGTGTATGGTTTGTTATTAGATGACAGCGTTGTCATCATCACTGGGCAGAAGTGATTTAAAAACCAACAAAATGATTCAAGGGGAATCCTGTGTTAGCTAATAATTTTAAGAAAAGCTTACTTGCAGCAAAGGTTGGCCTAATCCTGGGTACGGGTGTGACAGGCGTGGCGTTTGCTGAAGAAAACCAGACTGGCGTGAAAGAAGATGTTGAAGTTATTGAAGTGCGCGGTATTCGCCGCTCATTGGAAGCTTCACTGAATACGAAGCGTTTTGCAAACGCCGTTGTAGATTCTGTATCAGCTGAAGATATCGGTAAAATGCCGGACAAAAATATCGCAGAATCACTACAACGTATTCCGGGTGTATCAATTACACGTAACTTTGCTGGTGAGGGTGGCTCGGTTTCTATCCGGGGTACAAACCCTGAGCTGACAGCAATTTCTTTGAACGGTAATTACGTTGCTTCAACAGGCTGGTTTTCTCAACAAGCTATGTCTCGCTCATTTGACATGGATTTAATGCCAACAGAAATGGTTGCTGGCGTTGATGTATACAAATCACCGACCGCGACACTAGATGAGGGTGGTGTTGGTGGTACAGTTGTTATGCGTACACGTAAACCATTAGAGCTGGATGCAATGACAGTATTCGGCTCTCTGGAAGTACAGGATAACAGCATTGCCGACGATAATGGTTATGGTGGCACAGGTCTTGTTAGCTGGAAGAATGATGATGAAACATGGGGTGTGTTAGGTGCCTTATCTACCCTTGAAACAGTAGGTCGAGCTCACAAAGCCGAAAACTATATGGACGACGGTTGGGCTGGTGCGGGTATTGCCGAGTTTGCTCAAACACGTCAGCGTGATGCTCTGAATTTTGTTGTCCAATATGCGCCAAATGATCAGTTAGACATGTCTTTTAATTATTTTGGTGTAGATCTGGATGCAGGTAACTCGAACCAAAACTACCTGATCATTGCTGGGACTGATGCTGATGCATTCAATGGGAATGTAACGGGTGCGACGGGTTTAGGCCCTGTAAATGGATTTGCGCTTAACGGTACTTTTGCTGGTGGTCCATTGGATGATCAGAATACCCGTAATGCAGAAGTAGACACTAAGGTTTACTCATTCGAAACCAACTATAAAGCAGACGCTTACAATGTTAAGTTCATCCTGGGTCACACAGAAGCAGGTGGTGGTGACGGTGGTAACTATAACATAGGCTGGACATCACCTAATGCGGGTCAATCTATTGTTTTCGATATGACTCGAGTTGATGATATGGTGTTGTTGCCGCAGGGAACTAATGCAGGTGACCACTCAGAGTATGTGATGGGCGCACCATCTGTCACTGAGGGTGTCCGCTCTGATGAAGAAACCTTCGTACAACTAGATTTTGATTTTTTTGTTGATTTCGGCGCGATTACCAACATTAAAACGGGTTTGAAGCTGCGTGATCATGAGTTTTTGAGCTATTCAAACAAATGGACATTCAAAGACGGTGTAAACCTGGATAGTAATGGCAATCAACTTACCAAAGCTAACTTTGCCGATGGTCACTTTGATCACTCCGGTGTTGGCCTGAGCGGTGGGTCTCCAACTAATATTGCACGTACTGACGGTGATGCGCTGCGCAGTCATATCAATGGCTTTAAAGACGGCTCTGATTTACAAAAGGCTGGCTGGGGTAAAGTATCAGAAGATATTGCCGCGGCTTATGTTCAGGCAGATTATTCTGGAGATGGTTTCCGAGGCAACATCGGTCTGCGCTATGTACAGACTGATACTTCTGCGGACTACTATGATTTTGTTACTTTGGCAGACATAAAAACAGATAAGAAAGATTATTCTGATTGGTTGCCAAGCTTTAACCTTGCATTAGATCTAACAGAGGATTTGATCCTACGTATTTCTGCTGCAAAAGTAATGAGTCGTCCAAATTATACCTTCATGAACCCAGCTTCATCGTACAATGAAACGACCAGAACATATACGCGTGGCTCTGTTGACATTGACCCATATCGTGCAAGCCAGGCCGATATCGGCATTGAGTGGTACTTCAATGAGTCTTCTTTAATCTCAGCAACATTGTTTAATAAAGATATCAAGTCCTTTATTGTTCAGGGCGGTAATGTAAGTACAATCACTGTTGGTGATGATACTGCACCTCGCTTTGTGAGTGAACCAGCTCAGGGCTTGGGTGGTCAGATTGAAGGGGTTGAATTCCAGTATCAACAGACATTTGGTGAGTTTGGTGTTCTTGCGAACGTGACCTATGCAGACGGCCATGGTTTACGCCAGATTAATGATAAAATTGAGAAAGAAGATTTGCCAGGCTTGTCTCAGTGGTCAATGAACTTAACAGGTTACTACGAGACTGATCTGTACTCAGTACGCTTGGCTTACAACTACCGTGATCAATACCTTGCTGAAAGTACTGGTATCGGTGGCACTACGTTGTGGGATGAGCATAGCTATGTAGATGCGTCTGCAACTTGGCATATCAACGACCAGTTAGACCTGAGTATCGAAATGACTAACATTTTCGAAGAGACAACGACTCAGCGTCTTAGCTCTGCATACTCTGCAATGCGTTTGGCGGCAGAAAATGGACGTAATACATACCTGAAGCTGTCTTATCGCTTCTAATTTCGTATTTTGTTTGAAGGAAGGCGTCTGCCTTCCTTTTTCTATTTTATGTACTTCTAAAATCAATTTTACGATAGAGTGATTTTATCAGTACATAGCCTCGAGGTAGTCATGTCAAAACCAGTCAATAACCTAGTTATCGTAGGTGGCGGTACAGCTGGATGGTTGACAGCCGCTGTATTAGCCAGTCAGCTCAATTCAAAAAAGAACAATGCTGTTCAGGTCACACTCGTTGAATCTCCAGAAGTACCAATATTAGGAGTTGGAGAGGGGACGTGGCCAAATCTTAGGGCGACATTGAGAAAGATTGGCGTATCAGAAGCTGATTTTATGCGTGAGTGTGACGCGACATTTAAACAGGGCGCTTTGTTTGTCAACTGGATGACCGCTGACAATGGTGAGCAGCATCAATACTATCACCCTCTAAATACTGTGTACCATTCATCATATGAATTCAGCTTGGCACCATACTGGCTGCTTGGTCACGGACAAAAGCAACGTTATGACCACGCCGTTGCTACTCAAAGCCAGGTGTGTGATGCAGGCTTAGGTCCCAAGGAAAAAACCACACCTGAATATCAGGCTATCCAGGAATACTCATATCACTTAAATGCCAATAAATTTGCTGATTTCCTGACCCGCCACTGCACCGAAAAGCTGGGTGTTAAGCATCTGCTTGCACATATTAAAGGCGCTCAGCAAGATGCAGAGGGTTTTGTGACGGCATTAGAAACAGATAATGAACAACACCCATTAGTAGAAGGGGACCTGTTCGTTGATTGTAGCGGATCGAAGCCTATTTTGTTTGAAAAAACCTTTAATATTCCATGGAAAGACATTAGTGATGTCATTTTTAATGATATGGCTATTGCGATGCAGGTGCCATACAGTGACCCTGACAGACCCATTGCAAGTCACACTATCATGACTGCTCAGGACAACGGCTGGATATGGGACATAGGTTTATACAATCGCCGGGGAGTTGGGCATGTGTTTAGTAGCCGTTATACGACTGCTGAAAAAGCTGAGCAGCAACTGCGGGATTATGTTGGCAAAGAAGCTGAGCAACTTGACGCCAGAGTGATCCCGCTCAAGTTAGGATACAGAGAAAAGTTTTGGCATAAAAACTGTATTGCAATAGGTATGTCAGCCGGTTTTGTCGAGCCTTTAGAAGCATCTGCGATTTATCTATATGATGGCGCAGCTAATATGCTGGCCGATCAGTTCCCACGCACGTTTGAAGCTATGGCTTATGTTGAAGAAAAATTTAACCGTTCCTTCACGATGCGAATGGAAAAAACAATCGATTTTATAAAGCTACACTACTGTATTTCGGATAGGCTTGATTCGCAGTACTGGCGCGATAATTGTGCACCAGAATCCATACCGAAGTCATTGCAATCTAAGCTGGCTCACTGGTCAGAGCACCCGCCAACTCGCTATGATTTTGAGAATGCATGGGAACCTTTTAATCTGGATAGCTATTTGTATGTGCTTTATGGCATGAACTTTAACACTGATCTGTCTCACAACAGTGATAGTTTCAATAATGTAAATTTGGCATCAGCTAAATTTGCTGAGGTAAGCAAAATGGCTGACAGGCTGACGACGCATCTACCCAAGCATCGCGAACTGTTAGACAAAGTTTATCGCTTCGGCTTTACAAAAATTTAGGGGGAGCTATGGAGCAGGTTAAAAGTGTAGTTGTGGTGGGCGGCGGTACTGCTGGCTGGATCACAGCCGCGAAGTTGGCAAAAGAATTGGGAGCCAACGACCCGCAAGGTGTTCAGGTGACCTTGCTGGAGTCTTCCGATATCCCGACCATTGGCGTTGGAGAGGGTACGTGGCCAACAATGCGAAAAACGTTAGCAAGTCTTGGCATTGATGAGCAAGACTTTATCAAAGCCACAGATGCTTCCTTCAAGCAGGGTACTCGGTTTATAAACTGGCATCACGAACAAGAGAAAGGCAGCAATTACTACTATCATTTATTCAGCTCAGTTGTTGATAGCGCATCTTTCAATCTGTCTCCTTATTGGTTGCTAGGCGAAAGAGAGACGACCTATGCACAGAGCGTGAGTGCTCAGGATATCCTATGCGACCGGGGTCTTGCGCCAAAACTCATAACCAATGCTCCATATGAAGGTATTCAGAATTACGCTTATCACCTCGATGCTGGCAAGTTCGCGACTTTTTTAAAAGCGCATTGTGTTAATACTCTGGGTGTACGTCATTTAGTTGGTAATGTGGTTGATGTTCAACGGGACGTCGACGGTAATATAGGCTCTTTGTTTACAGATCAGCACGGCGAGCTCAAAGCTGGGTTGTATGTAGATTGTACTGGATTTTCTTGTTTGTTATTAGGCAAGACGTTAGGAGTTCAGTACAAGAGTATTCGAGACCAGCTATTTGTTGACAGTGCAATCGCGATTCAAATGCCATATGAAAATGAACAGGAGCCGATAGCCAGTGCAACACATTCTACCGCACAAGAAGCAGGGTGGATCTGGGATATAGGGTTGCAAAGCCGACGTGGAACAGGACATGTGTACTGCTCCGAGTTTATGAGCGCGGACGAGGCAGAAAAAGTTCTGCGAGATTATTTAGGGCCTCGCAGCAAAGAACTTAGTGCCAAGCACATTAAGATGAACTGTGGTTACAGGGAAAAATTCTGGCACAAGAACTGTGTGGCGATTGGTTTGTCAGCAGCCTTTGTTGAGCCTCTTGAAGCATCCGCAATATTCTTGATTGAAGCTGCCGTCAATATGCTGTCTGAGCTATTTCCACATCATCGCTCACAGATGGAAACGAGTGCTGAACACTATAATCGTTCGTTTGAATTGCGGTGGCAAAAAACCATTGATTTTATCAAGCTACATTATGTTTTATCGCAGCGAACAACCCCCTTTTGGTTGTCCAACAAGGCACCTGAGTCGACCCCTGAGTCAGTAAAACATATGCTAGAAGTGTGGCGGCATAGGCCGATAAGTAAATACGATTTTGACAACGTATTTGAACCATTTCCACAGGATAGCTACCAGTATGTTTTATATGGCATGGGTTTTGAGCCCAAACTACAAAACGCAAAAGCCAGCTATGTGAACCGAGCTATGGCACAGAAGTTTATTACTCAAGCAGAAGCGCTCCGTCGCCAGTTCGGTGACAATTTACCCAATAACAGAGAGTTGCTTGAGAAAGTCCACAAATACGGTTTTCAGAAATGTTAAATTTATACTAAATAGGCCTAAAACATGCTTCCAATTTGCTGTTAAAACTATTAGCCTATGTCTCAATAAGTAATAATTACATTCAATTAACGGAGCAGTATTATGGCGGAGCAACAAGTGCAGCCTTTACACAACGAGAAACATGCCAACATCAAAGTAAAAAATGGCATTAACGTAGAATTTTTGAAATCTCAGCACTTGATCCCGGTAGTTGCACACGAGTTTGCGCGTGTTGCGACTGAATTCCCGATGGCATTTGTTAAGAACACTGAAAGCGGCCAGTTCCAGGCTGTTGCCCTGTTTGGTCTTGAGCCAGGTGAAAACCTGTTCGTACAAGATGGTGAGTGGACTGCGGGTATCGCACCGCTGGCAGCATCTCGTTACCCGTTTGGTCTGGTTAAGCACCCAGAGCAAGACCAGTACGGCATCGTAATCGACGAAGCAAGTTCACTGGTTGGTGAAGAAGAAGGTAACGCTTTGTTCGAAGACGGCAAGGAAACTGAATACCTTGAGCGTCGCAAAGAAGCTCTGGTTAACTTCATCGAGTTTTCTCGTGTAACTGAAGCTTTCACTCAGTACCTGGCTGAAAAAGAGCTACTTGTACAACAAACTCTGACTGTTGAAATCTCTGGTGAGAAGAAAGACATCAATGGTATCTACCTGGTAGACGAGCGTAAGCTGAACGAGCTGAGCGATGAAGCATACCTGGAACTGCGTAAACGTGGTTACCTGGCACCTATCTTCTCTTTCCTGACTTCTACACATCAGGTTGGCCGTCTGGCTCGTCTGAAAGCAAAGCGTCAGGCAAGCTAAGTCAGTAATGACTATATATTGTTAAAAAGCGCCTAAGGGCGCTTTTTTTATCGCTTTTTTTTGTATTCGAAATTCAGTTCCGGCAACTTAGTTCCCTAGTAAAAGAACAACAGGAACTCAACATGCGCCCTATACTTATCACCTCATCTTTATTCGCCGCTCTGAGCGTGGCACACCCTGCTTTTGCAGCCAAACCCGAGGCACCCATCGCCATTGCGATTCATGGTGGTGCTGGCACGATTGAAAAGTCTCGCTTCACACCCGAACAGGAAAAAGCCTATCGACAGACGCTTAAAGAGGCTGTTGAGCGAGGCTACAGGGTCTTAGAGCAAGGTGGTGAAAGTCTGGATGCAATTACTGCTGCAATTAAAGTGCTGGAAAACTCTCCGTTTTTTAATGCTGGTAAGGGAGCTGTGTATACTTATGAGGGCACTCATGAACTGGACGCATCAATTATGGATGGTCGGGGCCGACAGGCTGGTGCGGTTGCCGGAGTGAAGCATGTGAAAAACCCTATTGAGTTGGCCAGAGCGGTTATGGAAAAATCGGTGCATGTGATGCTCAGTGGTGCCGGGGCGGAAGAATTTGCTAAGCGAGAGGGTATGTCATTCGTGGATAACGATTATTTTGATACACCTCACCGTTATGAAGCCTGGCAAAAAGCGCGAAAGAAACTGGAGCAAGCTGAGCAGGGCACAAAAGACTATCAGGCACAGCATCAGCAGTTGCCGCAGCAATTTAAGATGGGCACTGTGGGGGCCGTCGCCCTGGACAAAAATGGCAATCTTGCTGCAGGCACGTCTACCGGAGGGATGACCGCAAAACGATTTGGTCGTGTTGGTGACTCTCCTATTATTGGTGCAGGCACCTTTGCAGACAATGATTCTTGTGCGGTGTCAGCCACGGGCCATGGTGAGTACTTTATTCGCTATAATGTTGCCGCTGATATCTGTGCACGGGTGCAGTATCAGGACAAATCCGTAGTACAAGCCGGGCAGGAGGTTATTTTTGGCCCTATGTTTGAGGCTGGTGGAACCGGTGGGGTGATCATTTTAGACGCTCAGGGCAACTTAAGCATGCCATTTAATACTAAGGGCATGTATCGTGCCAGTAAATCCAACACTCAGCCTACTTACGTGGGGATTTTCAAAGCGACAGATTAACTCGAATCATTCTGCTTAACGTCTGCAAATTTGGGCAATTTTTGTAACGCCAGCTACTATTTAATATGAAGCTGGTGTTTTCTTAGGGGAATGAAATATGCAATCTGTCAAAGTAGCAGACTATCTTAACCATCGTCCGGTAACCTTTAAAGCCGACATGCGTATCGAGTCGGCCGTGGAAAAACTACTGCAAAGTGGTCAGGCCGGAGGACCTGTGATCGATGATATGCAGCGCGTAGTGGGCTTTTTATCAGAGCAGGATTGTATCCGAACTATGCTGGAAGCTACTTACCAGAACGAATCTCATAGCATAGTGGCTGATGTGATGAATGCTGAGCCTTTATGTGTCAGCCCTGATGATAGCATTCTAAAGCTGGCAGACAGAATGACCGCCGATAAACCAAAAATCTATCCGGTGTGTGACAGTGACTGTCGGCTGGTTGGGGTGATCAGCCGTACGCATGTATTGTATGCTATCGATAAGCATCTGCATGATACCTATGAGTCGGGACATCGTTTTGTCTGAGTTCTGACGCAAGTTTCCAGAGGGTAAACTTCTAGTCCTGATGAATGTGGTGTCAGCGATAATTGGCACCACCCTGTGTGATAGCTACTCAACTCTGTTTTTAAGGTTCCGGTCCTTGTCAAAGGGACTGGGCTGTACTCGTGCTTTTTGTTAGACTACGCGACGATTTTCTCAGTAACAAGGTGTCGTGTAGTGGATTTGCAGTCGTTGTATTCGAACATAGCGGATTGCCTCAAAAAGGATCAGTTTCTCTTTAAAAAACGTCTTCAGGGCGTCAAAAAAATAAAAGATGAAGCGAAACAACAAAAGGTACTTACTCAGATAACGCGTGATATAGAGCACAGTAAAACGCTCAGAGTGAAGCGTCTGGCTGAATTGCCGACGGTGCAATACCCCGAGTCGCTGCCGGTTAGCCAGAAAAAAGACGACATTAAAAAAGCCATTGCCGAGAACCAGGTGGTGATAGTTGCGGGTGAAACCGGCTCGGGAAAAACCACTCAGCTACCTAAAATCTGTCTGGAACTGGGCCGCGGTGTTGATGGCTATATTGGTCACACTCAGCCACGACGTCTGGCCGCGCGCAGTGTGTCAAACCGTATCGCCGAAGAGCTTAATTGTGAGCTTGGCCAGGAGGTCGGCTTTAAAATCCGTTTCAGCGATCAGGTGTCTGATAAGAGCTATATCAAATTAATGACCGACGGTATCTTGCTGGCAGAGATCCAGCAAGACAGATATCTGAACCAATACGATACCATCATTATAGATGAAGCCCACGAGCGCAGCCTGAATATCGACTTTATCCTTGGCTATCTGAAAAACCTGCTTCCTAAGCGCCCAGAATTGAAAGTGATCATTACCTCCGCGACAATCGATCCGGAGCGTTTTTCCAGGCACTTTAATAACGCTCCCATCATTGAAGTATCAGGCCGTACCTATCCGGTAGAAGTGCGCTATCGTCCCGTGATTGATGCCAGTGGAGATGAGAGTGAAGCCGAAAACGACCAGCTACAAGGGATTTTCGATGCCGTAGACGAGCTGTGTGCAGAAGGCCCGGGAGACATCCTGATTTTTATGAATGGCGAGCGGGAAATTCGTGATACGGCCGATGCACTGGGTAAACGTAATCTCAAAGGGGTTGAGATCCTGCCTTTGTATGCCCGTTTGTCTAATGCAGAGCAGAACCGCATTTTTGCTGCACACAGCCACCGTCGTATTGTACTGTCAACCAACGTAGCTGAAACCTCTCTGACCGTACCAGGGATCCGTTATGTAATTGACCCGGGCACTGCACGGATCAGCCGCTACAGTGCCCGTACTAAAGTTCAGAGATTGCCAATTGAAGCAGTTTCACAGGCCAGTGCCAATCAGCGTATGGGACGTTGTGGCCGGGTCGCTGCGGGTGTCTGTATCCGTTTGTACTCAGAAGAAGATTTCCTGGGTCGTCCGGAATTTACCGATCCGGAAATCCTGCGCACCAATCTGGCATCGGTTATTTTGCAAATGCTGGCACTGGGCCTGGGAGATATCAAGCGTTTTCCGTTTGTGCAAGCACCCGATAACCGCAATATTACAGATGGTGTTACCTTGCTTGAAGAGCTGGGGGCTGTTAAACCTGCCGCCAGACGTGAGCAAACCACGCTGACTCAGACCGGACGCAAGCTCAGCCGCTTACCCATAGATCCGCGCCTGGCCCGCATGGTACTGGCATCAGCACCTTTGGGGGCATTGCGTGAGGTGATCATTATCGCTGCGGCGTTGTCGATTCAGGATCCCAGAGAGCGGCCGCAGGAAAAGCGCGGCGCAGCGGACGAAAAGCATGGCCGGTTCGAAGATGCAGACTCCGATTTTATGGCGTTTCTGAACCTCTGGCAGTATCTGGAAGAGCAGCAGGAAGCGCTCAGTCGCAGTCAGTTCAGAAAGCAATGTCAGAAAGACTTTTTAGCCTATATGCGCGTCAGAGAATGGCAGGATATTGTTTATCAGCTGACAACAGTGTGCACAGAAATGGGCCTCAAAGGCTCGGGTAATGATGCCAGCTTCGAAGCCATTCATCAGGCGTTGTTGAGCGGCATGCTGAGCCACATAGGTCAAAAAGACGAGAAAAAATTCTATAAGGGTGCGCGCAACAGCCAGTTCCATATATTCCCGGGGTCTGGTTTGTTTAAGAAAAGTCCGAAATGGGTGATGGCAGCCGAGCTGGTCGAAACCAGCAAGCTCTATGCCCGCATCAATGCCAAGATTGACGTTAACTGGATAGCGCCCCTGGCAGAACATCTGGTTAAGCGCAGTTACAGTGAGCCACACTGGGAAAAGAAACAGGGGTGTGTCATCGCTTTTGAACAGCAAACCCTGTACGGCCTCATCATAGTTGGCAAAAAGCGTACGGTTTACAGCCAGATTGAACCTGTGCTGTGTCGCGAACTCTTTATTAAAGAAGCGTTGGTTGCGCAGCAATTGGGGCAAAATGAGGTCTTTTTGAAACACAATCAGGCACTGATAGAAGATATTCAGGATCTGGAAAACAAAGCACGTCGCCGGGATATTCTGGTCGATGAGCATATGATGCAGGCGTTTTATGAGCAGCGGATCCCGGCCGATGTAAATAATCGTGCCGCTTTCAACCACTGGTGGAAAGACAAGAAAAAAACCGACAAACGCTTTTTGCATATGGATCGGGATGCCCTGATGCAACACGAGGCGTCACACATTACGGCACTGGATTATCCTGACGTGTGGCAGCAGGGTAATCTGATGTTGCCATTGAGCTATCATTTTGAACCCGGTCAACCTGTTGATGGGGTGACCGTAAACATCCCCCTGCCGCTCCTCAATCAGGTTGCGAATGAAGGTTTTGACTGGCATATACCAGCACTGCGTCATGAATTGATTTGCTCCTTGATTAAGAGCTTACCCAAGAGCCTGAGACGTAACTTTGTGCCGGCACCAAACTACGCCGATGCGGTGCTTGCTGCTATAGAGCCAATGCAAGGGGGCTTCCTGGAGGCGCTGGCAAATCGCTTACTGCGCATGACTGGCGTGAAAGTTGACGCTGAGGCGTTCGATCTCGGGGCACTGGAATCGCACTTAAAAATGCAGTTTCAGGTACTGGATGAACACAATAAGGTGATTGCGCATGGCTATGACCTTGATGCACTCAAAGCCAAATTACAAGGCAAGGTCACGCAAACGCTGTCCAAAGTGGCAGAAGAGGGCATAGAGCAGGAGGGGCTGACGCAGTGGTCGTTTGGTGACCTGCCTGAGGAATACACCAAAAAGCAGGGCGGCTACGAGATCAAAGCGTTTCCGGCGTTGGTGGACGATAAGCAAACTACCTCAATCAGCTTGTTTGACCACCCGCTCAAGGCACAACAGGCGCACCGCCTCGGTTTACGTCGACTGGTGATGCTTAACGTGCCCTCACCGGTGAAATATTTACAACAGCATTTGCCGAATAAAGCAAAGCTGGGGCTGTATTTTAATCCGTTTGGTAAAATTAACGACCTGATTGACGATTGTACTGCTGCGGGGGTGGACGCTTTACTTGGTGACTATACCTCAATCCGCTCTGAGCAGGACTTTGAAAAAGCCAAAGAGCATGTCCGAGCTGAGTTGGGAGATAAAGTCGTTGACATTGCCTCAGCAGTTGAACAAGTGCTGAGCATTGCACATAGTGTGAATAAACGCATGAAAGGTCGCGTTGACCTGACCATGATCACTGCCCATGGGGATATCAAGTCTCAGTTAGAGAGTCTGATCTTTAAAGGCTTTGTTAGCCAGCATGGTGCACACAAGTTGTCTGATCTATTGCGTTATATGAAAGCGATTGAAAAACGTCTTGAGAAGTTGCCGGTCGATCCAAATCGTGACCGTTTGTGTGTGCTGGAACTCGAAAAAGTAGCAACTGCATACACAGATAAGTGTAATAAGCAGCCAAAAGGGCTGCCAATGCCAGAAGCCCTGAAGGAAGTTTTTTGGATGCAGCAGGAACTTCGGGTGTCTTTATTTGCTCAAACACTAGGCACACCTTATCCGATTTCAGCAAAGCGCATCACTAATGCGCTAAATGAGATCGAATAGTGTGTTTTGACTTGCAATTTGCATTAGGGCAATTACCTTATTAAGAGGAAACTATTTTTGGATTGTGAAAAGGAAGCGGCATTGACTATGTCCACACAGGGGAGCAGGATGAAAACGCCGCATGTTTTAGTGGTTGATGATGAGTATTTCAATTTTGAAATGCTCTCTATGGCTTTGTCGGACGCATTTAAATTTAGCTACGCTGAATCAGGTAAAAGCTGCTTGTCTAATGCGATTGCTGATCCACCGGATGTGATACTGCTCGACGTATGCATGCCTGGGTTGGATGGATACGATACGTGTCGAATGCTAAAAAACACGCCTGAAACCCGAGATATTCCCGTACTGATGGTGTCGGGTCTGGAATCGGAGCAGGAGAAACAAGCTGGTTTTGATGCGGGCTGTGATGCTTACGTGGTTAAACCCTTTTCAATGCAATCCTTATCGGAAAAAATAAAAAATATGGTGCAAATTATTCCCAGGTAATTTTTTGCAGGCAAGCAATGATAATAATGAGTGGAGCACGCCATGATACATGAGGATAAGCGGCGCTTTATGCGCATGATGGTCAACACCCAGGCACAATTAACGGTCTTGTCCACGGGTCATAAACTGCAAGGCACTTGCCACGACTTAAGTGCTACCGGTTTGTCGATCATTGTTGAGGAGCCGATTGAAATCAATGAAATGTTAGACGTATTTATCGACAGTCACGGTGGCTCCATTCCACCTCTCAATGCTCATGTCAAAGTCATCCGCTGCGGCAACAACACCGAAGGCGAAGGCTATATGCTGGGCCTCGAGATTGTGCAGTTTAATTAACTATCCTTATGTAGCCCAACTATCGGCCCGTGTTGCATGTGACGGACCGCCTTTACAAAGCAGGCGCACAGGTGTGTCCCTGCTTTGGTAAATTTTGTCACCACTTCCACACTATTTGCACATTGACCTTACATACTGATTAGCATCTGGTCTTACAAGTTTTGAATTCTGCTCACAGGGGTAACTACACCATGAAACTGACAATACGGCACAAGCTGCTGGCTATTTTGCTGTTGGTCAACACCGTATTGATCATGGCGATTTACTTTGCTAATCAGGCGGCTTTTGAAAAGAGTTTTCGTGATTATATTCAGCAAAATAGCCGCGCACGACTCGTTGCGCTGATGCCGACTATTCGCGAAAATTACGACCGTTACGGTGAGGAGTGGGTGTATCATCGGCATCCGGCGTGGCATCAGCTGGTACAAGAAGTACGGGGACATGCCGTTAGAACGACATCGGACGGTGCGAATCCCTCTTATGACAGTTACGACAGCCCGTCTATGCGACAGCCTCGCAGACGACCAGAACATTCTAACAGAGGCCCGACAGAGGAGCGCATAGGTCGGGAGAGGGGTGATGAGCTTCGCCCTCAGACACAGTATCAATCTGACAGACGTCCGCAACCTGGTGCTGAGCGTCCACCCAGAGGAGAACGAAGTGCATACCCGCCAAAAAGACGCAGGCCGCCTCCCAGAGGGTATGGAGACAATGGAAGTGGTCGTTTAGTGTATAAAAACGCAGCCGGTGAGCAGGTTATTGGCTCACTGACGACAACTAGAACGACCTTGTGGGAGCCTGTTCACCAGTCAGATTCTCCTGCGTCGCCCCTACTGGGGTACGTTGGCCTTGAAGATGGCCTGGTTATGAGTAATCGTTTTGACAGTTTATTTGCCGAGCGACAAAAAAATTGGTTTATGTATATCGCCATTGTAGCCCTGATCGCATCGAGCTTACTGGCTATACCATTCAGTCACTTTCTGGTTGCGCCTGTACTGGCGCTGCGTCGGGCGGCACAGAGCCTGGCAAGAGGGGACTATCAGAGTAACCTGAGCACGGATAGCAACGACGAGTTGGGTATGCTGGCTCGGGATTTGAATACCCTGTCAGAAACCCTGCGGGAAAACCAGCAGGCAAGACAGCAGTGGATCGCCGACATTTCTCACGAGCTGCGTACACCCATCGCTGTGTTTAAAGCTGAACTGGAAGGGATGATTGATGGGGTCATAGAAACTAACCCTGAGCAGCTTCACTCTTTACATGAAGAGATAAGTCGTTTGACTCAGCTGGTTGATGATTTGCATCAGTTATCTATGTCGGACAGAGGATCTCTGAGCTATCAGATGTCACCACATTGTTTGGGCGATATCGTTGAACAGACATTCGGTAATCATCAGGCTCAGTTGACGAATCAACATTTTAAGTGGCAGCTGGACGGAGATAAGTCGTTGCTTATGGAGTGTGATGACAGGCGGATGACTCAGTTATTTAGCAATCTGATGCAAAATACATTGCGTTACACCGATTCTGCGCAACACAGTCCCGGTCAGATCCAGGTGACGATTAAAAAACAGGGAGAGCAAACTGAAATCGTCTGGCAAGACAGCTCACCCGGAGTAGAGCCCGAGTTGTTAGATAAACTCTTTGACCGCTTGTACCGGGTCAAACAGGCAAGAGATCGTGTGTCAGGTGGTTCGGGCCTTGGGCTAGCGATTTGTACCAGCATAGTTCAGGCGCATAACGGTACAATCTCGGCCCAACAAAGTGAGCTTGGCGGTCTGGCTGTGGTGATGCGCTTTTCCTAAAAGGGTTGTAAATTCAAGCCATTTCACTTAGTTTTGGGAAGTAGAAGACCCAAGGTGAAAGTGAACGCTGAAAATGCATAAAGTACTAATCATTGAAGACGAAAAAAAGCTTGCAACCATTTTAGGTAAGTATGTCACTCAGGCTGGCTATGAGTTGCATATGGTTCATGATGGCGCCGAGGCTCTGAATGCCGTTGACACCTTTAAACCAGATATTATTCTGCTTGATCTTATGCTACCTAATGTTGATGGTATCGTGATTTGTCGTGAGGTGAGGCGCCATTCTATGGTTCCCATTATTATGACTACCGCTAAGGTGGAAGAAATCGATCGGTTACTTGGACTTGAAGTGGGCGCGGACGATTATGTTTGCAAACCTTATAGCCCACGTGAGGTGGTTGCTCGCGTTAAAGCAATTTTGCGCCGGGTAGGGGCAAATCCCCTCCAGACTGAGCAACTGGCACTGGATGAAAACACGCTATTTGTCACCTATCAGAACAGCTCTGTAGAGCTCACTCAGGTGGAGTTTGTTTTACTGCAAACCTTAGTCGCACATCCCGGGCGCATTTACAATCGCTCAAGACTGATGGATTGTATCTATGACGATGATCGGATCGTCAGCGATCGTACGATTGACAGCCATATTAAAAAAATTCGCAAGAAGCTCTCCCAACTCTCACCGGATAGCGAATTCATTCACTCTATATATGGTGCTGGCTATAAGTATGAGCTGAACACCTAGCCCGACAGGTATGGCAGAGTCTTTTGTAATGGCGCCCTGGCAGCGTCGGTTTTGTGAGGCGCACAAGCTTGATGCGCAGTATGTTCAGTTACTTGGCCCCGTTTCTAAGTGGCTGGCGGAGCAAGCTAAGCAAAATTCACCTTTATGCCTGGGGATCAGCGGCTCACAGGGGAGTGGTAAATCGACACTGGCTGGCTACTTAAAAGCCGCACTTGCTCAAAAGGGATTGCGCGTTGATTGTGTGTCACTGGACGATTTCTATCTGAGCCAGGCCGAGCGGGCAAAACGCGCTGATGATATACACCCGTTGTTTCAGACCCGGGGTGTACCGGGGACTCACGACACCGCCCTGGCAGTTGAGGTACTAGCGCGGTTTCGGGCGCAACAGCCTTTGACATTGCCCCGGTTTGATAAATCTATGGACGAGCCATTTTCGTCTGCGCACTGGCAACACTGCGATAGCCTGGACGTGCTGATTTTTGAAGGCTGGTGTCTGGGCATAAAAGAGCTGCCGGAACAAAGCCTGACTTGCCCGATTAATCAGCTGGAGCAGGAACAGGATCCTGATGGCCGTTATCGTCATTCTGTGAACCACTTTCTTAAAGCAGATTACCAGCCCTTGTTTGCACAGCTTGATAAACTCATATTTCTCAATGCCGGGGACTTTTCGCATGTTGCCCGCTGGCGCCTTGAGCAAGAACAAAAATTGCGCTTGTCAGGGACGCAGTCACGCCGTATGTCAGAGCAAGAGGTTACACACTTTGTGCAGTTTTTTCAGCGTCTGACTCAATGGGGGCTGAAGACGTTACCCGATCAGTGTGACGTTGAACTACGCTTGTCTGCGCAGCGGGATATTTTGGCGATGACAGGGCTCCACAATTAAGTCACATTGTCGTATTAGGATACAAAAAACTTACAAGGATAAACCAACATGCACTGCACCCTTTTTACTTTACCTGCTTTTTTACTGTTGAGTTTTGCGGGTATCAGCGCGGAACAAGCGCATAGCGCCGAGCAGATAAAAGTAGAAACCCTGACAAAACAGCAACAGAGCTGGAACGGCGCAACCCTGCCTGCCTATCCAAAAGGCCAGCCAGAAGTACGGATCATGCGCTTTACCATTCCGGCCGGACAGACCTTACCTATCCACAAGCACCCTTATATTAATGCTGGTTTGATGATACAAGGTGAGCTAATGGTTGAGACAGAAACCGGTGAGACCTTACATATCAAGGCCGGCGATACCATAGTCGAAGTACTCAATACCTGGCACTGGGGCAAAAATGTTGGTAAAGAGGCTGCACAGATAGTGGTTTTTTACGCGGGTGTTAAAGATCAGGCCGTCACGCTTAAGCCTGAATAAACGGGTATTTCACCGCGATCAACTTGGGTCGCGGTGACCCTTATCTAGCTGACACAAATGCCATATCTGGGCAGAATATCCACTATGATGCTCTGGCGGTGTTTCTTTGCCGCATCATGAAAATGTTTCCAGTCAGAATTAAGAAATCCCGGGTGATACTGGTAGCAGTGCTCATCTCCCGTTTCTAACGTTGTTCCAAGTGCCTGATGCTTCCATGAGCCATGGCCTTTTGCGATATAGCTGAGTTGGTAGGCACCCAGACCAAAGCGGTCGTTTGCAATAGCATCCAGCCACTGGTGGTGACGCGTTTCTCCATTATCGCTGACAAACTGGTCAAAACACTGTGCAATTTCGTTTCGTACTTGTGGTGAGAGCCCGGTGATAGGCTTTACCAGATAAGTTTGAAAAACCTTACACAGCTCGTCTGCCGCCTGCAAAAAGTCACTGGGGTTGTTGCGTTCAATGTGTTCACCCAGACCGTTTGTATAAGACCAGTGCTGATGGGGCAGGTCGGGGTGTGAGAGCGCCTGACCATGACCAAGGCTTGGAATATTGTCTTGCAAAATATTGGCGAAATAATTGGTGACCTTATCTATCAGGCTGTGGTGTATCTGGCCATTATGGTCTGTGATATCGCGTACATGGTTTACCGGATGGTCAACGCCTGCAAAGCCCTTGTGTCCCCAGGTATCAATAAACACATGGGCAGTGATGCCCAGTCGGTGTAATGAATAAGGGCGGTCTTTATCAGCCAGTACCTCTGCAATCATGTCTTTTGCGACATGTGAGTGTGGACGACACACCAGTTTCTGGATAAAGCTGCCACTCGGGTTTTCGCCTGCCGGTAAGCCGCCGTTACCCGGCAAAAAATGAAATGGCACCCAGACTTTCATATTTTTTAGGCTGTCCAGATTACGATACTCAAGCATTTTGTGTGCAGTTGCTATTCGCTCATAAGCGGCGCCATTGTCAAACTCAATGTGCCCATAGTTAGTGGCGTCGTCTACATATTGGGCTGCATGCGCAATGGTATTGGCCTGAGCCGGTGAGAAGCCTGCGTCTCTTGCCACAACCCAGGTCATGGCGTGATGAAGATCAATTTGCATCATTTTTCCTTGCGAAAATCGATTGATGCAGTAAACGGTACACTATTCAACGAATTAATCCTACTGATGATGGCGTGAAACGGATATAATGACGCTCATTTTCAGATAATTGTATTCGGTACTCAGTGGTACTGCAGAGAGTGTGTATGAATAAAGGTTTTATGTTGGTTTGTGATGGCAGTAATGGAGCAGGCAAAACAACCGTGATTCAGGGCATTGCCGATTATCTTGAGCAACAGGGTTTTGATGTTGTACTGACTCGTGAACCGGGCGGTACGCCAATAGGTGAGAAGATCCGTACTGTTATTTTGGATCCCAGTACACCTGAAATGGGTTCTGTCACTGAGCTTATGCTGTTCGGTGCGGCACGGGCTCAGCATGTCCAAGAAAAGATCCTTCCGGCACTAGAAGCGGGGAAGGTTGTGATCTCCGATCGTTTTGACGCTGCGACGTTCAGTTTTCAACATTATGCGCGAGGCATCGATCTCAAGACTATCACGACGATTAACGAATTGGCGCTGGGTGGCTTCAAACCCGACATGAATATCATTTTGGATTTAGATCCTGAACTTGGCTTAACACGCGTAAGTCAACGTGGCGAAGGGCTAGATCGTATGGAAGATGAAAAAATGGAGTTTTTGCACCGTGCACGGCAAGGTTATCTGGCCCAGGCCCAAGCTGAGCCAGCACGGTTCAGCGTGATTGATGCGTCGGAAGATAAGCAGGCTGTGCTACAGGCGTGTTTGGAAGTCGTGGATTCAGTGGTAGCGGCCAGTCGTCAACAAAACGACAACAATTAACTGGTGCTATTATATGTACCCATGGCTAGAACCGGTATTTACTCAATTACAGACGAGCTACCAACAACAGCGTTTTCATCATGCTCAATTATTATATGGTATGGTTGGTGTCGGAAAGCTTGAGCTGGCCCAGTCACTTGCAGCAGCGCTGCTATGCAAACACGCAGGCACGTCGCTTTACTCTTGTGGGCAATGCAAAAGCTGCTTGCTTATTGAGGCTGACAATCACCCGGACAAACTACTGATAACGGCAGAAACGCAGAGCATTAGTGTTGATGCTATTCGAGGCTTGAATGAGTTTATATTTCACTCAGCTCAGCAGGGAGGAAATAAAGTTGTTGTTATCGATGGGGTTGAAAAGCTCACAGAGTCGGCTGCCAATGCACTGTTAAAAACGCTTGAAGAGCCCGCTAAGGGTCGGTACTTACTGCTGTTGTGTAATGACAGAGCACGTGTGTCCGCGACGGTTTTGAGCCGCTGTAACAAGTTGAATGTGGGTGTGGTTGATGGTAACGCGGTCGAAGCGTGGCTTGCACAACAGGGGATTCACTCCAGCCAATTCCCCTGGGTCAGCAATTTTATGTCGCAGCCGCTATTATTACAAAAGTGGTCACAGACGCAGCAACTCAAGGATATCGATTATTTGTGGCAAACCGCACAGCGCCTAAGTGAGGGGGTTGATAGCGATACACTGGCAAAAACACTGCAAGCTGATGTGAGCCTGGTAAAGGTATTTTGCGGTTTTGCACTGGCTGCCATCAACAATCAGATTGTGACAGGGCAGTTGGATTTTAGTAAAGCACAGGCTGCCATTGCGATAGTGAGGCGGTTTTCAGTAGACCAACATACTGTGTTAGGCTTAAACTTGTCCCTGAGTCTGTCACGATTATGCTATCAGTTGCAGCAAACCTTAAGATAGGAGTCAAGGTGCAAGAATTACTAGTCGATTTTGAAGACAACGACGAACTATATCGCAGTTACATGCCATACCAAAAAAGCGGCGGTCTGTTTGTGCAAACCAATAGTCGTTATGAAATGGGGCAGGCGATAACGCTACGAATTACCTTGCCTGATGCACTTGAAGAGGATGTGGTAACCGGCAAGGTTGTCTGGATCACACCACAAGGTGCGCAAAATTCAAACCCGCCCGGGATAGGTGTTGGGTTTGAGGCAGAAGACGAATTACTGAACGATAAAATAGTAAAAATGCTGGGCACTATGCTGAACTCCGGCAAGCCCACCTACACCATGTAAGAGCAGTTATGATTGTAGATTCTCATTGTCATCTTGACAGACTGGACTTTGATAAACTGGGTAAAGCGTTACCTGAGATCCTCACAGAGGCCAGAGCTAAGCAGGTTGAACACTTTTTATGTGTAAGCGTCACCCTGGCTCAGTTTCCGGCCATGCTTGAAAAAATTCTACCGTTTGAGGATGTGTCAGCATCTTGTGGTGTACATCCACTCAATCAGGACGACGCGCTTGACCCAGAGCTATTGAAACAGTTGGCTCAGCACCCTAAGGTCGTTGCAATCGGCGAGACGGGGTTGGATTATTATTATTCAAAAGACACACATCAGGTGCAAAGAGACAGCTTTGCACAGCATATTGATATTGCCAACGAGCTTAACAAACCACTGATAATTCATACCCGTGATGCCAGGCAAGATACTTTGGATATTATGCGAGCTCATCAGGCACAACAGTGTGGTGGTGTATTGCACTGCTTCACAGAGAGCTGGGATATGGCAAAACAGGCCATTGATATGGGGTTCTATATTTCTATCTCTGGGATTGTTACTTTTAAAAATGCCACTGAGCTACAAGATGTTGTGAGGCGTTTGCCTCTGGACAGGCTGTTAATTGAAACAGACTCCCCTTATCTGGCGCCTGTGCCACATCGTGGTAAAACCAACCAACCCGCCTATGTGCAGGATGTTGCCTATTTTATCGCAGATTTAAAAGGGATTAGCTACAAGGAGTTAGCCAGCGCCACAACGGAGAATTTCTACCGTTTGTTTGGCCTGGCTCAGCGCGGTAATGCCAGCTAACGATTCTGATTTACCTTATCTATTGCTCGGTCCAATGGTGCGCCGGGCAGAGCCTAAACAAATTTGCCTGCAGTTTGTTACCACTGCAGCGCCACAATTCGAGCTTGAAATAGACGGGGTTGAGGTATCAGTTGAGCAAAGCGACATCAGGTTGGGTACCTACTTATACCTGTGCTATTTACTGATCACCCCGAATCACGGTCATTTTAAATGCGATACCAACCTGGGTTATCGCATCAAAGCGGGCGGACGTTGGTTGGACCTAAGTGCGCTCAGCTACACTGACTTCCCTCAGCTTGTGGTGCCCGAGACCATTCATAGCGTGCTTCACGGCTCGTGCCGCAATCCTCATCACCACAGCCAGGACAGCTTGGCAACTGCCGATGATTATCTACGCCAGACGTTACATGACAAGACAAAACGCCCCTCATTGTTATTAATGTCCGGAGATCAGATTTATGCGGATGATGTGGCGGGTCCGATGCTTATGGCCGCACACAGGCTGATCTCGCTACTCGATATTTATCCTGAGGACAATGTTGCACTGACTTTGCCAGAGTCTTTGCAGCAGCAGCTCTATCAACGTCATCACTGGTTACCGAAAACGCCCTGGCAGGAGCGCAGTAAATGGACCTTGGGTCACTGGCTTAAAAAAGATGAGGTGCACTTCTCCAGCGTTAAAGCTGGCAATCACCTGATTACGCTTGAGGAATTTATTGCCTGCTACCTGCTTAACTTTAGTTATCAGGCCTGGCAGTTGGTCGATTTGTCGCAGTTGCATGGACACGCTCTGAGCCATAACCAGGCACTTGAATTTGCTGCGGATAAGCGCGCTTTACTGGGCTTCATTGAAACCTTACCGGCGGCCCAGCGGTTGTTTGCTAACGTTTCAACATTGATGATGTTTGACGATCATGATGTGACAGACGACTGGAACCTGACTGCGAGATGGGAACAAAATATTGCCAATTCTCCGGCAAGTCGACGGATCATAGCCAATGGCCTGATAGCATATTGGTTGTTCCAGGGGTTGGGTAATGATGCCTTATGCGCGACGGGTAAGTTGATCGATGGGTTTACCCAATGTCTTACAGCCCATCACAAATGGGCGCTAACCAGCTTCGACAAGGCCCTGCACCGTTTTACACAGTGGCATTATTGCCTCGACACACAGCCAAAAGTAGTGGTGTTGGATACGCGTACCCATCGCTGGCGCAATGAGCAGGATTTCAATGAACCCAGTGGCCTCATGGACTGGGAAACCCTCATGGAATTGCAGGAGCAAATGCTGAACCAGGATTCTGTCTTGTTGGTGAGCCCTGCACCGGTATTTGGCGTCAAAGCGATAGAAACAATACAGGCAGTCTTCAACGCATGTGGTCACCCTCTGGTGGTGGACGTTGAGAACTGGATGGCGCATGAGGGCGCTGCGAAAAAACTGATCGATATTTTCAAGCGCGAAGATACACCTAGTGAGACCATTATTCTATCTGGTGATGTGCATTACTCATTCTGCTTTTCAGTCGCGGCCCGTTTTGGCCGGCACGATAACCGGATCTGGCAACTTACCTCTTCAGGCATAAAAAATGAATTCCCAAAGCGCCTGCTGCATATACTAGAAAAACTGGATACCTGGCTTTTTGCCCCCTGGAGTCCGTTTAACCTGTTTACTAAGCGCTGGCAGTTGTCGGTACGAAAACATCACAGTAACAGTGTTGGCAAACGTTACTTAGTGAGTGCATCTGCTATCAGTCTGGTTGAGTTACAACAGGGCAGACTGAGCCGCTATCGATTACTGCGCTCAGATGGAGAGGTGACTGAGTTTGCGTTATCTGAACACGATGACGCGCGCTGTTAATCCAATACCCGACATCTCAGCTGGATTGTAAAGTTTTGCTATAGTTACAACAAAGAGCCTGCGCAAAAGGTGATAGGGTTGTATCAGCAACAGCATATAAAACACACAAAACTTAGCGTGAGTTTCCTGATCCTGGTGGTGAGCTGGTTATATTCTGCTCCTGTACTGGCCGTTCCCATATTTTCTGATACGGCGCAGGTGATGCGTCACTATGATTATGAATCAGGTCTCAGTCAGGTCAGTATTACTGCGATTGAAGAAGACCAGCTTGGTTATATCTGGATTGGTACACAAGCGGGCCTCAACCGCTTTGATGGCCATTCATTTAAGCAGTTTACCAGCCGTCAGCAGGATCCATTTTCATTGGCCGGGGCTTTTATCACTGCGCTGTGCCATAGCGGCGAGTCACTATGGATTGGTACCAGCACTGGACTCAGCGTTTATCATACCGTCACGGGTCGGTTTCAGAGCTTTTTAAGTGATTTCAGTCCTTTGATCCCCTCTGATCGGGTGCAGTCTATTGGTTGTCAGGGCAGCGCAATCTCTGTCACTACAGAAGACGGTTTTTACTATGTAATAGATAAAGCAACGCTGTTACCGCAAGAATTGGCATTGAAAGGCGACTTTATTCGATATGTAACGGTATACAAAAATTTGGTTTATTACCTGTCTGATGAGGGTCTGGTGGTTAACAATCGCCAGACAGATATGACGACACTATTGTTAGCGGGTGATTTTAAGTCGCTGATGATCAGTGGTGAGCGGGCATTTTTAATTGGCAAAGATAATAAGTTAACAGTTTATGACACTCTGTTTGAGCGCGCCTTGTGGCAAAGCGCCATTGCATCGGATTTAAAGCTGGTATTACATTCAGTTTTTGCGTCAGCAGGGGAGTTATTTGTTGCCACCAGCCACGGCGTATATCTGCTTAACATGAAAGGTGAGATAAAAAAACGCTGGTATAAACGGGGCAATAATAAGTCAGGGTTACAGGACAGCAGCATCCTTTCAGTTTTCAGAGACAGCAATAGCGATTTGTGGATTGGAACAGAAACCCGGGGCCTGCACTTCATCAGTCAGCTCAGTGAAACTTTTGGCCATGTGGGGGAATACAATTACCCAAGTGCACCTCTGGCAAATTCGGATGTCCGCAGCTTTGCTTTGGATGCATCAGATCGCTTGTGGGTTGCGACGTCCAGCGGGGTTTATATTTTCCAACAGCAACAGTTTATTAAAGCGGAGCAGATTTACCCTAAGCTTGCCACCTTTTCCAACAGCTTTATTACTAAAGTGCTGGTTGTAAATGAACACGTGTGGCTGACTTCACGCGGTGCTGGTGTGGCCAGGATCAACCTCACCAATGGCGAGGTGATGCACTTTACACCTGATTTCGGTAATGGTCCGGAATTGAGTTTTAACGACATCACAGTATTTAAGCAGCAGGTTTTATTGAGCTCACGCACATTAGGCCTGCTTTATTATGATGAGCACCAGAAAAAACTCCTGCCATTTTTTGCTTCATCGGTTTCAGCACCAAATCATGTGTCGTCGGTTCTGATCGATGGTGATGGCTTTTACTTTGGTAGCGTGGGCGATGGTCTGTTCCACTATGACGGACTGACTATTAAATCGCTGACCACAAATAATGGTTTGGCATCAGATATTGTCTTTATGCTGGCGCGCGACACACTTGGCGCAATCTGGGTCGCCAGTGAATCAGGCATCAGTATCCTGAACAAGCAGTTTGAAGTCGAAAAAGTGTTAAAAATAGCCGGCGGGCTCGCCAATGAAGCAATCTGGGCCATGGTATTTGATCAGCAACAACATGTCTGGCTTGGCACCAGTGGTGGCCTGAGTCGGGTCAATATACATGACCACAATATCGATAACTTTCTGGTTGTTGATGGCGTGCAGGATAACGAATTCAATTATAATGCTGCCTGGCTGGCACCCGATGGCAGGGTCTTTATTGGCGGAGCAAAAGGGTTCAATCAATTTTACCCGGAGCAAATCCGTATCGCGTTTGGGATCCGACCCCTGTTAATCTCTAATATCGAGTTGCTTGGAGAAGTATTGCACCCTGAGGCCAGCAGTGAGCTGACTCTGGCACCCGAACTTACAGAGAAACTGTCTCTGAATTATGATCAGGACATCATCTCTTTGCACTATTCCAGTTTGGACTACGGCTCCGAACGCTTGAACTTCTTTTATCGTATCGTTGGCCTGAGCGATCAGTGGCTGAAACTGGCTGATGGGGTCAGGCAAATCAATCTGCTGAAACTGGAACCTGGGAACTATCAGGTACAAACATACACAGTTAATCGTTTTAATCAAAAGTCGCCTGTTCATCGCTTCACCATACGTATTAAAGCGCCCTGGTGGTGGGACTGGTATTCCAAGACGTTTTACGTTGTTGCACTGACGTTGAGCTTTGCCTTGTGGCTGAGGCAGCGGCAGGCGCGCTTCCGCCAGGTGGTGAATGACAATCGGGTGATGAATGAGCTGCAACAGCGCCTTGAACTGAGCTTGTGGGCCAGCGGTGATGAGTTATGGGACTGGCACCTTGAGGACAAGAAAGTCTATCGCTACTGCGTTAAGCCACGCATCGATTATGGCAGGAATCAGGCGACTATGGCTGTTGAGGACATAGACCAGTTTGTCCATCCAAAGGACTGCATTGCCTGGGAAGAGAAAATAGAAGCCTGTCTCGAGGGTGAGCAAGACACCTATGAAATCGCGATGCGGGTAAAAACACTAAAAGACCAATGGAGCTGGGTATTAGAGCGAGGAAAAGTGGTTAGTCGCGACCACCACGGCCGACCACAACGTATTGTCGGCGCGTTGAAAGACATAGCAGAGCTGAAGGCGCACCAGAATGCATTGCAGACGCTCAATGAACAACTGGAAATTAAAGTGGCAATGCGAACAGACGAACTCTACAAAAAGAACCAAAAGCTTGAACAGGCAATGATGGAGCTTAAGCGCACTCAGCAGGAACTGATTGAAAGTGAAAAAATGGCGTCACTGGGCAATGTGGTGGCAGGGATTGCACATGAGATTAATACGCCGCTTGGCGTGGCAATTACCGCGTTGACTTACAATCAGGAATGCTTACACAACATCAATGAAAAGCTTCAGAAAAAGCAATTACGTCAGGCCGATCTGGAGCGCTCCAATTCAGAGCAGGAGGAAGGATACAGGCTGATCCTGCGTAATCTCGATAGAGCTCAAATGCTGATCAGCAACTTTAAGCAGGTCGCCGTTGACCAGTCTAGCGAAGTGGAGCGGGATATTAACGTCAAAGATTATATCGAAGACGTTTTTAGCTCTCTTTTGCCGCTGAGTAAAGGTAAAGAGATTACCTTGTCTATTGCGGGTGATGCCGACATGTTGGTCAATACCTACCCAGGCGCCATTTATCAGATAATGACAAACTTATTTAACAACTCAATGATCCATGGCTTTGAAAAACAACAAAAGGGTATGGTCGATGTATCAACCAGTATGCTTGGAGAGCACTGGTTACTCGTATACCGCGATGATGGGGTTGGGATGTCAAAAGAGGGATTAAAGACCCTGTTCGATCCGTTTGTTACGACAAAAAGAAGTCAGGGCGGCTGCGGTCTGGGCATGCATATAGTGTATAACCTGGTGACACAACTGCTCAAAGGTGAAATCACCGCAAAATCAACCCCAGGGCAAGGAATTGAAATCAGCATCAAAGTCCCATACAACCCCGCCAAAGGCGAAGAAATGGTTGGGTGAGGCGAGACCGAAGCAACGCTTCGCAGCTCGCCGAACGCTTTTCATGGATGAAAAGCCGGGAGCCCTCCATAGGGATATGTGTCCACTGGTACTTTCCTGAGACCGAAGCAACGCTTCGCAGCTCGCCGAACGCTTTATCGTGCAAAGTCGAGCTTTAGCTCGGTCTTTGCGCAAGGTGAAACGTAATAAGTACACTGGACCAAATTGTTGTACAATGCGCCCGACAAATTGCTAGATCAGGGCTTTGCGGTGCCTTGGGTAATTTCAAACCTTTGTATTATGCGCGCACTCCAACGGAATAAGAAGCGTTGAACGTGCAATGGAATTAAGAACAATAACAATCATCCAGGACAGTTCAAATGAAAGTCTCAGACATAACGAACGACCACTCAGACATTGAGGTCATCGCCAATTGGTATTACCAGCAATGGGACAGTAAAGACCCTCATGCCACAGTACAGAGTGTGGTTGATAAAATATCGTCATCTGATTCGCGCACAGGGTTTGCTGCATATATTGACAATGAGTTGGTTGGTGCGGGCGAAATTAAACAGCAAATCGATTCACATTATTCTGGCAATCTACATTGGCTAGACGGCGTATATGTGCCGACTGAACATCGTGGCAAAGGCATCTCAACGGCTTTGATTGAGTTTGCGATTGCCAAGGCAGCCAAGCTCAAGTTGCCTGCACTGCATCTTCGCTGTGAGGCTCATCTGGTGAAATTATATGAATCTCATGGGTTTAGTGTCGTTGCAATGGACGGACAGAAATTCATTATGGCACACGCATTAACTTCGTGAGCAATCAGGTGCACAGAGGCAGTGAATAGCCTCCGAGCATGAGTGAGACACATTATACATAGGAAGTCTTTGTGGTAATAAGCAGTAACGCGCAATTACTCGAATACATTGCGAAATCAACAAAAACAAACTTTATCCTTTTCTGGGGTCATCAAAAACCTAAGTCAGGCGTCTCTAAGTCCTGTTTCAGTCAATGGTATCCGGCACGTTTTGAGCAGCACGGGTTAGTATTCAAAACCGCTGAGCATTACATGATGTATCACAAAGCAATGCTGTTTGAGAATGCTGACATAGCTTCACGCATTTTGCACTGTGACCACCCCAGTGAGGTCAAAAAACTAGGTCGTGAAGTAAGCGGTTTTGATGAAGCCACTTGGAATGCAAAGCGGTTCAACATTGTTATCAGTGCAAACCTGCTGAAGTTTGGTCAAAACCCAGAACTGAAGACGTTCTTGCTCTCAACAAACAAGAGCGTTTTGGTTGAGGCGAGTCCGGTTGATAAGATTTGGGGGATAGGTCTGGCGGAGGACCATGAATTTGCAAGTGTGCCTCAGAAGTGGCAGGGGCTTAATCTGCTGGGCTATGCTCTGATGGTAGTGCGTGACCAGTTGTCACAGGAGCTGTAAACAGTTTAACCGAAACAAAAACGGGCCTGATGGCCCGTTTGTTCAATCTAGCTTAATAGCAGCGCTGATCACATCACGCGCATGCCAGGCTGTGAGCCTTCGTCTGGATTGAGGATATAGATCTCTTTTCCGCCAGGGCCAGCAGCCAATACCATGCCTTCTGACATACCAAAGCGCATTTTACGAGGCTTCAGATTGGCAACCATGACTGTCAGTTTGCCGATCAGATCTTCCGGAGCATAGGCCGATTTGATACCGGCAAAGACCTGGCGGGTCTCTCCACCTAAGTCCAGTGTCAACTTCAGGAGCTTGTCTGCGCCTTCAACGTGCTCTGCATTGGCGATTTTAGCCACACGCAGGTCAACTTTAGCAAAATCATCGAACTCGATTTCGTCAGCAATCGGCTCTTTAGCCAAAGGGCTGTCAGCAGCTGGTTGTGCACTTTGCCCGCCGACTTTTTTCTCCAGGCTTTCTTTTGACGCGTCTACCATTGCATTGACTTTGTCCAGTTCAACACGTTGCATCAGGGCTTTAAACTTGTTGATTTCATGGTCGACAAGCGCCGTTTCCAGGCCTTCCCAGCTCAATTCAGTGTTCAAGAAGGTTTCTACATTCTTAGCCATACCAGGCAGGATAGGCTTAAGGTAAGTCAACAATACACGGAACAGGTTCAGACCCATTGAGCATACCTGGTGTGCACGTTCCAGTGTGTCTTCATTCTTAGCAAGTACCCAGGGGGCTTCCGCGTCGATGAACTGGTTAGCCTTGTCGGCAAGTGTCATGATCTCACGCACAGCACGGCTGTATTCGCGGTTTTCATAGTGACCGGCAATGCTGCCTTTGGCAGCCACAAAGCTGCTTAACAGTGCTTCATCCATCACCGTATTGCTTAGCTTACCGCCGAACTTTTTAGTAATGAAGCCCGCACAGCGGCTGGCGATATTGACAACCTTACCGACCAGATCTGAGTTCACGCGTTGCGCGAAATCTTCCAGATTCAGATCCAGGTCTGTTACACCGCTGTTCAGTTTAGCAGCATAATAGTAACGCAGATATTCAGGGTCCAAATGTTCCAGGTAAGTACGTGCTTTAACGAAAGTCCCCTTAGACTTAGACATTTTAGCGCCGTTTACAGTGACAAAACCGTGCGCAAATACATTATTTGGCTTTCTGAAGTTAGCGCCGTCGAGCATTGCTGGCCAGAACAGACTGTGGAAGTAGATGATGTCTTTACCAATGAAATGATATAGCTCGGCATCAGACCCCTCAGCCCAGAACTCGTCAAAGTTAAGGCCCTGTTTGTCACAGAGGTTTTTGAAGCTGGCCATGTAACCAATAGGTGCATCCAGCCATACGTAAAAGTATTTTCCTGGTGCGCCCGGGATTTCAAAGCCGAAGTAAGGCGCATCACGACTGATATCCCACTGTTGCAGACCATCTGCAAACCATTCATCCAGTTTATTGGCCATCTCAGCTTGCAAACTGCCAGAGCGAAGCCAGGTTTTTAGCATGTCTTCGAAAGCAGGCAAGTCAAAGAAAAAGTGTTCAGAATCTTTGAGAACAGGTGTTGCCCCAGACATTGCTGACTTTGGTTCAATCAGCTCGGTTGGGCTGTACGTTGCGCCACAGGCGTCACAGCTGTCTCCGTTTTGTTCTTCGGCTTTACAGTTTGGGCAAGTACCCGTAACAAATCGATCGGGCAGAAAAATACTTTTTTCAGGGTCAAACAGTTGAGAGATGGTACGCTTCTTAATGTGCCCTTTGTCATTCAGGCGAGTATAAATCAACTCACTCAGCTCACGGTTTTCGTCACTGTGGGTGCTGTGATAGTTGTCAAACTCAATATTAAAGTCGGCAAAGTCACGCTGTCTTTCAATGCTGACTTGCTGAACCATTTCTTCTGGCGTGATGCCTTGTTTTTGGGCGTTCAGCATTATAGGTGTGCCGTGAGCGTCATCTGCACAGACATAATAAGCCTCATGGCCTTGCTGCTTCTGGAAACGAGCCCAGATGTCGGTTTGAATGTACTCCAACAGGTGACCCAGGTGAGTCGGTCCGTTAGCATAAGGCAGTGCACTTGTTATGAGAATTTTTCTCTTTGTCATAGTTATTCCGTGAAAATAGAGCGGCTCAGTTTGGCTCTGTAGATCTGGCGCCTGGCATCATGCACGGTGCTTATCGATACAGAGAGCAAAAACTTCGGCCCGGTCAGCCAGTCTGTTGTGATAAAAGACTGACCAGAACGGCTGGGGAAATCCCAGCAGACGCGAATTTGACTGGTTTTAATGAAGTGAATGTTACATAATTCCTGCGCCCATTTCATCACCTCAAGGCGTTTTATTTGTATGTTTGGTATTGAAAAACTATTTACCAGGAAGGACCCCATAAAAGAACAGATTAAAACTCATCTGCAACACTATCGTAGCGCGATTTTTCCTATGGGCATTGATACGCAGTGGATTACGGATATTTCACCCGATAAAGCGGAAAAAATGTCCTGGCAAGTTACACTCAAATTGCCTTTTGCCGCATCAGGGCAGGGAGCTGTGCTCTCTTCTCACCTGAGTGAATCTTTGAATGCGGATGTCCGCGTGAAATGCCAAAGTGAAATCGCCGGTGTGGCTCAGTTTAAACAAATTAAACACATTGTTTTGGTCGCATCAGGAAAAGGCGGCGTTGGCAAATCGACCACGGCCGTAAATCTGGCAGCAGGACTTGCTTCTCAAGGGGCACAGGTGGGCATTCTGGATGCGGATATTTATGGTCCCTCCATCCCTTCTTTGCTGGGATTGAGTGGGCAACAGCCAGAGGCACTGGACGAAAATACGCTAAAACCATTTGAAAAAGATGGCATAAAAGCCATGTCTATTGGTTTTTTAGTGGCTGAGGACGATGCGACGGTCTGGCGTGGTCCAATGGCATCACAGGCATTAACTCAATTGTTAAATGAAACGGCCTGGGGAGAATTGGATTATCTGGTTGTCGATATGCCACCAGGTACAGGTGATATCCAATTGACGATGACCCAAAAAGTACCCGCCAGCGGCGCAATTGTGGTGACAACGCCTCAGGACCTGGCATTGGCAGATGCGCAAAAGGGCATTGCAATGTTCAATAAAGTCAACCTGCCTATTATTGGCCTGATAGAAAATATGAGTTATTTTTCATGCCAGCATTGTGATGGCAAAAACGCCATTTTTGGCAGTGAAGGGGGCGCTAAACTGGCCGCGCGTCATGGTGTTCCGCTGCTTGCTGAAATACCACTGGATACCGGGATCCGAGAAAACTCAGAGCTCGGCGCCAATATCACAGCTCAATCACTGCCGATCAAAGACCATTATATTTATTGTGCGCAGCTGGTAAGCAGCATGTTGTATTTACAATCACAATCGACTCAAGGGGTCGAAATTCTAATAACGGATGACTAAGTAATGAGACTCTCTGACAGAGATATAAAAGAAGCTATCAAAAACCAACACATTCAAATTGAGCCAACGCCGGCCGATGAGATGATCTCAGGAGTGACCGTTGATTTGCGTCTGGGCAATAAATTTCGTGTGTTTCAGGATCATGCTGCACCCTATGTTGATCTGAGCGGGCCCAAAGAGCAGATCAACGCAGCGATGGAATCCATTATGAGTGATGAAATTGTACTCGAAGATGGCCAGGCTTTTTTCCTGCACCCAGGTGAACTGGCTTTGGCTATGACTTATGAATCTGTGACCTTACCTGCTGATCTTGTCGGTTGGCTTGATGGTCGCTCATCTTTGGCTAGATTAGGCTTAATGGTGCACGTAACCGCACATCGTATCGATCCGGGCTGGTCAGGAAACATTGTTCTGGAGTTTTATAACTCTGGTAAATTGCCCCTGGCATTGCGACCTAAGATGAAGATTGGCGCACTGAGTTTTGAAACCCTGAGTAGCCCGGCAGAGGCACCTTACAACATGCGCAAAGATGCCAAATATAAAGGTCAAAATAGCGCGATTGCCAGTCGGATAAGTGACGATAATCGTTGATAACTAAATAAATATTTTTCATATTGGATAGTGTGTGATTGAGCACTGCGCGTGTCACACACGACCTGAACCTGCCCTCATCAGCCAGTGCTAGTTGCGGAATTTTTATATTGGCACTGGCAATTCAAACTTCAGCTTCCATACTTAACATTAATGCTACAAGGTAATGTGAAAAGCAGCACGTGTCTGCCGAGTTGATTGCAAATACCTGAAGCCAGCTAAACCGGGCTTAGCCTTAGCAGGCCTGTTAATTGAACGAACTCTGCCACTTGCTCAAGGAGGTTGGGATGTGGTTAAGCGTGATACGCGTAATAGCCGTTTTGTTGACTGTCATGGCTGTTCTGATGTTGGATAGCGCAGCGCAATCCAATGAGCCCTCAGAGGGTTCGCTGGCACCGATGTCACTTAGAGTATACAGCGATGCGACCAATCAACTTGGACTTGCAGAAATTCGTCAGATGGCTGAGAGTATGACCTCGGCTGGACAGAGTATTCGACTGCAGCGGGGTATAGCGACCTGGGTACGGATTGATATACCTGCAAACCCAAACAATGAACGGGTCATCTACACCCAGCCTGTTCAGGGTGTACTCAAGTTTTATCTGGAGCGCTCAGGAAAACTGATTCAATACACGCTGATAGCGCCAACTAAAGAGCTTGTATCGTCTGCACAGTCGGTATTGCCCCACGTAAAAGTACCCAGAGGTATGCAATCTGCACAGCTTTATATACAGGCTCAGGGGGCTTACCCACAATGGTTATCAATGGTAGCAGTACACGAAGCTGAATTTGTGCAGTTGCTTAGTCGCAAGGTATTTTTGTTTGGTGTTGAAACGGGCAGCATCTATTTTGTTGCCTTGTTTCTTATGCTCATGGCCGTGTCTCAATTCCGTCCCGGGTTATTGGCTCTGGGGGGATACGTATTACTGGTCGCGGTTATCAGCGGCGCGGAAAGTGGCGTGAATATGTTATTATTCCCCACGACTATCAGTAGCGCAATGGCAACTTATAGCAGTCAGCTGTTTTTGCTTTGCCTTGCCTGCGTGCTGTGTTTTTTCCACTACTTTGCGGTGGAGAAAAGATTAAACGAACAGCATAGGTATTATTTGTGGCGGCTGTTATGGAGCTTGTTACTGGTGGTCTGTATCAGTGCGCCATTACATACTGGCTATCAACTGCTGTTCCAGGTGATGGCCGGATTGGTTGTTACGGCTTATGTATCTTATTTACTTTGTATGCAACCTTCACAGTATCAACATGAAGCACGCATATTAGCCATTGCTTTTCTGCCCGCACTGGCGTTGCTGGTGATTCTGATGTTGGGGCAATTGGGTGTGCTTGCATTGTCTCATTACTTTTTAGTCAATCATTCCTTACTGACTGGCCATATATTGTTGTTGGCCTATTACGTTTACTGGCACGAACGGCAAAAGAAGCTGCTGTTACTTAAGTATGCAAACCATGACAAAGAAACCGGGCTGCCCAACCGTCACATGCTGCAAAAAGCGCTGGACGGGTTACAAAGTACTCATCAGCATCACACATTAGTGATGTTTCGGCCTAAAGTGTTGAGCGTAATCCGGTTAAATATGGGGTGGGATTATGCAGCGATACAGTTGAAGTCGTTGCTAAAAAAAGTCCAAATCCAACTCGACACTTATGGTCGAGTGACGGTTGCCGCAGAGCCTAACAGTCGCACAGAGATATATCGACTGGATGATACGCTGTTTGCCATTGTCTTACGTGGTAAGTTGGAGTTGAGTCAGGTTGAGCAGTATGCATGCTTGTTGGCGTCCATTTTTGAAGAAGGGGTTAGTTTTAAGGGGGAATTGTTGGTTGATCAGTTGGAAATTGGTGTTGCCAGCAACCCCGTCCATGCCCAAACTACAGAGGCTTTGATGCAACGCGCATTACAGGCGATATCGACACGCCCCCTCGGGACACAAAAGTGGCAATTATTCGATCATAACGACTCTTTGTATCTGGAGCGGCGAATCAAAGTCGCCTCTTCTTTAAAATATGCCGTAGCACAGAACCAGTTTTCTCTCTATTTTCAGCCTCAGGTTAAGCTGCAACAGGGTGAAGTGTTTGGGGCCGAAGTCTTGCTACGTTGGCATCACCCAGAGCTAGGTGTGATCCCACCAGATGAGTTTATTCCTATTGCTGAATCGTCGGGCATGATCCCCGAAATCACAGACTGGGTAGTTGAGCAGGCGTTGACTGCACAAGCAGAGCTGTGTTGTGTTTATCCGCAGCATGTCCTGTCACTGAATGTCTCCGGAAAAGACATTGGCAGAAAGGATCTTGCCGTGCAATTGATCACTTTGATCAGCCAGCTGAACCTGGCTCCCTCACAGCTGATGCTGGAAATTACAGAATCTGTCACTTTGGCAAATGAGGTTGACCTTAACGAAATCATAGATGGCTTCAAAAGGCTGGGTGTCAAAATGGCCATTGACGATTTTGGCACGGGTTATTCATCGCTGGCATACTTAAGCCAGTTGGGTGTTGACGAAATCAAAATTGACAAGAGTTTCGTCATGAACATAGCCAGCTCGGCGACCAACCAGACGATTTGTAAGGCTACCTGTGATATGGCACATAACCTGGGCTCTCAAGTTGTTGCTGAGGGTGTTGAGAGTGTGCAAAGCTATCAGATGTTGCAAGCTTTTGGCTGTGATATTGGTCAGGGGTTTTACATTTCCCGACCCCTCCCGTTTGCAGAGTACCGCAGCTGGTTGACGGAATTTATTGCATTTGACGATATAACGCAGCACCTAGCATCCGAAAGTAACTAGAGGTGGCAAGGCATGTTTCAGCCGCAATGGTTTCGCCCGGAAAGCCACCTTGACGTGCCAGTTCAGAGCCAAGCACATCGTCTACCAAAAAGGCATTTCGGATATGAGTATCAGTGGCTATGACCCATTCAAAAGCCCGAGCTGTTAACTCTTGTGGTCGTGCGTAGTATTGGGTGCCGCGTGCTTTGTCTAGTAACGCAGCATGCTTAAAGTAGTCGCTGGGCTCTAGGCCGTGGCTATCCAGCAGCAGGAGGCGAAATAGCGCATCAAGCTGCTGATTAAGCGGGTGTGACAGATTCGGCGTATGAGTAAGCCAAAGTGCCGATGCAAAGTCATGTGCGCTTACTTTGTCGAACATATGCTTAGCAATATAGTGATCAAACGCGTGCCACCATTCATGCGCCAGCGCGCCGCCACCGGCGTTTTTCGCCAGCGCCAGCGTCCGTTGACTGCTGTCATAATGCGCCTGAACGCCAGCTTGTCCACCGCTGCCAAATGCTAGATTCAATGTGCCTCGCAGACCAATTGCGACAGGGGGAATTGACAAAATCTGGGTCAGGTCGGCCAGAGCATCGTAAACTAGGTTAGCGGCAATATGTTGTTCTTGTTTGTCGACCCAGGCGCCTAGTGTTATGGTTTTAAAGCCAAAGGTTGTCCTTATTTCGTCAAAACTGGCTTGGTCGCCGAAGCGATAATCTGGTCCACGGCGGTAAAACCGGCGCTTCAAACGATTACGAGAGGTATTCATCGAGCGATTATTCGGCCGGTTATTCGTCATGCAAATACCGTTGCTTGACATGAGCTGGCATGAACCGGGTTTGTTGCTCTATCATCCCTGCCAAAGCGTGATACAAAGGTTCAGGTGAAATTGCTTCATACAAGTGCAAAAAGTGGGCTGTCGCCTCAAGTGTTGACAGGCTAAATGCCTGTTCGGCTTTGCGAATGTGATACTGATTTTTTGGCAAGTCGGCGAATGAGACATGAGGAAGGCTCATCAACCAGGGGTTGAGCATAAGCATTTTGTGGACTTTTTTCCAGGTTCCATCCAAAACCACTAAGGTTTCTATGGCTGGTAGAGTTTCTCTTTCCGCGGGCGCTGGCAGTGTTGTGGCACGTTCAGAAGGGTAGAGTAGCGCACATAGGCTTGAGCAAAGCTGCTCGCGCACTTGCGCAAAATCTGTTTCAGATTCACCAATGACAACCTCAAGGTTACTCAGCTGCAATGATAATAAGCGAACCGTATTCTTAGCTACTTTGACTTCACTGGGGTGTTGTAACACCAGTATCTTACAGTGATTTTTGAGAGGCTTGCCCAGGAACTTGCAGACGCAGGTCTGCTCAGGGAAGTGGCAGTGATTGCAAAGTGTTCGTTTCATCGCATTATTTTACTGTTTTTTATGCTGTAGATCATATCATAGTTTGCAGTTTAGGGCCCTCTTAGCTAGCATTAACCTTAAGAGAGGCTGTTGGTGGGTTTGTTAGCCAGATAGTGAAAGGACTAATATGAACGTAATAATAGATGAAGCTTGCCTGGATACGATGCAGTCCCTGTTAGGCGAGCAATTTTCAGATACCTTAGTGTTTTGCATCAGTGAATTCGAACGATTAGAGCGTGAAGTCAGAGAGTCATTACCTGTTGATCTTGAAGCTGCTACACGTAACGCACATAGCTTAAAATCCAACGCTGCGCAGTTTGGAGCAATGAGTCTGTCTGATAGTGCCCGTGAAGTAGAAATGCTGCTTTTGCAGGGGGATGTGAACTCGGCCAAAGAGGCGCTTGGCAGTTTGTCACAGCAAGTGATTGGCTCTACTACTAAGCTGCAACAGTGGTTGATGGCTAACGCATAAGCGTGGCAAGTATCTGCATCTCAAAAACTGACAGCTCAAGGGCGTAATTGAGCTGTTTTCTCTTTGTTATCTCCCCCTGAACAAGTGGCTGCGAGCACGGTTCGATCATCGTCCTATTCCCCTTTTAAAACTCTGTGCTGAATGTGCTTTTCTTCCTGTCAGCAGGGCGCTATTCTAGGAGCCTGAATGGGGAGAAACAATGATAAAAATTACTAAAAGCAGCAAACTCAATGGGGTATGCTACGACATTCGCGGGCCCGTATTGTCACAGGCAAAAAAAATGGAAGACGAGGGCACTAAAGTCCTCAAACTGAACATCGGCAATCCGGCTGCGTTTGGGTTTGATATGCCCGAAGATATGCACCGTGACATCATTCGCAATTTGTCAGATGCTCAGGGTTATTGTGATTCCAAAGGACTGTATTCCGCCCGGGTTGCAGTTTATCAGCACTACCAGCAGAAAAGCCTGCCAAACATCAGTGTCGACAACATATTCATCGGCAATGGGGTGAGTGAGCTTATCCAGATGGTAACTCAGGCACTGTTAAACGACGGCGATGAGGTACTGATACCTGCACCTGATTATCCTTTGTGGACTGCGTCTGTAAAGCTGTCGGGCGGTAAACCCGTGCACTATTTGTGTGATGAAGCCGCCGACTGGTTTCCTGATTTGGCTGATATCAGAGCCAAAATCACACCTAAAACACGCGCTCTGGTATTGATCAATCCAAACAATCCAACTGGTGCTGTCTACAGTAAAGCGCTTCTTGAGGGGCTTATTGATATTGCCAGAGAGCATAACCTGTTGCTGCTCAGCGATGAAATCTATGAAAAAATCCTCTACGACGGAGCCGTGCACTGGTCAATTGCATCTTTGTGTGATGATTTACCTGTGATCACCTTCAATGGGTTGGCGAAGACTTATCGGGCAGCCGGTTTACGGATGGGCTGGATGGTACTGAGTGGAAAAGTGTCAGTGATGAAGGACTTGATAGATGGTCTCAATATGCTGGCATCGATGCGTTTGTGTGCCAATGTGCCCGCACAATTTGCGATCCAACAGGCACTCGGAGGAGTACAGTCGATAGACGCATTGATCCAACCTGGCGGGCGTTTGTATGAGCAGCGTCAGATTGCGTGGCAAGGGTTGAATGATATTCAGGGAGTGTCCTGTGTTAAGCCTATGGGAGCACTATATGCTTTCGCTAAAATAGATACGCAACATTTTAATGTGAAGAATGATGAACGAATGATGCTGGATCTGTTGCGCGAAGAGAAAATATTGCTTGTGCATGGCAGGGCATTTAACTGGCCACAGCCGGATCATTTCCGGTTGGTATTCTTACCGCATATGGATGAGCTGGAGCCTGCCATGGCCAGGATGCAGCGATTTTTCGCACATTATCGCCAGCAATAGTGGCCCCCGACACTGAGCTATTCACAAATGTTGTCGATGTACTGGGTGTATAGCGTCGGCAACATCTCCAAAATGGTGGGTCTGGCTGCAACTTCATGACTGCGGATCACTGTTGCCAGTGTCTCCACACTTAAGGCCTCCATCATACCCGCAGCACTCAGCCTGTGACTGATATGCCACGGCTCGGCAGCAACGCCACCCTGATAACGCTGATAGGGCCGAAAGAAACCGAATTCAGCCAGGTGTTCGCTCATCCAGCCATTAAATTCAGCAAATGGTCCACCCTGTTCATACTCCCAGGGCTCCAGCTGCAACTTTTTATCTGCGGGCAGGCAATTGCTGGCGTACACATCCAGATCGGTACCGAAGTGGTGGCGGCTGGCACCGGGGAGAGCGGAGTAGAGCATAATGGCGTGTACACGGGCTTGTGGTGTCAATAAAGACAGGTCGACCGGCTCATTTTGACTGTTTAACACCGGGCGCAACCCCTGAGCCTTGTTATTCCAGATCAGGCACTGCCGATGAAAGTCGCGATGAGCCGAAGCAATAGAAAACGTAAATCCGGCTTGCTTTGCTGCTTTACTCAGTGCCAACAGATCACGTTGTATGGCACTGTGAATGAACACATTGGCATACGAGATCAGGTGGCTGGTGGACAGGCCACATGCCTGAGACGCAAGTGTGCTGAGGTGGTTCATGTGAGCAGCTTTTCCAGGATCAGCTCATAGATTTCAGCAAGCTGGTCGAGTGACTTCACACTCACACGCTCGTTAACCTGATGAATGGTTGCATTGACAGGGCCCAGTTCGATCACTTTACAGCCGGTTTGCGCAATAAATCGCCCATCGGAAGTACCACCCGTTGTTTCCGGGTTTGCATCAATGCCAGTCACCATTTTAACGGCATCCAGTGTGACATTTAACAGTGGACCCGGTTCGGTTAAAAAGGGCAGGCCATTCAGTGTCCAGTGAAGTTCATAGTCCAGATCATGCTTGTCGAGTATCTCACACACTCGGGCTTTGAGCTGCTCTGCTGTGACTTCTGTACTGAAGCGAAAATTAAACTGTACATCCAGGTTGCCGGGGATCACATTACCGGCGCCGGTGCCACCATGGATGTTTGAGATTTGGAAGCTGGTGGCCGGGAAAAACGCATTTCCTTGATCCCATTGTATGGTGCTGAGCTCAGTCAGCGCCGGTGTAGCCTGGTGGATTGGGTTTTTGGCAAGGTGAGGGTAGGCAACATGACCTTGCACGCCCTTGATGGTGAGGTGTCCGGTCAGTGAGCCTCGGCGTCCGTTTTTCACCACGTCACCCAATTGTTCTCTGGACGACGGCTCGCCAACCAGGCACATGTCTATTTTTTCATTTCTGGCTTCGAGCAAATCAACTACTTTAGTCGTGCCATTAATAAATGGACCCTCTTCATCTGAGGTGATCAGAAAACTGATCGACCCGTTATGATCAGGAAAACGCGCGACAAAACGCTCTGTGGCTACCACCATAGCCGCCAGTGAACCTTTCATATCGGCGGCGCCACGGCCATGCAACATACCGTCGTTTATCTCTCCTGAAAATGGTGGATAACGCCAGTCTCGCTCATTACCGACAGGTACAACATCGGTGTGCCCTGCAAAGCAAAAATGCGGCCCCTGTGTGCCTTTACGTGCCCAGGTATTGAGCGTATCAACAAAAAAGTGCTCTTCGACTTTAAATCCCAGTGCACTGAGACGCTCGTTGATCATGGCCTGACACCCAGCGTCCTCTGGGGTCACAGAAGGGCGCTGGATAAGGGCTTTCGCAAGCGCGACTACCTCACTTTGAGTTTCACTCATAGCGAGAAAATGTCCTGATATTGTGGTGCTTTAAAGCCAAGGTGATACTGGCCAGCGTGGAGCAGAATAGGGCGCTTGATCATCGCAGGCGCTGCCAGCATATGTTTTTGGGCACTATCTGCATCAAGGTTTTGCTTGTCCTCATCACTGAGAGCGCGATAAGTGGTGCCACGTTTATTGAGTACATTTTCCCAGCCCAGTGCGTCAACAAACTCCGCCAGCATCTGCGCGTCCAGACCGTCTTTGCGATAATCATGAAAGGTATAGCTGATGTCGTTTTGTTCAAGGAATTTTTTGGCTTTTTTAATGGTATCGCAGTTGCTGATACCGTACATAATGGTGGTCATAAATTACATGCCCTGGCTAATGTGATTAGCGGATCTTTGCCCGCAGTGACTTGATTTAAAGGATAATAACATGGTCCCAGCTTGTCTGCATTGAGCAGTATTAAAGTGCCCAGAATGTCGACGTCGCTCGGTACATCGAAATAACACAAAATATCACCCATCGTGACCCGTTTTTTGCCATAGCTGTGTTGAATAAGGTGCTCTGTTTTTCGATATTCTGTCGGCAGCAGCAGGTGCAGGAGTATCAGCAAACCAGTCTTTGTCCTGAGTATAAACTCGCAGCCCTGTTGACTGATTTTTTCAACTTTTGCCGGGCAGGGGGCTAACATCATCGCTGAGTTGAGTTTGACACATACGCCCGGGCCCAGCATACCGCTGGCAAATAAAGGCTCAGGGTGATGACTGAGTGGATGTACTTTACCGGTAAAGGGACTGGCAATGTGCATGATCGGATTGGCAATTTGCGCAATGGGCGCGTAATTAATCTGCTGTGATAAATGCATCAGACAAACAGGTATCCGTCTTTTTTGAGTGCTTTAATGGCGTCAGGAAGTTGTGCTTCTTTGACCAAAATATAATCTGTGTCATAGGTCGAAATCGAAAAAATAGAGACATTGGCGCTGGCCAAAACGCCTGAAATATTGGCCATGATACCGGTCAGAGAAAAACCCAGCGGACCAATGATTTCAAGTGCACGCCAATTTGGTTCAGTTGCAAAGCTGTCAAATTGGAGTGTGCTTGGACAAACAATGGAAAGCTCTTCGGAGGTTTTTGCTATGAAGAATATTTCCGCGGACATCACCTCTGCGGGCACAGCCTGCTCACTATCCAGACTATGGATGGTAAAATTGTGTGGCAATACCTGCAATGTTTGCTTCGACATATCCGAGTCCTGACACCTGTGACTCTTTCATAGTATAGCCAAGCATGGCCAAAAGAAACCTTTTTCCGTTGACTACACACCTTGTTAAGTTGTAATTCGGAAAGCCTGTGTGCTTCCCGAATTAGGTGACGAACCAGGTTGAGGTGTTACTGATCGTTTTGTCCCGCCTGAATAGCGGTCAGAGCAATCGTGTAAACAATATCATCAACCAGCGCGCCGCGGCTAAGGTCGTTAACGGGCTTGCGCATACCTTGCAGCATGGGCCCTATGCTGATCAGATCGGCACTTCGCTGTACGGCTTTGTAAGTGGTGTTTCCAGTATTGAGGTCCGGGAATACAAATACCGTCGCTTTACCAGCTACTTTGCTGTTTGGCGCTTTCTTACGTGCAACATTTTCCATAATGGCTGCGTCGTACTGCAGTGGCCCGTCGATATCCAAATCCGGTCGTTTTTCTTGCGCAATACGCGTAGCTTCACGCACTTTGTCAACATCGGCTCCCTGGCCAGATGTACCGGTACTATAGCTTATCATCGCCACTTTAGGCTCAATGCCAAATGCGGCAGCAGACTCAGCAGACTGGATTGCAATGTCAGCCAGTTGCTCAGCGGTGGGGTCCGGGTTAATGGCACAATCGCCATAAACAAGAACCTGATCGGGCAATAGCATAAAGAACACAGAACTGACCAGTGACGAGTCCGGGGCTGTTTTGATTAGCTGAAGTGGTGGACGAATGGTGTTCGCGGTCGTGTTGACTGCACCCGATACCAAACCGTCCACTTTGTCTTCGGCCAGCATCATGGTGCCCAGCACCACATTGTCTTGTAGTTGCTCTGCCGCCACAACTTCCGTCAGGCCCTTGTTTTTGCGCAGCTCAACCATAGGCGCTATGTACTTTTCAACCTCTTCATTGGGATCGAGAATGGTGACATTGTCATTCAGCTCGACCCCTTGCTGCGCGGCGATACGTTCGATTTCTTCTCTGTCACCCAACAGCACTGTTTTGGCAATGCCTCGCTCACCACAGATAGCTGCGGCTTTAATGGTACGAGGCTCGTTGCCCTCTGGCAGTACTATGGTCTTATTTGCTTTACGTGCTGAATCTGTCAGCAAGAAACGAAACGCCGGAGGCGATAACTTTCGGGTTCGGGCCACGCCCTGAGCCAGCGAGTCCAGCCAGTCGGCGTCAATATGATCGGCATTATGTTGCTTCACTTTGTCGATGCGCTGTTCATCATCAGCAGGGACTTCCATATTAAAGTTATGCAATAACAACGAGGTCCGCCAGGTATCTGCAGTGGTAGCCAGGATTGGCAGGCCCGTTGCCATGGCTTGTTCGCACAGCTCCATGATTTTGGCTTCTGGTTTGAATCCGCCAGTGAGCAAAATGGCACCCAGCTTTGTTCCGTTCATGGCACTCAAGCAGCCCGCAACCAGAATATCGGAGCGGTCACCTGGCGTGACCAACAGGGCGCCTGGTGTAAAGTGATTGAGGATATTTGAGACAGTTCTGGCACAAAAGGTGACTCGTCTTAAACGGCGATGCGCCATGTCACCGGCGTTGATCACCTCCGCGCCCAGATAGTTACTCAGGTCAACCACACGTGGCGCGACCAGATCAAAATCCCACGGAATAGCACCAAGCAACATAAACGGATGCTTGCGGAAGATGGGCAAAGAAGCCAGCCTGTTTAGCTCATTCTCCAATTGCTCCGGCTCATGTTGATCAACCAGATCGGCACGTGCCCGGCCATCTTCATCAAGTGGTGCGTTTACTTTGTTAAAGATACAGCCTAGTACCCGAGCGTGGTCGACGCCACCATAGTTGCCCGCGGCAATTTCCAGGCGGTCTTCGAGTTGGTTATTGCTGTCGTTGCCCGGGGTGAGTACAAACACAATATCTGCACCGAGTGTCTGGGCGATTTCCCGGTTGACACGGCCTGCGTAAGGCTGACGACGTGTTGGCACCATGCCTTCGATAATAGCCACTTCACCCGGGTTAATAGCACTTTCAAAGCGCTCGACTATTTCTTCGAGTAAATCGTCGCCTTTGCCATCGCCAATCATTTGTTCGGTATAGCTCAGCTCAAATGGTTTAGGCGGGGAAATAGAAGATCCCTGTTGTACAATCAAGGTTGATTTTTCCGGGCCTGTGTCTTCTTTCCGGGGTTGTGCTATTGGCTTAAAAAAATTAACCGCAACGGCTTTTTGTTCCAACGCGCGCACCAAACCAACCGACACGGACGTTAAGCCAACGCCGGTTGAAATAGGGATCAGCATAATACGACGGCTCATGGTTTAGTGCTCCTGTGCCAGTTGCGCGGCATCATGGGCAATGACCCATTCTTCATTCGTTGGGATCACCCATGCTTTGGTCGCAGCGCCAGCACGGGTAATTTCACCCTCTTTGCCAAAGCGGGCATCGAGGTTTGCCTGCGCATCAATCTCCATCCCTAAAAAGCCGAGTTGTTCAACCACTTTTGCGCGGATCACATCTGAGTTTTCGCCAATACCACCGGTAAATACCAGCGCATCCACGCCACCGAGGGGCACTGCAAAGCTGGCAATTTGCTTAGCCAGGCGATAACAAAACATGTCCAGCGCCAAAGTTGCCTGGGGGTGTCCATCTGCGGCGGCTTCTTCAATGGTACGGCAATCATTCGACAATTCACTGATCCCCAACAAGCCACTTTGCTTGTTCAGCAAGGTATCGACTTGCTCTACGCTATAAGCTAGCTGGTTAACCAGATAGGAAAACAGGCCCGGATCGATATCACCGCTGCGAGTACCCATGATCAGGCCCTCCAGTGGCGTCAGTCCCATGCTCGTATCGACCGATTTACCATCTTTTATTGCACAAACAGAGCAGCCGTTACCCAGGTGTGCGGTAATAATGCGAGAACTTTTTTGCTCAAGGTCTAATGCTTTGATGGCTTGAGTCGATACAAAATAGTGGCTGGTGCCATGGAAGCCATAGCGGCGGAGCCCATGGGATTTGTATAGCTCGTAGGGGAGCGCGTAGAGATACGCAGTAGGCGCCATGCTCTGGTGGAAAGCCGTGTCGAATACCGCAACCTGGGGCAAGTGACTGAATGCCTGAGTAGCAGCATCTATGCCCAGCAGGTTGGCTGGGTTGTGTAACGGAGCCAGATCGGCTGTTTTGACAATAGCCTGGCGCACAGTGTCATCTATCAGTGCGGAGTGTGTAAAGTGCTCACCGCCATGCACTACGCGGTGACCGACTGCAACCAGTTCTTTATCCAACCCAAGGGACTTGACCAGTTCAACCAGTTTGTCGATAGCAACCTGGTGGGCGTCGCCAGTATTGAGTGTGACAACGTGCTTTTGGCCTTCATGCTTATATTTTATCTGTGGGTCGCTTTCGCCGAGGCGTTCCGCGAGTCCAGAAAGGTGTTCCTGCGCGGTGTTTGGGTCTATGATTGCGAACTTGAGGCTGGAGCTGCCACAATTGAGTACCAGAACATGGGAAGATGACATAATGACTATCCGTTTTGACAATAACTGTTATTGCGTATTAAGCTAAATGAAAAGGCGCATTTAGCTACATATTAGACTAAGGTATAATTGACGAGTATGAAGTTAATTTTACCCGATTTTTTTAAGAAACGTTAGGCCATCGGTATTGGTTTATCGTGATTTGTTGCTCGTTTTGTTGGTTCGAAAGTAGGCAACGGTCGATGACAAGTAAGCTACAGGTTAATAGTGTTGCTCCGCTTCACGAAATTGACCAAATGTAAGTTGTCAGTTGCCGTGTTAAGCTGATATAACGAGTAAAAATTTGCCCTTGCACCCGGGAGTTATGATGCAGAAAAGTCTTATTTCACAAGTGCAACTTGGACGTCAGTACGCCAAAGAGTGGCCAATGCGCAAGGAATTGACGCTGTTATTTCCCGAATTCAGAGTGATTAAAGCGACTGAATTTGCCCTGCAGGTGATGCCTGTGTTGGCAGTTATTTCGGTTTTTATTCAGACTTCGTACCTGGGAATGGCGTATCTTCCTCAGGCCATCACCATTGCTCTGTTCTTTTTGTCTTTACCAGTACAGGGGTTGTTGTGGCTTGGTAAGCGGGCAGATACACGCCTGAATCCGGCGTTGAATAGTTGGTACAAAGAGCTTTATCACAAAATGGTAGCCAATGGTTATCAGGCCGACGCGTCACGGGATCCCAAATACCGTGAGTTGGCAAAACTGCTCAAAGATATGTTTGAGAAAATGGATAAAGCATTTGCAAAAGAAAACCTCTGACAGCTCAGAGGTTTTCTTTTATCTGGTATGAGTGTTGACGAAAGCCTGCTCAGGACTTTTGATAGCGGGTTACCAAGAAAGAGAAGGTGACCTGGTGGTCCGCCGCTTGTTCCAGCGTTTGATAGTGGCTCTCTTTGAACTTCCACGCGAATGGGGTCATCTTGATCAGGTGCTTAATAACCTCTGTGGCCACTTGCTGTGTTTGCTCCAGGTGAAGCTGTTCCACTTCAACAAATCCTGACGGACAATCTGGTGCGTCGTGCAGGCGAACGTCATCATAGATATGTTGTTTTAACTCATACAGGTGCTTAGGTCCCGGGCTGACAACCAATAATTGCCCTTCGGGCTTTAGCAGGCGAGCCATTTCCTCTGCAAATACTGGGGCGAACACACTACACAGCACATCGGCCTGTCCAGCTAAAAATGGCGCATCTTTAATCGAAGCGACACTGAAGCTGGCCTGAGGGTAGCGTTTTGCGGCGTATCTGATAGCCGGTTTAGAAATGTCCACACCAAACACCTGGCTGGATTCAGGTAGTGCGCTGGCAATGGCCTGCGTATAAAAGCCCTCTCCACAGCCCATGTCTATGACAGACTCGCATGGCATAGCTGAAATGGTTTGTGCAAGATGGGTCTGTAAAAACTGATAGTGCTCGGTTGCAAAAAAAGCACGCCGGGCTTGCACCATATCCAGGTTATCACCAGGCTGGCGGGAGTTTTTAAACTGGACCGGAAGCAGGTTAACATACCCTTCTTTTGCCACATCAAACTGATGATTGTGCTCACAACGAAGCGTCTTGTTTTGCTCAGCCAAAGGTGCCGAGCAAATTGGGCAGCGATAATGCAGCGTCATTTATCTAAGTAATCCCTATCATAAAAGGTTTTGACCCAGTGTGGTCGGTAGGTGATCAGTAAAGTGATGGCCATTCCGTTAAGCATGGCTTCCGGAAACCACATGATGATCGCGTAAAAAATATAGTTGTCGACCAGCACAGGCCAGTCATAAAGTCCGATACTGAGGTAATACAGTGCACTTATCGCTATCTTACTGGCTGCTACCAGACCTCCACACAAAAATGCACAGACGAAGATATAGACGAAAAAGTGGCGGCTGAGAAAATGATAACAGAGTAAAAACAGACCATAGCTCAGATAGACAGGTAGCAGGGCTGTAAACAGCCAGAATGTCCAAAAGTTATCGATGGGCATAGGGCCAAAGAAATAACTGAGCAAAGTTGCCAGCGTCGTGCACAGCAGGCCCATATGCCAGCCAAGTGTGAGTGTCGCCGCAGTGATCCCCAAAATATGGATAGACAGTTGCGGTAAAATACCAGCCTGGATCTGCCACAGCAGCGCCAGTACCAGCGCACAAGCCAGCACACCGGTTTGCCGTGCCGGCGTTTGCAGCAGCGCCTGATACTGGTGCTTATTGATACTCAGGGCAAACAAGCCCATGGCTACAAGAGCGGTAAACATATCGACTATAGATCAAACGTTGCCCATACCGGCGCATGATCAGAGGGCTTTTCGATACCACGCAGTTCATAATCAATGTCGCTTTCGACACATTTGGCCATCAAAGGGGCTGTGGCCAGAACAACGTCGATGCGCAGACCGCGATTGTCATCGAATCCTTTAGAGCGATAGTCAAACCAGGAATATTTATCACAGGCATCCGGGGTTAGTTCACGGAAGGTATCCTTGAGACCCCAGTCCAGTAAAGTCTGCAGCCATTCACGCTCTATTGGCTGGAATGAGCACTTACCGGTTTTCAGCCAGCGCTTACGGTTAGGCTCGCCAATGCCGATATCCAAATCAACAGGGGAAATATTGATATCACCCATGACTATCAGATTTTCGCCGTTGTCTGCTGTTGTGTTCAGGTGGGTCATTAAATCAGCATAGAACTGACGTTTGTACGGAAACTTGGTTTCGTGATTAATGTTGTCACCCTGGGGGAAGTAACCGTTCATCACCGTGACGTCTTCACCATTGTCACCTTCAAAGGTGCCGATGATCATCCGCTTCTGCGACTCTTCTGTATCTGTTGCAAACCCTTTTTGGATCAGCTTGGCGGGTTTTTTTGAGAGCAGTGCGACACCATAGTGTGCTTTTTGACCGTGAAAATAGACATGGTAGCCCATTGCTTCAACGTCCGCGACGGGAAAGGCTTCGTCATGTACTTTGATCTCCTGCAAGCCGATCACATCGGGTTGATGTTTGTCGATCAGGGCTTGTAGCTGGTGCAGGCGAGCGCGCAGGCCATTTATATTGAATGAGATAACTTTCATCGTTGTTGTTCTTAATTTGCATATAGTCAGTGACGCTAAGTCTATCATTTTTGTCTGCATGAATGGAGGGGGAGGTGCGAATTTAGCAGGGTATGTTCGGCCCTCTAAGTGTTCTAAAAATTGGGAATTGTGACATCTAAAATTGTTAATGAATGCGAAAATTGTAACGGCTTTAAAGCGCCTGATTAGGGAGTTGTGAATAGGCTATTAAATGATCAAGAAAGTTCATTTTTACCATTTACACACTAAAACTTGTATATATAATGCGCACCAATTCGTTTATTTGGGGTAAATTATGTTTAAGTCTCTCTCTCTTGTTACACTGATCTCGATTGCATCTTTTTCTGCTACTGCTGCACCAGTTGTGAGCGGTAACGCATCACCAGAATCTAAAGTATGCGCTATCGCGGCGGAACAAGGTCTGAGTGCTGCACGTGCATATGGAGCGAAGCACGGCGTATTCGTATCACGTTTTTCTAAGACGCTTGAGTGTAACGGTGAAGACATCCGTTCATTTGCCAAACAGGCACAGATTGAGTCTGCGAATACCGAAGCGAAAGTGAAACTTGTCGCTAAAAACAGTACGGTTGCAACTGAGCTTTGCCTAAAAGCAGCCAAAGAGGGACTTTCCAGTCTGGGCAAACTTCGCCATCAGACACGTAACCTGAAGTGCAATGATGTACCAGTTAAGCAGTTTATTAAAAACATCAATAATACCGCTATCTAAATATCCGCGATAAACGCAATAAAAAGCCCGCACAGCGGGCTTTTTTGATCTTGCTATAAATATACTTTAAGGGGAGCACAGGACGGTTCCCATGTATTCCATATGCTTAAATGTAACCTCTGCATTAATTTGTTTGTCTTTTGTATTACATAAATGTTCTTAATGTGTTTTTCGTATGTTATAAAATGTTTGGTTATTACAAATATAATTAACACTATGGAGAAGAGGAAGAATGAAAAAGGGGATTACACTTACTGCACTTGCAGTCTCAACAGTACTTTCAGGTAGTTTACAGGTCGCAATGGCGGAAGAGGGTGAAGTTGAACGCATTGAGGTGACGGGGTCGCATATTAAACGTTCAGACATGGAAGGGCCTTCACCGGTTCAAACTATTTCGGCATCTGACTTGGCAGCGACGGGATCAACTGATCTGATAGGCGCTTTACAAAAGCTACCGGTTGTTGGCACGGGTACTTTTAGTACTCAGGGCAACTCCAGTGATGACACCGCCAATGGGGGGTCTAGCGTCGCGTTACGTGGCCTTGGTGCATCATCGACTCTGGTATTGATCAATGGACGCCGGGTGGCTGTTAGCCCGTTTGCAAAAGACATTGAAACGTCCTTCGTTGACTTAAACACCATTCCTGTTTCTGCGGTTAAGCGCATTGATGTACTTAAAGATGGTGCATCGGCTACATATGGTTCGGATGCGGTGGCTGGTGTTATTAACATTATTTTACGTAACGACATCGATGGCTTTGAAGTCGCGGCTAAAGTCTCTGATACCGCCGATGGTGGCGGTGAAGAGCAAAACTTTACTTTACTGTGGGGTAACTCTACCAGCAAAGGACATCACAACTTTACGCTTGATTACTTCAAACGTGGCGACGTGTTTTACTCGGATCGTGACTATACCGCAACGGCTGATCAACGTTTTCGCGGCGGGAATAATTCGCTGAGTTCATCTGGTTTTCCAGGCAGTGTTGAAGTAGAGCGTGCGTCACTGAGTGACGAACAATGGGCTCGCTTACCTGTTGTCCGTGTAGAGGATGACGGCACCCAGGTTCGTCAAACCCTGTTCGCTGACGTATGGGGTAATGATGTCTGCCCGGCGGAGATGATAATCGGGGATGTATGTCGCTATGACTATGCGCCGCATATGAGCCTGGTGCCCTCAACCGAGCGAGTGACTTTTAACTACAATGGTGTCCAGGAGATCATGGACGGTGTTGAAGGCTTTGCAGAGTTTTCGGCGCAGCATGCCTCAACCTTCATTCAGGGTGCCGGTAGCCCGAGTTTTACTGAGCTGACAATGGCGGGTGACAACCCCAACCACCCGTTAGCTGATCAGCCTGATCACTTCCTTCATGGTGTAGACATCTCAATGCGACGCCGCACCGTAGACATTGGTAACCGTAAAAAAGACGTGGACTCAGAATACTATCGTGCCGTGATGGGGATGCGTGGTCAGTGGCAGGATTGGGAGTGGGAATTTGCATACTCGGCTATCCGCTCCAGTGCTGTTGAAAAAGGCTTTGACGGCTTCCCGAATAAACGCCTTGCTCAACAAGCCATTGATGAAGGCCGCTGGAACCCATTTGAGCCCAGCACTAATACACAGGAAGGATTAGATTTCTTTGAAACGACGACAACCCGTTATGGCTCTTCGACCATGCAATCTCTGGATGGCACCATTTCCGGTGAGCTATTTGAACTTGGTGATGGTTATGTCTCTGCGGCGTTCGGTTTTGAGCACCGCTATGAAAAAATTGAAGATAACCCGGATAGCCAGTACCTTCGGGGCGAAATCTTTGGTACCGAAGCGACACAAGCCAATGGTGATCGGGACAATACCGCGGTCTTTGCGGAATTTAGCGCGCCATTACTGGATAACCTTGAACTTCAGTTAGCACTGCGCCACGAGGATTACAGTGATTTTGGTAATACCACAGACCCTAAAATCGCTTTTCGCTGGACACCCATAGATTCTGTTGTGGTACGAGGTTCCTGGGGGACTGCATTCCGCGCGCCTTCACTCGTTCAGTTACACTTGGGGCGCACCGACGAATCGCCCAGCGTAATCGACAAAGAGCGTTGTAAGCAAACAGGCGCAGATGTGGATTGTTCGCCTACCGAATATACCGCCATCGTTGCCGGTAATAAGCAATTGCAACCGGAAGAGTCGGAGAACTTTAACCTGGGTGTGATCTGGCAGGCGACGGACACCTTTAGCATTGGGGTAGACTACTGGAATTATGATCAGGAAGACTTGATCAAGAAAATTGGTGCGCAAAAGCTGGTCGACTGTTGCGGTACCGATCCCAATCTGGTTGTGCGCGCTCCTAGCCAGGGCAGCACCTTAGGCCGTATCCTGACAATTAATGATACCTTCGTGAACATTGGTGGTCGTGAAACGGACGGTCTGGATTTAGACATCGAATACTTGCTCAACACTTCTGATATGGGTGAGTTCCGCTTTAACTACAACCTCACTTATACACTGAACTTTGAAGAGCAGTCGTTTGAAAGTGATGATGACGGAAATACCAGTACCGTAGTTGAAGACCTGAATGGTGAGTACCAGCATCCGAAATACCGCTGGACAGCCGGGGTTGACTGGTCAATGGATGATTTTGTTGCCAACCTGAGCTTTAACTATGTGGACAAGAACCTGGACCTGGCCGACAGCAACGGGGATAAATATGAAATTGATTCCTGGACGACGGTTGATACCAGCGTAAGCTATGTCGGCTACGACAAACTAACCGTGACTTTAGGTGCATCAAACCTGTTGAATGAAGAGGCGCCACTGGCTCCGTCTGAATCTATGGGTATTGATAATAAGACCCACAGCGCCTTGGGTCGCCAGATGTATCTGAAGTTTGGCTATCAGTTTTAATTAACGTTGTAAAAGTGCAAAAAGCCAGTGCTATAGAAAGACGCACTGGCTTTTTTGTGGTTGTTTATACCAATTTGCTCCGTCACATTAAACTGGTATTAAGTGAAATTGGTATCAATGCTGCACTTTAGGCGGGAAATTCGCCAGGATCTCAGCAATGGTTTTATTAACAGAGTCGGTTCGTTGCTCTGGTGTTTGCTTTACGCGTAAACGGCTTTCTTTTGCACCGCGCCAGACTAACTGATTAGAAGTACGATCAATGATGTCAACCACCAGAGTGCCGACTTTATATTCCCGAGTGGTCGTGTGGTGATCAACACCCCATCCCCAGTAGCTCCAGCGTGCACCATAACTGACTTTAAAGGTGTCTACTTCAAGCTTTTTATCCACTGCAACGTGGTAGTTGATTAGTATATCCGCAGCAGGTGCATCCACCAGCCTGAAGCCCTGTTTTGCCATTTGCTCGGTAATGGCGTTACGAATGCGTTTTTCCATCAGCCCGTTGATTTGGTAATTTTGCGGACGAGCTTTTAAGCTCGCTTCGGTTGACCAGGCATAGGTTTTATAGTTGGTAAATTCTACCGACTTGTCATAGTCCCAGTCTGGCGTGGTACCACAGGCACTGAGCATCAGTAAACTTGCCACAACGGCAAAGGTTCTGGTGCTGGCAAGGTGCTTTTTGAGTTGGTTCAGCATGGCTTACTCCTTAAAAACATAAAATCTAACGCGTACCTTAGTATACGACAGTTAAAACGCTAAGATCATCACAAAAAAAGGGCACTAAAGTGTGCCCTGATTTTATCTTAACTGTGTTCGACTTCGATCCAGTCTTTTTCGTCAACCCAGTTCTGGCTGCCCTGGTTGACGCTGCGGATTGGCACCAGGTAGTCACAACTGATCTGAGGTTTGACCGAAGCGAAAATCGGTACAAAACCGAAGCTGAGGGCGGTTTCGATGATCGCCTTCTGGTTTTGCGGGTCGATGTCGGCCGCTTCATCAATGTAAATCGGAATACGATACATCGCCTGCTCCTGATCGGAGAGCAGGTAACGGATAAATAACATACCACACAACAACTTAATGGTGATCCGTGTACCGTTCGAACCGGCAGAGTCAATCTTATCAAAGTGCTCGGTATCGCCTGCGCGGTTAACCACCTCAAAACGGATATCAAACAGGTCGGTCAGTGTCAGGCCGGCTTTATCACTGGCCAGTTTGATAATGTGATCTTTGGCCTCATTAACGGCGTTACTGTCGGCTGGCTGCTCGCTTAGTAAGTCAAAGCTCTCGCCTTGCTCGTACAAGTCGGAGGTTGCGATAATGGTATCTATGCTCTCGACCAGCATTTTTCTTGGGATCACATTGATCTTAAAGGCTTTAAGGTTCGAGATGCGGTGCTGACTAATACCCTTATTAAAGCTGTTCATTTCCCGGCGCAGGCGATCTAAGTCTTCACGCAGGCCCTTAATGGTCGCTGCAACTTCAGTCAGGGCTACGCGGGCCTGACGCTCTACCGCATCGCGCTCATTGTCTATGTTGTGATAGGCGCTGATCAGCTTGGCGTATTTTGTCGCGTCGTCCGTTTCGTTGTCGAACTTGGTAATACCGGCATTGTAAATGTGCAAATAAGTATTGCGCACATTGACATCCAGGTTACGCAGCTCCTGACAGTCTTTGTTGAACTGATGGATCACTTCCGCCAGGTTGTCAAAATCCAGATTGATCTCGACCGGGTAGGGGGTTTGTTTACCACTATACAAGTCCAGCGTGTGGTCGATGCGCTCCGTCTTCACTTGCTTAAGGCGATCCGCCTGGCGCAGGATCAAATCTTGTTTGCTTTTGATGATAGAGCGGCGATCGGAAATCGACCCGGCATTACGCTGAACATCTTGCAGGTAGTCGTCGACCTGCTCACGTTCTGCTTGCAGTTGATCCTGCAATGCCTGCTGTGCTTCTGCCGACTGCGCCATGGTCTGGAATTGCTCAAAGCGCTTCATTGCGGCTTCGGTGGCCATCAATTCATCGTACAGGGCATCACGCTCTTGCTGTTTTTCGGCAACGTTTGCAGCGACATCACGCTGTTGTTTTAGCTCTTGTAATGACTGTTGCAAAGCATCCAGCTGTGCCTGCAGCTGTGTCTTGTTTTCGCCGCTTTGCATTTGTACCGGCGCCAGCTTTTTCAGCTTGATGGTGGCACCGGGCAGTTTAAGTTCGCCGCCTTTGACCGCCGCAGACAACTGCGCGAGGAAATCACCGAAGGCATCGTCGTCACTGATCTCAACTTCGCCCTTACCTGTGGTAGCAAAAGACAAAATATCCGGGTTAAGAATACGAGAGATCTCTTCGACTTCTTTGAGTGACAGGTCTTCACGCATTCGGGTAAAGAGGTTGAACTCCAGATTTTTAAGCTGTAGCTTCAGGCTCTTGATTTGCTTTTGTGTTTCGCCAATCCGGTAATCCAGGGTATGTAGACTCTGGCCCTGAGCACTGTTAATCGAGAACGACAGTTGCTCGTACTCCTTTTTCAGCAGCGTCAGGTTGGTTTTCAGCGTGGCATGATTGGTCAGCTCAAATTCGGATTTGAGCGCGTGATAGTCGGTAAACCATTGCTCAATCTGAGTTTGTTTACGTTCAATATCGCGGGACTGCTGCACATAGAGCTGTTGCTTTTCTTCAAAGTCGCGTTTTTCCTGCTCGATGTTTTCAAGCTGATCATTAAGCTCGCCAATTTGGCTCTGCTGATACTCATCAAATTCCACAATGGCTTTGTCGAGCTTTGGCGCATAGGCGGCAAGTTTGCCCTTGAGTGTGGCTTCGCCTTCGATCATTTGTTCCAGCGCAGCTATGGGTTCCTGCATAGACTCCAGTGCGTTCAGCTCACGGCGAGCGCGATTGACTTTATCAAAAGCACGACGCCACACTTCATAGAAGTCGACTTTGGAGTTGGACATATGACGTTCAAATACCTTGAGCATAAAACGTTTTACGTCATGGGCACCCAGTTTGTGCAGGTTCAGGATGCGGCGGAAGATCTCTTTATATACTGCGGCATCCTGAACATTATTCAGCGGGATCATCTTGAGGTTAATGTCACCGTCATATGGCGTTGCGCCGCCTGTCAATAATGCATTCAGCTCCGCGGCTTTTAACTCAACAGGGTTAAAACCTTTTTCCTGCAAGTGATTGAACAGTTTAGTGTATTTTATGATGCTTTTGCCCTGGGTAAAGTCATCCAGGTTTAGCTTGCCGTTATAGCAAAAGAACTGATGCGCGTAACCGGCAATTTTACCCAAGCCCGCGACGCCAATCACTACGTCCCCATGGGGCAGGTTGGCTTCAAGCAGGATATAAGATTGGTCACTTGAAAAGTAGAATTTGCGGGTTTCTTCCAGATCGTGACCATCCCATTCGGTCAGGCGTAAATCGTTGATCAGCGGAAACTGCAAGGCATTGATAACCGAACTTTTACCTGTGTTGTTCGGGGCACAGATAGATGCACTTTTATCGAGTGGGATCACACACTTGGCATAACCGGCAGTGTTGAGCAGGGCCAGTTTACTGAGACCATACAGCTTGTTCATACTTCATCCTCAAGTGTGTCGTAATTGTCTTCGTTCACTTCCATCAGCGCATCGATATAACGATAAACTGGCGCCAGCAGCGAAAAGCCTTGCTCTACTTCGCGGGCCAGTCCCAGGCGCACCATGCGCAGGCACACGTCTTTACGTAGATCTGAGCCTGAGAAAATCTCCAGCTGATCAAACAGGTGCTTGTTAAGCTGTACCAGAGTCTGCATCAGCTCCAGGTCTAATACTTCGTCAAACAGGGCGCGCAAAGGATCTTTACCCTGGTTGGCGAAATGCTCGATCAAGATAAATACGGTCAGCGCGATGGCCCGGGAGATCTTACCCATGTTGGGGGTGCTTTCGTCGCTGGCCAGATAATAAAAGCCACGGCTATCGTGTTGCAGGTCGTGGCCAAGCGCGCTGAACAGCGCCTGGTAAGACTCAATGTGCTGGTCCAGTTCCTGCCACTGTGTGGTGTCCTGTTCGCTGATGTGGTAGCCACTGACCAATTTCTTATTGATCGCCTGTAACTGGCTAAGTTCGTCTAGATTAATCTGTGTCATGGTGATTACTAATTGTGGTTATCTGTTTGCTTGTCCGTTGCACTGAACGGATAAAGTCGAATGCGGGTGTTGGCGATTTGCATCGTTTGCTGTTGCTCATCCTGGGCGATGTCCAGTTCAGGGTCGCTGATCAGTTTTTGGTACAGGAACAGCATTTCATCGGCTTCCAGAGCCGGGTATTGTTCGTTCAGGAAGCCAAGCAGGGCGGTGCGCTTTTTGCCAGACCCTTTAAACGATTTACGCACATCCGAATAGTCGGGAATGTTAGGGCTCTGATAAGCAGGCACATCCTGCTGATCGGGTAGCTGATATTCTTCGTGTTCAAACTCGCTGAGGCTGGCCATATAAGCCACCATATGGCGCTGCTGGCCGAGGCTGAAACGCTGAATGTCTGAGACAAAATGCGGCTGTACCGGTGCGAGCATACGATCAACGCCATTTTTACGGATCAGGCCTAATACCTTGGCCGCCTGGCGAGTGATAAGCGTGTTGCGTCTGAGCTCTTCACGCAGTGGCATCAACATATCGGCACTTTTACCTAAACTTTCACGACCGATCAGATGCATATCGAGGATCCGGGTACGCAGTTGTTCAAGCATACGTTTGTCTTGTGCACCCCGGCCCAGTTGCTCAATTTGCGCAATTTGTTCACTGATCTGATGTTCTATGGTGGTAAAACAGGCCTGAAAGGGGCCATGAATATCCACCATTGCCAGCATAGGTTCGATGTATTCGTCAAATGCCTCAATTACAGCCCGGTAGCGTTTTTGCAAAGACAGGTTGCCCTGATCGGACTTTGCCTGTTCAACCAGATTCATGATGGCGCTTTCATTATGGTGATAGAGTTTGACGATTTTACGTACCCGTTCATCCATAATACGACTGAAACGGCGCAGTTCACTGTGGTCGCCCTCATCACCGGCCTGCGCTAAGCGTTCGCCCAGACGTTGCAGATCTTTGACTAATACTGTGATCTCTTCGGCAAGGCCAAGATGTTCTTCTTGTAACAAAAAGCTGGCAAAGTCGGCCACAGCACGGTTAATTTCGAGCTGTGACGATTTGGCCAGAGGAATAATAATTTCCTGATTGAGCAAGCGATTGGTTTCTTTATAGATGCGTTCACTTGACCAGTTGGGATTTTTTAGTTTGATGATGTTTTGCACATCTTTGAGGCTGAAATCGGCCATCTTAAAGCGTTTAAAAAGCAGCTCCAGGACGCCCCAGTGTTCATTCAGCGTATTTAATACTTTTTTGGCTGGGATCATAGCTTTCCAGTGTGTATCAATTTTGTGACGGTATCAGGTAAGAAAATTGTCATAATGTGTAACTACTCGTGGCACAGAATGCGGCTAAGTGATAGACTCCGCGCCGATTACGTTACCCTTCACAATTTTTACTTTTAATTACAGGTTGTTTACGCGTATGGTCACGCCCATTATCCTAACCCTGATAGCGGTCGCATTTGTGCTTATCGTTATAGAGGATATTATCCATGTAAACAAGGCCAAAACGACCCTTTTTTTTGGCACTTTATGTTGGATTATCCTATTTATCTCTCCGATCCATGGCGAAAGCTCAGAAACTATACAACATCAGCTCGATCACAACATACTTGAAATCGCTACCTTGTGGTTATTCTTGATGGCGGCGATGACTTTTGTTGCCTATCTGAACTCCAAAGGTTTTATTCAAAACATTGTCCATCGGGTGATGCCTACCCAGATCAGTGAACGCAAAATGATGTTCCTGGTGGGTGGATTTGCTTTCTTGTTTTCTTCGATTTCAGACAATATTACCGCAACGCTTATCTCGCTGGCCGTAGTGATGTCGCTGAAACTCGATCCGAAGAAACTTATCAAGTATGCCACATTGATCATCTTTAGTGTTAACTCGGGTGGTGTGTCTTTGATCACCGGTGATGTGACCACACTGATGATTTTTCTGGCTGGTAAGGTGACCATTCCGGACTTACTATTGCTGGTAGCCCCTTCCATTGTCAGCGTACTCTTGCTGGCGACGCTGTTGTCCATGGGCATGAAAGACCAGCTGGTATTTGAAAAGCAAGCGCTACGCAGGATAGAGAAAACGGACATCACGATTGCGGTGATCTTTATGACGACCGTACTCACCACGCTGTTTCTGAGCGTACAATATCAGGTTCCTCCTATGCTGACTTTCCTGTGTGGCCTGTCGGTGATGTTTTTGATGGCCCAGTTTTTGATGCGCAAGAAAGACGTTAATAAAAAGATCATCGATTATATTCGTGAAATTGAGTACGACACCTTGCTGTTTTTTGTGGGTGTACTTCTGCTGGTTGGGGCGCTAAAAGAGGTGGGTGTCCTTAATATGTTCACTCAGCTGTATGAGTTCGTTGACCCTCAGTATGCCAGCTATCTGGTGGGCCTGATGAGTGCAGCAGTGGATAACGTACCACTGACGGCCGCTTTGCTCAAAGCAGACATCGTTATGAGCCCGCAGCAATGGCTGACCTTTACCTATGCGACAGGTGTGGGCGGCTCTATGCTGATCATCGGCTCGGCGGCTGGGATCATAGCAATGAGTAAAGTAAAGGCTCTAACCTTTACGAGTTACTTAAGAATGAGCCTGTATTTGTTAATTGCCTACACGGCAGGTTATGCCGGTGCTTTCTTTATGGGGCAATTTATTTAATCTTTGATGACAGGGTCAATTTTATACTTGACACCTAGACGTCTAAAAGATACCTTTTTCAAGCCCGCTCAAAATGCGGGCTTTTATTTTGCCGGGATTCAGTTAAATTCCGGCAAAATAAACAGAAGAGGCGCGATGCTTAGGTAGCTGATGTGAGGTGACGATAACCCGTGACCATCAGTGAGGGAGGTACTCGCCGAGGAAAACCATGCTACGTCGGCATGATTTTTCGGTCCTGGAGGTTGAATCCTCGGGACTGTCACCGTTTTCAGGTGGAGAGCTTCTGGCAGAGGTCATTTCTTTATGGTTAGTCCATCCTATTGCCAAGTTCTCCTTATTGATGTTGATCGCCGCGTGTGATCCCAAGGAGATAAAATGAATTCCCAGTATGTCGTTGCTAAATTTGGCGGCACCAGTGTTGCAAACTTCGAAGCCATGCAGCGATGCGCCGCAATTATCCATGACAACCCCGATGTTCGTGTGGTCGTCGTCAGTGCCAGTGCCGGTGTGACGAATCACCTGGTGACTCTGACCCAACAAAAAGTCGATGCGGCTGAGCGCGAGGCGCTGTTTCAGTCTGTTATGGAGATCCAGCAGGACATTCTGGCATGCCTGACACTCGATACAGACCTGGAAGCGGGTTTTAATGAAACAAAAGAGGCTTTTTATACGCTGGCTCAATTACCCGCGCTGGATGCGCAACAATGTGACGAGATGCTGAGCTTTGGAGAGCGGTTTTCTTCTTATTTGTTCACTCAGGTACTCAGAAACTTAGGGGTTACCAGCAGCCGTTTTGATGTACGCCAGGTACTTAAAACCGACCGTCAGTTTGGTAAAGCCGTACCTGACATGGCAGCAACGCGCGACGCAGCCATGACCCATCTGACACCGCAACTTTCAAAACAGGTGGTGGTGACTCAGGGCTTTATTGGTAGCGATAATCAGGGTCAAACCACCACATTAGGGCGGGGTGGCTCGGATTACAGTGCGGCGCTACTTGCCGAGGCTATTGCGGCGCAAAGCGTACACATCTGGACAGATGTTGTGGGTATCTTCAGCACCGACCCGCGTCTTTGCCACAAAGCACGGCCGATTGCCCGGCTGAGTTTTGATGAGGCTGCCGAAATGGCCACCTTCGGTGCCAAAGTATTGCACCCGGCTACTATCTTGCCGGCCAGTCGCAGTGGCATTTCGGTATTTGTTGGCTCGAGCAGAGATCCCCATGCCGGTGGCACCTGGATTGAAAAGAATAACCGCTCTGAGCCGGGTATTCGCGCGGTCACACAGCGCAAGAACCAAATCTTGCTGACCCTGAAAAGCCCCGAAATGCTGTTAGCCAGTGGTTTTCTGGCACGCATCTTCACTATTTTAAGTGCACACAATATCTCGGTTGACCTGGTTACTACCTCGGAGATCAGCGTTGCCTTGACGCTCGACAATGCTCCGAACGCCACGCGCCCGGAACTGGCGCAGGCTTGTCTGGATGAGCTGGGTGAGTTTTGTCAGGTCAGTGTTGAGAACAATCTCACCCTGGTGGCCATGATTGGCTCTGAAATTCAGTTGCGCCATGGTGAAGCGAGCCTGATGCAGGTACTGGCTGATTTTAATATTCGCTTGATCTGCCACGGGGCGAGCCGCCATAACCTGTGCTTTTTAGTTGAACAAACCGAATCGGACGCCGTGGTTCAGGCTATCCATAGCCGTTTACTTGAAGCTGCATAAACCAGACGCATGCCAAGTCTGACTGGACACATTATCAGGAGCGGGTAATACTCGCTCTGAGACCAAAATTACTTACTCACAGGTGTGTCCATGGAATATCAGGAAGTTTATCAGTTCTGGTTTGTTGAATGTCAGGAGCAGGACTGGTGGCAAAAATCGACCCAGTTTGATAACAAAATTACAGCCAGATTTGCACAGTTGCACCAGCAGGCCACGGCTGGGGAGCTAGCCGAGTGGCGCAAAACTGCGGTCGGGGCGCTGTGCGAGATCATTGTACTGGATCAGTTTTCCCGCAATATGTTTCGTGATACACCCGCTGCCTTTGCCAGCGACCCTTTGGCATTGTGCCTGGCACAACATGCCATTGAAAAAGGCTTTGATCTGCAGCTGGAGAAAACCCAGCGCACTTTTATGTACTTACCTTTCATGCACAGTGAGAGCCTTAAAGTACATCAGCAGGCAGATGCCTTGTTTAAGTCTTTCCCCAATTACGAGTTTGAGCTGGCGCACAAAAAAATTATTGAACAGTTTGGCCGTTACCCCCATCGCAATGCCATTTTAGGCAGGGAGTCGAGCCCCGAAGAATTGGCTTTTTTGCAAACGCCCGGTTCGAGTTTTTAAGCCAGGTTCTGAGATGTTTATGGGTTTGCTACACCATGTCAGTAAGCACAATACCGTCCTGATTTGAGCGCGCAAATGCGCGCCATTTCTGGCTGTTCCGATTTGCTCTAACTGACACTCGCAATTTGTTTACAAGTGCGTATAATCGCCATTCTACAACAATAATTAACTTGGCATTCGATTATGGCTCAAGTGCGTGAAGGTTTTCAAAGCCGTCTGGGCTTTGTGTTAGCGGCAGCCGGTGCGGCAGTCGGACTTGGTAATATTTGGGGGTTTCCCACTCAGGCAGCGAACCACGGTGGTGGGGCGTTTCTGCTGGTCTATTTTATCGTTATTTTCTTACTGGCATTACCGGCTTTGTACACCGAGTTGTATTTGGGCCATCAGGCACAGGCCAACCCGGTTAAAGCATTGAAACAAGCCTGGCAGGAAAAGCAGCCTAAAATTGGTGCATCTGCGGGTTACATCGGCCTTGCCGGTGCCATTGTGATGCTCAGTTTCTATTCTATTGTAGCCGGCTGGATGTTGGCACATTCGCTCGAGCCGCTTGCACGTTTAGTTGGCTGGAATGAAGCCAGTGCTTTTCTGTCCGGTGATTCGACCTTACGGAATTTTATATTTACCCCACTGATGCTGCTGCTGACGGCTGGCATTATATTACAGGGGGTGAAGTCCGGAATTGAAACCTGGTCACGTCGACTTATGCCAGTGCTACTTATGCTGTTGGTGGCGCTGATTGCGTATATGGGTACGTTAGAAGGTGCTGCTGCCGGGTTTAAAGCATACCTTGTGCCTGATTTTAGCAAAATTGGCGATCCTGAATTGATCATCGCTGCCATGGGACAGGCGTTTTTCTCATTGTCTCTGGGGGTTGGCTGTATGATGATTTATGGCTCTTATCTGAGACCAAATGAGAACCTACCAAAACTGACCTTTAGCGTTGCGATGTTGGATACTGGTGTGGCGTTTCTGGCAGGACTTTTGATCATTCCGGCTTTATTTATTGCCCAGAATAATGGTGTGGAAGTTTTCCAAAATGGCAAACTGGTCGGCGAGGGCAGGCTTATCTTTGCCATTCTGCCTGAGTTGTTTGCAACCATGGGCGAGATAGGTTTGTTCGTCGGACTGACGTTCTTTGTGCTGATGTCGATAGCCTCACTGACATCCACGATTTCGTCAACCGAAATTCCGGTGTCGTTCCTGGTCGAAAATCATGGCTTTAAGCGCTCACAGGCAACATGGCTGGTGACTTTTGTACTGTTGATAAGCTCAGGCGCTATTATTCTTAATTTCGACTGGCTGTTTGGCTTGGTGATCCAGATTCTAACTCATTACCAGTTACCACTGATGGGCTTGTTCTATTTTATCACGGTAGGCTGGGTATGGCGTCGTGGTAACCAGCTGGCACTGGAATGCAGTGGCAAGATGTACTGGTTTGCCCAGTATGTACGCTTCGTCTGCCCAGTGCTGATGACAGCCGTTTTTGCTAATGTGGCTTTCTTTAAGTAACAGCAGTAGCTTGAATGCAGAAAGCCTGGCGATGCCAGGCTTTTTTGTAGGTATAATACCAATTTCACTTAATACCTGTTCTATTTGAGGGAGCAAATATGACGCTAACGGCGTTAAAAATTTCTCATTTAGAACAACTAAATAGCAAAATTTTTGCCTTGTTATCGACCCTATTTTCTCGCCTCAAAATTAAACACTTAATTAAGCAAATTGGTATAAATCAAACCTGATTTTCCAGCGCTTGTCCCGTGCGAATGGCGTTGAGGTTAGTCACTGTGGTATGGGCGATTTCGGTTAAGGCTTCTTTGGTGAAAAACCCCTGGTGTCCTGTGATAAGCACGTTCTGAAAGCTTGCCAGACGCATAAAGACATCGTCCTGAATGACCTCATTGCTGCGGTTTTTAAAAAACAATTCCGATTCCTGTTCATACACATCCAGGCCAAGGTAGCCGAGCTTTCTGGATTTCAAGGCGCGAATACAGGCCTTGCTGTCTACCAGCGCACCGCGGCTGGTGTTTATCAGCATCACGCCCTGTTTCATTTTGTCAAATGCCGCGTCGTCAATCATGTGATGCGTGGCCTCTGTCAGCGGGCAGTGCAAGGTGACAATGTCACTTTGCTCAAGCAGCATATCCAGAGAAACCTGAGTGTAAGAGCCTTCCCCGATATTCGGGTCGTACACCAGCACGTGGGCGCCGAAGCCATTGAGAATAGCAACCAGTGCCTGGCCTATTTTACCACAGCCAATGATACCGACGGTTTTGTTGTGCAGGTTAAAACCCAGTAAACCGTTGAGATCAAAATTATCTTCTCGTACCCGGTTGTAGGCTTTATGAGTTTTACGGCTCAGTGTCAGCATCAGGGCAATACAATGCTCGGCCACGGCTTCAGGGCTGTAGGCTGGCACACGTACGACTTTAATGCCCAAGGCGTGGGCCGCTTCGATATCGACATTGTTAAAGCCTGCACAACGCAGTGCGACACTCTGAACGCCCAGCTCAGCGAGTTCGGCCAGCACGTTGGCATCAACCTGATCGTTCACAAACACACAAATGGCATCAAACCCTTGCGCCAGTGCAACGGTTTTATCGTTCAGTGCTTGCTCAAAAAACTCAAACTCAATATCAGGAAACTGGGTAAGTGCATGCTCAAAAAATGGCAGCTCATACTTTTGCGAACTGAATAGGGCGACTCTCATTGGACACTTGACTCTCTATAATCGATTTTAAGGTTTCGGGTTTTGTCCTGGGTGCATAACGGGACAATAAAACGCCCTCTGAGTTTACTAAAAACTTAGTAAAATTCCATTTAATCGCGCGGTTTTGCGCTATTCCTCTGGTATTTACCTTGAGGTAATTAAAGAGAGGGTGGGCATCTGGGCCATTGACCAGTACTTTTTCTGAGATATGAAAACTGAGATTAAAATGCGACTGATAAAACTCTCTGAGCATTTCGTTTTCCAGCGGCTCATTACGGCCAAATTGATGGCAGGGAAAGGCAATGATTTCGAGTCCCATCGGGTGGTACTTTTTATAGAGCTTTTCCAGCGCACTGAGTTGAGGGGCAAAGCTACACTTGCTGGCGATATTGACAATCAATACGGGTCTGCCTTGCAAGGATCTGAGTGTCAGCGTCTCGCCATTCAGTAGTTTCACGCTGAAACGATATATGTTCTCCATCCTGTCAGGCTCCTTGATGTTTTTTCTTTTTAATCAATTGATTCATAGCTGGTATTTTTCATTTGCCATGCTTAGATGGCTCAGGTATAACAACTCCATCTTTCTAGCTTAACAGCCAAATAGGACAAATTTATGTCAGTCAAAGTCGCATTCATCGGATTGGGGGTGATGGGATACCCCATGGCCGGCCACTTACAACAAGCAGGTCACCAGGTCACTGTATACAACCGCACGACTGCTAAAGCACAGCGCTGGGCCGAGCAGTATCAGGGAACATATGCCCCGACACCTAAGGAGGCCGTAGCTGGTGCAGAATTGGTTTTCATGTGTGTAGGTAATGACGACGATCTCAGATCTGTGGTGTACGGCGAAGAGGGCGTTTTGGCCGGGATGGCTGCAAAGACGGTATTGATTGACCATACGACCACGTCTGCAAAAGTAGCGCGTGAGGTTGCCGAGCGTGCTGCTGCTCAAAACGTGGCGTTCCTGGATGCGCCTGTATCGGGTGGTCAGGCTGGCGCAGAAAATGGCGTACTGACGGTCATGGTGGGCGGTGAGGCAGAAGTCTTTGCTCGTGTCCAGCCTGTCATGGCGGCATTTAGCCGTTTTAGCCAGTTATTGGGTGAAGTGGGTTCTGGCCAGCTGTGTAAAATGGTGAATCAAATCTGTATCGCAGGCGTGGTGCAGGGGCTGGCTGAAGGGCTGCACTTTGCCAAACAGGCAGGACTGGATGGTGAAAAAGTGGTAGAGACCATTGCCAAGGGGGCCGCAGGGTCATGGCAGATGGAAAACCGCTATAAAACCATGCTTGCTGGCGAATATGATTTTGGTTTTGCCGTCGACTGGATGCGTAAGGATTTGGGTATTGCACTGGACGAAGCGCGCAGCAATGGTGCATCACTGTCACTGACAGCTATGGTTGATCAGTATTATGCGGATGTACAGGCGCTGGGGGGCGGTCGCTTCGATACTTCCAGTTTGTTGGCTCGCCTGGATGCAATTCACGACAAAAAATAGTTTATTTATTGGACATTAAAAAAGGCAGGGCGCTCAGGCGACCTGCCTTTTTTGTTTATGTGTTCAGTTAAGCTTTTTTAGACAGCTTTTCCAAATCCATGTTTTCTTCCAGATCTTTGGCGGCATCGGCGTCGTTAAACACATCAATATCCAGCTCGCCTTCTGACTTAGCGACCACACAGGTGACCATACAGTCGCCGGTCACATTCACCGCGGTACGAGTCATATCCAGCAGTCGGTCTACGCCCATAATGATGGCAATCCCTTCTACCGGCAGGCCAACCTGGTTCAGAACCATGGCTAACATAATCAGACCAACGCCTGGCACGCCTGCGGTACCAACTGAGGCAAGTGTGGCAGTCAGAATAACCATCAGATAGTCGCTCACAGTTAGATCAACAGCGAATACTTGTGCAATAAACACGGTTGCCACACCCTGCATAATGGCGGTGCCATCCATGTTGATGGTTGCGCCCAGTGGGACTGTGAAAGAGGCCACAGAGTTATGTGCACCAAGTTTTTTCGTCGCGGTTTCTAATGTTACTGGCATAGTAGCACTTGAACTTGAGGTACTGAATGCAAACATACACGCATCTTTCATCTTGGCCAGGAAAGTAAGCGGGCTCAGACCGGTCAGCACTTTGAGCAAAATACTGTAGTTAACAAAGGCGTGGATCAGCAAGGCAGCAACCACCACCAGGAAGTACTTACCAAGTTCTACAATCAGGTCCATTTCAATGGTGGTGAACAACTTGGCCATCAGACAGAATACACCGTAAGGGGCCAGGTTCATCAGCAAGGTAACCAGCTTGAGTACCACAGTATTCAAATCTTCAAACACCTTGGCACAACGTTTACCCGCATCGCCACTCAACGCCATGGCAATACCAAACAGCAGAGCAAAGACAATCACCTGGAGCATCTTACCGCTGGCCATTGCATTGATAGGGTTGGTCGGGAACATGCTAATAATGACCTGTGCCAGCGTAGGTGCTTGCTGTGCATCGAAGGTCGCCGTAGTCGGAATTGCGACGCCTCCACCCGGGCTAACCAGCAGTGCAAGAGAAATAGCCACAGTAATAGCGATGGCAGTGGTAGAGAGGTAAAGCAAAATGGACTTACCACCCAGACGACCCAGCTTCTTAGGATCGCTCAGGCTACAGGTACCGACCACCAGAGAAATAAAGACCAAAGGAACAACCAGCATTTTCAAACTGGCGATAAAAATCTGCCCACCGATGTGGAACAGTCCGTCTACGAAAAAGCCTTTGATTGGCAAATCGAACAGGCCCAGAGGAATCGCAACTTCGGGCTTATCGCCCAGAATGGTTTGTATCAACAGACCCAGAATAACACCCAAAACCATGCCCAGCATGATACGGGTAGTTAGGCTCATTTTTTTGTTTTGTGACATAGCCTTTGACATCGTCCTAACACTTACATTTTACAAAATCGCTATAGCCTAACAGGATAGTTGAATATGAACAGAAAAAATCGATGACAGCCGCTAAAAATTTGTGATTTTACATCCACAATTGGGTTAACATGGTGAAAATAACTCAAAATTATTAGATTGCTAGGGAGAATCGAAAATGTCTCTGATGCGCTGGTTTAGTATTACTTTGCTCAGTTTGCTGATGATCGCCTGTGGTGGCGGTGGTTCGATTGAAAAAGACACCTCGGGAGGTGGCGGTACAAATACAGATTATGAACTGGTACTGAGTACAAGTTCAGCAAGTGGCGGAAGCCTCAGTATCAGTAACCCCATCACAATCACAGCAAAGCTCACCAATGATGGCGCACCCGTTGCCAATAATCTGGTTAAATTTACTAATGACGAGTTTTCTGACTTCGCCTCTGTGAGTTCACAACTTACCGACAGCAATGGTGAAGCGAAAGTGACGATTATCGCCAATCGGTTAGGCGGGGCGGGTACCATTTCAGCCACTGCGGACGTGGGTGAAAATACCGTTAGTGGTTCAGTACCTTATGCCGCGGCTGGTGATGGTGGTATTCAAATCGCGATGACGATTACCGGCTCAGATGGTCAGCCGATCAATGCGACTAATCCAATTAGCGGTACAGAGATTGCGACAGTCACCGCAATCCTAACCGATAATGGCACACCTTTGAATGGACAGGTACTTGAGTTTTCTAAAGAGGCCGACAGCGAAGATCTACTTGTTACGAATGGCAACTCAAATGTACAGACTGACGCCAATGGTGCGGCACGTTTACTTGTCCAGGCAACGGACAAAGTGGGAGCGGGCTATGTTCAGGTTACCTATAACGAAGACATCAACGCCCGTATCGGATTCGAGTCAGCAGGTAACCCCTTTTACGATAAAGAGGTTTACGACCTGCGCGTGCAATTGGTTAACGCTGCTGAGCAAGCTTCCAGTGACCTGTCACTGGCTAATCCGTTGACGGCACAAATTCAGCTCACTTTGAATGAACAGCCTGTTGCAAACGCTGAAATCGCGGTTTCTGTTGAAGCCAGCGCGCGCTTTGCAAAGCCAACCGAGTCAGTCAGAACAGATGCGAATGGTCAGGCAGAAATTCAAATTTTCGCGACAGAAACAGCGACGGTTGATCAACAACTTGATGCGTTTACGGCAACTTACTCGGTATCTGGTGATGAAGCAGCCAGAACCGTTGCCAGCTACGTTGGAGCGGGAGATGGTGGTCTGCAAATGACGGTCTCCGTGGTTGACTCTGCCGGAAATGCAATCACCAAAGAAAACCCCCTACTTATGGAAAGAGAGGGGACAGTAGAAGTGAACCTCACACGAGATGGCGCGCCTGTCGCAAATGAGCTGGTTACTGTGGGTGAGTTAGTAAGATCAGTGATAGATGACGAAGCTGCACTTACTAATGACGATGGTGATGCGATCTTTAAACTCACAGTGAATAACTCCAAAGGTTGGGAGGAGTTTGATGTATCATACGCCGGGCGAGCGTTAGCAACAGGCAGATATTACTCTCAGGGCATTGTAGCGGGTGAAGGAATACAACTTTTAGTCAGCGTCGTCGACGATCAGAACAATGCCATTAACCAGGAAAACCCTCTCAAACCAGGTACGGTCACACGAGTGGTCGCAACCTTGACTAAAGACGGTGATCCAATTAAAAACGAGTTGGTGACCATTTCCGGAGGCACTAAGGCGGTTACTGCCCCTTCTGATGGTGTGACGATCACTGATGACAATGGCGAGGCCGTTGTTACACTTATTCCAAATAAAATCATCGGGTGGGATCAGGTTTCTGCCTCCTATGGCAGTGGTGGTGCCGCTGTGACAGAAGTGGCGAGATACTACTCTGATGGTGACGAGGATTTTGGCGAAAGCGGTTACAAACTGCTTATTTCAAGTTCGAATGCACAAGGCGCGTCAAATTCAGTGTCCGCTGCCTCACCCCTGACGCTGTCGGTTAACTTAACACTAGACAGTGATGCAGAAGAAAATGCGCGCATCCAGTTTACCGTTGATCAGTATGCTGATCTGGAAGACCCATTCTCAGGTGATATAGTAAAAACTTACTCGACGCTCACAGACAATACCGGTAACACGAGTATCAGACTTGTAGATAATTCTACTTCTGGCGCGGGGTCAGTAACCGTGTCATTTATTGAAAACGATGCCGTGGTTGTGTCTAGTCGCCTTAACTTTATTAGTGCTGGTGATGGTGGCATCAAGCTATCTGATATTTCTCTTGTTAATTCATCTGATCGTGATCAGGATATTGATGCAAGCACACCGCTTAACGACCAAACAACGGGTATTGCGATTGTTACACTGACTCAAAATGGTGTGCCTCTGGCTAACAAGCCAGTGTTATTCACGACGGATAGCCTGGCAACCCTGAACCCGGCCAGCGGCTTAGTTCAGACTAACGCAAGTGGTGTTGCAGAAATAACGGTATTGCCTACCGTAACATCTGGTTTGGGGCGTATAAATGTTGCCTATGAATTAAATGGGGTCACGTATACAAGCGATGAGCCTAAATACTTTAACTCTGCCGGTGCGAGTAATCAAAATGAAGGGGACTACAACATTCAAGTTAGGCTACTGACTGAGTGTAATTCAAATTGGGATGCAGACAGAGAAACGGTGAAATTGAATCCGTCTGATCCGTCAACCAACTGTAATAGCATTACCAATCTGGAGTCGACAGAGATCCCCGATATTTATGTCAGTATCACTGAACGTCAGGATACTTCGAAAAACATTGCTAATGCGATCGTAGATATCACAACCAGCGTAGGCCAGGTGTTACCTTCTTCTGGCAGGGTATTAACCGATAGCCAAGGCGTTGCGCTACTTAAGTTTCAACCGGGCAATGGTAGTGGCGCGGGCACCATTACTGCATCGTACAACGGAGAAACCGGCTCCCGTAACTTCTCTATTGGCCTGCAGAGTCTGTATTTAGACTTATCTGCGCCCCATGGTACCGACGAAGCCACGGCACTTAAATCTGGTGGCTCTATGGTCATTACCGCCAGTGTCTATTCGGATGAAGCAAAGCAAAACCCGTATACACTGCCTGTTGATGTAGAATTTAGTTCGACCTGTGCTGATGAAGGCACAGCAACAATTGATTCACAGGTGAGGTCTATCAATGGCGTTGCCAGTTCAACGTTCAGAGCAAACGGTTGTAATGGTCTTGACACTGTGGTGGCGACGATTACATCTGGTGGCGGTGTAAATCAACCTGAGTCCATTCAATTCAGAGTATTGGAGGCTGAAGCCCAGGCTATTGCTTTTGTTTCTGCATCTAACGCGTTTATCGGTTTACCTCCAGGTATTGGGGGAGTGCCAACAACTTCTGTTCTAAAATTTAAGCTGACAGATACAGATAGTTTGCCATTAAAGCAAAAGCGGATGGACTTTAAGGTCTCAGATCAATCCGGTGAAGCTTTGCTCGTAAACTATAGTAGCAGTACTGATAATGAAGGGGTTGCGCAAACCACTATCACATCGGGGATAGTGCCGGGCGCTCTGGTCGTTGAAGCCTGCTATGTCAAAGATGAGCTGTATAAAGACCTGCCGGATGGACAAAATGTAACGTGCTGGCAGTCGCAAATCGATCTCTGTGCTTCTCTCTCTGAATCTGAACTCGACGAAGGAAAGTTTGGCTGTGTCAAAGATGAAACATTGACCCTTATTCCAATCGCAGACCAAATCAATGCGGTGTCTTCTGGCGTTATCTTGTCATCGGGTGTGCCTGATCAAAACAGTTTCGACGCCGCACCGACTAAGAATAACCTTAATGCATTGAACAATATCGGTGTAACAACGGATATCCATGTGTATTTTGGCGACCAGTTCAATCAGTTGTCGGGTGATAATATCGTTGCCAATGTGCTCGCAGAAGCGGGTGTTGTTGGTGCCATTGGCGGATCAGCAAGTAGCACATATGAATGTCAGGCTGTTGACGGCTTGTGTGTTGTTCAATGGAGACGCCAGGGAGATATTCCGTTTAGTGACACAAAATGGGGGAATACCCTCGATAGGGTTTGTGATACATATTTTGGACAGACTGCACCATGTATTGGCGGGTACCCCGCGAACAACTTAGATGGCAATCCGATAGTGCAAGGGGGAAGGGTATCTATTCTCGTCACTGCCAAGGGTCAGGAGAGCTTTGTTGATAAACCCAGTTCAGATGGAATAGAAAGAAGAAATGGTCGATTCGACCAGGGGGAATTCTATACTGCATTCGATTTGCCGGAAGCCTTTATTGATAATAATGAAGACGGCAAGTTCAGAAACTGTGACGAAAATGGGGAGAACTGCCAACCGGTTAGCTGTGACTTGCCTTCTCAAGATTGTGAACCTGGTAACAGCACTGGCGGGCATTTCGAAACCTTTAGTGATATCAACAACAACGGCGTATATGATAAAGCTGATGGTATTTATAACGGCCTGTTATGCTCTGAAGAGGCGATGAATGCTGAGGGCGGTCCTTACTGTACAAGAGATTTGATTGAAGTACGAAAGACGTTCGAAATTGTCTTGTCGGGTAACATACCTTATGTCAGATTTGCGGTTCCCAAGACATATATGAATCCCGCCTACGCAACGGATCCGGTTGCTAACCCCGTCAGTTGTGATGCGTCATCTGTGGCTTTGTTTATTGGATTGGCGTCTCTCGAAGATTCGAATAGTGCTGATTACTGTGATATCGAACAAATAGACCTTACTCATGCTAACGTTGGGGCTACCACTTTTATTCCCGTACATATTTTCTATTCGGATATTAACGGCAATACGTTACCGGCTGGCACCACTATCACCATTACAACAAACAATGGTGAAGTCGGTGTGGGTAGCCTGACAGGAACTATTACTGATTCAACTGCAAGTGGTACGCTAGAGGCGGTCGTTTCAATTTCCAGAGAGGCAGCATCTAACAGCAGAACCGTCGGAAATATGACTGTCACCTTTACTATTCCATCAGCCAGTGGAGATGGAGAATCTACAGTTCATACCAGAACGTTGAGCATTATAGACGCTGGCTAACAACGTCAAAACAAGGGCCAAATTATTGGCCCTTTTTCTTTAACCCTTGAAATTCCTTTCATATCCGCTATATTCGCCCTTTCCATCAAGCAATCTATACGCCTGGGTAAATTAGCAACAACAATTGTTCATAAAATCACTGCTTGGCGAAAAGATCGAACGAAAAGCTTGTAACAATAGGTATTTGTGGATATACCTATATTTAATCGCGCCCAATGAAGGGCAACAACCAGACAGAAGTCAAATAGGCAGCTATGGGCAAATCGCTAGTAATCGTAGAGTCTCCCGCAAAGGCAAAAACTATCAATAAGTACCTGGGTAAAGACTACATTGTGAAATCCAGTGTTGGTCATATCCGTGATCTTCCTACCTCAGGCGCAGGTAAAACTAAAGGCCTGGCAACGAAATCTCCCGCTGAAGTGAGAAAGATGTCGCCAGAGGAAAAGGCTGAATATAGAAAGAAGAAAGATTACGCGAACCTGGTTGCCCGGATGGGAATAGACCCGGAAAAAGGCTGGGAACCGCACTATGAAGTGCTACCTGGCAAAGAAAAAGTCGTACAAGAACTGGCTAAGCTCGCAGAAAATGCAGACACCATCTATCTCGCAACCGATTTGGATAGAGAGGGAGAGGCAATCGCGTGGCACCTTGAAGAAGTGATCGGTGCTGATGCAAGCAAATACAAGCGTGTTGTATTTAACGAAATCACCAAAAATGCTATCACACAGGCGTTTGAGGCACCAGGGCAGTTAAACACCGACATGGTGTATGCGCAACAGGCACGACGTTTCCTCGACCGCGTTGTTGGTTTTATGGTATCTCCTTTGTTGTGGCAAAAAGTCGCGCGCGGATTATCAGCCGGTCGTGTTCAGTCTGTGGCCGTTCGCTTACTGGTAGAACGTGAACGTGAAATCAAAGCGTTTATTCCGGAAGAGTTTTGGGATATTCATGCAGACACAGCTTTAGCGGAACAAGACGTCCGCTTTGCCGTGACCAAGTATCAGGGTGAAGCTTTTAAACCACTGAACGAAACTCAAGCTAACAAAGCCGTTACAGAGCTGCAAAAAGCACAGTATCAGGTTGTTAAGGTTGAAGAGAAACCCAGTAAGAGCCGTCCCAGTGCACCTTTTATTACCTCAACCATGCAGCAGGCGGCAAGCACTCGTCTGGGCTACGGGGTGAAAAAGACCATGATGCTGGCACAACGTTTGTACGAAGCGGGTTACATTACCTATATGCGTACAGACTCAACCAACCTGTCTAATGATGCGGTTGAAATGGCCCGTGGTTATATTTTGGATAACTTTGGTGATAAGTACTTGCCGGGTGCTCCCATTAAATACAGTGCAAAAGACAATGCTCAGGAAGCGCACGAGGCAATCCGTCCTTCTGATGTTAAAATCCTTTCCGGACATGTTGAAGGCGTTGATGCTGATGCTAAGAAGCTCTATGAGCTTATCTGGCGTCAGTTTGTTGCCTGTCAGATGACACCAGCAGAATACGACCTGACTAATATCACTGTAGGTGCAGGCGATTACACGCTTAAAGCACGCGGTCGAGTGTTGCGTTTTGACGGTTGGACACGTGTGCAGCCAGCAGTACGTAAGAAAAACGAAGAGGAACAGGCACTGCCAGCCGTTGCGGTAGGTGATACCGTGCAGTTGCAGGCGCTGGATCCAAAGCAGCACTTTACTAAACCGCCGGCACGCTTTAGTGAGGCGAGCTTGGTTAAAGAGCTTGAAAAACGAGGCATTGGCCGTCCATCTACTTATGCGTCAATTATCTCGACCATTCAGGATCGTGGTTACGTGCGAGTGGAAAACCGCCGTTTCTATGCTGAAAAAATGGGGGAGATTGTTACTGACCGGTTGATAGAAAACTTCGACGAACTGATGGACTTTGATTTTACCGCCAAGATGGAAAATCGCCTGGACGAAATCGCTGAGGGTGATCGTGTCTGGACTCAGGTACTTGATAAATTCTACGCCGATTTTTCTAACCAGCTTGAACTGGCTGGTAAAGAGGAAGCCGAAGGCGGCATGCGTCAGAATGTCATGGTTGAGACCGACATCGATTGTCCAACCTGTGGTCGTAAGATGGGGATCCGCACGGCTTCTACCGGGGTATTCCTGGGTTGTACCGGCTACAACTTACCGCCAAAAGAGCGCTGTACGACGACCATGAACCTCATCCCGGGTGATGAAGCGGTTGATGCGGATGTAGAAGACGCAGAAACCGAAAGTCTGAGACAGATGAAGCGTTGTCCTAAGTGCGAAACCGCGATGGACTCTTATCTGATTGATGAAAAGCGTAAGCTACATGTCTGTGGTAATAACCCGGGTTGTAGTGGCTACGTGATTGAGGAAGGCAGCTTCAAGATTAAAGGCTATGACGGGCCGGTCATCGAGTGCGACAAGTGTGGCGCAGACATGCAGCTTAAGTCAGGCCGTTTCGGTAAGTACTTTGACTGTACCAGTGAAGACTGCAAAAACACGCGTAAGCTGCTGAAAAGCGGTGAGCCTGCGCCACCTAAAGAAGATCCGGTGCACTTACCTGAACTCCCGTGTGAGAAGTCAGAAGCTTATTTTGTGCTTCGTGACGGTGCATCTGGTATTTTCCTGGCTGCGCATACCTTCCCTAAATCCAGGGAAACACGTGCGCCTAAAGTGGCTGAGCTTAAACGCTTCAGGGATCGTATTTCGCCTAAGTTCTATTATCTGGCGGATGCGCCAGAGCAGGATAGTGATGGTAACCTGGCCGTAGTAAGGTACTCTCGTAAAACCAAATCGCAATATGTGATGACGGAAGTCGAAGGAAAAGCCACAGGCTGGAAAGCGACCTACGAAAACGGTAAGTGGGTTGAGGAAGAGAAAAAGCGTAAGAGCGCTAAGTCCTAAATAACCAGTTTGATTACCCTATGATTGAAAACAAAAAGGCCAGCAAAAACTGGCCTTTTTTGATCTTTGAGTATTAGGTGTCGACTTCTGTCACGGCCACGTAGCCGCTGGCAGATAGCTCCTCGTTAACACACTGCAAAACGTACTGACGTAGCGCATCGGTTGCAACTTCGTCATCCTGAGCCCATTCAACACACATTTGTGTCAGCTTTGCAACTAGGCTAGCTGGTGCACTTTGTAGTTGCGAGTCATCTGCAGCAACTGAGGTTGAAGTTAAAGTAGCGGCTAAAACGCAGCTCGCCAGGGCTGAAAATAGTTTCATTGATGTTTCCTTTTGTGTTTAGTGTAACGTTTCGTCACAGTGAATTTTTAAACTAAAACGCAAAAAAAGAACAACGAAATAAATCACTCTTAAAAATAAGTGAATGTGATTTGAAGAACAATCGACTGTTTTTGATTAGGGAACTGCCGACATAACAATGATATACTCGAGTACATCTGACTTATAGAAGACCCGCCCGGGCACTGAAAAGGACGGTACAATGAAAAATAATCGCGGACGATTCCGCATACTGCTCAGACACAGCCTGATTGCTGTTGGCCTGCTCAGCGGCACAGTCAGCCATGCCGACACAGTTGGCCTGACTCCTTGCTATGCCAAGGGACTTGCTGATCAGCTGCTGTGCGGCAGTGTGGAGCAGCCCTTATCGGAAAATAACAGTGAACAGATCAGCATACACTATGCAGTGATCCCAGCTATTAAACAGGTCCATCCAACAGAAGCCATTTTGGCATTCGCTGGCGGACCGGGGCAATCAGCCATTGACGTTGCGGCCGTCTTTGCACGTGTCTTGCGTTATGCCCGCGAAGAGCGGGATATCATTTTGGTTGATCAACGTGGTACCGGTAAATCCAGTTTGCTTCAGTGTGACATGGATCCTCTTGAGGCACAGTTTGCCTTTAATGACGATGCGCTGCCCATTTTTGAATACAGTCGTGAAGAAACCCAGAAGTGTAAAACCAAGCTTAATACTGATCTCAGCCATTTTACCACAGCTGCGGCAGTCAAGGATTTTGAAGCGGTACGCCTCGAGCTGGGATACAAAAAACTTCACCTCTTTGGGGCGTCTTATGGTACGCGTATCGCACAAGAGTATATGCGTCGCTACCCAGAAGCTGTGGCGAGTGCAACACTCGATGGCGTGGTACCTATGCAGCAAAGTTTGATTGCGATAGGCGAGGCCATAGACGACTCATTACAGGCGATATTCTCAGAATGTGCTGACAGCGTTGAATGTAGCCGTCAGTATCCGCAACTGGCACACCAGTACCAGACGCTGCTTGACACACTGATAGCGCAACCAGCGACGGTACAGGTACCACATCCCAGAATGCACAACCTCATTGGGCTGGTGTTGACACAAAATAAGGTACGTTCGGCCATTCGCATGGCGCTGTATAGCCATACAACACGTGCTCTGGTGCCGCTGGCCATCAGCGAGGCGGTAAAAGGCAATTATTTACCTTTGGTTGGGCTGATGGGCAGTGATTCCGCATTTGGCTCGCTGGCGATGGGCATGCACAGTGCAATCGTTTGCGGCGAAGACTGGCCAGCACTCACGGCACAAACACGGTCGCGTTTTTCCAGCAGTTACTTTGGGCGTCTGATGATGGAGTCACTCGATGCCAGTTGTCCGATATGGCAGGTCAGCGCGGTCAAAAAAGACTTTTATCAGCCGCTTAGTACGGACATTCCAACCTTATTGTTGTCTGGCGGACTCGATCCCGCAACACCTCCAAGCTGGGCAGAGCTGGCCATGGTTAATATGACAAATGCGCGTCACCTGATCGCTGATGAGGCAACGCATGGCGTGGCAGGGCAAAGTTGTGCCGATAAACTGGTTGCTGAATTCATCAGTCAGGGTGACCCCGGCAAACTGGATGACAGCTGTTTAAAAAAGGCGACCGTCAGACGCTATTTTATGAACCCCAATGGCCCCGCAGTGGCAAGCCAGGAGCCGTAACATGATCAAAGTACACAATCTTAAAAAACAAATCGCCTCAGTGGACGCGATGGATGGCCTGAGCTTTAGTGCCGAAAACGGCCATATCACCGGGTTACTGGGTCCAAACGGGGCTGGCAAAACAACCTGTCTGAGAACTGTGTTTGGTTTGCTGCAAGCTGACGACGGGTACGCTGAGATCGATGGAATAAAGGTTCACGAAGATCCGATGGCTGCAAAACAACAGCTGGGTTTGTTTCCGGACCCATGCGGCCTCTATGAACGCCTGACACCCAGAGAATATATTGAGTTTTATGCGCAGCTGAGTGGTATGACGAAAACTGCGGCAAAAGCGGCGACTCAACGCGTTATTGAACAGCTGAAAATGACCGACATTGCCGACAGGCGCTGCCAGGGATTTTCTCAGGGTCAGCGAATGAAAACAGCACTGGCTCAGGCAATCGTGCATCAGCCACGCAACATCATTCTTGATGAGCCTACTCGCGGTCTGGATGTAATGAGTACCCGCGTACTCAGGGAGCTATTGCTAATGCTTAAGGAGCAGGGCCATTGTGTGCTGTTTTCAAGCCATGTAATGCAGGAAGTAGCCGCATTGTGCGACCATGTTGTGGTGATGGCTAAAGGTAAAGTGGTTGCTCAGGGCACACCGGACCAGCTTTGTGAGCAGACAGGTAAAGCGAGCCTGGAAGAGGCGTTTATCGTACTGATAGGCAGCGATGAGGGGATTGCGGCATGATGAGACAGGTAAATATCCTCTTCAAAAAAGAGCTGCTAGATGCGTATCGTGACAAACGTTCGGTGATGGCTGGCTTGTATTATGCGTTTGGTGCACCTATCGTAATGTGCCTGCTGTTCTCAATCTTGTTGCAACAAATGGCGTCGCCTGAAGCACTAAAAATTACCATTGAAGGTGCTGATCGTGCTCCGAATCTGGTTCAGTATCTGGATAGCGCTGAAATTAGTCACAGTGACGCGGACGATGTAAAGCCCATTCGCCTGGAGATAAGTGAAGACTATCAGCAGGATATGGCCCATGGCCGTAGTGCAACCGTAGTGATTGTTGCTGATAAGTCAGACAGTAAGCTGATCAAATCCGTGCGCAGACTGGAAACCGCGTTATTGAGATATAACAGCGAAGTTGCGGGACTGCGCCTGGTCGCGCGTGGTATCGATCCTGGCCTGATGCGTGCACTGGACGTGCAGACACACGACCAGGCTACTCCGGATGCTAAAGGAGGATTGTTTCTTGGCATCGTGACCTTGTCCATCATTATTGCCGTGTTTTACTCCGCAATGAATCTAGGCATAGATACCAGCGCGGGCGAGCGGGAACGTAATTCACTGGCGCTGCTGCTGAGTCATCCGTTAAGCAGTATGCAGATTGTATTGGCTAAAGTCGCCGCGATTGCCACTTTCTCTATTCTGGGATTAGCTCTGGTACTGGTGGTGTCTAAGTTCGCTTACGCCATGGTGGCCTGGGAGCAGCTGGGTTTTAGCATTACTCTGGATATTCGTTTTATTCTGGTGAGCTTGATCATCGGAATACCAATTGCCCTCATGTCGGCCAGTATGCTGATTTTTGTGTCCTTCATGGCTAAGTCATTTAAAGAGGCACAGTCATACGTCACTATGGTTCTCATGGTGCCGGTTGGTCTGAGCATGATGACCAGTTACGATATCGCGACAGAAACTATCCAGTGGTTGCCGATTGCTGCGCAACAATACGCTATGATTGAACTTATCAAAGGTAATGCGCTGCCATATGCGCCATTGGGCGTGGCGTCGGTTTTTACACTGGCATTGTTTGCGTTGTTTACTTACCTGAGTAGCAGAATGCTGAAAAGTGAAAAAGTGGTGTTTGGTTTATAACTCGCCCGAGCTGCTTGGCAATCATATCAAGCCGGCGAACATTAACCGGCTTGATATATAAGATAAAACACTGGCAGGCAGCTCAGTAGCCCGACAAAAAATATTTTGAAAAAGCCGTCTCGATTTTCAGTCAGGTGGGCAAGGCCAATACTGTCTTGATCAGCCTGTTCGAACGGCTTGAAGTACCTGTATATCTTCATGATCAACAAACCAACAATAAACGGCACCACCACTACAGTAACCACCAACAACACTAAATACCAAGCTTCCGGTACTGTATTTCTCATGTTATGTGCACCTTTATTATAAAAAAGGTACATTAGCAAAGATACACCTCTGTCTCAATCTACTTTCAGGTAATTAGCCGTAATGGCAAAAACGACATTTTTAGACTCTACTGACCAAAGGGGGCAATCAAGCGTCCGCATGCGCAGAGCAAATCAAGTTAAGGAGCAAGCAAATGTCACACGTCACACTAAAAAGAGTCAGGGGTTTAGGGGGAGAAACACTGTCTGAATATCGTACACGCCAGATGGAGGAGCAGCGCTGGAAATTTGTCAGGCGAGGTGTATCTGACGCAGATCTGAATAATAACTTTGAGTTTCTCAATGGTGCGGTACTTAATCGTGAGGCTAAAAAGCAACTACTGCAGACGACTACCGGACTGTTTGGCCCAATTCGTACTGGTACCATTGTGCATTTAGACCCAAATGCCGATAATCTGGTGGTACCCAGTGAGCGGGCACCATTGAATCCTGACGGCGACTTGATCACCCGACTGAACCAATATCACCATGATCGTACGGGTAAACCACCTGAGGCTGAAAACGCGCTTGCTGTCAGTGGCTTTTGGACAGCTGCAACTGATGGAGCAGGTATTGCTGGACTGGATGGCGCCTCTAACGTATTCGGCAGTACGGGGCAACTTATTCTCAACCCAGCCTGCGCCGGAGAGTCGGTAGAACTCAAGTTTCCACTCTTACAGTTTGGTTCAACAGAACAGGAGCGCAACACTTATCTCGAAACGTTAGCGTATTATGGTGGAACCCTGCTTGAACCGGGTGAAATGTTTGATCTGGGTTTTACCCAGGATTTATGGGGTATTCAGTACGATCAAAAACTCCCGGAGTACGTCACGGTATATGAATTCAGCCCAATTAAAGGGGGTGGATTGTTTGTGGAACATCACCCTTTTCCACATATCTGGTTACCAGCAACAGGGATCGATCCCGCGTTCAAAGAGCCGACTGTGTCCAGAATATTACTTGGCCGCCGACTTGATAATACTCGGGAGGATGGATACTACCGTACAGTAACCACGGAGCAGTTCCATTTTACTGTATTTGAAGTACCGAATAATGGCAGTGCATTGGCAATCCGGCCTCAGTGTATTCACAACGATAGTTTTACGAAAGGCGCGCAGACAGTGTTCCTGGGGAATACCGCGGCAAATACTGTTGCGTTGCGCCAAAGTATGCCGGTAACGCAGATGGCTGTTGGTGGGACCCCGGTCGGTAAACTGTCAGATTAGGCATATTTAACTGTCTTGGGTCCTTATACTGCGGTGTTTAACAGCAGCGGCTCACATATGTGGGCCGCTTTTCACTGGTGCTTGCATTGGACTGTTGCCGAACAGACGCTGATAACAGCGCCGTGCATATTCGTCTGTCATGCCCGACAGATAGTCTGCCAGTACGCGCATTTGTGCGGTCTCGTCCTGTGCCAGTGCGTAGTAAGCCTGAGTGGTATGAGGGAGTAAGCGCAGGGGATCGCTCTGAAACGCCCCGAACAGGTCAATCAGCATATTTTGACCGCTGAATTCGATTTGCTGCATTTTCGGGTCGCGGATAAGCCTTGCAAAAACAAAGTGTTTGAGCACACCTAAAATGGCCTCAAACTCATCAGACAACTTGACGGTGTGGTGCAGTAACGGGTCGTTGAAATTGCTGTCCTGAATACTGAGTTCACAGTTGACGATAAACAGGTTCACCAGCTCGCCAATTACGTCTTTACGCAGAGACTCATCGTGAGAGAACAAGCGTTCACTGATACTGTCGAGATGATTATCCAGCCAGGGAGAGGAGATTTTTCGCAATTCGGGCAGAGCATAACGCTGCCATTCTCGTTCACTCAGGGTCTCCGTGGCTATAGCATCTTCCAGGTCGTGTACGGCATAGGCAAAGTCATCAGCATATTCCATTATGGCACTGTCGAGTGACTTGAAGCGGGTTTTCGCTTTATATTCGTTGACTGGTACATGGCTTTGCAGCAAGTTCTTGTCATCCTGACTAAATGGCGTCAGGATCCAGTCCAGGACATCTTTGTCACAGTGGTAGATCCCTTTGGCAGGCAGCCATTGCTGGGTGTAAATAAAGCGCTGATTGGGGTCGGTATGTGGAATGGCCAGCCTTAACTCATCGATAATAGCAGGGTACTTAATAAAGCCGAGCAAAGTTCGGCGAGTGAGGTTCATACCATACCCTTTGGAGTAGGGTTCCAGTTTGGTGACTATTCGTAGCGTTTGTGCATTGCCTTCAAAGCCGCCATGATCACGCAGCAAATAGTTGAGGGCGATTTCTCCGCCATGACCAAAGGGAGGGTGCCCGATATCATGTGCCAGACAAATGGTTTCCATCAGGCTTGAAGACGGAAACCAGGCAAAATCAGGATGTTGTGCTCTCAGGTGGCGCAATAAACCCGTGCCTATTTGAGATACTTCAAGAGAATGCGTTAAGCGCGTCCGGTAAAAATCGTTGACGCCTATACTCATTATCTGTGTTTTTGACTGCAGACGTCGAAAAGCCGCGGCATGAATGATCCTGGAACGGTCAATTTGCCAGGCTGAGCGATTGTCATTTGGGCGATACTTATTTTGGTCCAGCTGTCGTTGCTGCCATGGTGACTGGCTCATAGATGTCCTTCAATTGCGCTAAGCTATACTCAGTATATCTTTGCTGTGTCTGAGGATAAACGAAAAACCTAAATTAAAGCGCTGAATGAATTTGGGTTGAGGACAGTCCCATCGCCACGATGAAATGCAGAAATTCGCGTTTAGTGGTAAGTTTTGTTATCATTATCCGCTAATTTGAAAATGAAAGAGAAAAGTACAGCAGGGTCATTCTGTTAGGGATTTTCAGAAAACCTGCGTAGTTACGCCAATTTAAGGGTGTTTTCAGCACTTTGATTTGGTAGTTGGTACTAGTGTGAGGAGAATCATGCGTTTACTAGTTAAAGTTATTATTGCCGCGACTTCAATATTCGCGATCCTGTATCCATTTATCGTCAAGCCCCCAGTTTCCCCTGAACCCTCACCCGAGCCAGAAGTCGTCGTGACGGAACCTCAGGTTAAGGAAGTGGAAAAGCCTTTGCACAAGGTTAAGCTGCCGGAGTTTGGCAAAATTCGTGATATTGCCACTAAGAAAAAACGGTTTTTTGATTTTATCAAGCCCCATGTTGAGGCGGAAAACGAGCTGATCTTACAGCAACGTGCCAGTATAGAAATTGCCCTGATGATGCTGCAGTTTGAAGAGCCTCTCAGTGATATTCAACAACAAAGGATCGAGCAGGTGTTTAAGCTCTACAGGATAGAGGATGACACCATCTCCATTGAGAACCTAAAACGGGCACTGCGTCGGGTAGATATTATCCCTAAAGAGTTGGCGTTAATGCAGGCGGCCAATGAGTCGGCCTGGGGCACCTCGCGGTTTGCGCGTATTGGCCTGAACTTTTTTGGTCAGTGGTGCTATCGCAAAGGCTGTGGGATGATCCCAAAACGCCGTAACGATGAAGCCGTGCATGAAGTCGCGGCCTTCCAGTCGGTGCGGGCGTCGGTCAAATCGTATTTTAGAAACATCAATACGCACGATGCGTATAAAGAGCTGAGGGCCACGCGTGCGCAGTTGCGTGAGCAGAAAAAGCCCATTGAAGCCACGGCGTTGACCGCAGGACTCTTGTCATATTCAGAGCGGGGCGTGCATTATATTGAAGAACTTAACGATATGATCAGACACAACAAGGCTTATTTTGATGAAGAGTAGGATGTTAGCGCTTTTGCTGGGTATGGCAGGGGTTGCAACTGGCGCACAGGCTCAAGAAGAGTTTGTGGTTTCGTACGATGGCTTTTATGACCGTCTTAAGGTAGTTGAAAAGGGCGAGTTTGAATTTGCCCGGGTAAATTTCTATCTGGTAGACATTGCGTCACTGGCACCGTGTCAGCTCAAGTCAGGTAAAATTGTCACTGAAACCAGTGAGCAACCGCTCAACTTTACCCAAGAGGCCCAGCTGTTACTGCCGTTTAGTGACAAGCTCGACAAAGACAAAGCTGTGATTGTTGCAAAGCCGCTCAACGCTCAGCATGATTGTCAGATCAAATTTCAGATTGAATCTGAGTATTTTACTACTGCGCACCTGACCAGGCAGCGCTTGTATCAGCTGCATCATGAGTTTGACGGGCTGTTGTCGGATCTGTCCGGTTTCTTTGTCAGCAAGCTGATGGGCTTTTTACTGCCACAGCACAAGGGAGTAAAAGTGACGTTTTCCAGCGAGCCTAATCTGTCGGCAGCCGGGGTCAGCTGTGATAAGCAGGTATGTCACTTTGAAGTGATGGATGACTGGGAGAATGATGCCGCACGCTTTAATACGCTGAGTGAAGTCGTCTCGGTGACGCCCTGGATAGAAAAGTAATTGTTCGGTGATTGCGTAGCAATTTGACTTAATTACGCAAATTGGTATGACCCCAAAAGAGTCAAATAAAAAAGGCTTCGCATTGCGAAGCCTTTTTTCTCGTTATATTTAACGTAGCGCCTGAATACGTTGCTCCAGTGGCGGGTGAGAAGCGAACATCTCCGACAAACTCTTACCCGATGCGATACCAAAGGCCATCATAGACCCTTCGAGCTGGGACTCGTGGTTGTGACGCAAACGTTCCAAGGCTGCGCGCATTTTATGTGCGCCCACCAATTCAGCAGCCCCTTTGTCGGCAGCAAATTCACGTTGGCGGCTGAAGTAGGCAACAATCACCGAGGCCAGGATGCCAAACAGGATCTGGAAAATCATATCGAAAATGATATAAGTCCAGCTCACACCGTTGTTTTCTTCGTCACCGTTAAGAAAGCCGTCAACCAGGTTCGCCAATACTTTAGCGATAAAGATGACAAAGGTATTCACTACGCCCTGAATGAGCGTGAGCGTGACCATATCGCCGTTGGCAACGTGAGAAACCTCGTGTGCCAGCACAGCTTCAGCTTCATCCTGAGTCATATTGTGTAGTAACCCGGTACTGACCGCAACCAGGCTGTTGTTTTTGCTGGGGCCCGTTGCAAAGGCATTGATTTCAGGACTGTCGTAGATGGCAACTTCGGGCATTTGAATACCCACTTGTTTCGCCTGATTAGCAACGGTTTGTACCAGCCAGTGCTCACTTTCATTGCGGGGTTGATCAATAACATAGGCCCCGGTTGATTTTTTAGCGATCCATTTCGACATAAACAGCGAAATAAACGCACCACCAAAGCCGAACACTCCGGCAATGAGTAGCATGCCGCCATAACTGCGGTTAGACAGACCTAACACAGACATGACGAGTGACAGAACAATCCCCAGCACCAGCATGACTGCCAGGTTGGTGATCAAAAATAGCACGATTCGTTTCATTTTAACCTCAAGCTTATACTCAACTTATTGTTTGCAGCCCACAAACTGGGATCAGCTTGTACAAAGTGGGCTATGTTACTTGCATACGTTTGCCTACACGCGCCAGGTGGGATCCATTTCCTTCAGCAAGGCGTTTTACCATAGGTTTAGTTGCAGTATTTTTAGCTTCCAAAGCACGCTTTTTATATGAAGGTAAATCACCATAATTACAAGTCACAGAGTAAAAAATTAGTGTGACAAAATATGCACAAGGTACCGTGAGCGGGTGCCTCCCTTGCGTTCATCTGCGCAATTACCCACAATAGTAATTATCAGGGTCATATAACGGTCATTATGCAAATAGAACATTTTGAGATCATGCAGTTTTTGTCTGCACATCCCCCATTTAATGATTTACCCGAGCACGCGCTTAAGCAGCTTGCTTCTGAGGTTGAGGTTGGCTATTACCGTGCTCGCAGCGAAATACTGCACTACGGGGAATCAATCTCAAACTTGTATGTGGTACGGGCCGGGTCCGTGGAGGTTTACCGCAGAAATGGTGAGCTGTATAACCGAATTTCAGAAGGCGGGCTGTTTGGTCAGCGTGGTCTGTTAATGAATCGTAAGGTACGCTTTCCGGTCATGGCCCTGGAAGACACCTTAGTGTACTGCATTCCTGTGACCCTGTTTGAAGCATTTTGTGACGAGCATGAGGCATTTGCCGACTTTTTTGAGGCCGACGACAGCGGTGGACTGATCCAGGCGGTGTCAGATCAGGCAGACAACAACGACCTGACCACGGCCAAAGTCAAAACGTTGTTGCTCAGAGAGCTGGTGTCGGTTGAGCTGACCTGCACCATCCGTGATGCCGCGAGACTGATGACTGAAGAACAGGTTTCGGCCTTGTTGATTTACGATCCGAGTAAACCGGTCAATGATGATCCCGAAGATGATGACGGGCAAATTGTGGGGATCCTGAGCGATAAAGACTTGCGCATTAAAGTCGTGGCGCAAGGTTTAAACACAAATCAACCTGTCGCCAATATCATGACCCGGGAGCTCACCATAGTCGATTCTAATGCGTATGTCTTTGAGGCCATGATGATGATGCTCAGAGACAACCTGCATCATCTGCCTGTGGTTCATAAACGTCGGCCTATCGGTGTGATTGCCTTGTCGGATATTTTGCGTTATGAGTCGCAGAGCAGCTTATTGTTTGTCAAAGGGATCATGGAGCAGCAAAGTGTAGAGGACGTAGCGCACTATGCCCAGTCGTTGTCCAGTGTGTTTGTGCGTTTGGTCAATGAAGATGCTAATTCACATATGGTGGGCACGGCGATGTCTGTGATTGGCCGCACTATTAAACAGCGGTTACTGGAACTGGCCGAGGACAAATTGGGTGAGCCCCCCGTGCCTTATTGCTTTATTGCATTGGGCTCAATGGCACGGGATGAGCAGCTTATCGTGACCGATCAGGACAATGCGCTGATCCTGGATGATGCGTTTGATGCGGATACACATGACAGCTACTTTGCCGCGCTGGCCAAGTTTGTTTGTGACGCTCTGGCACAATGTGGCTACAAATTGTGTGATGGTGGCATTATGGCAACAAACCCGCAGTGGCGCTTAAGTACCAGTGACTGGCAGGCTCAGTTTGAAGACTGGATGGATAACCCCAAACCCGAAGCTCTGCTGCATAGCTCAATCTTTTTTGACCTGGACGGGGTCTTCGGTTACACCCAGCTGGCCAATCGCCTGAGTGAATTGGTGGCAAAAAAAGCAAAAAACACACCGCGCTTTTTAGCTGCGATGGCAAGTAACTCTTTACGCAGAACACCACCGCTGGGCTTTTTTAAAGATTTTGTGCTCGAGCAGGATGGAGAGCACAAACACTCGCTGAATATTAAGCGTCGTGGCACCGCACCGCTGTCCGATTTGGTGCGTGTGCATGCCCTGGCCATCGGCTCGCGTAAGCAAAATTCGTTTGAGCGGCTCGAAGACATAAAAGACGCCCAGTTGTTGCCGCCGGGAAAAGTCGAAGATCTTGAAGCTGCGCTTGAATACATCGCGATGATCCGGATCCGCCATCAGGCAAAGCAAATAGAACAAGGGAAGCAGCCGGATAATAATATTTTACCTAAGCGGTTGTCAGAGTTTGAACAACGAAACTTGAAAGAAGCATTTGCAGTACTGGACAAAGCGCAGAGCTACCTCAAGATCCGCTACCAGAATAAAGCGATGCTAAAATAATGGCAGTACAAGGTGACATTCTATCCTGGCCAAACCGTTTCGCACATTTGGCCCGCCAGAGCAATGATGAGCGTCTGAGAGCGTTTTACAACGCAGGCGTGCAGGCACCTGAAACACCGGTGTCACAAGCGCGCTTTGTGGCTCTTGATTTTGAGACCACCGGATTGGATCATGAAACGGATGATATTGTCAGTGTAGGCCTGGTGCCATTCGATGCGCGACGAATTTATTGTCGTGATGCAAAACACTGGATCATAAAACCTGCTACGCCATTGCATACCGAATCTGTAGTGGTACATCAAATCACCCACTCACAGGTCAGTGATGCCCCTGATCTTGAAGACATCCTTGAAGAGCTGCTTGCTTGCCTTGCCGGTCGAGTGATAGTGGTGCATTATCGCCATATTGAACGGTTGTTTTTTAATCAGACCTTAATGCAACGGCTGGGAGAAGGGATAGAGTTTCCATTGATTGACACTATGATGATTGAACACCAGGTTGAAACTGCCCGGCAAACGTTCTGGCAACGCTTCACGCGCCAGCCTATTTCTTCTATTCGTCTGGCTGATAGCCGAAAACGATATGGTTTGCCATATTATATTGCCCACCATGCGCTGAGTGATGCACTGGCGACTGCTGAACTATTACAGGCTCAGCTGCAACATCATTACACACAAAACACAGAAATAAAATCGCTGTGGGTATAGTTATCCTCCTAAGTTGAGTCGGTGACCACAACACAGGAAAATGGCATGTTATCAAACATGCCATTTTAGCAAGTACTCTGGTCAGCTGGTCACCCAACTGTTTATGTGCTGGCTTTTTCTGTACGCAAGCCCAGGATAAGACTCAGGCACATCAGCAGGAGTACCACGGTAAATGGCAGACCGGTTGAGATAGCACCCGCCTGCAAGGCTTGTATGGCCTCTGTACCGCCGATCCACAATAGCGCCGCAGCGATAGCGCCTTCTACCGTGGCCCAGAACACCCGCTGTGGGATAGGGGCATCAATTTTACCGCCGGCCGTAATACTGTCTATGACCAGAGAGCCTGAATCCGACGAGGTGATAAAGAACACCAGCACCAGTACGATGGCGACAAATGACAAGAAATCGCCCAGAGGCAGTTGTTCAAACATTTCAAACATGGCCAGTGGCACCTGAGTCAGACCATTCTCGCCAAGTGCGCCAATGCCAGATTTCACCTGATCAATGGCGATACCGCCGTATACCGACATCCACAAGGTAGTGACTAAAGTCGGGATTAGCAGCACAGCAATGATAAACTCACGAATGGTACGGCCTTCAGAGACGCGGGCAATGAACATGCCGACAAACGGTGACCAGGAGATCCACCAGGCCCAGTAAAACACAGTCCAGCCCTGGAACCAGGCTTCATCGTCACGACCGTGCGGGTTACTTAATGGAATGATGTTCTCCACATAGGCCATTATAGTGGTGGGAACATTGCCGAGCGCGACAGCAAATCCGGCTAGCATTACAAACAGCAGCAGGGCAAAGGCGATCAGCATATTGGTATTACTGAGCACCTTAACACCGCCCTCAATGCCCCGCACCACAGAAATGATGGCCAGCAAAGTAACACCCACTATCACCATGATCTGTAGCCCGAGACCTGCTTCTATGCCGAATACATGTTGGATCCCGGCGCTGGCTTGCTGTGCGCCAAGGCCTAGCGAAGTGGCAAGACCAAACAAGGTGGCCAGCACTGCCAGAATATCGATAACGTGTCCGGGCCAGCCCCAGGCTCTGTCACCTAATAGTGGATAGAAAATAGAACGGATAGACAGCGGTAGCCCCTTATTATAAGCAAAGAAAGCCAGAGAGAGCGCGACAACGGCGTAAATCGCCCAGGGGTGCAAGCCCCAGTGATACATAGTGGCACCCATGGCCAGCTCAGCAGCTTCAGGTGTGTTGGGGGTGACATTGAGCGGTGTTTTGAACCAGCCAGTGTAGTAGGCTACCGGTTCGGCAACGCCCCAAAACATCAGCCCGATACCCATACCTGCGGCGAACAGCATGGCCAGCCAGGAGAGGGTGGTGTACTGAGGTTTGGCCGAGTCGCCACCAAGACGGATTTTGCCATAGGGAGAGAGCACCAGCGCCAAACAAAACAACACAAAAAAATTGCCAGACCACATAAAGACGGCATCGAATGCGCCTATGATTTTCCACTTCAGGCCATCCAGTGTTGCCTTTGCTGACTCTGCATCGCTTACTAAGATTGCAATAAGAAATAATAAGATCAGGCCCGCACTCACGCCAAAAACCGGGTTATGAACATCAAACCCCCATTTTTGTACGTTGTCCTGGCCCACGGTATAGTCAGTATTATCGATACTATACTTATCGTGATTGTCTGCCATCGTTACCTCATAGTTGAGAAATGAAATGGCAAGGTCTAAATACCAATTTCACTTAATACCTGTTCAATTTGAAGGAGCAAATATGACGCAAACAGCGTTAAAAATTTCTCATTTAGAACAACTAAATAGCAAAATTTTCGCCTTGTTATCGACCCTATTTTCTCGCCTCAAAATAGAACACTTAATTAAGCAAATTGGTATAATACCCAGCTTTGATGCAAACTGCATGCGATGGGTTTATGTTAGTTACAGCGGTAATGGAGCCACTTATGCAAACCCATTACGATCGTCTTTGTGTTTAACAGACGTTTCGATGTAATTAAGATAAACCAACCAAAACGGGGCGTTTTTACCACCTTGCCGTAAAAGTTTTAGTTTATAAGTGTAAGCGCTAGAATATAAAAGTAAATGAATGGGCTATTAACTGAATAAAATCACACCATTTAAGGGTCAAACAGGCAAAAAAAATCCCTCTTGCGAGGGATTTTGGGTAACTCAGCGCCTTTGGCACTGGGAATGAGGTTGGTACATAGTTGGTATTATAGTGTCAGACCGTGCTTGTTTAGCTGGCAAACTGCATTTCAGGAATGTCGCCATTTACAATAAGCTTACCTGCAGTTTTGCTGATAATTTCGTCTACACTAACACCCGGTGCGCGCTCTAGCAAATGGAACGCGCCATCTTTTACTTCAAGCACCGCTAAATCTGTGACGATCTTTTTCACACAGTTCACGCCGGTGAGCGGCAGAGTACAAGACTCCAATAACTTTGAATCGCCGTGCTTGCTGGCATGGGTCATGGTTACCACGATATTCTGTGCGCCGGCAACCAAGTCCATTGCACCACCCATGCCTTTGATTAACTTCTTCGGGATCATCCACGAGGCAATATTGCCGTTCTGATCCACTTCAAATGCACCCAGTACCGTCAAGTCTACATGACCACCCCGGATCATGGCAAAGCTTTCGGCACTATTAAAAATAGCTGCACCTGTGGCTGCTGTCACGGTTTCTTTACCCGCATTGATCATGTCTGCGTCGACCTGGTCTTCCGTTGGGTATGGACCCATGCCCAGCAGACCGTTTTCGGACTGCAGCATTACTTCGATACCCTGAGGCACGTAGTTGGCAACCAGAGTAGGAATACCTATACCCAGGTTTACGTAATAACCGTCTTGAAGCTCTTGCGCCACGCGCATTGCAATTTGTTCACGAGTTAAAGGCATGGTGATCTCCTTACTTACGGGTTGTGACACGTTCGATGCGTTTTTCAAAGTTGCCCTGAATAACGCGATTAACATAGATCCCCGGAGTGTGGATCTCACTTGGCTCCAGTTCGCCTGGCTCTACGATTTCTTCTACCTCAGCAACGGTAATTTTACCTGCCGTTGCAGCCATTGGGTTAAAGTTCATCGCGGTGTGGCGAAATACCAGATTGCCATAGCGGTCAGCTTTCCAGGCTTTAACAATGGCGAATTCGCCGGTGATAGACTCTTCAAGAATGTAAGGGCGACCATCGAATTCTTTGACTTCTTTGCCCTCGGCAATCGGAGTGCCATAGCCAGTTGCCGTATAAAAACCCGGAATACCCGCACCGCCAGCGCGCATTTTCTCTGCCAAAGTACCCTGAGGAGTCAATTCAACGTCGATAATACCGTCTAACAACTGTTGCTCGAACAGGGCATTCTCACCCACGTAAGAGGCAATAATCTTTTTGATTTGACGATCATGGAGCAAAATACCCAGACCAAAGTCGTCGACACCACAGTTGTTTGACACGACGGTCAGCTCTTTGGTTTGTTTGCGCTTGATTTCTGCAATTAACCCTTCTGGAATACCACATAATCCAAAGCCACCTGCAATAATGGTATCGCCATCTTTCAGGCCCTCCATTGCTGCTTCATAGCTTGAAACTACTTTATCGAAACCGGCCATTAGCCCACTCCTAGTTGTTCGTTGTTTTTCAGTTGTTATGACTGACAGCTGTTTTTCAGCGCCAGAGACACCTTGCTTACTGGCGCCTTATCCAGCGCCTCACAAATCTGCCAGCCCGCTTTTGCAAGCCTTTCTAAATCAATTCCACTATCGATGCCAAGTCCTTGCAGCAAGTAAACAACATCCTCAGTGGCAACATTTCCTGACGCGCCCTTAGCATAGGGACAACCACCCAGTCCGGCAACGGCGGAATCTATGGTCGCAATGCCCAGTTCCAGTGCGGTATGTATGTTTGCCAAAGCCTGACCATAGGTATCATGAAAGTGCACGGCAAGGCGCTCGGCTGGGATATGTGACAGTAATAACGTTAGCAGCTGTCTGACCTGGTTGGCTGTGCCCACACCTATGGTATCGCCAAGACTGATCTCGTAGCAGCCCAATGCCAATAATTGTTTACACACCGCCAGAACCTGCTCTGGTTCGACCTCTCCCTGATACGGGCAGCCAACCACACAGCTTACGTAGCCCCTGACTTTGATGTTGTTTTTTTGTGCAAGCTCAACCACCGGGCGGAAGCGTTCAATACTCTCTTCAATGGAGCAGTTGATGTTCTTTTGTGTAAAGGCTTCGCTGGCAGCGGTAAAAATCGCAAACTCGTCGACCTCGTTGGCAAGCGCCAGCTCGGCACCTTTGAGGTTTGGCGTAAGAGCACTGATCTCTACACCATCACGACGCACAAAGCCCTGGATGACGTCACTGGAGTCGGCCATTTGCGGCACCCATTTTGGCGAGACAAATGCCCCGGCCTCAATGTGTTTCAAACCGGCGTCGGCCAGTGCATTGACCAGCGCAATTTTCGCGTCGGTCGATACACTGGACTCATTTTGCAGGCCATCACGTGCACCAACTTCAACTATTTTGACTTGAGCAGGATAGTTCGCCATTTCAGGCCTCCTCAACAATCGCAAGCATTGCGCCGTGGCTGACCAGCTCGCCTTCGTCGAAACAATAGCTGGTGAGCGTGCCATCAAACGGCGCATTCAAAGTGTATTCCATTTTCATTGCCTCGATGACAACCACTGGATCGCCTTTGCTCACCTGAGCACCAACGCTTTGCAGGTGTTTCACGACCGTGCCGTTAAGTGGCGCAGCCAGTGGTGCTTCCTGATGTTCATGCTCGCTGATGTAGTGCTTAGATTTAAGCGCCACATCAAACTGATAAGGGCCAAACATAACTGTGATTTGCTCTTCGGTGATCACCACATCTGCCAGCAAGCGCTTGCCATCCAGGTTGGCGACCAGGCTGTGACCATCCAGACGTACGTCCATCGTATGGTCGAGATCCTGATAAAATACCTGCCACTGATTGCCACTGGCTTCGGCTACCACCAGATGGTCGGCAAATGGCAGTACCTGACGACGCGGCTGGTTGAGCTTAAAGCCCGACAGCTGCCACGGCGAGGTGACTTTCTCTGCCTGCTGATGCGCCAGATAGGCTGCACTGGCCAGACAAACCAATAAGTCATTGGGCGCCTGAGACGCCGTCAGCGTCTCGGTTTGGGTATCAATAAAGTGGGTATCCGGTGCTGTGGTACTGAATGCAGGGTGGCCTGCCAGATGATGTAAGAAGGCAATATTGCTCTTCAGACCTGCCAGATGCACCTCAGCCAGTGCACTGCGTAATTTTAATAGTGCAGTGCGGCGATCTCGACCATGCACAATCAGCTTAGCGATCATTGGATCGTAAAAGGGGCTGATCTCGTCGCCTTGTTGCACACCGGTGTCGATGCGCACACCGTCTTTGGCTTGTGGGAAGCCCAGATGGGACAATACGCCAGAGCAGGGCATAAAGTTTTCCTGCGGATCTTCGGCGTATATGCGCGCCTCAAAGCTGTGACCGCTGAGGCGGATTTCGTCCTGGGTCAGAGGCAGTACTTCATTGTTGGCGACGCGGATCTGCCACTCAACCAAATCCTGATCGGTGACCATTTCCGTTACCGGGTGTTCTACTTGCAAACGCGTGTTCATTTCCATAAAGAAGAACTCGTCACCACAGAGCAAGAACTCGACGGTACCGGCACCGCGGTAGTTGATGGCCTGAGCACATCGCACGGCGGCTTCACCCATTTCACGGCGCAGCTCTGCACTCAGATCCGGGGCAGGGGCTTCTTCTATGACTTTTTGATGGCGGCGCTGCAATGAGCAGTCGCGGTCGCCCAGATACACGCAATTACCATGGCTGTCGGCAAACACTTGCACTTCAACATGGCGGGGCTTATCGACAAAGCGCTCCAGCAGCACCAGGTCATTACCAAAACTGGCTGCGGCCTCACGCTTTGCGCCTTCAAGGGCGCTGATAAATTCGCTGGCTTCGCGCACTACGCGCATGCCTTTACCGCCACCACCGTAAGCGGCTTTAATCAGCACCGGGTAGCCCACTTTCTCGGCTTCCTGAGCCAGAAAATCAGTATCTTGCTGCTTGCCGTAATAGCCGGGCACTAAAGGTACATTGGCCTCGGCCATGATCTCTTTGGCGCGGGTTTTTGAGCCCATGGCTTCAATTGAACTGGCCAGCGGACCAATAAAGGCAATATTGGCCTGTTCACAGGCGTTGGCAAAGGCTTCGTTTTCAGATAAGAATCCGTAACCCGGATGGATACAGTCCGCACCGGCGCGCTTGGCAACGTCCAGAATACGCTCAGCAACCAGGTAGGAGTCTTTACTTGGCGCCGGACCGATGTGATAGGCCTCGTCTGCCTGTTGTACGTGCATGGCATTGGCGTCTGCATCGGAGTAAACCGCCACGGTGCTCAGGCCCAGGCGCTTGGCGCTGCGCATGACACGACAGGCGATTTCGCCACGGTTGGCTATCAGAATTTTCTTTAACATAGTGTACTCCTTACTTGCTGGCCGCGTTTTGCCAGCCGGGGGCACGTTTGTCGAAAAAGGCGCTCAGGCCTTCCTGTCCTTCTTCGCTAACGCGGATCTCAGCGATCCGTTTTGCGGTGTGTGCAATCAGTGTGTCATCAATGGCATGGCTTGCGACCTCGTCTATCAGTGCCTTGGCACTTTTGACCGCCACCGGACCATTGTTCAGCAGGGTTTCAATAAAGTGAGATTCGGCACCGGCTAAGTCTTCGGCGATTTCGTGGATAAGACCTATGCTCAGTGCTTTGTCTGCAGTAAAGATCTCAGCACTGAGGAAATAGCGACGCGCCTGACGCTCGCCAATGGCGCGGATCACATAAGGGCTGATCACGGCAGGGATAAGCCCCAGCTTGACTTCGCTCAGACAAAATTTGGCATCCGGGGTCGCAACGGCGATGTCACAGCAGGCGATGAGACCCAGTGCACCACCAAATGCTGCGCCCTGAACCAGACAAACCGTTGGGTGCGGGCTGTTTGCCAGCACTTTCATCAGCTTGGCCAGCTCCATAGAGTCAGCGAAATTTTCGTCGTAGTTATTACCAGCCATGGATTTCATCCAGGCCAGGTCGGCGCCTGCAGAGAAGTGCTTGCCATTGGTTTTTAATACAAGTGCACGAATATCCAGCTCGTTTGCGTATTCAATGCTTTTGATTAATTCGGCTATGACTTCGGCATTAAATGCATTGTGTTTTTCCGGGCGGCTAAGTTCCAGCACGGCCACCTTACTTTTGGTGATATTTAAGGTTACTGACATAGGGCCTCCTTACATCCGGAAAATGCCGAATTTTGAATCCTGCTCAGGTGCATTGGCAGCCGCTTCAAGCGCCAGACCAAGCACTGTGCGTGTATCGGCAGGATCGATAATGCCATCGTCCCACAAGCGTGCGCTGGCGTAGTAGGGGTGGCCTTGTTTTTCGTATTGCTCAACAATGGGCTTTTTGAACTCAGCCACTTCTTCATCACTCATAGACTGACCTTTACGCGCCAGACCATCCTGACGAACCTGTGTCAGTACGCCGGCAGCCTGCTCGCCACCCATGACCGAGATACGGGCATTTGGCCACATCCACATCATGGTGGGTTCATACGCTCGGCCACACATGCCATAGTTACCGGCACCATAAGAGCCACCGATCAGCACGGTAAATTTAGGCACGTCTGCACAAGACACCGCGGTAACCATTTTAGCGCCGTGCTTAGCAATACCTTCTGCTTCGTATTTTTGACCTACCATAAAGCCGGTGATGTTCTGTAAGAACAGTAGCGGAATATTACGTTGGGCACAGAGCTGAATAAAGTGCGCACCTTTTTGCGCCGACTCAGAGAATAAAATCCCGTTGTTGGCGACTATCCCAACCGGATGGCCATAAATTTCGGCAAAGCCGGTGACCAGGGTTTCACCAAAGTAGCGTTTAAATTCGTCGAACTGTGAGTCGTCCACGATACGGGCGATGACTTCGCGTACGTCAAACGGTTTTTTAAGGTCCGTCCCGACGATACCGTATATCTCACGGATATCGTATCGAGGTGCTTTAAAGTCTTTCAGAACGGGGCGAACAGGACGTTGGTGATTGAGGCGGGAGACACATTGGCGGGCGATAGACAGCGCGTGCTCATCGTTTTCCGCATAATGGTCAGCAACCCCGGATACTTTACAGTGGACATCGGCACCACCGAGATCTTCGGCGCTTACTTCCTCACCAGTTGCCGCTTTTACCAGCGGCGGGCCCGCGAGGAAAATCGTCCCTTGTTCTTTTACTATGATACTTTCATCGGCCATTGCTGGCACGTATGCACCACCGGCGGTACACAGGCCCATCACCACGGCAATTTGCGGGATGCCTTTGGCAGACATACGCGCCTGGTTATAGAAAATACGGCCAAAGTGCAGTTTATCCGGGAATACTTCATCCTGCTCCGGCAGGTTTGCACCGCCCGAGTCAACTAAATAAATGCAGGGCAGGTGACAACGTTCTGCAATTTCTTGCGCGCGCAGGTGCTTTTTCACCGTCAGCGGGAAATAGGTCCCCCCTTTAACAGTCGCGTCGTTCGCTACTATCATGCACTCCACGCCTTTTACCCGGCCAATACCGGCCACGACACCGGCGCAGGGAATATCCTGTTCATACACACCGAAGGCGGCAAACTGAGAGATCTCTAAAAAGGGAGAGCCTTCGTCAAGCAGGTGCTCAATGCGATCACGGACAAATAGCTTGCCGCGACTCTGGTGGCGAGCGATCAGCGCTTCACCGCCGCCCATAGACAAAGTTGCAACCTTATCATTGAGGTCGGCAACCAGAGACGCCATAGCGTCCTGGTTTGCCTTAAACTGCGGATCATGACTATTAACAGTCGAGTTTAGTACTGTCATGCTGCCTCCTTAGCGGCTTTCGGTGAACAGCTCACGACCGATCAGCATACGGCGGATCTCAGAGGTGCCCGCGCCAATTTCATACAGTTTGGCATCACGCAGTAAGCGTCCGGTAGGATATTCATTGATGTAACCGTTACCGCCCAGCAACTGAATTGCATCGAGCGCCATTTTAGTTGCCAGCTCGGCGGCATACAAAATTGCACCGGCGGCATCTTTACGGGTGGTTTCGCCGCGGTCACAGGCTTTTGCCACTGTATATACATAAGAGCGTGCAGCATTCATTTGCGTATACATGTCGGCGATTTTGCCCTGTACAAGCTGGAATTCGCCAATAGACTGGTTGAACTGCTTACGTTCGTGGATATAAGGCACAACCACATCCATACAAGCCTGCATGATCCCAAGTGGGCCACCGGCCAGTACCACACGTTCATAGTCCAGACCACTCATCAGGACCTTAACGCCTTCATTATAGTTACCCAGAATATTCTCTTCCGGCACTTCACAGTTTTCAAAAACCAACTCACAAGTGTTGGAGCCGCGCATGCCCAGTTTGTCCAGCTTTTGTGCGGTAGAGAAGCCCGGGAAGTTTTTCTCAACGATGAATGCCGTGATACCACGTGGACCGGCTTCTAAATCGGTTTTTGCATAGATCACAAAGACGTCGGCATCCGGACCATTAGTGATCCACATTTTATTGCCGTTAAGAATAAACTTATCGCCTTTTTTCTCGGCTTTGAGTTTCATAGATACAACATCTGAACCCGAGTTAGGCTCACTCATCGCCAGTGCGCCAATGTGCTCGCCGGAGACCAGTTTAGGCAGGTACTTTTCTTTTTGTGCCTGGTTGCCATTGCGGTTGATCTGGTTGACACATAAGTTTGAGTGCGCTCCGTAACTCAAGCCGATAGAGGCGCTGGCACGGCTGATCTCTTCCATCGCAATAACATGCTCGAGATAGCCCATGTTTGCGCCACCGAACTCTTCTGGTACTGTGATGCCCAGCAGACCCATGTCACCAAACTTTGGCCACATTTCATTTGGGAAAGCGTTTTCTTCGTCGGTTTTTTCTGCCAGTGGGGCGATTTCGCTGCTGGCAAAGCTGTTGACGTGGTCACGGATCATGTCCGCTGTTTCGCCCAGGCCAAAGTTAAGTTCTTTATAAAGTGATACTGTGCTCATCTGTAGTTATCCTGTGTGAGAGTTATTCTTGATTAAGCACTCGCCGCGACTCGCATTAAGTGCTACATTGCTCAATCACTATTCGTCTAAATTTTTTAAAGTATTTAAGCCTTGTGGTGCCTTGTATTAAGTGCACTATTTTTGCTCAATCACTATTCGTCTAAGTTCTTTAATGTATCCAGACAGCGACGTTCTGCTGTCACCAGCTCCATCAGGACTACTTTAATGTCGTCCATTTGCTGACTCAGATCGGCCTTTTTTTCTTCGATCAGTTGCAGCATAGTATGAAGCTGTTTGGCGCTTGATTTGTCAGCGTCGTAAAGCTCAAACAATCGACCGGTTTCTGCCAGGGTAAAGCCCAATCGCTTGCCACGCAGAATGAGTTTCAGGCGCACTTTATCGCGCTTAGAATAAATGCGGGTCTGGCCATGGCGTTCAGGTGAAAGTAATCCCTGATCTTCATAAAACCGAATACTTCGGGTGGTAATATCAAACTCCTTGGCGAGTTCGCTGATTGAATAAGTTGGTTCTTTGTTGTCTTGCATCGTTTACGCACTTACATCAAAACTGATTTGTCCAATATAAGTGAAGTTTACGTAAAGGTAAAGTATGGCGTTTGTTTCATCCTATAGTCGCATATCGCAACCGCTCATACTGGTCTACTTTAGGTATTCGTTTTGCTTACAGAAGACCCGCTGAGGCACTCCAGATGGTACGTCACAATGCAGTATAGTCGCCTTATCCGAGACTGACTGGCGAGGAGGACGACACATCGTAAGTCACACCAGTGGCAACCTCGATGTGCAACTTTACTTTACACTTTCAGAGATCGCAATTTGCTTGATTTTAGATTTACGTTGGCGTAAACGTAAATATTAGGTATGCTCGACGTAAGAGATTACTAAAAGCAAGCAACTTGCTTGTAAACAGGAGTTTTTTTAATGAGTAACGAAGCTGTTGTCATTGTTGCTGCCAAACGTACCCCTATGGGTGGATTTATGGGCAGTCTTTCTGGTGCCAGTGCAACTGACCTGGGTGCCACCGCAATTAAAGCTGTGATGGCTGATACTGGGCTGTCTGATGCCAGTATAGACGAAGTGATCATGGGCTGTGTACTGCCGGCCGGTTTAGGCCAGGCGCCAGCGCGTCAGGCGATGTTACATGCGGGTCTGGCCCGTTCAACGGGTGCGACCACCATTAATAAAGTATGTGGTTCAGGGCTTAAAGCAGCCATGTTCGCCCACGATTTAATCAAAGCTGGCAGTATTAACACTGCGGTCGCCGGTGGCATGGAAAGCATGACCAATGCACCATACTTCATTCCTAAAGCCCGGGGCGGAATGCGCATGGGCCATGGTGAAATTAAAGACCACATGATGGCTGACGGCCTGGAAGATGCTTACGACAACAAAGCTATGGGGTGTTTCGCTCAGGATACAGCCGATGAGTATGGCATTACCCGCGACAATATGGACGAGTTTGCGCTGAGCTCTCTGAGCAAAGCCAATGCCGCCATCGAAAACGGCAGCTTTAATAATGAAATTGCTGCACACACCATTTCTACCCGTAAAGGTGATGTGCAAGTGGCGATTGATGAACAGCCTGGCAATGCACGCCCGGACAAGATCCCGTCACTGCGCCCGGCGTTTAAAAAAGATGGCACTATCACCGCGGCTAACTCGTCTTCTATCTCTGACGGCGCTGCAGCGCTGGTATTGATGAGCGAATCAGAAGCGAAACGTCACGGTCTAACACCACTGTGTAAGATTGCAGGTCACACCACACACTCTCAGGCTCCTGCTGAGTTCACTGTGGCACCTGTTGGTGCAATGAACAAGTTGCTTGAGCAAACTGGCTGGTCTAAAGACGACGTCGATTTGTGGGAGATCAACGAAGCATTCGCTATGGTCACTATGCTGGCGATCAGCGAGCTTGGCCTGGATCAGAGCAAAGTAAACGTGAATGGTGGTGCGTGTGCACTGGGTCATCCAATCGGTGCCAGCGGCGCGCGTATTCTGGTAACGCTTATTCATGCACTGCGCAATCGCGGTTTATCAAAAGGCATTGCCTCACTGTGTATCGGTGGTGGTGAAGCGGTGGCATTAGCCGTCGAAGTTTAAGTTAAGTATAGCGCCGCAACGACAATAATTAAGCGGCGCTTTTTCGTTTTAATTGGGGGAGGAGTGCACATGCACCAGGTACCATTATACATCAACGGTGAATTTACCCAGTCTCAGTCTGACAAGTGGCTAGATGTCGTCAATCCGGCGAATCAGGAAGTTTTGGCGAAGGTGCCATGCGCGACACAGGATGAAGTACAGGCAGCTATTTCGTCTGCACAAGAAGCATTTAAAACCTGGCGCAATGTCCCGGTGACAGAGCGCGCACGTATCATGATGCGCTATGCGGCACTGTTAAAAGAGCACCAGGAAGAGATTGCGACTATTATCTGCCATGAGCTTGGCAAGACCTTTGAAGATGCCAAAGGCGATGTATGGCGTGGTATTGAAGTGGTTGAGCAGGCGGCCAATGCGCCGGCGCTGATGATGGGCGAAACGGTTGAGAACGTTGCCCGTAATATCGACACTTATTCTTATATTCAACCGCTGGGCGTATGTGCGGGAATTACCCCATTTAACTTCCCGGCGATGATCCCATTGTGGATGTTCCCAATGGCTATTGTGTGTGGTAACACCTTCGTATTAAAGCCGTCAGAACAAGATCCTCTTACACCGATGCGTTTGGTTGAGCTATTCGAAGAAGCAGGCGCTCCAAAAGGCGTGCTACAAGTGGTACACGGCGCGAAAGAGCAGGTAGACCAAATCCTGACAGCCCCTGAAGTACGCGCGATTTCTTTCGTGGGTTCGTGTGGTGTAGGCTCTTATATCTACAGTAAAGGCACGGAGAATCTAAAACGTGTTCAGGCGTGTGTCGGCGCAAAAAACCACATGGTGATCATGCCAGATGCGAGTCGTGAACAGACCATTAATAACCTGGTCGGAGCCTCTGTGGGTGCCGCGGGTCAGCGTTGTATGGGTATCTCGGTTGCGGTGTTTGTTGGCAAGTCTAAAGAGTGGATCGATGATTTAAAAGCCGGTCTTGAAAAAGTACGCCCGGGTGTGTGGAACGACCCTGAAGCGGCCTATGGCCCGCAAACCTCGGCTCAGGCAAAAGCACGTATTCTGTCGCTGATAGAAAGCGGTAAACAACAAGGTGCAACTTGTCTGCTGGATGGCTCAGACTTTACGGTTGAAGGCTACGAAAACGGCAACTGGGTTGGTCCAACGTTGTTTACAGACGTCACACCAGACATGGATATCTACAAGCAGGAAATCTTTGGCCCTGTATTGAACTGTGTATGTGTTGATACCCTGGAAGAGGCCATTGAACTGGTTAATAACAGCCCTTACGGTAACGGTACGTCTCTGTTCACCGCAAGCGGTGCGGCAGCACGTAAATTCCAGAATGAAATCGAAGTAGGCCAGGTGGGCATCAATATTCCGATTCCTGTGCCACTGCCGTTCTTCTCATTCACCGGCTGGAAAAACTCTTTCTATGGCGACCAGCACACCTATGGTAAACAAGGTGTGCGTTTCTACACAGAAACCAAGACCATTACTTCACGCTGGTTTGCCGATGAGGCCGTAACGGGCCCGAATATGAGCATCAACCTGCGATAACGCCAGTCAGTTAACCTATCAGGCCCGGCACTTGCCCGGGCCGCAAGTAGTAATCCCTGAAACTCAGGTACATAAGAATAACGCCGGGCAGAATCATCACTTCGCCCGCTATGACAACAAGTGAGGTCTTTATGGACTTTAATCTCAACGAAGATCAACAGGCTTTTGCCGAAACCGCCTATCAGTTTGCCATGAGCGAACTGGCGCCCCATGCCGCTGAATGGGATCAGAAACATATTTTTCCCAAAGACGTGATTAAAAAAGCCGGCGAACTGGGCTTTTGTGGCCTATATACGCCGGAAGAAGCGGGCGGCCTGGGTCTGTCGCGTCTTGATTCAAGCATTATCTTTGAACAATTGTCGATGGGCTGTACGGCCACAACGGCGATGCTGACCATACACAATATGGCCACCTGGATGATTGCCAGCTTTGCCACCCAGGCGGTAAAAGATCAGTACATGGATCAATTGGTGATGGGTGAGCTGCTGGCTTCATACTGTCTGACCGAACCAGGCTCTGGCTCTGATGCGGCATCACTGAAAACCAAAGCGATACTGGAAGGTGGTGAGTATGTTCTGAACGGCTCGAAAATGTTTATCTCTGGTGCCGGTGAAACCGATGTGCTGGTAGTGATGGCACGTACTGGTGAAGACGGCCCGAAAGGTATTTCTGCCTTTGTTGTTCCGGCAGATGCCGAGGGCGTTATCTATGGTAAAGCCGAAGAAAAAATGGGCTGGAATGCCCAGCCAACCCGCCTGGTGACATTCGAAAATGTTCGTATTCCGGCGGCTAACCTAATGGGCAAAGAAGGCGAAGGCTTTAAATTTGCCATGCAGGGTCTGGATGGCGGACGTATTAATATAGCAACCTGTTCAATCGGTACTGCACAACAGGCACTGAACACAGCCAAAGAATACATGCAGGAGCGCCAGCAGTTTGGTAAGCCTCTGGCGGCATTCCAGGCACTTCAGTTTAAGATTGCCGATATGAATACTGAACTGGTTGCAGCGCGTCAGATGGTCCGTCTGGCTGCGTTCAAACTGGACAGCAACGACAGTGAAAAAACCACTTACTGTGCCATGGCTAAACGCTTTGCGACCGACGTTGGTACTAAGGTTTGTGATGATGCATTACAGATCCACGGTGGTTATGGCTACATCAAAGAATACCCACTTGAGCGCCACCTGCGTGATGTACGCGTTCACCAAATCCTGGAAGGCACCAATGAGATCATGCGGGTGATCATTGCACGCCGAATTCTAGCCGAAGGCGCTGCAAGCGTACTGTAGAGGAGCATCATTATGTCAGCACAATTGAAACTCGAAAAACAAGGCCATATCGCGATAGTGACTATGTCCAACCCACCGGCAAACACCTGGACTCGCGATACACTGGTCGGTCTGAAGGAGCTGGTAAACGAGCTTAATGCCGATAAAAATATTTACTCTTTGGTGATCACCGGTGAAGGCGAAAAGTTCTTCTCAGCGGGCGCCGATCTGAATGTGTTTGCCGACGGCGACAAAGGCGTTGCGGCGGATATGTCTCGCGTATTTGGTGAAGCGTTCGAAACCCTGAGTGATTTCCGCGGTGTGTCTATTGCAGCCATTAATGGCTTTGCGATGGGCGGTGGTCTGGAAGTCGCCCTGGCCTGTGATATTCGTATTGCAGAAGCGCAGGCTCAAATGGCACTGCCAGAGGCCAAAGTGGGCTTGCTGCCTTGTGCCGGTGGTACACAAAACCTGTCATGGCTGGTCGGTGAAGGCTGGGCGAAGCGCATGATCTTATGTGGTGAGCGCCTCAAAGCAGATAAAGCTCAGCAGATTGGGCTAGTTGAAGAAGTGGTTGAGCAGGGCAAAGCGCTTGAAGCCGCACTTGAGCTGGCTAAAAAAGTTGAAGATCAAAGCCCGGTGGCTGTGACCGCCTGTAAAGCCCTGATCCAAAAAGGTCGCACAGGTACTATCAACAGTGCACTGCCGCTTGAGCGTGAACTGTTCGTGACTTTGTTCGACACGCAAGACCAAAAAGAGGGTGTCAATGCCTTCTTGGAAAAACGTAAAGCAAACTGGGTGAATGGCTAATGGTTGAATTACAGTTACTGAACCAGGCAGATGCCCCAGTGGTATTTGAGTTGGCGCACTGTAATAACGGCATGAAGGTGGCGGTTGCCACCCTCAATGCGCCAAAAGCACTTAACGCTCTGAACCTGGAAATGATCCGCTTATTGGATCCACAGCTTAAGGCCTGGGCTGAAGACGAGCAGATAGCTATGGTGCTGCTCAAAGGCGCAGGTGAAAAAGCCTTTTGTGCCGGTGGTGATGTGGTTAGCCTGTACAATGCAATGGCTGCGGAAGATGGCAATAATCATCTGGAAGTTTTCTTTTCCGAGGAATATCGCCTCGATTACCACATCCACAATTATGATAAACCTATCCTGCTTTGGGGCAATGGCATCATCATGGGTGGTGGTCTGGGCCTGATGGCCGGCGCCAGTCATCGGGTGGTGACTGAATCATCACGTATTGCGATGCCGGAAATCACCATTGGTTTATATCCGGATGTTGGTGGCAGCTACTTCCTGAACAAGATGCCGGAGGGCGTCGGTTTGTTCCTTGGCCTGACTGGTGCCTCCATCAATGCCACCGATGCCAAGTTTGTTGGCCTGGCCGACCACTATATGGATGGCGAACGTCTGGATATGCTGCTGCATAATCTCAGTGAAGTAAACTGGGGTAAAACCAATGTACTCAATCATGAGAAGCTGACTCAATTACTCATCTCGCTTGATGAGGCATCGCACATTCCGCCGCGCAGTGAAATCAAGCCGCTGGCTGAGTCTTTTGCTCAACTCGCTGAATTTGACACCCTGGAAGCACAGGTTGAGCATATTCTGGCGCTCGACAGCACAGAGAACAAATGGCTGAGCAAGGCGCAAAAAGCTCTCAAACATGGCTCTCCTTTGAGCGCAGTATTAATTCAGGCGCAACTAAAGCGTGCAGATGGCCTGTCACTGAAGGAGTGCTTCTTGCGTGAATTGGCGATGTCGGTTCACTGCGGTGAAGTGGGTGAGTTCCGAGAAGGTGTACGTGCACTGCTGATTGACAAAGACGGACAGCCTCAGTGGCAATTTAAGACCATTACAGACGTAGACAGCGCTGTGATTGAGCGCTTTTTTGCGCCACGCTGGGAAGAGAGTGAACATCCTCTGGCTGATCTATAAGGAATAAACACATGGCAAAGATTGGATTTATAGGTTTAGGAAACATGGGTGGCCCGATGGCGGCCAATTTAGTAAAAGCTGGTCATCAGGTGACGGTATTTGATCTAAGCGCAGAGGCAGTGAATCACCTTATTTCACTGGGTGGTCATGCCGCAGACAAAATGTCTGACGTGTGTTCAGGTGCCGATTTTGTTGTCAGCATGCTGCCAGCCAGCAAGCACGTTCGTATGATTTATACTGGCGAAGATGGGTTAATCAACTATCTTGAAAAGTCGACGCTGGTGATTGACTGCTCGACAATCGATGCCGAATCAGCGCAGTTTGTTGGTAATGCACTGGCTGACGCGGGTATTGCGTTTGTAGATGCGCCCGTTTCAGGCGGCGTTGCCGGGGCTGCGGCAGGTACTTTAACCTTTATCGTGGGTGGCAGTGACGCAGATTTTAACAAAGCACAGACTGTCCTGAACGATATGGGTAAGAATATTTTCCATGCCGGGGCGGTGGGTGCAGGCCAGGTCGCTAAGATCTGTAATAATATGCTGCTATCAATACTCATGGCAGGCACCAGTGAAGCACTGCAAATGGGCGTTGACCACGGCCTTGATCCAAAAGTATTGAGTGAAATCATGCTCAACAGCTCGGGTCGCAACTGGACATTGGAATTATACAACCCATGTCCGGACGTACTAGAGAATGTGCCTTCGTCAAATGGGTATAAACCTGGTTTTATGGTTGACTTGATGGCCAAAGACTTAGGGTTGGCGATGCAGGCGGCACAGCAAACAAACTCGGCTACGCCGATGGGGGCACTGGCAAAAAATCTCTACAACCTGATGCAGAATCAGGGCAGTGGCAGTGAAGATTTTAGTGCTATTTTTAAACTCTATTCACAAAAGCAGTAACAGAAGCAGGGTTGAAATATCATGGATATAAAGAACAAAACGGTGGTGATCACCGGTGGTGCGCAGGGCCTCGGCTTTGCGATGGCAACGGAAATGGCCAAAATGGGTGCCAAACTGGCATTGGTAGATATGCAGGAAGAGCAGCTGCAAAGCGCAGCCGCTGAGCTTAGAACACTGGATGTTGAAGTAAAAACTTATGTTGCGAATGTGAGCCTGGAGAGCGATGTTGAACAGGTATTCAGCGACATAGTGGCAGACTTGGGTAACATTGCGGTATTGGTCAACAATGCGGGTATTTTACGCGATGGTTTGCTGTTAAAAGCCAAAGACGGTGAAGTGACGGATAAAATGTCACTACAGCAGTTCCAGTCGGTACTGGACGTTAACCTGACCGGGGTATTCCTGTGTGGTCGTGAAGCGGCAACTAAGATGGTAGAAGGCCAGGAAGGGGGCGTTATCATCAATATGTCGAGCGTGGCACGTGCGGGCAATATGGGTCAGACCAATTACTCGGCAGCTAAAGCTGGCGTCGTTGCTATGACTACATCCTGGGCGAAAGAGCTCGGCCGCTACGGTATTCGTGTTGGCGCAATTGCGCCAGGTGTCATCCGTACACAAATGACTGACGCAATGAAGCCTGAAGCCAAAGAACGCCTGCTGAAGATGAAACCCGTTGGACGTTTGGGTGAAGCTGGCGAGATTGCCCACACGGCAAAATATATTATCGAGAATGATTTCTTCACCGGTCGTGTTGTAGAAATTGACGGCGGGATCAGACTCTGATAAATTAATACTTAAGTATCGGTTTGTTTTTGCTTTTGACCTAAAACCAATACAAAAGAATTCGCATACTTATGTTCCTTTATCTTCGCAAGAAGAAAGTGTGTTGAATCAAGCGGCAGGCCACGCATACCTGCCGCTTTTTAGTTTCTGGCGCACAAGTGTTTGGCGTATTGGCTTATCTACTTCTTTTCTGAGCATGCCTTTTGCTCTTTGAATATTATTGAAAAATTACATATTCTTTTAACTAATCCATTGCTAAAGTAGCGAATTTCTCACTTTTTATCCTTACGAACAAGGGACGACTTTGATTGATTTTGTAGCCACTTTTATCTTCTTTTTTGCGGTTATCGACCCCATAGGCACGATCCCCGTATTTATTGCGGTCACGCGTGGTTATGATGCTGCAGCGAAACGCAAGATCGCCGTGATTGCAAGTCTGGTAGCCGCAGCGTTGTTGGTGTTTTTTGCTGTTGCGGGTGAGATTCTACTGACTGCGATGGGGATCCCGCTGGCTGCGTTTCAGATTGCCGGAGGCATTGTGCTGTTCTTATTTGCATTGTCCATGATCTTTGGTGAGAGTAAACCAGAAGAAGAGGTCCGGTTAATTAAAGACCACCGTGAAACCGCGATATTCCCGCTGGCAGTCCCGTCGATCGCAAGCCCAGGGGCTATGCTTGCGTGTGTGCTGTTAACCGAAAATGCGCGGTTTAATATTTTTGAGCAAATGCAGACTGTGGCTATGATGCTCGCGGTAATTTTACTGACCTTGTTATTGATGCTGATAGCAAGTAGCGTTCATAAGGTTATTGGTAATGCGGGGGCCAGTGTTATCAGCCGTGTAATGGGGTTGATATTGGCATCCGTGGCGGTGACCAATGCATTAGCGGGTTTTGTGAGTTACTTCGATAAGTAAAGATTAGCTGGAAAAGCAGCCTGACGGCTCGGGAAAGGTGGAAAAGCAGCCCAAGGGCTGCTAAACCAATATAGAGTGGTGTGTCAGCTCGATTGCTGATTACGTTCTGCCCAAGCTTTGTTAACAGAGCGACGCCATAAGAAGTCAATAACGAAAAAGCCCAAAATCGCAGCCATGCAGGCGCAGATCAGCGAGCCGAGCATAAAAGCGGGGCCTATCGTCGACAGGCTCTCTACCAGCCAACTCCAGCTGGCTTCAAAATGAAACGGTTGCTCCTCCTGACCCAGTGCAAACGCACCCACCTGATATGATGCATAAAAAATTGGAGGCATAGTAAGGGGGTTTGTGATCCACACCAGTGCAATAGAAAGTGGCAGATTTACTCTGAAAGGAATAGCCAGGGCGGCTGCAAGAACCATTTGAAAAGGAACAGGGATGAACGCAAAGAACAGGCCTACGGAAAAGGCCCCACGCGCCGAGCGGCGATTTAAATGCCAAAGATTTGCATCATGTAACAAACTACCGAATATTTTCAGCGATTTTTGCTGTTTGATCTTATTGTGATCGGGTAGAAACCGTTGGATCGTCTTCTTTGGCATGTTAAGCAACCATTTACATCGATATTGATCTGCTGCGGCCTGATCAGCGGGTGCCTGATCTCAGTATTTTATCTGGGTCAGTGGCAGTGGTTTGTCTGCTCAGGCGTGCTCCTTTTTCTCTGCGGGTATTTTAAGACTTTTTCGAGTGTTTTGGCAGGTTTTATTTTAGGTATTTTTGTGACGGTTTGTCACTATTGGCTGGTTTATGCGCCACCGCTTGCTGAAAAAGGCTTAGAGCAGAACATTGAGGTGGTGGGTACTGTGAGCAAAATCATTGGTACAGGCGCGAACCCTTATGTCACGCTAGAGCTGGCAAGCATAGGCCAGTATAAGGTGCCCCGGTATCGCCGTGTACGCGCAAATGTGTCACTAAGTGGCGCGTTGCCCAATGACTTACATGGCGCAACACTGGCAGGCATGGCGACACTTAAACTGTTTCGCAGTCGAAAAAACTTCTCGGTATTTGACGCTGAGCTTTATGCCTTTCGCAATCAGGTACTCTACAAAGGCCGCCTGTCAGTGGAGGATGCAAGTTACGAACATAGCGAACGCTTGCACACGACCTATCGCACTTGGGTGTCACAGGCGCTGGATGGATTGCATTTTAGCTGGTTTTACTATGTGATACTGACGGGAGATAAAAGCGCGGTACCGCAAGCCGATAAAGCTTACTTTCAATCGCTGGGTCTCAGTCATTTGCTGGCCATTTCCGGCCTGCATGTGGCCATTGTATTTGCGCTGAGCTTTGGTCTGTGCAAACTTGCCCTGACTTTAATGTGGTCGCGTTTGGCTCAGCATCATAATTATCAGCTGGGCTACTTTACCTTTGCGCTGCTCTTAAGCGGGGTGTATGTCTGGCTCAGTGGTATGCAGGTGTCAGCGCAGCGCGCCTGGTTAATGGCCTTGCTTGGCGCATGTTGCTTTTTGTTTGCCCGGCGCCTGAGTCCTGCACGAACCTTAATCTATGCCCTGGCGGTGATCTTATTAGCTAATCCCTTTGCTGTGCTCAATCTGGGGCTGTATTTTTCTTTCTTTGCAGTGGCCACTATTTTTATGGTGTTTCGTAACGTAGTGCGTGAATCACAGCGCCTGTCCCGAGTTAAGCTGCTGTTATATTTACAATGTGGCTTATTTGCGGCTCTGTTGCCGCTTACCCTTTATTCCTTCCATGGCTTTAGCATGAGCAGCATACCGATCAACCTGGTGGTGATTCCATTGTTGTCGGTAGTGATTTTTCCGCTGCTGTTGACACATCTGCTCAGCGTAATGACCACGGGCTGGGCCGTTTTGGCTCTACCAGATGCCATGCTTAACTCGGCCTATCAGTGGCTAAACGCTTTTCCTTACCACTGGTGGCATACTGGCGCGATGGCACCAGAGCTGGTGATACTGAGCTACTTAGCGTTACTACTGTGTATGAGTACCTTAACCCGGCCATTTGCCTGGGTTCCGGTGTCTGCCGCCCTGATGGTAAACTTCTCCGAACGGCCACCCGACTGGCAGGTAGACGTTTTTGATGTTGGGCATGGCACAGCTGTACTGGTCACTGCTCAGGGCAATGGTGCGCTTATTGACCTTGGCGCCAGTTATTTTTCGCGTTATTCGCTGTTTGAAAATGTGATTAAGCCTTATTTGCAGGCGCATCGTATTACCCTTGTGCATACCGTGATCAGCCATGACGACAGTGATCATAACGGCGGGCTCGCTGACTTATACCGTTACGATGGTGGCCGCTCCCTGGAACAGTTTCACCAGGGAGATGGCAAGGCGCTGTGCACACTCAAAACGGTGCAAATGGGCAAACTGAGTATCGAGTCTCTGTGGCCAGTTGAGCCAATGAGCAGCGACAATAACAATTCCTGCGTGGTGAGGATAAGTGATGGCACGACCGAGCTGTTACTACCCGGAGACATAGAGCAGGTTGCAGAAAAGGCACTGTTGGCATTGCAAAGGGAAAAGCTGCCATCGGAGATACTGATTGCTCCCCACCACGGCAGCAATACATCATCAAGTATGGCGTTTGTCTCTGCCGTTGCACCTAAATGGGTGGTGTTCTCGCGAGGATACCACTCTCCATGGCGCTTGCCACACGAAGAGGTGGTGGCGCGTTATCAATCGACGGGCAGCCAGATGCTGGATACCGCCACTGCGGGTCAGATTCGATTCAAAATTACCGGGACAGAAGTTCAACTGGAAACCGCCCGCGACAGGAAAAGTTTTTGGTTCTTAAGATAATGCATTCAGTTTTGCCATCAGTACAGCTACAATACGCGGGTTATGACGTACCAGAGAGACACTATGCAACAATCCGCCAAGCAGATCTACAAGCGGCTTCTGAGTTACACCTTCGAATTTAAAGTGCCGGCCTTGTTTGCCATCATTGGCATGCTCGGTTACGCCGCTATGGATGCGCTGTTCGTTCAGCTAATGCAGCCGTTTATTGACGATGGCCTGACAGAGCGCAATGCCGAAGTGTTAAAAATGGCACCCATCGTGGTGGTGTTGCTGGTTATTGGGCGCGGTATTTTCAACTACATGGCATCGTATTGTCTGAGTTATGTGGGCTCTCAGGTGGTAAGAAAGCTGCGTCAGTCTTTGTTTGAACACATGTTGTTCTTACCTGTAAGCTTTCACGATCAGCACTCCAATGGCGAAATGATCTCAAAAATCACCTTTGATACTGAGCAAGTGCAACAGGCCGTGACCCGTGCTTTGCAGGTAATGATCCGCGAAGGCGCTTTTGTACTGTTTTTGCTGGTGGTAATGTTCAACGCCAGCTGGCAATTGTCTTTGATATTTTTAGTTGTGATTCCTATCGTCGGCGTGATAGTGAACCTGGTCTCTAAGCGCTTTCGAAAAATTTCAAAGAATATTCAGGATGCCATGGGTGAAGTAACCCGTAGCTCAGAGCAGATGCTGGCCGGGCATAAAGTGATCCATGGTTTCGGTGGTCAGGAGAAAGAGATAACTCACTTTGCCGATGTGAATAACCGCAATCGCCAGCAACGTGTAAAGATGGATGCAACGCGTGCACTGAGTGTGTCTGTGATCCAAATTATTGCAGCCAGCGCCATGGCATTCATCCTGGCTATCATCGCGATGCCAGAAATGATAGATACCATCTCATCGGGCACCTTTGTGTCGCTGACTACCTCTATGATGATGATGCTCAGACCGCTTAAGCAGCTGGCGAATGTGAACAGTGATCTGCAGCGCGGTATTGCTGCAGCGACCAGTATTTTTGAAATTCTGGACAAAGAGCAGGAAAAGAATACCGGCGAACTTGAGGCAGATAGCGTAAAAGGCGAGATCGCGGTCTCAGGCGTGACATTCCGTTACCCGGGCAAAGATGAAGCCGTCATTAAATCCTTATCATTACAAATTCCGGCTGGTCAAAGTATCGCGCTGGTGGGCCGCAGTGGGTCGGGTAAATCGACTTTATCGAACCTGCTGCCGCGTTTTTACGACTGGGATGAAGGAGAGATCACCCTGGATGGGGTGAAACTTCAGGACTACACACTATCCTCGCTGCGTAAGCAGTTTGCACTGGTGTCACAACAGGTCGTGCTGTTTAACGACACCATTGCCAACAATATTATGTATGGACTGGAGCGCGCTTATTCTCAGGAAGAGCTGGAGCAGGTAGCAAAGCAGGCCCATGTCTGGGAGTTTGTTAAAGACTTGCCTGAGGGTTTGAATACTATGGTGGGTGAAAACGGTGTCATGTTGTCCGGCGGGCAGCGTCAGCGCATTGCCATCGCCCGCGCGATTGTTAAAAACGCACCCATTTTGATTCTCGATGAAGCAACTTCGGCACTGGATACCGAGTCGGAACGGTTGATCCAGCAAGCGCTCGACAACCTGATGAAAGATAAAACCTCCATTGTGATAGCACACCGCCTGTCTACCATTGAGCAGTCAGACTGTATCTATGTGCTCGACCAGGGTCGTATTGTTGAGCAGGGTAAACACCAGGCACTGCTTGAGCAAAAGGGCATTTATGCCGCGTTATGCCAGATGCAATACGGTGAGCAGGCATGAATCGCTTAGAGCGCAGCTGGTATCAGCCATTAGGGCTGTTAAATATCTTACTGCTGCCTTTGTCAGGCTTATTTTGGCTATTGAGCTCTTTGCGAAGGGGGCTATTTAAGCTGGGCCTCAAGCGAGTCTATAAAGCGCCCGTACCGGTGATCATCGTTGGTAACATTGGCATAGGTGGCAACGGTAAAACGCCGTTCGTGTTGTGGCTGGTGCCATACCTTGAGTCTTTGGGCCTGAAAGTAGCCGTGATCAGCCGGGGCTATGGTGCAAAGCCTCCTGGTCTGCCATACCGAGTGACGGACAACAGCAGCGCCGCAGAAGCGGGAGATGAGCCGTTATTGATATACAAGCGGCTGGGTTGTCCTGTGATGATAGGTGGCGACCGTCAGGCCAGCATTGAAATGCTGATGCGTGAAGACAAACCGGATATTATCGTCAGTGACGATGGCCTGCAGCACTATCAGCTGGCCCGGGATATCGAGATTTGTATTGTTGATGCACAACGCCGTTTTGGCAACGGTCTGCTGCTACCGGCCGGTCCTTTACGTGAAACATCAGGGCGTCTCAAGCACACAGATCTGGTTGTCTATAATGGAGAATCAGACGGGGTTGGTTATGAGCTGGCTCGCAGTGGCTATTTCAGCGTGAAAGACAATCAGGCGGTTGCGCAAACCGCCGGGCAGGGCGTTGCCGTAAGCGCCATTGGTAACCCGCAGCGATTTGAACAGTCCTTGCGCTCAGATGGCATTGAACTGACCGCTACACTGCATTTTGCCGATCACCATGCCTACAGCGCAGCCGACTTTGCCACGTGCGAAGATCAGGCTGTCTTTATGACCGAAAAAGACGCCGTAAAATGCCAGTCATTCGGCAAAGAAAATTGGTATTATTTAAAAGTAGAAGCCCAGCCCAGTGCTGCGCTTATACAACAACTGAATTCGTTATTAAAACAAAAAGGGATAGTCAACCATGGCCTTTGACACTAAATTACTCGAGATTATTGCTTGTCCGGTTTGCAAAGGAAAACTGAGATTTGACAAAGACAATCAGGAGCTGATCAGCACGGCTGCGAAACTGGCTTACCCTGTCAGAAACGACATTCCAGTACTACTGGAAAACGAAGCGCGCGAATTATCCCTTGAAGAGGTCGAAAAGTGGAATTCATAGTCGTTATTCCGGCGCGTTACGCTTCAACCCGTCTGCCAGGCAAACCCCTTGCTGACATTTGTGGTAAACCCATGATCCAGCATGTGTTCGAGCAGGCGCAAAAGTCTGGCGCCAAAGCCGTTTACATCGCGACCGACAACACTCAGGTGTTTGAGCGCGCTAAAGCCTTTACAGAGAACGTACTGATGACCCGAGAAGATCATCAGTCGGGGACTGAGCGCCTTGCAGAGGTGGTTGATCAGCTGGGGCTGGCCGACGATACCTTAGTGGTTAATGTGCAGGGCGATGAGCCCTTACTGGCGCCGGAAAACATCACTCAGGTGGCGACCTTGCTGCATGAAGCTCAGGAAGCGCCGATGGCTACGCTGAGCGTTGATGTGACGGATGTGCAGGAAGTACTGAATCCCAATGCCGTTAAAGTGGTTCAGGACGCCCATCACAATGCGCTGTACTTTTCCCGCGCTTCCATCCCGTTTCAGCGTGACAGCATGATGGAGCTCGATGAGAGTAAAATTCCACTGGCACATTTTCAACGTCATGTGGGTATCTATGCCTATCGCGCCGGGTTTATTAAAACCTATCTGGCCCTACCGGTTTCTCCGCTGGAAGGGCAGGAATCGCTTGAGCAATTGCGTGTGCTATACCACGGTTATCGTATTAAAATTGCCAAGGCGTGTCGTCCGGTTTATGCCGGGGTTGATACACCGGAAGACTTAAAACGCGTCGTAGAGTACCTCAATGGCGCCCTTTGAGGTGATCGCCAGCCACCCGGACTTTGTGGTGGCACATAAACCCGCCGGGGTGAGTTTTCACAGTGAGCACGAAAGCGGCTTTGTTGCGTTATTGGCTGAGCAGTTGGGTGAGCAGCTTTACCCGGTTCACCGACTCGATAAGGTAACGTCCGGCTTGCTGGTACTGGCGCGCTCAAGTCAAGCCGCAGCCAGGCTAACTGAGTTGTTTACCAGTCGCGCTGTAGATAAGTTTTATCTGGCACTCATCGATAGCAAACCCAAAAAGAAGCAAGGCTGGGTTAAAGGCGACATGGCTAAATCCCGGCGCGGCACTTATAAGCTGTTAACCAGTCAAGACAACCCGGCTGTTACGCGCTTTTACAGTGCCAGCATAGCACCGGGTCTCAGAGCCTGTTTACTCAAGCCATACAGCGGCAAAACACACCAGTTGCGGGTTGCGCTAAAAAGCTTGTCAGCGCCTATCCTCGGCGATGTCAGCTATGGTGGCAGTGAAGCCGACAGAGTTTATCTGCACGCATATTGTTTGAGCTTTGAATGGGACAACGAAAGAATGACATTTTACGCTTTGCCTCAGGGCGGAGCACGGTTTGCTGAGCTGGCAGACACAGAAGTAATGCAAAGCTGGGCAAAGCCCAGAGAGTTAGAGTGGTAATATGACGCAAGATACATCTTTAAGATTTGGTGGCATCGGCCGCTTGTATGGAGATACAGAGTTAACCTGGCTTGGCGAAGCCAGTTTCTGTGTTATCGGCATTGGCGGCGTGGGTAGCTGGGTGGCAGAGGCTCTGGCGCGTACTGGCATAGGTAAAATTACCCTGATCGATCTGGATGATATTTGCGTCACCAATGTCAATCGCCAGCTGCATGCAAAAACAGAGACCATAGGCCAGCCTAAGGTTGAAGCCATGCAGGCGCGTTGTCAGTCAATCAATCCGGATTGTCTGGTTGAGGTGATAGATGACTTTATCACCCTGGATAATATCAAAGAGCATATTCAGGGTTTTGATTATGTTATCGACTGTATTGATGCAGTCAAAGAAAAAGCGGCGTTGATAGCCCACTGTAAGCGGCAAAAAATTCCGGTGATCACCACAGGCGGCGCGGGTGGTCAGACAGATCCAAGTCTGATCTGTTATGGGGATGTGGCCAAAACCACCCATGACCCTTTGCTTGCAAAAGTCCGATACCTGCTGCGTAAGCAGTATAACTTTACCACCAATCCGAAGCGTAAGTTTGCTGTTGATTGTGTGTATTCCACCGAGCAACTGGTTTATCCAACAGGTGACGGTAGTGTCTGTAAAGCCAAACAAATGGCCGATGGCAGCAAGAACATGGACTGTGCGACCGGATTTGGTTCTGCAACTATGGTGACGGGCAGCTTTGGCTTTTTTGCTGCGGCAAAGGCTATTCGTAAGTACCTGGATAAGCGCGCGCGCGAAACGGGCTAATTCACTGTGAGTATTTCAGGTGCTATTGCAGCACCTGGAGCTGTTGATGAATACGCTCTACTATAGCGCGCACCCCGTTGCCGCGAGACGGACTCAGGTGCTTGATCAGCCCCAGCTTATCAAACAGCTCATAGGCATCAAGCTTACCTGCTTCTTGCGGTAACTGGTTGTTATAACACGCAAGAATAATTGCCAGTAAACCTTTAACAATGCGGGTGTCAGAATCTGCAATAATGACCAGGCGTTGCTGTTGCTCATCCAGGTCAAGATGTAACCAGACTTTGCTTTCACAACCTTTCACCAACGCAGCATCCGTTTTAAGCGCATCCGGCATAGCCGGAAGTGCCTTGCCCAGAAGCATGATTTCGCGATACTTGCCTTGCCAGGCGCCGTGCTGCGCCAAGGTGTGCTCTATGTGTGATAAGTCCATAATTACTCTTCTAATAAACTGATGGTGTCTTTCAGTGCAACAATAAACCGACGGATGTCTTGTTGGTTGTTGTAAAACGCCAGGCTGACACGAATGGTGCCTTCAATGCCCAGATGTGCCATCAAAGGTTGTGTGCAGTGGTGGCCGCTTCTGGCAGCAATACCATGGGTATTGAGTAAGGTCGCCAGATCGTAATGGTGCTCGTTTTTGTAGCTAAAACTGACAGTGCCGACGTTGTTAGCGGTATCGCCCCAAATCCGGATCCCGTCAATTTCGTTTAGTTGCTGAAGCAGGCTTTGATACAGTGATTGTTCATGCCGGAATAATGCGTCATGATCTTGTGCTGCCAGGTAATCAAGGGCTGCGCCAAAGCCGATAACACCGGCAATATTAGGTGTGCCGGGCTCAAATTTTTCAGGCGCCGGGCGAAAGGTGGTGCCACTAAAACTGACAGTGTCTATCATTTCGCCACCGCTTTGATAAACGGGCAGGGCATTGAGCAACTCATAGCGACCATACAGGCCACCCAAACCGGTTGGACCTAGTGCCTTATGTGCAGAAAACACATAAAAATCGCAATCAAGTTGCTGCAGATCCGGGCGCAAATGCAATAAAGATTGAGCGCCGTCTACCACAGTAACCGTGCCTGAGCTTTTACTGCGCGCTATCAGCGCTGCCACATCATTGATATTGCCCAGCGCATTCGAGGCATGGCAAATACTCATTACTTTGGGTTTTAATTTTTCTATCAGCGCTTTAGCTTGTTCAAGCTGGAGAATACCTTGTGCATCGACGGGCAATAACTCAATACGTGCACCTGTGCGCTGCGCCGCGAGTTGCCAGGGTACGATATTGGCGTGATGCTCCAAAGGAGACAACAAGATCACATCATCTTTTTTTAAGCTGTCGCTCAGGCCATACGCAATTAAATTCAAAGAGGCGGTAGCACCACTGGTCCAGACTATCTCCCGGCTTTGCACATTAAGAAATTGCGCTAATTTGGCCCGTACAGCCTCATAGGCCGTAGTTGCCTGCTCACTCAATGTGTGTAAACCTCGGTGTACGTTGGCGTTCTGAGACTGGTAAAAATTCTTTACAGCCTGGATCACCTGATTGGGTTTCTGGGTGGTGGCTGCGGAGTCAAGATAACACAAAGGCTGGTCGTCAACCGAGACCTCAAAGATGGGGAAATCACGCCGAAGTTGTATGCAAGGGTTATCGTTCAAAAGGGTCTCCTACTGCGCCTGAGCAGGCGGATTCTACCGGATTTATATGGGCTTGCAAGTCTGCCTGAAGACCTGGCACAAAAAAGGGCTGCCAATGGCAACCCTTTTCAAAGTGTCAGTTAAGCGATGCTTATCTGTCACCTTCTTTTTTGTAGTCACGTGCCGTGTAGCCAGTGTACAACTGACGTGGACGACCAATCTTGTGGCCAGGCTGAGACAGCATTTCGTTCCAGTGTGAGATCCAGCCAACAGTACGAGACATAGCGAAAATCACAGTGAACATGCTGGTCGGAATACCGATAGCCTTCAGGATGATACCTGAGTAGAAATCAACATTCGGGTACAGCTTCTTCTCAACGAAGTACGGGTCTTCCAGTGCGATCTGCTCAAGCTTCATTGCAACGTCAAGCAATGGATCCTGAATGTTCAGCTCTTTCAGAACTTCGTGACAAGTTTGACGCATTACGGTCGCACGCGGATCGAAGTTTTTGTATACGCGGTGACCAAAACCCATCAGACGGAACGGGTCGTTCTTGTCTTTTGCTTTTGCAACGTATTCGTCGATACGGTCAACAGTACCAATTTCTTCCAGCATGTTCAGACACGCTTCGTTTGCACCACCGTGCGCAGGACCCCATAGTGACGCGATACCCGCTGCGATACATGCATAAGGATTAGCGCCTGAAGAACCAGCAAGACGTACCGTTGAAGTAGACGCGTTTTGCTCATGGTCTGCGTGTAGCATGAAGATACGGTCCATTGCTTTAGCCAGTACAGGGTTAACCTTGTACTCTTCAGCAGGGACTGAGAACATCATGTGCAGGAAGTTTTCTGCGTAGCTCAGGTCGTTACGTGGGTAAACGAACGGCTGGCCTGTGTTGTACTTGTACGCCATCGCAGCAATGGTAGGCAGTTTAGCAACCAGTTTGATTGCACAACGCATACGCTGATCTGCGTCTGAGATGTCCAGGTCGTCGTGATAGAACGAAGACAATGCACCAACCACACCACACAGCATCGCCATTGGGTGAGAATCAACGCGGAAGCCCTGGAAGAACGAAGCAATTTTCTCATGCAGCATAGTGTTGTGCGTGATGTTCTTTGCAAATTCTTCAAGTTGCGCATCGTCTGGTAATTCACCGTTCAGAAGCAGGTAGCACAGCTCAATGTAGTTAGATTGCTCTGCTAATTGCTCGATTGGGTAACCACGGTGTAGTAGTACACCCTTTGCACCATCGATATAAGTAATAGATGATTCGCAAGAGCCAGTCGACATAAAACCAGGGTCGTATGTGAAGAAGCCGTGAGCGCCAAGTGTGCGGACGTCGACTACGTCCTGGCCAGCAGTGCCAGAGTAGATCGGGAGTTCGATCGGATCATGACCATCGATATGGACTGTGGCTTTCTTATCTGCCATCTATTTATCTCCTATGAAATAACAATATTCTGATTGTTATGTTGTGATACTAATGTTAAGCAAATTCAGATCATTCTAACTTAAAATAGGGGTGGAAAGTCAATTTTTCTGAGAATTATGCAGAAATGTATGATAAATATTCTACGCCGTTTAAATATTATACCATCGGCTAATTCGCAAGCGTCTCAATCTAAACAAGAATTGTAAAAGGCCGCTCGGCCTTATATACTATCTACGGTTTTATACCGTGTCGTCTGTGGGTAAACCTATTTTTACATTGGCATTTTCACAAAGTGAACCGCTCAGTGTTTAAACAGGTATATCTAGAGTGTGCCATTTGTGCAACCAGCGCAAGTGGTTTTATAAAAACAAGTAGATGAGCTCCTTTGTGAGCAAGATGGGCAAGTAACTGTGAAAAAGCAAAGACCTGTAAATCTAGATCTTACGACTATATCTATGCCACCTACGGCAAAAGCGTCGATTTTGCACCGTATCACCGGTGTTGCGTTATTCTTCGCATTGACCTTTGTCATTTGGGCGTGGTCTGAGTCTCTTTCTTCTCCTGAAGGGTTTGAATTTGTTAAAGAGCTAATGACTGGCTTTATTGCAAAATTCATTGCGTGGGGCACCCTGACTGTATTGTCTTACCACATCATTGGTGGCGTACGTCACATGATCCAAGACATGGGTCACTGGGAAGAATTAGAATCGGGCAACACCAGTGCAAAAATCGCATTGGCGCTGTGGGTAATCGTAGCCATTCTGGCAGGAGTGTGGATATGGTCTTAAATCAAGCAACTCTGAAGCGCGACGGTGTGCAAGACTATGTGTCATTGCGCGCGACTGCACTAATCATCCTGGCTTATTCGGTATTTATCGTTGGCTATTTTCTGCTAACGCCCGAAATCAGCTATGAAGCCTGGACAGGTTTATTCTCAAACCTGGCTGTTAAAGCGGCAACTTTCATCACACTGGTATGCATCATGGTCCACACTCGCATTGGCTTGTGGCAGGTTCTGACGGACTACGTTAAGTGTTCAACGATGCGTTCTGTGCTGGGCTTTGTACTTAATCTGATGGCACTGGCGTATGTTGCTGTTGGCCTGTTTGTATTGTGGGGTGTTTAAGTGAAATATAATGTTCGTGAATTTGACGCTGTTGTAGTTGGCGCCGGTGGTGCTGGCATGCGTGCAGCGCTTGCGATTTCTGAGTCAGGCAAAACTTGTGCATTGATCTCTAAAGTATTCCCGACACGTTCTCATACGGTATCTGCACAGGGTGGTATCACAGTTGCGCTGGGTAACTCCCACGAAGACAACTGGGAATGGCACATGTACGACACGGTAAAGGGTTCTGATTACATTGGTGACCAGGATGCCATCGAGTACATGACCAAGACGGGTCCTGAGGCAATCACTGAACTTGAAAACATGGGTCTGCCTTTCTCTCGTTTCGAGAACGGCCGTGTTTATCAGCGTCCTTTCGGTGGTCAGTCTAAGAATTTTGGTGGTGAGCAGGCTGCACGTACGGCAGCAGCGGCAGACCGTACAGGTCACGCATTGCTACACTGCTTGTACCAGCAAAACGTTAAGAACAAAACAAACGTTTTCTCTGAGTGGTACGCACTTGATTTGGTTAAAAACGACAAAGGCGACGTAGTCGGTGTAACTGCAATCGATATCGAAAGCGGCGAAGTTGTTTACTTCAAGTCTAAAGCGGTTGTTTTGGCAACCGGTGGTGCAGGTCGTATCTACGCATCAACCACTAACGCACACATCAATACTGGTGACGGTGTTGGTATGGCGGTTCGCGCTGGCATCTCTATGCAGGACATGGAAATGTGGCAGTTCCACCCAACCGGTATCGCGGGTGCGGGTACGCTGGTAACTGAAGGTTGTCGTGGTGAAGGTGGATACCTTCTTAATAAAGACGGCGAGCGTTTCATGGAACGTTATGCGCCTAACGCGAAAGACCTTGCGGGTCGTGACGTTGTTGCGCGTGCAATGATGACCGAAATCCGTGAAGGCCGTGGTTGTGAAGGCCCTTGGGGTACTCACATTAAGCTTAAGCTTGACCACCTTGGTGAAGAAATGCTTAACCTGCGTCTGCCTGGCGTATGTGACTTGTCAAAGACATTCGCACACGTTGACCCGGCTAAAGAGCCAATCCCGGTTATCCCAACCTGTCACTACATGATGGGTGGTGTACCGACCAACGTTAATGGTCAGGTACTAAACGTGAATGAAAACGGCGAAGAGCGCATCATTGAAGGTCTGTTCGCGGTTGGTGAAATCGCGTGTGTATCTGTACACGGTGCAAACCGTCTGGGTGGTAACTCACTGCTTGACCTGGTTGTATTCGGTCGTGCGGCAGGTAACTTCCTGGGTACTTACCTGCAAGGCTTCGAGTCTACAGGTGATGCATCTTCTGACGACGTTGAGCAGGCATTTGCACGCTTCAACCGTTGGGAGTCTTCAGAGAAAGGCAAAGGCGAAGATCCGGTTCAGATCAAGAAAGATCTACAAGAATGTATGCAGCTTAACTTCTCGGTATTCCGTGAAGGTGATGCGATGGCAGATGGTCTTAAAGAACTTAAAGAGATCCGTGAGCGTCTTAAGTTTGCGCGTCTTGACGACAAGTCTACTGAGTTCAACACCCAGCGTATCGAGTGCTTAGAGCTTGATAACCTGATGGAAACAGCTTATTCAACAGCCGTTGCAGCTAACTTCCGTACAGAAAGCCGTGGTGCGCACTCGCGCTTTGACTTCCCTGAGCGTGACGACGAGAACTGGCTGTGCCACTCTCTGCATCACCCAGAGTCAGACACGATGACTAAGCGTGAAGTAAACTTTGCGCCTAAGACTCGTGAAGCATTCCCACCGAAAGCACGTACATACTAGGAGCTAAGCGATGGCAACTTTAGAATTATCTGTTTATCGTTACAACCCTGACGTAGATTCAGCACCTCGTATGCAAGATTACAAGCTGGAGGTTGAAGAAGGTCGTGACATGATGGTGCTAGATGCACTGTTAATGTTGAAAGAACAAGATCCAACACTGTCTTTCCGTCGTTCATGCCGTGAAGGTGTGTGTGGTTCAGACGGTGTAAACATGAATGGTAAGAACGGTCTGGCTTGTATCACTCCTTTATCTGCATTGCAAAAAGGTGGCAAAGGCAAGATCATCGTTCGTCCATTACCGGGTCTGCCAGTGATCCGTGACCTGGTTATCGACATGAGCCAGTTCTACACTCAGTACGAGAAGGTAAAACCTTACCTGATCAACGACAAGCCAACCGGCGGTGAAGAGCGTCTTCAAAGCATTGAAGAGCGTGACAAACTGGATGGTCTGTACGAGTGTATTCTGTGTGCATGTTGTTCAACGTCATGTCCGTCGTTCTGGTGGAACCCAGATAAATTTATCGGTCCTGCGGGCCTTCTTCACGCGTATCGTTTCCTGGCTGACAGCCGTGATACTGCGACAGAAGAGCGTCTTGCTGACCTTGACGACGCGTTCAGCGTCTTCCGCTGTCACAGTATCATGAACTGTGTAAGCGTTTGTCCGAAAGGCTTGAATCCTACTAAGGCGATCGGACACATTAAATCTATGTTGTTAAATCGTTCGGTTTAATACATATTTAAATCTACAGATGGCATGCTCAGCATGCCATCTTGTTTTCGTTTAAGTTTCTGCGCTAGAAAAAGGGCTAATAAATGCACGAAGGTGTGATGAAGGCATGGCTGGAATCTTCGCACTTATACGGCGGCAACGTTGCATATGTTGAAGATTTATATGAGGCGTATCTTGATGATGCGGCTTCAGTGCCAGAAGAATGGCGAGAAGTGTTTGATCAACTGCCAAAGGTAGAAGGCGTTGACGTTGATGTTAAGCATTCGGAGATCAAGTCTCAGTTTGCTGACCTTGCTAAAAACAAACACAGAGAAGTAATCGTTTCTGCAGAAGGTGCGGCAGATGCAAAACAGGTTCGTGTTTTGCAGCTTATTAATGCATTCAGATTCAGAGGTCACCAAAACGCAAACCTGGATCCTTTGGGTCTATGGCAGCGTGATCGAGTTCGCGAACTCGACCTGGCCTATCATGATTTAGATAATGCCGACCTGGAAAAAGAATATAACGTTGGCTCTTTTGCTTCAGGCCAAGAGACAATGAAGTTAAAAGACTTATACAACGCACTGAAAACCACTTACTGTGGCTCTGTTGGTGCCGAGTATATGCACATTACTTCAACAGAAGAAAAACGTTGGTTACAGCAACGCATCGAATCTACCTTCGCACAGCCTAAATTCAACAAAGAAACTAAGCTTCGCATTCTAAAAGGCCTGACCGCTGCTGATGGTCTGGAAAAATATTTAGGTGCTAAATTCCCAGGCGCAAAACGTTTCTCACTGGAAGGCGGTGATGCACTGGTTCCTATGCTGAAAGAGCTGGTACATCGTGCCGGTGAAAGTGGCCAGGAAGAAGTGGTCATTGGTATGGCGCACCGTGGTCGTCTGAACGTATTGGTCAACGTACTGGGTAAAAACCCACAAGTACTGTTTGACGAGTTCGCGGGCAAATACGGCGAATCAGCTGGCTCTGGTGACGTAAAATACCACATGGGTTACTCTTCAGACTTCGCAACGCAGGGCGGCAACGTTCACATGGCGCTGGCGTTTAACCCGTCACACCTTGAGATCGTTAACCCTGTGGTTATGGGGTCGGTGCGTGCACGTCTTGACCGTCTTAACTGTAAGAGCGGTTCTAAAGCACTTCCTATCACTATTCACGGTGACTCAGCCATCGCCGGCCAGGGCGTAGTACAAGAGACATTCAACATGTCTCAGACGCGTGCTTATGGTGTGGGTGGTTCAATCCGCATCGTGGTGAACAACCAGGTTGGTTTCACGACCTCAAACCAGGAAGACACGCGTTCAACAGAGTACTGTACTGACATCGCTAAGATGGTTCAGGCGCCAATTTTCCACGTTAACGCGGATGACCCGGAAGCGGTTGCGTTCGTGACGCAAGTTGCCCTTGATTTCCGTAACAAGTTTAAGCGCGATGTAGTAATCGACTTGGTTTGTTACCGTCGTCATGGCCACAACGAAGCCGATGAGCCAAATGCAACTCAGCCTCTGATGTATCAGAAAATCAAGAAGCACCCGGTACCACGTCAGATTTATGCTGACAGATTGGTCGCAGAAGGCGCTTTGAGTGCTGATGAAGCGAAAACGCTGGCAGATGACTACCGTAACGGTCTGGATAAAGGTCAGATCGTGGTTGAAGAAATTCAACCTGAGACCAAGCACTCTTCAGACTGGTCTAAGTACGTTGGTCACGACTGGGATACCGATTACGAGGCAAGTGTTCCAGTTGAAAAGCTGAAAGAGTTAAGCGAAAAAATTTCGACTTACCCGGCTGATCACAAAGCACAGTCGCGCGTTAAGAAAATCTACGACGACCGTAAGACCATGGCCAGTGGCGAGAAGCTACTTGACTGGGGTATGGCAGAAACGCTTGCTTATGCAACCTTGGTAGATCAGGGTACAGACATTCGTCTGACTGGTCAGGATTCAGGTCGTGGTACTTTCTTCCACCGTCATGCGGTTGTTCACAACCAGGCTGATGCTTCAACTTACCTGCCGTTGCAAAACGTTCGTGACGATCAGGGTCTGTTTGAAGTATATGACTCAGTATTGTCTGAAGAAGCAGTACTGGCGTTCGAATACGGTTACGCAACTGCTGAGCCAACTTCATTGGTACTGTGGGAAGCACAATTTGGTGACTTCGCTAACGGTGCCCAGGTAGTATTCGACCAATTCCTGAGCTCAGGTGAACAAAAGTGGGGCCGTCTGTGTGGTCTGACTTTATTACTGCCACATGGCTACGAAGGTCAGGGTCCAGAGCACAGCTCAGCGCGTCTTGAGCGTTACCTGCAACTGTGTGCAGACCACAACATGCAAGTGTGTGTACCAAGTACGCCAGCACAGGTTTATGCTATGTTACGTCGTCAGTCAGTACGTCCTCTGCGTCGTCCACTGATTGTTATGACACCAAAATCTTTACTTCGTCATCCTCTGGCTGTATCCAGCCTGGAAGAGTTGTCTGAAGGTGTTTTCCACAACATGATCGACGAGATTGACGACATCAATCCTGAAAACGTCGAGCGCGTTGTGTTCTGTAGCGGTAAAGTGTACTACGAATTGCTACAGGAGCGTCGCAAGCAAGAGCTGAATAACGTCGCTATCGTTCGTGTGGAGCAGCTATATCCGTTCCCGCACAAAGAGATGGACGAGATCATGGCTCGCTACCAGCACGTTAAAGACTTCGTATGGTGTCAGGAAGAGCCTCAAAACCAAGGTGCCTGGTACTGTTCACAACACCATTTCTGGGAAGCTATCCCAAGTGGTGCGAAGTTGACTTACGCCGGTCGTAAAGCTGCAGCAGCGCCTGCATGTGGCTATATGTCGACCCATACAAAAGAACAAAATGCGTTGATTGCTGACGCTTTAACTATTAAGAAATAAGGAATTAGAGATGACGACCGAAATTAAGGTTCCTGTTCTTCCTGAATCTGTTGCCGATGCAACAGTGGCCACATGGCACGTAAGCGTTGGTGACAAAGTAAGCCGTGACCAAAACCTGGTAGATATCGAAACTGACAAAGTAGTTTTAGAAGTCGTTGCACCTGAAGACGGTGTTATTGTCGCTATCTCTGAAGAAGAGGGCGCAACGGTTCTTGGTGAGCAAGTTATCGCACAGCTGGGCGCGTCAGATGCCGCTCCAGCGCAATCAAATGAACAAACAGCAGCGCCAGCAGCGGCGCCAGCAGCAGAAGGTAAAGAAGTGGACATTAAAGTACCTGTACTTCCTGAATCAGTAGCAGACGCTACAGTTGCAACTTGGCATGTACAACCAGGTGAAGCGGTAAGCCGTGACCAGAACCTGGTAGACATTGAAACAGACAAAGTTGTGCTTGAAGTTGTTGCACCTGAAGACGGTGTAATGGGCGAGCAACTGCACGCAGAAGGTGAAACCGTTCTGGGTGAGCAAGTAATTGGTAAACTGGTTGCCGGTGGTGCACCAGCAGCGGCGCCAGCTGCACAGGCAGACGCAGCACCTGCAAGCGATGACAATGCAGACGTGCTAACGCCATCTGTACGTCGTCTGATTGCTGAAAAAGGTCTTGATGCTTCACAAATCAAAGGCACTGGCAAAGGTGGTCGCATCACTAAAGAAGATGTTGATGCATTCCTTAAAGCACCAGCGGCAAAACCGGCAGCTGCGCCAGCGGCAGCAGCTCCTGCGGCACCAATGGGCGACCGTACTCAGAAGCGCGTTCCTATGACTCGTCTGCGTAAGACAATCGCGAACCGCCTGCTTGAAGCGAAGAACTCAACAGCAATGCTGACAACCTTCAACGAAGTAAACATGAAGCCTATCATGGACCTTCGTAAGCAGTACAAAGATGTATTCGAAGAGCGCCACGGTATCCGTCTTGGTTTCATGTCTTTCTACGTGAAAGCGGTTACAGAAGCACTGAAGCGTTTCCCTGAAGTAAACGCGTCTATCGACGGCGATGACATTGTTTACCACAACTACTTCGACATCAGCATCGCAGTATCTACACCACGTGGTCTGGTAACACCTGTACTACGTGACTGTGACAAGCTGTCTGTTGCTGAAATCGAAAAAGGTATCCGTGAGCTGGCACTTAAAGGTCGTGACGGTAAGCTGACTGTTGACGACATGACTGGTGGTAACTTCACTATCACTAACGGTGGTGTATTTGGTTCACTACTGTCTACGCCTATCATCAACTTGCCACAGTCTTCAATCCTGGGCATGCACAAAATCCAGGAGCGTCCAATGGCAGTCAATGGCAAGGTTGAGATCTTGCCTATGATGTACCTGGCGCTGTCTTACGATCACCGTCAAATCGATGGTAAAGAGTCGGTTGGCTTCCTGGTTACAATTAAGGAACTTCTTGAAGATCCAACGCGTCTGCTTCTGGACGTTTAATCATCTAGATTAAAGATTAAGCTGTATGTGAGCATAATGTCCGCATACAGCTTTTTTTTTGCGCCATTAGTCTTACTGGGGTTTTCATACAAGGCCTTGAGATCTATACTATGGGCGCAATTTGGGATAGCTGATTATTTGCATAAATATTCAGCTTTTTTAGTATAAAAAATTGGATAAAGCATCATGAATTTGCATGAGTATCAGGCAAAACAACTTTTTGCCGAATATGGTTTACCTGTATCAGATGGTTACGCTTGTGACACGCCTCAAGAGGCAGTTGAAGCTGCTGGTAAAATCGGTGGTGACAAGTGGGTTGTAAAATGTCAAGTACACGCTGGCGGCCGTGGTAAAGCGGGCGGTGTAAAACTGGCAGACAGCAAAGACGAGATCCGCGCATTTGCTGAAAACTGGTTAGGCAAAAACCTGGTAACCTACCAAACTGACGAGAAAGGTCAGCCAGTTGCTAAAATCTTAGTAGAAAGCTGCACTGATATTGCAAATGAGCTATACCTGGGTGCTGTTGTTGACCGTGCTTCACGTAAAATCGTGTTCATGGCATCAACTGAAGGTGGTGTTGAGATCGAAGAAGTTGCTCACAACACACCAGAACTAATTCACAAAGCTGAGATCGATCCACTAGTCGGTCCTCAGGCTTACCAAGGTCGTGAGCTTGCGTTCAAACTAAATCTGAACCCAACTCAAGTTAAGCAGTTCACTAAGATCTTCATGGGTCTTGCTGACATGTTCATCAACCACGACTTTGCACTACTAGAGATCAACCCTCTGGTAATCACTGACGAAGGCAACCTGCACTGTCTTGACGGCAAGATCGGTGTAGACGGCAACGCATTGTTCCGTCAGCCTAAGATCCGTGAATTCCACGATCCTTCACAAGAAGATGCGCGTGAAGCTCACGCAGCAAGCTTCGAGCTGAACTACGTTGCGCTAGACGGTAATGTAGGTTGTATGGTTAACGGTGCTGGCCTGGCGATGGGTACTATGGACATCGTAAACCTGCACGGCGGTAAGCCAGCTAACTTCCTTGACGTAGGTGGCGGCGCGACTAAAGAGCGTGTATCTGAAGCGTTCAAGATCATCCTGTCTGATGACAACGTTAAAGCTGTACTAGTTAACATCTTCGGCGGTATCGTTCGTTGTGACATGATCGCAGAAGGTATCATCGGTGCGGTTAAAGAAGTTGGCGTAAACGTACCAGTAGTTGTACGTCTTGAAGGTACTAATGCTGAAGCGGGTCGTGAAGTACTAGCTAACTCTGGCCTTGACATCATTGCAGCTGAGTCTCTAACTGACGCTGCTGAGAAAGTAGTTGCTGCTGCGGAGGGCAAATAATGTCTGTACTAATTAACAAAGATACTAAAGTAATCTGTCAGGGTTTCACTGGTGGCCAGGGTACTTTCCACTCTGAGCAAGCTATCCAGTACGGTACGCAAATGGTTGGTGGTGTTTCTCCTGGTAAAGGCGGCACAACTCACCTGGGTCTGCCAGTATTCAACACTGTACGTGAAGCGGTAGAGTCTACTGGTGCAACTGCATCTGTAATCTACGTACCAGCTGCATTCTGTAAAGACGCTATCCTTGAAGCGATCGACGCAGGTATCGAGCTTATCGTATGTATCACTGAAGGCATCCCTACACTAGATATGGTTGATGTTAAAGTGAAGCTGGAAGAAACTGGCGTTCGCATGATTGGTCCTAACTGTCCTGGTGTTATCACTCCGGGCGAGTGTAAGATCGGTATCATGCCTGGTCACATCCACCTTCCTGGTAAAGTAGGCATCGTATCTCGTTCAGGTACTTTGACTTATGAAGCGGTTAAGCAAACCACTGACGCTGGCTTCGGTCAGTCTACTTGTGTAGGTATCGGTGGTGACCCAATCCCAGGCACTAACTTCATCGACGTACTGGAAATGTTCCAGAACGATCCTAAGACTGAAGCAATCGTAATGATTGGTGAAATCGGTGGTACGGCTGAAGAAGAAGCGGCAGAATACATCAAGCACAACGTGACTAAACCAGTTGTTTCTTACATTGCAGGTGTTACAGCGCCTCCAGGTAAGCGCATGGGTCACGCTGGTGCAATCATCGCAGGCGGTAAAGGTACAGCTGACGAGAAGTTCGCTGCACTTGAAGCTGCTGGCGTTAAGACCGTTCGCTCACTGGCTGAGATCGGTTCTGCACTAAAAGAAAAAGCAGGCTGGTAATCACTTTACCTGTACTGTAAAAAAGGCGCCTCAGGGCGCCTTTTTTGATCCTGCTATCATATCCTCTAAGCCGTTAACCTCGATGATGAATACTTGAGAATCTTGCCTGAATTTGGAGGTATTTTCGGGTTAGCCAGCAACTATTTTGTCAAGTGTGCAGGTCGTTAACGGGGAGGTTGCATTCATCAAGAGATAAACACGTGTCATTTATGGGGAATGTGTTGAATGTGAGTGAAGCGGGGGAGAGGGCCCCCGCTGAAGAAGCTTAATCCTGATAGCTGATATGCTGGAAGAAGCGCACAATAACGTCTTGCTTCTCAGGGTTAATAGGCAGCTTGCCGGTTAAACGGCGGATCATGGTTTCGGCGTTGTTCATAAACTTGCCGTAGCCCACGTCTTTTTTATCTTTGTCGCTGGCAACCACCACAAAGTGCATGGTATCGCACAGGTGTTCGCCTTCCCAGATAGAACGGACCTGACCAGCGGGAGCGGATGTATCAAAGCTCAGCTTTTGCAACTCACGATTGGCGTCTGACTTATCAATCTGACTGCTTCTGACCAACGGCTGACGGCCATCGGCAACAAAGCCAACATGGGTCAGTTGCAGTTGATCGCACAAAGTTAAAAAGCTGTCTTCAATGCTACGATAAAACTGAGTGTAATCTCCAGGGCGCATCTGACTTTGATACTCGGTCTTGATAGCGCGGGTAATAGGGATAGAGAAAGACACATAGCTCATCTCAGAGTGCTGCTCTGGCAATGTGCAGTTGCGAGCCTGATAGCGCGGATATAGGCTACGCAGTTTATAGCCGTAACTTTCTCTGTGGCCTTTTACTTTAGCGAAAATGTCATAGGTCAGATGCTGATGGTCACGCACTTTATAAGACAAGCCTTGCTGTTCATATTGTTCTTTAAGGTCGTCCAGTGCTTTTTTCACTTTGCTGTGGAAACTGGCGGCATTGGCACGCAGCTCATCGCCGGTGGCCAGGAACAATAAGCGAATTTTTCGGGCTTTATGGCTCGCCTCATAATGTATCTTGTGACCTTCGTGATACTTTGGATTGTAAAAAAACAGGATCTGCTTATCCGTTTGCAGGCTATGTGCTTCATCGTGATAGCGCACGATGGGCAGCTTGTCGTTAGCAATGACGTGAACGTTAAATAATTCGTGCTCGTCGCAGATGGCAAACAACTTTCGGGCCAGGCGTTGGTAGCAGCTTTCCACATCATCAAAACAATCGAAGAATGCGTCACTGGGTTTGAACTCAGCCAGAATATAATGGTTGTTACGTGCGTTGGTTGGAATATAAACGCGGTGAAGATTCATTGATGCCATAGGTTTTTCCTTGCGATACCTCTGTTGTTGACACCTATGATAGAGCGAGCGTGTGACGAATATATTGCGCTAGAACAAAATTTGTCATAAAAATGACGCGTCTTATTGCCTTTGATTTGGCTGTTTTATGCCCAGGTTTACACAATTGCAAGGTAAATCTGTTTTCGCCTTAGTTTTACGCTGTTCGTTGCGCTAACTTTTTGTAATAATGCCTCAGTTAACTGGTACTAAATTTTCAGAGGAATGAGTTCCTATGGCGGAAGCAGAAAATCGCCCAACAAATTTTATAACAAATATCATTGATGCGGATTTGGCCAGCGGTAAGCATGGCGGTACGCACACGCGCTTTCCACCAGAGCCGAACGGCTACTTACATATAGGCCATGCTAAGTCTATTTGTCTGAACTTTGGCATCGCCCGCGATTACCAGGGTCTGTGTAACCTGCGCTTTGACGATACGAACCCGGAAAAAGAAGATCTGGATTACGTTAATTCGATTAAAGAAGACGTGCAGTGGCTGGGCTTTAACTGGGATGGTGAGATCTGCTATTCGTCTAACTATTTCGACAAGCTATACGAGTATGCGGTAGAGCTGATCAATAAAGGCCTTGCCTATGTGTGCTTCCTGTCGCCAGAGCAGGCGCGTGAATACCGTGGCACTTTGACTGAGCCGGGCAAAAACAGCCCGCATCGCGATACTTCACCAGAAGAAAACCTGGCGCTGTTCGAAAAAATGAAGAACGGCGAGTTTAAAGAAGGCGAGTGTGTACTGCGTGCTAAGATAGACATGGCCAGCTCATTCATGGTGCTGCGCGATCCTATCATTTATCGTATTCGTTTTGCTCACCACCACCAGACCGGTGACAAGTGGTGCATTTACCCAATGTACGACTTTACCCACTGTATTTCGGATGCACTGGAAGGGATCACCCATTCACTGTGTACGCTGGAGTTCCAGGATAACCGCCGTTTGTACGACTGGGTACTGGACAATATCAGCCTTGAGTGTCATCCACAACAGATCGAGTTCTCTCGCCTGAACCTGGAATACACTGTGATGTCAAAGCGTAAGCTGAATGACCTGGTGGTGAACGGTCAGGTAGAAGGCTGGGATGATCCGCGCATGCCAACTATTGCTGGATTGCGTCGTCGTGGTTATACCCCTGCGTCTATCCGTGAATTCTGTAAGCGCATTGGTATTACCAAGCAAGACAATATGGTTGAAATGGGCATGCTGGAAGCCTGTATCCGTGACGACCTGAATGAAAACGCACCGCGTGCAATGGCAGTACTTGATCCGGTTAAAATCGTGATTGAAAACTATGACGCCGAGCAGGTAGAGATGCTTGACGCACCTAACCACCCAACGCTGGATATGGGCTCACGTCAGTTGCCATTTACTCGCGAAATCTACATTGAGCGTGATGACTTCCGAGTTGAAGCGAACAAGAAGTTTAAGCGTTTGGTACTGGGCAAAGAGGTACGTTTGCGTAATGCCTATGTGATTAAAGCCGAGCGCGTTGAAGAAGACGATGCGGGTAACATCACTACGATTTACTGTACATACGACGCCGATACTTTAGGTAAAAACCCGGCTGATGGTCGTAAAGTGAAAGGCGTTATCCATTGGGTATCAGCAAGCCACTGCATTGACGCAGAAGTACGTCAGTACGATCGTTTGTTCAATGTACCAAACCCGGCAGCGGCGGAAGACTTCGCGACTACGCTGAATCCAGATTCACTGGAAATCATCGCCAATGCTAAGCTGGAGCCGTCTCTGGCAGACGCTGCACCAGAGCAGGGTTTCCAGTTCGAGCGTTTGGGTTACTACTGTCGTGATAACAAGCGCGACACATTGACCTTCAACCAAACAGTTGGTCTGCGTGATTCCTGGGCAAAAATTGAAAACGCCTAACACGCACAATAAATAAAAAGGTCGGCTTATGTCGGCCTTTTTTAATTAGCATGCCCGATCTTCAGAATTGATTTGATAATTTGCATTAGAAACACTGAATACCCGTAAACGGACAGGCACATGACAGAAAAGTCGATCCATAATTTTTACATCAATGAACAGCAGTCGGTGTATTTGCTCTCCCATAAAGACGCAAAAAAACACCGTCAGTGGCTCAACATCTGTCAAAAACAGCTGACTATGCTGGGCTATCATGATGTGGAAGTGATCGGATCCGGCGCATTCGGATTTGTATTTGCAGGGATCGATGAGCAGGGCAAAGAGTGGGTGTTTAAGTTTTCCCGCATTACCCTGGCGCAGAGTGTACGCGACCGGCTGGAAGACGAAGCCTATATGCTGTCGCAGATTAAAAATCCCATGGTCCCCGAGTTTTACGCTTTTGAACGGGCAAAAAAGCAGGGGATCCTGATGATGGCCCGTGCCAAAGGCCAGGATCTCGAACAATGGTCGCTTAAACGTGGTCGCTTTAAACCTCATGAGCTGGTGCATCTGGCCAATAAACTCAGAAGTGTACTGGTTGATTTACGCGACCGCAAAAATGGCATGTCTCCTCAGCCTGTGGTGCATGGCGATATTAAACCGTCTAATATTGTCTGGGATGAAGCAACAGACAGCTTTTCGCTGGTTGACTGGGGCAGTTCAGTGTATGCGCAGCTGGACGCCCATGGCGAGCCCGTTGCCAGTAATATTATGGATCTTATGTCATCGGACATCAGCAGTACCAATGCCCGGATGGGCGATGTGTACTTTATTGGCGATGAGCAAATGTCGGGCGCGCGCTCTTCGCCGCGCTTTGACGAGCAGGGCGTGGCATCCACTATTTATGCACTGGCCAGCGCTCAGTCCTGCCGTTTTGGTGCCGCTGTAATTCCTGCAACCAGCTTGGGGCTGCCGCAGGCATTTGCCAAAATGATAGATGCAATGCTGAGTAAAGATAAAACCACCCGAGATCAGGCTGGCGACTACTTTATGCGTAATATGCCGGCCATGGCGCGCATGTATCTGCCCGAACTAAAAACACCGCCTCGCAAAGCCAGCATCCCTTTCTGGTTTAATGAGATCGACGAAGAGCCAGATACGGTGGTTTACAGCTCTCGTAAACAATTTTTACGCCGGGCCGATCATAACCAGCAACTGCTGGATGTGAACGATGCTCAGCTTGACCGCTACTATAAAGAGTTTCTGTTCGACACCGGCGACAGTGAGAAAGCGTTTCTGGCATCCATCAGCCGACTGGCAAAATATCCGGTAGTAGGTGGTCTGAGCTTTCACTGGAAAGACGCCTCTTTGTTTGTGGAGTCCAGCCTGGTACTGCACGATGAATCTTTGCAAAGTGCTTTTACGGATGCCGTAAACGCCACCGTGATGCTGGCGCAGGGGATAGAGCAAAAGGGCCTGTTTAAATGCTGCCTGTTTGATGCCAGACAGACTATACAACTCCAGCGTGACGGCACTGGCGCGTTTATTTTTGATCAGGTTCCTGAGCTGCAATACACGGTATCGGACATTGGCACCAGTGAAATCGCGCGGCCGCACTCTTACTTTGAAGATGGTAAAGACCCTGACGAGCAACTGCAATTACCACGACAGATAGTGCAGTGCGTGTTTGAGCTTAACCAGATCCACCATACCGGTTGTATCATCTTTGAATCGCTCAACGACCGCCTTAAAATTCACCATTACTACTGCCTGCTGGATGCCAGCAAAGAGCGGGAGTTTAAAACTCTGCTGACCCGCATTATGCAGTACGCTATGAGCATTCAGGACTTCGGTGTGGCAGGTTTTATGAAACTGCCTTACAAAAATACCCGTGAATTTGCGCTATGTGCCCGCCAGCCAGACCATTTTTATCCCAAAGATCCGAAAGCTGCAGAAACTCAAAGTGAATCATCTACGACTAAGATATAACAAAACGCACGTTGCACATCCGCCCGTCCTCCGCCAAGATAAATAGCTTACAACCGGAGGGAAACATGGATCAGGAAACACGCCGAGAGCTGCTCAAACTAAGCTGGAGCATGCATGACGAAGTAGAGCAGGCCATTTTACAAGACAGCGCCAAACAGGGCGACGACAACTGGACAGAAAAGCAAAAACTGCTTTTGGCAGACATGTCGCTGCATCTGCTGCAAACTGCGCTCAAGCCCAATGGCCTCAGCCAGGAAAAGCTCAAAAACAACCTCAACGCCATTCTTACGCTCAGCGACGACTTTATCGACGAAGTCGACCTGCGCAAAACCGCCGATGCACTCTATGGGTTGGATAAGTGATCAGGTGCTGATCTTCCAATCAGCATTTAGTCACTTACCCTATTTTATACACTTGCACTTATTAGTCATCCCGGACGTGTGCGAGCCGGGATCTACTTGAATACCACACAGTTGTACCTCGTTACAGGCAAACCTAACAAATAACTCCGTCATCCCGGACGCGTGCGAGCCGGGATCTACTTGAACACCACCCTGCAGTTCCTCGATAAAGACAATCCCGACAAACAGCTTCGACATCCCGGACGCTTGCGAGCTGGGACCTACTTGAACACCACCCAGTAGTTTCTCGATAAAGATAAGCCTAACAAACCGCTCCGTCATCTGGACGCTTGCGAGCCGGGATCTACTTGAACAACATGCAGTAGTTCCTCAATGAAGTCAAACCTGACAAACAACTCCGTCATCCCGGACGCTTGCGAGCCGGGATCTACTTGAACACCACACAGCAGTTCCTCGATAAAGACGAACCCGACAAACAGCTCCGACATCCCGTCTCGAAATCACAACACCTTGCCAAATAGGAAAAAAGTGGGTTTAATGATACGCATATATAATGTTGTTCAGGCAGGGAATCAGCCACGTTGTAGCGGCTTAAATCACAAACGGTTGACAGCAAAAGTTACTCATCAAAAGCAAATCCCCATAGCAAAAACCACATCAGCCGGATACGGCGTGCAGGTAGCGGCCAAGTTCAACAAGCAACTATGCGTACGCATGAATACTAAAGCGTTATGTGACTAAAAGAGTAAGCTCAAAATTTTCAGGTAACTAAGCTGTAACAGAAAGGTAATTTCCGTGTTTAGTATCGGAGTAGCCGTGTGGTGTATTTCTATGCTTGGCTATCAAATAAGTTATGCAGAGCGGGTTATGTCAGGACTAGAGAGTTGCATAATTGAATCGCTCTCACTTTGTGAGAAAGTACTGAGATCGAGCTGTATCGAAGCCTATGGGATGGGTCTGCCAGGTACTATGTTTTAGCAACGGTATTTTTCTGCGTTATATATGGTGCAACCTCTTTTGGAGAGCGAAAGAAAAGATGAAGCAGATGCCATCTCTTAACAAGCGGCTGTTGACCCTAAGCTGGGCTTTGTACTAAGTCGCTACGTGGAGATAGCAGACCTCACCATCTCAGTCACACTTACCTTGGGGATAACCCCAGACGATGAACCGAGAAGAGTGATGAATACATTAATTGATCAAGCTCAATTGGAACTTGCCTATCGAAGCTACGCCAGCAAAACAACAAAGTCCTACTGCGATGCGCTTCAAAAAGTCAGCCATTTCTTTAACAAGCTCCTGGATAAAGTACTTAACGATAAGCTTCATCTGCACTTAAAACAGTGGGTAATGTGACATCTCGCTTACTGAATGAATAGTTCAAACCTTTGATGTCTCGCTTTATAATAAAACGGTACAAAAAAATGATGGCGCACAGCGCTTGATTTTGCGTTGCAGCGCTCACCGCCCGGTTAACGGCCAAGTGGTTGAGAAAACGCTCTATTTCCCTGTTGCCCATCTCATTAGGATGTTTTTTGTCATTGAATAAAATGTAGCCTTTTATCCAGTACAGATAGCTTTTCTCTGTTTTCAGACTGTAGTGCTTGGTCCTGAGCTCAACGCGTACAGACTCCAAAAAAGGTGAATAAGACATCTCTACTCCGAATGCTGTTTATTTATACAGGTATAAGTGAATACGGCTATTTATCAAGTCAAATTTCTCGTTTTCTCCGCGCTTTCAAGTCTCGTTTATGCCGCTTGCCTTGTTAACCCATTGAAATTTATTGTGTTAGCCGTTTTACATAACGAGACCCCAAGTCTCGCTATGAACAAGGCTCGGTTTCAACAAAGCCATTCTGGCTTGAGCAATGAGAGCAATGGTGGTAGGTTGTTGTTCTTATTATGAATAAAATAATTTAGCTGTGGAACTGTATGGTTTTAGGAACTGGGTTTAACCGGTATTCACGCTAATAAGCTGTTATGACTAATTTAGGCTCGAGGTAAGGATGAGTTATTCACTGATGTTTAGTATTCCAGGTATTCCGGAGTCAGATGAGGATGCGTGGGATGAATTTGATGAAAGAGAAGAAGCGAATGAGGAAAATGAATTAGCTCCTCATCCTTTGATGCAAGATTTGATAAATCAATTGACTAAACGGTATCCTTGCATTTGTACGCTTCCAGATGAAGAAATTGATGGCGGTTTGTGGGCTGATGGGCCTATTGAAAACAATATCGTTGGTGATCTACTCATATTGGCAATAGTGTTTTCAAAAGTAGAGGAAGCTCTTCCTTTTATTGCAGAAACTGCCAAAAATGTAGGTGTGGTATTTTACGACCCACAAACTGAAAAAATATTCAGGTCATAACAAGCAATTAAACAGGGATAAAAAACTTGCGGGCTATTCGCTTCGCTCAATTTTAGCCCACAATTTTTTACCCGTTAATCGGGCGTTAGCTATACCGTAAGGTGATTGAGTAATGGAAGAACTGTTAAGTAGTTTAGATAAGTTAGTAGTTGAACATAAGCTTGAGTCGCTAGCTTTTGAAGGCGCTAAGGCATGGGCTGCATCAGAAGACTTTGATATAGACAATTCTATAACTTCTCAATTTAAGTACGATTTTCATGCTCATAAACTTTGTTTTAAACATGAGTTTCGACCAACACCATACATAGAGACTTACCTAAATATTGAGCTCGATGACTTGGAAGTGGGTTATTACTGTTGGGTTTCTGATTTAAATGGTGAGGTAATTGACGATATGTTAGTTATAACTGATAACGAGTTAAAGAGTAGCTAACAAATTACTCAAAAGGACGCAAAACGCTTGGCTTGCACTCCTTCGTCGCTAATTTTAGCCAAGCATTATGCGCCCATTAGTAAGGCGTTATGAGTCAACACGAATTTAGGCATGACGCATCCTGACGATATTGATTTCTTTTACTTTCTTGAAAACCATGGGTGGAGTACCTGTGTTGTCTTTATTAATGGAAAAATGTATGAAATGGGGCCGACTCATATATTTGAGAACCCTATTGAAATTTTACTTAGTAGCATGATTGACCTGCTAAATGGAGCTGATTCTGTAGATTTTCAGTGGCAGGATGAACCAGGTGAGTATAACTGGTCTATAAGGCGTAACCCTGAACAGAAGCATAAAGTGCAAATCTCTATTACAGGTTGTACTCAGGTTAATACTTTCAAAGATCCCAAGATCGAAGACTTAAGTTTTGAAGTGAAACTTAAGCTGTTCTCTATTTGTGTACTACGACAAATGGAAAAAATTAGGGATATGATGCAAGAAAAGAGCTTTAATGAGAATCGTGAAGGAGATTTCCCTTACGAATTATTTAAAAAGTACAAACAGCTACATGAGCGAGTATACTCATAACAAACGCATTAAAAACGACGCCAAATACTCCAGTTGCTTTGTGTTTCCGCTTCGCTCCAACTTAACATAAGCAACTTCCGTATTCGGCTCGTTTTATGCGGGCGTTAAGTTACTAAGAGTCATTGTTATGAAATTTGTTGTTCCGTTGTTATTTTCGATTTTAATAATTGGTTGTAAAACCAGCCCTGCTGTTTACAAAAGCTCTTCCATCAACACTAACGAACTTGGTCACATTAAACAAAAAGCTAATGGAAACCTATACTCAGGTGTTCGCGCTGTGTATACGTTGCCAGATGAAGTTGAAGTGGTTAGCACTTCTTTTTGGGGAATTACCAACCATTTGCACGTCAAACTAGAACCAGGAAAATACAAAATCGTGGTTTGGTGTCGTGTCGGTGGACATCCAGGTAACGATGTTGATGTAATCCTAGATGTTGAGCCATCTAAAGTATATGACATGGTTTGCTATCCAGAAGCAAACTCGAGAAAGCACTATGCAGTATTTGAAGAAAGGGAATAGCTAATTCGTAACTTAACAAAGCCATCAAGCATAAGGACGCAAAAAGCTTGGCTTGCGCTCCTTCGTCGCTAATTTTAGCCAAGCATTTTCCGCCGCTTATGGCGGCGTTATGTGCTTGGAGGAAAAATGGGTAATTTGGAGCAACTGGCGACTGAATTTAGAGATGCTATCGAAAAGCTAATCGCGAGTGATACTTCAATTTCAACATATGGTTTCAAAGCTAGGTTTCCACATGGACAGTGCTTGAACAGCTCCCAAATGTTGGCTACTTATCTGAAAGACAAAGGAATTGAAGACGTTTCAGTTATTTCTGGCACGATAGGGAATATGGATAGTCATGCTTGGGTTACAGTAAAAGACCTGATTGTTGACATTACAGCCGATCAGTTTGAAGACTATGCATATCCTAAGGCGTTTGTAGCAACTGAATCTAATCTGCATTCAGCTTATTCTAGTGAGCCAGCTATGTTTCAGGATATGGATCTTGAGTTGTCAGGAACATACTGGAAAGTGCTAAGGTATTTATAATCAAATACGCACATAACAAAGCGTTTAAGGCAGATTCGCAACGCTCGGCATTTTCAGTCTAAGTCGAGTTTTGGTGTTTACGGCGTACTGGTTTAGAGTACGTGGTAGCGCTGCTCACTACTTAACGCGGCGTTATGAGTCTTCGGAGGTTGAGTGGTTGTATTCATAAAAAGTAATTACCTTTTTCTTCTTGCATCTTTAGCAACTTTTGTTTCTTTTACTTGGTTTTTGTTAGCTCCAGATTTTGAGCCAGTAGTAACATCTCTTCTAGGTCTAATAACATCTGTTAGTCTTCGACCAAAAGATTGGATGCTTGTTAGAAGTCGATCTATTCGACAAGATCTCCCTGAACAGTTTTACAACGACAAGCTAGAAACGAAAGCTGGGTTTATTATTGATAATGTTGTTCCTCTTAATGAGGATAAAAATCAATTTAAATTTGGTTGGGGTAAAGGATCTTTAGAGCATAAGGACAAGTCTGTCGAATTTGAAGTCCCTAAACCATCTTTTTCCAAATCAGAATACCGTGAAAAAGTTAAAGTCAGAGTCGTTATGTCTACTTTGCACAACACATACGGAGAGGGGCAGCATTACTTGTATGTTTATATTCCTGATAAGGCACCAGTTTGTTTTTATCAGTTCGAAGGCATCTGTGCTGAAATCACTGTCGTTGACATAGATAATGATGGTTTTCCTGAATTAATTGTCGGCTATAAATGCGGTGCTCATAGTGAAGGCATTAGAGTATTTAAGTTTGATAAACAGCTTAACTTCTATTTTGTTGAAGGTTCTGACATCGGTAGTGACTTCCCTTTGATTACGTGGGGTAGAACTCCAAATGGCTCATTTTTTATTAATTCGTATAGCCGAAACTGGGAAGCAGACAGGGAAAAATACCACTCTGTTTATGAAAAATATATTGTGAAAAGTTCTCAATTTATTTTAGATTCAACTTCTAAAGTTAGATGGAAAGACTCATAACAAGCGCATCAAAAATGACGTCAAACGCTTGGCTGGCGCTCATTCTTCGCTAATTTTAGCCAAGCATTATCCGCATTTTATGCGGGCGTTAGGCTCGAGGTGTCCTTTGCATGAATCGAGATTTTGACATCGATGCTGGCATTCTATTTGTTCAAGAAGAGAATGAGCTGGATCTGCATAATGACTTCAACTTTATTGGACTTAATTATTCGATAGAGCATCGAACTGTCACTTTAGAATGGCGGCGCTTAGAAGAGGAGTGGGTTTCCGAGGCCGTACCGAAGTCATTGAGAATTGTTCTTGCTGAAGTTGAAGAATTCAGGTTTATACCACGCGATTCGGAAATGCCATTCTCGGAGGATGACTGCATCAGTTCCATTGGCTATTGGGTGGATGAAGAGTGGGCTCAAGGTGTAGTCGTTTTGGATGGGAGTAACCCCCCAGAGCCAGAATGGCCTTTGGCCGTAGAGTTTATGTCAGGGGCGGTTGTTGTTGTTCAGGCTTCACGTGCAAATGGTATAGTCAGAGCCTAACAAACGGCTCCAAGCGACAACCACCCGCCACGTCATTTGTGCCAATGGCGCGAGCGCCAATTTTGGCACAAATCCCGCTCTGGCTGGTTGCGCCTGAGTCGGGCGTTAGGTGAACAATGGATAATCAAGCTAAGGCGCTAGCTGCAATATAAGGAAGCCTCGGGTGTAACTCCCCCATAAACTACAACAGTTCTTGAGTAGAATTTCCATTAACTAAAGAAGGAAGTTTTTCGATGAGAAAAAGCAAGTTCACCGAATCACAAATTGTTGCCATGATCAATGAAGCTGAATCGGGTGTATCGGTTCCAGATCTGTGCCGACAACACGGAATTGGACAAAGTACATTTTATAAATGGCGCTCCAAATATGGCGGCATGGAAGCCTCGGGTGTAAAACGGCTAAAAGAACTTGAAGAAGAAAATCGCAAGCTCAAGGATATGTTTGCAACACTAAGCCTGAAGCACACGATGCTTGAGGAAATCGTTGCAAAAAAGCTGTGAGCACAAGCAGGCGCAGAGCCTGGGTTAAACATTTCCTTGAGCAGTTTGGGGTAAGTGTGGCACTTGCTTGTGAGGTTGCAGGACTAAATCGAAGTGTCTATTACTACACGCACAAACGGCCACCTGATGATGAGGTAATCGATGCATTGCTGTTGCTTGTAGAGCGTCACCCTCGCTGGGGTTTGTCTAAGCTGTTTAAACAGCTGCGGCGTCAGGGAAAACATGGAACAAGAAGCGTGTTGAACGAGTTTACAATATGCTAAAGCTCAACTTGAGGCGAAAAGGAAAGCGCCGTGTTCCTACTCGTAGCCTAGAGCCATTGAGTACGCCGGAAAAGCACAATGATTCTTGGTCCATGGATTTCATGAGCGACGCTTTAAGCTTTGGACATCGCTTCAGGACATTAAATATTATTGATGATTACAATCGGCAGGTACTGGCCATCGAAGTTGACACCAGCTTGACCAAAGAGCGAGTTATTAGAACGCTTGAACGAGTGATTGCCTAGCGAGGAAAACCGTCGTAAATAAGGGCTGATAATGGACCTGAATTTACGTCCAGCTTATTCGAAAGTTGGGCTCAGAGCAAGATATAAAGCTAGAATTTATCCAGCCTGGTAGTCCTTATCAAAACGGTTTTGTGCAGCGTTTTAATCGTAGCTATCGAGAAGAAGTATTAGATTTATATCTGTTCGATTCACTACAACAAATACGGTAAATTACGGGTGAATGGTTAGAAATTTACAATTATGAAAGGCCTCACGATGCGCTGGAAGACATGACTCCAGTTGGCTACCTTGAGGCTGCATAATTCTACTATTGAGCTGTACTAGGTTGGGTGGAGTTACAAATACATCAGGTGTATTTCATCTATCGCCTTCATAATGTCGAGCGCTTCCTGCTATTCACCCTTGGGTTGCAATAGGCAGAAGCGCAGCTAAATTCTGGGCCCATTTCTGTCTTATCTTCCCTGTACCTATAGCTGTAATAAGGTGTAATTGATCTTTATTAGCACCGTGTCTACTCTTAATTAACTTTTTGCATGATTTTTTCTTAGTGGCAAGGAGTAAGACGTTGTTGGTGATAAGGATTTATATGCCGTGATTGATACAGCACTTCGTTTTGTTGAGCAGCAGCTTAATCAAACATTGAAAATACAGTTTGCCCTGGAAAATGACATTGTCATTATGAACCATTTGGTTGAAGCCAGTGGCGCACCAGTGCTTGCTAACCAGAACAAAATCGTCATTACGCTTATTAACCTTGAGCACGAAACTAACAAGCAGTTTTATGGTGGTCAGCGTGCAACGAAAGATAGTCATGTTCAGCAATTCCAGCCTGCAACTCGGTTTAACCTGGATATACTGATCACTGCACATTTTGACTCTTACAACGAAGCACTCAAATTTCTTAATGCGGCCGTCGCATTTTTTCAGTCATTCCCGGCGCTAACTAAAAAAGAGTTCCCGAATATGCCCGAGGGCTTGGGCCAGTTACAGTTTGAAATTGAAAACTCGCCTTATACACAGACTCATAATTTATGGAGCGCGCTGGGGGCCAAATATCAGCCTTCGATAATCTATAAAGTACGCCATGTGACAGTGCAATCTTTGCAGGTGACGGGCAAGGTCAGTTCGGTCAAAGAGGTTGGCACGGAGGCGTCGGTATAATGTTCAGCGTATTAACCTTGCGACTTGAGCACGACTATTTTGCCGACAAACAATGGCGAAATGCTGAGCTTGAAGCCACAGAAGCAACTCAGTCATGGTTGCAGCGCTATCAGTTGACATTACACCACAATGGCGCATGTTGGCAGCTATACGCTACGCAGGGATCTTCAAAGCAAGCGCTTTTGCAGTATCTTCGCTATTCTCAGGGATTACAGGCTCTGGAGTTTTGGTTGTTACAGCCCCAGTCTGATTTTGTCACATTTACTGATTTGCCGATGGACTGGCAAGGCCAGCTTGCTTTCAACAGTGCATATTGCGAAAAAACCACTGAAGGGAGTTTAGAGCTTACTGTACAAAGCCTTTCACAATGCGCTTTTGAAGCACAAGCAATCGCTAAGATAACCTTTAATTTGAGTGATTTGTTAGCTTCTGAGCATTACCACATTAGCATGCGAGCACGTAATACCCAGTGGGTCTATCATCTGATTCAAAGAGGGCAAACACGTCTGCATAAGCCGCAATTGCGAGACAAAAAAAACCAAATTATGTTTACCACGCCCATGCATTATCGCAATGAGGAGGGGGAGAATACCTGGCTTTCAGACAGCGGAGAGTTTGATTTACCCATGCAACAAGTGCCAGTGCCTCGATTCGAATTGGTGGATACGCAAACGCTGGATAGCAAAAGCGAACGTTCAATTAGCAGAACCGTGATCAGTGCATTACCAACCCCAAGAAGCGATCAGATATACCTGGAACAAGAGGGGAGTTCACGGCGCGTGCAATCACATATCTATGTGTATTTTTGACCGCTGGTTACTAATTGAAGGTTACTTACCTTGAGATGTAGGTAACAAAAGGTACGTGAAACACCGAAAAGCACCAGGCCGAAACAACGAGTGCACCAGTATGTTGTGGCGGCGTAAAGGGTTTTCGCTTCGTTGAATTAGGTCGAAGGAAAACGAAATCAGTCATACAGGAACAAAAGGCAAACGATGTTATGATAACTTCGAATATAAAAACACCCGGCGTGTACATTGATGAAGTCAATGCCTTCCCTAACTCAGTGGTACCCGTTGCAACCGCGGTACCGGCGTTTGTAGGATACACTCCTACCGCAGAGTATCAGGGAAAGTCTTATTTCAATAAAGCGCAAAAAATCACTTCTTTCGCTGAGTTTCAGGCTATCTACATGAAAGGGAATCCGCCGCCGCCGGCAGATCCTGCGGTGCAATATAACCCTGAGTATTACCTGGTCGAATCAAAAGATAAGCCAACATCTGGCGACTACTTAATGATTGCGGGGAGTTATTACTCAATTGTGCCCGATCCCAGCTGTATCTATTATCTATACAATAGCGTGCGTTTGTTCTATCAAAACGGTGGGGGAGACGCATATATTGTGTCGGTTGGCACCTACGGTGAGAGCGCAGGAAAAGCAGGGGATGTCGGGGCGCAGATTGTAAACCCAAATGTTAAGCTCAGTGATCTAAAGGCGGGTTTAGATTTACTGCAGTATGAGCAGGAGCCAACCATTTATATTTGCCCGGAGGCAACACTGTTGTCTGTGGCTGAGAATGGCACGCTGATGCAAGAGATGTTACTGCAAGCCGGTAGTATGCAAACGGCAGTGTGTATGTTCGACATTATTGGTGGTAACACACCCGATCCAATCACCTACACCAATGATATAGAAACGTTCAGAAACAACACCGGCTCCAACAGTCTGGACTTTGGTGTTGCTTATTATCCCTTTATTGGCACCACAATTATGCAGTCGGGTGAAATCAACTATACCAACCTGTTTGGCGGTGATGTTAAAAAGTTGCAGCCTTTGCTTAGCCCTGCTTCTGCACCAAATCCGACCGCAGAAAAAATCATTTCTATGATTGAAAACAATGATGGCTCAATGACCACATCGCAGCTCAATGCCGCGTTGCTTAATGCCTCGCAAACCTACTCGCAAATTGTGTCGCATGTCATGAACGACGCTAACTTGTTGCCACCCAGTGGCGGTATGGCAGGGGTTTACACGGTTAATGACAACGTTAAGGGCGTTTGGGGAGCCCCTGCTAATACCGGGATCGTAGGTGCATCTTCGCTTCCAATTCGACTCAATGATAGTCAGCAGGCAGACCTTAACGTTGATGCACTGTCGGGTAAGTCTATAAACGCCATTCGCTTTTTTAATGGTCAGGGTATTTTGGTATGGGGTGCACGTACTTTGGATGGTAACTCCCAGGATTGGCGCTATGTATCTGTACGCCGCACTATGACCTTCCTGGAGCAGTCTTGTAAATTGGCAGCGCGAGCTTACGTATTTGCCCCTAATGATGTGAATACGTGGAGTGCTGTGAAAAGTCAGATTGGCAGTTTTCTCACCAGCATCTGGAAAGAAGGCGGGTTACAAGGCGCTAAAGCTTCCGATGCATTTCAGGTTGAGTGTGGTCTGGGTACCACAATGACAGGCGATGATCTGCTTAATGGCTTTATGAAAGTGTCAGTCAAAGTAGCCGTGGTTCATCCGGCAGAATTCATCGTGATTTCATTCGAACAGGAAATGGCTAAGTCGGGCTAATAAGCTGCGCTCAGGTCGTTATGTTTAACCACATTATAGAAGATAGATAAGAGGAAATATCATGGCAGATGATGGCAGCAAAGAAGGCAGCACGTGGCCAATGCCCAAGTTCCGCTTCGAGGTTGACCTTGGAACGGAACTACAAAAGGTGGCTTTTCAGGAAGTGTCGGGTATGGATAAAGAAGTACAGGTAATTGAATACCGCCATAGTAACAGCACTTTATTCTCAACAATCAAAATGCCCGGCATTGCTAAGTACGGCAATATCACCATGAAGCGCGGTATTTTCGTGAACGATAACAATTTCTGGAAGTGGATGGATGAAATTGAAATGAACACGATAAAACGCCGTACGGTACTGATCAAGCTTTTGGATCAGGAAGGTAAAACGACCATGCAGTGGCAGCTTAACAATGCCTGGCCGACCAAAATTACCGGAACTGATCTGAAGTCGGATGGTAACGAAGTCGCAGTGGATACCTTGGAAATTGCGCATGAGCAGTTGATTGTGACCAATGGATCATAACTTACAGACTAGCTTCTATTTCAGTGTTTCGATCTCAGGGATGAGCAGCAGTGATGCTGCTTTTCAGGAAGTCCTGGGGTTGAGCAAGGAAATGGGAAGCGAAGACGTGGTATGTGGAGGAGAAAACCGCTTTAAATATCGCTTGCCCACTATCACGACTTTTTCAAATCTGGTGCTTAAGCGAGGCGTGACAACGGGCGAGTCGCCACTGATCGCCTGGGTAAAAGACACCTTAGATGATGGATTAACAAATCCGATCCAAACCAAAGACATTCGGGTGCGGCTGTTGGATGAAAAGGGCAATGTGAGTATGCAGTGGGATTTTGTGGCTGCCTATCCGGTGAAGTGGTCGGCGAGTGATCTAAAGTCGCAAGACGGTGAAGTATTTATTGAAACGCTGGAGTTTTCATACCGTTACTTCGAGGTTGAGGATAGCCGATCTCCACAACTGGATTTATATGGCGATGCTTGATCAGTAAGCAGCTAAAGCAAAGGAGCACAATGATGGCCGTTGAAATAAGAGAACTGGTAATAAAAACTGCCGTGCAATCGCACAAAGAGCCAACAAATGCGGTGTTATCGGAGCAACAGTTACAGCAAATGAAACAGCAAATTGTCCAGGAATGTGTAAAACAACTGGGCGCAAAGCAGCGGCAGAATGCGTTTGAGCGATAGCCCAATATAAATGTGGAGAGTGGTGTGGGTAGTCTGAAAAAGATGCGTATCGTCGCATACAGCGATGAAAAATTCAGCTCAAAGGTTGATGACTATGTGGTGATGCTAAATCCGGAACAGATCAAGCTGGATCGCAGTATCAACTACAATGAAGAGCAGGCCCCAGATTCTGGCCAGCTATCTTCTAAGTACCGTTCAACGCCAGGAGAAAAGCTCAGCTTTGATCTGGTAGTAGACTGTACCGGTGTGGTTGACTCAACACGCACTGAATTACCTAAAGAGCTCGCTCAACTACAAAAAGTTGTTTACACCTACAACGGCAATATTCATCGCCCTAATTATGTCACTGTGTATTGGGGCCAGGGGTTGTCTTTTCAGGGTGTACTGACCGCATTTGATACCAACTATACGTTTTTTAAGCCAGATGGTACGCCATTGCGCGCTAAGGTTTCATTGAACTTTACATCGTATCTGGACCCGTCTACTGCAGCAAAAGAAGAAGACAAAAAATCCCCTGATCTGACACACAGAATTGAAGTTGTAGAAGGTGACAGCTTGCCTCAGATAAGCCAGCAAATTTACCGGGATCCCGACTTGTACGTGCAACTTGGGGCATTTAACGGCTTAAATAAAATAAGAAACTTAACCGCAGGCAGTGTATTAACTGCGCCACCTTTGCGTAGTACGGGAGAATCACAATGAGCAGCAGCAGTAATGGTGGTGTCGCCACGCTAGAGATTAAATCCGCGGGCTCTGTAATCCCTGATGTAGTGCAGGTACACAGTGTTGTGGTCAGACAAAACATTAACCGTGTAGCCAGTGCCAGCATTGAAATACTGGATGGCAGTCCCTCGCAAGAAGGGTTTTCAGTCAGCAGTTCAGAGACCTTTGTGCCTGGGGCCGAAATCAGTATAGCAATGGGTTACGATGGCAGTAATAGCACGGTATTCACCGGCATAGTGACTAAACAAACTGTGCAGGTTAATCCAGGTGTTGGACCTATGCTCTTGGTTGAGTGCCGGGATAAAGCGATAAAAATGACGGTTGGGCGCAAAAGTGGCGTCTATCAGAAAACCAAAGACAGTGATGTGATGAGCACTTTGATTGGTAATTCAGGGTTAAGTGCTGACGTATCGGCTACATCTGTCGAGTTGCCGGAATTGGTGCAGTATTACACCTCAGACTGGGACTTTTTACTCAGTCGCGCAGAAGTAAATAGTATGGTGGTGAGCACACTCAATGGCAAAGTGTCGGTCTTTTCACCAATTGATGACACCAGCTCAGTATTGACCGCTACTTATGGTGACTCTCTTTATCACATCAATGCGCAGCTCAACAGCGTGACCCAGCTCAGTGAAGTGAAATCGACAGCGTGGGATGCAAAAAGCCAGGCAGTGATCAACGCAACAGCCAGCAACTCAGTATCAGGGCCCGGTAATCTGAGCAGCAAAAAGTTATCTCAAGTGGTGGGGTTATCCGAATTTGAATTACAAACAACAGCAGCAGTAGATAACGACAATCTGACCCAATGGGCAAAAGGGCAGATGCTTAAAAGCGAGCTGTCAAAAATTACTGGAGATGCTCGCCTGCAGGGCAATGCCAAAGCGCAGCTTGGCAAATACATAACCATAGCGGGGATGGGGGATCGCTTTAACGGGGATCATTTTATATCGGGCGTGGAGCATGACTTTTCAGATGGTAACTGGTTTACCACTGTTGAGCTGGGGTTGTCGCCAATTTGGTTTGTGCAGGAGCATGAAGTCAGTGCGCCACAAGCTGCCGGGCTGCTTCCCGGTATAGGTGGTTTGTACAATGCGACCGTCAAGCAGATAGACGAAGATCCGGATAACGCCTATAGAGTATTGGTCGAAATGCCCTTGTATAACGACGAAGGCAAAGGCGTTTGGGCGCGGTTATGTAATTTCTATTCAAGCAGCGGCTGTGGCGCTTTTTTTTATCCCGAGATTGGTGACGAAGTGATCGTTGGTTTTTTAAATCAAGATCCCCGGTTTGCGATCATAGTGGGCAGCGTATATAGCGAAAACCGCAAGCCATACAGCGAGTTGACCCCTGATTCGGACAATAGCAAAAAAGCCATCGTCACCAAAAGTAATATGCGCATCGTTTTCGATGATAGAGAGAGCATTCTTACTATCACCACCGATAGCGATAACACCATAGTCCTTGATGATCAAAACAAGCAGATCAAAATTTCAGATCAAAACGACAACAGTATCTTGCTGAGTGAGTCTGGCATCGATATTAAAAGCCCAAAAAGCATCAACATTCAGGCGGACGAGTCGGTGAATATCAAAGGAGCAATGGGGGTTAATGTGCAGGCAGAATCTGGCGATGTAAAACTGGCCGGGCTTAATATCAGCGCCGAGGCAGACGTTCAGTTTAGCGCTAAAGGGTCCGCGACAGCACAAGTTGAAGGTGGTGCAGAGCTCACGCTTAAAGCCGCTATCGTGATGATTAATTAACAGGAGCTAAAGCAATGCCACCAGCAGCCAGATTAACCGATTTTCATGAGTGTCCTATGGTAACTCCCGGGTTGCCACCAATCCCACATGTGGGCGGGCCGATAACGGGCCCAGGTTGTCCAACAGTATTAATAGGTAGTCTACCTGCGGCGCGAGTGGGCGATATGCTGGTATGCGTGGGGCCACCTGATAGCATTATCAAAGGTTCAGCCACTGTCCTCATAGGGGGGATGCCAGCTGCCAGAATTGGTGATAATACAGCGCATGGCGGGTCGATTTTGCTTGGAGATTTTACCGTGATGATCGGAGGGTAAAACATGGCCGGTAAATCTGAGCTGTCTCAGCAAAGTGAATTCTTGGGGAGTGGATGGCAGTTTCCACCGACATTCTCCAGTGTGTCGCATCAGCTGGCTATGAATCAGTCTGAAGCCAACATTAATCAGTCGATTGATTTGATATTACAAACCCGGCGCGGCGAGCGCTGTTTGCTGCCTGATTTTGGTAGTCAATTGAATACCTTTTTGTTTCGCAGCCAGGATGCGAGTTTGCAAGAAGAAATTGCCAAATCGGTGCGTAACACGTTACTGAATGACGAGCCCAGAATTTCGGTTGATGAAGTCTTTGTTTCTTTTACTTCCGAGGAAGCGTCGCAGGTGGTGATCAGTGTGCTTTACACCATTAAACAGACAAATACCCGACATAACCATGTTTTTCCATTTTCTTTGTTGGAAGGCACTAACCTGGCTGTGAAGGTATAGCGTGAAAAATCGGCTCGACTTTGCAACCCTCCAGGCGCAGCTCAATGCGTGTCTTTGTCCTGATTCAATTGAACTAGATGGACGAGATATTCGAGACCGCCTGGCGTTTATTGCAAATTTGTCTGAGCTGATTTTATTTTATGATGAGCAAAATCAGCCTTCAGGTGACTGGCGTAAGGTTGTTTTAAAAGATCCGGTTATTCTGCTCGCAGTGATCAGTAAAACTGTCTATCAAAGCGTGTATTTTCGGTTTAATCAGGTTCAGGCCGCTCTGGAACACACTAAAACGAGAGTTCGAGAGCAGTTAGAAGGCGACGATAATGAGCACGCTGCTTGCGTGTTGCAGGAACAAGATAGCCGATGTATCGCGCAACTGCTACTGCTGGTGGATCAGCTGTTTGACACTATTAATAGCTGGGTGGAGTATCTTGAACTCAGCAGCGTAGAGTTTACATTGCGTGACTTTATCACCGCCCAGGTAGAGGGAGCGATTGGTCGGTTGCTGTGGCAACGATTTGCATTGCAAGATTTTCTGGCAAACAAGTTAGCGGCCTCAATACCCCGACCCAGTGAGTCGAGTTATCGACATTTTGCGCCGAGCTGGTTTGAGTACAAACGAATAAAAAATACGACTCGGTTTGACAGCGCTGTGGATGCATTACAGAGCTTAGAGCAGATATATCAGCAGGTCTATCGGTTTTTTGTGCAAGTGATCCAGGATGCGCGACCCGCTTTTTATGACATGGTGGTGAAGCGTAATGACTTTCCTGATACCAGCCTGATCATTGTCGCAAACCAGCTCCTTGCATACTCTCAGCGTACGCTTAACCAATACGCACAGAAGCACCTGAACTTTTATTACAAAACGATTTTAAAGCAAACGCCCGCGCCGGCGCAGCCTGATCACACTTATTTGTGTCTTACGTTAGATAAGTCGGTGCCATCTTATGAGTTGGTCGCTGGTGTTGCATTCAATGGCGGCAGCTATCCGGACCAGTCACCCGTGTTGTTCGCCACAACTGCAGACAGTGAAATCAATCACATAGAGTTTATAGCAACTTATGGTACGAGTTATTGTTTAGTGCCGGCAGCGGGAGAAAAGCAACAATATCTGCAGACCTTTGCACCAAGTACAGAAGTTCGTAAAGATCAGGTCGGGCGGGTGTTATCAAGTGACTGGTTTAGCGAAGCGCAGGGTAATGCTGTGCAACAAGGGTTTGCGCTGGCCAGCGATATGCTATTCCTAAATGCGGGTGAGCGTACAATTACTATTACCCTAAAATTCGCAACCCCGGTCACGGTGGCTGACTTCCAAAGCGCTGGGATCACACTTACTACTGCAAAGGGCTGGTCAGACACTTTGGTGCGGGATGAAAGCAGCGGCGCTGACTTACCTAAAAACTATTTAGAGTGGTCGGCTCCGGACAGTCAAACGCTGCAGCTGACCGTGCACTTGTCCAGCAGTTTTGCTGCTGTAGATTGTCTTGCAAAAGCGAATGACGATTACCCCTTAGCGATGCCTTATTGCCGCATTATGCTCCCGAATACCGTGGATTTACAGCAACCACTGCGTTTAATCCAAGTGCAATTTCAGGTGAAAGTAAAAGATAGTGATGCGCTTGCACCAAGCAACGACAATGGTCTGCTATTGAACAATAAAGCCATGTATATATTGGGTACAAGAGCGCAGTTAGACAGCCATTTTTACCTGAGTTATCCGCAGGCATTTTCAAAGCCCCTGACGTCTTTAACGGTACAAATCGACTGGGAAAACATTCCCGAGAAATTGGCAACTTATTACAGTGCCTATAACGACTTTTTAAAGAGCAATAGCAGTGATTACCCTCAGTACAGCGCATTTTCTAATACGGCTTTCACGGTTGAGTGGGAAGCACATCAAGCCGGTGGCTGGCAAAGTATCATAGGCGCACTGACAAAGCCTTCAAAGGTAGACAAGAGCGACCAGTGTGGTTTATTTGCCCAGACAGATCAAAATACAAATGCGTCAGCCAGCAGCTTTGCTTTTTCATTTAGTACGCCTTTGCAATGTGCCGGAGTGGATGCCCGTGATGTCGCGAGCAATCATAACCCTAGCTTGCGTATGACGTTAAATGGGTTAAAGCAGGGGTTTGGCTACCCACTCTACGGGCTGGTTGTTAACGACGTCAGTCTTAAAAATGCCAAAACTCTGATGCAAGCAACCGGACTGCTATCGCCTTTTACTAAAGCGATCAATACCATTTCACGCTGGTTTGGTTCAGATGCTGGCAAGTTAAAGTCAATGCCTAACCCACCATTACAGCCCCAAAGTAAACGTGTGATTATGACCTACGAGGGCGAGCAAACGATAGACTTAACGGTATCGGACGTTACTTTGACGCAGGGGTTTGCATTGCAGCATTTGGGCATCTGGAAAAACTACCTATACTTTTGTCAGCTTGCCGGGCAAAGCAAGCCCGTTGTGGACTTACGTCGAGTTCAGCTGCAACCCTCTGAGCATGCTCAACCAGAGAAGCCTTCGCACCCCATGGCGAGCGATCAAGGTTTAGCTTTATATCAAGGTGTTGGGCAGTCTGCATTGAACTTATATTTTCAGCTGGAGCAAGTGCAGCCACCGTGCCGCTTGAATATTTTTGTGGAACTTGCACAGGATATTAGTGGTGATCAACAGCCAAATCTGGTGGATATATTTTATTGGAGTCACAGTGGCTGGCAATCTGTGACGGTTTTAACCGATGAAACTCATGCGCTGACACGCTCGGGGATTGTTCAGCTAGACCTGCCACAGGATATGGCTGTTAACTCACCGATTTGGCCCATGCCCAAAGGCAAAGTCAATACGGGATGGCTGATGTTTGCGCAGCAACAAGCACGAAAAGTACAATGTGTATATTGCAATACTCAAGCTGTCAAAGTGCAGCGTATAGCACCTGTTTCTCTCCCCGTTGGGGTTGCTCCAACGCTCGGCGCGCAGCAGATCAAGGCACCACAAAACAAAATAGCCGCAATCAGTCGTCTGTCTCAGCCTTTTGCCTCAAGCGGCGGATGTGCTGCACAAGATACCCGCCAGTTTGAGCAGGGAGTGAGCCTGCGCTTAAAAAGCAAGCACAGAGCAAGCGATGACTGGGACTACTGTATGCTCGCCCGACAAGCATACAGTGGCGTGTTTTATATCAAACGATTATCCAGTAAACACGCTGGCACAGTGACGCTCGGTGTCGTACAACAGTACACTTCAACCCAGCAAGTGAATGCCTATAAGCCCGTTATGAGTAAAGTGAACCAATACCAGATAGTAGATTACTTATCTGCACGGGTGTCCCAGATGGTTCAGGTAGTTATTCAAAACTTACGGCACCAGAGTGTGTCAGTCAGTGCCGATTTGATTGTTAGTCAGGACTGCAATATCAATGACCTGAATTTGCTGCTTACCAAAGGGGTGAATACTTATCTTGCTCCCTGGATAGACACAACGCAGCCTCAATATTGTCTTAATTCAGGACTCAGTAAAGCAGGACTTGCCGCTTATATTGCTAGTTTCAAAGAGATTGAAGCGATCCAGAGGCTGTCAGTTAGTCTGGCGGTTGATGATGCAGGCAATCACGCTTCCCACAGTGGCACCGTTGAGGGGCCTGCTGCGCAACAAAGAGACAGAATATATCCCGACTCAGAAGATGCCATTCTTATCCCGGCAGATACACACGCGTTTAATTTTTCCAGAGCCCGTGAGGTATCAGAAGGAAGCGCCAGTGGGCAACCGGTTGATGTTAAGTCTGTATCTAAAAACACCTTGACGGAGGCCAGTGTATGAGCGCATCAACCACAGCCTCTTTAGATGCCCTGGTCAATGAAAATAGTATTTGTGCGGGACCACTGCCAGAGGCTTTGCAATTTACTTATCTAAAAAATGAAGGGATTGAGCAGCTCAAAGCCCTGGCGGGAGAGGTTTGGAGTAATTACAACGACAGCGACCCAGGGGTGACAATTCTGGAACAGGTGGTCTATGCGTTGACTGAGCTGGGATATGTGAATACCTTTGATATTGCTGATGTGCTCACTCAGCCTGATGGCAATATCAATTATCAGCATCAGTTTTTTGCCCCCCAGGATATTTTGACAACAGGGCCCGTCACTGGCAATGACTATCGCAAATTGGTGGTTGATACCATCGCTGGCATCGACAATATTTATCTGCAGCCACTTATCAGTGATGCACAATCGACCGGGCTCTATCAGGTTTGGCTTTACTCTCAAGAGTTACTTACTGCAAATCAAACAGGTACTTCTAACCTACAGGCAGTGTGTAACGAAGTCAGTCAGCTGTTAAATAAAAATCGCAACCTGGGTGAATATTTTTTGCTACCGCAGGTGCTGCAGAGTCAAGAGATTGTGCTCAGCGCAAAAGTGCTGCTGGAGCAGGGGGCTGCGCCCGAGCAAGTCTATCTGGACATTCAGCAAGCACTGGCCGACTACATCAGTCCCGATGTGAAACGCCTGGGCTACCAGCAGGCACGCTCGCAAGGCTTTTCGTCTGGGGAAATATTTGATGGCCCCAGGCTAAATAATGGCTGGATCCCAGGTGATAACCCCTTGGGAGCAAAGCGTGATGTGGTGCAGGTAGTCGACTTGATCACGCTGATCAGCCAGGTTAGTGGTGTGGCCGCAGTGGAGTCGTTTAGATTAGACGAGAGCGAGAGTAAAGACTCAGTGGATATCGCACCTGATAAAGTGGCCGTGTTGCAATTAGGTGATGAGTTTTCTCTGATCCAACATCAGACACCGCTCAATCAGGCGCCCTGGCAACAAACTCACTTGTTGTCGCAATTAGAGCGAACTTGCCACAATCAAAGTGTTTCGGCGTTAACAGATATGGCACCGCAAATGCCAACAGGGCTGTTTCGAGATATCGAAAGTTACTTTTCCATCCAAAACACTTTTCCGGATATTTATGCAATCGGACATAACTCCCTGGAGTCCGACGCACCGGCATACCGTGTGGCGCAAGCCCGGCAGTTAAAAGGATACCTGTTACTGTTTGATCAGATACTGGCCAACCAGTTTTCTCAATTGGCTAACTTGGGTAATTTGTTTTCGTTTAGTTTTGATATCGTGCCAACCTCGCAACAGATGTTTTATCAGCAGCGAACAGACAGCACCCCAGATCACCCACCTGCAATTCCAAGCCAGCGCTTTATCCGCAGTTATTTTTATCAGCCTATTTATGACGTACCAAATGTACAAGCGCTGTTAAAGGGTCAGCAGCAATATCGTTTTTATAACCCTGATGAACCGAAGGACTCCAACGCGCACGATTTACTGGCTTGGCAACGCTTTATTAATGATCCGTTCAATCAATATAATCATGGTTTAGGTGAGATTATTGAAAGCCAGCAGGATGCGGGGCAACGCCGCGATGAGATGCTGAGCCACTTGTTGGCACGCCATGGTGAGCTAGCGCAACTGTATGATGACATCATAGACGCATCGCAATGGTACGGTAGCAAATTGCAAACACGCATCATCGTAAAAACCATCTGGCTGCAAAATTTGCAGGCATTGAGCTATCAACGCGTTCAGGCGATTAAATTTGCCATGGCGGAACCTTTGCCTACGCCGGGTCGTTATCGTATCGGTCAGGCGGATTACAACACGCTAATGAATAGTAAAAGTGAACGCTTTACTAAAGTGGTGCACAGCCTTTATTTGCAAGGTTTTGCGGATCAGCGGCAAATAATCAAAGCCATTTCGGCTTCGTTAGTCAAACAACTTGCCAGACACGTCAAATTGCAGGGTAAAAATAGCAAAGTCGATCTGCCCAAAGTGGTGCAACAGAGCCGCACACTGGCTGCTGCAATTCCGATGACGGACGGCAATGCTATGCTGTTGAACAATTCTCAGCAACGTCTGAAACTGGATGGTGAGTACGATTCGCAAGCCCTGGACACATATGGAAAGTTGTCTGTGCAGGACTTTCGAAATTTTTCAGCTTTTGAGCTTAAGTTTGATTTATTACTGGGCTTTACTGCCCATTTACGTGCTCTGGCGGGTGCGTTAGTGACGTTAATGAACGATGGTGCGTTCGAAACCTGGTTGGAGCAAACAAAAACATCTTCATCTGATCAAGGCTCAGTAACCTGTGTGGTTGATGATATCACGGCGAGCAAGCATACCGATATGTTAGTGATCAGTATCAGCGGTAAAACGGTGCTTGAGCTGCCAAACCCCGGTGGAGCTTGGCAACTCAGTGATCTGCAGGTATACGTTGATCAGATGGCATGGTTATGCGGCTATCGCAAAGGCGCCGTTTTGGTTGAGCATACATTGCTGCAATCCGCGGTTGTGACGCCGCTATCATATACTCCGGACTCGGACCCGTGGTATTTCCTTAAAGCCAGTTTAGTATTGCCAAGTTATGTGAGCCTGGTAAATCAGGAACAGTTTGTCTACTTTATCCGCGCCTTACAGCAGGTACATTGGCCAAGCCATGTGCAGTTGCGCTTACTGGTTGCCGATGTCAACGCGTTCAATGCACTGATCATGGACTACTGTAGTTGGTACAACCAGCAACGGCTGGTGGACCGGGATCCAAAAGAAGCCGCAGATGCTGCACTGCAAACACAGTTAAAAGAGACGCTTTTGGCATTATTGGAGGTGGATTGTGATCACTTCTAAGCACGTCCTGGGTCAATGCCTGTGGCTCACTGAATTCGATGAACAAGCCGAAGTGAGCAACTTACAGGATGCGCTGAGCCAATGGAGCCGCAAAATTTTGCCCCAGGTGCTTAACCAGGTGCTGGATAGAGTGTGCCCAAGTGGACACATCTGGCGCATTGAGCAACTTAGCATTGATTTAGGCACACTTCAGCTAGAGGAGTTGGACCGCCAGTTGCCGCAAAGGGTGGCTGCGGCAATCGAAGAAGCACTGCTGGATATGCTGCGTCGATATAGTCAAAACAGTCAGACGACACATCGGGGTAAATTCACTATCGTGGATCCGGATGTATCTCAGCTTACTTTGATCCGCTGGTTCTTATTATATGGTGTGACGCCTTGGTGGGTAACAGGCAATAACAGCCCGTTACATGCGGTTGACCAGCAAATTAGTTTGCAACCGAATGGTGTGGCTGCGCTTATCCGTGATGTAGGTAAGGCTGAGGTGGTAAGGCGGCGAATTGTCTGGCAGTGGGGCGAAGAAAGAACCCGCAAAACAGTGCAGATTCTTGAACCCTGGAATGCGCAGTTTATTTGTAGCTATGCAGATAATATGTTGCTTGTACAGCGACAACCAGACAGCAGCCTGCCAGCTGATAGCAATTTACAAACACATTTGTGGTACTGGATCCTAACGCACTTGCTGGTCGACAGGGGAACTTTATTTAATACCTTGCAGTTCGTACGGGCAACGCTTTGGCAGCTGGCCCAGCACTATCAACTTCCTTTCAGCCAGCTCCTGGAGCATATGAGTGATGTCGCCAGACAGATGCAAGAGTCCGGTTTGGTCGCACCGCAATTTTTACAGGTACTGATCAGTATTCAACAAAATGAGCGGCAGCAAACCAACATACATAGCAAACCGGAGCAAACGCTGGACCTGTGGTCACTGTTTTCGTCCTTGTTAAAAACGAGCCAGGTGAGCATCTATCACGACAATCAGTCTTATCATCTGACAGAGCTGTTCACAAGACTGGCGCAGGTTGAGCCCGATACGATGGCTGCCATGTTAAAACAAGTAGGCCAATCCGAGTCGGTGCGCACTCATATTGTTAAGCAATTCAATCAGCAGCAGCTAGAACATGTCGTGTCAGTGGTTGCGCCACATGACCAGCAATTTGTTTTGGCGCATGTGGCCCACACACAAACGTTGCTGCAAGAACAACATCTTAATCCGGATCTGATTTGGCGTGTTCTGTTGGCTTACTTACTGGTGAATAAAGGCAGTTACTTCAACCGAAAACAGTTTGTTCACAGCACTTTGTTGCAGATGAGCCAGCATTTTGGAGTGGCGTATCACCATATACTCCTGATGTTGGTACAAACGTTAGGCATGCCAACCTCGACAGGGCAACAGTACGAACTGTTTACTATTTTAGCTGAGCTACAGGACAGTCAGTCTAAAAAATTGCATGACAATAATGATCTGTGGATTGAGCACTACCACACCTTGATGACACTGCACACGCAGCATTCGGCTCAATACCTCAAGGCTCGCCCTTTGTGGTTTAATGAAAACACCTGGCAACGGGCTTTACGTGGTCTGGTTATGTTGCGGCCTTTGAGTAGTCCGCGTTCATTATATGCGTTGCTGAAGTACACTCACCTCGGGGCAAAGCAAAGCGAGCAGCTGTCACAAAAGCTCGTCGCGGCTATGGCGGGTTCAGGCTTGCTCACTCACGGTGAGATCGTGCAGTTACTGACGGCAATTTCTCCTCGGCAGGGGATGCGAAGTGCCAGATTGGTCAATGCTATTCGCGATTGGCAAAAGCTGGGAACCTGGGCCTGGGGTCTGGGAAGAGGATCAATACGTCCGCTACTCGAAAGCGTGGTATTTAGCCTGATCAGTGAGGGCGACACTGCGAGCCCCGAAAAGTGGTTTTCCCGTACTACCCAGTTTATTGCGCAACGATTTGGCTTATCGCATGGGCAGTTAATTGATTTATTAGCGGGGCAAGTCGCAACAGCAGAAAGTGACAAGGCAGTGCTGAGTACTGAGTTGACACAGCTGTTGTTAAACGAAAAGCAAAACAGCCAAACCTGTGACAAACCGCTGTCAGGTCGCCCTGAGTTGGTGTGGTATAGCGCGTTAGATTATGCACAAATACGTGCTTTGACAGCATTTGCGCGACGCTTTTCATTGCCCTTATCGCAGGTGTTGAGGCTGGCGGCTGAGTGCATTAAAAACACGGAGCATCTAGCTGCGTCAGAGCCTGACCAGACATCTGATTATTTACAAACACACCTGGTACAGTCGCTGGCACACAGTTTGGCTCAGCAGTTTGTTTTGCCTGTGACACAAGTACAACGCTATCTGCAGGTTCAGCTAAAGCGTTTCAGCTCAATGGCTGTGATGATCACTCGCTTTCAGCAGGCTGACATGTCCAAGTTGCGAGCTGGGTGTGTACACAATAGCTGGTATATGCTTGAACAATGGCAACTCAGTGCTGGAAGTAAACGAAACTTTGAGCCGGCAAGGCAATACAGTGTACAACCCCTTCGGGAACAGGGGACTTATGCAGAGCTTTCAGGGCAAGAAAAGGCAGCTCAGGCTGGCTCTGTACCGGTATCAGAGCAGCGGATAAAAAAATTACAGCACCAGGTAAGTCAGCTTAGCGATGTTTCGGTGCCACAGCTGTTGGCAGAACTGATAGCGATGCATGATTTGAGAGGGGATTTTTCTCGCGTAACCAATCACCCGGCATTGCTGCACTGGTTGCTGAATGGGTTTGACGGGGCGACTCAACAGCGCTGGGTTTTCAGGCTTTACCGAGCTGTTAGCTCAAAGGGCAGCAGGCCTGTGACGTATGAATCGGTAATGACTGAAGTGGTGTCGCTGTTGCGTACACATGAGCTACTACTCAGTGGCTTGATAGTGAAAAAAGCGCTTAAGTCACAACTCGCGGCAACTTATTTGCAGCAGCTGTTTCAGAGTCGTCTTGCTAATCGCTGGTTTTCAGCCATGTTACCCGAAACCTGGCAGCAACCGGCGCTTTACAAGCGTTGGTGTCTGCAACTTCAGGTCTGGCTAAGTGATGTAGTGGCAACTTTGGATAATCAAAGTGCATTTGGGCCATTTAGCCAGGTTCATTCCAGCGGGCCACGTGGCACAGCAGTCGAACGTTTGTTCTGGATGGAATTCACGACATATCTGGCCTCTCAAATAAATAGTGCTGCTCAGCTCAAATCCCTGACACAACTGCGTGTTTCAGAAGGAATGAGAGCTGTATTTGTCGCCCGGATTATGCTCGGCTGGTGTCAGACTAATGCTCTTAATCTATCACTGTGTGTGCGCCAGTTTGAGCGTTACTGGCAAAGCGCACCAGCCGAGTTGCTGTCAATTATCAGCACAGAAGTGTTAATTACGGAACTTAAGCGTGTTGGCCGTTCAGCTCAAGCCGGCGCCTTTACTTTACCTCTATCAGAGCCTGCAACCCAAAGCGTTGGAGCTACTGAATTTAAGCCTATACCACCAGAGCGCAACGCACATACTCCAGCAGCTAGTTCTAACCATCAGGCAAGCTCACAGACACCGGCTCATCCGCATAACACAGTACCCGACAGCGCTGAATCTAAGGTCGTAAAAATGCCAGCGTGGGAGCAAGATCTTGCCTCTGACTATTTGCAACGAAACGATATCAAATCAATCTTTGAGCATTGGCTGCATAGTGAGAGTCGCCCTCATTTCATTGCAGCCGAAGCACCGTTTTGTGGTGTGAGGCTGTTTAACGATCTGCTGTTGTATAAGCCTGGATCATGGGTTGAATGGGTTCAGCCGCTGCTAACAAAGTCGACTGTTCAGGCCCGAGTGGTCGAGCAGCTTAGTTTAGGTGGATTACTGTCTGCACTCAGTCGGGCTGGTAAATTACGTGATTCACAATTAAACATGGTTGAGGCTGTTTACACACTATTTAAAGCGCTCTCTAAAGCTGGGCTGAAAATAAATGAGGCAGAGTATCAGCAGTACCTGACATTGGCTATTTTGCGCGGTGTTGCTACTAAGCAGCTTACAGAGCTCGATGGAGAAAAGCTATTCGGTGATATGTGTTGGCAGCTGATCTTCAGGCAAAACTGTCAGGTTGGTGCGTTGCAGGAGGCGCTTCAGAGTAATGATTTACCCAGTTCCCCGCATTTACTCACAGCCATAGGGCAGCTTCGTAAGCAGCTTAGTCAATATCAACGGCACAGGCTTTCGAATGCAGTGGCTAAAGGGCAGAGTGAATCTGAGCAGCCGAGCGAATTTCCAATCAGCGTACCAAATGCCGGACTCGTGCTATTGCAAAGCTTTATTCAACCTCTGTTTGCTCGTTTATCACTGACTTGTGACGACAAATTTGTGAGTGATGAACACCAGCGTACGGCTGTGCATTATCTGCAGTTTCTGGTTACAGGCCAAAGTGCCACCGAAGAGCACCATTTGGTGTTAAACAAATTGATTTGTGGTCACGGTGTAACTCAGCCCGTAGAAGCGGGGATTACACTCTCACAAAGCGATATTGATACCGTGCATAGCTTAATTGACGCGGTTTGTAATTACTGGCCGGCGATAGGAAAGACCTCGATTGATGGATTCAGAGGAAACTGGTTGGTACGCAATGGCACGTTAACCGAAGCACTAGATCATTGGGATTTGATCGTCGAAAAAAGGGTGTATGACATACTGATCAGTCGTTCGCCGTTGTCGTATTCGATAGTCAAGTTACCTTGGATGGAAAAACCGATTTACGTAACTTGGCCAACCTAGTTGGTGATGTAGTCCAAGGATGTAATTCAAATTGATAGATAGCAAAGAAGGAATAAGGTGAAAAGTATGAGTTCATACAATGAAAACCTGCAAAAGACGATCAGTTCCACGCTGAACAGCTTGTACGCCGATCAGCAGAAGATGCAGTCAGAGCAGCGCAGTGCACAATACAATCTCTACTATGCGCAAGGCGCACAGATCAGCACCGGCGATAGCCTGGCAAATACCAATCAACAACTTGAGGATGCACAGAACATCAATACACAAGCTGTTTTGTGTGATAACGCCGTAATAAACCTGTTGGCAACGTCTACAACGCTACAAGCCAATACGACGACGGCGGTAAGTAATGTGGCTGCAATGGCTGCCAATATAAAGGTTGCATCGAATTCAATTTCAAAAGTGGCCGCTAATATTGGCAGTGCGCTAAATATTGCACTTGCCTCTAGTTATGACACGGACATCTATAAGAGAACACAACAGGCAAACTACTTTATTTCGCAAACGGCCAACGACGCAGAATATACATCACAGTTAGCCATGGAAGCGTCCAGTCAATGTTCTGAATTAATGAGTACGGACGCATTGAACAGTGTCACCGCTTCAAAAACCCAACTGGAGGCCCTGCTGAGTGCAACTAATGCAGATGTCTCGACTTTGAGTGAGCAGTCTGTTGTCGATCAGCAAGCTCTGAATGATGATAAAAAGGCAGAACGAAAAGCCGAGGGAGTGTTGCAGGATGCCAATTGTGAGCTCAAAGGCGTCGATGAGTCAGTAGACAATGCCAACAGTCAGTTAAATCTGGACGTTATAGTGGATTTGGAGCCATCAAGTAACACACTGAGAGTATCAAGCCAGATTTACGACAAGCCGTTTCAGGACAACACGCAACTTAATATCACAGTACCACCCGCCTCCGCGACACCGCCAGAGCAATACGTCTTTATAGCTAAGGCCAGCAATCAGTCCAGTGTGACCCTTGAGCAGGCTGAAACGCTGTTTGGCGAATACAAATCGAATGATGCCAGTATCAATAGATTCTATCAAATGACGACAAAGAGTGGGACCTCTCTGCTTGAGGCATCTTTGGTGTATGGTGGCGCAGAGGCTGTTCTGGATATAGATGGAGATAAAATTGTCGCGGGCGTGGAATATGTCGCATTCGTCTATGTTGAGCTATCGCTGGATTATCAAAGATATATTGGCGTGTATGACAATATGGTGTCGAGCGCGTCTGCGTCATTTACCCCGGTTTATTTAATGCCAGCCATTCAAGATATCAGTGTATCAGGTGAGACAATCACAATCGACGCAGGGATTGACGGGCAGAGCGATTTAAACGCTGAATTCAGGGTAATGCTGCTGCCGAAGAATAAACCTTCTGAATCTGGCCTAATGACGTCCCCTGAGTTTGGTAAGATCCCGTTTTATTTCAATGTGCCTATATCTCAGCAAGTTTCAAGCGCCAACTACATCTCACATAAAGTGCAGTACAAAGGCGCTACAGAGCAGCAGTTCACGATAGATATTGGCAGTATCGCGGATGTCACAGACAACTTTGGCAGCCCGTTAGTTATGAATGACGAGTACGTGGTTGCAGTGCTATGTCTGCCTGAGAGTGCAGCGGACTTACCTAAGTATCTACCAGAACTCTCGTTGTCAGAAAATAGCTTTACCTATGTCAAACCAATCAAGCCAGTCCGTTTAGGTCCAATCTGTTCGTCGGCGCCAGCACAAAGGGTTGTCAAAGAGAATAGCGCTAGCACAGCTGCAACAGATAAAAAAGCGAAGGCGAAAGAGGCTGACGCGACTTCTGAGCCTGAAGAAAAAAAGGCGACTAATAAAAAAGCCGCAGACAAAGATAAAGAATAAGGAGAACGAATTATGTCATCAGCAAATTCTGGTTATCAGCTTCAGGCAGCTGTGTCACAAAACAAAAATGCCGATATTCAAGCCCTGACCAGTCAGGTTACTCAGGCTCAGTATACGGTCGATGAGCTAAGCAATGTGGTGAGCTCATTAACGGAAAAGAAGGCGTATTTTGCCAACTTATTATTGCTGGCCAGCAATAAACAAGCGTCTGCGCTTGCTCACCTGAACCAGGCTAAAACGCTTCAGTCTGACTTGGGTGAAACATCGAGATACATTAATCTGGTGTCTGCCCAGATTGGTACAGACAGTACGGCCGATTCAGTTAGTTTTAAGCTACAAGAAACATCAACTCATATGTCTAAACTTATTAATAAGTTGATTTTTTCGGTGGACATTATCGAAAAGCTCGAAGACTTTGTTAACCGCCGTAAAGCGGTGAATCAAATCATTCCCGATGAGTTAATTACATATCTGAGCAATGCAACCACTGAATCCAACAATGCTATTGCGCTGACTTTGACCGCGCTGCAAAGCTGTTATTCAACCATCACGCCTGTGACTGAAATTTCAGAGGTTTCAGCATTGCAAGTTCAGCAGGTCCAAGGGCTGACAGCAGATGTGGACTCATTGAGCCAAATGATGCTGAAAAGTTATCAAAGTGCCGTAAAAGGTTATCACAACGCATTAGAAGCCAGTGACATGGCTAATCAGCAGTTAGAGGATGCGAAAATTAACCTGTCTGAAGCCAAGGCTAGCCTGGCCTCATTGCAAGCTGGTCTGGATGCGGCCAAAGCGGCTGCATTTGCGGCGTAGATGTGCTTTACATAGCGGGTGTTGAGTGTGAAGTACAACACCCTGGCCTTTTTGAAAGGACTGAACAATGACGTTTAGAAACTTCTACTTTGACAGTTACAACGACACGAAATGGATCCCTATGTATCCCTTTGATACCAGAGTTGAACTGGGCGATGTGTTTCAGATCAACCAGGGACGTGTCAGAAGGTTATTGAATGCTTGTGTAGACCTGGAGCTGGTGAACCCCATAAAAGCGTACGATTATGCTCCGATCCAAGTGGACGACTGGCGAACGTCGCGGGGATGCTTAAAGGTCAACGATGTGCAGACGGTGGAAACGCTGAGTGATGCGCAACTCACAATGCGCCAGCAAGCATTTCGTTTTGAAAATCGGGGTGATTATTTGTTTCATGGTGACGCGGCACTGGCGACCTTTATGAGTAACTGGGCAAAAGTGTCACCAGAGCTGACTGTTAAGCTGACCCAAAGCAAATTTACGTTTCGTAATGTGTACGTGATTACAGCCGTTGCTGTGGTTGAAAGGTGGGGATTAGCAGTTGCTGCGCAAGAGGGCGCAGAATTAACACTCACCGGAGAGCAGGACAACAGCGCCTACTTGTTAGCACAGAAACAATGCCAACTGACCAGCAACCATGATTTGGCTTTTTTTGCGCATCAAAATGATGTCCCAATGCACTTTTTCAAAGCAAAGAAGCTCACCCTCAGCGAGCAAATGTATGACGAATACCTGGTGCGGCTGCATTGTTCATCTGAGCGCTCTCCCAGACTGCCGCTGGATAACTGGTTGCATGCCAATTTGCTTAACCTCTCTGCGACAGAGCAACTCAACATCAATACCTGCCAGGAGTTTTTCCAGTGGCAAGATGCCAATCTTGATGATGTTTTGTACCTGAGCGAAAATCATTAGGACTGAGATATGACTTACTCATCAGAGCAAAATTTAGCTGCACTATACATGGAAATGGACTGGTTGTTTAACGTGGTAAATCAGGTTATTTGCAACTATTTGAAGCAAGAGGGGCATGAACATCATTGGTTTGAGATCCCGCCGCCTGAATTTGAGTATGGCATGAGTGCCTATGGTGATTTGGTCCGTGACTGGGAGCTTAATACCTTTGAGCGATTAGCCTTAGCGGTGGCAATGGCGCCGGCTGTTAAACCCGATGTGCTCGATATTTTGTTTGGTGTAAACCAATTGATAGACAAAAGCTTCAGTGAATTTGGTGGTGTGAGTGATAAAGCTTTTGGTGGTTTTGTTCCGACCGGACAAACTGTCTGCTTCTTAATTTCGGGGAATGACCCGTTATGGCGCGTACAGGCTGACCTTTTATTGTCGAGTCGACATCGCTTTATGTCTGAGCAGGTCACAGAGCTGTTACCCGCAGAACCGTCTTTACCGCATTGGGCGGGCGTCTATAAAATTACCGAGCATTGGTTTAGTTATTTTCTGACCGGTATACACACAGCACCTGAACTCAGCACCAGTTTTCCAGCGCATGCGATGGAAACCCCTCATCACTGGCATGATTTAGTACTGGATTATGCGGTAATGAAACGAGTTGATGAGATCCGTGCCTGGCTGGAGTACGGAGCTGTGTTGATGGATGAGTGGCAATTGGGGAAAAAAGTAAAACCGGGTTACCGTGCCGTGTTTTTCGGGCCGCCAGGAACCGGTAAAACAATGACCGCAGCACTGCTGGCCAAAACAACCGAACGCGAAATATACCGCGTTGACCTGTCCATGGTTGTCTCTAAGTATATTGGCGAGACAGAGAAAAATCTCTCGCGCGTGTTTGACGTGGCCAGTTATAAAAACTGGATTTTATTTTTTGATGAAGCAGATTCGTTGTTTGGTAAAAGAACGGCTACCAGTTCGTCAAATGATCGTCACGCAAACCAGCTGACCGGCTATTTGCTTCAACGTATTGAGGATTTCCCGGGCACTGTGATCCTGGCTACGAATCTTCGCGCCAATATGGATGAAGCCTTCACCCGGCGCTTTCAAAATATGGTGCAATTTACCATACCGGGTCCACATGAGCGGTTGAAGTTGTGGCAAAACGCCTTCTCACAGGTGTGTGAGCTTGACGAGGACATTGACTTAGAGCGCATCGCCACAGACTTTGAGTTGTCGGGTGGGCAAATCATTAACATCCTGCGTCAGTGCGCACTTAATGCTATCAGGCGTGACGAACGTAGAGTGTATCAGGCTGATTTGCTTGAGAGCATTCGACAGGAATTGCAAAAAGACAACAAAACTATTAACAGCAGTATCTTGGAGCGTATGTAATGAAACACATTCAAATTGAGAAGTCAGATACTAAACACAGTGCCGTACAACGCTTATCGAAACCATTGCAGGATAGGCGGGCAATGCAACGGCAAACTGCGCAATTAAAAGGAGACCGATATTACTGGGTAAAACCCGCTGACGGATCCTGGGAGTACGTGGGAGCATTTAAAAACCACGCAGAAGCAAATACGTGGTGGGCAAGTAATAAAAGCAGTTACCCGGACGGGCAGTTTAGTCAGGGGAGTACCAAAACCAAGTTTAAGTGATATCGTTGCAACTGTAAGGATAACAATATGAGCCAAAGTACCGGGCAATATAAGCGCAACACCGCGAAGTCAAGTCAGCAAGCGGCACAAAAAGTGGAGGTCAGCCCACTCGTTGATAATCGTCGTTTATCAACACAGTTGCAAAAGAACAATACCACCGGGCTGCCAGACAACCTTAAGTCGGGCATGGAGTCATTATCGGGAATGAGCTTAGATCATGTCAAAGTTCATTATAATTCTAGCAAACCTGCCCAGGTTCAGGCACATGCTTATGCCCAGGGAAGTGACATTCATTTAGCACCGGGTCAGGCTCATCATTTGCCGCACGAACTCGGCCATATCGTGCAGCAGGCGCAGGGCAGAGTAAAACCGACCACACAAGTTAATGGCGTAAACGTCAATGATGATGCGGCACTGGAACATGAAGCGGACATCATGGGGGCGAGGGCACTGCAACTAGCATACGATCACCATAGCCAGAGCCAAACGCGCACATACTCCACATTACAAGCTCAGCCTCTTAATAAAAATCACACAGCGCAGTTCAAACCTGTTCAGGGTATGGAAGATGTAAATTATGCCGTAATGAGTCAGGATAGTTATCAGCTGTGGCAGCAATCCAGACAGGGCACGGCTCAGCTACATGGTAAATGTGTAGATGGCAACACTGTTGTGGTCACTCAGTTTCAAGACAAGGCGTTAGGGGTTCAGCAGCAATTTAGCTTGGGTTCAAAAGCCAAAGGACTCCTGCTAATAACCGAAGGGGTGTTAACTGCAATCGCCGGAGGAGTTGTGCTGGCTGCTTCTCATGGGACGTTGGCAATCCCGGGTTTGCTATCGATCTGTATCGGGGCCTCCAAGTTTGCCCGTGGCGTGATTACTATGCTGTTGGGCGACAAAAAGCCAGCGGACAGCAACGGTGCCAAATTTTGGTTTGGTGTGATGGATGCATTACGCACGCTCGAAGCGGGCACCTCTATTGCCAGCGCTGTGCTCAGTGGCGGAAGTCTGGTGAAAGTGACGAGCGGTTGGGTATTTGGCATTGCGAAATCTATCCGCAGCATATGTACCCTGATTGCCAATTATCTAAAAGGTGATAAAGAACGTGCTAAAAAGAAAGCGAGGTTACTAAGTTTTGTGAATAAAGTGGCCTCAGTTGCCCATTGGGTCGAAGTGGCAGCAGCGACTGTTATCGGGGGCGACTCTTTGGCGACGGGTACCACGAAGGGGGTCATAACGGGAGCAACGGGACTGGGAACCGCGCTATCAAAAGGAGTTCGAGCGAAAGATCAACATGACAAAGCATGGCCCAGGCCGGAAAATGAATAAGGGGCAAAGGCGCCGCTATCAACGTTCACTGGTGGAAACAGCAATGTACCGACATAAACAGCTTATGGGTGACAAGCCGGTCAGTCGAGTTTACCTGTAACGCTCTGTTCAGCGACGACGTGCACCCAGAGGTTTTGTGTTACTGCCTGAACGAAGCGAGTGACATAAAAGTGAGTAGTGCGCTTCATCCGACTGTAGCGACTTCTTAAGTGGCCTACTCATCAAAACCAATTGGCTCCATCCCTAAAATCTCACTGACTTTATCATCCATAACAAGATAGTTACTTAGCCCCCAGGTACCGATTTTACTGCGTGGAGTGTCCAACAAATTTCCCATTTCATCATAATACTTTTTAAAAGGGAAAGAAAAAAGCACCACTCTAAATTATCCATAACCTTAATTAATGGAACGTTGTTTACTACTGGCATAAAACCTCTAGAAAATCCTAGCCTGTTTATAAAAAGAGGTTCACACATCAGCTGATATTGTTCATTATAACTAAAGTTTTCAGGTTTGTTCGCTATGTGGTTGAATACATATATTTTTATACAGTCCTCGAATCCTCCAGCGGAGGCACTTAGCGAAATAATTTGACCGAAAACAAACCTAGAACCTGGATATTGAAGTTGAAATACATCTCCAACGAGAAGTTTCTTCCTGTATGGTTTTTGCATAATCATGTTAGTAGGTGGGAATTTCACGTTGTTCACCTAACGTTTGTCTCAGAGGAAACCCCAGATATTCATATTTAAACTCAATGTGATGGACGCTCTCGCATTGTTTGATCTAATTGATTTCGCCAAAAACTAACTAGATAACAACACCATGCGTGATACCACCATCCTACACGATATACTCAGGAAAAACTGCCCCCCAATTCATGCTCGATAGCAATCAACTCTTACTTACCGAGCTGGGTTGAAATATGAAGGGCTCTGTCGCTGCCAAGCACAAGATCAAACGTATTGACCGGCTTGCTATTTACCGCTTTCAAGCACATCTGTTATGTGGCGCTAATTCCATGCCTATCTTACTGGTCGACTGGGCCGATGTGCGCGAGCAAGTAACGCTGGGTGTCCACATAGCTCTCTGTTTTCAGACTGTAGTGCTTGGTCCTGAGCTCAACGCGTACAGACTCCAAAAAAGGTGAATAAGACATCTTCACTCCGAGTGCTGTTTATTTATACAGGTATAAGTGAATGCGGCTATTTATCAAGTCAAATTTCTCGTTTTCTCCGTGCTTTCAAGTCTCGTTTATGCCGCTTGCCTTGTTAACCCATTGAAATTTATTGTGTTAGCCGTTTTACATAACGAGACCCCAAGTCTCGCTATGAACAAGGCTCGGTTTCAACAAAGCCATTCTGGCTTGAGCAATGAGAGCAATGGTGGTAGGTTGTTGTTCTTATTATGAATAAAATAATTTAGCTGTGGAACTGTATGGTTTTAGGAACTGGGTTTAACCGGTATTCACGCTAATAAGCTGTTATGTTTCTACTGAAATTGAGTATGAGAAAGTAATGGATATCGAAAAAATCGAAAAGGACGTAAAAAGAAGCAGAGTGATTGTAGTTTTAGTATTTACAGTTGTTCTTGGCTCTTATATAGGTTGGTTTTGGATGTTAAATCAGCAGCCAATTAGCTCAGATTCAGGCGTTTGGGGAGCGTTTGGAGATTTTGTCGGGGGAATCTTAAATCCCTTAATCGCGTTTGCTGCGTTCTACTGGCTTACACAATCAGTGTTAGTGCAAAAGCAAGAACTTGCTGAGACTAAGAAAGCATTGACTGATTCAAGCAAAGCTCAATTAGAACAGGCGAAATTGCAGAAAAATAATATGAGAATCTCGTATTTGACTACTGAACTTGCAACTATAAATATCGAATTAGAAGCTGAATATGCATATAGAAATACAATGTTCGAAAGGGAAGGGTCTCGGAACCAAGGAAGCATAAAGTCACGTAAATTGCTTGATAAAAATGGAAGGCATGTTGATAACGAAGAAAAGTTGTTTCACGAAATAGACAAAGAAATCAATAGTCTAAAAAGAAAGCAAGAAAGTCTATTACACGAAATACGGCACTTAAGTAATGAAACATAACAAGCAATTTAAGAGGGATTCTCAACGCTTGGCACTTTTGCTTCTACTTCAGTTTTAGTGTTTATGGCACAATGCTTTAGGTTTGGGTGGAGGCGTTGTTCACCCCTTAATTGGGCGTTAAGCGCCAAAAACTAACGATACTCCACTAAACTCAGGATATAGAAATGAAGGTGAAATCAATTGAAATTAGAGGGATAGGCGGCATAGATAGCCTAGATGTTGATTTCAATAAAGGTATGAATTTTATTTGTGGACCAAATGGGATTGGGAAAACAACTTTGCTTGAATGCATTGCGCATTCATTTTCTTATCGCAGATCCAACATACTTAAAAGAAACGTATCTTCTGAAACTGGTAGTGTTAAGTCTGTTGTTGAAATTGACGGGGTGGATACGCCATCAAATATTTCCATTGCAGACTTCGACCCTAATAAGCCGTCACAAATAAGAGGTCTGCTAGATCACTCTCCGAAACTTCTTTCCTTAAAAGTCACTAGAACCTTTGGATATCAGTCTTTAGATGCCGTACGAAAAGACTCTGAGAAGAATAGAGACACTTCGTATCAAGAAGCGATGAATGGCGTTAACCTCAATGAAGTTAAGAACTGGTTCGTCAATAGGTATTTGTACTCGGCGCACGAGGGTGCTCTGACAGAGCAACAACTAAACAATTTAGAACTGGCCAAGATAAGCTTTTCGCTTTTAAATCGCGACTTCTCATTTAGTAAAGTTTTGGCGTCTTCTAACGAGATTATGATTCACACTCCTAATGGTGAAATATATTATGAGTATTTGTCTTCGGGTTTTAAATCTTGCCTATCAATTATATTTGGGATAATTAAGGAAATTGAATTAAGGTTTAAGGAACCTTGTATTAATGCTAAAGACTTTGATGGTGTAATCCTAATCGATGAACTTGAGCTTCATCTGCACCCAGAGTGGCAAGGAAAAATTGCTACAATATTATTACAGGTTTTTCCCAAAGCTCAATTCATCACTTCAACTCACAGCCCCCACATACTTCAAGGTGCCAAACCAACAGAAATTATCGCTTTAGCTACAGACAATGGAAAAGTTTTTCGAAGAGATCTATCACAGACTAAATATGGCTACCAAGGCTGGACTGTTGAAGAAATTCTCATTGATGTAATGGGCATGTCAGATACTCGCACAGATAGCTACTACCATCTAATGTCAGAATTTGAATCTGCAATAGACAACGATGACTATGATAGGTCACAAAGGGCATTCCAAGAGATAGAACTTTTACTTCATCCTGAAAACCATCTCAGAAAGCTACTAAAGTTCCAATTGGCAGCCGTAAAGGGTAATTCATGATCAAGTTAGAAAGATACCCAAAGCCTGAGTTTCTCACCGACGAAAAAGTAGAAGAGCTAGTTGAAGAGTTCAAAAAATCTGGTTCGAGTGTGTGGAACACTGACCCAATAAAGGAACCGCTTCTTAGTTCAAGTTATGGTAAGTGTTCTTATTGCGAATGTGACTTAACCGAAGAAAGTAAATATATGGAAGTTGAACATTTCGAGGACAAAAAACATAATCCTGATAAAGTGGTTGAGTGGGAAAATCTATTGCCATCATGTAAAAAGTGCAATGGTTCTAAGAGTACTCACAATGTTATTTCTGACCCGATATTAAATCCATACGTGCAAGACCCAAGAGAACATTTAGCTTTCAGGATGTTTCGTATGAGAGGATTAACTCAAATTGGGGAAAATAGCATTGATGTGGTCGGTCTAAATAACCAGGAAAGACTTGTTCTGAAGCGATTTGAAATCGGAAGCCAAGCTGCAGATTCAATCGAAGTCGCCTGGGAAAGATATCATACCTTTAAATCTAATGAGCGAACTCAGTCTAAAAACCGACTGATTAGCCTTGTAGAGGGTATTCTTCTAGAGTGTCAACCTAGAGCAATCTATGCTGCTACAACTGCAACCGTAGTGTTGACAGATTCAAATTTTCAAACGCTTATAGATACTATGAAGATTGACGGCTTATGGAGCGAAGATTTAGAGGAGTTACATACAACCGCGCAGACGTTGGCGCTACAATGCGCTTAACAAGTCAAATCACTCGGACGCAGCGCAGCTGCGCCGGTGTTTGAGGCGTTATGTGCCAAGGAGAGTCTGGATGAAAGTTTTAGCCTTTTTGTTTTCTTTAATTTCTTTCCATTCTTTAGCTTGCAGTTGCATGGGGTACGAAATTGAAGAAGCCTATAAGGACTATCCTGTCGTTTTCTCTGGAGTTGTCGAATCGATTGACACCATAAAAGTAAAAGAAGATGGCTGGTTTGAGTATTCCAATTTGAAAGCTGTGACTTTAGTCGTAGAGCACAGTTATAAAGGTATGACTGCTGAAAAAATCAAGGTTACGACAAGAATGGATTCCGCAGCATGTGGTTTTCCATTCGAAGAAAAAGTTAAATATGTAGTATTTGCTATTCCTGACGAAAATGGACTTTTTGTTGGTTCCTGTGGGCCAACCATCCATATGGAAAAACGTGAAGAATACTATGAGCCTGAGCGCCTGAGAGTAACGCGGTTTTTATCAAAGCAAATTGGCACATAACAAAGCCATTATGGAAGGACGCAAAAAGCTTGGCTCGCGTCACTTCGTTCCTAATTTTAGCCAAGCTTTTGTGCGCCCCATATGGCGGCGTTAAGTTGCTTTCATACTCAGCTCATATATTTAAATGGATATTTAATGTTGATTGATTTTAAAGAAATAATAGATGATCACGCTTTTGAGTATTTTGCCAAGTTATTTTTGGAAGTCTGCGGATTAAAAGTCGAAGTTACACCAGCTAAAGGGCCTGACGGTGGTAGAGATATCATTTGTAGTGAAATGACTTCTTTTGGACAAGCTTCATATAGATGGCTTGTTAGCTGTAAACACTTTGCTCATAGTGGTAGAGCCGTGGGTCAAAATGATGACCAAGCAAATCATAACAAACTAATTGAGCATCAGTGTCATGGTTTCATGTTTATTTACTCAAGTGCTTTTACTGAATCATTGAGAACTTCCGTTGTAAAAGTATGTGAAACCAACAAAGCTAACCATAAGTTTTTGACACCGTGGGATATAGAAAACATTATTGTGCAATCGCCGAGGTTTTACCCTTTGCTTAATCAGTTTTTCCCCAATTCACACTCTCTTTTAATTAACACTATTGAAAATCAAGGGAGCTGTTGCAGCCAAGATACCCCAGATATCCCCGGGTATATTTTCTATAGAAAAGACAGTGATACACATAGAGTAAGTGCTGTAAATGTTTGTGGGTATTGTATCGAATCTTATATTGAGCACTTTGACTCAAATAATCTAGATTATAGTTTCTACCAAATCAGAGACTTAGAAGAATGTTGAGACGCAACTTAACAAGTTACTTAAAAGGACGCAAAACGCTTGGCTTGCGCTCCTTCGTCGCTAATTTTAGCCAAGCATTTATGCGCCCATTAGTAAGGCGTTATATTTCTTGGAGACCAGGTGAATAAAGAACAAAAAGCTCTACTCAAAACCTTACAACGTGCTTTGCTGAAAATTCGATTGATGGGCTATGAGGGACAAAAGTCTGGCCTGTCTTGTGAACAGTCTGAAATGATTGCTGATTTAGCTGATGCTTTGCATAACATTCCAGAAGCATTGTCGAATGAAAGTTGTGACATTAATTTCCACACTAATATCATGTTGGGTGGCTTTGATGAAAAATATAAAGATAGATCTAGTATTCAGTTGTTAGAGTTGTATCAACATATTCTTGAAAATGAAATATAAAAGAGAGAAATACGCAGACACCCAGCGTTATATGTTCCTTTTATGGGTCTTTAGTGGGGGCAGCGGGTGCTATGTTGAGTAAAGATGTGATGAATCAGGAGAGTTGTAATTCATTGGTGAGGAATTTCAGCTCGAACCGTAGTTATTTGATATTCTGTGACACGGTTAAACGCTGCCTAAGTGCGACAGTCATCACTTGAAGTCAGGGTAATGACAACTCTAACCTAATAATCGCTCACAATTAGCCAGATTAGGGCGCCGCTTTTTTTGCAGGTGCTCACAGTGCTTAGTCACTGCTTGCTGCCAGCCGACTTCACCGTAGAAGACTTTGGTAAATCGCGTGGTGAGTATTAGCCAGTTTTCATGCAAGATTTACAACCTGGCGAGAATAGGCTGGGTATCGCTGATGTGGCCTCGCTTGTCGGCACGAATGCATCGGCTTGTCAGTTCAAGCAGTTCAATGTAGTAGTTAAGCTCAAAGGGTAGTCCTTTGGGTATGATCAGTCTTGGGTTACAAGCAAAGTGCAGCAGGCTCTTTGGTTGTTTGCCGTGCTGGGCGTGCTCAATGCAATTTTTGATACTGGTAAACTCAAAAGTTTCAGGTGTACTTGCTACTTTGGTCCGGATAGGATCGAGAACAACGTAAGCTATACTGGTGGCCAGGACGGCATAATCGAGTAATGCCAGGGATTTAAATCAGCCTTCCCAGAACCCGCCTGTGCAGCCATCTTCTCTATTGGCGTTAGGCACTGTAATCGAACCTTCAGTTCCGAATGTGGCGAGTATAAAAATACAGAGTATCTACAATCATGTTTTTGATTTTACAATAGGTAATTGACTATGAAGACTGATTTCAAGATTAGTGGGATTGATAAGCACAGCTTTTCTGAACTTTTGAATTTAAATGAGCAAGAATTAGAAAGTCACAATGCTAAATGGATAACGGCTGATGCGAACCCGGGTTACCCGTGTAGGGTTTCATTGATAGAAGCAAATATAGGGGAAAGGGTTTTAGTATTGCCCTATTTACATCATAACGCTGATTCACCTTACCGCGCATCTGGTCCGATTTTTGTTCGAGAAAATGCTATAGAGGCAAAGCTGGACATTAACGAAATACCTGAAATATTAAGAAAAAGGCAGCTTTCCATAAGAGCTTATAATAAACAGCAAATTATGATTCATGCAGAGATATTGCAAGGCTCTGAATTGGCGCCCGGTATTAGAAAGCAGCTCTCAAACCATGAGGTTGAATACATACATATTCACAATGCTAATCCAGGTTGCTTTAACTGTAGTGTACATCGCGCATAATAAGAGATTGTGGCGTCAATAGCTAAAATTCAGCATTTGGCGCTTCCCACATAGTTCCATCTCTGTGCATCGGGTTCAAGGTAACAACCATTTTTCTAACACAGGCAATTAGGGAAACTTTTTTACCGACCTGTCGAAACCAGGTATTTCTATAGCCAACATCGGTCACGATGAGTGGAATACATTTATCAGGCAGGCTCTCTATGGAAGGGTAATGGCAAGTTCATCAAGGACTAACTGGTGGGACTTAGGTGAGTTGTATTGAGCAAATGTGAAGGTGCGCTCATACACTATCATTGAGTGTCCCTGAATGCTGACGGAAGCACGCAAAGTCATCAACCGCAGTTGTCCGCGCACATCGGTCCAGTCGACCAGCAAGATAGGCATAGGATTTCCGCAACACGTCAGGCATGCATGAAAGCGGTAAATAGCAAGTCGGTCGTTATGCATCAGTGTTGCCAAGCAGTCGGTCCATAAGTTTAATGTTGTGCTTGGCAGCGACAGGGCCCTTCATATTTCGACCCTGTTTACCAATGGAAAGCCAGTAAGTGAGAGTTGATTGCTATCGATCAAAGTCTCTGTTGCCTGCACTAATGAATCAAGGCGCCGGGCATAAATTGGGAGCAGTTTTTTCTGAGCATATTGTGTAGGATAGTGATATCACGCTTGGTGTTGCTATCGCTTTGGTTTTTGGCGAAATAAATTAGATCAAACAATACCGTGCGTGCCCATCGCATTGATTTTAATTATGATTATCTGGGGATTCCTCAGATGGCGGCTTTAGGTATCTTTAGGGAAATAAATAAAATGATTCGAGTAATTTTAGCTTTAACTATGCTTACTCTTTCAGGGTGCGCATCACTTCCTGAAAACTATTCACAATTAACAACTGAGCAGTTCTTGCAAGGTGTTGCAAACAATAACAAACCTAAAATAATCCCTGCAAAATACATCAAAGGATCTGAAGCTAGTTTGTCTATGATCGGAGCAAGCTACAATGTTGTTGGTAGTTATGGTTCTGGTATTGTACTCGACGGTATTCGAGAAACAGCGAAACTTTGTTCTGATAAAGGTTTAGTTGTTAAAAATCCTAGTGTTATTAACAGCCGTAAAGTTTTGACTTGCGGTACAAACGATCTGAAAGTTTTAGCTATACATTACGTAAGCCGAGAAAACGCTGGATATGATACAGGTCATACATATGCTTACTTTGATCATCTAGCTTTATTTGATATTGATAAAAAATTATCTGAAAAAGATATAGAATGGATTGCTAACCAATACATTTCTTTTGAAAATCAAACTGTTGATTTTGAGCATGCGCATAATCACCAAAAATTAGACTCAAAAGAGTTTAGTAATTTCATATCCTTATACATTAATTAATATCGAGGATACCTAACAAAGCAATCAAGCACGTACTAAAAAAAGCTTGGCTTGGTTCGTGCAACACCAATTTTAGCCGCTTTTTGGGGCGTTAAATGTATGAGCTAGTCGATGAGATTTATACTAATTATTGTCTTTATTCTGCCTGCCTGTGCGTGGGCAGCTGTTTGTGATAGGGCCAAGCTCTCTTATCTACTTGAAACTGCAGCGGCGCAAGAAAATATCTATGCCGTCCAGTTTGCGCTAGATCTCGGAGCTAACCCAAACGGTGTAACCGAACCAATATCTATTAAATGCTTTTCCGGTATGCCAACGGCATCACCGGTAATGCATGCGGCTTCTCACGAAGATACAGCTATATTAAAGTTATTATTGCAAAGCGGTGCTTCACCCAATACAGGTTGCTGCAATACATCAGCCCTACAAATAGCAAAAGAAAACAAAATCCCAGAAGCAGCCAAGTTACTTAAGCAATATGGCGCCAAACACTAATGTATTTCATAAGGCCAGCTAACGGTGTTAAACATTTCTCATTTAGAACAACTAAATAGTAAAATTTTTGCCTCGCCTATATGGACATAGGTGCCTCAGCGATGGCAGGACGCGTGAGCGGTGTTATCGACGATGTTTTCTCGCCTCAAAATAGAGCACTTAATGAAAATACGTAGACACCCAGCCATATTTGTTCTATCGACGGGTGTCGTTTTAGCTTCTCGAATGGTTCCGCTTCGCCTCACATTTTAGTAAACTACACTATTGCTGCTCAATGTGGCGTCAAGTAATAAGCTCATTAGATTCTCAAGAGAAATATGATGGAATTCATACAGAAGAAAAAATCAAATAAACATACATTTACACTACACGATGATTACTTTAATTTTGCATATGAAGATAAGTCAGGCTCAGGTGATACTGACATGAATTACGCCGACTTTCCGCAGAAATCATCGTTTCAAATAGAGCAAAATGATTGGCTTCGAAATGTGGGCTATCTTTGGATAGCGCTTGGGATTTTCCAACTTGGCTACGCTGTTTACAATGGCGCGCCATTGAATGGCAAAGGTTTTTGGGTGCTGGTTGGTTCGGCATGCGTTCTCTGGGCCTATTTTTCCAAGGTTAAATACTCGGTTTTTCGTGCCGAAAGAGGAAATGTTTTTGTCATTCAAGATAAAAACCATGACCAGATAATTGATGAGCTAAATAAAAGAAGAAACTCTCAGCTTTTGCAATGGTATGGTGAAGTGAACCCAGAAAACGAATTGGAAAACGAAATTCAAAAGTTTAAATGGCTCGCAGAGCAGGGAGTAATTACTAATGAAGAGGCCGAGTATAAAATTGCACAGGCTGAGCTTATAAAAAAGGATGATTTTGAATTACCCGGGGAGCGCCTGAACTAATGCCTAATAAAGAGTGACTTGAGTAGCCCCATTTTGTATTACGGTTTTTTCAGTACTCAGTATAAAAAGCAAGCGTGCGCATCTACTTTTAACTTCATTATGGTCAAAGTGGATATGAAGAAATACCTTCAAATTATAATGATGATTGTCGTCTCATTTTGTACCGGTGTTTATTATGAAAATATACGTCTTGTCGGCGAGCAAGATACAACAATCGCAGTAATGGTTTCTGCATTGGTTATCGATAATTCTCCATGGTTAATATTATTGGTTTGATTTTTTGGTGAACTGATTGCGTTGTATGGCCGCGTAGTTCATGCCTGAATTCAGTGTCATTATTTTCAAGGGTTAAGATGACTATAAACTGGCGCTTAGGCAAGGGGTATTATAGGAGAAGGTGCCTGTTTGGGCTATAAAATGCGTTAGATAAACCGTTCTTTTGAGCAAAGTACCTAGAGGGAAATCGGGTATCATTGAACGTTAAAAAGACAGCTCGACGGGCATTTTCCCAATCGAGTTATTTAAGAGGGTGCAAGGTGCTTGGCTTCCGCTCTTCATTGCTAGTTTCAGCCAAGCATATATCGCCATAGAGTATGGTGTCAGGAGTAATAATGAGTAGTAATCCCCCGTCAGGTAGTTCAATAAAAATTGATAGGTCAAATGGGCATCAGCATATCTTCGTACCACACAGTAAAGCTGGCATAATGAGATATTTTGTCGGTTTGTTTCTCGTATTTTGGATGGGCGGTTGGTTCATAGGGTTTACCAGTGCTCTATCGCAAATAACATCTGGAGAAGGGGGAGCTTTCCTAATGCTGTGGTTAGGAGGCTGGTCTTTAGGCGGCTTTTTCGCGGGATATATGATTTTCAGGGTATTTCAAAAAAGTATTCCCGAACAACTGGTACTCAATCGCCCATCGTTATCGTATGACACAGGAGTGCCTCCGTTCAAATTTGATTTTGGTATACGCAGTCAAAAAGACTACTGGAAGTCTTTGTTTCCTAGCCGAAAGCAGGTTGAGTTTACACCGGTTGAGCTAAAAACAATGGCGCTGCGAGAAACGGACAGTGGCAACCGGCTTACCATAGATAAAGGTGCGGAACGAGTGGAAATAGCAATGGGCGCCACTGAAATTGAACGAGAATGGTTGTACGACTACTTACAAAGAAACTACGGCTAAATCAAATTATCTCTGAACCTAGGTGTTTGGGCTGCAGTCTTGTGGCCGCTGCTAAGTCGTTAGCAAATGCGGCAAAAAGATATTCAAGCGCTTAAGCACAAGCGGTATCTCTACCTGAGCATAAATGATTACAAGGCAAGTGACTAGGTGGTAGGCCAGTTTCAATTAGGTATGGCGATGGTTACATTGCATCTATAGTTGGCGCGTATTTTGATACAAGCATGGTTTACCAGGGACCATATAAAGGAAATTACCATGTTGATGTATAAATCCGCCGCTTCAGGCCATTTGCCTGCTCAGAGCAATGTAGAAAAAGGAAATAAATTGCCGGAAAGCGGCAATAATGATTCAGGCTTTAGTCAGCAGCTTGCTTTAGAGATGCCGATGTACCAGACATCTGATATTAGCTTGCAGTATCAACGAAAAGAGTTACAAACAACAATACGGAACGAGGGCTTCCTGGGGGAAATGCAGGAGGCCATGTTAATGCAGCGATTGGGTGTTGATATTGAAAAAATAAAGCAGCTGAAAGAAAAGCTTGAAGAACTTGAAGATCTTTTTGAGTCAGGTGGAATATCTGAAAAAGAATTTAACCAGAAAGCCTCAAAGATAGAAGAAATGATTGCAGAGGAATACCAAAAAGGACAAGAGCGGGCACAAGACCACGAGCAAAGTGGGGGCATCCAGGTTACGAAGCTTAAAAAGGATGCATCCAAAGATATCGAGTAAGGTGCGATTAACAACCCATATAATCGATACGAATTCAGACTATTCCAGCCATTAAAAATTCCCAAGCACCTGATGATGTATATCTATATTGCAAAAATAGGCTTTATTATACTAATAGAACGGCCTGAAACCGCGCGGCTCGAGCAGAAAAACGAACAAGGGCCAAAGGAACTACTTGCGAGGATAGCAGGTCATCGTTCTGCTATCCAATAAATAACATGGCGATTTACAGGCATTAATAATTGGGTATTTCTATAGAAGGGGTGTAATTTATTTATCCTGGGTAGTTTTAGGGTAATCTAAAATTATGGTTGTTTGTGTATTTCTTGTAGTTGTAATGCTTGCCTTTTTTGGGTTTAATGCTTGCGATTATAATTTGACAGGTGCCTGTAATGTCGCACCTTTATGTAGTGAGAAGTAAAGATGTTTAGAACTATGGTTGTTGTTTGTTCTCTTTTTCTGTCTGGTTGTGCGCAGCTGGCATATGATGCTAAAAAGCCTTTGCCCGAAGGACATGGCTTAGCTTTAGCCCGTTTTAGTACCTCTGGCGATATTGGTAATGCTCAATTCATTACCCGAAATACACAAAAAATGCTAGACAACTACAGCTTCGTTCTAAAAGACACCCGGGAAAAGTTGATTGTTCTGCCATTGCCAGTGGGGACGCACGAAATTGACCAGGTGTTATATATGCAAGGATCCAAATTAGTTGACCCTGACTTAAACTGCCTTGGCACTTTTGATATAGCAGAAAATAGCCTCACCTATATCGGGGATATCCATTTTCATGTGAATGACTACGATAACTATATTTTATTTTCATCGCATTCATGGAGAGTGCTGGTTAAAGAAAACTTCGAGCAAGCGCTTGAGGAGATAAAAACACGGCATCCGGAAATTGATACTAAATTTGCCATCAAAAGCGACGTGGTTGGCCCATTTTCATGTGAACAAGGTGAATAAAGTGCGTTTACTGCGCTGCTGATTTGCCTTTTCAGGCTTTTATCAAAAACACCTATACAGGAAGTATTCTGTCTGGTCTAAGCCCGATACTTCCTGATTTTTCTCTTTTAATGCCCTGTGTGTTCCGTGTACCCCTAATCTCCATTTTCAAAAAATTACCACCATGTAAGTTTCAAGAAAGTTTGTTCCTTTAAGTTTTATTCAACCCAGGACAAAAGCGTTGTCCGATACAGTAAATTTGATTAACGGAGCATGGTAATGAATAAAACAGTTTCTTTGATTTCTCTGGCATTAATGAGTTTTTCAACCCTGGCTGATGATAAGGAGCAAGGCGCTCAATGGGGAATTGGTGCCGCGGTTGTATCTCAGGATCAGGGCTACACCGATGTTGGCAATGAGACCATTTTAGTGCCCGCTCTGGCCATACAATATGGCAACTTTTCATTACTGGGGCCACGTGGCAGCTATAAAGTCTGGCAGCAGGAAAATATAGAGTTCTCAGTGGTGGGGCAGCTGAGACTGGACGGCTACGAGGAAGCCGACGGTGATATTTTCCTGGGGATGGAAGACAGGGATATGAGCTTTGATTTTGGCTTTGAAGGGGAGTTTGATACAGAGTTTGGCGAGTTCGGTTTTTCCTTTATGCATGATGTTACCAGCACCCACAAAGGCTATGAAGCAAGTGTCAGCTATGGTGTGCCATTTACGCTTGGTGACGGGCGGATAACGCCTTATGTCTCTGCAAGTTACCTGAGTGAGGATCTGGTTGATTATTACTATGGTGTATTACCAACAGAGCAGCGTGCCGGGCGCAACGCTTATACAGGTGACGCAACCATGAATCTTGAAGTGGGTGTCTCCAGTGATTGGTTTTTTGGTCGTAACCATATGATAAAAGCCGATCTGAGTTACACCGCTTATGGCAGCGAAATAAAAGATTCTCCGCTTATCGAGCAATCCGGCGCTGTGCAGTTATTGTTGGGGTATGTGTATGTCTTCTAAAGCGCTTATCCTTTTGAGTCTGGTCGCCATGCTGGGCTGCCAGGATCAGCAACGAGAAGTCAATACAGAGGCACAAACAAACCATGCCAGGGTGACTCAGTTTGCCACTGCGATGCCAGAGCGGGTAATCGAAGTGCCACAGAAAGTGTTTTTTGGCCAGATAGAAGGGGCCGAAGACACCCAGCTGGCCGCGTTAAAATCGGGGAGGGTTGAAAAGCTCTGGGTACGTGCCGGGCAATTTGTGACGCGTGGTACGGTACTGATGGAGCTCTATGATCCTGTTGCATATGCTCAGCTTGAACAAGCGCGGGCAGAGCTTCAGCGCACACAGGCAGAGCTGACCAACAGTCAGGCTGAATTCGAGCGCGCCGAGGCACTGGTTAAACTCAATTTGCAAACCCAGTCGCAGCTAGATCAACGCCGACGTAATCTGGATATGGCTTATCAGCAAGTGAATAAAGCACAGGCCGAGGTAAATGCCGCTCGCAATCAGCTTGCTGAGCTTACTATCAGCGCCCCGTTCGACGGGGTAGTGAGTGATCTGCTGGTAAGGCGCAAGGAGTTTGCTGAGGCTGGCCAGACGGTGCTGAACTTTCAGGCTGCATCCGCTTTACATGCCCGTTTTGCGATACCTGAAGAAGTAGCACTGACAATCAATGAGCAGGAGTATGTGGAGGTTTTTGTGCCGGCGCTGAGCGAGTCGGTAACAGGCCTGATAGTGGAGCGTACCTTACCGCTGGGGTCACGCGCTCCCTTCTTTTTTTTGAAAGTCCGGCTGGAAGCACACAATCAGACCTGGATGGGCCTGAATGCGCAACTAAAAATTCCGCTTTCAGATCAACCTTTGTATCGCCTGCCTGGTGGTGCCTTACACTATGACGATGCCAGTCAGCCCTATGTGGTACTGCAATCAGAGCCTGAACAGCGCCGTTATGTTCAGGTAATAACTGGGCGTGCCCACCATATTCTTGTCAGCAGCCCTGAGCCACTTGAATCGCCCGCACTGATATTTGCTGATAGCCGCATGTTGCTGAGCCACTCGTTTAATAAGGAGTAAGTTGTGATTCGACCTCCCTGGTTTGTTAACCCTCGCCTTATTTTGGGCCTGGTATGTATTTTGTGTCTTGCCGGTTTGGGTGGCTGGTTCAGCGCTCCGGAGCAAGAAGATCCCAGCTTTCCGTATCGCAATGGCATGATTGTACTCAATGCCAATGGTCTGGAAGCTGAATCTCTGGCACAGCGCTACATTCGACCTCTGGAGCGTGTTTTAGCGCAAATAGATGAAATTCAGACCTACAGCGCTCAGGTGAAACACGGCTCCGCGTCGCTGGATATAGAGCTGAAAGAAACGGTGTATAACACCGACCAGGTTTGGCAGCGGATCAAAGAAGGGGTTGCCCCTATACGCCAGAGTAATCCGGCGCTGTCTATGACTATCTTAGATCGCGTGCAGGACACCCAGGGTATTTTATTGTCTGTTGGCAGTCGGGGCGACCTGCTACAGGAGCGCCAACTCGCCATTGAGTTGCGAGATCAGATATTGGCGCTTAGTACAGTGCGCAATGCTCAGCTGGTGGGCGACCCGGGCAGCCAGATAGCGGTGGCCTATTCGCAGCAAACTATGTTGCAAACGGGTGTCACCCCCTTGCAGATTGCTCAGCGTATCGGCGGTGCCAATCAGATTGACTCGGTTGCCAGTATCACCGACGACCGGGCTAACCTTATCCTGTCACCTGTGGCTCAACTGGACTCTTTGGCCGAGCTTAAGGGGAAGCTCGTAGCAACCGATCAGGGCCAGCAATTGCCTTTATCTACGCTGGCCGATATCCATTATCGTCCCGATCCTAAAGCCAGTGAGTCTTTTTGGATCAACGGTCAGCAACGCGTTGGTGTGGCGGTGACTCTGGTGCCCAACCGGATCCGCATTGCACAGGCGGGCGAGCAAGTTACCCAGCTGGTTGAGCAATTCAATGAGATATACGGGGCAAACGCTGTCACGATAGAGCTGTTTCAGCCCAAGTGGGCCAAAAAGCGCAAAGACGGGCTAATGCAATCGTTAATGCTGAGCCTGGTTGCCATTGCTGTTATTTTGTTTATTTTCCTCTCTGCCAGTGGTGCTGCGAGTGTATGTATTGCCGTTATGGTTATCACATTGTCGGCCATTGCCGCTTTTAGTGCGATGGATGGAGTATTGCACCAGATGACCATTGCCGGGCTGATTTTATCTTTAGGCCTGATGGTCGACAACTGCATTGTGGTTGCTGAACGATTTAACCGGCATATGTCTGCGGGCAGCGAACCATTACACAGTGCCATCCTAAGTATCACCGAGTTGTGGCGTCCACTGTGTGCTGCAACCGTGACAACCATTGCAGCGTTTTTGCCAATGCTGATGGCCAAAGGCAGTGTGGCTGATTTTATCGCCAGTATTCCGGTCATGGTGATTTTGTGTATTGTGGCCAGTTACGCCATTGCGTTAACACTGGTGCCTTTGCTGAACCGTTACTTGCCTGTGGGTAAAAGCCCGGTTTCTCGCTGGCAGCAGCAACTGCAACATATTTTAGAGCAGGGCGCACTGGCTTTATCCAAGTTTACCTTGCAGCACAAAACCCTGACGTTAGTTGCTGTATTTGGGCTATGCGCCGGGTTGATGTCGCTGCCGCAGGCCGATGGTGAGTTTTTTCCAAAAACCAACCGTAATCAGGCCATTGTGGATGTGGAGCTGCCCATGGGCACGCACAAACGGCTCACAGCAAGTACGTTAAACCGGATAGCTGAAGACATCAGTGCACATGCCGATGTGCAGCGAACGCTGGTATTCAATGGTTTCTCCGGCCCGCGCTTTTACTACAACCTGGCGCAAAAACCGGATGAAAGCCATATTGGCCGGGTGGTACTGACCGCCCAAGCACATACCGATATGGCGTTGCTGGTTGAACAGCTGAACGACCAATTGCAAAGCGACTACCCGGAAGTCATTCTGCGAGCCCGGGAGCTCGGGCAAGGGCCGCCACTGGAAAGTACGGTGGTAATGTGGCTAAGCGGTGAAGACTATAAAATCTTACGTCGAGCGGGCGAAGAGGTATTTGCCTTGCTGAGCTCAGATAGGCGGTTTGACGCACCCGGCAAAGCCTATTCGGGGGCGGTGCCTCAGCTGACCATGACTTTTGATCAGCAACGGCTGAGTCAGCTTGGCCTCACTGAAAGCCAGCTTAATGATTATCTGGCATGGCGCAGTGCAGGGCTAACCATGACTCAGGTGAGCTTTAATGATGAGCCTACATCAGTTGTGCTGTATGACCCGGATTCAAGTCATGACAGTATTGATCTGATGAACACCGGCGTACTGACCTCTCTGACCGAAAAACCGGTGCCGGTTCATGCGCTTGCTGATACCCGGATAGTCGGCCAGCCAGCCATTTTGGCGCGCAGAAATGGTGTGCCCGTGGTTAAACTGATCAGCGAAGTTGCACCTGGCGTGGATGAGGCTGCGCTGCTTACTGAGTTGATGCCAGAGCTGACAGCTATTGCCGAGCGATATGGATTACAGTTAGCGTTTGGCGGAGAAATGGCTGAATCTGGCGAGGCAAACAATGCCTTGTTTAAAACCCTGCCAGCTGGTGCGCTGTTGCTCTTTATTGCCTTGGTGCTGCAGTTTAATTCGTTACGTTTAACTTTGCTGGTGATGCTGAGCATTCCCTTTGCCGTCATTGGTGCGCCGGCTATGCTGAGCCTGGCTCAGGTGCCGTTCGGGTTTATGTCGGTTTTAGGGATCCTGGCACTGGCAGGAATAGTCGTGAATAATGCTATCTTATTGATCGACGGCACTTTGTTATACGTACAAGCTGGGCAGAGCACGCAGGCGGCTATCATGTTATCGGTACAAAATAGGGTGCGTCCTGTTATAGTCACTTCGGTCACAACCATAGTGGGTATGCTACCTTTAACCTCGGCCAGCAGTCCTCTGTGGCCGCCACTGGCATGGGCTGTGATTGGCGGATTGATCACTTCAACCATTCTGGTGCTGGTGGTGATCCCAGTTTTGCTGCAATGGTTGTTACCCAAGCGCACCAGGTCAATGCCAATTGCATTACCTGAGCTGACGTAAAACCTGTCTGGAATAAAGTGGAACAAGTAACGTAAGGCAAGAGAATGGAGAAAGTAGTATGCGCATATTGATCACCGAAGATAACCTGCAACTGGCGAGCTTTATTCAGCAGGCCATGACTAAAGAAGGCTACGCGGCTGATATAGCCACCAGTGCGGGCGCATTACGCGATCAAATGGCATTATGGCACTACGACGCCATTATTCTGGATCTCGGGTTGCCCGACAAAGACGGACTCGATGTGATTGCTGCTTTACGGGGTGCCGACAACCCGGTTCCGGTGCTTATCTTAACTGCGCGGGGCAGTGTGGATGATCGCATTGCCGGCTTGGATCTGGGTGCAGATGACTATATCAACAAGCCGTTTGATATCGGCGAGCTGCTGGCGCGGCTGCGCGCTTTGCTTCGTCGTCCCAGTCAGTACATTGGCACTTTATTGTCTCATGGTAACCTGGCGCTTGACCCAAAATCTCGTCGCGTAACGGTAGGCGGCGAGAACCTTTCAATGGGTAAGACAGAAGTGGCCATTTTGGAATATCTGCTGCGCCATGTAGGCTTAACCGTGGGCAAAGATGCATTATACGACGCCATTTATGCCATGGGGTTTGAAGTAACCGACAACGCTTTGCAGGTGGCGGTACACCGAATTCGCAAAAAGCTTGATGGTACTGAGGCGGACGTCACCATTAAAACGCTCCGTGGCATAGGATATATACTGGCATGAAAATCATAAAAAACTCCCTCGCCCGCAAGATCTACCTGCATTTTATTCTGATAGGCTCGGTGGTGTTCACCGGAATAGGTGTGATCTTGCACCTGTTTTCGATGAACTATGCCAATCTGGCGCTCGAAGTCAGTATGAAAGGCATGATTGAGGACGTAGGGGATGCACTGCATTTTGAGCAACAGCAACTTGTGTATACCCCTGATAATGTGATTGAAAAGTGGGGCTATGACGCCCTGTACAATAACTTTGCGTTTCGTGTTCTGCGCGCCGAGGATGGCCAGGTATTGCTCCAGTCTGTAAACAGTGAACAGGGCTCCGAAGCATTGGCAGCGCTGACCGACACCATTGCGCTTGGGTATTCTCATCTTGATGGCGTTGATCGTTTTCGTACCGAACTCACACTGGACGGACAGGCGCTGTTGCTGGACATGGCACGCAACGACCTGATCACAGAACTGGCGAACGAAGCCGTGATCCCGGCACTAAACCGGGTGACGGCCATCACCATTTTTGCCGCATTTGGGGTGTTTATGGTGGTGGGGTACTTATCGGTGCGCTCTGTGGTGCGGCCCGTTAAAGCCGTAGCTGGCCAGTTAAAGCAGATCAAACCGGAGCAGCTTAGTTTCAGGCTCAGTAACGAGGGGTTGCCTTATGAGATTCAGCCGATTGTGGATTCACTGAACCAGGCCATGGAGCGGGTAGAGGGAGGCTTTGATGAACAAAAGCGCTTTGTGGCCAACGCCGCCCATGAGCTTAAAACCCCACTGGCTGTGCTTAATACCCGTGTTCAGCTGGCCGATATTGCCCCCCAGATCCGCGAAGAAATCGTCAACGATGTCGCTTATATGAGTCGGGTGGTGCAGCAACTCTTAGATCTCTCTCGCGCGCAAAACTTTGTGGTGTACAACAAGGTACCGGTAAGCCTGTCAGCGCTGGCACAGGAAGTTTGCATGATGCTGGCACCGCTGGCAGTACAGTTTGATAAAGAGCTAAGTCTGGACACGGAACCAGGCACCGCTCAGATCCTGGCAGACAAAGCTGCCGTGCATATTATGATTAAAAACCTGGTCGAAAACGCCCTGAAGCACTCAAAGGACAATGCCAAGATTCAGGTCAGAGTGAGTGCCACTGAGTTGGAAGTGAGCGACAACGGCCCCGGGATCCAGTCGCAATTCTACGACCGCCTGTTTGAACGCTTCTGGAGACAGGAGCAATCTACCCTGAGCGGCAGTGGACTGGGCCTGTCTATCGTCAAAGAAGTCGTCGACTTTCACAACGCCAAACTCACGGTTACCTGCAAAAACGAGCAAGGCGGCGCAAGCTTTAAAGTAGTGTTCGGGGAGCGAGAAGCTTAATCCGAACGCTTGTGAGCCGGGATCTACTCAAACACCGCGTAGCAATGCTAAGTTGCAGGCGCACCTCATAAACAACGCCGTCACTTCCAAACAACTCCGTCATCCCGGACGGCTTGCGAGCCGGGATCTACTCAAACACCACGTAGCAGTGACAGGTTCCAGGCGCACCTCATAAACATCACCTACCAAACAACTCCGTCATCCCGGACGCGTGCGAGCCGGGATCTACTCAAACACCGCGCAGCAGTACCCGGTTCCAGGTGCACCTCACCAACAATACCGTCACTTCCAAACGACTCCGTCACTTCCAAGCAACTCCGTCACTTCCAAGCAACTCCGTCATCCCGGACGCGTGCGAGCCGGGATCTACTCAAACACCGCGCAGCAATGCTAGGTTACAGACGCACCTCATAAAACAACGCAGTCACTTCCAAACGACTCCGTCATCCCGGACGCGTGCGAACCGAGATCTACTTAAAAACCGCGCAGCAGTGCCCGGTTCCAGGCGCACCTCATAAACAACTCTGTCACGACCAAGCAACACCGTCACCTCACAAACAACGCCGCCACTTCCAAACAACTCCGTCATCCCGGACGCTTGCGAGCCGGGATCTACTCAAACACCGCACAGCAATGCGAGATTCCAGACGCACCTCATAAACAACTCCGTCATCCCGGACGCGTGCGAGCCGGGATCTACTCAAACACCACGCAGCAGTACCCGGTTCCAGGCGCACCTTACCAACAACACCGTCACTGCCAAACAACGCCGTCACCTCACAAACAACGCCGCCTCTTCCAAACAACTCCGTCATCCCGGACGCGTGCGAGCCGGGATCTACTCAAACACCGCACGGCAATGCGAGATTCCAGACGCACCTCATAAACAACTCCGTCATCCCGGACGCGTGCGAGCCGGGATCTACTCAAACACCACTCTGCAGTGCCCGGTTCCAGACGCACCTTACCAACAACACCGTCACTGCCAAACAACGTCGCCATCCCAACCCTAAGTGCTGATTATTTATACAGGTATAAGCAAATGTAGTCAGTTTCCATGTCAAATTTCTCGTTTTCTCCGCGCTTGAAGGTCTCGTCTAAGTGAAGATCTGATTTAATTTACATAGATTCAAAAAGTTAGTAGCTTTACATAACGAGACCCCAAGTCTCGCTATGAACAAGGCTCGGTTTCACCAAAGACATTTTGGCTTGAGTGACTAGTACAATAGTGGTAGGTTATTGTTCTTGTTATAAATAAAATAATTTAGCTGTGGAGCTGTACGGTTTTAGGAACTGGATCTAACCGGTATTCACGCTAATAAGCTGTTAAGTTTCATTTGAGGAAAGTATGCACAATAAAATAGGTAGTATTACAGGTGTGGCAGGTTTTATTATTTCCCTGATCTCACTCTATTTTTCTTATCAGGCAACTTTAGATCGCAAGGAGAACCTCAGAGTTTCTTTAAATGCTCAAAGGTTTGGTTATGAAACTGAAATTAAAGCTCCTGTAGCAGATATTATTCCTCCGCTACTGAAAACAAATTGGGATGTCGTTGTTACAAATAATAGCGACCGTAAAACCACTATCTTAGAAAGTGATGTGTACTTACTTAGCGATAAAGGGCGGAAAGACTACTCAGGGTTGTTCCAAGGTTTGTATCAAGAAAATGGCAATAAAGTTAGTTTCCCAATTTCTTTAGAGTCTGGTGACTATCTAAAATTAAGAGCGGTAATCGGTTATGAAGTCGCTCCTAAAGCTTATGCAGAACTTAAACAAGTAGATGGCTTCATTAATAACTCATTTCACATCGACGATATGCATCAATTTTTGTGTAACCACCAAATCGACTTTCGTGACAATGATGCTCTTTGTCAGCAGGGAATTATTAGTATCTCGGATAATTCATCGGACAATTTGTATATTATGCAGTTATCAACAGCGCGAGATAATGTTTTTGAAACCGCTGGTTTTTGGTACAAAGTAACTACGACGTACTAAAAACTTAACAAGCAATTTAAGAGTGATTCCCCACGCTTGGCATTTTGGGTTTGGGTTAAGTTTAGTGTTTACGGTGTCCAATTTGAGTGTAGTGGTAGCGTGGCTCACACCTTAATTGGGCGTTACAAGGTAGCTAGATGGAATTTGAGAGTTGGCCAACACCTTTTGAAGATGGCAGTTTGTGGTTAGTCGATTTGTCTTGGGGTACCAAAGAGTGGACTCTCGAAAAATCGAATGGTGTTAAGTACCTGATTAAAGGCGACGCAAAACACGAAAGCCATGAACTTGTAGCTCGTGTATTTCACGAAGAATCAGAAACTATATACGAGCTATTATTTGAATCTGTAAATGGCTTTCGTTGTCTAGACGAACACGGCCTGACAGAAGTTTGGAGCAATATTCGACCAACATTAAATACGTTTAAAATAAAAGGTCATGGTTGGCACAAAGAAAGCCCGCTTACCTTTTTCATGGGAAATGATGGTGAGTGGTCTCACTTAATAGTTACTGCTGACGAATGTTTAGAGGTTATTTGTAGCGCAAGCCCAATCGTAAAAGAAATTGGTAAAGCAGAGGCAGTCGCGACCTAACAAACGCTTTAACCAAGGGACGCAAAACGCTTGGCTTGCGCTCATTCTTAGCAAATTTTAGCCAAGCATTCATGCGCCCCATATGGCGGTGTCATATTTACAAATGACCCACTTTCACATAAATCAATGCGCCATCCTCTTTCGTAAAAGGCGTATGCCGGCTCATGTGGGGGCTACGAAGCCAGGTGCCTGCGGGATATTGGCCATGCTCATCGTAAAACGTGCCTTCCAAAACAAAGATTTCTTCTCCTCCCCAATGGGTGTGCAATTGAAATTGAGTGTGAGGTGACCATTTTACTAAGGCGACCTTCTCACCTTTAAACTCATGCAACGGCATTACCGTCAGCCCATCAACAAGCCCTTGGTGCCAAGGGTGGGTTTGAGTGTCTATCACTTTTTGTTCTGTGTCGTCCTGATCAAATTGATGTAGCTTTACCAATATAGTTGCACCTTCTTTACCTATTTTTGGTGTGTGAGATGTACCAATTGGGTTGCGCACATAGCTCCCCTTTGCGTAGTTTTGATGCTCGTCCGAAAACACACCATCAAGTACTAAGAATTCTTCTCCACCACTATGAGTATGTGACGAGAACGCTGAGTATGGCGCGTAACGAACGATAGAGGTCGCTCGTGCGACTTCATCTCCAACGCGATCAAGCATCATGCGCTCAACGCCAGGCATCGGAGAATCAACCCACTTATAGTCGGCGGGTTGAATTACTACACGATGCTTGAAATCTGCATTGATTAAAGTAGTCATACTGACCTCCAATAAAGATTGTTACTTAATTTCTGCCAGCAATAACACCGCCGTCAACGTCCCAAATCGCGCCTGTTATCCAGCTTGCACGCTCGTTCAAGAGGAACATGATAGCGTTGGCAACGTCATCTGGTGTGCCTATACGACCAATAGGGTGGAAACTGTCAAAACCTGCCAGGGCATCGTCCACTTCTGTCGGATCGATAAAAGTTTCGTAAATTGGCGTTTTCACTACCGCAGGTGACACAGCATTTACCCTAATGCTATGGTCGGCCAGTTCCATTGCCATATGCTGCGTTAACGCGTGTAACCCTGCTTTTGCCATGGAATAAGCAGAAGAGGGGGTTGCTTTGATCGCCTGCTTAGCCCACATTGAACCAATATGAACAATGGAGCCACCGCCATTGTTACGCATATTCTGGGATACGGCTTGGCTTATAAAAAAGGTTGCCCGATTCAGTGCAGCATAAGCATCATAATCCTCAAATCCGTGCTCTAAATAAGGCTTCGGATTGAAGTAACCTGCTGAATTAACAAGGTACTGGATATGTCTTTCGTCCGAGTTTATCGCTTGAATGACTCTGTCAACATCTTTTTGCTCATAGAGGTTGGCTTGTAATGTCTCAATATTGATGTCATTACTCGCTATTGCGGTTAACTGAGATCTGGCCGACTCCAGCTTTTCAGCGTTGTTGCCTAAGATAATAACACTGCTCCCTTGAGCGACGAGTTGCTTTGCTGTTGCCAGGCCCATTCCGCTAGAACCGCCAATGATTAATGCGATATTTGAAGTTGTCATAGATTTTCTCCGATATATGTTAAGGTACGGAGATAATTTATCGAATCACTATAGCGTTAAAAAGTAAGTACAAATTGGTAAGGTAGGTACTTTTTGGTACATCTTTATGAAAGATAGAGAAAAAAAATATTTGAGAAAAACCGCACCGACTGAAAGTGCAAAGATAGTAGAGACTATTTATGGCTGCAAATGGTCTCTTACGGTTTACCAGCTTTTGGCTGATGGAATCAATCGGCCTGGCGAAATGGTGCGCAGCATTGAAGGTTTAACCACTAAAGTGCTGAACCAGTGCCTGCGTAAAAATACGGAGTTTGGGATCCTGGAGCGAATTTCTTACAATGAGGTGCCACCGAGGGTGGAGTACAAAGTCACTGATTTCGGGGCCAAGTTTATGAAAGTCCTTGATGAGCTTGAAAAACTACAACATGAAATTGAAAATCAGCTATAACAAGCACATCAATTAGGACGCTCGCGAGCTTGCGCCTAATACGCGGGTGTAATATGTCGTTACCAGTACAATAATATGATCGAAGTTGAGCGAATTCTTAGAGTGGACCATGCAGGTGAATTTGGGGCAATTAATATATATCGCTCCCAGCTGTTTGTTGCTCGCTATTTATACAAGGATATTGTTCCTAAACTTGAAGAAATGCTGGGCCATGAAAAGAAGCATTTTAATACCTTTGATCGCATCCTTAAAAGCCGAAATATAAGGCACTGTTACGCCTTGTATTTCTGGGCGTTTGGCGGCATAACTCTGGGGATTTTAACGGCTTTGGCAGGTAGAAAAGCGATTTGGGTGTGCACTGATTCAATTGAATCGACTGTATTGCATCATTTGGATTGGCAATTGGACTTTTTATCTCAGCATGACACAGAGGCTTATGATGCGGTCATGAGCATTAAAGCTGATGAAGAAGAGCATCAAGACTTTGGTCAAACTCATGGTTCTAAGTCATTTGTTTATAAACCTATATTCTGGGTGATTCGAAAATCCACCGAGTTTGCAATTTGGCTGAGTACTAAGCTATAAACATGCAAAGAAGCAATGAAAGCGCACCGGTAATAAATACTGGCTGGACGCCCAATACTCCGGCTGCTTTGTGTTGGACTCTCTTTGTTGATGTGTTGAACTAAGCGGCTTCGTCGGAATCATTTTTCTGAGCGTATTGTGTAGGATGGTAGTATCACGCCTAGTGTTGTTATCTATTTGGCTTTTGGCGAAATAAATTAGTCAAACAATGCCTTGCGTGTCCATCACATTGATTTTAAATATGAATATCTGGGGATTTCTCAGGTTTGGTCGTTATATTTTGGGGAGATACCGGTGTTAAAAACAGCATTAAAAATAGCTTTACTATCTTTCGCTTTATTTTCTTCAATTGTTTCAGCAAAAAGCGAAAAGGAAGTAGTAGATGCTTTTTTTAAAGCACTAACATCTTCTAATTTTGCTTTGGCTTCAGAGCAAATGGACCCAGCGGAATTAGAGCAATTCCATGAGCTTTTTATAGAAATTGCCAAATCCGCAGATGCTAACGGCAAGTATAAAGAATTCTCTGTTGGCCCATTTGCCAAATACTCAAGTATAAAAGAATTTGAGAATACTCAGCCTATTTCCTTTTTTACTGATTTTCTTGATTTTACATTATCGCAAAACCAGCAAATGATTCAGTTGTTGAACAACGCGCAGTATAAGTTTATAGGTACAGTAAAAGAGACAGAAAAAACATCATATGCGGTTATCAAATTTGCAATGCAAATGGCTGGAGAAACCATTGAAGTAACCGATGTAGTTCCATTAATTAAGAATAATGATTCATACCGCCTTGGACTTAAGGCAGATATGAAAATTATGGCGCAAGCTTTTAAAGCCCAAGTAGCCAAAATATAACAAGCTGTAATGCTTGGCTGACGATCCATTCTACGCAGGTTGTAGCTAGGTGTAATCCGCCAAATAACAGTGGTTTATGCGAGTGTTATGTAGTTTAGTTGACACCCATCAGGCAAACAACTCGGTCACCTCTAAACAGTCCCACCACCCCGGACGCTTTCGAGCTGGGATAAACTTGACCAGATGATTGCAAAAAATCTTCTCAACCTTAAGTGTTGATTATTTATACAAGTATTAGTGAGCGTACCAGCTCCATGTTACATTTCTCGTCTTATCCATGCTTGAAGGCCTCGTTTAAGTGGGGCACTGGTGCAAGTTTAATAAATTCAAAAGTCTAGTAGCTTTACATAACGAGAGTCCATGTCTCGCTATGTGCAATGCTCGGTTTCTACAGCATCGTTTTGGCTTGAGCAGTGAGAGCAATGGTGGTAGGTTACTGTAATTATTATGATTAAAGCTTGTTCGTGGTTGAGCTTTGGGTATTGGGTTTAACCAGTATTTACGCTAATACACTGTTATCCAATTTGCTCCTTCAAATTGAACAGATATTAAGTGAGATTGGTATTATACATTATGAAGAGTTACGAAGATATCCACGGGCATAACCAAGACTTCGAAGTATCGTATCGCTTGTACTCTCAAAGTGAAGGCGGTTTAGAATCACCTTCTCAACACATGCGCTGTGATTTTGCATATGCAGATGACGATATTGAAAAGTCTGGTATTTATATGATTCATCCTGAGTTCTTAGATACAAATGGAAAACCGCTTCTGGCAGAAGAGCCAATACCGTCAGAAGGCTTTGCGTCTATGTGGATACTTGTTCCCGAAATGCGTGAAAAGGTTCAGTGCAAAAATTGCAAATAGGGACAAAAGGGTACTTTATGTCAGGAAACAGACGTTTGGGTGAAGTACAAGTAACCAGATTAGTTGATTTGCTGAAAAGCGTATAAAGTTGCCAACGTTAAGGTGTTATGTATATCGAGGAGGATAAATTATGCCAATGGCAAGGAAGAGACAGGCCAGCTTATCGGATACCAAATATTACCAATATATTTCTCATTGTGTGAGGCGCGCATTTTTGTATGGTAAAGACCGCTGAACGGGTAAGTCATGTGAGCATCAATGAGACGGGTTAGTATATAAGTTACGAGGACAGTCACCAAAAACAGCCAAGAAAAGTTGTTCAGTAAGATGAACAAGATTGGGACGGATCCTGGTCGATTTATTCTGGCGCGCATGAAAGCGGTATATAGCAAGCCGAACGATATGCATAGCAGTGTTACCAGCCGTCGGTCCATACGTTTAATGTTGTGTTTTGCAGCGACAGGGCCCTTCATATTTCGCCCCAGCTCCGTAAGAGAAAGTTGATTGCTATTGAGCAAAGTTTCAGTTGCCAACTCCCGCGACTCAAGGCGCTGGGCATGAATTTGGTGGCATTTTTTCTGAGCATATTGTGTAGGGTGGTGGTTTCTCGTATGGTGTTGTTATCTATTTGGCTTTTGACGAAATAAATGAGATAAAATAATGCCGTATGCTTCCATCACATTGATTTTAAATATAAGTGTCTGGGGACTTCTCAGAGCTAAGCGTTAGGCGTCTAAGAGGGGAGTGACCAACCCAGAAGAACAAAAGCCGTTGAGCTGCCAAAGCTCAATGAATTAACTGGGATGAGAGTGCATAGCAAGTCATTGCAATCGACTGCCAATGCGTCGGATGACTGAGGTGTTATATTTCTCTATGCATTTGAGTAAAGCGGATAAACTGTTAGCAGAATTAATAATTTGGCCTTACGCTGGTATGTTTGCAGGCATTGTTTCAATTATGTTTGCAGGTATGCATGGCTTGGAGCTTTACCTTCCTTACACTCTCGGTTTGGGAGCATTGGTTGGTTGCACCAGAGCATTTGGTATTGGTTTTGGCCTCGTGCAGTTTGTAACTAAAGAAGTTAGTGTTTTCAGAGGTTACTTCTACAGAGCGACTTTGTTTTTTATGTACAGTTTAGCTATTTATACTGTTGTTTGGCAAAGATATATTTATTAGAAATATAACACGGACGTCAATGTGGATACAAAGCGGTTGGCTTTGTTGATACCTCATAAAACATTAGCCAACTATTGTTAGCCGGCTACAAGGTATTAGGATTATTAGTCGAGTTCTATAGATAATGGTTATTCAGAAGCACAAAACAGACATTGTCATTTTTCTTACTTTTTTGTTTTTTGTGTCACTGCAGATGCTCAATACCAACTCTTTTGGAAATACGGGAGAGTATGATTTCACAGGAGAACCTTTCTCCTGTGAGTACAAAGGCGAGGGCAAGTACGGTGGGTACAAGGGATACCTTCATAAAGGAACAGAAAAGTATTATTTGAAAAACAACTTTAGCAGTTGTAAAGCTTTCAAACACTTGGTTGAAAACAAAAAGCTTTCCGGCAGATTTTTGAAAGATAACCACTTAATTGTGGATTTGTATATTGATGACAAGCCACATTATGAGTCATCGCTGTTAAATATTATTCTATATACACTATTACTAACTTCGCTTTTATGGGTATTCTTTCGTAAGCCGATCAAATGGGTGGTTAAAAAGCATGCGTAACCAAAGTTTAAATAAGGACGCAAAACAGCCGATTGGCGCTTCTTTGTCACTAACTTTAGCCTGCTAAGTGAGGCGTTAGGGCCCTTGACAGATATGGCGAAAAATCAATTCCGATACAAATTGTAGATGCTGTTAAATCTGAAGATTGTGACGAACTCAGAAAGATATTCAGAGAAAACCGAGGTCAAATTGCATTCTTTACACCTTTTAGTGATTCTATGTGGCTTGGTTATGCAGTGCAAAAAGGAAAACTTAGATCCGTAGAAGTGCTCATGGAATGCGGCATAGATGTAAATACGGGCGATAAACGAGAAAATATAACCCCCATCTGAGATGGTGCTAGTGGGGGTCATGAGGCATTGTTGAACCGCTACTACAAAGTGGATGTGGCCTGGACGTCCGTCTGTCAGTTCGTAACCCGCTATTTTCTGCAATCGTGGGCCGTGCTCCTGGCTGTGTTCGATTAATTCTTGATGCAGGTATTGATAATGGTGTTGTTTACAATAGCGAGATCATGAAAAACATGGGCGCTGCGGCTTTTGCTATACTGCGCGGAGAGTCTGGGGCACTAATTTAATTGCAACACATAAGTTGGGTGGCAATACAAAAGAAATAATTGAGTACCTAAAAAGTTGATGACATTGCAATTTAAAAATGCGTATTCGTAGCGCAAAAAAGCCTAATCAACGCATGTAGGCGGACTCGTTTCTCAGCGGTTCTATCATCCGAAAAAGGAGTGTAAGTATGAAATACATTAAAATATATATCAGTATTTTCATGATGTTAGCTATTAGTGGTTGCGTCCATCTAGTGTCTTATTATGATTCGGTGTCTTATAAAAATCTAACTGACATGAAGGGAGAGATGAAGGTTTTTTTTCAGTCATGTCAGAAAGAGGTTGCAAAGGGAGAATATGCACTGTCAGCGATCGATGGGTTTGTGCTCTCTAGCGCCAAAGCCTATGAGTATGAAAAAGGCAAAGGCTTAAATGACGATACTATTTCTCAATTAAAGACACTGGAGAAAACCATTGTCGAAGTTAAATCTAGATATTCCAGCAATGTATATTCTGGCTCAACTTGTGAAGCCAGAGCCGAGGGAGTAGCTCCAGATGCATCAACTGGCTGCTTAACTATCGGATATTGCATCGCAAAGTGGAAAATTCTCGAAACGGCATTCGATATTGCAATAACAACCGAACAATCCAAAATAGAAGAATTTAAATAGGAGAGTTAACCATGTCCGGTATAAGTGAATTTCTAGATACATTGCTTGATGAAACAGTTGACTTTGCAAGAGATGAACTTAAGGTGCTCGTAAAAGAGGCCAAAAATGACAATAGAGTTTTCATTAAGCATATGGGCGATCTTACTGAAGAATTTATTAAGTTACGTGCCCTTGGCCAGTTGACCAATGACGAGTTTGAAGAGTTAATGGAGGATGTTGTTGACTTAAACAAAATGCAATTTCATAAGCTTTCTGTCCAGGCCAAAGCTAGAGCTGAGCGAGTAGCAAATGGGATCAGAGATTTAGTCATCAATAGTTTGTTGAGTTTAATAAAAGCCTGACAAATTTGTTGCACTCGAACACAAACTACAATGAACAATGCGTTAAAAGGGGGCTTCGGCTCATGGATAGGAAAATAATATTGGCAGCTTTATCGGCTTTGCTGATTTCAGCTTGTAATTCCACACCTAAAAGTAGTGTCACAAATTATGAGGCTGATGGAAGTTTGGGATCCACGAGACCAGCTAAATGTGTTTCAGTGGCCGAGCTATCGAACACGCAGAACCCTGTTGATATATTTACAGGACTTAATATTTGCTTGACCGAAAAAAACTATTCTAATGCAGCTGAGCTATATTTTGCTGGCATGTCTTATGGCTTTTTTGATACAAAACGTGTTTCAGATAAAACGGCACATCAAGCGATTAGTGTGCTGCGTATGAATTTGTTTGGTGCGCAATCACAAGATAATATTGATAAGTTTCAAATGGCTCTTACAAAATTAAGTTCTGATAATACTGAGATTTGTCAAAGCCTAACTGATCTAGGTGCACCGGCATATAAACCAACTTATATGATTCAGCATGGGATCGGAGCCTTCACAGGCCAAAGCACTAACGACGGTTTGGTTGAAAACTTTGATGCAGTAGCGGCTTGGAAAGATACTTTATCAACAATCGCCAAGTGTGGTTAAAGCTAACAAATCAATTATGAACGCCAAAAAAATGGGTTGGGACGCGCAAATAATACGGGCCAATATTGAAGCTTATATGACATAGAGGTATGAAGAAATACTGGATAGAGTTAGCAGTAGTCAAAGAACATCCTGGTTTTATTATTTCTCATTCCAGTTGTCTGACTTGGAATAGGTCAAAGAGTGTAGTGTATATTTTAAACAATATGTTCATTAAATTACTATAGGTAGTCACATCGTGTAACTATTGTTGGCAATCATAGCACTGTAAATTACTTAAGATGATAAAAAGCGCTAAACAGTGCATAAAGTGTTCAATGAGGTTTTAGGTAAGTGGGTTTCTATTTCCATGGAAAAGCTGCTATATAAGGAGGGTTTACTGTTTCTCTATAAAGCTTAACGGACAAAGTCAATCCAGATAAATTTATCCATTAACCATGCGCTATACTGCTAAAAGGATATTATGAAACCGAGTATCAAAAGAAAAGTACCACTGGCGTTTTTAACCATTGTATCGATTTGGTGGTGGTTTTACTATTCATCGTTTAATGCGCTTAATGCATATGGGAACGCGAATTATGAGTGGCTGTTTATGCTCGATACACTCCTGGTGCTTCCTGTCTTATGCTTCTTCTGCGAATCAGATAAACAAAAAGCTCTTTTAAAAGCGGCTGTGCTATGTTGCACCTCGGTGTTCATAGGAAGCTTGATCATTCCGGAACATAATAAAGTAATTTTCCATTTTCTCGAAAGTGGCCGTTATTTTGTTTTATCCATAATTCTTGTTCTCGAGCTGTCAGCTTTGATAACCGTGTGTTTAGCCGTTCGCGCTTTGCTCGCAAAACAAGAAGATCCAGATTTAGCTGTGGCGAACCCTATCGAGAAAATCTTTGGCTCCTCTTTTTTCAGCTCAACATTAGCACTTGAAGGACGCGTCTGGAGCTTTGCACTTTTTGCTTCACGGATACAAAGTAGTGCTTATAAAGGCAAACAACATTTTTATTATGATAAAAAAGATGGCGCTCAAAGTAACCTTTTGGGCTTTATCCTTCTTATTGTTATCGAAATTCCACTTGTACACCTACTTCTGCACTTTTTATGGTCAAGCACTGCTGCAAATATCACAACAGGGCTTACGTTGTTCGGGTTAGTCTTTTTCTTTGCGGAATACAAAGCTGTTGGCAGGCGCCCCATTTCAATTTATGGAAATAATTTGATCATTCGTTACGGTCTGTATGCGCCTTTCACAATTCCGCTTGATAATATATCAGAAATACGCCTAAACAATTGTTATGTTAAACGTTCAAGTAACGTCAAACGATTCAACTATTCTGGTGTTCCAAATGTTGTAATCAAACTCAGTTCACCTATCAATGGAAAGAATAAAGTGTATTTGGGTGTAAACGTGCCAGAAACTTTTATCAACACTGTAAAAGATGAAAAAGTTCGGCATAACAAGGTCCTAAAGTCGGGTTCGTAACAGTTGGATAGGTTTCTCGGGAGCGCCCGTATATGGCTTGTAAACTCTTCTCATTGCTCTCTAGCGTGCAAGTTATTCTTTCAATGGGTTTAAGTGAATGAGAGGGAACATGGAGCCTAAAAAAGAAGAGCAAAAAGTTGCACTTGTGATCAGCAAGGCTACGGTTTTATGTATTTTATATTTTGCAGTTTATTTCTCTTGTGAGAGAGTTACCGTCTACTTTTATAATAGTCTTAATCATTATGTTTTCTTTATGATGTGTCTTTTTAAGCTAACTCTTTTATACAATATTATTGTAGAGCCTTTATTTTTTAGAGAGAAGAATAAAATCTATTCACTTGCATTGTATTTATATGGAGGGGGAGGTTGTGCATTTCTTTATGGTTATGACTTAAGAGGAAACTTTGATGTTTCAACTGAAATGGGTGCGTTTTTTTACTATTCAACGTATTTAGCTTTGACATTTATCATTGAAATAAAAGAAGAAAAATTAACATGAAGGGCTAGTTTGGACTGCAGGAAACCGGCCTATTTGGCTGTGGTTATATCTAAGTACATCCCTTGTAGTGGGTTTTGCCATGCCTGGGTATCTATTAAGCCGATAAAGCGGTAGATAGAGTGGGGCAGCAGCTGGCGATGATTCCTTCAACAAGTTACGAGGACAGTCACCTAAAGCAGCCAAGAAAAGCTGCTCAGTATGGTACACAAGTTTGATGCGGAGCCTGGTCGAGCTATTCAGGCGTGTATAAAAGCAGTAATTAGAAAGCGAACGCTATGCATAGTGGTGTTACATATATCTAATGTTGTGCTTGGCAGCGACAGGGGGTTATGTTTCGACCCAGCTCACTAAGAGACAGTTGATTGCTATCGTGCATGCATAGTGTTGTTATCAAACTATTTTTTGAAATAAATTTAATATAAGAATGCATGCGTGTCCATCACATTGAGTTTAAATATGAATCTCAGGAGAGCCTTCAGAACGGGGCACTAATGTTTCAGGAGGCAGTGTGTTTAGTACATTACTACTCGTAGCAGGTGTCCAGTTTGGGGTTGCTAAAGCATGCAATGATCCTGACATTGAGTTGCTAGATGAACCTATCAGTATTGTTGAACCAATTCAGGAAAAAGGCCGTATTTTTGAGCCCGGCACAATACTGTTTAACTCTTCACTACCGTCTGCTTGTTCAGTCATAAATACAGAAGGCACCGTGGAGTTTGACGTATCTGATGCAGGTAAAGTAATAAACCTGAAAATATTGAGTATCAACCCGCCCAGAATACACTCTCGGGTAATAGTCAGAGGTCTTAAAAAAGCAACGGTCTTAAGCAAAGCCTATGGTACTGTCGGTAATAAAGTGCATGTTAAATACATTCAGTTTAAAAATAAAACATAATGTGAAAACAGCGCTACTCTCCTTCATTGACAGATGATTCAAGCCTTATGCTGATCTATTTCAACTCGTATAGTAGGGAATATTGTTAGAGCGAAAAACATATAGGCCATGCCTTTGAGATGAAGTAAACTTTGAAGCAGAGAGCGAATTTGAAAGTTTTTTCCTGTACCATTGTCAACATTGTCAACATTGTCAACATTGTCAACATTGTCAACATTGTCAACATTGTCGAAAAGACACAGTTTCGGCTCATGCATCTAACTTGTTTTCGGCTGGTGCTTCACTAACGTGGATTTCAGGCGAAAACAATGTGAAAACTTTTAGCCTGCCATCAACAAGGCATGTGAAGCGTTTTTGTTCGAACTATGGTTCTGCTTTTCCAAATGTGCAAATAGCTGAGAAATTTTTGGCTGTTCCTGCTGGCAGTATTGAAGCAAAATTTTAAAAAAGCCAAGCGCCCATATATTTGTTTCAATCAGGGCAGAATGGAATCAAGACTTAGGCCATATCCCCATGATAGACGGGCTGCCTGGTTAAAGTTGAATTAAGTAAACAAACTACAACAAACTAAACGCCTGCGTAAGCAAGGGGAGTATAGCGGTTTTTAAATATTTACAAGGAAGCCCTGTTGAACAGCGTAAACTTGTTTCTATTCATATTTGGACTGTCGATATATAGCAGTGCACATGCAAAACTGCACCTTTAAGAGCAATGAAAGCTTACTCCCAAAGGCGCAGGTGATTAGGCTATAAGCCTAAGCGTTATTGATAATCTGTGATGATTATCTAGGAACACAGCCGTGCCAGGTGCCATCTGTCCAGCAAATAGCAGGGTTTGTTGGCATGCATTTTGGGTAAATAGAGACTTCTGCACCACCTGCAACTTGCGGTGTTGCCTGGTTTGCAAGTTGATTGCTATTGTTCAGTGTTTTTAGATTTTTCTTTTTCAGTTGTACTTTCATTTTATATTTCCTTATTCTGGATACATTATTGGTAATCTATAGATAGAGCCCTGTTCGCAGCACACGCGTTAACATGTGCTTAATAAAAATCAGTGCTTGACTTTACCCTACTTAATTTGTGTAATAATTTAAAGCTGTTTTTTTGAACAATCGAGTTCACCTGATGTAAGTGCTGACACTATGGGTAACCATCATGATCACAACTAAACTATATAAACTTTTCCAAATATGTATATTGGGCGGTAATAAGTGGCTTTTGGAGTGAGTAATTAAGGAAGTAGCATGTTAGCACTAGTTCGGGTTCTGGGTTGGACTAATTTTACCGTTTTGGTATTTAGCCTCATGACTGCAAAGGGAGCTGGCTTTTTTCCAGTCGCATTTGTTTATCTGTCTTTTACGGTATGCTGCTTAGGCATGGTGATATACCATTGCTTTTTTGACAGACTGTTCAATACATCGAAAAAAAAAGAGGCCATTATTTACTTTGTGTCTTATCGACTGGGCATTATCATTTTCGTAATTGTCTATGTAATAATGGGCACTGTTATGTTGTATGACCGACTCTTTTGACATCATCAGTTTGCGCCCAAATAGGGCCAGGGGCGTCTTGGTGTAAAGGAATGACACTCGCTTGTTCAGCGATTCAACATATCATCCGCACACAATTTCGGCCCGTTTTTTTTGCCTCATAGAGTGCCATATCGATGCGCTTTAACATCTCTGGCAGATCCTGAACGCTGTGCAAACTACTTACGCCAAAACTAGCTGTAATTGTGTGCTCGCAAGATAACTGAATGTGCTCGATTGCCTGACGAATTCGCTCGGCAACCACCTTGGCGTCATCAAGGGCTGTATTAGGACACAGAATAAGAAATTCTTCTCCGCCCCAGCGAGATGCGATATCACTTAATCGCAGGCTGTTTTGAATTGCCTCAGATACACGTACCAGCACTTCGTCTCCAATATGGTGGCCAAACCGATCATTGACTTGTTTAAAGTTGTCTAAATCCAGAAGGATGCTGCTAAGAGGGAGGCCGTTATCCATACAGATAGCGGACTCTTCAGTGAGTGCCTGATTCATTTTTCTTCTGTTATACAGGCAGGTAAGATCATCTTTATTTGACAGTATTTCTAACTGTGCCGCTCTTTCTTTGTCCTGTGTGATGTCCTGCACCAGGCCAATTGAATTCAGTGGCTGACCTATGCCATTCAGGTGGGTTTCGCAGTGGTGCCGTACGTAAATAAGTGAACCGTCCGAGCGGCTGACGGTGTGTTCAAAATTTATTGTGTCGCCGCCCATAAATACATCTCGTAGTGATTGTTTGAGCTTCAGTTCACCACTTGGATCTAGTGCAGTAATAAACGCACTCCATTGCATGCTGCTTTTTCCATCTGGTATGTCTAACATAGCGGTGAGTTTTTCGCTCAGCTGGACGTTATAGGTTAAGTGGTTCAGACGCCAGGTTCCCACATTCGCGAGCTTTTGAATATCTGCAAGCGCTTTTCTGTCATATTCGCTGTCGCGCAGAATTTGTTGCAGCCGATTGTTTTCTAACTCCAACGCCAGTATCTCATCTTCGAGCCTGGTGATGAGCTCTTCATCATCTGATGTGGGCGGCGGTACTGAACTCATATCCGAACCATTTATTGGGCTGATTGCTAAATTTTTGTATTGAGATGCTCTTCGGCCTGCTTTGTCCCTACAAGCCGGGACCTTATTTTATTGTAGACTAACTCTCTGTTGGTGGAGCTGTCATCTGCAAATGGCGAAAAGCCACAATCGTCGCAGGTACCAAGCTGCGAAACGGGAATAAACTCAGTGGCCAGTAACACCAAGTCCCTGACCGATTCGGGGCTTTCTAACTCAGTACTATTTGGGTTGATCACGCCAATAAAAACGCGCTGGAAGGGCTTAAGGATACGACTAATGAGCTTAAGCGTTTTCTTGGGGTTTGCTTCACCCCTGAGTGCGACGTAAAAGTTACCAGCATTAATTTCAAACAGAGTAGGTAACAGATACTTATAGTCGATGTCGGCACTGTGTGTTGAGTCAATGTCGGCACCAGGGCAGGTATGAATACCGATACGTTGCCTTTCTTCGTCACTAAAGTGAGACAGGCATTTGTTAATAAGCTCGACAAAAGACTTGAGCGTCTGGCCAGACGGATCCAGCTTTAAGGAAAGCCTCGCTTCGGTGAAGTCGAGCTGCACTTTATGGGCACCCAGATCAAGGCAACGCCTGACTTCGCCGACATGCTCGTTGACAAGATCGGCCACAAAGCGCTCATGATCGTAGTCTTCAATCCCCTGAGGTGGGTACACAAGGCTCAGCATAGAGGGAGAGATAACTGCCTGTTTGACCGGTACATTGGCATGTTTGAGCGCAAAAGCGAGAAATTCATCAGCGGTGTGTTCATAGCGAAATGGTGCTACCTTAAGGTGCGGTGCAAAAACTCGGGTATGGCCGTCATTAAAATCAACCAATAGGCCCTGATCAGAATAGCTGGGAGAGTTATGCAGACAATAATGAGCAAAGCCGTCAAACTTTCGCTGCTCACCATCACTCACCACCTCACAACCCAGGCTTTCTAATTCACGGATCACCTGGCACGTTTCACGTTCTGCAATGTCGTTCAGGTGTGCGTAGTTAATTTTTCCCTGTTTGTAGTCTTTATAAGCGTCTATCAAACACCGGTTTCTGGGAACAGAGCCTATTTGTTCACTGGGAATGCGGATCCCTGACATAGCAATCTACCTTATTGTGTTGTTTGTTTTCAGCAATACCAACTAATTGAACGCGTGTAGCTAAGGCTCGTGCTAATAGCGTGTTAATATTGGCTAAATGATAAGCACTTAGCTGAGTATAGGTCGATATGAACCTAAGATCACTGTATTTGCAAGGCAAGTTAATGAATAAATTTAAATGCAGGCTCCAGAACAAGCTGGTAATGAGAAGGTGTTGCGCCCAAACCAGAAATACGCCTCCAATATGCAATTCACAGGCTCACCCAATGTTATGCATTGGGCGTGAGACAAACAGTCTGAATGTATTTTTCAAATCTTATTAGGCTGCTTTCAAAGTGCAGGTTATCGCTTATAACCTTCAAACCAGCGCATTAAATTTGTGCAAATACCTAAAATAGTGGCACTGTGCCCGCAAATTAACCAATATCAAAAACAAAAATTGGAACGATCCATTTTGGTGGGAATCAGACATGAATCAAAATAAACCAGCCAGGCATCTGGCCCTGGCAGCTCTTGCATCGGCTATTTTAGTGGCCTGTGGTCAAGCGCCCAACACAGCTGACAAAAATGCAATACAGAACGTAAACATGCAATCAAATTACGTGTCCGATGTGGTGTCGTATGTCGATCCTTTGATAGGAACTAAGGGCCCGTTTAATCACAGACAGGCTGGCAATGTTTCTCCTGGCGCTTTGGTGCCATTCGGTATGTTTAACTTTGGCCCAGAGCACGCCTATACGGAAGATTTGCTGGCGGAGTCGGAAGGGATCGCAAAGAAGATTCTGGAAGAAAAGAAGCGTGTGCCCGTTTCTCCCGGTGGCTATAACTATCAGGCAAGTCGTGTAAAAGGGTTCTCCTTTACCCGTTTATCTGGTACCGGATGTCTGGGGGCTTCCGGAGATATTCCCGTTATGCCTTTCACCAAAGATATGACTTTTTCTCCCGCGACTGATCCGATTAACGCGTATTATAGTGCTGGCTTTAGTCATGAAAATGAAACGGCGACGCCAGGTTACTATCAGGTTGGGCTGGATAATGGGGTGAACGTAGAGCTTGCCGCGACAACCCGTACAGGTATCGCGAATTTTACGTTTGAGGAGGCCGACAACGCCAAACTGCTATTCAGAACGGCTTATTCCCAGCTCGGCAGTGGCGACGCTTATGTAAAGGTTAATGCCAGCAAGGGCGAAATTACCGGGTATGTCACTTCCGGAAACTTTTGTGGTTATCTGGGGGAGTATAATCGCAGAGATTATTACACCCTCCACTTTGTTGCCAAGCTGGATAAACCTATTTCAGGCTCTGGTGCGTGGAAAGACGCGGAGGTTTTTGCCGGGCAGAATTCCTCACAAGGAGGGATGGGGTACGGTGAAAATGGCTGGCCGGATATAGGGAAAGGGTCGGGGGTCTGGGTCGATCTCGATATAAACTCGGCAGAAACGGTACAGATGCGTGTCGGCATTTCATACGTGAGCCTGGATAATGCACGAGAAAACCTGCAAAAAGAGCAGTCAGAACAGAGTTTTGCTCAAGTACGTCAAAATGCGCAAAACGCGTGGGAAGAGGAGCTCTCCAAGGTGAGTGTTGAGTCTGACGACACCAGCAAGCTGAGTGTGTTTTACACGGCCCTATATCACAGCTTGTATCATCCCAATGTTTTTTCAGACGTAAACGGCCAGTACATGGGGTTTGATCAGCAGGTGCACTCCGTCCAGGAGACCCAAACTCAGCAATATGCCAATTTTTCCGGGTGGGACGTCTATCGCTCTCAATTACAGTTGGTGACTTTGTTAGACAAAAAGCGTGGCAGTGATATCGCTCAGTCGCTATTTAATCAGGCAAATCAGTTTAACGGTATATGGGATCGCTGGACCCACAACGCCGGACCAACGGGCGTGATGAGTGGCGATCCATCGACTATTGCGATTGCCAATTTTGTGGCATTTGGAGCGAATGACTTTGATGTCGCCGGAGCATATGACTCTCTATACAAAGCCGCGACCGAACCGACTGAGTTTGACTTATCTGATGTTGGTTGCCCGGTATTTTGTCGTGGTCAAAAGCCTTCCTTAGATCAGTGGCAACAATTAGGTTATATATCGGATCAATCAAACAGCTGGGAAGGGGCTTCGGAAACGCTTGAGCAAGCATCCAGCTACTTTTCTTTGTCTCAACTCGCAGCACGTTTGGGCAAGCACCAGGATGCATCTCGTTTCGTAAACGAAGCTGGCTTTTGGCGCAATATTTACAACCCGGCCGCAACCGAATCACTGGGCTATATCCAGGGGCGCAATAAAGACGGCAGCTGGAAAGGAGACTTTGATCCTTTCTCGGGTCATTTGTTTGTAGAGGGTAGCCCGGCTCAATACCTGTGGATGATCCCGCACGATGGTGCAGGACTTGCGAAAGTATTGGGCGGTGAACAGGCTATGAGCCAGCGGCTTGATAGTCACTTCCGCAAGCCTGACGGTACCTGGGTACTTTATCGCGATTCAGCTGAGTTCTCCGATGTTTCAAACCAGCCATCGATCTTGTCTCCCTGGATGTATCTGCATACTGGCGAGGCATACAAAACACAGCAGACGGTACGTCAAACAATGAAGGATCTTTGGCTGGATACACCTGATGGCATTCCCGGGCAGGATGATCTTGGCCAGATGTCTTCCTGGTACGTATTCAGCAGCCTGGGGTTATACCCTAAGTATCCGGGCCGCGCAGATCTGGTATTGTCCAGCCCACAGTTTAAAAAGGCGAGGATAGGCAATTTAACACTGAACGCGCCGCAGGCTTCGGATGAGCATATTTACATTGAAGCTTTGAAAGTAAACGGAAAAACGACGTTGAATAGCTGGATTGATGAGTCTTATATCAATACGCCTGTGACACTGGACTTTACTTTGAGTGATACGCCAAACAAAGCATTCGGACAGGCACCTGACAACAGACCGCCAAGTTATGCGCCTTCTATTCGATAAGGACGCAATGGTAGGGAATAGCGACGCAAGGCTCATCCTTTCAGGATGTTTAATATAGTGTCAAAAAAGCCCCGCTGTTAGCAGTGGGGCTTTTATATACTCAAGGTCAATACCTCAGATCAGCTTTGTAACTGAGGGTATTAGTCGATTAATTGCTCGGATGAAAAAGCCGCTTCAGGTACATCGACGTTGAATGGCTTCAAGATTGGGCCTGAGCCGTGCCAGTAAGAACCATAAGCACAGCTGTTCAGGTTTTCCCATGTTCCGTCCTTATATAAGACTCTGGTTGCGCAAGCTTCTGCACTTCCACTGGGCGATGAAGAGTAGTTACTAAAGCGGCAATATTGCCCATTTCTGCAATCCCAACGGCCGCTATGCTGGCTCTGGTAAGTCCAGCTGACTTCTGCCACGGGTTTACTGGTATTGAGTCGAAAAACAACAGAAGAAGCCGTTGATGTTGTGGGGCTGGCACATACCGGGCTGCTCCATTCCTGAGGCGTTGGTGTTCCGCTAATAACACATTCTACGGTCGCGGCCTGGCTTGACAGACTTGTGACACCCAGACCCAAAGCGGCGAGTAACAGATAAGCTTTCATAATAACTTCCTTTTAGTGTTTTGTTTATTTACATCGTTCACATATAAATTACACCAAGGTGGAAGTAAGTCAAGCCTATGGGTACACCCTGAGAAGCGACTGCAAAGTGATCTAAGCAGCAAACTAGAATGGTCAGATTCAGTGTTTCATGACGTTTGAGTCGCTCAGCCGTCAGACGATGCTGAACTTTTTGGGCTGAGTCACATTTTCTTCCTCAGATAGGAGCTGCACACCAGCCAGTGAAGCTGAGCTCAGGTCAAATTCATTTATCGTACCTGCCGTAGCGCTCAGCACTGGTGTGTATAAAGTTCGAACAAGGCTCGCAAAATAAAATGACGCTCACCTAATGGGCTTAACGTAGCGGTTGCAGGGTATCAACCTCAAACAATAAAATTTGACTTAACTGCTTCCCATGCACGTTAAAATTATCATCAGATACCATGAGTAAGCTTCGGTTGCCATTGTCTAGCACTGGCCCAAAGGTCATGCCTTCAAGGTTATCAATGTGTTTGGAGTGCAGTTGATGTTTGATGGTGGCCATATCCAGCAATAAAGTCTTGCTGGCAGGGCGCAAAGTTTGGTTTTTTAATGATGTCATTCGACTGGTGTCAGTTGTGCCTTTTATATCTACAAGGTAGATGCTGACATCATTGCCACCGTCCGCTATGCCTGAAGTATATGAACGTTCCATTGTTAAAAACTGGTGCTCATTAACCTGTAATATCTCAACCAAACCCGTGGTGCGAAATGCATCGGGTTTTGCTTCGGGGCGGTTGACCATGGGCTCAAGATAATAAGCAAACTGCTTTTGCATTTTTTTCGAGGCAAAATCAAAGTAGGAGATACGAACCATGCTGCCTTGCTCAATGGTGGATTCTTCACCGTCTTGTTTCAATGCACCTTCTGCAGACACCCATATTCCCTGACCTGAATGCGCAACCGTTAAGCCTTCAAATACCGCGTTGTGCCTTGGCCCGGAACTTTTGGTGATATCGAACATTGTGGGCAGCTCGAAATTTACCTGGCCTTGCCGTGTTTGCATAAAAACTGCGGGGGCGTGTTTGTATTTTATACTTCCTTCGCTGGTCCAGATAATATCGCCGCTGCCAGGAGCAACGCGTAAACTTTCAGGATCAACAACCCCTGAATGTGTTTTTTTATCAACCAGAGGTAAAGACTTTTCGAATTGAACCTGCTCAATCTTCTTGCCGTTAATACTGATATTTGCCTGAAAATATCGCGGTTTTTTAGAGTCATCTGCTATCAGCAAATATTTGCCGTTGGTGTACTCAATGCTGGACAAGCCACCGACCTTATCGCCATCGATCCGCAAGTCAGCAGGAACAATCACCTCGTCAAGATACTTTAGCTGCATATCAGCTGAATGTGCAAAAGCTGGGGCCAGCATGGCCAGAAATACATAACTGCGCATAACATCATTACTACAAAAAAACAGAACCAAGCAATATACGCGGCTAATATGAACTTTGCATCACAAAAGGGATAAAAAAGCAGGAAGGTGTGATTGTTCTGTTCATCTGCCGGCCAAATTGTGTATGTAAGTTAGCTCTGAGAGTGTTGAAGCTTTACTGCGTGCTTATACACAGGATGAAGCGGCGCTGATGGGGGATGTTGTAAAGCACATGACTGTGCAACTCGGACATAGATGGTAACTAAAACGGTAGTTGTATACCTTTGTCAGGCCAGTTGTGTGCCATAAGAGTAATGATACTCACATGGCACAGCTACTCGATGAATCAAGCAAGTGGTAGGGTATTTACCTGAGGCTTACTCAATAACGGTAATAAAGTTATATTTGTCAGAATCAGCCTGGGTTATCCAGTGCTCGCCGTTAAATGGCGCTGACTTGAGAGTAAAAATATAAAAGTCGATACCCTGCTGGCCCAGCACCTTGTCAAAATAGGTCGCTTGCTTACGGTGACTTACATCAGTATAGGGAATGTCTAAAGCCGTTTTTTCACCGTTTCCCCAACTGTGTACGCCAATTTGTTTGTTGCTTTCGATTGCTATTGTGTCATTCGTTTTTTGTAAAATACGCGGATTACCCGCCGCAAAAAGGTCGGTGCCACCTGAAAAAACGGAACCTGTTCGGGTTACATGGGTTGCCATTTTATTATCTTTGATAAGTAGCCCTGTATACATATTAATGTCGTCGTCTGCACTGCCGCCAATGTGGGTTGAAAATGCCAGGGTCATTTCGGAACCTTCAAAGCGGCTCGTAATGTCTTTCATTTGCAAGTATGTTGTCACGCCGAGTGTTGCGTTAATACGCTCTTTACTGCCATCGTTGTTAAGTATTTCACGAAAGAACTCGTTGAATGCAAAAGTGGTGTTGATTGTGACTTTGTTGTCTTTATTGCTAGCTGTCAGCACGGTGTTACCAATGCTGCTTATGTGTTTGAGTGCGTCAGTCTGGAATTCGACTTGAATGTCAGATTTTCTGTTTTGAGTCGTAGATTGAATCACCGTGCTGTTATCAGAGCTTGTACGAGTAGATTCGCCACATTTAAAAATATCCGTAATGACAGATGGCTGGTAAATCAAACAGTCACCGTCGTCAGCATTACTTAACCACAAGTCTACTGTACTAGCATCTGAACTCTGAAGTTTGATCACCCATTGTCCTTCATCTAACTCTTCAGCGTACTGAACCTGATTGTAAGACTTACCTTCGAAGCTCATTTTAACAGAAGTCAGTATCTGGTTACGCTCAGTGAGCAGAGCCTCCAGCTCAGTATTTGAAAAGGTATGATCTGCTGCTGGTCGTTCTACTTCTGTAGGTGTGACAGATTTGGTTGGTGTGGTCGTTTGACCGGTCGATTTTGATGAGCCCGAATTACACCCTGATACAGAGGCTACACAGGCTGCAACGAGCAATAATTTAAAAGTTTTCATAGTGATATCTCCACGCAAAAATTTTGTTGAGTGCATGGTAACCGAGTGTGAAGGCGGCTTCAGTCATCAAGATGTACAGGAATGTATTTCGGGCTCTGACAAAGCGCGGGTATACTATTGCCATTAGTAGAATATAAAAATTGGTGACCATGACCCGGCAACATATGCTAATCATCGAAGATGACGAGAAACTTCGAAGACTACTTAGTGAATACTTTATCAATCAGGGGTTTGACGTCACGACTTTAGAAGACGGCAGCCATGCAGTCAGCACTATGTGTGATACACAACCGGACATAGTACTACTCGACTTAATGTTGCCTGTCACCGACGGGCTGACAATATGCAGACAAAGCCGTAATCAGTTTCGGGGTAAGATTTTAATCCTGACAGCAAGTAATGATGACTTTGACCATGTTGCGGGTTTGGAGATTGGCGCTGATGACTATGTGATGAAACCAATTAAACCAAGAGTACTGCTTGCACGTGTTCGTTCCTTGCTTCGCCGACCAAGCCACGAAATGGAGGCGGACCCGGAGATTATGCAGTTGGGGTTGCTCAGGCTTGAAAATAAGTACAAGCGTTGCGAACTGGACGGCGAGGTTATTCAACTAACCGACAGTGAATTTGATCTACTGTGGATTTTAGCCAGTCATCCAGACCAAGTGATGTCAAGGGATGAGCTGACCAGAGCACTACGTGGTATTGAGTATGATGGCATCGATCGGACGGTAGACAATAAAATCGTGCGCTTACGCAAACTGCTCAATGACAGTCAGGAGGCATCAAAGCGGATCCTGACTATAAGAGGCAAAGGCTACTTGTTTGCCAGTACTGCGTGGTCGTAGTAAATATCTGATTAACCCGAGACAAGCTGGGAAATAATGAAACGCATCTTTGTTGAATCACTGGCCATCCTGTTTGCCTGTTTTATCGGGGCACTGGTTGCATATGAAGTTCTTGTTTACGAACTGGCAGTAGACTATGAGTTTGTACTGGAAGATGACGAGGCACTGGCACATCAACAGCTGCTACAGAATATCGCCGAACATCAGGGGGGCGCGTCGGCGTTGGCAGCAATGAAGCAGTATGCACAGCAGTCTCATTTGCTTTTACAGTCACATGAGAGACCACCCGCAATTGTCTCTGAGTTCTTCAATGAGAATTCATCGCAGTATACTTATTTTGATGAAGACCGTACCTTGTGGTTTCGCCTGGCTGGAATTACAGCCATATTCAGTTATGTGCCTGACCACAGTAGTCTTGTCAGGCAGAAAATTGATTTGGAAGAGGACCTGGCATGGATCTTCATGCTTGGCAGTTTCGTTCTCTTTAATCTGGTGAATATTTGGTTGATTTTACGTCGTGTCAGAATGTTGGAAAATACAACACGACGCTTTGCCCGGGGAGATTTGTCATGCAGGGCAGAGTTATCCAGTTCCAACAGGTTAGGCTCTCTCAATCAGTCATTTAACGACATGGCTGACCGCATTGCACAGTTAATTGAAAGCAATCGAGCACTGACAAATGCGATTGCTCATGAGCTTCGTACACCGATATTTCGGGTCCAGTGGCAGGCTGAACTACTGCAAGAAACGAAACTGGATGAATCACAAGCGGCGACGGTTAACAGCATCATTGAAGACTCGGAGGAAATGGAGCAGATGGTCGACGAGCTACTGCATTATACCAGAATGGAAAGCGATCATGGTGTACTGTCGCCGGAACCCATTGAATTGGCTGCATTATTAAATGACGGTAAAAAACGTTGGCAAAAAGATAAGCCGTGCGCTGTGAACCTGACAATCCAAATTACCCCTGACAGCCTTATTGTTGTGGCTGACAAACGATTACTCATGCGGGCGCTCGACAACCTCGTACGCAATGCTTTTAAATATGCTGATAACGAAGTGCGTTTGGTTTGTTATGCGCAGGCGCAATTAGTATATATCACAGTACATGATGATGGCCCCGGTGTAGCGCTCACGCATCAGGCCCATATTTTTGAGCCCTTTTATGTCGCCGATAAAGCAAGAAACAAAGCGCAAAGCGGACATGGACTGGGGTTATCAATAGTCAGAAAAATATGTGACCAGCACTTTGGCACGATAGAGGTGGGTACCAGCGAGATACTCAACGGTGCAATGTTCATGTTAGCGCTACCTGCAAGCGATGATAAATCGGACAAATGAGCACTGAGCGTGAGGCGACCCCTTTCGCGCTTCTTTATGCATCACCTCACTTCATATGGGGTTTTTAATGGCGTTTTGGTCGTTGTCTTTACAACTGATTATTATAAACTTGCCCAGATACTTAAGCTACATACCAGTTGAGTGACTATTTTATCGTATAGCTGTTTCGCAACACGTTCTTATTTATACTCAACTTGTTTAAATGCGTCGTATACCGCCAGGTGCAGGGTATCTCCGTGATCCAGTTCTTCAAAATAACGAAAATGTAACTGGCTTTTGCCCTCAAGTTGAGTTGCTATTTTATCGTGTAGCTGTTTCGCAACACGTTCCATTACGTCACCTTCTTTACCTACCGCAATGTAAACAGACTTTGGCAGACTAGTGGGGGCAAATTTACTGGCGAGTAAAGACTCGTTGTTCCACCACAGACTGGGACTGACAATGACATAGTGATCAAACAGTGACGTGTGATGAAACAGAATTTCACTGGCGAGTAAGCCCCCCAACGATTGACCGATAAGGGTATCTGATTGGTTGGTGCGGTAACGCTTATCTATCATTGGTCGGAGTTCATTCTCCAGAAATGCAATAAATGATTTAGCGCCACCGTGGGTCGGCAGGTCACGTTTATCCAGTGCATTGTTACTTTGGGTGGTGAAATCCCGTTTTCTGTCTTGGTTACTAATACCCACAACAATGCTGGGTGGAAGAAAGTTTAGCCAGGGAAAGTTGGCAAATTGCACCAATCCGGCAATGTGAATAAAGTCTTCATCTTTTGAACCGTCCAGCAGGTAAATAACCGGGTATGTTTGTTGTGTATTTTTTTGATATTCTGCTGGTAAATAGACGTTTATTGAGCGATTCTGTTTCAGTATCTGGGAGTTAAATGTCAAAGTGTGGGCAAACTCTAACGGTGCAGAGTGAACCTCATCTTTTGCATAGGCGAGCGAGCAGCTCAGTGCGCTAATTAAAAGCAAGAGTACAACGTTCATCAGGCTTCATTCCTTTGGTCAAATAGAAGCTAGATGTTAACTCTAATTTATGTTTAATCATAGTAGCACGGTAAACAGGTACAGACCGCTTGTGCCTCACAATAATAAGAAAGGAGTCATTATGACCATGTTAAAAGCGTTGTTAATAACCCCATTGCTTGTTGGCAGTTTCGTAACACTTGCAGCCACTATTCAGGTTCAGGCTGTATCGCAACACCTGCATATTCTTACGGAGCAAGACTACGGCACAAATATCGGATTGTTTAAATCCTCCGACGGCGTGGTACTAATCGACCCTATGCCAGGTAAAACTAACTTGGCCCAGCTATATAAAACTGTTAATCAAATTCACCATAAACCGGTTACCCATATTTTAAATACGCATAATCACGAAGACCACTCGGGAGGCAATGCTTATTTCATGGAACGTGGAGCTCAGCTTGTCGAAGGCGACGTTAAACTGGCCGGGTTTACCCGTGTTATGGTTAAGTCTCATACCTCGGTAGACAACATTTTTTATCACAAGCCGAGTAACACGATTTTTGTCGGAGATGTGTTTGATACCAGCTGGCATCCCACCTTTTATGCGGGAGGGGTGCAGGGCTTTAAAGATGCCATCGAGATCATTTTACAAATCGGGGACGAACAGAGTGTGATCATTCCCGGGCATGGCGCTGTGTCAAATAAAGCGTCACTGCGTGAATTCAGAGCCAATACGCTCCTGTGGGTGGAGACCGTACGTGTGTTCAGAAAAAAAGGCTACAGTGTTGAGAAAATTATGGCAGAGAATGAGAGTAAGAAAATTGTCGCCAGATTTAATGTGCAAGGCAAGGTGCCGTTTTTACCAGACACAGCTTATAAAAGGTTTGTAGAGAGAACCATCCAGGTGATAGAGCAGGAAGAGAACAAGGGGGGTGAGTGAGGAGCCTGAAGCGTCTGACGATATCGGGTACGCTGAGGCCCTTTTGCGCTTGGCTGAACCATGTTGATATGCGATAGTGCAGGGGTCTGTGATTAAAACAATATCGTAATGGAATTTTCGCGCTACTTTCTGTTTTTCTTCGCCTCACTTGGGGCATTTAATGGCGTTTTACTGGCTGCCTGGGTTTATCATAAACGCAAGGAAATTGCCGCAGCTCCCTGGCTGTCTTTGCTGTTGATTATGCTGAGTATTCGGATTGGCAAATCGGTTGCGTTTTACTTTAGTCCCGGGCTGAGCAAAGACTTTTTGCAGCTGGGGTTGAGTGCCTGCTGTTTGATTGGACCGAGCCTTTTTTCGTTTTGTTTTCGTAGCCTTTACCCAAACAAAGCTCGCTGGCTACTGCGCGGGCATTTTGCATTGTGGCTTGTTTTGGTTGCCCTCGTTGGCGTGATATACCCGTATCAAAGTTATCCTGAATTGTGGCAAACCTGGGTGTATCGCGGCTCAAGTTATGTATGGCTTGGTTACCTTTTGGTGTCGGCTTGGGTGTACCGGCACAAACTGGCCGAGTTAAAATCGCATCCGGACCTCCCTGTATGGCGCGATTTGCCTTTTATCGCGCTTAGTGGCGGCGCACTTATCTGGTTTGCCTATTTTACCTCAGCCTATACGTCTTACATTGTGGGCGCTTTGTCATTCTCTATGGTGTTGTATCTCAGCATTGTGGTTTTTTCTGGGCATAGCAGAGGCAAAGAAAAATACGCGGCACAGGTTATTTCACCACAACAGAGTGCGGAAATTTCCGCGATGCTAGAGAGCTTGATGAATGAGCAGCAGCTATTCACGGACCCTTCTATGTCCTTACCCAGGTTAGCCAAACGTTTGGGTGTTAGCCATACAAAATTGTCTCAACATTTGAATCAACAATACGGTTGTAACTTCAATCAATATCTTAATGGCTATCGAGTAAAGCACGCCCAGAAACTGTTAATACAGGAGCAGAACATGACAGTTGAGCAAGTTGCTGAACAGTGTGGCTTTAACGCCAGCTCGACATTTTATACGGCGTTTAAAAAGCAATGTGGTCAAACTCCCAATCAGTTTCGTGCAAAGTCTGTCAAATTATCATTCTGAACACTTAGATTATAATTCAGGAGCTTGTTTTTTAAGGTTATGTTTTATGGTGAGGTGACATTAAGTTAACCGGAGAAACACCATGAAAACTCTTTTAAGACACCTGCTGATCTTGCTATGCCTGCTATTTTGTGGCATTAGCCTGGCTGATGATGAGGCAGGCGTTTTACGTGCTTTAAATGACTACTTAAAGGGAACTGAAATGGGGCAGCCTGCCCAAATCAAAAATGCCTTTCATCCGCAGGCTCAGCTACTGTTGTCTCATGACACCAAACCCTTTTGGACGGTATCGATGGAGCAATACAGTAGCTGGTTTAAGCCGCTGAACAATCGCAACCGTCGGGGCAAGATACTCTCTGTGAAAATCGATGGTGATATCGCCATGGCTCGGCTGAAAATTACGATAGCACCTCCTTACCAGGCATATATAGATCATGTCTTGCTTAAACAGATTGCAGGGAAATGGCAGATTGTGAGTAAGACAGCAACGGACCAAAGTGCTCAGTATAAAAATAAAAAAATTCTCTTCATTGCATCCAGTGCCAGCTTTCATGGTGACAGTGACTTACCAGCCGGGACCAGTTTTTCTGAGCTGGTCTATGCCTACGACACATTCATCAAAGCCGGGTATGAAGTAGACTTTATGAGTACCCGAGGTGGAGCGTTAAGCCTGGCTTATGTGAATACGTCAATTCCAATTCATAAGCAGTATCTTTACGACCCCGAATTTATGTACTCGATAGGCAACAGCTTCGCACCAGAGGAAGTGAATGCCTCTGAATATCAAGCTGTCCATTACCTTGGTGGCAGCAATGCTATGTATGAGGTTGCAGAACATCCCGGAGTTCAGGCTATTGCGATGACGGTTTATGAGCAGAATAACGGCATTGTTTCTTCGGTCTGTCATGGTACAGCCGGTATTGTCAATCTGAAATTGAGCAACGGAGAGTATCTGGTCGCCAACAGACGTATCAGTGGCTACCCTGAATCTTTTGAACGTGCCGGGGCTGAGTACCTGAAAGAATTTCCATTTATGATTGGCGAGCGTATTGGGGCGCGAGGTGGGGATTTTCGCCATGGTGAGCGCAACAAACCCTTTGTAGAAATAGATGGACGACTGATCACCGGACAGAACTATTTATCCTCGGTGGCAGTGGCTGAGGCGATGATCGAGGTGTTAGAAAAGCGGTGAGCTGGCGATGCTAGAGTAGGATAAATCTGACAGCTCGGAAAATGCATGTAAAAAGAGGCAATTAATTGCCTCTTATAGGAAAGAAGAACGGGTTTAGTTACCTTGTTCTTGCCACTTCAACAGAAGTGCAAGGGTCAGTGCACCGACCTGACCCGCCTCATTCAGGCCGTAATGGGTCATAGCCGCGTGTCGAAATGCATATGAGACAGCGTTCAAGTGTTCTTTTACTCCTTCCTGACATGCCTCGCGATAATCCTCATCTTTTGAACATTGGCTGTAATATTGCTCAATTCTAGGGATATAGTGTGCAGCAAAGTGATCAGATAAATCGCCAACATAGGCATCAATTAGCGGCTTAGACGTCAACTCCACAGCGTCAAGTGTGGCCGTATCATCCCAGCAACGAGACCACACCTGAGGATATGTCGCTTCTTTTTCCTCCAGCACAGAGATGATATCGGTAACTCGATGCTGAAGCCTCAGCAGCGAGCGAGCATCGTCAAAAGCTGCACAGTTTTGTGGCGAGTTAACGGCGTCTTCGACACTGGACTCAAGTAGCTGATTAAAACTGATGCGAGCTGGCTCAAAATCCTGCGCCAGATTACGCCAAAGTGGAAAAACGATACCCAGCCGGTAGCCATAAAAATCGTGATCGAGCGCCACGCCTTTTTCGACCAACCAGTGAACATTGTCCAGTGCTTCCTGGTAGTGCCAGGAATCGTAAAGATAGTAAGCTTCGTCCAGCTTAGCCTGAAGCTGAGGGTCTAAATTGCTGGCATGAGAAGAAAGACAAAAAGTACCACAAACCAACAGGGCGCTGGAAATTAAAAGTTGTTTCATTTTACTCTACTCCTTAGGAAAAAATGAAGTGTCTGAGGCTCAGTGTTAAAAACCACAGACTTGGTTTAGTGCTGTCAGGTTGAACAGCCGACATGGATAAGCAGTATGCATGCCAATTTAGTTCTTTTTACTTGTTATTTTTCGTTGTACCCATCCAATAATCTTAATTGTGGGGAGGGGAAGTGCCAAAAGCGTAACGGACCTTACCCTGCTCAACCCGGTAAGATGATAGGTATGAAAACTAAAGCACTTGTTTATACACGTGTAAGTCGTTTAAATACCCCGTATCTGATAAGTGTGCGCCCGATTAGGGGCATAGTGAGGCGTTATGCATAACTACCTTTTACCTGCGCTGCTGTTATATAGCGGGGTGTGCCTCGCAACACACCAAGTCAGGGAAGTCTTTGTTGTCGAAGGGCAAGCGCATGGCATAGATCTGTTTCCCCTCGAGTCACTTTACAACTACGATGACATTCAGTCCAGGCTGGTTGGCAGAGGGTGGTGTACAGCGAACTGGCGAGGCTACAAAGGGACCTGGGAATTAAGGGAAGGTAAGCTTTGGTTAACCTCGCTGGTGCAGGATTCATGTTCTCAGACCCCACCTTTAATTGACCCCGTGCCATTTTTTGGTCAAAGCGCTTATCCGGTCAAAGCAAGCTGGTTTAGTGAAAAGATAGAGGTGCGACTGGGTGATATGGTGCCCACATATTGCAAGACCAAAGATGATGAACCACTTCAAACGGGGTATACGTACGATGCGATGGTGTATGCTTTCACTGGCGGAGAGCTTGTTGAACGCTCCAGGCAAACAATTAACCAAGACTGGGAGGAAAAGCATCAGCTATGCATTGATAACGCACCTTGGGATTTTTTCAACTGGATCGGCATCAGCAAATAAGTCTCGAAAAACACAGCGCCGGCGACTTGATACCCGCGTTTTTGCAAAAAACCTCTGTTGTGAGAGGCAGGACACCAGCTTTTATCGCAGATTGTGCTGCCCGCATTATGTTTGAGAGACACCAAAAAGCGACCATGATTAGATAAGTGCGACTACTGCAAGCTTTTGCTCTGACAGAAGTTGCACTCAGTCTGGTTGCTTTATTTCGCTTTATGGTTCATGCAATGTACCCGGGCTTTGGGTTTGGCAACGGGTTCATCTTCTTCTGGCAGCTTGATAGCTTCATATTGATCCTCTTCAGGGATATCTTCCAAACGTCGCAATGTGTTGACCTGAATATGCGGCCACTGAGTGGTTTCACCACTGGCACCAAACATAAACTCAAAATCCACGATTTGCTCGTACTGCAACTGATCTATCTCTTTTCCATTTTCCAGTTCGATGCGCTCCAGCCACATGCGATGGCGCATGCGAACCACACGACAGTAGCGCTCAATCATGACATTATTGACCGTTGCACCCTGTACCCCAGTATCATGCTGGCTGTCTAATTCGATCAGATCATAGCTTTTGAAGTTTAACCCCTCATTAAACTCTGAAAGCAACAGATTTGGCTGAACTGTGTAGGGGAACTTGGCACCATACTTATTGTAGTTAAAGATATTCAGGAAATAGGCGCGGGCACTGTTTACCCCCTGGTGCGCCTCAGGTTGGTCTGGGTAGTCTATTTGCTCGTCCCGTGGTTTGGTCGTCCAGTCTGGCTTTTTCAGGCTGCCCGGGATCAGGTCGCGTTCGGGATCTATACCCATAGTCGGAGAGATAGACAGGTAGGGTTGCTCCCAAAGCTTTGCTATTTCAGGTCTTTCAGGTGGCTTAGGTTTCTGGTTCTGATCAAAATGGGTAACGTTGCCTGTCAGGTGAATGGTGGTGCCATGGGGGATCACTCCTGAGCGAGAAATGGAGTGAGGTGGAACAAATTGAGGACCTTGTTCGCCAGGGCCAATGACCGGAACGCCGCCGTCTTCATCAACGGTTGCAGCGGTTGAAGGGCGAGAGAACATAGTACGCGGGTTTTGATACTGACCATTTTCTTCCCATGGCATAGTATTATCGCCCAACCATAAGTACATGCCGTTCTCAAAATGTTGCAGATCGTTGTTGTTATCTATGATGGCTGTTTCGTATTTGACCGGGCCATTAAATTGTTCATTAGAGCCTGCACGGTTGCGAACCGGTGCGTTTACCTTTGAAAAGGTTAGCTGCTCCCGGTATTGCTGCGATTTGAAATGAAAAACCCCAAATACGGTTTCTGATGAAGTGCCGGGAGAGGGCATAGGCGTAGTGTGCAAACCTTTAGGGCCGCCTTTCCAGTTAACCCAGGTGCCATGAAGTTTATCGAGTATTCCGAACTGAGGTACCGTGGGTTCGTTGCCTTTCAGTTCGGGGTAGGGGCGAACGGATGATTGTTGGGTCTTGCTAGTCATTGCACAGTCCTTATTTTTGCGCCGATCATTAACAACAGGCTCTGATGAGAGTGATATGTCGATGTCATTTCGACGGGTTAATTCAAAGGTCACGCGCATACTCCCTGCTGTATGAGCCGAGGGAGTGCGAGTGATAACGGTATGCAAAAATAATGGACCAAATATACCCGCTAAACCATTACAGGCTATTACAGGAATTTCCGCTTCAAGCCAGGTATTTGCCAATAAAATTAATATGATCAGCGCCTTTTTAGCTGAGCAAATACTTGTATTGTCTAGGGAGTTGTTTGACGCGCGACAGAGATGATTTCCTGTCTGAACCACCGACTTGCCTGATCGTCTTTGTTGCGAATATCCCAGTACATTTTCATCGAAAACGGCGGGACTGACAGCGGCGGCTCAAACACTGCAATGTTGAACTTGGCACTCACTGCCTCAATGAATTTGCGTGGTGCTGTGAATATGGCATCACTGGTTTCGACAATGTATGGGGCACTTGAGAAGTTAGCCACTTTATATTGAACTTTGCGGGTATGTCCCAGTTTGTCCAGCGCGTCGTCCACGGTTCCCCGAATATCTTTACCAGTGCCCGCCAGAATATGTGGATAGCGGCAGTAACTGGCCAGGTCGAGTACAGAACTGAGACAAGGGTGATCTTGCCTTACTACGGACACATAGTCGTCTTTATACAAGGTGGTGACCATCAGAGCAGGGTGGCTAGACTCGATAACACTGATTGAAAAATCAACCTCACCACTTTCAATCTGGCTTGCAAAGCCCCGTTTATCGAGCTTGGCAAATACCACCTGAATATTAGGGGCCACCTTGCTTAGATGTGGGATTAAAACCGGGGCCAGTGATTGCTCTACCAGATCGCTGGTGGCGATAAAAAAAGTACGACTGGAGTGAGCTGGGTTAAATTGCTCCTGAGTAAGAATATGGCGTTCAAAGTCATTTAACCAGCGATTGAGCTGGGATTGCAGGTATTCTGCACGTGGGGTCAGGATCAATTTATTGCCCTGTCGAATAACCAACGAATCATTAAAGCTGTGGCGCAGCTTTTTCAGCGTATGGCTGACTGCTGATTGTGTCAGACCCGCACGCTCACCGGCTCGTGTGAGGTTTTTAGTCTCAAATATTAACTGTAACAGACGCAGCTGGTTGAGCTCGATATCCGAAATATTACTCACGCCTACCCTCCCAGAGTTATTATTTATATTCATGGCTATATTAAAGCAATTAATTTCATTAATGAAGCGGGGCGACTTATTCTAGACCCAAGTTAAGAACACACGTCATCAAACTTCAGGAGATGAACATGAAATTAAAAACACTCGCAGCACTGACAGCATTGATTGCAAGCCCACTGAGTCTGGCCGATGAGATTTTGGTAGTGATGTCGGACACGGCACAAATGACATTGAAAAACGGTTACGACTACAAGACAGGCGTTTATCTGAACGAATTAATGGAACCGGTTAAGTTATTTCTGGATGCAGGTCACACACTGACCTTTGCTTCACCTAAGGGTATGGCACCGAGGCTCGACCCGGTATCTGATACACCCGATCATTTTCTGGACGTCAGCAAGTCGAATTATCAGGCTCATAAGGCCTTGTTCAACCAACTCAAGATTGATGATAAGACCGACAGTCCGGTTGTCAGTTTTGCCCGCATAGAACAAATTGGTATTGATAAATTTGATGCGGTCTTTGTGCCGGGTGGCCACGCACCACTGGGTGACCTGGTTGCTAACCCACAGCTGGGGGAGTTTTTGCGCCACTTTAATGCGCAGAAAAAACCCACCGGTTTGGTCTGCCATGGCCCGGTTGCCTTGCTTTCAGCTCTGCCAAATGCCGCTGAATTCGAAGTAGCAATGAAGTCAGGCAAAAATACCAAACCCGCAGAGGGCTGGGTTTATGAGGGATATCGCATGACTACATTCAGTAACTCTGAGGAAGCCGTTGCAACCCAATATTATCTCGGGGGTGACGAATTGTATTACTGGCCTCAAGACGCGCTGACCAAAGCCGGCGGGGATTATTCTCGGGGTGAAAAAGACTGGCATCCGCATATTGTTATCGACCGTGAGCTGATCACCGGTCAGAACAACAAGTCGTCAGTTGGAGTAGCGCAGGCGTTTCTTAAGCAGTTGGACTAACAATAAATCTACATTCAGGTGTAGCCTAAAATGCGTACAGCTGCCTTGTCTCAAGCTGTACGCCAGACAGACAAAATTTAAAAATTCTGGAGAATACCATGACACAATCAGTTTTAGTGACCGGATCAAACAGCGGATTTGGCTATCTTATTGCGAATACACTGGCAGACCACGGCTTTACGGTTACAGGCACTATGCGCGACCCACAAGGGCGCAATGCATCGGTTGCCAACGAGCTCAGAGGTAAAGGGGTTCATGTTATTGATATTGATGTTACCGACGATGATAGTGTTGCAATGGGCGTGAATGCTGCACTTGAGCAGGCAGGACATATCGATGTTTTGATTAATAATGCAGGCGTTGGTACGCTTGGCTGGCAAGAGAGTTTTAACATTGAAGACTTCAAGCGTGTGTTTGAGATCAATGTTTTTGGTGTACAGCGTATGACGCGGGCTTTATTACCGCATATGAAACAGCGTGGGCAGGGCACTTTAATCCAGATTTCCAGTATCTTGGGCCAGTTCGTGTTGCCATTCCTGGGTTCGTACAACGCGACCAAACATGCGGTAGAAGGTCTGGCGGAAAACTATCGGGTTGAGTTGTCTCAGTTTGGTATTCAGTCACTCATCGTACAGCCTGGTGGTTTTGGCACAGACTTTGGTGCGAATTTGCTGAGATCCAGTGATAAAGCTGTAACTGAAAGTTATGGCGAACATGCTGATGCACCAGAACAAATGTGGGCGGGTACAGAACAGGGTCACGATGCTGAAAATGCACCCAGCCCGCAAATGGTTGCTGACGCTGTATTACAGTTATTGCAGACGCAAGTTTCAGCACGTCCGTTCAGAACAACGGTAGACGGCACCGGTCTGAATCCAGTTATTAAAGCTGTCAATGAAGCCAGAGAAAAGGCGATGCAACATATCTACGGCGCTTATGGTATGGACGCAATGTTAGAGGTCAAGCAAGGTTAATACTGCATCTATTGCGTGCCTCTCCCTCGCAAGGACGCCAGTGGAGAACAATACCTGTCGCATGGATGCCGGGGACTGTTGGTTTTATCTTAACAGGCAAATCCAGTCCCCGGGGTTGTATCTATCTTGATTCCTTGCCATTACCACTCAAGTGGCGGCACAGCGCGACCCAGGCATTCTCTTACCTTCATAAGGGTTGGTTCATTCGGTCCGCGCACAGGCTGATCGCCTACTTTAAATTGATAGTTTCGGCCTGGTTCAAAAGCCAGCACGATAGAAGAGCCGCCATAGCCAAAGTGGCCCATAAACTGGCCTTTTTCAATGTCTGCGCCGGTTTCAATGGCGTTGACTATGCTGCCCACACCCCAAAAGCCAATCGCAACCATGGCGACTAACCCCAGATCGGGTGTTTTAATCACCCAGACATAACGCTGATGCTTACCCAGTTTCTGGTACCAACCAACTTTGTCGCTGTTTTTTGGTGGTAGCGGATCATAGGGGTGTCTCGGGTTAAAATTGTCAAAGTCATAATTATAAGAGCCCTCATACAAACCCTGTTCTATGACGGTGCCGGATACGGGGGCATGGAAATGGTGGTAATCGGTAAACCAGAGCAGAATGTCAAGTAGAGGACCACCGACAAAGCAGCGGCCATAACCGGGGATAGCTTCAATCAGATTAAAATGATCTCCCGATTTACCCGGTAGCAAGTAGCGATTGCTTGCCTGGCTATCGTTGTGCTCATTGCTGCCGCGCTCTAAAAAAAACACGCCACCATCACAGGGGGAGATCACGACACCACTGTCACTTGCACAGTTGCACAAAGGCCGCTGTCCGGGCTTGAGGTTACGTAAAAAAAACTGATTAAAAGACTGAAACCCCCCTTGTGGGCTATGTGGATCCGGGCGCTCATAATGATCAATATTAAACGGGTGCTCTTCTGTACCTGTATATGTCATCCAGGCACTTAATGTGTCTGTTGACGATGTGCTGTTTATCCAGTCACCATGAAAGTTCAGAAACTGTCGAAACCAGCCTCTGAAATAGCCGTCATTAGCCAGCTTTAAACCGGACTCGGTATTGACCAGGTAGTCCCAGTATTCGATGTATAAACCCGGGTTGTCCGGTGTTGGGGTATAAGTTAACCATTGAGAAAAGAAATTTTGCAGCGTAAATCCGGGCTCTCTGTATAAATAGGGCTGCCAGAAAGTTGCGATATCTTTGCGTCTGGCAAGGTTTACCTCAGAACATACCTCTGCCAGAGCCTCGAGATACCACAGCAAATTGAGCTGATTTTCTAAAAACACGCCATCCAGGCCCAGTATATGTAGCTCTGCTTCCGAACTTTTTTCGTCCCAATTTATAGGCGCAGGTAAAGGCATGGTCGAAATTTCAGTCATGATATTGGTCCTTTTGGTTCGCGAATGGTGATCAGGGGTTGGCCGTTGTGATTGTCCGAATCGGTCTAATCTGGAACTTTATAGGTCATGCCATTCATGAGGGCAATTACAGCAGATTACAGTGTGCAAAAGTGGGCCTTTATCGGCGCTTATTATTACTTTGAGCAGGTATAGTTCCGACTATGCGATGATCCGCAGAGGTTTGAGGCTCGTTTAACAGGTTAAATTTGCCATCAGGAAAATCTAACAATGTTTCAGTTCTTAAAACGTGATCCGGTCAAAAAGCTGCGTAAGGCCTATGATGCCAAACTAGAGCAAGCCATGCATGCACAGCGTAATGGTGATATTCGTGGTTATGCGATGCTCACTGCAGAGGCAGAATCAATCTGGCAGGAGATTGAAAGTTTACAAGGTAAGTAATGTGTTGATAAGTGAGGCACTCTTCACGAGTGAGGACAAAGCATATGTACCTCACTTGCAGCGAATATGGGCGCATAAGCAATAATTTGAGCCTAGCGCCCCGAACGTTAACTGGTCACAACCTTATCGTTGCCTATGTGCACCCGTTCAACCAAAGATGTTTCATTTCTCAACCAGCGGTTCATCACCACACAGGCAGTCAGGTCACCACTAACATTGATCACCGTACGGCACATATCCAGAATACGGTCGACACCCAGGATCAGTGCGATGCCAGTTGCTGGTATGCCAAACGTAGCGAGCACAGATGCGAGGATCACGATGCCTACCCCAGGTGTGCTGGGCGAGCCTATGGATGCGCCCACCGTGGTGAGAATAAGTAATATCACCTGATTCACCGATAAATCCACACCGAAAACCTGAGTGAGGAAAATAGCCGCAACCACCTGGTAAAGTGCCGTTCCATCCATGTTGATGGTGGCACCAAGTGGTATGATAAATTGCACTATCGGTTTTTTTACACCCAGTTGCTCCTGGGCTGTGCGCATTGACAATGGCATAACGGCAGCAGAACTGGAGGTTGAGAATGCGAGCAATTGCGCGCTACGGATGGCCTTTAAAAAGGCCATGGGGTGTACTTTGGCAACAAACGAAGCGACCAGGGTATAAATGAGTAATAACCCGGCGAGTCCTAACAATACCGTGGCCACATAAGCGGATACGCCAATCAGGGCATCTACGCCAATGCGGATCGTTATATCACACAGCAGACCAAACACTGCAAGGGGAGCCAATAACATGGCCCAGTTCACAATTTGTAACGAAACAGACTGGATCCCGTCCATAAAATCTATCATCAGTGCCTTGCGCTGTGCGGCCAATGTCGTCAACGCCATACCAATAAAGCTGGCATAAATGACGATGGCGAACATGTCTTTGTCCAGTGTGGACTGAGTGGGATTCGCCGGGATAATGGCCGCCACTTTATCTGGCAGCGAGGTCTGCGTTACTTGGGTCGCCACGACTTGCGCAGGCTGATCGGCAATTGCGCTAAACAGAGCGCTATCGACATAGTTACCCGGTTCAATGAGGTAAACCACAGCCAGGCCCAGAATGACCGCGACGAAAGTGGTTGTAACAAAGTAAGGTAAGATGCGAACTCCAACTTTTTTTAAAAACGCGGTATCTTTATTACCTGCGATACCAAGAATGATCGAGGAAAGTACCAGCGGGATAACAACCATTTGGATCAGGGCGAGAAACACCCGCCCGGGTAGCGCTACCCATTGAGCAATGTCCATTGCTGCCGATTGACTGACCAGCGCCATGCCCTGCGGAGAAAGTAGTAAACCTATGGTGATACCAAGTATCAACGCAACCACTATTTGCAGCCAGAGCCGCTTTTTTTGCAGCAGATTGGCTGGTGCATCTGGAGTTTGAATGTCTGTCATAACAATATCCCTGACTGGATGAGCACGATTAGAGTGATTATCCTAGCATAGCCATTTGATGCTACATTGACCCGCATCAAACGAGAAGAATTCACCCGGTTAGTGCAGGCAATGACTGGCGTCAGGTTTTGTCTGCTATCACTGTTAAATCACGTGCAAACCTGAGGTACACTGGCGCTTTGAGTACGGAGTATTGTATGGATATTAAGCGGTATCAAAGTAGCTGGGCCAGAGAAATTGCAGATTTATTTCATAGTGCAGTGCATGCAATTGCTAAAGACGACTACACTCAGGCGCAAAAAGCCGTATGGGCGCCAACACCGCCCGATTATGCATTTTGGTCAAAGCGCTTGGCAAACAAGCTTCCCTGGGTTGCCGTGCTAAACGGACGTATTGCAGGTTTTATCGAACTGGATGATGATGGTCATATCGATTGCGCCTATACGCACCCAGAGTTTCAGGGGCTGGGCATTGCAAGCGCGCTCTACCGTAAGTTAGAAACGCAGGCCAGAGAGCAGGGGCTGCCCCGTTTGTATGTCAAAGCTTCTAAACCTGCACGTCGCTTTTTTGCCACGCGCGGTTTTGCAATGGTAAAACGCAACGAAATTGTGAGGCATGGCGTCACTTTGATTAATTACACGATGGAAAAAACCCTCTGAGTGCCCAACTTGCGTGCTAATTATCAACATCAACCACAGTTCACTAAGTAATCACTTTTTGTTCACTGTAATACATCAAATTACTGCTACGCTTAAAGTTAACTGAATCAATTAGGGCCAGAGCATGCTGTGTCTGTTGTACCAATACAATAGGGAGCAGTAATGATTAATTATGGATTTTTGCCTTTTTCGGCTTATGTGGTTTCAGACTTTTTAGTCTTTCATCGCAACCGTTCTATTAGCCTGGAAATCTTATTACGACAGATCCGCTTCACCGGAGTTGAAGCCCTTGGGCTGGTCATGTTGATTGCTTTGTTAATCGGGGCATTGATCATTGTCCAGGGCTATCCTTTGTTGTCTTCTATTGGCCAGGTCAAATGGATCTACGCCATTTTAATATCAACAATTGTGAGAGATCTCGGTCCTTTTATTGTGTGTTTTGTTGTGTTGGCTCGTTCAGGCACGGCAATTACTACAGAACTGGGGAACATGGTGGTGCGTAAGGAAATAGACGCACTGATAGCAATGGGGGTGTCACCAATTTCATATCTGGTTGCGCCCCGGGTGTTGGGTATGGTCGCATCTTTGATCCTGCTGATGAGTTACTTTGTTGCCTGTGGCATTTTTGGTGGCTACCTGGTGAGTAATGCGTTTGCCTCGATTCCAGTGAGCACTTTCTTTGTTAAGCTCATGGCACAACTGCACTGGCTGGATATGTTGATTATGCTGGCCAAAGTCGCATTTTCCGGGTTGATGATTAGCCTGATAGCCAGCTATCACGGTCTGACCGTCAAAAGTGCGATCACTGAGGTGCCGCAGCGAAACATAAAAGCCGTTGGCCGCGGATTGATTGCCTTGTGTATTATCCACGTACTGTTCACTTTGCTGTACTTTGCGCTAATGAGTGACTGGTGATGAAAATAGAACTTAGGAATATTAGTCACAGCCTGGCTGAACAACCCATATTGGCCAATATCAGCATCACTGTTGAAAGCGGGCAGTGCTTGCTGATCACTGGTCGCTCAGGTAGTGGCAAGTCGCTGTTATTCAGTATCATTTGTGACATTACCCGACCTCAGCAAGGGACGGTATTGATTGATGACATAGCAATGCCAGCAATGACTGCGCTGCAATATGCGCGTTTTCGTCGTGATCTGGGGGTTATTTTTCAGGTTTCGGCGTTGATATCTAATCTGACTCTGGAAGAAAACCTGCTTCTGCCATTGAATCGTCACCATAGCCGTTTAAGTCACGATGAAAAGCTACAAAAGGTGTACGGGATCTGTGAAGAGTTTGGTCTGACTCAGTATCTGGATCAACGCACCGATCGACTCTCCTCAGGGCTGGCGTCTCTGGCTGGGTTAGCGAGAGCCTTGCTCATGGAGCCAAAGGCGTTGATTTGGGATGCCCCTATGGCGCAGGTGGACAGACATTGGTGCCGTCATGAGCTGGCTTTACTTAAGCACCTCAAAGAAAAAGGAACAACGTTAATTCTCTGCTCTAATCGCCAGGAGTTGATCGTGAGCTTAGCAGACCAGCAGCTTCAGCTTGGGTTACCGGAAGAATTAGCGTCAGGGGGAGCGCATGCAGCACAAGCCCAAAAATGCCAATAGGATAGTGATAGCATTTAGCCTTACCGGCGTGCTGTTGCTAGCCACGTTTTGTATCATGATCCTGGTGAATAATCACACTTTTGCAGACAAGGTTTATTACAAAACCGTGTTGGATAATGCCCGGGGACTGAGCGCCTTACCGGCGATCTACTTTAAAGGTATGGAGATTGGGCGCATAGATGATTACCGGCTAAATTTGCAAAACAACGAAATTGACGTGGAGTTTTGGGTATTTCAGGAATACAGCACTAAAGTGGTGAAATATGCGTTGCTGACCGGTGAGCAACACCCCATTTTTGATGACGTCACGACATTAGACCTGATTTTACCTGAGCCCGATAAAGTCGGCCCCTTTGTGGCTTTGCCTGCCGGGGCACTGGTACCCCATATTAACAGTGCATTAGGCCAGCAGTATCTGACGGCGGGTTACGTGTCTCGCTCAAAAGACGATGTGGAATCTATTTTAGCCAGTATTCAGGAGCTGTTACAGAACCTGCAAAAAGAGGATAACCCGGAAGCTGGATCTTTGTTCAGAGCGCTCGACAGGGTTGCCAAAATCAGTGACCATATCATGATTGTCAGCGAAGAGTTGCGTGAAAGTGAGTTGTTGCCCGAGGCTGAAAAAACATTAAAACAAAGCCAGGTATGGCTTGCCCAAATGCCGCAATTACTCGCTCAGTTAAACCAAACGCTGGTGAAGACAGATGGCATGCTAACGCAGGCACAAAGCACGTTAACCACTTATGGACAGCCCACCGAACTTGTCAAAGAGATGACCGATAGTCAGCTACCTCTGGTGCTTCACAACCTCAATGCCAACCTGACAGTGATGCAGCAAATGCTTAAAGATGTTCACGGTGAGCGTGAACAGTTTGCGCTGACTGTTCATAGTGTGCAGCAGGTGCTTGAACAAATGGAAAAAACTCTGGAGGCATTGAATAATCATCCGGTATTCAGAGACGGGATCAGTACCCCGGTAAAAAATGGGGAGATAGAAATGCATGATTAAAGTGGTCTGGCTATTTCTGATCTGCATGCTCTGGCTGTCAGGTTGTTCTTCGGCACCGGAACGAGACTATCAGGTCACCCGATTCAAACGCCAAGCTGCGGCCTGGCTGGCGCAAGGAGACAGTCAGCGTCAGCAGGGGAAATATCAGCTGGCATTGCGTTATTACGATAATGCGTATCGCTATGCCAGCAGAAGGCACGATCCACAACAAATGGGGTTGGCCCGGCTCAAGCAGGCTGCGGTATACATTAGCCAGGGACACACAACACAAGCCGAAGATAAAATTGCCGAGGCGGTGATGTTTGATAAAAATGAGCGTACAGAGTTGAAACCGGCAATTGATTTTATGCGCAGTAAGCTGGCATTTGCCAGAGGACAGCAAGCTCAGGCGCTGGCATTGGTAGAACAATTACAAACCCGGTTCGCCGACGATGCGCAAAGGCGCATTTATTATCGCTGGGTTGGCTGGCAATATGCACCATCCAGGCTTGACTGGTCACAGGCTGAAAAAGACATTCAGACACTGTTCAAGCTCAAAGCCGACAAAGCGCTGAACAATATAGAGGTGCTGTCATTTGTAATATACCACAATCTGGTTTGGCGTATCGCCACAGAGCAGAGCAAGGTACCGGATGCGCTTGATATTGCTATAAAGCACTTTGCTTCGCTTGAGTTAACCAATAGACTGATAGAGTGTTTCGACATTGCCGCAAAATATTATAATGATGCTGGTGATGTAGACAGAGCTCTGTACTATCAGGCGCGATTTACGCAATTGCGTGGTTCTGTGAACTAGTACCTTTCGCTAAGCTAATAATAAAGGAAAGAAAATAATGTCAGGCATTATAAATTTGACAGCGCTTCTTAAAACGATGGAGCCGATTCTAAACCCAGAAGAATATGTCTTTTGTAGCGTATCAGGTAGTCTAGAAGAGTATGCACCACTTCATCCGCTGGCAACATTTAGGGAGCAAGAAGGGTTAACCCTGATAGTTGAAAAAGCTGCAGCGCAGTCCTATGGGCTTGAGTTTGAGGGGCCTTTTCGACAGTTAACTTTAAGCGTGCATTCCAGTTTAGATGCGGTAGGGCTGACTGCAGCTGTGGCGCAGTGCCTGACCGAACACGGGATCAGTGCCAATGTGGTCGCTGCTTTTTATCATGATCATCTCTTTGTTAAAACCGAACATGCGCAGGCTGCCCTGAATGCATTGGTCGAACTCGCTGCGTCAAGCTGACAACCTTCACATACACAGGTAGTTTTCTAACTTATAATACCAATTTCACTTAATACCTGTTCAATTTGACGGAGCAAATATGACGCTAACTGTGTTAAAAATTTCTCATTTAGAACCTTTACCTAAGGTATGAGTTCGCAAATTTTTGCCTGGTTATCGAGCATATTTTCTCGCCTCAAAATAGAACACTTAATTAAGCAAATTGGTATAATTAGCGGCTGTACCTGAAGTAATCACGTTCCTGCGCGCTGGTCAGTGGTGTGTCATGATACCTGACGACACCGCGCAGGTTGGTTGTGGCACTGCCACCACTCAAGGATGCAGCCTCTTCCTTGCTCAGGCGAGTAGGGTCTGACGACGTTTCTGTTGCAGCCTGCATCTCTCCAGCTATGTCACTGCTCGGTGCCAGCTCGCCCGGATAACTATGATTTAGTAAAGGTGCTGTACTGTTAGAGATCTGTGTGAGCAGATAGGTTTGCCCGTTAAGCACAGCAGCTTGGTCAAATTGGTATTTTAAACCCAGGAAGAGTGCATCAAAATCATGCGGTGAGATGACGGCAATATTCTGAAAATGGGCACTCCCACTAATGGCTTGCGTTTCAAGTTGGGCATGATAAAACGCGGCATCCAGATTTAGCCCGTCAAGTTGATATTGTTGCAAAAATTCAACCACACTTTGGCAGAATACCTGACGACCATTGATGTCCTGACTCAGATAGCGCAGGCCGTTATCATCGGGTGACAGGCTTAGTAACAGCTTTATCGCAGGGTAATTTTTCCGTGTGGTATCCAGATGTGCCTGAAAGGCTCTTTCACCACCTATAGCAATAAGCTTAGCCCCGTCCAAACCGTCAGGTCTTACCTGAACACCCGTTATATAGATTGCTTTTTCAGATACACCAGAGCATTTTTTATGTTCAAAAGCCATTGTCATAACTTAGTCAGTCAACTTTACTGCCTGATACTATGAAGGGATTTGCTGCTGGTAACCATTACACCGACATTACATGTGGCATGTTGAACGGGAAAGTTTATTTTGTTGTGTTAAATGCATTAATAATTGTCGGATTTTATTGGTGTTTTTAAAAAACTCAGCGTAAGCTTGTTGAGCGCAAAAACCAATAAGGAGTGACTAAAATGCAAAATGAAATTTTAAGCTTTGACCTAAACAGCGAAAACTATTTATTCCGACTCAGCCCGACAACGACCACTGAAGATTGGGGATTGCAGTATTACGATAGTGAAAGTGGAGAATATAGACCGGTCCCCCAAGGTACTCAACTTAATGTCGTGTTTAATCTGGGCGACATACCGGGCATTTCTGAGAATGCGCGTCGTGCTTTGATCTCGAAGCAGCAGGCTGTGTTCATTGTAGAGATGGAAGATTGTGCAGATAGTGACTGGCGCTTCTGGCAAAGCGGTATTTCTTTATCGTGTGAGCAGGACTCACAGGATTATCAGCTGACGACTGATATTGAGAATCAAGGTAAAACGCTGGTTTTGACTATCAAGAACGTGCTAAATGGCGTGGCATCTGCAGCAGGCAAATTTGATGATATTGACTTCAGATTTGTTGCTGTGAGGCTGAACAATTCAGCTGGTGCACTTAACGAAATTTTCTATTCTCAAGATCCGCGTATCGGTGTGCGCCGCGATAAACCAGCATAGACTTCCTGGATTGGAAAACGTCAACCTTAGGGTTGACGTTTTGTACATAAAGTGGCGCCAGGGTAGCCAGAAACAATTCCAACAAACTCTTCTCTTTGGCAGAGATTTTTAAACCATGGCAGGTTAAACCATACGACGCCATAGCCGACAGACATTGCCGCTTTTACGCTAACCAATGCTGATGTGAGTTCGCCGATTTGAGTGTAAACCAGCGCGGCTGTGAAAGCATATTCACTGTTGTCTGGTGACTGTTTTATCGCTTCGTTTAGCAAGGTTACTGCAGGTTCATGGTTGCCAATCTGTGCGTGAGCCTGAGCGGCATCCAGAAGATCATAAAAGTCCTTTGAACTGTCATTGCGCTCAATAACTTGTTGATAGTACTGATTTGCCTGATGCATATTTCCGTTGAGCTTCTCTATATCAGCCAGGTTGAGTAAAAAGAGAGAATTGTTTTCTATTTCGCTCAGTGGCCTTGCAGTTTCCAGTGCTTTGGCAAATTGTCCGTTAAGCGTATAACATAATGCCAGTACATTAATGTCAAAGGGCTGAGGGTCAACCGACACGACTTTTTCATAACGTTCGATAGCCTGTTCGATATGTCCCTCTGCAAGGTGAATATCTGCAAGCAATTGATTCGTTAAATAGTCATCTGGAGAGAGTGTGAGTACTTCATTTAGGTAGTGCTTAGCTCGCTCAAATTGACCATTCTGATAGTAGGTATTCGCAAGGTTGAACATGATAGAAGTATTTTTTCTAAGTGCCATAGCCTCATGAAGGTGTGCAATTGCCGCTTTAAGATCGCCTTGCTGCTTGGCCCGTTTTGACAGGATCACTTCGATGTCGTAAACACTAAAATGTCGTGCCCGGGCGAGCGCGAGGTGCGTTTCGAACAAGGCCTCATCATGGCTGGTCAGGGCAAGTAGCATCATCTCCTTGTTAAAAATGGCTTTTTGCTTGTAACGTGCGGGTGCATTTCTCAAAGTAGCGCGCAGTTGTGTTAGTAATTCTTCTCTTTTGGTCTGATCGTATACCGTTAAGCTTATGTCGCTATATAGTCCATAGGCCGCAAACAGGTAGGGGGAATTCGTCAGCACCTGCCGTAACTTGTCCAGGTTGCCCAGATTATAAGCACCCTGGTTAGACACATCCTGGTAAATTTGCAGATAGCTCAGGTAATCTTGCTGCCTGATGGTTTCGAGAGGCAAGCTGTTAGGCGTTAGATCAGGAAACAGTTTGACAGCCTGCGCTTGGGTGGAATAAAAGTTTTCTATTTCACTGGTGAGTGCCATTGGCCAGCTGATCTGCTGCTGAACGGTCCACTTTTCGCCTCCCAGCCGTTTTACAACTGTTTCACAGCTATGTTCACTACAGGTAAGCTCAGTGCTGATTATGTCTGTTGCCCCCGTCGTTGTTGCCAGCTGGAGCAAAGAGTGTTCCGCCTCCGGGCGGTGAGCAATCAATTCAGTATGCTTTCCGTCAATGATGAGCTGGCGCAGCGCGTGATCGACGCTGGCAAGGGTGCTCTTTGTTCGCTCGTCACTGAGCTGTTTTGTCAGGGTAAGTTGAGGCTTAAGCACCAACACATATCGCTTTTCTTGCGGGGGCTGGCTAAACAGCCAGACGACTAATATGGCTACAAACATCAGGGAGCAAGCGATTATAGCGAGGAATTTAGCGCGCTTATTTGGCTGTGTATGAGGTGGCTGTGGAGCAACTGGTGCCGATACATCAGGCTCGAAAGGCACAGTTTCTTGTTCCATGATAGCGTTTTGTGTGATTGCTATCAGAATTTGCTCAAGTCGTTTGGCCACTTGTCTGGCATTGGCCGGACGTTTTTCAGGGTCAACCGACAACAGCTGATTTAACAGGTGAATCAGTGGTTCAGGCAGAGCCGGCAAGATCTCCGCGGCATCGTCATGCTTACCTTGTAATATACGCTCACGCAACTGAGTTTTACCAAAAGGGTGGCGGGCGCTTATCAATTCATAAGCAAGGACACCAAAAGCAAATAGGTCCGACTGAGGTGAAAGTGCTTCGCCTTTAAGCTGTTCGGGCGAAGTGGCGGTCATACTGGCGTGGCTTTGTGCTGTGTCAGCGTGAGTTGCAGTCTGGGGTGAGTGTGTGATGCGGGCGATACCGAAGTCGGTAATTTTTATCTGCTGATCCTTATCCAGCAAGATATTAGCGGGCTTTAGGTCACAATGTATCACGCCACACTGATGAGCGGCTGCAATACCATTTGCAACCTGAATCAGCAGGGTTAGCTTTTGCTCCAGGCTCAGTATCTGAGTTTTTTGGTGATAAAACAATGTGGTGCCATCGACGTATTCCATCACCAGATAAACTTGCTCAGAGGTTGTTATTATGTCGTAAAGCTGAACTATGTGTGTGTGGTTTAACCTGGCAAGAATTTGTGCCTCAGCGACCGCGAGAGAGACCTCGGTGCCTGCAGCCTGTGTTTTGAGGCGCTTTATTGCCACTTTACGGTTGAGCCGGATATCTTGCGCCAACAGAACTTCGCCCATTCCGCCTTCGCCTAACATTTTTATAACATGATAGTGTTCGGGCAAACCCGTCTGCTGAGAAATGGAGGATTCCCCTTTGGGCTGCTCTGAGTTAGTTGATGGCTGCGATTTATCCATTTTCTTTTTTATCTTGTACCTTAGGAGTGGCAATGCCTGGAGGGCATATGTATCGCCGGAAAAATGACGTGCAAAAAGAACGACATGTACCGAATAGCAATAGTAACGGTTAAGCAAATCAAATGCCAGTCTATCAGGTGAGTAGGTCGGATGAGATTGTTTTAGATATGGCAATATTTTGGTGTAATGTGGTGAAATCGGTGTTTTTGCGAAACAGTGATATGCTTATTAAGGAACAGTTTTCCGGGTCAGGTCGATTGATGTGCTATGGCGGCAGCCCGGAACAGTTATCGAGGAGCGAACATGGCCACGTTAAAACATAAACAGCAATCTAAATATTTGTATTTAAAGTCCTTTCACCGATTTGGGCGGCTCAAGCATTCAGTGGACAGTTGCTTTGACGAACTGGCTATTTCCCGTATTCATGCCGTTATTGAATGGCAACAAGGGTACTGGTATTTACGAGATTTGAGTCGTAACGGCACCTGGCTAAATGACGCACGAGTTCCCTATAACCAGGATGTTGCTCTAAATGTGAATGATGAAATTCGCTTTTCAGATTCAAGCAGTCATAGCTTCAGTGTAACGGATCTGGCACCACCAGAGGACTTACTGGTGCCTTATAGTCACGATGAGCTTGTTGATGGACAGGTACCTGTGATCCAGCTGGAGAATTATCATTTGCTGCCAAGTGAGTCTGATCCTGAGCTAATAGTCTATTTTAATAGCGCTGAGCAAACCTGGTGTTATGAGGAAGTTGGTTCCGAACATCCGGTGAGTATTACTGATGGTGAGCAACTGCGTTTTGCGCAGCAGGTATGGAGTCTGATCCAGACGCGGGCAAGTCAACAGGAGTGCACAGCAGAAGTCACAGATACAGATCCCGGCGATCTGGAATACCATTTTACATTGAGCCAGGATGAGGAATATGCTGAGTTACAGGTAAAACAGGCTCAGGAAAAAGTCGATTTTGAAACCCGGACACACCATTACCTGACCGCACTATTGGCCAGATATAAAATAAAAGATATGCAGCATCAGGTCGATGATGCATCACAAGGGTGGGTCTCGGTGAAACAACTGTCCCGTGATTTGGGGCTGACCGAGAGCCACATTAATATCCAGATCCATCGTGCCCGTAAACAGTTTGTCGACAGGATGAAAGACAAGTCAATGGCAGAGTCGCTCATTGAACGTAAGCGAGGCCGGGTGCGTTTTGGTGGCAGACATTTCAGTATCGTCAAAGGGCAGCAACTAGAGGCTTCAACTCTTTTTAATCAACATGATGAGTTACTAGTCAGTTAAGCGCAGTTAAAAAATACTCAGCTTTGTGAGTGGCGATACGTGGCCCGCGTTAATGCGGGCTTCGTCGTTTTTATGTGAGAAAAATGCACGTGTTGATTAAGCGACCTTCCTAGTGTGTCATCTAACATCACACAGATACGCTGAGTGTGATATGTTTTCTTCTCTGATATTACTAGTTAGCTTTGTTGAGGTCATAGATGATAAAAAAGGTTCTGTATTGGGGCGTCGGGTTTGGAGTGGGCTTTGCTATTGCTTTTGTTGCTATGGTGTATTTTGTTTTTACGCTTGAGGAAAACAAGTTAAGAGAATCAAGAGACGAATTTCTTTTGGAGCTTAACACTATGATCAGAAATATGCCTGAAAAAACCACAGATTTGTGCGAAGGAATGGTGGGTAACTGGAGCGGGAATTTTCGTACCCGAGCTGATGAAGATGGCTACTATTGGGATTCACAGTACAAGGCTGACAACACTTTTTCAACTAAGCTGGTGTATGAGGGAGGCGGTGAAGTTGAGAGCAGAACCGGGACCTGGACATGTGAAAATTCTCTCCTCGTAAACACCTTTCATCAAGAGAATGGGGAAAAAGAGCACCATATCTACATCATCATTCATATGGGTGACAGTCGCAGGGTATATATGCATGTTGAGCACAGTGATTACGGAGATATTTTTGTTGCCCGGAGACAATAATGTCAATTTCACTCAGTACTTGATGGCTATAACGAGAAAGGCGACCTTTTCTGGCGTCAGACAAGCCGTTATGAGTCGGATGTTATGTACACATTTGGTGATCAATACATTCTTGGTGTACCAACCAAGCGCCTCAAAGAGGCACAAATTTTCCTGATCCCGATGGCCAAAGGTGTTACTGATAATTTGCAAATATTAAGCGAAACAAAGTAATTTAAGAGTGTAGGAGAGCTGCTAATCATCTCACAGGCGATCAGACTGGTGATCTACTAACCCTTTTCCTCCGGCACTATATCAGCCATAGTGCCGGACCACCTTCTGTGTAATTCATCCGAATCGTTTGCTGACCCCCAAATTCTGCAATAAGATTGAAAACCGTTTAGCAAGAATACCCAGCCTGTTGCTGGCTGCGGCTTACAACAACATAATACCAATTTCACTTAATACCTGTTCAATTTGACGGAGCAAATATGACGCTAACAGTGTTAAAAATTTCTCATTTAGAACAACTGAATAGCAAAATTTTTGCCTTGTTATCGACCATATTTTCTCGCCTCAAAATAGAACACTTAATTAAGCAAATTGGTATAAATAACGAGCAGGACGATTATGCAGAGAATTTTGGGATTATTTTTGAGCTTGTGCACGATAAGCACTCCCGCTATGGCCGAGGAATATGCACAGGGCCGTCAAATATCGGCGTTGCCGGATGTGTTGTCATTCAGGGAGCGCGTGCAACCCATCAATGATATGGTGACAGATCGCTTGGATAACTTACTTCCTGAGCTGATGCGTGAGGTGGACCTGGATATGTGGCTGGTCATCAACCGTGAATATGGCGAAGACAAGCTGTTTTATACCCTGGTTCCGCAGCCCACGTTTGCAGCGCGCCGTACCACTTTACTGGTGTTTTCAAAACAAGCGGATGGCAGCGTCGAGCGCTTTAGCGTGAGCCGTTACCCCATTGGCGAGTTGTATCCGACAGTATGGAAAGGGGGCACAAAGGCGCAACAGTGGCAGCGTCTGGCTGAGGTGATTGCCGAGCGTGACCCGAAACGCATTGGGATTAATGTGAGTGAAGACTGGGCACTGGCCGATGGCCTAAGTGTCGGGTTACACAAGCAACTGTTGAATGTATTGCCAGGCAAATATCAGGAGCGCCTGATGAGCGCCGAAAAGCTGGTGATCCGTTGGCTGGAAACGCGCAGCCAAAAAGAGCTCAATGTATACCCGCAGGCGGTGACACTGGCTCGACGTGTGATCGCAGAAGCATTCTCCAATAAGGTGATCACACCTGGCGTGACCACCACCAAAGACGTTGAATGGTACTTACGCGAACGCTTTGAAGAATTACAGCTCAGACCCTGGTTCCAGCCGTACGTAAATATTCAACGTCAGGGCGACAAAACCAGCAAAGAGGATGTGTTTATTGGTGAATACAACCGGACTATTCTGCCGGGAGACATTATCCACACCGATGTGGGTATTTGTTATCTGAATCAGTGCACGGATACACAGGAAATGGGCTATGTGCTCAAGCTTCATGAAACCGATGTACCAGCGGGCCTGAAACAGGCTATGGCGACAGGTAATCGCTGGCAGGATATCTTAACCAGTAACTTTAAATCAGAGTTAACGGGCAATGAGATCCTGGCCAATACCATTAAGCAAAGTAAAGCGGCGGGGATTGTCAGCAGTACTTATACCCATCCACTCGGTTTTGTCGGTCATGCGCCTGGGCCAACCATTGGTATGTGGGATAATCAGGGGCCGACACCGGTACAGGGAGACTGGAAACTGCATCCAAACACGGTTTATGCCATTGAAGGAAACATAAAAACGCAGCTACCGGAGTGGGACAACCAGTGGATCCAAATTAAGCTGGAACAAGATGCGGTATTTGATGGCAAGCAGGTCTGGTACTTAGCGGGCAGGCAAACCCAGTGGCATGTAATAAGATAGAACTATAATGAGTTGAAAAAGCCCGCATTTGCGGGCTTTATTATTCGCTTAGAAGTTAATCGACACCTTACCGTACACAAAGCGGCCATCTGTGCTGTAAGCCGAGAACGCTGAGTATGGGAAGATTTGGTTAAAGTTACTGAACCCTATGTTGCTGACGGTATCCTGCGGATATTGATCAAACAGGTTATTGGCACCAAGGGCAACGCGCCATTGCTCATTGACTTTGTACGCTACTTCCAGATCAGTGATCCATTTGGCATCCAGTACTTCATCTTTTTCAACTGTGCTGGAAGGGTCGGTGACTTCACCGTAGCGGGTTGCTTTAATCATGACCTGCCACTGCTCACGCTGCCAGTTAGCAACCAGGTTCCATTTGTTATCTGGTGTACCGGATTCAAAGCGCTCAATTTCACGACGAGCAAAATATTGATAGCTTTCGCCCAGCGCAGCCAGCTCTGCCGGGTTCGCTTTCACATTGGTCACCTCAGTGTCATTAAGGTTCAACGCTGCACTCAGATTAAGATCGCCATAATCAGCCAGGTCAAAGCGATAGGTCGCTACAATGTCTACGCCCTGAGTACGAGAATCGATAGCATTGGTAAAGTAGCGCACACGCTGTACGTTAAACTCACCCGCCTGTTGCAGGATCTGCTCAACTGCGTCGCCACTGAGGTTTTCTGACATTACAATGCGGTCATCAATATCAATGCGATATGCATCCAGCGTCAGGCTGAACGCATCCTGGGTGTAGATGAATCCGGCAGTCAGGTTAACTGATTCTTCTGCTTCCAGAGGTTGTGCGCCAAGTGCAACAGCCGCTGGGGTATCCACTGGATACAAGCCCACTTCGTTAGGGACACCGTCTTCAAAAACCGTGGCAATTGATTTGTAGGAAGTTTGCGCCAGTGAAGGGGCACGGAATCCTGTGCTCAGTGCACCACGCAGTGACAGTTGGTCATTAACTACATAACGTGTTGCAAGTTTACCGGTCAGTGTAGAGCCAAAGTCGCTGTAATCTTCATAACGCGCTGCCAGAACCAGGTTCCAGTCTGTTGTCAGGTAAGTATCCAATTCGGCAAACAAGGCGATGTTATGACGTGACTCATCAACCGCACTTTCTGGTGAAAATCCAGCCAGAACCTGAGCGCCACCAGCGGCAACCGGTTGTCCGTTAGCATCCAAAACGGTCTGGTAAGAGGCTAACTCACCGGCCTGGACCTCATAAGTTTCGCGGCGATACTCACTGCCCAGTGTCACAAACACACTATCATAAAGGCCTAAGTCCAGCTCGGTTTTTGCTTCAGCGTTAACCAACAGCTGACTGTAGACCAAAGCACCGTTGTCAAACTCTGTTGGGCTGCTTGCACCCATTGACGTGTTCAGGCTGTTTGATACGCCAAAGCCGAAGTCGTTCAGACCATAGTTTGTACTGATGTCGTACTGCCAGTCACCTGCATCACCCTTAGCACCGACTGCAAAGCTATAGTCGCGTACTTCAGTGTCAATTTGCGGTAAGAAGCCATCAGGATATACGTCAGTCAGGTTGCGGCTATCTTGTGGGCGACGGAAGAAACCACCGGAATTACCATCCCGGCTTGAGAAGCTACCAAAGGAGTACAGGTCCAGCTCGGAGTTAAGTGTGTACCCCGCATTGTAGAATAGTGCGAAATCTTCGATGTCGGCTTTACCAAACCTGTGGTTATAACGCTCAGCCGAAAATTCTCGTGGATCCAGCTTACCGTTTTCATCCCGGGCATACTGTTCACGCTCATCGATGCCAGAGCGGTTGGTCGGCTGCTTGTTACGCAGCTCAGCAGCCACATTGATAAAGCCATTGTCGCCCAATGCAAAACCCATATTACCGCTGATGGTTGTTGTGCCACCATCGTTCAGCTCGCGATCTGCGCCTTTGTCAAATGCCAGGTTGCCTTCGGCATCTTCGTAGGTACGCAACAGCTGAGGTGAACCGGCCATTTGAGTATCGTATTCACCGTAAGTGACGGACAGGTTACCGCCTTCGTCGGCATCGTTTAGCACAATGTTGATCACGCCAGCAATGGCATCTGAGCCGTATTGTGCAGCGGCACCGTCACGCAAAACTTCGATGCGCTTGATTGCAGCCGTTGGAATAGTATTGAGGTCTACCGCTGTAGAGCCACGACCTACGGTACCGTTTAGATTGAGCAGCGCACTGGCGTGGCGACGCTTACCATTGATAAGCACCAAAGTATGGTCTGGCGCCAATCCGCGTAACACAGCAGGACGAGCATGATCTGTCCCGTCTGCCAGTTGTGAATTAGGGAAATTAAAACTGGGTACCAGCGTTGTCAAAACCTGGCTCAGTTCAAGCTGACCTGAGCTGGTGATTTCATCCATGCTGATCACATCGACCGGTACTGTGCTTTCAGCAACACTGCGCAAGCTGCGGCGAGTACCTGTGACTTCAATCACTTCTGTGGTGCTACTGGCTGTGGGTGCCTGGCTTTCTTCTGCATTAATTTGAAACGAAGCGGCGGCGCCCAGCACCAAGCTGATGCTGGCTGCCAGAGTACTCGGTCTTAACATAGAGATTCCTGTTTATATGTTGATTTCTATACGGGCTACGTTGTCTGGCCCATGAAAAGGACGGCAATACTAAAGGTGGAAAATTCGATGCGAAATTCGAATTCGTTATAATTTATAACCGCTCAAGTTTTTATGCTTTTTTAGTTACATTGCATTAAATGCTGATCATAAGATTACAAAGCATCAATCAGCGGTGGGCGAATGATGCGCAGCGCTGTCAGAGGCGGGTGATGCACTTTTCTTTGTTCAATCAGTTTTTTTGCTGCTTTTGTTCGCATATTAAACACGCATGGTTAACCCTGCGCTTTTCACCAAAGCTTAAACGAATTGTTGTGAGAGGTTGCCAGCTGTCCAGCGAAAATACGCGTTCAACCTTGCCTTTAAATATAGCCTTCATACATAACGGATTGACTGACGTATTAACAGTGAGGCGTCCATCCCCGTTGGTCCTATGTGGCCCTTTTTTCCGCACAACATCGTTGTTTCTACCAAGTCCAAAAAAAAGGCCGACCCTATACTGCACAGCCATCGGGAATACTCAGGTTAGGAAGGAAAAATATGGAACCTATGTCTGTTGGCGCTGAGTTTATGCGAACGTTTGATGTGCAGCTTGCGCAGTCGCAAAAACAAAAGGACGCAGTTTTTACTATCCGTCATCAAGTCTATTGTGATGAGCTGAATTGGGAAGCCAGGCAGCAAACGCAACTGGAGCGGGATGAATATGACGATCATTCCATTCATTGTTTGTTGCAGCACAAGCCCAGCAAGGAATATATCGGGTGTATTCGATTGATCATTCCCTCGCCTCATTCGTCATTAACCTTACCCAGTCAGGACCAGTATGGTGGATATCTAAAAACAAGCCTGTTGTTGCCTTTGTTGCAGTCGGGCACGTTGAGTGAATGCTCCCGGCTGGCATTGCTGCCTGATGTAAGGCGCAAAAACATCAGGGATTATCGCCAGGATGAGCCTGGTACTGTGTCGCAGCCTGCGTCTCAACATACTCAGCTGATGTCGGTCAGCTTGTATTTTTGTTGTATCGCCCTTGCCAAACTGCATGGTTGTCGGGGCACCTTATTATTAGCCAGTCCGAAGTTAAGCAGACACCTCAAAATGCTTGGTCTGACCCTGACCAGGCTCAGTGAAGATATTGAGCACCGAGGGCGCAGGGCGGTTTACCACTTTGATACGCATGAATTTAAGGCGCAGCAGCTTCGCAGTGATGTACTCAGTGAGCTATACCAGGCCGTGGAGCGTCGGCTGTCTCAGCAGTTAAACAATACTGAACTTGCCTGTGAATTATCCTGAGGAATGATGATGAATACGCATTTTGATTATGATCTGGCTTTCTCCAGAAACATTGGGTGGGTGACTTCCACGGAGCAACAGATTTTAAAACGTAAAAAGGTGGCCATTGCCGGGTTAGGCGGGGTCGGAGGTTCTCATTTACTGGCCCTGGTCAGGCTGGGTATTACACGTTTTAACCTTGCCGACTTTGACGAGTTTGGGTGTGAAAACACTAATCGTCAGGTGGGTGCGACGACGGCAAGTTATGGTAAAAAGAAGCTCGATACCATGATCCGTATGGCCAGAGAAATCAATCCGGAGATTGAGATCACAGGGTTCAGTGAGGGGGTGACAGAGCAGAACCTGGGTGAGTTTTTAGCGGATGTTGATTGCTATATTGATGCACTGGATTTCTTTGTTTTGAGCATCAGGCGGCGGGTGTTTGCACAGTGCTATGAGCAGGGAATTCCGGCGACGACGGCTGCGCCCATTGGCATGGGGACTGCGTACATCAATTTCCTGCCCGGTAAGATGTCGTTTGAGCAGTACTTTGACCTTGCGGGATATACAGAGAGTGAACAGTACATTCGATTTTATCTGGGCCTGACACCCGCCAATTTGCAAAAACAGGCACTGGTTGACCCGTCCACGGTGGACCTGGCGAATAAAAAAGGGCCCTCGACTGTGGTTGGGTGCCAGCTGGCAACGGGCGTGGCAGTCGCTCAGGTTGCCAAAATACTGCTTAATCGTGGCACGGTTATCTGCGCGCCGCGTAGCCTGCATTTTGATGCCTTCAGTAATAAAATGAAGAAAGTATGGCGGCCGGGTGGTAATCGTAACCCGTTACAACAGTGGTTGTTCAAACTGGTCAGGAAAAAATTACAGACGCCAAAAAGTGACGCCGGGCTTTCTGAGTCTGTGCCCGCAAGCAATGCGATGACGACGGCGGAGAAAGTGATTGAGCTGGCTAAGTGGGCGCCCAGTGGCGACAATACCCAGCCATGGCGTTTTAAACTGCTCAGTGACACAACATTTATCATTTATGCCAGCAATACCCGTGATCATAGTGTGTATGACCTGGATGGACATTCCAGCGAGCTGGCGCACGGCATGCTACTGGAAGCCATCGACATTGCGGCCAGTCGCTACCATTGCCGAGCGGTTGTGAACCAGACCGCTGCGCAAATACCAGAAGGTCTCGCTGACACGATCCATTATCAGGTTGAATTAGAGCAGGACAGTAACGTAAAGCCGGATCCATTGCTTCCCTATGTGAAAACCCGCACAGTGCAGCGTCGTCCAATGGGGACCCGGGCGTTAACGGATGAGGAAAAAGCCGCGTTGCAGCAGTGCTTGCCTGCTGGCTTTAAGCTGTACTTATATGAAAGTCTGACGCAAAAATGGCGGTGTGCCTGGTTAAACTTTAAAAATGCGAAAACCAGATTGACCATGAAAGAAGCCTATCACGTCCATAAGGAGATCATTGATTGGGGCCAGCAATTTAGCGACAGCAAAATACCCGAGCAAGCTTTGGGTATAGATAAAGGCACGGGCCAGCTGATGCAGTGGGCGTTTAAAAAATGGAGCCGGGTTGCCTTTTTAAATCGATATCTGTTTGGCACGTTCGCGCCCAGAATACAGTTAGATTTGCTCCCAGGCATTTGTTCGAGTGCACATTTTACCCTGTGCGCGCCACATCCGGCTGAGTTACAGAACGACTATCTGGCTGCCGGGCGAGCGATTTATCGATTCTGGTTAATGACCGATGCGTTGCAGCTTGGCTTACAGCCGGGGTTAACACCGGTTATTTTTTCCCGTTACCTCGACAACGATGTGACTTTTACAGACGATAAATCCGTTTGCAGGCGGGCAAAGGCATGTCAGCGCCTCTATAAGTCTTTTATTCCCGAGCATAAAAACCTGGTCTTTATGGGTCGCGTGGGCAGAACTACGCCGCCCGTATCCCGCTCCGTGAGGCGTTCACTGACGACATTAGTGCTCAGCGATAATGCCGCAGATAGCTAAGAGTCGTTTGGTCAGGTGTAAGTTCTTAGCAGCATAAACGCGCGCTCGTCGACACTAGACAATTAGTCGGAATTTCACATTTACATTTTTGCTAAGCGATGATGTTTGGTATAAAGCAGCCTCACGCTGAATGTGAATCCGACTAGAAAAGTGACGTTAAAACAGGCTTTTTTAGTTAAATGATTACGTGAAACGGCAAAGTAGGGTAGAATAGCGCGGTTCTATCTACACGTATTACTGCCTGACGAGGTTTATATGAGTTTGTATAATGAGTACATGGAAGAAATCCAAACCCGTAAAACGGAACTTGGATTGAGTCCAAAACCAATCGATAGCGCTGATCTGCTATCTGAAATTATTGCCCAAATCAAAGACGCAGGGCATGAGCACCGTGAAGATTCTCTGAACTTCTTTATCTACAACACGCTTCCGGGCACAACCAGCGCAGCTGGTGTGAAAGCACAATTCCTAAAAGAAATTATCCTGGGCGAAGAAACTGTAGCTGAAATTTCTGCGGACTTTGCATTTGAACTGCTTTCTCACATGAAAGGCGGTCCTTCAATTGCGGTACTACTTGACCTTGCACTGGGCAACGACGAAGCGGTTGCTAAGCAAGCTGCTGACGTACTTAAAACGCAGGTTTTCCTTTATGACGCAGACACGTCACGTTTAGAAGCGGCGTTTAAAGCGGGCAATGCAATTGCAAAAGACATCTTAGAAAGCTACGCGAAAGCTGAATTTTTTACTAAGCTGCCTGAAATTGCAGAGAAAATTGAAGTTGTTACTTATATTGCCGGTGAAGGTGATATCTCAACTGACTTACTTTCTCCAGGTAACCAGGCACACTCACGTGCTGACCGTGAGCTACACGGTAAATGTATGATCACCCCTGAAGCACAGCAAGAAATTGTTGAGCTGCAGAAGAAGCACCCAAATGCAAAAGTGATGCTGATTGCTGAAAAAGGCACTATGGGTGTAGGTTCATCTCGTATGTCTGGTGTGAACAACGTTGCACTTTGGGCAGGTACACAAGCAAGCCCGTACGTGCCATTCATCAACATTGCACCAGTTGTTGCGGGTACTAACGGTATTGCACCAATCTTCCTGACAACCGTTGATGTAACCGGTGGTATCGGTCTTGACCTTAAAAACTGGGTGAAGAAAACCGATGAAAACGGCAACGTAGTGACTGACGCGAACGGCGATCCGGTACTGGAAGAAGCATATTCTGTAGCGACTGGTACGGTACTTACTATCGATACTAAAGCACAGAAGCTGTACAACGGTGACAAAGAGCTGGTTGATGTATCTTCTTCATTCACTCCACAAAAAGTAGAGTTCATGAAGGCCGGTGGTTCTTACGCAGTGGTATTCGGTAAGAAGCTACAAACGTTTGCAGCCGAAACGCTGGGTATTGAAGCCCCTGTTGTTTACGCGGCTTCAAAAGAAATTTCACACGAAGGTCAGGGTCTGACTGCGGTTGAGAAAATCTTCAACCGTAACGCAGTAGGTGTTGCTTCTGAAACACCACTTCATGCTGGTTCTAACGTTCGTGTTAAAGTGAACATCGTTGGTTCTCAGGACACCACAGGTCCAATGACGTCTCAGGAGCTGGAAGCCATGGCTGCTTCTACGATTTCTCCTTTGGTAGACGGCGCATATCAGTCAGGCTGTCACACAGCGTCTGTTTGGGATAAAAAAGCGCAAGCGAACATTCCTAAGCTAATGGCGTTCATGAACAAGTTTGGTCTGATCACCGCGCGTGACCCGAAAGGGGTTTACCACTCAATGACAGACGTAATCCACAAAGTACTGAACGACATTACTGTGGATGACCGCGCTATTATCATCGGTGGTGACTCGCACACGCGTATGTCTAAAGGTGTGGCATTCGGTGCTGACTCAGGTACTGTTGCGCTGGCACTGGCGACTGGTGAATCAGCAATGCCAATTCCAGAGTCTGTAAGAGTAACCTTCAAAGGTGCCATGGCTAAGCACATGGACTTCCGTGATGTGGTACATGCGACTCAGGCACAAATGCTGAAGCAATTCGGCGGTGAGAACGTATTCCAGGGCCGTATCATCGAAGTACACATTGGTACTCTGATGGCTGACCAGGCGTTCACTTTCACTGACTGGACTGCAGAGATGAAAGCGAAAGCGTCAATCTGTATCTCTAACGATGAAACGTTGATCAAGTCAATCGAGCTGGCTAAGAGCCGCATCCAGATCATGATCAACAAGGGCATGGAGAACGAAGCGAAGACGTTACAAGGCCTTATCGATTTGGCCGATGAGCGTATCGCGGGTATCAATTCTGGTGAGCAACCAGCACTTGCACCTGATGACAATGCTAAGTACTACGCAGAAGTCGTTGTTAACCTGGACGAAATCGTTGAACCAATGATTGCTGACCCGGATGTAAACAACGAAGACGTTTCTAAGCGTTACACGCACGATGTGATCCGTCCTGTTTCTTTCTACGATGGCAAGCCAGTTGACCTTGGCTTCGTTGGTTCTTGTATGGTTCACAAAGGTGACATGCAGATCATCGCACAGATGCTACGTAACCTTGAGAAGCAAAACGGCTCAATCGAGTTCAAAGCACCACTGGTTGTTGCGCCACCAACGTATAACATCGTTGATGAGCTAAAAGCAGAAGGCGACTGGGAAGTACTGGCTAAGTACGCAGGCTTTGAGTTTGACGATGAAAATCCGAAGACTGCTGCACGTAATAAGTACGAAAACATCCTGTATCTTGAGCGTCCTGGATGTAACCTGTGTATGGGTAACCAGGAAAAAGCAGAACCAGGTGACACGGTTATCGCAACTTCTACGCGTCTGTTCCAGGGCCGTGTTGTAGCGGATTCTAACGAGAAGAAAGGCGAATCACTACTTGGCTCTACGCCACTGGTAGTACTTTCAACGATTCTGGGTCGTTTCCCAACTATGGACGAGTACCAGGCAGCTGTTGAAGGCATCGACCTGACTGCGTTCACCCCACTTGAAGAAGAACTGACAACTAAGTTCGGTTCAGAGCAAGCGGTACCAGTTAAAGTACTTTAATCTTCAAAGATTAAAAGACTGAAAAAAGCGCGTTTTTACGCGCTTTTTTGTTGGGTGGAGATTGGGGGTACCGTTTCTGAGTATTGTTCGCTTGAACTGAGCTGTTTTGGCTTGAGTAACTAGTACAATAGTGGTAGGTTACTGTTCTGATTATGAATAAATTAATTTAGTTGTGGATCTGTACGGTTTTTGGAACTGGGTTTAAGCGGTGTTTACACTAATAAGCTGTTGGGCAACAAGGAGGCTTAATGAAGGCTGCAAACTTTTCTGAATCTCATGTTCAAAAATTTTGCTCTGAGATTAGTTGTACACAACCGGTTTCAGTTGTGTGTAAACCTCAATATCAAGAGGATGAAAATGAGTGCTTCCAGCTCGTTCAAGATAAAATTGAGGAACTAGGAGGAACATCAGTCACAGGTTGGGCTATCTGGGAAAAAGAAGGTATATTCATTGAAGCTGAATTTCATGCTGTATGGTTAAACTCAGAAGGCAAATACATAGACCTTAATCCAAGGCATATTTCTTCTAAGCTAAAAGAAATATTATTTATTCCTGATGAGCAAACTAGATATAAAAACAAACAAATTGATAATATCCGTAAACCTCTTGTTGATGATGCTGTAGTAAAGAAATTTTTACATCTAAACAGTAAAATGTTTGAATTTATGAATCGAGGTGAAAGAGCTTTTCAACATGGTGAAATAGAGCTTTCAATCCGCGAGAAAAAAGAACACAACAAGCTGCTGAAAGAGCTAATAAAATTAGAGCTAAAAATTAATAAAAAGTATGGTGTAGTTGTTGCTTAACAAGCAACTAAACGCGGGTTCGCTTTACGGTCACACGTTTTGCAAAAAGCGCAAAACTAAGTGCCAGCAAACCTCACTGGTTAGTTGGGCGTTAAATCTAGTTTAGATTGGTGCTAATTCTTTAGTCCCTTTATCCATTTTCTATAGTGAGATTTTTTGTTGCTTATCAATCTATTATAATCCATGCAACAGTTTAAACCGAACCCGTTGGGTGAGGGTTTAGCTTTGTAGAACTAACACAAACTAGAATAAAGTTGGTAAGAATGAGTATTATTCATGTAAACCAGATAGCTAATAAAATTGAGCAACTATTTCAAAGTAAGGTTGATGTTTCTGATCTAAATCCGTCTGATCAAGAGTATCGAACGAAAGTTCTGACTAGGTGCTTAGCTGCATACGCTGTTTATTGTATCGGTGGAGCGAATGAGGTTGAAGCTGCAAACTCTGTTATCGATGGTGCAAATGATAATGGCATAGATGCAATTTATTACTCTCCAGCTAACAAACGAATGATTTTGGTTCAATCTAAATGGTCTAAGAAGGGGGTAGGTGAGCCAGAAAGTGGAGACATGCGTAAATTTAAAGATGGTGTATTTGACCTTTTAGGCTTGGATTTCTCACGGTTTAACGATAAAACACGTAATATGCAAGCACTAATAGAAACGGCGTTGACTGCATATGACACTAAATTTGACATTGTCTTAATCCACACTGGAAACCAACTTATTAGCACTCATAGCCAAAGAGTAATGAACGATTTGGTCGCTGAGCTAAATGATGCGGGTGACGGCGTAAGTGAAGATGTCGTAACATTTCATCAACTAAACCAAGCTAAAGTACATGCTAGTCTTGCTGGGGGTATGGAAGGGGAGCCCATAGATCTCGAAATAGGTTTATCACAATGGGGTAAAGTAGAAGAACCTCATACCGCTTTCTTTGGGATGGTGTCCGGTGATGAAGTTTTTAATTGGTATAAATCAAAAGGGAAGCGTCTATTTTCGAAAAATATCCGTCAAATGCTTGGAAGTACGGATGTGAATGATGAGATAAGTACAACTATTGAAAAAACGCCAGAAAAGTTTTGGTACTTCAATAACGGGGTCACATTGGTTGCTGATAGTATCAAGAAATCGATGGTTGGTGGTAACGGTAGGGATATTGGTTCGTTTCGAGCAGCAAACATCAGTATAGTTAATGGGGCCCAGACGGTTAGTACTGTTGGTGGCTTTGATGAGTCTGAATTATCTAAATTGGAAAAAGTCAAAATTCCAATCAAATTAATCTCATTGGAAAATGCTGGAGATGACTTTGGAGCTAATGTTACAAAAACGAATAACAGGCAAAATCGAATCGAGAATCGTGATTTCGTATCTCTAGATGAGCAGCAATTAAGACTAAGAACTGAATTAGCTATCGAGGGTATAGAATACAATATTGTACGTTCAGAGTCTTTCAAATCTTCAGTGAAGTCATTTGACTTATCGGAAGCAACGATAGCTCTAGCGTGCGCATCAAATCAGGTTAGTCTTGCAGTACAAGCTAAAAGGGAAATTGGTAAATTTTATGAAAATTTATCAAAAGCTCCTTACAAATCAATTTTCAACCCAAATGTAACGGGAGTATATGTCTCTAATGTTGTGAAAAGCCTGAGGGTTGTTGAGCAGTTTCTTAATAATAAAATCGACTCATTAACTAAAAAAAGCGGTAGAGAATATGGTTTTCTGGTTCATGGAAACAGAATGATAGCCTTATTGGTCTTTTCTGATTTGAATCTTAGTAAGGTTGCTAATGATTATGAATTTGATTTAAATTCACTAGATATTGAAGAGGCATTTGAAAAAATTGTAGAAACTTTGTCGAATCAAATCGATGAGCATTATCCAGATAAAATTTTAGGCACCTTATTTAAAAACGCTACTATCTGTAAAGATCTATATAGAAGGTGTATTTAAAAAGGAATTAAAAGAGACATATATGGACGCTCCAGCGAGATTAAAAGAGACACCCATTCAAAACCAGCGCAAGCGAGATTAAAAGAAGCGGTTAAAAGAGGCATGAAATACGGAGACACCCAGCTTTGTCTGTTCCTTTATTGGGTTTTTGGAGTAGGGATCAGAGACACCGAGTAGGGATCAGAGACACCCACCTCAAACTGGCGTGCGGAGGGTATCTCGTCTACCTTTGGGTAGTACTCAATGGATTGAGGCTAATGGACAATGCCAACAGCAAGGAAGAAGCAAGTCAGCTTAACCGATACCAAATATTATCACTGTATATCCCGATGTGTTCGTCGAGCGTTTTTGTGCGGCAAAGACCGCTTTACAGGTAAGTCTTATGAACACCGCCGGGATTGGGTTGAAGAAAAGTTGCTGACGCTGGCAAAGATATTTTGCATTGAAGTGTGTGGTTATGCGGTGATGAGCAATCACACGCATATTGTGCTGTATGTCGATGATAAAAAAGCACAAAGGCTGTCGGACAAGGCCATTATTATTCGCTGGCATAAGCAGTTTAAAGGCAGCTGGTTGACGCACAAGTTCATCAATGGTGATGAGCTGAGCGAGTCAGAGCGCAGTATGCTTGATGCAGACATCAGTGAATTCAGAATACGCCTTGCGAGTATCAGCTGGTTTATGCGGGTATTGAATGAAGATATTGCACGCAGAGCCAACAAAGAAGATGGTTGCACCGGCCGTTTCTGGGAAGGGCGGTTTAAATCTCAGGCCTTGTTAGACGAAGCGGCAGTGGCTGCGTGCATGGCGTATGTTGATCTGAATCCAATCAGAGCCAAACTAGCAGAGACACCAGAAACATCGGACTATACCAGTATTAAAAAACGCATTGAGCATGCAAAACAGGGGATACAACCTTCAAGCTTAAGACGATTTGCTGGCAACCCACGTGAGCGCATGCCAAGTGGCCTGCCGTTTGAGTTAACCTATTATATTCAACTGGTTGAATTAACGGGCAGATGTATGCGTGCAGGTAAGCGGGGTTACATTACAGACAGCCGGGGCTTGTTAACCCGATTACAAATAGACCCGGACAACTGGCTAAAGCTCACAACCCAATTCACTCGGGTATTTCATGGTGCGGTAGGGCGGGAGGAAGCGTTGACAGAATACTGTGAGCATCTGCATAAACGGCGTCGAGCAAACCTGACTCAGTGCGAGCAATTATTGAGTTAATCACGCTCAATGTTATCAATATACCTTAGCTATTCAACCAACCTCATGCAAGGTGACGGCATCGTTTTGCCAAATTAAAAGAGACACCCATTCAAAACCAACGCTCAGTGAGGAAAAACACGGTTAGCCATTGTTATGTGTTCATTTTCTGGTTCGTCATGTGCTAGAAGCTTTCGAATGGGTGTCTTTACGCATTACCTGATCTTTGGCGGACTAATAATGTCGTAAAGGTAGTTATATACAAAAGTGTATAACGTAATGTAAATGACTAAAAACAACTCCAATCTTAGTGCCTCAAACATTGACACGTTTAGCCACCAAGCCAACATTGGTAGAGTCAATACCAGCATAGAGCCTTCAAAACCTAAGGCATGAATAATCCTGATTTTTAGTGAACGCTGGGTAAGTTGTTTGGGGTGATGTTTTAACAAGTATGTATCAAAAACATAGTTAAATATTAAATTCCAAACGACGGCATATATGGAAAAGGCAAGACCAATCGTCAGGGATTCGGACATTTCTAGTTGAAATAAAGGTTTAAGCAATAAGCTAATACTCAGCAGGGCAAATATTTCATAAAAAAGGGCGTGAATGATTCGCTCTTGTCTGGTTCTCATTTTTTATCCATCGTCTAAATTGCTATCTGCTAACCATCTTATATACTTAGTGACTATATTATTAGTTAGAATATATACATTAAGTAGATAGATGGCCGTTTCCTTCGAACAATTAGAAGCTTTTGTGGCAACACATAAATGTGGTTCCTTTTCCGCCGCCGCCAGATATACTGGCAAAGCACAATCGGTAATGAGTACCTTAGTATCAAACTTGGAGATTGATTTGGGTGTCGATTTATTTGATCGCAGCCATAGATATCCAATCCTCACTCCTGCTGGAGAGTCCTTAATTGGTCGGGCTAGTGGGGTTGTTGAGCAAAGAGAGAGGTTAATAGTTGCGGCAGATGAACTGCTTGCCAATGTTGAAACTAAACTCACTATCGCTATAGAGAATCAAATAACGATTGAAAACCTAGGTCATGTGCTCAAGCAACTCATCGTAAAACACCCTTATGTCGATATCGAAATCGATTATGGCACGGTACAGGACGTATGGCGCAGAGTGTCAAATGACACCGCACAACTTGGCATAGTAATACAGCCTGAAAACCCCTTAGAAGGTGTTGATTTTAGAGGTGTCGGTGTTATGGAATTTGTCTGTGTTGCATCTGAAGAGCATCCTCTATCACAACTAAAACAAGTATCTTGGGAAGATTTAAAACAGCATAGGCAGATATTGATCAAAGGTTTTGAAGATTCATCCATGACCAAATGGCAAGCTTCATTTCAAATTTGGCAAGTAGCAAACGTTCATGGATGTTTCGAGTTGGTTAGTGAAGGCATTGGTTGGGCTGTATTGCCTCGTTATGTATTAAAAGACACTAATTCAAAACAGAAAATTGTAAACTTGCCTTTGTCATTCGACAGCAGGAGTAGCTTTGCTCAGGAAGTGGATTTAATCTGGTCCGATAATAAAGCACTTGGCCCAGCTGCTAAGTTTATTACTGAACAGCTGAGCGATTTAATGCAAGTGCGAAATTAACATTAGCTAACCAGAGCTTGGCTTAACTCACAAGTGATTTGGCAAAAGACTCTATCGTCGTTGTTGGCTCACCTAATATTTGCCAAGTTTGTTCAGATACAGGCTGTTCATGTAACTGTTCAAAATATGTGAGCAGGTGCTCCATAAACTCAGCTTCTTCTGCAGGAAAGCCCATCTCTGGAATAGCGGCAATCGGGTAAGTAGCTATTTGGGTTTCGGGGCTGAATACGTCTAAGAATTTTCTCGCCGCGTCTGGAAATGAAATACCTTCTTTACCTTGTACTGAAAACGCTTGGTTGTAAGCTTTGTCGTTACCAATGGCGTTGTAAATGTTTATCGCTAAATCGGTCGTATTAGTATAGTAGATAGGGTAAGTATGATCGCCGATGATGCCGAACTGACCTTCTTGAATAAATACTGGGAATGAATCCAAAAAGAACGAGCAGTGGAAGAAGGTATAGTTAATTCCCGATTTTTTGATGTAGTCCATTCCCGGTAAACGAATTAGATTCGTTTTGTAAATTAATCCTTTAGCGGCAAACTCTTCGTGTAAGCTGTCAATACCAACAATCTGCATAACGTGTTTCACGCCGTTTTCTTTGGCGGCATCAACAATGTTAATTACACCTTCTCGTTCAGTATGAAATGGCAAACTAGGATCAAGGCTAGTGGTATTTAAACTGATATAAACAGTTTCAGTACCTTTCAATGCGTCTTTTAAACTGTCTAAATCACTTACATCTGCATAAACACAAGTCACCTCTTCAGGTAGAGCTGCTTTTGCTTTTTGCACATCTCGCACAACGGCGGTTACTTGAACGCCTTTAGCAACTAAATTTCTAATAACAGGTTGAGCCAAGTTACCTGTTGCGCCTATTACCGTAATTGATTTTTGCATGAACAATCTCTCTATAAATATAAACCACGAATGTAATATTAATATCGACTTATGGTATTGATAAAAATAGGTTGTATCCATTGTGTGTATAGGTCAGGGTAAGATCATGAAAAATCGTTTGCTATTCAGGAAGGTTTGAATGCAGACACCCAATGAATGATTGTTCTACATTTGGGGTGCTATGTTCTAAATTGAAGTGCACCACTATAGTTCAAGTTAGCTATTTTGGAGGTGCAAAATGGGTCAAAAATACTGTCATTTGAGTCATCAAGAGCGGAAGCTTATTTTTAATTGGTCTCACTATC